>NZ_LRPB01000024.1 GCF_001592945.1 Roseivirga seohaensis
GATGCTTCAGGTAATTTGTATATAGCAGAAGAGGGCGGGTCATCTATAAAAAAGATGGACGTTAATGGAGTTATTAGTGAGTTTGTTGGAAGTCCAGGTGTTGCCGGGTTTGTGGATGGTACCGGTGCAGTTGCCCGTTTCAATCAGATAAGAGGCATTGCCCTTGATAATAATGGTAATTTGATTGTAGCCGATAAAGATAACCACAGCATAAGAAAAGTTACCCCAGCAGGTGTTGTGACTACGATTTCGGGAAGTGTTGCGGGCTTTGCGGACGGGGATGTTTCAGTTGCTTTGTTTAATAAACCGACAGAGGTAAATGTTGACTCAAATGGCAATATTTATATATCGGATGCTTTTAACTATAGAATTAGAAAGATAGATACCGGAGGTAATGTGACTACGGTAATAGGTACAGGAGTTTCTGGGTATGTTGACGGAGACATATCAACTGCTACAATCGATATCGTAAACGGAATAGAGTTTGATTCATCTGGCGACATATTGATTACGACCTCTTATGCCTTGAGAAAGTTTAGCCTATCAACTGGGCAACTGACTACTTTAGTAGGAGGGGCAGGAGCAACCACGTTTCAGGATGGTAATAGCAGTACTGCTGGGTTTAATGCAATGCAGGGATTGTTTGTTGAATCGGATAATTTGCTATTCTTAGTAGATAGGCATGGTTTGAGAATAATAGATTCAAATAACTCGGTGACCACAATAGCAGGTAATGTTACTCAAGGAGTAGCAAACGGTAACCCATTAGATTCAAGGTTTCACTATCCTAGAGGGATAGTGAAGACCCCAGAGAACAACTTTTTAATTGCAGATAAGGCCAACCATGTTATTCGAAAGGTTAACATGAATTATCCTCCAGTATTTACATCAATAGCGGCAGTTAACTATGCCGAGAATGGAATAGGTACAGCATACACAGTCTTAGCGACTGACCCGAGCGCAATTGCTTACAGTTTGGGGAATAGTAGAGATGAGGCCTTGTTTAATATTGATGGAGTGTCAGGTGAAGTCACTTTTAAATCTTCACCAGATTTTGAATCTCCAAAAGATAATGATACCAACAATACCTACCTTATTGAGGTAATAGCAAATGATGGTACTCATACAGTGAGTAAAGAGGTGACTATTACCGTGACTGATATTGATGAGAT
>NZ_LRPB01000025.1 GCF_001592945.1 Roseivirga seohaensis
CATCACTGTAGCGCTTGATGCTAATGGAATCGTTAACATTACAGCCGCTCAAATAGACAACGGTTCTTCTGATAATTGCAATCTTACATTAACTGTTGACAAGGCTTCATTTAGCTGTAATGATATCGGTACGCAAACTGTAATATTGACTGGAACAGACGCCAGTGGAAACACTGCCTCTGCCACAGCAACCGTAACTATTATCGACAATACCGCTCCAGTAATCACTGTTAATAACAGTATAACGGCTGAATTAGACGACAATGGAAACGCCACAATTACACAAAGTCAAGTTGTGACTTCTGTTGGAAATGACAACTGCGGAAGCGTGAACATTACTATTTCTAAAACTAGCTTTGACTGCGCTGACTTAGGTACAAACACTATTACTGTAACAGCTACAGATGCTAGTGGAAATGTAACCACCGAAACAGTAACCGTAACTGTGGTAGACTCTTCTGCCCCTGTATTTACTAATCCAACTTCAGGCTCAGTAATTAGTCAAAACCCAACAGCTCCAGCAATGGACTTTAATGTCTTTGTTAGAAATAATGTCTCATTCAAAAATAATGAAACAGAAGGCGCTGTTGCACTGGGAGGCGATCTGTCAATTAACGGTAGTTATCAGGTTTCTACCAATAGTAAAGGTAGCTTCAAAGTAGGTAATGTACCTGTAACACTTGTTGTAGGTGGAAAAGTAAACTACAACAATGGAAACTCCCTTCAGGTAAACCAAAATGGATATGTTAAAATTGGTAATGCCAACGGGTCTAAAGTATGGTACCAAGATCAGAATGGTGCTAACTCTCCTATTCGTATTACTAAGGATAACAACTACAATAGCAGCCCAAGACTTCACTTGCAAGCTAATGCTCAGCAACTTGGAGTGAGCGCTTCTAACAATCCAATTTTCCAATCTAACGTGATTGACTTTGACGCTGCTTTCGCTCAATTTGAAGCGAGTGCCTTATCAATGAGCCAGTTGGTTAACAATGCTAACTTGACTAACCCTAACGGACAGCCAATAAGCAATACTAACTTGCCAAATCAAGTAAAAATCAATTTACAAGATGGTTTAAACGTATTGAACGTAACTGGGGCAGACCTTAACAATGTGTCAGTCTTCACTTTTAATAACCAGCCAAGCCAAAGCAAAATATTGATTGTTAATGTTAACAACCCTGGTACTTTCAACTGGAACGTATATAATACTGGAGGAATTGGAGAGCACGTTTCACCATACATCCTTTACAACTTCTACAATAGTACAACTGTTAAAATTCAAGGAAACGGCTCTATTATAGGCACTGTATTCGCTCCTTTTGCTTTCATTAATAAGACAAGTCATAACAACATATCTGGTCAGGTAATTGGTAAATCATTTACACAACTATCTGGTGAAAACCACATGTTCGGTTTCAGTGGAACAATCACTAGTGGAACAACTACAGAGATCGAAGAAGGTAGTACAGTAGTTAGAAATGCAGATGATTGTACTTATGAAGTACAAGGTTCTGAGTTTACTCCTGCGGTAACTGATAACGGTTGTGCAGATGTTACACTAACTTATGCCTTAACTGGTGCTACCACTGGTGCGGGAACTGACTTATCTGGAGTAAGCCTTAATGTGGGACAAACAGTAATTACATGGACAGCTACTGACGGAAGTAACACAACTACCTTTAGTATAACTGTGGATGTAGAAGACAATACTGCCCCTACTGTTCTTGCAAAAAACATTACTGTTGCGCTTGATGCCAACGGAAATGCAAATATCACCGCTGCCGATATTGACAATGGTTCTTCTGACAACTGTAACCTCACTTTATCTATTGATAAAACTTCATTCGATTGTACTAAGGTTGGTGTGCAGACTGTCACCTTGACTGGAACCGATGCGAGCGGAAACAGTGCTTCGGCTACTGCTACAGTGACTGTGGTTGACAATACTGCTCCTGCTGTAATCACCCAGAATATTTCAGTGTCGCTGAATGCTAGCGGAAAC
>NZ_LRPB01000026.1 GCF_001592945.1 Roseivirga seohaensis
GATTGATGCAGTAGCCCCAGTAATTACCAGCTTAAGTTTACATAATGGGAATACTTTTGTAGAGATTTTTGCGAGTGAAGGACTTTACAGCACGAATGGAGGAAGTGGAGCATTAGAAATCAGTGATATTTCCATTTCAATTTCTGGTGGTACGGCAACTAATCCAGTAATAACCAGCTTGAAAAAGGTAGATGGTACTACAGACTTA
>NZ_LRPB01000027.1 GCF_001592945.1 Roseivirga seohaensis
GTAGATGGTACTACAGACTTAACAGGAGGAGAAAATATTATTAGAGTAACCTTCACTACCACAGGAGTAGCTGATGGTTCTGAAGTTGTAAAAATTGATTTTGCAGATGGAAGCTCAGTTTTCGATGCCGCTGGAAATGCAGCAAGTGCAACACAAAGCAATAACACCAGAATTTTAAATGACCTAATCAAGCCTAGCGTTACAGGCGTTAGCTTAGCCGCAGACAACTCTTACATTGATGTAACTTTCAACGAAGGAGTGTATGAAGACAATTGTGCTGGGGGAGGTTTGCAAGCGAGTGATTTTAATCTTTCAATCAACAATGGCACAGCCACCACTCCAGTCATTTCAAGCGTAAAGAAGAATGACAATAC
>NZ_LRPB01000028.1 GCF_001592945.1 Roseivirga seohaensis
CCTTTAGCGAAGCAGTCACTGGTTTTGCAGTGGGAGATATTACTTTAGGAAACGCGACAGCTTCTAACTTTACAGCCACAAGTACTTCTGTTTATACCGCTTTAATTACCCCAATAACTGATGGCACAGTAACCATTGATGTAGCGGCTAATGTAGCCCAAGATGCCGCAACGAATGGAAATACCGCTGCCACTCAGTTTAGTATTACTGCTGATCTAACAGCTCCAACAGTACTTATTTCAAGCACGGCAGCTAATCCGATCAACGGAGCAT
>NZ_LRPB01000029.1 GCF_001592945.1 Roseivirga seohaensis
AGATGTGTATAAGAGACAGGTATTTTCTGATAACTGATAACTGATAACTGATAACTGATAACTCCTGCCTAATAACTAATCTCTAATAATCCTTAACTAAACTACAGTCCATACTTCTGAAGCCTTCTATATAAAGCCAACCGATCAATACCTAGGTCTTTAGCGGCACGAGTTACGTTTCCGTGGTTCTTATCGAGTGCTTTTAAAATGAGTCGTTTTTCCATTTCTGAAAGGTCTAGAATATCTTCCTCCAAACGTTTGTTATTGCGGTTGGGCTGAAGCACGAAATCGTCAGCGGTAAGCTTATGGTCATCGGCTAAAATGATGGCGCGTTCAATAGCATGTTGTAGTTCACGGATATTTCCAGGCCAATGATACTTCTTCAGTTTGGCAATAGTGTTATGATCGACTCTCATTTTTGGCTTTTTGTATTTCTTGCCATAGAGTTGTATAAAATGTCGAACGAGTAAATTAATATCCTCCGTTCTTTCGGCCAGAGCGGGCATTCTCAGTTCCACAGTGTTGATTCGGTAAAGTAAATCTTGGCGAAAAGTACCCTCTTTCACCATTTCGTATAAAGGCATGTTGGTGGCGCATAGTAGCCGAATATCTACAGGTATTTCTTTGCCCGAACCTACCCGACTTACTTTTCTTTGCTGCAAAACAGTGAGGAGTTTGGCTTGTAGAGGAAGTGAGAGATTACCAATTTCATCCAAAAAAAGTGTGCCTCCAGAAGCTAGTTCAAACCTGCCGGGCTTATCTTCTTTGGCATCGGTAAAGGCACCTCGAACATGGCCAAAGAGCTCGCTTTCAAAAAGATTTTCGCTAATAGAGCCTAAATCAACATTGATAAAAACCTTGTCTTTTCGTTCCGATTGCCTATGTAAGGCACGAGCAGCCAGCTCTTTACCGGTTCCATTTTCGCCCAAAATCAAGACGTTAGCATCGGTAGGGCCTACTTTTTCTATAAGTGAAAACACTTTTTTAATAGGTAGTGATTCACCAATAAAGTTTTCGAATTTCTGATCTATTTCGCTGGAAAGCGTTTTTTGAGTGCTTTTCAGTCGGTCTACTTCTAACTTGCTTTGTCTTAATTGTAATGCAGATTGAATGGTGCCGAACAGCTTTTCGTTTTTCCATGGTTTCGGTAGAAAGTCGGTAGCGCCAGATTTTACAGCTTTTACAGCCAAGTCAAATTCACCATAGGCTGTAATTAGAATTACAATTGCGTTAGGGTCGATAGTTAGAATTCGGTTGAGCCATTTTAAGCCTTCTTCGCCCTCGTTGTCTCCTTTTTTAAAATTCATATCGAGCAAGACAACATCAAAGGCTTCTCGCTTTAAATGATTAGGGATTTGTTCGGGATTATTTTCAATTTGAACCAAGGTGAACTGCTGTTTTAAATACATTCGTGCAGTGTTGAGCACATCAATATCATCGTCCACCACCAATATTTTCGCTTCTGTCTTACTCATTCAAATACTGTATCAAAACCAAACAGTTAAATGTATTGAAAACAAACGATATATTGTTAATTTATTTTCTGTAATGTATGTAACATTCAGTAAGTCAAACAAATATGTGTTTGGCATTGCTATTGGTATAGCAGCGGTATCATAAAGGTCGAATTATGCTCAAAAATTACATCACAACAGCTTTCAGAAATCTTACTAGAAACAGGGCTTACACTACTATTAATGTGTTTGGGCTAGCACTTGGGATTAGTGCAGCCATTGTTCTTTTCAAAATTGTATTGTTCGAAAAGAGTTTCGATCAGTATCAAACCAATTTTGATAACCTGTATAGGTTTACAAAGCGCACCGAAAGCCCAAACCAGATAGAGTTTGATGCAGGAATCCAGAACCCTTTTACACTTGCCTTTAAAACGGATTATCCTGACTACGGCTTGCCTGTTCGTACTTTTGGAATAGGAGAAAGTCAGTTGAGCATTACAAACTCTATTGGCGATTTACAGCACTTTGAACAGCGAGATGGAATTGCCTTTGCTGATAAGGAATACTTCAAACTTTTTGATTATGAATTTGAGTTGGGTAATCCAGAAACCGCTTTGGAGAAGCCGAATTCCGCTGTTATTTCGGTTTCATTGGTTGAGAAACTCTTTGGTATTACCGATGGAGGTTACGATAGAGTAATAGGCAAAGAGGTAAGGCTCAATGACAAACTTGACGTTTTTATAACTGCTGTGGTAAAAGATCCACCAGTGAATAGCTCGGTGCCTTTTAGCTTTTTAATTGAATATGAGGCTGTAAAAGCAATTTTCGATTTCTATCAGCCAGACTCTTGGAATTCAACCTCGTCAAATGCTAATGTCTTTTTTCTTAAAGCGAAAGGAGTGGAGGATAGCCAGATTGAGGCTGCCTTGGAAGAAATGGTACTGAAATACATGCCAGAAGATACCGAAAATACGATGTACGGTTTGCAAGCAATGGCCGACATCCACTTTCAGCCTCAGTACAATACTTATAATGACGCGGGTGTTTCTGCTGATTTCCTGACCATACCAATAGCTATTGGAGTTTTCTTAATCTTAACAGCTTGTATAAATTTTGTGAATTTGTCTACGGCTTTGGCTATCAAGCGATCGAAGGAAGTGGGTATCCGCAAAGTTTTGGGCGGAAGAAAGGAGCAGTTGATGCAGCAGTTTTTGGGTGAAACTTTTTTCATTACCATTATTTCAGTATTGATTTCACTAGGAGCTGCAGAACTGATCATGAAAAATATGGAGCAGTTTGTAGGTTACAACTTATCGCTCAATTTGCTTCAAGATCCTCAGTTGATTATGATTTTACTGGGAATTACTGTTGGGGTTACTTTAATAGCTGGATTGTATCCGTCACTAATTCTAGCTAGGCTAGCACCTGTATTGGCACTGAAGAGCAAAGGCCAATCTGCACTTTCTGGCAATGTAAATACCCGCAGAGGTTTGGTGGTTTTTCAATTTATTATTTCACAACTGTTGGTGGTTTGTACCTTAGTAGTGATTTCTCAAATGCAATATTTTGAGAAAAAGGATTTGGGCTTTAGAAAAACATCCATAGTTACTTTTCCTCTACCAAACAATGCAAGCGAAAAACTCAATCCGTTGAGGAATGAGCTCTCTACTTTTGCAGGAATAGAAAAGGTAAGTTTCAATTTTTCATCTCCATTATCTGATAATAATATAGGCTCGAGTTTCGGTTACGCCCCGCTCGAAATGGAAGGTTCTTATGATGCGGCCTATAAAGTGGCTGACGAAAATTACTTGGATTTATATGGTATCGAAATTCTTGCAGGTAGAAACTTTAATGCTACTGATACCCTGGGTGTAGCCATTATTTCAAAATCAGTTATGGATTTAATGGGAATTGAAAACCCTGAGGATGCCATAGGAGAACAAATAGAAAGCGGATTTGCCGGGGCTAAAAGAGTGATTGGTGTGATAAACGATTTCCACACAAAATCACTAAAGGAGAAGATTGAACCTACCATTTTAGTCACTTATCAGGGTTACTTTTATGAAGGTGCCATTCGTTTTGAAGGAACCGATAAACAAATGGGTAATGTGATTTCTGCCCTTGAAAATGCTTGGACAAAGCAGTATCCGAATGTGCTTTTCGATTACTCTTTGTTTTCTGAAAGTATTATGGAAAACTATGAAGAAGAGGCCAATATGATGAACCTCTTTCAGATTTTCTCAGGCATTGCTATTCTAATCGGTTGTTTAGGTCTATATGGTTTAGTTGCCTTTTTGGCCAGTCAGAAAACCAAAGAAATAGGAATAAGAAAGGTATTAGGCGCTTCAGTAGGGCAAATCCTGAACATCTTTTCAAGAGAACTTTTAGTGCTGATTGTACTTGCCTTTTTAATTGCTGCGCCCGTGGCTTATTACATTATGGATTATTGGCTTTCTGATTTCGAATACCGAATTGATATGAATATATGGGTGTTTGTGATTGCAGTAGGTTTTACGCTTTTAGTAGCCGGCCTTACTACGGGTTTCCGATCATTGAGAGCGGCACAAGCCAACCCAGTGGATTCATTGAGAAGTGAGTAATGGGAATAGTTGATCAGTCCCGAAGTATCGGGAAGAAAACGGGAAAAAGAATTAAAAAAAAATGGGAGTCAGGGAACTCAATTTCCCGACAAAAGTTCGCCTTACCTGATTACCTGATTACCTG
>NZ_LRPB01000030.1 GCF_001592945.1 Roseivirga seohaensis
TTCTATTCCTGACGTTTATGGTGCATTCACAAACAGCCTAAACTACAAAGGATTTAGCCTTTCTGTAATGTTCGCCTACAGCCTAGGTGGTAAAATCTATGATGGTAACTATGCAGGCTTAATGGGCGCTCTTGATGGCGGAGCCCTTAGCGTTGGTATTGCTGACAGATGGCAAAAGCCAGGTGACATCACTGATGTACCTAGA
>NZ_LRPB01000031.1 GCF_001592945.1 Roseivirga seohaensis
TTCTATTCCTGACGTTTATGGAGCATTCACAAACAGCCTAAACTACAAAGGATTTAGCCTTTCTGTAATGTTTGCCTACAGCCTAGGTGGTAAAATCTATGATGGTAACTATGCAGGTTTAATGGGTGTTCTTGATGGCGGAGCCCTTAGCGTTGGTATTGCTGACAGATGGCAACAGCCAGGGGACATCACTGATGTACCTAGA
>NZ_LRPB01000032.1 GCF_001592945.1 Roseivirga seohaensis
GCTTCTTCTTTTTTAATACTAATAATAAAATGTAAACATTAAGTAAAATTAAGAAGACATTACTTAATAATTTAAATCCTAAAATACAGAATTTAAGCAGCCTCAAAAGGGCTGCTTTTTTATGTCATAAAATTTTGAAAAACCCTCTTAAAAGGATTTAAACGCACATTTCATTAAAAATAAGTCATCAAGCTTCATATTCATACTTATTAATTTTTTAATACAAATAAATTACCGAAACAATACCAACATAAAGAGCTGTATATCAACAGCATGATAATATAACACTGAACACATTTATATATAAACTCTATGGAGATGTATTTTTACAATTACAATTAACTTAAAACATGTTCAAATATGAACAATAAAAGCCCATAAATAACAACCTTCTGGCATACCGTTAAAATCAATATACAACCACACAAATAAGCATACAACCTAATGATCACCTTAAAGTACCCTAACCTTGCTCTTTGGGGGTTATTAGGCCAAACAAATAAATTACTTATAAATGTTAAAATTCAAGATCAAAGTTATGCTCATTTTGCTACTCATTAGTAGCAGCGTAATGGGTCAGCAACGTACCGTGGAGGGTACTGTGCTAGATGAATTCGGTTCGAGTTTTCCAGGCGTGACGGTTTCTATTAAAGGAACAACCACAGGAATGACAACAGGATCGGACGGTAAATACTCGTTATCAGTAAATGCTGATAATGCAGTTCTTGTGTTCAGGTTTTTAGGTTACAAAACCAAAGAAGAACCTGTTGGCAATAGAACCACAATCAATGTAACAATGGTACCTGACGTTATTGACGCTGGAGAAGTTGTGGTTGTAGCTTACGGAACTCAAGATACTAAGAGTATCACAGGTTCAGTAACTTCGCTCTCGGCAGAGAAAATCAAAGACAGACCAATTTCAAATGCAATTTCTGCGCTTGGTGGTTCTGGCCCAGGTATTCAAGTAACAACTGCTACAGGACAACCAGGTGATAGCCCTGCCATCAGATTAAGAGGTATTGGCTCTATCAACGGTAACAACAGCCCTTTCATTGTGGTTGACGGTGTACCTTTTAGTGGTAACATTAACAGGATTAACCCTGATGACATTGAGTCAGTTTCTACTTTGAAAGATGCGGCTTCTACTTCATTATATGGCGCTAGAGCAGCAAACGGTGTA
>NZ_LRPB01000033.1 GCF_001592945.1 Roseivirga seohaensis
AATTGCAAGTATGACGTTAAGCAAAACAAGCTTCGACTGTTCTAACCTTGGTGATAACACTGTAACCTTAACGGTAACTGATAACAACGGAAATACTAGCACTAAAACGGCTACTGTGACCATTGTTGACGACATCGCCCCTACTGTTCTTGCGAAAGACATTACAGTAGCACTTGATGCTAATGGAAACGCAAACATCACTAC
>NZ_LRPB01000034.1 GCF_001592945.1 Roseivirga seohaensis
CTGAGTTTTTTCCAGCAATTTGAGTTCCTTAAATACCTTTTTTTTTCTTTATCCTTTACCAGTTTCCTGATTTCCGCTTTACTGTTCTCCTGTTTTCTATTTTCCTGATCAACTGTCATACTGACTTCTGTTTTCCTGATTTCCTGTTATACTGATCAACTGAACGCTACCCCCCAAATTTCCCCCTCAAAGCAGCCAACTTACTGGCCATATCGCCTTCTGATTCTTTTTGAACTTTGGCTTTTGGCTTAGCTCTTTCGCTTTTCTTTACCTGAGGTTTTGCTTCACCCTTCATTGAAAGTGAAATTCGCTTTCGACTGGCATCTACTTCCAGAACCGTAACCTCTACCCTTTGCTGAACACTGACAATGTCGGCAGGATTGCTCACAAATGTATCGGACAAATGGCTGATGTGGACCAAACCATCCTGATGCACTCCAATGTCTACAAAAGCACCAAAATTGGTTACGTTGGTCACAATGCCCGGCAGTTTCATACCTGCCCTTAAGTCTTCTATACTATTCACGCCCTCCATAAAACTGAAGGCTTCAAACTGTTCCCTAGGGTCACGACCGGGCTTGGCCAGTTCGCTTAGAATATCCTTTAAAGTGGGTAAACCAATTTGATCGGTGATGTACTTTTTCAGGTCGATTTGCTTTCTCAGTTCTTCTTTCTGAATAAGATCTGTAACCGAGCATTTCAAATCCTTCGCCATTTGGTTGACGATGGCATAAGATTCAGGGTGTACCGCACTCTCGTCCAATGGGTTGGCAGCCCCACGAATGCGCAAGAAACCAGCCGCTTGCTCAAAGGCTTTTTCACCCAAACGCGTTACATTTTTTATAGACGCCCTGTCCTTAAACGGACCATTAGTATTTCTATATTCTACAATATTTTTGGCCAGCTGTGGCCCCAAACCCGCCACATAAGTTAGCAATTGCTCAGAAGCCGTATTGACTTCCACACCAACGGCATTTACGCAACTCATCACCACATCGTCCAACGAATGCTTTAATGCACCTTGGTCTACATCGTGTTGGTACTGCCCCACTCCTATGGATTTCGGGTCAATTTTTACCAATTCCGCCAAAGGATCCATCAGCCTACGGCCAATAGATACCGCTCCACGCACGGTAATATCTTCATTCGGAAATTCATCTCTGGCGATTTGCGAAGCAGAATAAATAGAGGCGCCACTTTCATTCACCATCACCACGGTAATGGATTTTGGCAGCCCTAAGCTATTTACAAAAGTTTCTGATTCACGGCCCGCTGTTCCGTTGCCAATGGCAATGGCTTCAATATTAAATTTCTCGGCCAAATATTTAATGGTAGCGCCCGCTTTTGCGGTTTGCCTTTGTGGTTCGTGGGGGTAAATGGCTTCAAAATGAAGCAATTGCCCTTGTTTGTCTAAACACACCAATTTACAGCCTGTTCTAAAACCCGGGTCGATGGCCATTACATTTTTACTACCCAAAGGAGCGGCCATCAGCAGTTCTTTCATGTTTTTAGCAAATACCTCGATGGCTTCTTCATCTGCTTTCTTCTTAGAAATCATGCGCAGTTCGGTTTCCATACTCGGCTGAAGCAAACGTTTATAACCATCTCTAATGGCCAGTTTCACCTGTTCTGCACTTTGCGAATTTCCTTGGATAAAGTGTCGATCGAGCAGTTCAATTGCATCATCTTCTGGCGGAACGGTATCCAACATCAGAAACATTTCACTTTCACCCCTGCGCATGGCCAACACGCGGTGCGAAGGTGCCTTGGCTACACTTTCTTCCCAGTCGAAATAATCTCTGTATTTCTGCGCTTCTTCTTCCTTGCCTGGATACACACGGGCTTTGAAAACGGCTTTTTCTTGAAAGAACCTACGCATTTTGGCCCTTACCTCTTGGTCTTCATTGATCCATTCGGCCATAATATCACGCGCACCTTGTAAGGCTTGCTCAATATCTTCCACCTGCTTTTCAGCATCTACAAAGTCAGCGGCTTTGGTGTACGGGTCGGCATTGGTTTGTTCAAAAATAAGTTTGGCTAAAGGTTCTAGTCCTTTTTCGCGGGCAATGGTAGCCTTGGTTCTGCGCTTTGGTTTATAAGGCAGGTAAATATCTTCTAAGCGGGCCATGGTTTCGGCCTCGTTTACTTGTTTTTCAAGCTCGTTTGTAAGTTTTTCTTGCTCTTTTAGCGACTTTAAAACCGCCTCTTTTCTTTTGTCCAGTTCGCGCAATTGCAGCACTCGATCACGAATGGCAGCAATTTCAACTTCATCTAAACTGCCCGTCAGTTCCTTTCTGTAGCGGGAAATAAAAGGCACTGTACCTCCTTGGTCCAAAAGTTCTACAGTGGTGGCTACTTGCTTTGGGTTGATAGAAAGCTCTGTGGCGATTCGCTGAAAATGTGCTTGCATGTATTTGGGTTTTTAAAGGCGACAAAACTAAACAAAGATGAATTGCGAGAAAGGGTTTGAAGGGAAAAGATGCTCCTGAATTTTAAATGTAAAAATTAACCATTTAAGGCGAAAACCAAATCGCCCTAATTCAATAAAATTTTACTTTGAGAAAGTATTAGGCGGAAAAAGAAAGTTGTATTTCGTAGAGCGTCCGAGACAGGAGCAATCACTGCCTACGGTATGTAGCGTAGAAGAAATACAGTTAATCTTGTCAAACGTGAAAAACATAAAACACAAGGCCATTTTAAGTACCATTTATTCGGCTGGCTTAAGAATCAGTGAAGTTATTAATCTACCTATAAAGGCGATAGACTCAGATCGCATGCAAATTCATATAAAAAATGCTAAAGGCAATAAAGACAGATATTAAACTTCGGGGTACACACTTATAACACCCACTGGCTGGAAGAAAATTAAGTCTCCTTTGGATGAATTGGATTTTGAATGGTTAATTAAAAAGTGACGTATACACATAACATATCATTTATATACGTCATAAAAATGAATATATTCACGGCTATACGCCACATTTGTGACGCATACATAACGTTGGGGTGCATCAGATCAGCATATGTTTTTCACTTGGCGGAAATAACAAATCCAAGCTGTTTGGTTTAATCTTAAACAAAGGACCTTTCTCAACTACCTTATCTTTAGAATTTCTTTTAATTAGATGGTCTAATGTAATTACACCTTGCTCTAATAATATATCAAACTGAGAAACAATAGGCTTTTTTGTATGCTCAACTTCCTTGTATTGAAAATATTCTTTACCATCTTCAAATTTACTTTCAGCACTTACCCAAAACGTTTCTTTATGTTTTTCAAGCAGTCGACTGTGTAATTGTTCTAATTCCCAGACGACAAAATCTCCAACTTTTGGTTTGTCAGAATTCTCGATTAAATGATTGATATCTGAATTAACTTTAAGAGATAAACCTTGTGAGTTTCTATTAATTGCAGAAACAGTACAGTACAACTTAAAATCTTCTTCACGCCAATAACCAAATTCATCTAAAATTTCAGCTGAACTTTTAAATTGACTTAACTTCCAATCAGGAACTTGTGCAAATAATGTTTTTCTATTCCCTCTCTTCTCTCTAAAAGATTTTAACTCGATACCTTTATAATCAGGCTTCTTTGAAGAATTAATATCAATTCCAAGAGCTGTTTCTAATGTTCTTCCAACTGAAGTATCTGCATCGACCATTGATAACACAGGCTTCTGAGCTACTTTCCTCAACATAACTAACAACTCATTTGAAATAGAGAGTTCATCTCGTTGAATATCTTCCACCACATCCTTTAGTGGATTAACAACTGAACTATTTATCAAATCTTCTATCGGTAGTTGCGAAAGGTTCATGATATACAAAAGATCAGAATACCAAACCAATGCCAGTATATCATTCGCATTTGCATACTTACCTAATCCAGAAAACCATATCCTAGGATCACCTTTTTTTGTGTTCGGACGATATAGAGAAACTTTAGAAGAAATCAGTTTGAATTCACCGATAAAACTCCCCTCAATAATTACTTTATCTTGAGGTCCTTGATTTTGAACAGAATAGTCGTGAACGCTTTTTTCTTTTAAATAGTTACGAACAATCCCTGTAGCATCCATTATGGACTTTTTCAACCCTGTCTCTGTAGGTTCAATCAATGTCAATTCAACAGAATTTTTGGTTAAAACTTTTAACCTTAATTCCTCAATTGCTGTTAAGCTTCTCATTTAATATTCTTTAAAATTTCAGAAGCTACAGCCCTAGCCAATAATGGAGGAACTGCATTCCCTACAAGTGTAAATTGAGGCAATTCGGTTTTTCTATTGTTACCCCCTGTTGATCTTTTGCCTTGAAAAACGAAAGAATCATCAAAGGACTGAAGGCGAGCCATTTCACGAACAGTTAACGCTCTTGGAGAGTTATAGTGAACATAATCGTCTGGAATTGTCATAACAGTTGGACTCTGCTTATCTGGTTTCAAGACATTATAATTCCTTTTATTAGAAGATAGACCTTCCTTTTCAAGTTTTTCCTGAGCTTGTTTGTAATCACCTTCATTTAGAATAATCTCAAGTCGATTAACAACATCTTCACTTTGATTACTTGTCTTGTGATTATGTAAAGGATCAAATGATTTTTCGCCTCTTTCTAAAGACTCAAAATTTCTCACATAAAAAGGAGCACTTGCATTTTTATACCTGTCAATTAAACGCCCTGTTTTACTCCATTCCGCAAAAGTCATTTTTTTACCTGATTTCAATTTTCCATCAATTCCT
This sequence comes from Roseivirga seohaensis, assembly GCF_001592945.1. GTDB lineage: Bacteria > Bacteroidota > Bacteroidia > Cytophagales > Cyclobacteriaceae > Roseivirga > Roseivirga seohaensis. The sequence goes on from NZ_LRPB01000034.1 coordinate 4,737, forward strand.
CGTTGTTTAATTAAGGACATCATTTTGGATGTTGAGCCATTATATTTTGACTTTAAATCGACCTCTTGGTAATATCTTGCTTCCTCATTATTCCCTATAAAATCCAAATCATATAATGCTTCAAAAACAGACACTTTTTCTTCATCAGAAACTGTATGTGGTATCTGTGAAATAAAAGGTTGATCCTTTCTACAACCAATAAAAAGGACTCTTTCACGATTCTGAGGTACACCATAATTTGAAGCATTTGCGACAAATGGTGCTTCTATTTTATATAACTTGATAGAATCAATAATCTCAGAAAGAGCTACTTTTTGAGAATCGCTACATAATTCAGCTATTGCATTGATACATTCCTCAAAACTGTAATCATAAACTTTCAATGCTGTTAAAATCTCAGCACGTATCCCTTTATATTCTTGAGAAATACCAATAGATGAAAATGCGGACTCTATTTTATTAATAATACTTTGGTTGTCTAGCTCAGTCAAGAAATCTGTAAAAGCACCAACAAAAAAATCATTATCAATATTACAGAAGTCTTTCTCTTTGATAATATCTCTCTTAAGCTTCTCCCATTGTTTGTTTCTAATCAACATATTAAAGCCATGTCGAATAGTACTTACTTTTTCATCGGTCTTACTAGTTCTGTAATCAACCATTTTAGGTATGATTTGACGAAACTTGGCATCTACAGACTTAATATAGGATTCTTTAAGAGACTCTATTTGAACATCAGTTACCGATTCAAATTCAATTCTCTTCACGAAACAGTCAAGCAAGAATTGATTGATCGATGCTGATTTCTTAAGTGTTTTAAGGAATGAAGTCAGTTTAGGGATTTCTTGAATATCAACAATCGAATTAATCTCTTGAAGAATTACATCCTTAATCTTCCCTTGTTCTTTAGTCAGAATACCTTTCACATTCTCCATCACGAAATACTTCGGACGAAGTATTTTAATTACCTCTAAATAATGAGAAAACAAGTCATCCTTTTTATCAAACTTTTTACGCTTACCTGCCAAACTGAAACTTTGACAAGGAGGGCCTCCGCAAACAACATCAACAGTCTTTCCATTCACCTTAGTTAAAAGGTTGTCGATAAAATCAGGTTCCGTGATGTCTTGACATAAAAACTTTGCATCAAGTCCTAACTGTTCATTATATCGTACAACATGTGTTAACTCTGAATTTTCATTGATATCATTTGCTACTAGAAAATCGAAAAACTTATTATTCTCTTCTGCTTGCAAAAACCCCTCACTAAAGCCTCCCGCCCCAGCAAATAAGTCAATGAAAGTAATTGGCTTTCCGTATAAAGCCATTTGCTCCTTAACAACACTAACATTAGAATCTTGCTTATAGGCATTTACTTGTTCTAGCAACAATTCTTTTAACTCATTAGTAGTATACCTCTTTTTATAACTACCGTTAAGTAATTCTTCTGCTCTATCTTTTAAATAAGTCAAGTAATTGTTAATGGATTGAGCTTCTTTATTGTTACTTTTTACAGCTTGATTAGCTTTGTCAAAATCCGATTTGACAACCTTCTTCCCTGTTGATATTTTGACTTGAGTTCCATCACAATTGATTCTCAAATGAATTGGAGCTAATCCTTGTTTATCAACTTTATCTAAATAGAAATTAACTGTTGCCATACCTTAAATATTTACGGACTATTTTACGGACACGGACAAATCTACGGACAGTTTCTATTTAAAACAATGGAAAAAAGAAAAAACGCACCCCAATCGAGTAGACGGCCGTGAGCCATAAGCCCACGGTGCGCCTCTCACACCACCCAGCGTACGGTTCTCGTACTGGGCGGTTCATTGAATTTGAGGTTGCGTTTTTAAGTAGTAGTCTAGCATTGATTTATAACCTTTTCGTCTTAGTCTTGATAAGGTAATCGTAGTTCTCAAAATTGGACTTTGGGCTACAGCCCAGCCCCCCATTCTTGTTCTACTCCAAGCATAAGCTTGCCCTTGTTCTATCCCCAAACGGATTAGGTTCTTGCGTTTCCGCTCTAGCTTTTTCCAGTCGTGCCAGATGCAGTAACGAAGTCGATTTCGTATCCACTCATCGAGCGTTTTAAGTTTGGCTTGAATACTTGCCAAGCGGTAGTTGTTCACCCAGCCTTGCCACACTTGCTTGAGCCTCTCTAATCGTTCTTCGAAACTGTAGGGCAATGTTTTCTTGGTAATTGCTTTAAGCTTACGTTTCAGATTCTGCCAGCTCCCTTGTTTTACAACTAATTGATATTTGCCTTTCTCGCCCTTTTTGTAGGTTGGTGTAAATCCATGACCTAACAACTCAAAAGTATTTGGTCTACGGATGCCGCTTTTTGCTCGGTTGATGGGTAAGTCTAGTTTCTCTTTCAAGAACAAATACACTTCATTCCCCAACTTCTTTGCCTCGGCTTTTGATTTAGCATAAATACTAAAATCATCTGCATAGCGCACAAAACGCAATCCCTTCCTTTGGAGTTCTTTGTCCAGTACATCGAGCAATATGTTCGATAATAATGGGCTCAAAGGACTTCCTTGTGGCACGCCTTTTCTGCGTTGCTGCAACTTCCCTTTTACAAGGATTGGTGCTTGCAACCATTTGCGGATGAGCCATAGTGTAGTCGGACATTTTACCTTGTTGTAAATCAACTGTAGTAGCTTGTAGTGTTGCACTTCATCAAAGAAGCTCTTTAGGTCAATGTCTACAATATCCTGATACCCATCATTGATGTATTTCAAGCTTTGCTGGACTGCCTTATGGATGTTTCTCTGCGGACGAAATCCGTAGCTCTGCTCTTCAAATTCTAACTCGAATTTTGTAGCTAGCTGACGGCCTACCGCTTGTTGCAACCACCTGTCTACTACGGTGGGCACTCCCAAAAGTCGGGTTTTACCGTTCCCTTTGGGTATTTCTACTCCTTTGATAGCCTGTGGCACATACTTCCTGTTCAAAATTGAGTTGGCGAGTGATTGGACGTTCGCTTCTCTGAAAGAAGCTAACTCGTAAACACTCATCTTGTCAACCCCTGCGCTCCCTTTATTTCTTACTACTTGGTAGTATGATCTTGTCAGGTTGCGTGGATGTAGTACTTTTCCTATCATTACTCTTTCTCTGTCCGCTTAAGCAAAGGCTATCCGTAGATTCCTTTGCGAATTGAGACGCAATTCAATGTTCAGTCCTTCGCTAACTCGTGAGAACTCCGACTTTATCCATTTAGGTGTCGGCTCATGTCCTGTTAACTACTATGACCTCGGCTGACTTCTCAGTCTCCAACTCGTGAAGTCCGAGATCTCCCCAGGTAAGGACATATTCCTTCTTCCAATTCCTGCGACATCTACCAAATAGGGATTGTTGGCCAAGGGCTTCGCAAAGATGTGCTTGCTCACCCTCCCTAAATGGCCTCCGTATGCCGTTCCTGTTCGTCAGTACCGGAATTTGTAGTCTCGCTTCCTTCACTGCATGCCTCACGGAAAACCAGCTTGCGACTTACTAACAGGCTTCACCAACTTGCCTGCAAGGGACTCTCACCCTCTGGAATAATTTGGTATCTTCGATACCAGATGCCCATGCTGGGCACACACAATGGGTATAAAACATAGGGCAGACATAACTTGCCGCAAGTTTCGGTTTCTTAGCAAGCTCAGTTCTGTGCGGACAGATGAGTGCTTCGACATGCCCTACGTTTCATACCCGAGACGTTGTAGCCAATTAGAAAAAAACAAATGCTAGGAATACCAACATATGAACCCAACTTCTTCAATGATGCGGACTTGTTCTTGAAAACACAAAAAGACAAGTTTGAAAAATTGATTGGAAAGCCAATTGCTAGATTCTGGGTCATGTGGGATGAAAACGAAAATGAATGGTATCCCGATGGACCTGTGATTCTCGAAATTGACGGGGACAATTATGAATTTTGTGCTTATCAACTTGATGATTTCAGCTTCACCTTAAATAAAATCGACTTGACAGGAAAACTTGACTGGTATGGAATGGGGGACGAATTGCCTTTAAGCTGGAAGGAAAACGGAAAACAGGAATTACGTGAAAGCTTGAACCAACCGATTTCGGCCATAAACGTTTTGACCTACAACTTCAAAAGCAAAAATGTTGAGACAGGAGAACCCCATGAAACTGGGTTTATGATGCACGGAATTGAATTTGAATTGAAAAAAGAGAATGATGTTACTACTTACTTCTCGATATTCAACGGACTTGACCAGAATGCATTGTCCTCTGAAAGAGTTGAACAAGAAGACCAAATTGAAAGAATAAAAGTAACTGGCTACAATCGAGTAGACGGCCGTGAGCCATAAGCCCACGGTGCGCCTCTCTGTTCTTAGGTCTCGCTGAGACCCTTAATATTTAAAAGCAGAAATGTAATTAGCCCTTCAATCTAAGTAACCGCCACTACTGAAATATCTAATCAGCTTTGACTTATAGTCTTAGCGAGACTACACTAAGACTAGTTGAGGTTTCAAACAACTGGGATAAGAGAGCTATGCACGAGTACATCTCATTCTGCTAATCGTAAGTTGTGAGTAGATCAAATAAATTGCCTCGCTCCTATGTAACAATAGTCACAAAAAACACTGGCCTTCCTAAATACCTTTATTCCATAATCTTAAAGAAAAAAGTTATGGAACAGATTCAAGAACAAGAAATAATTAACATGCCAAGAATTGGCGATGCCGCACCAGAATTTAAGGCTATCACAACGCAAGGCGAAATCAATTTCCCTGCGGATTATGCAGGAAATTGGGTGATCTTATTCAGCCACCCAGCAGACTTTACCCCCGTATGTACTTCGGAGTTTATGACCTTCGCTACTATGGAAGATAAGTTTGCAGAAGCCAATTGTAAACTAGTGGGCTTATCTATTGATGGTTTATACAGCCATATTGCTTGGTTAAGAACCATCAAAGAAAAGATTGAATACAAGGGAATGAAGAACGTAGAAGTAAATTTCCCTTTGATAGAAGACATCACAATGAATGTTGCTAAGAAATATGGAATGATTCAACCCAATGAAGACTCGACAAAAGCAGTTAGGGCCGTATTCTTTATCGATCCAAAAGGAATCATTAGAACAATCATTTATTACCCGCTTAGCTTGGGAAGAAACTTTGAAGAGCTGTACAGGGTGATTATCGCTTTACAAACCGCAGATGAATTTGGAGTGGCAACACCAGCAGATTGGCAGCCTGGTGACGATGTAATTATTGGCCCTGCTGGTTCGTGCGGAACAGCAAAAGATAGAATGGAAGACAGCGAAATCGATTGTAAAGATTGGTTCTTCTGTACTAAAAAGCTCGATAAAGACCTTGTATTGGGTAAAGTACTAAACAAGAATAAAAAAGCATAGGCTGTGTTGTTTAGGCGACTTGTGGGCATTTAATCGCCCCAGTCGCCTTTATCTTTTCTGGTACTATTTTCATCGATTGATATTTACCATTCATCGAAACCTTCTAAAAACATGTCGATTAATATGGAGTTTTGGTACATGAATACTTCGCCTAAACACTCCGATTTCAAAGTTCTTATTGTTGACGACAACCCGTTGAACTTAAAGTTACTTTCTGTTTTTGCTAAAAAGTGGAATCTAGATTTCGACCTTTCTACCAATGGTAAAGAAGCACTTCTTTTGGCTAAAAAAACCAACTATGAACTAATTCTTATGGATGTTCAGTTGCCCGATATGTGTGGTGTTGAAGTGGTAGAAATGATTAAATCAACAGGCAGTCAGAGCCACGTAATTTACCTTACAGGTATGGACAACATGAAAGACACAGAAATGGATGTGCTTTTGAAGCCTTACGATCCTATGGTGCTGAAAGAAAAAATCAACATGCTGAAATTGAAAGAAATGGCAGCATAGATTTATCATTTGTCCATTCGAATCAAATAAATCGGTTCGTTGTGATAGTGAAACTCTTCAATTAGGGAATAACCTGTCTCAGGCAAATCATCAGTATACACAAAATAGTAGCCGTCTTTCAGTTCATCTGTTTGGTATAAAACGGCTTCTCGTTCTGCTTCCAAGTAATAAACAATCGTAAGCGACATTCGCACATCGCCCAATCGGTACAAAGGCTCTCCTTTAGTAATTTCAGCAATTCTTAATCCTAAGGCTTTGTCTTCGGCAGCTCCCGTGGTTTTTTGCCGGGTTACAGGCACGGTAAACGAATAACCGAGACGAAGTACCAACAGTACTCCTAAAATGATCATATAGGCCTCAATTCCCTTTTTAAGGTATAACCACCACAGCAGAACCACCAACAACTCCAAGCCAATAACAATGAATAGCAAGTGATCCACTACTTCGAGTTCCTTCACAAAAAGCATGGCCGGGAAAGTTAAAGTAGCCACCGACACCAAAAAAACAGTGATCACTTTAGCGTATTTTCGCAGCCATATGGCATCTGTTTTTTGAATGCCATACAACAAAATCGCTATTAATAGAGGGAATAAAGGGTATAAATACCTTGATTTTGCTTCGGCCGAAAACCAATACACCACAAAATTGGCTACAAACAATAACACCAAAAATACAATCAACCGATTTGACATCAGCATTCCTCTCACCTTCTTAATAAAAAGAACTGGAATGAATAAGGTAACCGGTAGAAGGTTGGCCATTGTGGTCAACGGAAAAAGAGCAATGTGTTTTAATAAAGCTGAAAAACCACCTCCAACTGCCTTATCTGCTGACTCTGAGAAAAGTGTGGTGTACCAACCACTTGGATCTTCATGAAGCGAGTAGGTATAGAAATAACCAGTCAAGACAGCAAAGAATACCAAGATTGATACGATATGCTGTATAGAAAACAGTACCTTAAACTTCTTCTCAAAAAGAAAAAAGACCAAAAGGGAAATGACCAAAAAAGGTAAGGAAGTAAGTCCTTTGGTCAAGAAACCTATTGCCGTAAGCAGGTAAGCAAATAAGAACAAAGGCCAATATTGTTCTAGTTTTCCAAAATGATATATCGAAACAAAAACTAAAAAAGTAACTAAAGCATAAAATAAATCTATCTCTCCTATCATGCTGAAATAGAAGAGTATATCTACACATGATATATAACTTATAGCGGAGTAAACCGCCAGTCGCCTTCCCAACCTAAACTTGAAGAATCTGTAAATCACTACTCCCGTAACCAAAGCTGACAGCACAGAAACAAGGCGAGTGGCAAACTCTGAATAACCACCAAAAATTTGATAAGAAAGAATGATCAGCCAATTATAAAATGGTGGTTTTCGGTAGTATAAATCGCCCGTTTGGGTAGGCACCCAAAGGTTATCTTGAAACATCATTTCCAAGGCAATCAAACCGCGCCTGGGTTCTTCTAAATAAAGCGGATAAATACCAAGGTTAACAAACAGGGCACAAAGCAACAACACCAGCATACCAGCCAGCACCCATCGCTCATTACGGTTAAAATCGCCCTCCTTAATTAACATCGCTCAAAATTAGTGCTTTCTGCGATAATCCGTTCAAACGGAAGTAGAATCAACTAATCAATTTACTTTCAGAGTACGCGGATACGTGGGTTCACTGTTTTAGTTTAAGCGATTCCTGCTTACTTTCGCACATGAATTCTGAGCGCATATTCCTTGATCACGTGGCACAAACTACGCCCTACCCACTTAAAATTGAAGTGGCACGAGCTGAAGGCACGAGTATTTTCGATACTAATGGAAAGGAATACCTCGATTTCATTTCTGGAATTGCCGTCTCTAATATTGGTCACCGTCACCCACATGTGGTAAAAGCCATCAAGGATCAACTGGACAAATACATGCACGTAATGGCTTATGGTGAGTTTATCCAAAGTGCACAAAACCGATTGGCCGAAAAGCTTGCCTCACTCCTTCCTGAACAGCTTAGCACCAGCTATTTTGTAAATTCTGGAGCCGAAGCCAATGAAGGCGCGTTGAAACTGGCCAAGCGAGTTACAGGCAGAACTCAGATTATTTCTTGTAAGAAATCGTATCATGGTGGCACACATGGCGCACTGAGCGTTTCGGGCAACGAAATGAAAAAATACGCTTTCAGGCCTCTATTGCCCGATGTGTACTTTATTGAATTCAATAATATTGAAAATTTAGCACAGATTACAGAAGATACGGCCTGTGTTATTATTGAACCCATTCAAGGTGATGCGGGAGTTCGCATTCCTTCCAAAGCTTATTTAAAAGCATTGCGCCAAAAATGCACAGAAACTGGTGCGCTTTTAATTTTTGACGAAATTCAAACGGGTTACGGACGTACGGGTTCGCTCTTTGCTTTTCAGCAGTTTGATGTGATTCCCGATATATTGACAATAGCCAAAGCCATGGGCGGAGGCATGCCGATGGGCGCTTTTATTTCTTCTAAGAAGAATATGGAGCAGCTCACCTTCAATCCAGTATTAGGCCATATCACTACTTTTGGCGGACATCCAGTAAACTGCGCAGCCGCAGTGGCCAACCTAGAAGTGATTGAAAATGAAAATCTGATTGAAGGAGTAGAAAAGAAAGGTCAGCTGATTGAGTCACTGATCGGTCACCCTGATATTATCGAAATCAGAAGAATTGGTTTGATGTTCGCAGTGGAATTTAAAAGCGCAGAACGCGTAGCCAGAATCGTAAATCAATGTTTGGAAGATGGATTGATCACTTTTTGGTTTCTCTCTTGCCCAGAAAGTTTCCGCTTAGCCCCACCCCTCACCATTTCAGAAGCAGATATCAAACGAGGTTGCGCGATTATCAAAAATGCAATTGAATTAACGAAGGAGGACTAAATACCCAATACCCAATACCCAATACCCAATACCCAAATCAACTAAACCGTATATCCCCCATCCGCAGAAATAACAGCGCCCGTAACAAATTTAGAAGCATCTGAAGCCAAAAACAGCGCTAATCCTGCGATATCTTCTGGTTGGGCGAGCATAGGCAAGGCTTGTTTCATCATCACCACTTTCATAATCTTTTCATTACTCGTGAGGGCTTCGCTGAACTTGGTATCAATAAGTCCCGGACAAATCGCATTCGCACGAATGTTATCACGCCCCCATTCTCTGGCCAAAACCTTGGTCAGTTGAATCAAAGCTGCTTTACTGACAGAGTACAGTCCCAAACCATGCCCAGGGGTAATTCCTTCGATACTAGAAATATTGATGACAGAACCGCCCCCGCGACTCTTCATACTTTCGTAAGCGTATTTGGCCAAATTGAGTGGCCCTTTTACATTCACGTCCATGATTTTATCAAAAGCGTCATCACCAGCTTCTTGCACAGGCCCAAATACTGGATTGGCAGCCGCATTGTTCACAATAATGTCGATACCGCCTAGGTTTTTGATGGTGCTATCCACCAAAGCCTTGATTTGTTCATCATCACCCATATGACAAGGAAAAGCCACAGCTTCCAAGCCTTTCGACTTAAATTCTTCAGCTACTTCGGCCACCGCTTCTAACTTTCTGCTCGACACCACAACCGTTGCACCTTGTTGTGCCAAAGCCATTGCAATGTATTTTCCAATGCCCTTACTAGCACCTGTGATGATGGCTACTTTTCCTTTTAATTCAAATTTCTCAGATATCTGCATGGGTTTTTCAGCTATTGTTATGCTTAGCCAAGATAAATAATTTAATTTGTTATGCATGACGAGTATTCACCTTTCGTCACTGCGAGGAACGAAGCAGTCTTTTCAAATAAATAGAACAAAATCATGAAAGCAGTCCAATTTACCTCCCTAGGCCTACCCACCGAAGTACTTAAAGTCGTTGAACTTCCAAAACCAGAACCTGCTGAAGGCGAGATTCGAGTAAAAGTTACCAAAGCCAATATCATTCCTGCCGACATAATGTTTATTCAAGGCAAGTATGGTATCAGGCCAGAATTACCTCAAATTGGCGGTTTTGAAGGTACCGGAACCGTAGATGCATGTGGTGCTGGCGTAGAAATGCCATTAGGTACAGGGGTCATTTTCACAGGCTCAGGTGTTTGGGCAGAATATGTTTGCATTCCAGCCAAAACTGCCATTCCAAAACCTCAGGCCATGAGCGATGATGTAGCTTGTCAGGCCTTTGTAAATCCGTTTACCGCCTACGGTATGTTAATGGAAGCCGATTTACAAGCAGGAGATTGGCTAATGTTAACAGCGGCCAACTCAGCTTTCAGCAAATTTGTCATCCAGTTGGCTTCACAACGCAGAATCAATGTAGTAGGCACAGTACGTAGCGATGAGCAAAAGCAAGCTTTACTCGATTTGGGTGCCAAAGCCATTATCAATGAAAAAACAGAAAACATCTATAACGCTGTAAAAACTGCAACTGACGGTGTAATGGTAAGAGCCGCTTTTGATGCTGTAGGTGGAGAGCTTGGCGACAAGGTGTTGAATGCGATGCAAGTCAATGGAAAAATGTTTGTTTATGGACTATTGAGCCTTCAACCTATTCCGTTGAATTCCGGACTCCTGATTTTCAAAAACCTGACCATCAAAGGGTTTTGGCTCAGCACATGGATGGCCAACCTGACCAGAGAACAGCGTTCTACTATTATTCCTGAAGTATTGACCATGCTCACCAAGCAAGAATTAAAAGCAGACGTTGAAGCTTATTATGGAATTGATGATATCGCCAAAGCCATTGAGCATATGGAAGCTCCAGGAAGAAGCGGAAAGGTGCTATTAGATATGACCAAGTAATAATGAGTTCAGCCGAAAAATTCAATGAATATTTCATAAACCCGTAAAACCGTTTATTCAATTTTATATACGAAAGCAGACATATTTCAAGTCAATTTTTATTTTTTATTCTAATTTCAAAATACTGATATACAGATATTTCAATAATTAATTTAAGCCATAAGGACTAATTACTTAAAAATTTTATTTGGATATCAGAAATCAATTTCAGTACATTTGCAGCACAGAAAAGAAAATGAAAAGCAATTACTCACATATCCTTATAGCACAGCCAATGGAAACATTGTTTAGTGATGATTGTGGTGTAATTAGGCTTGGGAATATACGTTGATTTCAACATAACGAAATATCGAAACCCGGGCCATTTGGTTCGGGTTTTTTGTTTTAAAAAAGATTTGAGTATGCAGAAGAAAATAGAACGATTAAACATGTGGATTTCACCTATGGATAACCTGAGTCATTATGATTCTGGAGCCGGTGAAATACGTCTTTTGCAAAAAGATCGGGGAATTATGACTTGACAATACCGTACTCACGGCATTGTAAAGCCCGATCTGCATAAGGTCGGGCTTTTTTTATGGCCTTTCCTAGAGGAGGGGTTGTGAGTCAAGTTTGTCAGCGACAGACTAAGTTTCAGCCAAATTGGATTAAACATACGGTACCGTAGTTCAGGGGTAGAATAGATCACTGTCTATGATCAGGTCGAGGGTTCGAACCCCTCCGGTACCGCGCTAAAGGAGAGGCAGAACGAGTGTCTCCTAAACAAAGAGAAGGGTTAAAGCCCCTAAGCAACTCTTCGTTCGGGTTGTGATGTGTGAAAAAGCTCTTTTGAAATTAGCAGGTTATCCTGAAAAAGAACTGGTTGATCGCCAGAACGATGAATGGATAACCTACATGGAAATGCGATAAAGCTGGAGAGTTATGTCGGTCTGTAAAACCGATGCGTAAGGCTGAGTAGGTTCGAATCCTACCATTTCCACGGGATGACCATCGGGTATAAGACCTGATGTGGGTTTCAGTAGAGCCCTCATAGTACCGAGCCAGTAGGCCACGGTATGCTGCTTATTATTTGGTGAAATCCCACCATAACGTGTAGGACGAGGGTTCGAATCCCTCTCTCGATACATTCGAGATAACTCAGTGGTTAGAGTGACACATCAATCATGTGGGTTCGAATCCCACTCCCTGAATAAGGGATGGCGGAGTGGTTAAACGCGATAGATTTTGTTTCTATTGATTTCAGAAGTACCGACTTCTTAAAAAACGGTGACACCTGAAAGGGGTGTCGGGCAGACCCCATAGTAATCCTGAGGGAGAACTATGGAGCATTTTGAAAAAGACCAGAGCAACAGGATACCGCCTGATGCAGCTGATGACTTTCTGAAAAAGAGATGATTGAAAAGAGAATAATTTCTCCACTCATGATTCAAACTTTCAAAAACTCATTGTGAATTCAGACTCAATGAAGCTCCCGTTTTCGACAAAAGGTTTGCCCTCTCCCCTTTCTATTTTGAATGACATTATTTGGCCAATAGTGATAGATAACGTTAAACCGAGGTTTGACAAAAGGATTGAATGTTTTTGGAAGTCATCCTGAACTTGTTTCAGGATCTTTCTCAGTTGATTTTGACGGACGGATTCTGAAATAAATTCAGAATAACCGGTTATCATTCAGGCCTTTAAAGAAAGCCTCACAAACAATTGAAAAATGAAAAGGATACGAATCAACACAGGAAAAGTGGGTTTGGTTTTCAGAAAAGGCGATTACAGAACTGTAATCACCGCAGGTACCTACTGGGTATCCGTTTTCGATCAAGTAATCGAATATGACTTGGCCAAACCTTTCATTGCACCAAAAGAATTGAATATTCTTTTGAAAGATAACAAGTTGGCAGCATTGCTAGAGGTTGTCGATGTGAAGGATAATGAGGTTGCAATGCAGTATGAAGATGGAAATTTCAAAACTGTATTGTCTCCAGGAAAGTATGCTTTCTGGAAAGGGCTTATCGATTACAAGTTTGTGAAAGCTGACTTAAGTAAAATTGAAATTACTGAGCCAGTTGACCTTACGGTAATGAAGAGAAAGGAATTGGTGCCTTACATCAGGGTCTGTAAAGTGGAGACTTACGAAAAAGCCATCCTATTCGTAAACGGTGAGTTCTACAAGCAATTAAATGCAGGCGAATTCTACTTCTGGAAAAACGAAGTGGCTTTAAGCTTGCTAAAAGCCGACATGAGACAATTGCAAATGGAGGTATCTGGTCAAGAAATTTTGACCAAAGACAAAGCCCCATTAAGGATCAACTTTTACAGCCAATACAAGGTGGTTGATATTGTTAAAACCTTGGTGGAGAATAAGGATGCCGAAAAGCAATTGTATGTATTAATGCAACTGGCCTTAAGAGAGTTCATTGGCATGTTTACTTTAGATGAATTGCTTGAGCAGAAAACTGCTATTGCTGATTACGTAAAAAGTACCCTTAAAGACAAGGCGAAAGACTTGGGGATTGAGATCAAGGACTGTGGTGTCAAGGACATCATTTTGCCTGGTGAAATCAAAGACATCATGAACCAAGTATTGGTAGCTCAAAAGCAAGCACAAGCCAACGTAATCACCAGAAGGGAAGAAACAGCTTCTACAAGAAGCTTGTTGAACACCGCTAAATTGATGGAAGACAACGAAATGTTGTTCAAGTTAAAAGAGATGGAATATGTTGAAAAGATCGCGGATAAGATCAACAACATCTCACTATCTGGTGGTAACCAAGTAGTAGACCAATTGAAAGAGATTTTCTCTAGGTAGTTGTCCCCCGCTGCGCGTATGCCGAAGATAGAGCGCAAGCATGGCGGGGGTGGTTAGGGGGCGGATTGTAATAGATTCGCAATTAGAATTTGATTATGAATAAACTAAAAACCTGAGGGCAGGTATCCCCTGCCCTCTGAATTTAAATACAATGGACATTTACGAAGAATACATCGAAAATGTGATTCAGTTGGCAGAAGATGCCATGTATGATGGGCGCTATGAGGAAGCCAAAAGACTGTTTGAAAACGGGCTGATGGAAGAACCAGGTTACCCAAAATTACACGCTAAATTAGGTGACATGTATCATTATCACCATATTAATCTGGCATTGGCCGAAAGGCATTATCAATTGGCCTTACGTTTTAAACCAGATTATAAGGAGGTATATGAAGAACTCACTACACTCTATCTGGATCATAAAAAGTACGAAGGGATTAAAGCATTAATGAAGAAAGCCATTAAGGTTGATTGCATTGACAAAACCTTTGTTCACGAAAAACTCGGAATGGTTGAAGAGGCACTTGGTAACTATAAAGAAGCCATTCAACACTACCGAAAAGGCCTTTTTGCTTCATTCGACAATGACAATGTGGATGAACTAAAAAAGCATATTAAGAGGAATAAGTACAAGAGAATTAAAAACCGTTGGAAATTATGGCAACGAGAAAATTAACTGGAAAAGACTTAAGAAAGCTCGGATTTCCTGAAGGCAGAGCCATTGGCGAAGCCATGAAGGTATTGGAAGAGCATTTCAAAGGAAAATCCATTCTGCATAAGAAAGCCGCATTGAAGAAAGTGGTTGAAAACCCAGGCCTTTACTTAAAGCACGAAGTATTAGGCCCAGTGGCGATGGCTTTGATCATTAAAACAGAGCATAATGAAACTTTGGCTTTGAGGGAAAAGCGGATACCATATAGTATATATGGAGCGGAAGGTATTGAGCAAGGCGCAATCAACCAAATGGAGATTGCAATGAAACTGCCAGTATCCAAGCATGGAGCACTAATGCCCGATGCGCACCAAGGCTATGGTTTACCAATTGGAGGCGTATTGGCCACAAACAATGCGGTAATTCCTTATGCTGTCGGTGTTGATATAGGTTGTAGAATGTGTATGACTATTTATGACATTCCACCTGCTTTTGCCCATCAAAGTACTGAAACTTTGAAGGACTTGCTCTTGGAAAACACCAAATTTGGTCAGGCGGTTTTCAAAAGACCGAAGGATCATGCAGTGCTTGAAAGTTCTCTTTTCAATGAAATCAATATTTTGAAATCATTGAAAGACAAAGCTTGGATGCAAATTGGTTCTTCTGGTGGTGGTAATCACTTTGTGGAATTTGGTATTGCTGAAATTCTGAATGGTGACAATGAATTCAACCTGCCAATTGGCAAATACCTGTCGGTACTTTCTCACTCGGGATCGAGGGGACTTGGTGCGAATATCGCGAGACATTACACCAAGCTGGCCATGGATATGACCAAATTACCGGGAGAAGCCAAACATTTGGCTTGGTTGGATTTAGACACTGAAGCAGGACAAGAATACTGGTTGGCCATGAATTTAGCAGGCGATTATGCTTCGGCTTGTCACCATCAAATTCACGAAAGATTGGCTGCTGCCTTGGGAGAAAAGCCTCTAGCATTGATTGAGAACCACCACAACTTTGCTTGGAAAGAGCAAGATTTAGATGGAAATGAAGTCATTGTGCATAGAAAGGGAGCCACTCCAGCGGGTGAAGGAGTTTTAGGAATTATCCCGGGTTCAATGACTTCTCCTGGTTTTATTGTAAAAGGCAAAGGGAATCTAGAATCCATCAATTCAGCTTCGCATGGAGCTGGAAGGGTACTTTCTAGAACCAGAGCCAAGCAAACGCTTTCTAAAAAGGAAGTCAAAAAGCACATTAAAAAAGCTGGAGTAACGCTGATCGGCTCAGGTTTAGATGAAGCCCCTCAAGTATATAAGAATATTCACGAGGTAATGGCGCACCAAACCGAGTTAGTTGAAGTTTTGGGCACCTTCACACCCAAAGTGGTAAGAATGTGTGGAGATGAGAGGTTTGGAGAGGTGGATTAGTCCCACCTCTTCTTTTTTGTTTAAAGCCTTTTGTGCTGAGTATGTGTTATATACTTACTTCATTCAGTAGTTATCAACCAACTATTCGTGCCAGAAACAGAAAAAAATTAAAGTTGAAACCATTTTCTTATAACAGGCAAAGACGGTAGCTGCCCGTAAATCTTTAAACTTTACCTTCTTGATTTATCAAGGATTGATTGTATCTTTCCAACCATCAACTAACACAGGCCTGAGTATAATCATATACGTGAGTATATCTGAGATTAGAATTCAGGGATCTTTCTCCGCGTTTAACTTTCATCTTGTTACTTTAAAATATCATATATTTAAATTTATGAAAAGCGTTTTGATCATTGATGACCATGAAGACATGCGTAAAACAACAGCCGACTTTGTGAGTATGTTGGTCGATGGTGAAGTCGAAATTGACGAAGCCCAAGATGGAGACCATGCGCTGTTATTAATAGAAAAGAAAAAGTATGATTTGATTATATCCGATCAAAACATGCCAAAATTATCAGGTACTGAATTGGCTTCAATACTTAGCAAATCTGGCAAATTTAAAACCGATAAATTTCTAATAATTACTGGTGCCGATGCTAAGGATATAAGCTTGAACCCAGACTTGAAAGTTGAAGTGTTTGACAAAGCTCACCTTATTGAAAAAGTGATTCCTAGAATTAATGAATTATTGACTTAGTACGTTTAAGCGCATTTAATCGACTTTTTTAACCTCTAACAGCCTATACTTTTCACCATAATCAAATACATCAACCCCTTCGTTTCGCTTTAACCATTTGGTAGCATAATTTGTGAGTGGCAAGGCAATAATTTCATACACCATTTTTGTCAATATTCCCGAACCAATCATAATAAGAAGTTGATTAAAAGAATAAACTCCATAAAATGCAACTATAGTAAATACTATAGAATTAAGCCCCTGACCTACAAGTGAAGAACTAAGCGCTCTTAGCCAAAATCTCTTTCCTCGATCCCATATTTTCATTTTCGACATTACCATTGCATTAAGGTATTCACCAATAAAATAGGCTATCATTCCTCCGGCCACAACCCTAGGTACAAAGCCTACAATTGCTGAAAATTCACTCTGAAGCTCCCAGTATTCAGGGTAAGGCAGTGCATCACCGATTAAAAACATAACACTCATCAGTAATTGACAAAAAAGACCTGTCCATATCACTCTGCGTGTAATCTTAAACCCATAAACTTCTGCCAGTATATCGCCAGATATAAATGCAATTGGGAAAGTAATGATACCGGCTGGTGCATCTAAAAAGCCGAGCGTAATTACTTTCATCGATAATATGCTGGATATTAAAAGTGTGGTAACAAAAAACATACTTACAATATGTAAGTACTTAAAGCCTTCAATGGGCTTCATTTCAGTATTTTTTACGTCTAAGCTCATTCGTACACCTTTTTAAAAAAAGATGAAGCTTGAAAAATAATGGTGTTAACTATATTCATATTTACACGCGGTTAATGTGTACGTAACTCGATGGAGCAATGAATAGTTATTAGTCGTTCTGATTAAGAGGAATACAAAAGTACAATTTGTAGACGATTAAAAATACCAAAAACCGATATTCTTGTTTAGGTTCACTGTATTACTGATTTAATAAAAACAGTAACCACTAAAACTCTAACATAATGATCACCTACAATAACCGTATCAAATAGATTTCACCTATTAGATATCTTTTCTTCAAATAGCACTTACCTACTTCAAATCTATATCTTTGCGGCCAAATTAATCCCTTATGATTTCAGTAGATGCCGTTGGTGTTGAGTTTAGTAGCACCACCCTATTTAGCAATGTTACTTTTAATGTGAACGACAATGACCGTATTGCCCTCATGGGGAAGAACGGGGCAGGAAAATCCACTTTGTTAAAAATTATTGCTGGAGAAAGTAAACCTACCCAAGGCAAAATTTCGGCTCCTAAAGATGCTGTTGTGGCCTACTTACCGCAACATTTACTGACTAAAGACGAGTGTACTGTTTTTGAAGAAGCTTCTAAAGCCTTCTCAAAAATCATCAACATGAAAAAGCAGATGGATGATTTGACTCATCAGCTAGAAACACGTACCGATTACGAATCTGATGCTTATAGTAAAATCATAGAGCAAGTTTCTGAACTCAGCGAAAAATACTATAGCATTGAAGAAATCAATTTTGATGCTGAGGTAGAAAAAACCTTAATGGGATTGGGTTTTGTTCGTTCCGATTTAAACCGCTCTACCAGCGAGTTCAGTGGTGGATGGAGAATGCGTATTGAATTGGCTAAAATCCTTTTGCAGAAACCTGATCTTATTCTTCTCGATGAGCCTACAAACCACTTGGATATTGAATCGGTACAATGGCTAGAGGATTTCTTAAAAACCAGTGCTAAGGCGGTAATCGTAATCAGCCACGACAAGGCCTTTGTCGATAATCTCACTAACAGAACCATAGAAATTACGAGAGGCCGTATTTACGATTACAAAACCAATTATTCACATTATTTAGAGTTACGCAAAGAAAGGCGCGAACAGCAGCAAAAGCAATTTGACGATCAAGCCAAACAAATTGCAGAAATTCAGCAGTTTATAGATCGTTTTAAGGGCACTTATTCTAAAACTTTACAAGTTCAATCTAGGGTAAAAATGCTTGAGAAAATGGAAATTGTGGAAGTAGATGAAGTAGATTCTTCTGCTTTAAATTTGAAGTTCCCTCCTGCCCCCCGCTCTGGTAATTACCCAGTAATTGCAGATGGCTTAACTAAAAAATATGGTGAGCATACGGTTTTCAAAGATGTATCACTCACCATCGCACGTGGCGAAAAAGTAGCGTTTATTGGTAAAAATGGTGAAGGAAAATCCACTTTTGTAAAAGCCATGATGGGCGAAATTGATTTTGATGGCAGCTTACAGATTGGGCACAATTCTATGATTGGCTATTTTGCGCAAAATCAGGCTTCGCTCTTAGACGAAAACCTCACCGTTTTTCAAACCATAGATGAAATTGCGCATGGCGATGTGCGTACAAAAATCAAAGACCTTCTTGGCGCTTTTATGTTCTCTGGCGATGCCATTGAAAAGAAAGTGAAAGTACTTTCAGGTGGTGAACGTACCCGTTTGGCAATGATCAAATTACTGCTTCAACCGGTAAATGTTTTGATTCTGGATGAGCCTACCAATCACTTGGACATTCGCACCAAAGACATTTTAAAAGATGCGCTTAAAGCATTCGAAGGTACATTAATTCTAGTTTCTCACGACCGTGATTTCTTAGACGGTTTAGCTACCAAAGTATTCGAGTTCGGAAATCAACGCATTAAAGAACACTTCGAAGATGTTACAGGCTTCTTAAGAAATAAGAAACTTGAGAATTTAAGAGAAGTGGAACGTAAGAGTTAGTGGCTGGTGCTCAGTGTTTAGTTACGTCACTGCGAGACGCAGGCCATGCGATAGTAATGGGCTAGAACGAAGCAGTCTTACTTTCGATTTTCAGCAAAAAACTGGTTATCGTATAGAGAACAGATTACCGCGTCATAGTCTTTCGCTATCGCGAAGCCTATTTCTCGCAATGACAACAAAAAAAGGCTTACTAAATCAATTAGCAAGCCTTTTTACAATCTACTGTGCACGGAACACTAAATATTACCTCCTATTTATTCTCCCAAACGTTATCCGCAGCATTGTTGTCTGGGAATCTGCCGTCAGGGTCAAGCGTGATCTTCTTAATCTTTCTTCCACCAAATTTCAATTCAGCATTGAAAGTACGATCGCCATTAAACCAAACGCTGGCTGGCCAAGTAACAACGGCTGTATTGGCGTCAATCATTTTTGCATTGCTCATTGACTTGATGCCCGGACCACTCGTTTCAAATTCAACCTTAAGGACCACTGGTGAAGGCATTTGACCTGCTTGATGTACCGTAACATTGGTAGTTGATCCTGTACTCACTTTCTGTATTGAACCATCCACCGACTCGGTAGTCCATAACCAATAGTACCAAAACCACTCAAGATTTTGTCCTAATTCATTATTCATAAAGAACACATAATCCCAAGGCGAAGGGTGTTTAAAAGCCCAAGTTTTGGTGTATTTCTTCATGGCGTTGATTACAGCTTCATCTCCCACTATTCCTCCTAACATTGATAGCATTAAAGGCGCTTTACTGTAAGTTTGGAAGCTATATCCGTCTCCAGCGTAGTTTGACAACCACATCATTGTCGCTTCATCATCATCTCCACTTCTACGACCGTAGCTCGCTCCTCTTCCATTCAAATTAGCAGGTTGGCCTCTACTATCGGCAGCAGAAAGAATGTTCATGTAGGTATTAAAGCCCTCGTCCATCCAGCCATAACGGGTTTCGTTGGTACCCACCATCATTGGCCACCATTGGTGCGCCACTTCATGATCGGCAGCTCCTTGGTTAGAGTTTACCACCATCGGGTATTCCATTCCAGCACTTGGCCCATCTTGCATGGTCATTTGGGGGAAAGGATAAGGCGCCCAAAGATCAGAATAGAATTCCAAAGCATGTCTTGTAATCTCTCCGGCTCTTTCGAAAAGTCTTGCTCTTTCTGGCAAGTATACCATGTGAATTGGAATTGGTCCTTTTTCAGGAATAGTAGCTCTTGTGGCCGTCCACATAAAGTCTGGTGAAGCAGCCCAAGCAAAATCATTCACTTTATCGGCTACAAAACGCCAAACCAGGCTTTCTCCTTCTGCAGTAGCTTTTCCAGCACCTCTTTCATCTTCGCCTACAATTACAATTTCATCATCAGAATCAAGCACTTTGGTTAAACGCTCTCGTGTTTGGGCTGAAAGCACTTCTTCAGGGTTTTGCAAAACTCCTGTTCCGCTTACGATCCAACCTGCAGGTACGTCAATACTTACATCAAAACGACCGAAGTTATTGAAGAACTCAGTTGGGCCTAAATAAACATTCGTTTCCCAACCACGCATATCGTCAAATTTAGCCAAACGCGGAAACCACTGTGTAGGCTGAAAAACATTGCTTCCCCAACGCTGGGTCATTCTATGTCCTCTACCGTTTTCGCCACCTGGCAATTTTGTATTCCAATCAATTTCTAACGTACCAGTGCTTTTTGCTGGAATTGGCTCAGCCAGAAAAATGGTAGCAACGGTTTGTTGCAGACCCATTACCTGAAATTTCGGCTCCCCACCTCTTCTTCTAAAGCTAGTACGAGCGCCTAAATCTACTTGGTCGCCATTCACCACTATACGTGTAACGACCATTCCCTCAGTAGTTTCTGCCGGAACAGAAGAACCTCTAGGTACATCGGCACGGAAAATATTATGATCCAACCTCAACACAATTCTGTCCATCGGCTGATTGCTATTATTATGAATCTTAATCACTTCGCTACCCCAAATGGTCTGAGTTTGCGGGTTTAAAGTGGCTTTAATGGTATAGTCAGTTTCTAATTGCCAATAATTTGGCCCGGGTTTCCCTGAGAAATCTCTCGTTTTAGCCTCGAAAGCATTCATAATAGGGTTGGGAAGCGGTACATCCATTCGGATAGCACGCTTTGAAGTTTCCACCGACTTCCTGAGTGGTAGCGGATTCTGCGCCATCACTACTGTAGTAGTGATCAGCATAAGAAAGGTAAACAGGCGTTTGATCATTGTTTGAGTTTTTATAAAAAATGAGATAATAAATTACTTAATAAAGCACAATATAACTGCGAAACACGACAGACAAAAATGATCTTTGTTTAGTGGTTTCAATTTTTAAAATCCGTGTAGCTCACTAAATTAGGGGTAAACAAAACAATATGACCAAAAGGAAGATCACTCAAAACTTTATCATTTTCAGCTTATTGCTTCTTAATTTCTCATTCGCCAATGGACAAACCATTCTTGAAGACAGTGTAATGAATGGAAACAACTTCCAAAAAGCAGCTTTTCGCTTATGGATTGGAAAGGACATTCAAAGAGTAAGAGGTGTAATTGTGATGGTTCCCGGCTCGAATGGCAATGGCCGTGATATGGTATACCAGCCAGAGTGGCAAGCTTTGGCCAATAAACACAACATGGCAATTTTGGCGGCAGACATTAAAGACAAA
The DNA here is from genome assembly GCF_001592945.1 of Roseivirga seohaensis. Lineage (GTDB taxonomy): Bacteria > Bacteroidota > Bacteroidia > Cytophagales > Cyclobacteriaceae > Roseivirga > Roseivirga seohaensis. The sequence goes on from NZ_LRPB01000034.1 coordinate 26,422, forward strand.
CGCAGCCCGAATATGGCCATTGAGCAATATGCTGATGTGAAAAACGGAACGGGTCAGGCCATGTTAGACGTACTGAGCCGATTGGCAACAAAAAGTGGACACCCTGAACTGAATACTGTTCCATTTGCTTTATGGGGCATGTCGGCTGGTGGTGAATTTAACTATGAGTTTGCTTGCTGGAAGCCAGAAAGGGTAATTACGTTTATCGTGAATAAAGGAGGCGTTTACTATACGGCCTTGGCTTCTGAGGCCACACGGGCAGTGCCAGGCGTTTTCCTCACAGGTGAAATTGATAATCCATATCGCAACAATATTGTGAAAGGTATTTACTCTGTCAACCGCAGGTTTGGCGCTAAATGGATTTTTGCAGAAGAACCCGGCCAAGGACATGAATTTGCTAAATCTGAAGCATTCACCTTGAAATACTTTGACGAAATCATCCCTATTCGACTTGATGAAAACGGCAACCTAAAACCATTAAGCGAAAAGGCTTTCCTTGGTGAAATAGGCACTGGAAAAGTAGCCGCTACTGGCTTTAACAACTCATTTACAGACATTACCTCTTGGTTACCGAATACGGTTATTGTTGACTTGTGGAAAACGCTTTTTCAGTAAAAGACCAAGATAGTCTTAGGTACTTGCTCACTCTGGTCGTAGCGTCTTGCTGCGACCTTACCGCCTTATCTTATCCCTTTTAGTCTTAGCGAGATCAAGACTAGAACAATGGAATTATCCTTCGATCCTCACTCCTTTCCGCAGCAATGCTTGTACTTCTTTCCGCTGCCGCAGGGACAAGGTGAATTGCGGCCAATGGCCTTGGGTTTGGTGTAAGAATCCTTGTCAATAACTGCGGTTAAATCTTGATGAAAGACTTTGCTGAGGGTTTCATACAATTGAGGATGCTTCTCTTTGAGCAAATGGGGTCTTTCAAAAAAGTATTCACTGGCTACGGCAAAAAACTCTTGTCGGTTGGTGGTGCCATAACCATCAATATCGGAGTGACTGGCCAGTATTTCGTCTGTTTTCTTTTTCACAAAGTCCAACCAAGGTAATGCGTAGGCTTTGTCTTCAAAACCGGGAGGAATACCGTCTACTTCACCGTTTTCTTTATCGAATAGATGTGCAAACTCATGAATGCCCACATTCTTCTTGTCGTTGTTAATGTCAAACCCCGCAAGCAAAGCTGGTTTGGATAGGATCATTTTACCTTCCATAGCACCTGTGCCCACCATTCCGGTAATGATTTCGGTTTTACTTCCAATATTATAATTCCGGTCGAAGGAGCTTGGGTAGAGCAGCACTTCATCTAAGTATTTGTAATTCCAAGCCGGAAAGCCGAACAAGGGAATAACGGCACTACTGGCCACCAAAAGCCGATCTACCAAATCCACTTCGGTTTGGACTCCTGTAGCCCGTGTTTCGGCTAAAAACCGTTGAATATCCGATTCGAATTGACGCTGCTGATGGGCATTTAGATTACGGTAAAAGTGGACATGCTCGGTGAGAACGGCTTTCCATTTAGACGGAGTAGCCATAAGTTGAGTTACCTCTTTATCACTCTTGTTGGACTTCTTGAGTGCTAAAATCAAAATAATAATCAGACCAAGGATAATACTAAATACCATAAGCTGCAAAGTATTACAAATCCTTTACCTCAGCAATCAGTTTTTCCAATGAATCTTTTTCTGCAACAATAAGCAGACTGATTTGACTCTTAAAATTTAGCGACACCCAGTAATGAATAGAAAGGACAATTGATTTCAAGTAAAAATATTTGAAATATTTTGAACTATATGTACGTACATACAGTTTGACATATTGAACGTGAACATAAAAACAAATTAGCATATGGAAACTTTAACAAAAACCACATGGAAAATTGACCCTACACATAGCGAGGTTCAATTCAAAGTAAAACACTTAGTAATCTCAACTGTAACGGGCTCCTTCAAAAGTTTTGAAGGTGGATTAGCAACTAATGGAGACAATTTTGATGGAGCAAATGCCACCTTCAGCATTGGCACATCTAGCGTAGACACCAATGTAGCAGATCGTGATGCACACTTGAAAAGCCCTGAGTTTTTCGATTCAGAAAATTATCCAAACATGATTTTTAAAGGTGTTTTAAAGCAAGTTTCAGGAGACGATTACAAATTAGTAGGTGACTTAACCATCAAAGAAACTACTAAACCTGTGGAATTGGCTGTAGAGCATGGTGGTATTATGAAAGATGGCTACGGACAAACCAAGGCTGGTTTCGAGATTACTGGCAGTATCAACCGTAAAGATTTTGGCTTAACCTGGAGCATGGTAACCGAAGCTGGTGGAGTTGTGGTTGGTGATAATGTAAAATTGTTGCTCAACGTGCAGTTAACCAAAGCATAATTAAAAAGTAGAGTAGAGTGATAAAGCCAGTTTAGACGATGTTTAAACTGGCTTTTCTTTTTTACCCTTTTTGCATTTGCTGTTGAAACGTTATTACAATAAACTCAGCCGGACGGGCAACAGCTACACTCACGGTAACCCTCATAATGCCGTTCAAAATATCCTCGCCTGTCATTGTACTACCCAAACCTACCGATACACTAAAAGCGTCTGCAGGTTTTGCCCCCACAAGTCCACCCTGTTTCCAAACACTGTTTAAAAAACTACTGATCATCGATTGAACACTCACCCAAGTATTGGCGTCATTCGGTTCGAATACATAAGCCATAGTTGCCGCTTTAATGGACTGTTCAATCATAATCATCGTTCTACGCACATTAATATAGCGCCAATCGTTACTGTTGCCCTCAAGCGTTCTTGCTCCCCAAACTAAAACACCTCGACCAACAAATGAGCGAAGCGCATTGACCGCCTTACCATCTAAAGGAACATTCAAGTCTTCTTGCATTCTATTATTTATATCCAGTGTAGGCTTAATTACAACATTTATCGACACATTTGCTGGAGCGACCCATACGCCTTCATTATTATCAACTACAGTGTATATACCTGCCATGGCACCACTGGGCGGAAGTACATTCACTTCAGACAACAAGCTATTAAACAGTTGATTATATACTTTACTCGCAATCATCAAAGCCTGATTCATATCTCCAATATTTGCATCTGTTGATGCATTTTTAATTAGCGCTATGGCCTCTTCTAATGCAGGATTGGCTCCTTCTAATTTTTGTAATAGCGCAAATAATGCATCCGTATTTCCGCCATTAAAATTGGTATAATCTAACTCGCTTGCTTGGGTGATGGTAGTTTTCAGAAACGGATAATAAGCCGCTCCATAACTCAGTCCTATGTTGCCAACGCCTTCTCTAAAATCATCAATACCTTGGGTATAAAGCACAGGGTCGGGTGAGTGACCTCCCAAAACATCTAAAATTGAAACTGCGGTTTGCATTTCTTCACTCTGACCTAGCATGGCCTGCATTAGACTGGCATTGTCGTCCTTACTGAGCAAAGTGGCTTCGGGCACTACGTACATAGTGGGTTCTGTTTCTTTAATAAGGGTTTGTAAGCCTGCCTTCAATTCCGAAAGTTTAACATTGGGGTTGAATATATTTTCACCATGTGCCATTGCAGCTCCAGAGGGGCTTCCATAACCGCCAACCGACACAATGTAGGCTGTTCCCCCTCCATTCTGATAAAAGAGCCTTACACTGTTGTATAAATAGTAAATGGTGTTTGGGTCAGGGTCGAGTGTGTATATGTTCTTTCCTAAAGTGAGGTAATCTCCGCTTGCTGGTGCTGCGCTCTGCTCCTTAATGTAGTATTGCGGACTGTATTGCTGCGCAGCATTTGGTAGCATAAAGTATTGTGCGAACTCAAAAAACGAATTCACTTTAACGGGTTTGTTTAAATAATTCTTGCCTTGGAATTCTGCCTGAGGCGTATAGCCAATAAAGGCAGGAACAGCCGTTGGAACTTGTACTACTGAGTTTGGAAAGGCATTTACTTCGTTTATATAAACGCCAGGGGTTTTTCTAGATCTAGGGTCAGTCATGGTAAAAAATTAAGCAGATGGATTGACCACAAACAATAATACTAAAACGGCCAGCCACCTGGTAGTGAAATTGATGAAAGTTAGCTCTTATTGGACAATAAAACCTATGAAAAATAACTTTATGTTGAAAAAAAATCAAGACAGATCTATTGCCAATTTACCATAATGGGTTTCGGCATCCAGAAAAATTTAATTGGAGTTATACTAAGAGGAAGTCGATCTATTAACATATCGTAGACATTTCTTTCAACGGACAATACCCAATTTTCTTCCATTTCTTCGAGCTTCCCTTTTCTCCACAACCATGAACCACGAAAACCCTCAATTGAGCTTTTCCCAATTGCCGACCAATGAGCAATAACGGCTTCAATTAAACTATGAATCGTATTGAGTTCATCAGGTGTAACTGAAAAGTCATTTTTGATTTCATGGTCTAGTGGCAATCCAGCAAACAGTTTATTTAAAACCAAACGGTGTTCTTCTTTTGGAGGGTTATCTAACAAAATATACTGAAGCAACAAAGCTGCTTTCTCTTGATCTTCTACCGAATTAAAAGCTGAATCCATGACCAGCCCCAGTCTTTCAAAAAGCACTGGAATAAAGCTTGACAGGATGACCAAGCCAGCATTCTCTATATAGGTTTCATTGTACATGGTTATAATATTAAGAAAGAATCGCCTTTTATTGATCCTGTTCTTCAAACTCTCCAGGCAACTCTAAAGCTTTCACAGATTGAATGGCGTTGCCAGCAATGCCTTTGATGGAGCCGTACATGTCGATGGTATTGGTTACCACTTTATCAATTTGTTTTTCGCGTTCTTTCCAAATGCGTTGCATGGCCCTTTTCTCACTGTCCAAACCATTTTTCATAGAGGTGAAGCCTTCAACAATGGCTTCTACCTGCATGCGGAAGGTATTGCTGGTGAGGAAATCATAAAGCATATGCATTTTATCGCCTTTGTTTTCCTGTGAACTTACCGCCATACTGAGTTGTACAATGGATTCACGCAGCACCGCACAAAGCCCTTTGAATTCGTCATAATTACAAATCCAAATGCCGTCTCTTAAGCCCATCCGGTCCATTCCTGCAGGCATTACCTCAGTAACTAAAACGCCAATATTGGCACCTCTTTCGCGGATGTCTGCTTTAAATTTTTCAATCCAGCTGGGCTGAAAGTCTTTGGTGCGTTTACTTTCGTAGTAAATGGTGCCGCAATTCTGGCGGGCACGGGTATTTACGATTTGAATACAATCGCCACCTCTGGCGCCTTTCTTAATTTCTTCAATGCTGTCTAAAGGAAATTGCCCCATCAGCCATTCTTCAATGGCCAGTTCTTGCACTTCGCCTTGCAGCTGCATAGAGCCCTGCTCCTGCTTACGCTTCATTTCTTCGGTAAGCTTCTTTTGGTCTTCCAGCTGCTTCTGCATTTCTTTAAAACGCATTTCATTCTTTTCTTCCTCAACTTTCCTAATTTTCTCCCTTTCGGCAATTAATGTGGCATTGAGGTTTTTCTGGGCTTCGGCTTCTGCAATTTCCTTCAATTCCGATTTCTCGCGTTTTAGCTTTTCTATCTCTGCTTTGGTGCGGTTCAGCTCTTTAATCTGCTCTGATTTTTCGTTAAGCTCTTTTTGAAGTGTTTCAAATTGATCCAATTGCTCAGCCTGAAGTTGATGCTTCAACTTCTCTTCCATGGCCTTACGTTCTTCGCGTAGCTGCTTATCGAGTCGCTCTTTGAAAAGTTCATTGGCCTCCTTCTTCTTCTGTTCAAACTCCTCTTTCGCTTTGTTCAGTGTTTCAACTTCAGATTGATACCTCTGCTTTTCTTGCGCCAACTGCGCCTGATACTTCTGTTTGATCTCATCTTCTAACTGATGAGCGAGAATATCTTGCACATCGATACTGGTTCCACAATTAGGACATTTGATCTGATTATTGTTCTGCATGAGCTTAAACGTTCTTCAATTTTTTGTACTAATTCAATTAATGATTTTTAGCGTTTCTTTTTTCTTCGTTTCGATCTCTTGGCTTCAAATTCTGCTTTTTCTTTGTCGGCTTCCTTGATCAACTGCTGCCAGTTATTGGCCTTTGCATCCGATATATCCAAGGTGTATTGGTAATCGTCATTCGTCACTTCCATGCGCTGAATAGGCTTGCCCAAGTTCTCTTCGATTTCGGCCAACACTGGTTTTTCTTCTTCGGCACAAAAAGAAAGCGCCTGCCCTTTTTGGGAGCCTCGCCCTGTTCTTCCCACGCGGTGAACATAATTCTCGGCCGACTCTGGCATGTCATAATTGATTACATATTCCACATTGGGAATGTCAATTCCCCTAGCACTTACATCCGTGGCTATCAGCACTTTTAAGTCGCCAGACCTAAAGCGTTGCATGACTGATTTTCTTTCCTTCTGTTCTCTATCACTGTGAATGGTATCCGTTTCCAACTGCACACGCTCCATGGCTTTCTTCACCCTTTCTGCCCTTACTTTAGTGCGCACAAAAACGAGAATCTTTTGGTCCTCATGTTGCTTGATAAATCGCTCTAAGAAGAAACGCTTATCATCCATTTCAATAAAGGCAATTGCATGCTCAATATTCTTGGCAACAGGGTCTTTGGGGGAAATTTGAATACGAATAGCCCGAGTAACAAGCGAATAGGCCAAGTCCTTAATTTCTTCATTAATGGTGGCCGAGAAGAAAAGCGTTTGGCGCTTCTTCGGCAAGTGCTTCATCAAATCACGAATGTCTTTGATAAAACCCAAATCGAGCATATGATCGGCCTCATCTAAGACCAAAATCTCTACTCGTTTTAAACTCAGTGCGCCTTGGCTCACCAAATCGAACATGCGGCCTGGTGTGGCAATCAACACATCCACTCCTTTTTCCAATTGCTTGATCTGTGGCTCTTGGTCTACCCCACCGTGAATACAATAAGTCACCACTCGGGTGTGCTTGCCCAAAGTTTTAAAAGTCTGCTCAATTTGTAATGCCAGCTCGTGGGTAGGCGCCATTACCAAGCATTTTACGCCATCGGGCCGACTTCCCAGCTTTCTTTCCTGAAGAATATGTAGAATTGGAATGGCAAAAGCCGCAGTTTTACCCGTACCCGTTTGGGCAATGGCCAATACATCTTCCCCCTTTAAGATGGGTGGAATAGATTTGTACTGAATATCGGTTGGTTTTTTATAGCCCAGTTTTTCAATACTGGTTTTAATGCCTTCGGCAATGCGGTATTCTTCGAATTTCATAAGTATTGTAGTTGTAGATGAGCTAAGCCCACTTGGAATAAAGCCTTTAGGTAAAGTACTTTTTAACCGATGGCAATTTACGCAAAATATACTCCAACTTTAGCAGATGAAGCAGTGGGTTTCAGTTGAGGGTGGGAACCTCCTCACATTAGATTTTGAGATTGGGCGTGACTTCAAACCATGTTGTGATTAGCCACAAAAGGGCATAAAAAAACAAATCACATACTAGAGATTGAATTACCCTTGGGTTTTTCAGTGGTTTGGCATAACACCAAAACCGTTCTAAGTATATAATTTGTCTTTCTTAATTAGGTATAAAAGAGATTAATCGATTACAGTTACGTTAACTGCGTTCAATCCTTTTTTGCCTCTTTCTACTTCATATTCAACTTTATCGTTTTCACGAATTTCGTCAACTAGACCTGAAACGTGTACGAAAATATCGCTGCTTGAGTCTGATGGAGTAATGAATCCAAAACCTTTGGTTTCATTGAAGAATTTTACTGTTCCTTGCATTATTAATTAATCATTGTTATTAAAGCGGCTCTGAGTTAGCGTAAACTAAAGTGGCACTCAAATCCATGTTTTTATAGGGCCAAATCCTATTTTTTATCTTGTAACGGCCTTAAGCCGAAAAGGTCATAAATGTGAAGTAAAAAAACCGAATTAAATTAATCTAGATGAGAACAAAGAGACAATCGAGGTGGGTTATTAACTTTTACAATGGCAAAGATACGGAATTAGTTGGTCTTTCATGTCTTTTTAATTAATTGGCAAAGAAATAGTCAATTAATTAAGTTTAGCTTGTTTAAACGGTGAATTGGCTTTGAGAATACTCTGATTTTCAGGCTCATCTCCTACTATTAAGTAGCAAAACAAATTTCAAAGCATAAAAAAACCCGCCACAAAATGGCAGGTTTTAGATATGTAATTCAAGATCCTATAATCTTCTTCTTCTTTTTGGTCTTCCTTTATCTCGATCAGGACGCTTGTCACGATCTGGGCGTTTACTTCGGCCTCCGCCTCCATAACTGCTACCACCACCGTAACTACCTCCTTTGTTGAAAGAATCGCTACGTCTTTTGCGAGGTCTTCCGTCTTCGTCTCTGTTTACACGAATACTTCTACCTTGAATTTCAGTACCTTCAAAACTTTCACCAAAACCTTTGTCTTTAGTACTGTCTACATCAAAGTAAGAGCAGTTTTTCTGTAGCGATAAATCGCCAAAGAATTTTCTATCTACTCCAGACACATCTGACAAGAAGTGAATGATATCGGCATTGGTCATACCATCAATCTCGCCTACATTAATGAAGTAACGATTAAAGCCGCTCTTATCGCGATTGGCAGGCGATCCACCGTGCGTTTCGTTCAAGTTTACATCCTCGTCTGGAGTCATAATGTGATCCAGTTGAGTTGTAATTAAACGTTTAAGTAAATCTTCTTTACTTAAATCGCTAAAGCGCTCACTTACGGTTTTTAGAATACTGTCTGCTTGGTCGTCTACTTTAGTATTGATGATTAGATTTGCCCAGCTGTTAATTCTGCTCGACTTCATTTCTTCTAAAGTAGGCACTTCAATACGTTCAAATTTTACTTTGATTCGTCTTTCAAGCTCAGTGATTTTACGGCTTTCTCTTGGGTTAATAAACACCAATGAAGTTCCTTTATTACCCGCTCTACCTGTTCTACCACTTCGGTGCGTATAGCTTTCCAATTGATCGGGAATAGAATGGTGTAAAACGTGTGTTAAATCGTTTACATCAATACCTCTTGCTGCTACATCAGTGGCAATTAACAATTGCATTGAACGTGTTTTGAAACGTTTCATCACGGCATCTCTTTGTGCTTGGGAAAGATCACCGTGAAGTGCCTCTACCCCGTAGCCCATTTGGCCTAGTTCGTCTGCAATCTCTTGTGTTTCGCGTTTGGTTCGACAAAACATAATACCGCGCATGTCGGGCTGAATGTCTAAGAAACGTTTAAGCGAAGGTATCTTATTGGCCGCTTTAGTGATTACATACTTATGCGTAATGTCTACATTACTTTTCTGCTCAGTGTTTACCGCAACCTCTAATGGGTTGTCCATGTACTTACTAACAATCCTTCTGATCTCCTTCGGCATAGTAGCCGAGAAAAGCCATGTCACTCTATTTTCCTGCGTATAAGATAGAATTTCATCTATGTCTTCTTTAAAGCCCATATTGAGCATTTCATCTGCTTCATCGAGCACGACATATTTTACATTTTCTAAATTCACCGCTTTCCTTTTGATCAAATCAATCAAACGGCCTGGAGTTGCTACAATAATCTGCGTTGGTCTCTTTAGCGCCTTAATTTGGCCCATGATGGCCGCACCACCATAAACCACTTCAATATTAAGGGCTCTATTATTTTTCGCAAAACTTACCAGTTGTTGCGCTGTTTGTTGCCCTAGTTCACGTGTTGGAGCCATTACAATGGCTTGAGTTGTAGGATCATCCAGATCGATTAAGTCAATCAATGGGAGTCCAAATGCAGCTGTCTTACCTGTACCCGTTTGAGCCAATCCAATAAAATCTGTTGGGTCGTTTTGCAACAACATTGGAATGGCCTTTTCTTGTACAGGGGTTGGAGTATCGAACCCCAGTTGATCAAGAACTTCAATAATGGATTGAGAAAGTCCTAGTTTGCTAAAATTATTCAATAATTCTTTGTTAAATGAGCCGCAAAGGTAGCTAGATCATTTTGGATTAGCGGTGTAATTGACGGGTTATTTGGTAGTTGGCTACTGAGAATCTAACAAAGCCCCTTTTTTTAAGTTTAATGCAACTAATTTTACTGAAAGCCTTGAATTACAAACGACTAGCTACTGGTAAAATGAACTCGATCTTAATATTTTGCAAAAAAAAGAGCCAGCTCCCAAACGGAAAGCCGGCCCCGGTCAATCTCAAAACAACAATTTATCTTCGATAGGCTACAGTATTACAAAAATCGATGTAGCTGTTACTTGTTAAATCTTCTACAGAATAGGTAAGCACAATATCGCTATATTCTATATGGCCAACACCTTTAATCAGGTAGCCGTTTACTGTTTGACGAGGGATTCTTAATTCGTCACCATAAACGTTGGCATATATTTCAATATCTGCTCCATAGAAATTTCTTAAGTACACCACGCTGCTATACGGATCACTATTTTTTACTACACGCATATCGTATAGTGTTAATTCATCATAAGTCTCGCTGTATTCTTCTACCTCATACCGACCAGTAAAAAGGTTTCTTGAATCAATGGGAGCTTCTTCTACATAAACAATATCGCAACTGGATATTAGAAAGAGTAGGCTTAGACCGAGTAATGCTTTTTTCATTTTGAGTTTTATTTGGTTGTACTAGGTACTTTCCCAAAAGCGTGCCAAAGTGAAAATAACCATGAAAATGGAGCTCTAACCGCAAAGAGCGCAGAGGGGCGCAAAGTCCTGTTAATAGGATGAGTTTATTAAACATTTGCTCGCCACTATTTCAGAAGAGATTGCTTCGTGCCACGCAATGGCGGTGACCGATAGCTACTCAAAAAACAAACATTTGTACTCCCAACATCTACTACATCGTCATGGCGAACCAATCCATCTCACAGGTTATTTAACCGTGCAGGGCGCTGAGTTACGCTAAGTAGGTAATTAGCTAAAGGCTTAAATGATACGGACAGAGTCCTCAAGAGCCCATAATGAGTCACAGGTTTGGAAAACCTGCGACAGTGAGAACCTCTGAAAGTGACCTAAATCGATTCTTCAATACAACACCAAAGCCAAATATTTCGTCATGGCGAACCTATCTATGTCAATTGAAAGGAAAGCGCCAACGTGAAGCCATCTCACAAGTTATTTAACCGCGGAGGGCGCTGAGTTACGCTAAGTAGGTAATGAGTTGAAGGCTTAAATGATACGGACAGAGTCCTCAAGAGCCCATAATGAGTCACAGGTTTGGAAAACCTGCGACAGTGGGTTTCAGTAGTTAGAGTCTTTTTGATACAAACATTCTTCAACACTATACCTCTTTATAGGTATTGACGAGAACCACCCTTTTAGGGTAACGCTTTACTATTAAGGTTATCCAAATTTGAATTGACTTTAAAACTAGACAACTCAAGTTTAGCGTCTGACTACGACAATGGTAAAAACAGAAGTACATCTGAAAAGCCTAACAAGTAGTAAACTAACCAAGTAAATTTTTATGAGAATACTTGAACTTTATGCACGATTGGCTAAAAGTACTTCGACAAAGAAATCGCTCTTCACAGGTAAATTTGAGGGGCTTAAAAGTATCAACATGAGGCTCTCCGAATCGGCAACAGGAACTGCCCACTTTGCTATATTTCAAAATGGTGTAGAGAAAATCAGCAAAAACATAACTGCAGGCCAAAACATTAAATACACACACCCCTCAGGTACTACTATAGAATATTACATCAACAGTTACAGTGAAACTGACTTACCTAAGGTCCACATCATGATTTCGTAAAAACGCTACTTTTACCAAGGTTATACAAACCAGAAACTCCAACCACTTTTCAGTAATTGGAGCTTTTGTTATAAAATCAGAGATGTTTTTTACTCAGCTATATTAGTATACACCGCTTGTACATCATCGTCTTCGTCAATTTTGTCAATCAACTTTTCGATTTCTTCCATTTGCTCTTCCGTAAATTCTACCGGAGTAGTTGGGAAACGCTTTAAGCTGGCGCTTTTAATCTCTATCCCTTTTTCTTCCAAAGCCTTTTGTAACTGACCAAAGTTGGTATAGTCGCCATATATAGCTACCATCATTTGATCTTCGTCTTCTTCAGTTGGGTATTCCTCAATTTCTTCAAGACCCGCATCAATAAATTCGAATTCCAGCTCTTCCAAATCCATGTCTTCAGTTTTCAAAAATTCAAAAACCGACTTTCTATTGAACATGAATTCTAAAGAACCATTAGGCACTACTGCCCCACCTGCTTTATTGAAATACGATTTCACATTGGCCACCGTACGGTTTTGATTGTCGGTTGCACATTCAACAAAAACCAACACACCGTGTGGGCCTTTGCCTTCGTAGTTCATTTCGATATAGGCCTCAACATCTTTGCTTGTAGCCCTTTTAATGGCCGAGTCGATGTTGTCTTTAGGCATATTTTGCGCCTTGGCATTTTGGATGGCCGTACGCAAAGCGGAGTTCATATTGGGATCGCCACCGCCTTCTTTAGCGGCCATAGTAATGGCTTTGGCTAGTTTCGGAAACACACGAGACATCATGCCCCATCTTTTCATTTTTCTACCCTTACGAAATTCAAATGCTCTTCCCATAATTTCAAATGCTTAATTCTACCCAAAGCCTAAAAATTGATATCGAAAGCAGCTCGGGGTTTTAACAACGGCAAAAATAAGAAGACTTGGGAATTAGGCTTTACACAAGGGTGCTTTTTTTAAGCATAAACAAATTAGCTCATAAAACTAAAGCCCCAAAACTCTCGCATTGGGGCTTTCGCTAATTAACAAACCACTAACAAACTCAGATAATCGTGCTGAGACCAATCTGAATGTTATTTTGAGAGCCAGAGGCTTCACCGTCCAAAATATGATTGACAATAAAGTCGCCCACCCTGTCGGTGCCAAAGCCTTGGCCTTTTGATAAATCTTGTGTGACCATTCCATTGCGCAGCGAAGCATTTACCGCTTGTCTCACTTCTATGGCTTCATCTATTAAATCTAAATGATCCAATAACATGGCTACGGATAAAATTGTGGCAATTGGATTGGCGATATTCTGGCCTGTTGCCTGTGGATATGAACCATGAATAGGCTCAAACATCGCAGTTTTATTTCCTACCGAAGCAGAAGGCAATAAGCCCATGGAGCCACCAATTACCGAAGCTTCATCAGAAATAATGTCGCCAAACATATTTTCAGTAAGTACCACATCAAACTGCTTTGGATTCTGGATCATTTGCATGGCGGCATTGTCCACAAACATGCAATCGAGCGTTACATCTGGATATTCCTTGGCCATAGAAGTTACTCTTTCCCTCCATAAGCGGGAAGTTTCCAATACATTGGCCTTGTCGATCAAAGTCAGTTTTTTCTTTCTGTTTTGGGCAGCTTTAAACGCCAAATGCGCAATACGCTCAATTTCGGCATAGGAATATGTGCAATGATCGTAAGCAGCATCTTCCGTTCTGCCTTTTTCACCAAAGTAAATCCCGCCAGTCAGTTCTCGGTACACCACAAAGTCAACCCCTGTAATTCGATCAACTTTAAGTGGTGACATGTGCAAAAGGCTATCATAAGCCGTTACAGGACGAATATTGGCAAAAAGCCCAAGTTCCTTTCTTAGTTTAAGCAAACCCTGCTCTGGCCTCACTTTAGCCGAAGGATCATTGTCATATTTTGGGTGACCAATGGCACCAAACAAAAAGGCATCTGATTGTTTACAAACCGCCAAAGTTTCATCGGGTAATGGATTTCCCGTTTCGTCAATGGCCGCTGCGCCTACCAAGGCGTATTCATAATCAAATTGGTGGTTGAATCGGGAAGCAATTGCATCGAGCACTTTGATTCCTTCCGCTACCACTTCTGGGCCTATGCCATCTCCTGGCAACACTCCTATTTTCTTCTTCACTCCCATTATATTGTTATCGCCTGTTTTTCAAAGGCTTCTATTTCATTTTTAATACTTACTAAATAATCAATGTCGTCATAGCCGTTAATCAGACATTCTTTCTTGTAAGGATTCACTTCAAACGATTCTATAAATCCATTGAAAGAAATGGACTGATTTACCAAGTCTACTTCTACCTTAGTACCTGGAATCAATATTATTGTTTCCATTAACTCCTCCAGAAAACCTTCAGAAACTTGAACAGGTAATAAGCCATTATTCAAGGCATTGCCTTTGAAAATATCGGCAAAGAAGCTAGATACGACTACTCTAAAACCGTAATCATAGAGCGCCCAAGCGGCATGTTCACGAGATGACCCACAACCAAAATTTTTGCCCGCCACAAGAATACTTCCCTCATAAGCTGTATCATTTAATACAAAATTTGCTTTAGGACTATTGTCTGAATTATATCGCCAATCCCTGAAAAGGTTCTCTCCAAAACCTTCTCGGGATGTGGCTTTTAGAAAACGGGCGGGTATGATTTGATCCGTGTCAATATCTTCATGAGGCAATGGAACTGCCCTGCTAAGTACTTTTACAACTTTCTCCATCTCAATTCAAAAATTCAGTGATGTCAACAATTTTACCTTGCACGGCCGTAACCGCAGCCACCAACGGACTTGCCAATAAGGTTCTAGAACCAGGACCTTGTCGGCCTTCAAAGTTTCGGTTGGAAGTAGAAACACAGTAAGCCCCAGCAGGCACCTTGTCATCGTTCATTCCCAAACAGGCAGAACAACCCGGTTCGCGAAGCTCAAAACCTGCTTCTTTCAATACAATATCCAAACCTTCGGCAATGGCTTGTTTTTCTACTTGTTTAGAGCCAGGAACAATCATGGCCTGAACGTGTGCTGCTTTTTTCTTGCCTTTCACATAGTCAGCTACAATCCTCAAATCTTCAATTCTGGAATTGGTACAACTGCCGATAAACACATGGTTAATTTCTTTACCCAGTAACGATTCGCCCGGAAGAAAGCCCATATAATCAAGAGATTTACGGTAGCTATCTTGGCTAGAAGCTACTAGTTTTTCAGGAATATTACCCTTGATTTTAATGCCCATGCCTGGATTGGTACCATAGGTAATCATTGGCTCAATGTCGGCTGCGTCAAAATGGTATTCTTTGTCAAAAATTGCATCAGCGTCAGAATAAAGGGTTTTCCAATAAGCCACAGCTTGTTCGAATGCTTCGCTTTTCGGTGCAAACTCTCTTCCTTCAATGTAATTGAAAGTAGTTTGGTCAGGCGCAATCATTCCGCCCCTCGCTCCCATTTCAATACTCATATTGCAAATGGTCATTCGGGCTTCCATAGAAAGCGAACGAATAGCAGAGCCTCCATACTCAATAAAGTAACCTGTACCTCCAGCGGCCGTCAATTCAGCAATAATGTGAAGAATGATGTCCTTGGCCAAAACGCCTTTATTCAATTCGCCATCCACAGTAATGCGCATGGTTTTAGGCTTAGATTGCAACAGGCACTGCGAAGCCATTACTTGGGCTACTTGGCTGGTGCCAATACCAAAAGCAATGGCTCCAAAAGCTCCGTGGGTCGAAGTGTGCGAATCGCCACAAACCATAGTTCTTCCTGGTAGAGTAATTCCCAGCTCTGGCCCGATTACGTGCACAATACCTTGAAAGGGATGCCCTAAGCCATACAGTTCAACATCAAACTTGGCGCAGTTTTCTAACAAGCGATCTACCTGATGTTTAGAGAGCGCATCTTTAATAGGCAAATGCTGGTCTTTTGTAGGAATGTTATGGTCGGGCGTGGCCACCATTTTCTCCTTACGGAAAAGTGGCAAATTCCTTGTTTCCAGTTCCGAAAATGCCTGAGGGCTGGTTACCTCATGGATCAAGTGGCGATCGATGTATAATACATCCGTTCCGCCATCAATTTGTTTCACCACATGGGCGTCCCAAACTTTATCAAAAAGTGTCTTTCCCATATTAAACTGCCATTTGATATTTCAGATCTGACAATTGATGTAAGTCCTCATCAAAAACCTCTTTTTTACTGTCGGCTACCTGAAGGAAATTAGCGTAAACCACATCCAGTTCATCGCGGGTAAGTTCATAACCAATATTTTTCATTCGGTAAGCCAATGCAGCCCTTCCGCTACGGGCAGTAAGCACGATGGAAGAGTGATCTACCCCAACATCTTTTGGGTCGATAATTTCATAGGTATCTCTTCGCTTAATCACACCATCTTGGTGAATTCCAGAAGAATGAGCAAAAGCATTTGCCCCTACAATGGCCTTGTTAGGCTGTACTGGAACCCGCATAGTTTCCGACACATACTTCGACAAGGCTGTCAATTGTTTGGTATCAATTCCTGTGGTTTTTCTAAGGTAAGGGTGTTGTTGTAAAACCATCACTACTTCCTCTAAAGCAGTATTTCCTGCCCTTTCGCCAATACCGTTAATGGTACATTCAATTTGAGTTGCGCCATTAATTACGCCTGCAATTGAGTTGGCCGTAGCCATGCCCAAGTCATTATGACAATGGGTAGAAATGGTTACATTTTCGATACCTCTTACATTGAACTTGAGGTAGGCAATCTTCTCTCCATATTCACTCGGCAAACAATAGCCTGTAGTGTCTGGAATGTTCAACACTGTTGCGCCAGCTTTTATGGCCTGCTCGCATATATAAGCTAAAAATTCATTGTCGGTTCTTCCTGCATCTTCTGCATAAAACTCCACATCTTCTACATACTTTTTAGCCAAAGACACTGCTGCTACTGCGCGTTCAACAATTTTCTCTCTGGTGGTATTGAGCTTGTATTTGATGTGTGATTCGGAGGTTCCAATTCCAGTATGAATTCTTGGTCGTTTGGCATACTTAACAGCCTCTGCAGCTGTAATTATATCCTTTTCAACCGCGCGACTTAATGCACAAACGGTGGCGTTTTTTACCAATTTTGAAATCGCCTCAACTGACTCGAAATCTCCTGGGCTTGAAATAGGGAAGCCAGCTTCAATTACGTCAACACCAAGAAGCTCTAGCCTTTCTGCTACTTCCAATTTCTCCTTGGTATTCAACTTACAGCCAGGCACCTGCTCGCCATCGCGTAATGTCGTATCAAAGATTTGTATTTTCTGTCTATCCATCGTTTATTTGGGCTCTGTACTTTATTCTTTAAACACATTTTTATTCTTAATTGAAATTAGTGGGCGCCTACTGCGAGGCCAAAACTGATGCTAGAGATTCTACTATTTTTATAGCGAACTCTGTATTTCTATATTACTGTATATCAATTAATTGAAAAGAATAAAATACAATGGCTAACCCCAAGCAGGATTCATTATTTGAGCTAATAAAATCGCTAACAAAATCAGAGAAGCGACATTTTAGAATGTTCGTTAACCGCAGTGGCAACTCAGAAGGTGTAAAGTTTGTCAAGCTTTTCGATGTAATGGATAGCATTAAACACTACGATGACAAGCTAATCTTAGACAAAGTAAAGAGCATTAAAAAAGAACAACTGTCTAACCAAAAGGCCAACCTTTTTAAGCAGATACTAGCCAGTTTAAAGCAATTTCATATTGGGCATCATGTAGACATGCAGTTGCGCGAAAGTCTAGATCATGCTAAACTTTTATACAACAAAGGCTTTTACAAACAAGCCTTAAAACTACTCGACAAAGCGAAAAATCAAGCCAAAGACACAAAGCATCATGCTTTGGTTTTGGAAATATTAGAGTTCGAAAAAATGATAGAGTCGCAGTACATTACTAGAAGTATTGAAACCCGTGCAGAGCAGTTGACCAATGAGGTGAATGAAACTTCCGACTTACTCGTTTCTACACACCAATTGTCCAACTTGACACTCAACCTTTACAGCCTTTTCCTTCAAAAAGGTTATGCTAAAAATGAGGACGACTTTATTGAAGTAACAACCTACTTTAAGGCCAATTTTCCTAAGCTGGATATGTCAAACCTCAGTTTCTATGAGCAAATGTATTTTCATCAGTGCCAGATTTGGTATAATAACATTGTTCAGAACTTCCCTAACTCCTACAAACATGCCAAGGCTTTGGTTGACTTGTTCAAGCAAAACCAAGACATGGCCACCAAACAGCCCGTATTGTTTATCAAGAGTTATAGCAATTTGCTCACTGCCCTATTCCAGCTTCAGTATTATTCTGTTTTTTGTAAAGTGTTGAACGAAGTAGAGGAACTTTCGAAAAACAAAGACATAGTAAAAGACCTAAATACCGAGGTGTTGATTTTTAAGTTTATGTGGGTTTCAAAAATCAACAAAGCCTTTATGGAAGGTAATTTTGAGGAAGGAACGCACATGGTGCCAAAGCTTTTGAAAAAACTCAATGAATATGAAGATAAGATCGACCCAGAGCGTGTATTGCTCTTTTATTATAAAATAGCCACGCTTTATTTTGGTTCAGGAAATAACCGAAAAGCAATTTTCTACCTGAATAAGATTATCTACTTTAAGGACATTAGCTTAAGAGAAGATATTCATTGTTTTGCTAGAATCCTTAACCTAATTGCTCATTTCGAGGATGGGCAAGATTTTCATTTGGAGTATCAAATTAAGTCTACTTTCCAGTTTATTGGAAAAATGAACGACCAACAGGCTGTTCAAAAAGAGATTTTCAACTTCTTAAGAAAAACAGGAAAAATTAAGCCTAACCAACTGAAACAAGAGTTTCAGCTACTTTATGATAGACTGGAGATACTTAACAACAACCTTTATGAAAGGCGTCCTTTCCTTTATTTGGACATTCTTTCGTGGCTCAAAAGCAAAATTGAAAACCGACCAGTACAAGAGGTAGTACAAGAGAAATTCAAAACTTTAAAATAGTTTTTCGTTAAGTATCACTATTAAGAAAAAACAAGGCCATTGAACTTCATTGTGCCTATTTTAAGGCAATTATTGATTCAGGTTTAAAAATGCACATTGAAGACATATTTAAAGGACTTACTCTAACAGAGTCAGAGAAACGACTAATTCAAGATCGAATACATTCCGTAGAGGCTAAAAAAGGCGAATTACTTTTAGAACCTGGGCAAACCGTGCATTACCAATACTATGTGGCCAATGGCTGTTTACGTTCCTTTTTCGTGGACCATTCGGCAAAAGAGCACACCATTCAATTTGCCATAAAAGATTGGTGGATTAGCGACTATACGGCCTTCTATAAAGAATCAGCTGCTATTTTGAGTATCGAATGTATTCAGAACGCTACATTATACCGTTTCTCCAGAACAGACATGGAAGAAATCTTCAACCAAATCCCCAGCGTAGAACGTTTTTTCAGGTTGAAAACAGAATCTTTTATCAGTTCGTTTCAAAAAAGAATTATTGGCGATTTAGCCAAGTCGGCCACTGAACGCTATACAGACTTTGTTCACGACTACCCTAATATTGAATCATTAGTTAAGAATTATCACATCGCCTCATACCTTGGAGTCACTTCTGAAAGTCTAAGCAGAATTCGTAAAGAAATTGCAATGCATTAGCGTTTCTTATCTTACATCATTTTTCTGGCGCAGCCTCCGTTTTACCTTTGTCATCGTATCATCCTCAGTAGAGGACCCTAATTGATAAAACGTAAGACATGAATAATTTCGAATTTAAGAATCCAACCAAAATCATTTTTGGAAAAGATCAAATACAAAAAATAGCTACAGAACTTCCTAATGACGCAAAAATACTTTTGCTCTATGGCGGAGGAAGCATTAAGAAAAATGGAATCTACCAGCAGGTAACTCAGGCTCTCTCTGGTTTTGAGTTCGAAGAGTTTGGCGGTATTCCTGCCAACCCAGAATATTCCATTCTACTAGATGCGCTGAATGTTATTAAAAATAAAAAAATAACATTCTTATTGGCCGTAGGTGGTGGCTCTGTTATTGATGGAGTGAAATTCTTATCGTCCGCTGCACTTTATGAAGGAAACGAGCCTTGGGAGATTCTTTCAAAGAGAATTCCAACGGTAAAAGGAATGCCTTTTGGAACAGTACTCACCTTGCCAGCTACAGGTTCAGAAATGAATTCTGGGGCGGTAATTACCCGTGCTGAAACCAAAGAAAAACTCACCATGGGAGGTTCTGGCTTATTCCCAGTGTTCTCTATTTTAGACCCATGTGTGGTAGCTTCAATTCCCGAAAGACAAATTGCAAACGGACTGGCAGATGCGTTCACGCATGTATTAGAACAATACATGACCTACCCTATTAATGCTCTATTGCAAGATCGATTTGCGGAAAGTATTATGCAAACACTGATTGAAGTAGCTCCTGCAATTCTCAAAGATCCCTCTGATTACAAAGCAGCCTCTAACTTTATGTGGAGCTGTACTATGGCGCTAAATGGATTGATTCAAAAGGGAGTTCCAACCGACTGGGCTATTCACATGATAGGACATGAATTGACCGCACTTTACGGAATCGATCACGCACGTACCTTGGCTATAATTGCAGAAAGTCACTATACCTACAATTTCGAAGCTAAAAAGAAGAAGTTGGCGCAATATGCAGAACGTGTATGGAATATCACAGAAGGTAATCTGGAAGCAAAAGCTTTAGCAGGAATACGTAAAACCACTGAATTCTATCAATCTATTGGCATTGACACTAAGCTTTCTGATTACATAGATAACCATGAAGGTACAGCAGAAGAGATTGCACGCAGGTTTGAAGAACGAGGCATGACGGGCCTAGGCGAACATAAGTCGTTATCACCTACCGATGCAGAAAACATCGTAAAAATGGCTTACTAGATGTCAAGCATTAACGCATAAATCAAATCGGTTTATGCCATTTCAGAATTAAAAAACAAACGATGATAAACGAAAATACAAATCAGAAAAAAGTACTTTTTGTACTTACCAGTCATTCAGAATTAGGGAACACAGGTGAAAAAACCGGTTTCTGGATTGAAGAATTTGCAGCCCCTTATTACTTTTTAAAAGACAAAGGTGTTGACATTACATTGGCCTCGCCAAAAGGTGGTCAACCTCCTATCGATCCTAAAAGCGAATTGGCCGATTTTCAAACGCCTGCCACAGATCGCTACAATAAGGACGAGGATACTCAGTCATTAATTGCCAATACTGTGGTATTAAGCAAAGTAAGCTCAGCCGATTATGATGCAGTATTTTACTCTGGAGGACATGGTCCACTTTGGGATTTGGCGGAAGATAAAGAGTCCATTGCCTTGATAGAGTCATTCTATAGCAGCAACAAACCTGTAAGTGCTGTTTGCCATGCACCTGCAATTTTTAAACACACCAAAAATACTGAAGGCCAGCCCTTGGTTAAGGGAAGAAAAGCAACTGGTTTTTCTAATACCGAAGAAGATGCGGTAGCGTTAACCAATGTAGTTCCATTTTTAGTAGAAGATATGCTAACGGCAAATGGAGCCATCTATTCAAAAAGTAATGATTGGGCACCATATGCTGTTGAAGACGGGCTTTTGATTACAGGCCAAAATCCAGCTTCTTCCGAGTTAGTAGCAGAAATGTTATTAAAACGGTTAGGTTAACTAATAATACTCTACCGTAACGGTTCCGATGTAACTCTAGCTAATAATAGACTTATAAAAATGAAGAGACTGCTGTAAATGGCAGTCTCTTCATTTTTATAGTTAACCTTATGTAATTGCCTACTCAATTGTTGTAGCACTTTTAACCGTTGATGGGGTTGAAGTGTCTGTTCCTTTTTTAGCATACACTCGGTAATAGTATTTGGTTTTAGCAGTCAAACCAGTAACTGTAGCACTTGTTGTGGTGATTTCCTTTTTGTCGAAACCGGTCACTTTCGTGCCAAAGTGCGCTTCTTTAGAAACATCCAGTAAATACTTATCGGCTCCCGTAACCTCCGTCCAGCTCACCTTAAAAGTAGTGGCTGCAATTTCAGTGGCTGCATTAACTGTGGGGCTAGCTACACTTGGCGCTGGGTCGTCATCGTCTTTGCAAGCGTTAACACTGAACAATACTGTAAGCAATAAAGCGAATGAAATCATTTTCAATACGCTGGTCTTTTTGTTGATCATTTTCATTTGTTTAAATATGTGTAACATGTTGTTTATGCCCCTTTGACTCACATATTTTGATTTCCGTTGGAATGAAAATTTCAGAATTAACTAAATATTTTTGGTGGATGAAATTTCGGTTTTGTAATACAATTAGAAGCAGATAGTTTTCGTTTTAAGCGGTTTAACTGATCTAGTTGATCTCTTAAAAAATTCTAAAAACGTAATAATACTGCTAGAAAAGCTGGTTCTCAGGAATAAGTGTGAGCACACCTTTTACATCATCGGTATGTCTGAGTTTAACATAGATTGATATCTTCGACCACAATCCAAATTTATCAAGATGAAAAAAACACTTAAATTATTTATGATTTTGGCGTTCTGTCTGAGTATCAATACTTATGCTCAGGACACTAAAGCCGTTGTAGACAAAATTGTAGCAGAAGCTAACGACAACTCTCAATTAGAAAAGCTTGCTTACGAGTTGTTAGATAAAAACGGACCGCGTTTGGTGGGTACACCACAAATGAATTCTGCCAACGATTGGGCTGTGGCCAAATACAAAAGCTGGGGAATTGATGCCCGAAACGAGAAATGGGGCGAGTGGAAAGGATGGGAACGTGGAATTACTCACGTAGATATGATTTCTCCTCGTGTAAAAACATTAGAGGCTATGCAGTTGGCATGGAGCCCATCTACTAATGGTAAAGATGTAACAGGTGAGGTTGTAGTTATTCCTGACGTAGCTAATGAAGCTGAGTTCAAAACTTGGTTAAAAGGCATTAAAGGAAAATTCGTAATGATCGACATGGCACAGCCAACTGGTCGTCCGGATTATAACTGGGAGAAAAACGGTACTGAACTTTCTGTTGAAAACATGAAAAAAGACAGGGCCGAACTATCTAGAGCATGGTCTCAAAGAGTTAGAAACACAGGTTTAACCTCACGTAGCTTACCTGCTGCTTTAGAAGAAGCTGGTGCGGCTGGTATTTTGATTTCTAACTGGTCAAGAGGTTTCGGTGCTAACAAAATTTTTGGTGCCTCTACTAAAAAAATCCCTACCATCGATATCGGGTTAGAGGATTACGGAACACTTTTCAGAATGGCTGAGTATGGTGACGCTCCAAAAATTACCGTAAAAACTACTGCGAAAGACCTTGGCATGATGCCAACCTTTAATACTATAGCTGAAATTAAAGGTTCTGAGCTACCTAATGAATATGTTGTGCTTTCTGCACACTTCGATTCTTGGGATGGTGGAACTGGTGCTACTGATAACGGTACTGGTACTTTAGTTATGATGGAAGCTATGAGAATCTTGAAAAAGGTTTATCCAAACCCAAAAAGAACTATTCTTGTAGGACATTGGGGTAGTGAAGAGCAAGGATTAAATGGTTCTTCTGCTTTTGTTCAAGATCATCCAGAAGTAATAAAAGGCTTACAGGCTCTTTTCAACCAAGACAACGGTACAGGTAGAGTAGTAAACATTAGCGGACAAGGTTTCCTTCACGCTTATGAATTCATCAACAGATGGTTAGCTCCAGTACCTAGCGCTATTAGAAGAGAAATTGACACTAACTTCCCTGGTACTCCTGGAGGAGGTGGTTCTGACTACGCATCTTTCGTAGCTGCCGGTGCTCCTGGTTTTAGCTTAAGCTCTACTAGCTGGGATTATGGCGCTTACACTTGGCACACCAACAAGGATACTTATGATAAAATCGTATTCGAAGATGTAAGAAACAATGCTATTCTTACGGCTATCATGACATACATGGCTTCTGAGGATGATAAATTCTTCCCAAGAGATAAAAGTGTGTTGCCTGTTAACCCAAGAAACGGTCAGCCAATGGAGTGGCCAAGCCCAAGAAACCCAAATAGAAAAGGTGGCGAATAATTTGCTTCTGAATCCATAAAAATTGAAAGGCCTCGATAATTCGAGGCCTTTTTTAATACTTAGGGGGCTTACGCATTTCTTTTTTTTCGGAATGACTCTTTTTGCTTGTTAGCCGTTTTTCAATAGCGCCTTTAGAAGACTTGGTTTTCTTACGCGGCTTAGGTTTGGTAAAAGCCTGCTCCACCGTCTTTCTAAACTTAGCAATTACTTCATCTTTGTTCCGCAACTGGGTTCTATGTGCTTCCGTACTGATCAGTAAATCACCTTCATTGGTCAATTGCTTTGCCCACTTCTTAAGTAAAGTCTCCTTTTCTTCTTCTGAAAAAACATTGGAGCTTTCAATATTGAAGCGCAAGGTTACTCGGGTTTCAAGCTTATTTACATTTTGACCACCTGGCCCAGAGCTGCGCGAAGTCTGAAACTGAAGTTCAGGCAAAAAATCTCGTGAGGCTATGGTTTTTGGGTCTTTCACAATTTTTAAAACTAATCTCTTTTAAACAGCAAGTTACTTTCATCAGAACCAGCTTCATCAAAATAATAACCTTCGTAATCAAAGCCTTTTAATAGCTCTACTTCGTTGATTCTATTTTTAATAATGTACTGCGCCATTAAACCCCTAGCCTTTTTGGCAAAGAAGGATATGATTTTGTATTGCCCATTTTTGAAATCCTTAAACTCAACGTTAATCACCTTGGCTTTAAGTGCGGGCCTGTCGATGGCTTTGAAATATTCTTGAGAAGCCAAATTGATGAGTACTTTATCACCTTGCTTTTTTAAATCACGATTGACCTGATTGGCAATGGTGTCTGCCCAATAATTATACAATGTGGTATAATCATCAAAAGCCAAACGAGTACCCATTTCTAAACGATATGGTTGAATCAAATCGAGTGGTCTAAGTAAACCATAAAGGCCAGAAAGAATGCGTAAATGATCTTGAGCATACAGAATATCTTCATTCGAAAGTTCTTCGGCCTCTAAGCCTACATACACATCACCTTTAAAGGCATACACTGCTTGCTTCGCTACTTTTGGGTCTTTAGATTTCCTGAATTTATTATAGCGGTCTACATTCAGTTCTGCTAAATTCTCACTGATGTCCATCAATTCTTGAATCTCTTCAGGCGTTTTCTTTTTCAATACACCAATCAATTCCAACGTTTCTTTCTGAAAACGAGGATAAGATTTTTCGGCATTACATGGAGTTTCGAAATCGAGGGTTTTGGCAGGAGAAAGTACAAATAACATAATTGAAATTAAGCTTTATACAAACATACCATTTGAAGCCCTGACTTGTTTGTGAAAACTATTGAAAGTTTAAATATGTGATTGAAAACCTAAAGCGGACTGCAAAAGAAAAAAGCCCTTTCGGGCTTTCTGATTGATTTATCTCTGGATTTGTTTACCCCCAGCTTGCCAAGCGACAATGCCCCCTTCAAGTTCATAGATTTTCTTGAAACCCATTTCCTTCATCATTTCAAAGGCTTGATTGCTTCGAGCTCCTGAATGGCAGTATACTGCAACAGCTTTGTTCTTATTCAAACTTTCCAGTTGAGATTTAAAACTAGGGTCATTAAAATTCATCAAGGTAGAATTCTTAATAAAGCCTTGCGCGTATTCATCTGGCGTTCTTACATCAATAACCTGTACGGAAGCATCATCTGCCATTAAGGCCTCAAACTCATTGGCATCTACTTGCTTGGCTACATTTTCTTCACAGCCTAAAGTGATAAATGCTACTCCTAATATCAATAATATGGTTCTTTTCATCATGTCAGTAAATTTCCGTCATCATCCCAAGTGGCAATATCTGTACGCTTGGTTTGGTCAACACACTTGGCCAGCCATTCTTCTTCGTAAGCCATGCCTTGTTGTTTCAACACATCTTCCGGAATACCATCCCAAACTCCTGGCATATTGCCTTTATAGCCCAAGTCCTTCACTCCCATTTCGGAAGTAAAGTAACCCGTCATAGTAAGGTTTCTCATGTTGGTAAAGAACCTTTCACCATGCTTTAATTCAGGAGCGGTTTTGCCTGGGTAAGCAATGCTATCGCAAATGGTTTTGTGTTGTTCATCATTCAGCTTTTTGAATTCCATTCCATATAATTTATTAGAATGAGAATCCAGCCAAGCCAAACCACCACGAATAGGCAGTTGGTTATTCGGCATATCTTTGGCAATAAATTCAATAAACTCAGGAACACCTGCATCACTTGCCGACCCAAATTCTGCATTTGCAGGAAGAATGATATCGCACAATACCGCAATGGTTTCCAGTTCATGTTCGGTGAAGAATGTTTCTGAAAGTACTTTGGCATCGTGCTCCTTTTCTGCTTCATTTCTTCCATAACCTGGAAGTTGCGGCTTTTCAGGTGTTTCAACTGTGCTTTCTGGCGCACAACCAGTCACGAGCAGGCCACCTGCTACAGAACCGACCAATAAAGATTTTAATGATTCGCGTCTATCCATGACTTAAATATTTCTTTGTTTTACTTGTTCAACTAAATAATCTGATGCTCTCCAAGCCAAGGCCAATATGGTCCAAGTTGGGTTTTTATCGGCTTGCGACACAAACGGGCCTGCATCCATAACAAATACATTCGGACAATCATGAAGCTGATTGTATTTATTGGTTACCGACTCTTTTTTGTCATTACCCATTCTGGTAGTTCCTACTTCGTGAATAATTTCGCCAGGAGCGGTTAATCCATAATTTCGGTCTTTTCCAGGTTTATCTCCTAATAGAATACCACCTGTAGCATCCAAAATTTGCTCGAAAGTATCTTGCATATGTTTGGCTTGGTTCACTTCATGCTCTGTCCATTGATAATTGAACTTGAGCACAGGTATTCCCCACTCATCAACTACATTATTATCAATCTCGCAATAATTATTGCGTTGCGGAATACTCTCTCCTCGACCTGACACGCCCAATACTGCACCATAGTACTTCTTAACATCAGCCCTGAGGGATTCGCCATAGCCTCCTACTTCGCCTCCCATTATCTTATTCAAATTATTTGGGTTGAAACCAAAGCCATAACTTGGCATTCCCATTCCACCCCAAACCTCAATATGGTAGCCTCTAGGAAAATCTAATTTCTTATCATTTAACCACCAAGGCGTGTAAACATGCATTCCACCTACTCCATCTTCATTATAAATCTTACGATCCATCAGTTTTGGAAGGAATACGGAACGACTAGCTCCTGTAGAATCGTGCAGATATCTACCTACCAAGCCACTGCTGTTGCCTAAGCCATCTTGGTGAACACTGCTTTTTGAATTCAATAAAATTCGAGCCGAAGAACAAGCCGAAGCCGCCATTACTACTACTTTGGCCTTTAGGTGATATTCTTTTCTATCTAGTTTATTAACATAGTTTACCCCTGTGGCTTTTCCTTCCTTGTCTGTGGTTACTTCGCGCACCATAGAATTGGTAAACAATTCAATTTTCCCACCATTTTTTTGGGCTGGAAAAATCAAACAAGTTCCAGAAGAAAAATCGGCATAGGCTGAGCAAGCACGATTACACTGACCACAATAGAAGCAGCTTCCTCGCTGATTATTAATTCGTTTAGTAAGAATTGAAAGTCTTGAAGGAATTACAGGAATTCCTGCTTTTCTGGCTCCATTAATATAGTATAGCTCGTGAAGCCTTGGTTTTGGCGGAGGCAAGAAGAAGCCATCTGGTTCATTGTGAATATTTTCTTTACTACCGAAAACACCAATAAGCTTATCCACCTTATCGTAATAAGGTTTTACATCATCATAGCCAATCGGCCAGTTATCGCCAAGGCCATCAACGCTTTTTCGCTTAAAATCTAAAGGCCCAAAACGAAGTGAAATTCTACCCCAGTGGTTGGTTCTTCCGCCCAACATTCTGGAGCGGAACCAAGCAAAGCGAGTCCCTGGGGCTTCGGTATAAGGTTCTCCGGCCAAATTCCAGCCTCCATAGGCGGCATCATAATCACCAAAAGACCTTCGGTCTGAGCTGGCACCACGCCTAGGAGACTCCCAAGGCCAACGCAATTGGGTTCTATATTCGTCTTGTGCGGGGTCAAAAAATGGACCGGCTTCGAGTACTGCTACATCAAAACCCGCCTCTGACAATATCTTAGTTGCCATTCCCCCACCGGCTCCTGAGCCGACAATGACAACATCATAAACTTTTGAGGATTCTATAACTTGCATAAGGTACGGTTGATTTCAGCTTAAAATTTAAGGAATTCAACTGTAACGAAGGCCTTTCGCCAAAGAAGTTTTTATGAAAGGTAAATTTAGGAGTCAACAAAACACTGACTTTCAATTGTTTTAACAAACTAGATTGATTCTAAATTAATGTACGCGACATCATTCCAAATGAGCATACATGTTCATACAGACAAACCTATTACCGTATAGTATATTCCTTTAATGTAAAACCACCTTTAAAGCTTCAATTAAATTTTTCGTTGTCGTTAAACTTTAATATTTTCGATAAACACTTTGTACTCTCTTTATGAAAAAACAACTTCTGTTTTGCATGGCTTTTAGTTTTTTAATCTTCACAAGCTTTGCACAAACACCACCTGCCGACACAGAAATCTTCGTTTTCGACCTAAAAGAAAAAAAAGGCAGTGTGTCGATCGAAAAAGGTAAGAATGTAACCAACCGAAAAGGCTATGATAATCAACCTTATTTTTATGGGGAAGATTATATGCTCTACACTGCCTACGAGAATGGTCAAACAGACATTATTATGTTAGACTTACTTGAAGGAAAGAAAACCAACCTGACCAACTCTAAAGAAAGCGAATACTCTGCCGCAATGGTTCCGGGCTTCGAGTCGTTTGCAGCGGTAAGGGTGGAAGAAGATGGTACACAAAGGCTTTGGTTGTTTCATTTAAACACAAAAAAAGCTCCGCAACTTGTATTTGAAGACATCGCTCCTGTTGGCTATCATGCATGGAGCGGTTCTAATGTAGCCATGTTTATTTTAGGTACACCCATAACTTTATTAATGGCCGATGCCCGACAACCTGGTGAAAAAAAGATTACTGACAACATAGGCAGAACTATAAAACTTATACCAGGTTCAGCCGACTTTGCCTTTGAAAGAACGGAAGAGAATGGTGATAAAAACATTTACCGACTAAACTCAAAAACCGCAAGGTTTGATGTAACCGTAAAAAAACCTGATAATTCAAGTGATTGGACCATCACAAATGAAGGCACTTACGTAACCAGTGTGGGCTCTAAAATACTGACCTTCAACCCGAAATATGACAAAGACTGGAACGAGGTTACAGACTTGAGTTCTATGGGGCTTTCGGGAATCACCCGAATGGCTGTAAATGAAAACAACACAAAAATTGCGATAGTAATTAACCAATAGCAGATTTTCAGTTTTTAAATCAAAAAGTTTTTCAGAAATTCCAGCGATTTTTCAATGATACAGCCAAAAAAAAGCGATTAAATCGTATTATTGTCTTTCGTTCAAACCGCTCAAAAATATTTGCATACCAAATCATTAACTATGTTCAAAACCTATACTTTCCCAAGTGTCTTTGAAGGAAATAATACTGACCTCAAAAACGTATCACCTGACCTGATCAACGGACTGAAAATTTTTCATAATGGTGAAGGTTATGTGATAGGCAACCTAGCCTTAACTGAAGGAGTTTCCCCACATAAAAATATCAACAGTGCTCCAGACGAACTGGATTACCAAATTCTATTGAAAGCGGCACTACTTATTGCCAACCAAAAGTTAGGCAATCCAATTACAATCACCACAGGATTTCCTTTTTCAACTTTTCAATTGAATAAAGAAAAGGCCACCCAACTTATTGATGGGCAACATACTGTTGAATATGATGCGGCAACCTACGGGGGTGGCATCAAAAAGAATGTTCAAGTTGAAGTAGCGGGTGCACAGGTAATACCTGAAGTTATTGGCTGTACGATTGCTTTGAGAAAAGGCATTACAAAAGCACAAGGCAACTTCTTTGTAATGAGTTTGGGTTACGGAACACTCGAAGGACTTTTGAGCACTGAGGGCGGAATTGTACAAAGAACTTCACTTTCAACTTACGGCCTTCGTTACGCTGTAAACTTGCTTGAGAAAGAATTAGCCAAGGAACACTACTTAGAATTGAAAACGGAACATCAAATTGATGCTGCTTTCCAAAAAGGAGTGATTTTCTTGAACAGAAAAAGAATTGACATCAGAAGCATGCGCGATAGAGTGCTGAAGCAATATTATGAGGATGTAATATCACCAGCCATGCGCAAAGCATTTAATGATAATGACTTTATGGCAAGTCAGATCATGTATTTAGCTGGGGGTGGCGCTATATACACCGCACTTGTAGATTGTTTTAAGGAAGAATTCCGTGATGTACTTGACCTTGAAATCGCCCATGAACCACAATCTTTGGCGAGCCGTGGTTATTGCATCAACTCTGCACAGCTCAACGGTGGTGTAAAAAGCACTGCAGTAGGTTTAGATATTGGAAATGCAACAACAGTCGTTTCAATTTTTGACGACAACAATACCATATCTGAAACTTCAATTCCTTCTGAATATTAATAAAGCATTATAAATGGCTGCTATTACTCCATCTACGCATATCACTCAAATTAAGCAAGGTTCTATAATTACTGGAAACTTAAAGTCTAGTCAGAGTATACGCGTAGATGGTAATATTACCGGAGATTTGCTCTCTGATGAAAAAATCATCATTGGTATTAATGGTGAAATTGGTGGAAACCTTAGAGGTATTGATATTACTGTTGAAGGCTTTGTGAATGGAGATGTAATGTGTAAGGGTTTTTTACATGTTACTAAAAGTGCCAAAATTTTTGGTAAAATCTACGCCAAAGAAATCTCAATAGAAAAAGGTGCCGAACTGAATGGAAAAGTGAACGTAGGTAAGGAAATAGAAATTCCAGAGCTCAATACTTCATCCCCTTCTCGTTCTTCTAGCCAAGATAAAACCAAAAGTATTTCTTCTCAACCAGAAAAGAAGGATAATTACGGTTCTGTGGCTTGGTAGCGTAGCCCTTACAAACTTATTGATTTTTAATCCCCATCTTCCATTTCAATTGACAGATGGGGTATTCCCTGTTTCTTTCTGACGACCACATTTATTTAAGTCAAAGCAGTTTCACTTCATTCAGTGAATGAGTAACTTCAGTGAATGAAGTGAAAATTGTGCTTAGCAAACAATTCAATTGGTTGTTTCGAGAGTTTTTGGCAACTTAAAAGTGAATCTAGAACATTCTAAAAAGGACATTTGGAAAACCGTTATCTTAGATTATCACTTTTAAGAATTATATCTGAAATCAAAGAGTCAGAGTGTTACTAAACAGCCCCTTAACCTCATATGAAAAAATGGACTCTCATATTGCTACTCAGTTTTAATTTAACTTCCTATGCTCAAGAAAGTCCCCAAAACCTAGTTGATAAGGTTTTAACTATCTTGAAAATAGAAAAAGAAGCATGCCTAACGGATTTCATCATTGAAAAGCCCATTTCAGACTCTGAATCCATTATTCTGATTCCTGAAGTCTTAAACAAAGAAGAATATATTTCTATTAACGCACATGTTTTGATAGTCAACCGCACAAATGCCGAGATAAAATCTCGTTTCTTCGAAAAGGAATCATGGTATAGTGACGCTATTAGGTTAAATAAGATCGAAGTCCTCTACCAGCCTTATATCATCTCACAAAATCATGAAACCGTAGGCATTGTAATTGATTATTATGGCAGCAGCAGAGTAAATCCATATGAGTCAACAGAGCTTTCTTTATTCGTTCGAAACGGAGCTACATTAGAGAGGGTACTTAAGGATTACTCAATTTCTCAACTCAATGGAGAAACTGATGGAATGAGTAGTGGAGAATATATAGAGCATGAGAAAACTATTAGTCCAATTATTAACTCGCTATCAAAATTTTACGATTTATCAATAACAGACACAATTACCACAACGGTAATGGAAGATGGCACAGAAAAAAGTGTTAAAACAGTTACAACTACGGAAACTTTGAAGTACAAAAACGGTGAATACAAAAACAGTTTTTAATCAAAACCCAATTTACTTAATATCCATCCTAAAACTTTAATTTTCGCACATTAAGATAATCAGAAACTGTTTTGAGCAAATTACGTTTGCAGAGTTCCTTACTGACTATAATTGATGATTATTCAAGTTTTGTTGCTTATTTCAGGCCTGGCATTATTGATTACCGGAGCTCACGGTTTAGTAGATGGCGCCTCTGCCCTAGCCAAGAAATTCAAAGTTTCTGACCTAGCTATTGGGCTTACCATAGTGGCCTTTGGCACCTCTGCTCCTGAATTGGTGGTCAGTATTTTTGCCTCATTTCAAAACCATCAAGATATTGTTTTTGGCAATGTCGTTGGCAGTAACAACTTCAACCTATTTATTATTTTAGGTATTACGGGCCTGATCGCCCCTATGGTAGTGCAGTCAAGCACTATTTGGAAGGAAATTCCAATATCCTTTTTAGGTATTGCACTCGCTTACATACTCACCCATCATATTTTTGGCACCGACCAAAATATACTTACCCGCATAGATGGCTTAATACTATTAATACTATTTGGTTTTTTTCTCTACTATGTATACAAACAACTGAAATCCGACCCAGTTACTATTGAAAATAAAGCAGTTACTTATTCAAACCTCAAGACCTACAGTTATATCATATTTGGGCTGGCGGGGTTGGTAATCGGAGGTAGACTGTTGGTAACTACCGCGGTAGATATGGCTACCACATTTGGAATGAGTGAAAAATTGATCGGGTTGACCATTGTAGCAGCAGGTACATCATTGCCTGAATTGGCTACTTCAGTAGTGGCGGCATTTAAAAAGAACAGTGATATTGCCGTAGGTAACATTATTGGCTCAAATATCTTTAACCTATTTTTCATTTTGGCCACCTCGGCTGTAATTCGACCAATAGCCTACGATACCGTTTTCGACCTAGATTTATACATTCTAGCTGGAGGAACCATATTCGTTTTCATAGCCATGTTTACTGGTAAAAAGAAAAAGCTCGACCGCTGGGAAGCGGCAATACTACTAGTGAGTTATATTGCTTACTTGGTATATGTAATTCAGAAGTAAGGCTTACTCAACTTTCAATTAAGCAAACACCCTTTCTCTATTTATTAGATTAGAATAGGTTAATTAGTGAGTTTTACGCAATTTTCAGAAAACGTAAATAAATGAAAGAGGGCTTAATTAAAGATGCCTACGAAGCCATAATAAAGGAAATTCAAACCGTAATTACCATTTGTTATCTTCTAACCGTAGGCATCGGAATGCTTTTCAATTACCAACTCTATTCTGAGTTTGGCATCAATATATTTGATTATTCCGATGTGTTTGATTTTCTAATCGCACCCTTTGCCGATTTCAAGATATTGCTCTTCTCCTTGGCCTCAATTGGAATTTCATCCTTTCTACTACAAATGGATATCGTTTGGAAAAGGAAATTCCCAGTCTCCTATTCGAGATCTAATTTTGGTTGGGATAAAAAACCTTGGTTTAACAGATATCGCTATTTTGCTTTTGGCTTTCTCTTTATAACTTATCTATTCCTTTCAGCAGATTTATATGGCAGTTATGTGAGCAATCAAATTAAGGAACAATCACCTATTGAGATTCGATTTGCAGACGATGAAATTAAAACGGGTATTTTAATTGGTAACACGGCCAAGGTAATGTTTCTTTTAAATGATGGAAAAGTAACCGCTATTCCAGTTACTTCCATGTTAAAGGAATTTGAAATCAAATAAAAATTGTTCTAAAATTGACTCATGGAAAAGAGAGTGAAGTTTGATTTTGAGATTTACTTCTCAAATGGAGGAAGTTTAAAAGGAGAAGACTTTCGGTTAGATATTGAAGGCGACTCCATTTCTGACGAGGCATTGGCCGACTATATCGTTGAAGACATGCGATTGCTAATGGTTGGTGAGGTGAGAATACTTAGGAAAGAAATTTTTGAAGAAGCACACAAACGAAAGTAGGCCTTAAAGCACCCTAAGTGGAACCTATCAATCCACTATCTTGCAACATGAAACGGATTTTAGCTGCCATTTTCATTTTTCCAATTCGGGTGTACCAATATGCCATTTCACCAATGTTAGGTGCTAATTGTAGGTTTAGTCCCACATGTTCGGCATATACAGTGGATGCCATTAAAGAATGGGGAGCTTTTAAAGGGCTTTGGTTGGGCCTTAAGCGATTTAGCAAATGTCACCCTTGGGGCGGCCATGGCTATGACCCTGTTCCGAAAAAAGACCATAAGCATTAAGATTACAGTTTAAAATCCCTGTACGGAACACCCTCAAACAGTTTAGTTCTTCTCAATAATTTCTCTTGGTTTCTCTTGGTGTCCAAACTTCGTAAATAGGATTTCCAGTACTGCTCAAGCCACTGTGGTGCCAAGCTTTATCAACTACTTTATAATCAAATTCTAAAGAAGCCCCTACTCGGTTTACATCTCTTGAGAAGAACTCTATATTTTCGATGTATTTTCCGTTGATGGTGGTGTAAGTTCCTCCGCCAGTTCCAGAAAACTCTCCAGTATCTACATTGTAGGCTATCCATTGAAATCTGGTTCCAGACAAAATTTTCATGGTTTTTCTAGCCCTAATCGGGCGTTCTACAATTTCTCCATTTTGTTGTCTACCAGTAATTAGAAAGGCATTTGCCAAATCACCACCTGTACCATTATCAACCCTTGTCCAAATTCTATTATCACCTTTAAAAGTGAGTTTATCTCCCTCAATCTTATATTCATTAGACTCTGATTTACCTACCATCTCAGAATTTTGGGTATTGAATTCATAGGTCTGAATTATTTTATTTCCCTCAACCTTCCAAGAGCCACCCATGGTGTATAAAAACGAATTATCATCGGTATAATAAGCAGCAGAGCTCACATAGCCACCACTCATTATGGCGACTGCGTGTACTTCCCTTCCATCATCATTTTTGAAAGTAGTTTCCCAAGCCCCGGTTAAGGCCTCTGGCGAAATAGAATTTCCAGTTGATGGAAACAAACTAAACAAAACAGCAGCGATAGACAGAAATAAAGTTTTCATAGGTTCAAAATTTTGAGATATTACAAGATATTGAAGGGTACTGACATAACCAATACCGAAGTATATTGACGGACAAATGAAAAAATTAATTTGAAGTTATGTTTTTAGAGAATTAGTTACCTGAACCGATGACACCTATTTTGACAATAGTTTTAAAACATATTTTGTATCATAAGACGTTTTCTAATAAAAGCTCGGAATTATGAAATGGACGTACAGCATAAAAAACAAAATAACTGCGGCAGTACTCCTTGCGGCAGTACTCATTGTAACGCTAGCCAACAACTTAGTCGAAAGAAGTCATTTTAAGCAACTAGATGCATCTTTTGCATCGATGTATGAAGACCGAATGTTAGTAGAAAGTTATATTTTCAAACTTTATGAAAACCTTCACCAACGTCAAGCTTTGATTCTGGCTTCTGATAATCAAAAAGGGTTCGATCACTTAAAAACAGCGTTTTTAAATTCCAAAAGTGAAAGAGAATTATTGATTCAAAAATATTCAACCACTTACCTTACCCCAGAAGAAGAAATTGAGTTTGAAAAATTAAAAGAAATTGTTCAGCGCATAAATAGCATTGAAAGTGGCCTGACTCAAGATCAAAGTACTGAAGATCAGTTAAGTAGTTTTGTAAGTGATAACAACGAAGTAGCTTCTCAGGCCTTCGATAGCCTATCTGCCCTTTCTGCCATTCAAACTAGTGAAGCCCAAAATATTCGTGAAGAATCGGAGAAAATTATTTTAGGAAACATTTCTATTTCTCAATTAGAAATGGCCATTCTAATTATCATTGGCCTTGTTATTCAAGCGCTTATTTTCTCTTCTAAATCATTAAAAGCTACAGCAAAACAACAGCCTCACTTAAATTAATTTCAATTAATGAATGGCTTTAAACATTGGTCATGAAATCCCAATCATCATTGATTTGGGCAATGCTGTGATAGGCTGTCATGTCGTACTGACAAGGCACTACTGAAACATAATTATGGTCTACCGCCCAAACGTCAGTATCTTCACCTTTATCGTTATTCACAAAATTACCGGCTAACCAAAAGTAAGGTCTTCCATAAGGATCTTTTCGCTGATCAAATTCTTCCTGCCAATGTGCTTTGGCCTGTCTACAAACTTTAATTCCTCTAATTTTCTGATTTTGCTTGGGTGGAATATTGACATTAAGGGCTACGTTTTTGGCAAGTCCCTTTTCTAAAACCTCTTTGGCAATATGAACAATATGATCAATGGCGTGAGAAAAATCAGCTTTTAAAGAAAAATCGGCTAAGGAATAACCAATGGATGGAAAGCCCTCTATGGCGCCTTCAATGGCTGCCGACATGGTACCTGAATAAAGTACACTAATGGCTAAATTGCTTCCGTGATTCACACCACTTACTACCAGGTCCGGCACTCTATCTTTCAACACGTAATGTTTGGCCAATTTAACACAGTCGGCAGGTGTACCTGAACATTTATAGGCAATTACACCTAAATCATTAAAGATATCGGTTTCTATAAGTCGTAAAGTATTACCAATTGTAATGGCATGCCCCATTCCTGATTGCGGACTATCGGGGGCAACAACAATTACTTCACCAATTTGACACATGGCTTCGATGAGCACGCGAATACCTTTTGAGGTGATACCGTCATCGTTTGAAACAAGAATAAGGGGTTTGGACATTTAGTTTACTTCTTGGTTAAAATGATGCACCAATTTCGCAACATCCTGTAAGCGATCAAGCTTTAATCTCTCTTTTTTAACGTACTTCTTAAGTTCTGCACGAGCATTACCAAATTGATTAAGCACATCATTTGTTTTCCCCGAGGATTCTCTAATTACCCCATCTTCTTTTGCAAAAAACATTTTATGAGCCAAATAACTTCTACTTTCTCTAAAGTTTGGGTAGTCAGAATACCTGTATCTATTATTTAAGCTTGAAGTAGTGGGTGAATTTCTAATTACTACATACTCTCTAGCCAAAAGTGTCATTTTACCAGCAACAATCACCTCGAAAAATACAGGGCGTTTATAGTTATTTTGAATGGCATAAGGAAGGGAATAAAAAGTTCTTCGCGTTTTGGTAGATTCTTGCAAAAAAGAGAATGAAATTATTTGACTCGCATCATATGCTTCGGTACGATCTCCAATTTGTAATTGAATCGCCTGTCTATCCAAGTCGTATTTAATATTCCCATTTTTTATACTTCCGTCAGTCAGCTTGATTTGTCCATCATGCCATAATTCAGACGGAAAAGTTTGTGCATTAACCCCAAATGCCACAAAACTAAATAACACGAGAAAATAAATGTACAATTTCATATCGCACAGCATTTTTGTTTTGTGTTGAACTCGCTGTAAACCTTAATGTTTATTTTTTCTTTAAGGTAACATGTTCAACGATTTCGAGACCATAACCTATAAGCCCAACACGCTTTGTAGGATGATTCGTAATCAAGCGGATTTTAGAAACACCGAGGTCACGCAAAATTTGAGCTCCAATTCCAAAATCTTTCTGATCCATCTTTACCCCGAACTTACCTTCTTTTTGACCTGCAGCCTTGATGGCTTTAAGCTCATCCAATAAACGAGCGCCTCTAGCACCTTGGTTCATATAAAGTACAACTCCTTTACCTTCATCTTCTAACATACGGAGCGCATGCTTTATTGGATTACCTGTATCTCGATTAAAGCCGAATACATCGCCTAAAGTGCTAGAAGAATGCACACGAACCAAAACTGGTTCATCTTCTTTCCATTCGCCTTTTACAACAGCCAAATGCACTTCTTCCGTATTGGTTTGTTTAAAGGCTTGAAGATGGAAATCACCATAATCTGTAGGCAAATCCACAGATTCTACGCGTTCAATAAGACTTTCCTTTTCTAAGCGATAAGAGATTAAGTCTTCTATAGAAACTAGCTTTAAATTAAACTTTTCGGCTACTTTCTTGAGGTTAGGAAGGCGAGCCATTGTTCCGTCCTCATTCAGTATTTCTACCAATACACCACAAGCTTGAAAGCCCGCTAAACGTGCCAAATCAATGGCCGCTTCAGTATGGCCTGTTCTTCTTAATACTCCCCCTCTTTTTGCTCGCAAAGGAAAGATATGGCCTGGTTTACCTAACTCTTCGGGTTTTGTATTTGGATTCACCAAAGCTTGAATCGTCTTGGAACGGTCGCTGGCAGAAATTCCAGTAGTACATCCGTGACCGATTAAATCAATAGAAACCGTAAATGGAGTTTCGTAGGCTGCAGTATTAGAGCCCACCATCATTTCAAGGCCAAGCTCATCACAACGGTCTTCAATCACTGCTGCACAGATTAACCCACGACCATGTGTAGCCATAAAATTGATAACTTCAGGTGTTATTTTCTCTGCAGCGCAAATGAAATCACCTTCATTCTCACGGTCTTCATCATCAACCACAATAACTACTTCGCCATTTTTTATAGCTTCAATGGCTTCTTCAATTGTATTTAATTGAATTTTATCTGTTGTGGTTTCCATTGTATTTGCTTCTGTCATGCTCTTTATATTAAGCGTATATAAATTCTTTTATTTTGACACTACAATTCCTAATTCGGTGGTCACCTGATCGAAAAGTGTCTTTAAGTGCTTTATCATTAAAAGAAGTTCGTCCTGCTCGTTTGCGATAGACGACTTCTTCAAAAGTTCTTCATTATGGTGAATCATTTCTTCGATTTTCTTTCGTTTCAATCTCAGAATGACTTTATAAGTGGCCTTTGGTAAATCTTCCTTTTCATGGCTGGTACTAATTTTATGAAGTTCTTCCCATCCATCGCTTATGAAATACTTCATGTCCAAAAGGTCAATCACCAACTGACTCATTTTTGGATGATCTGGCCCAATAAACATATCGGGTTCTACCTTTTTACCTGCCCTTATAAATTCAGAAGCCTTAGAAATAGTTTCATTAATTAATGGATCATCAAATTTCAAATCAACCGTTTCATTCAAAATAAACTCCCCTATTTTCTGATGTTCATCAAAAGGTTCATTAGCATAATTAATGACCATTCTCAAGCATTCTCGTTCTACATAAAATGGAGTATAACCGGGCTGTTCTTCTTGTTTGGCCTGAAGCGAGTTAGCCAACTGTTCATCCACTGCTGACTCGCGTTCATCATGTTGTTTGTCTTTTTTTCGGTTTTTAATCAGAATTTTATTCAGTTCCGAAATCAAAACTTGCTCATCAATTTCGAGCAAATCGGCACAAGACTTTATATAAACAGATCGCTTAATTCCATCAGGAATTAGTGAAATACTTTCTACCACATCGCGTATAACGGCTACTTTTTTAACCGGATCGATGTTTTTACCGCCTTCGGTAAGGATGTTCGTTTTAAAGGTGATGAAATCTTGGGCATTGTCTTTCAGAAATTGCTGAAAGGCCTCTGAGCTCATACTACGCGAAAAACTATCGGGATCTTCCCCCTCAGGAAAAACTACTGCGTGTACATCTAGGTCATGCTCAAGAATTAAATCAATACCTCTAAATGAAGCCTTTATTCCTGCTGCATCTCCATCGTAAAGTACTGTAATGTTCTTTGTATAGCGACCAATCAAGCGTATTTGCTCCTTAGTTAAGGATGTTCCCGAAGAAGAAACCACGTTTTGAACACCTGATTGATGCATAGAAATCACATCTGTGTAACCTTCTACCAAATAACAAAGGTCTTCGTTCCGAATGGCTTGTCTGGCTTGGTGGATACCATAAACGATATCACTTTTATGGTACACCACAGTTTCGGGCGAATTGATGTACTTAGGCTGCTTTTTATCTTTACGAAGTGTTCGGGCACCAAAGGCAATTACTTTTCCACCCACATTATGGATTGGGAACATTACTCGTCCCCTAAACCTATCGTAAGTTTTGTTTTCAGAATTAAGAATTAAACCCGCCTTTTCTAAGATTTCTTCAGAGTAGCCTTTTTCCAGTGCAGGCTTCATTAGGCCATCCCAAGCATCGAGGCTATAGCCTAGATCAAATTTCTTAATTGTGGCTTCAGAAAAACCTCTTTCTTTAAAATAGCTAAGCCCAATACTTTTGCCTTCGCTATGATTCCACAATACATCTTGGAAAAATTCGCCTGCAAATTTTAGAGCAATAAAAAGACTATCTCGTTCATTCTGAGCAGTTATTTGCTCGTCAGTTTGTTCTTCTTCCTGAACCTCAATACCATACTTATTTGCAAGGTACTTCAGTGCTTCAATGTAATTGATGCCTTCTACTTCCATTACAAAAGAAATGGCATCGCCCCCTTTTCCAGAGCTAAAACATTTAAAAATATCTTTGGAAGGAGAAACGTAAAAGGAAGGACTCTTTTCGTTCGTGAAAGGGCTGAGTGCCCTATAATTTGATCCTACTTTTTTGAGCGACACAAAATCACTGATCACCTCAACTATGTCGATGCGGTTCTTGATTTCCTGTATTGTGCTGTCGCTGATTGCCATCCCTTCTGGCCTCAAATATAGGGCATTGCTAAGGCTTGAAAAAGCACGGAACGAATTTCATTTAAAGCTGTTATTCAGACTAGACAAAAAGCCGTTAATTTGCAGCGGAATAAAAGAACTATGGCAGCACTTACTAAAGAAAATGTAATCAAAGCACTTCGACATGTTGATGACCCAGATATTAAAAAGGATCTGGTTACGCTAAACATGATTCAAGACATTGAAATTGAAGGAAATAAACTCTCTTTCACCGTAATGTTAACCACTCCTGCTTGCCCATTGAAAGAAGTAATCAAAAACGATTGCTTAAAAGCCATTGAAGAGCATGTGGGCGCTGATATCGAAGTGAGCGTAAATATGAGTTCACATGTAACCAGCACAAGAGATAATGCTCCTCTTCTACCTCAGGTAAAGAATATTATCGCCATTGCTTCGGGAAAAGGCGGAGTAGGTAAATCTACCGTTACTGCCAACCTTGCCGTTGCTTTGGCCAGAAGTGGTGCCAAAGTGGGCTTGATCGATGCCGATATCTACGGTCCGTCTATCCCAACTATGTTTAATTGCGAACATGAGCAGCCTAGCATTAGAAAAGAAGGTGAAAGAAATTTGATTATTCCAATTGAGCAGTATGGAGTGAAATTAATCTCAATTGGTTTCTTAACCCCTGCCGAAAACGCTGTAGTTTGGAGAGGCCCAATGGCCAGTAGCGCCCTAAAACAGTTTATTGGCGATACAGATTGGGGCGAGCTTGATTATTTATTAATCGATCTTCCTCCTGGCACAGGCGACATTCACTTGACTTTGGTGCAAACCGTACCGGTTACAGGAGTGGTATTGGTAACTACACCGCAAAAAGTAGCCTTAGCCGATGCTCAGAAAGGATTAACCATGTTTATGCAACCACAAATCAATGTACCTATATTGGGTATTGTTGAGAACATGGCTTATTTCACTCCAGAAGAATTACCTGACAATAAGTATTATATTTTCGGAAAAGATGGAGGAAGGAACTTAGCAGAAAAACATAAAGTACCTTACCTAGGTCAAATTCCTTTGGTACAAAGTATTCGCGAAGCTGGAGATATTGGTTACCCAGCGGTAATGCAGGATTCCGTTACTGCCAATGCCTTTAAATCACTTTCACAACAAGTTGCCCAACAGGTTGCCATAAGAAATGCGCAATTAGCTGAAACAAAACGGGTAGAATTAAAAGTTTAACGTACATTTATACCTATGAAACAAAGAGTTGAAGCAGCTTTAGAGAAGATCAGGCCATTTCTTTTGGCTGATGGAGGTGATGTGAAAGTGCTTGAGATCACAGACGACATGATTGTAAAGCTTGAATTACTTGGGGCTTGCGAAAGTTGCCCAATGTCGCACATGACGATGAAAGCTGGAATTGAAGAAGCAATAAAAAGAGATATCCCAGAAATAAGGGGCGTAGTTGCTATAAATGCAGCAACGGTATAGTTTTCTCAACCAACACCTAATAAATGGGCATAGTGTAAAAGCATTATGCCTTTTTTAATTTTTGGCAAATGGTAAAGCCCAATAAAAAATAACTTGTTGTATTCATGCTATTATTAAACATTTGACCGTTTTCTTAATTGATTATCTTTGCGGACGAAGTAACCTAGGAACCATTGCATTTTTAACCTACTTCACCCAATATCAAACCTTATGAGTGACAAATCTTTTACGTTTAGCAGATTTTTGAAGAATGTATTGATTATGGCCGGTATCGGAATCGTTTTCGTGCTGTTCTTTTTCTATATCTACCTTCCTTCTTCTACCAATCACAACGAAACTATTACTGTGCCTGAACTGATTGGCTTGACCTATGACGATTTAGACGAGTTTGTAATCAAAAGAGACTTGAGGTATGAAATTGTTGAAGACTCAGGTTATTCAGAATCGGCCGCACCGCTTTCTATACTTAGCCAAAACCCAAAGCCTGGTTCAAAAGTAAAAATGAACCGCAAAATATATATTGCACTGAACGCTAAGGTTCCGCCAAAAGTAAAAATGCCAAACCTTATTAATACCGATGTTCAAAACGCTGAAGACATTTTAAATACCAACGGTTTAAAACTAGGTTCATTAACCTACGAACCGAACCTTGCAAATAACGCAGTATTGGCACAAACACTTGATGGAGAACCTATAGAAGCAGGAACCTCTATTTTCAAAGGTTCTTCTATTGATTTAGTAATTGGCGATGGCGAAGGCGTGCAGCGTTTTCTTGCTCCCAACTTTATTGG
The DNA here is from genome assembly GCF_001592945.1 of Roseivirga seohaensis. GTDB lineage: Bacteria > Bacteroidota > Bacteroidia > Cytophagales > Cyclobacteriaceae > Roseivirga > Roseivirga seohaensis. The sequence goes on from NZ_LRPB01000034.1 coordinate 69,103, forward strand.
AAAAACTTTAGAAGACGTAAAGTTTCAGATTAATGCATCAAAACTTAAACTCGATGTAATCAACTTTATTCAGGTAGACAGCGTGGCTGAAAACTCTATTTATAAACAATTGCCTCCGGCCGGAAGCATGATCAGGTCAGGAAGTTTGGTCGAAATATGGGTGAACAGCAAGGAAACTAATGGTGAGGAGCCAGAAGATTCACCAGAGGGAGACGTTAAAATGCAATAATAGTTAGTGAAGAAACTGCTGCTCATATCGTTCATTTTTTTTGCCATTCAAACCATGGCTCAGATTACCGAGCTACCTCTACCTATTAATGCTAAGCCCAAAAGCAGCAATAGCCTTGTTTCAGCAGCGGCAGGACTTAACCTAGCCCAAGCCAGTTTAACTCTTCCTTTTTGGGACGATTTTTCACAAGCGAATACTTCTCCTAACCCTGCCTTATGGAAGTCAGGAGAGAATGTTCGAATAAGCAGTTCAATTGGTAAATCTGCACCTACTTTAAATGTTGCCATATTCGATGGTGTTGATGCCACAGGAAGACCATACAACGCGACCAGTTTGCTAAATGGTGCAACAGACAGTCTGGTCTCTCAGCCCATTGACTTAAGTACTTTACCCGTAAATCAAGCCGATTCGGTTTACATCAGTTTCTTTTGGCAGGCCACAGGAAACGGAGAATTACCTGATAGGCAAGACTCACTGGTGCTTCAATTCAGAAAGCCCAATGGCAGCTGGCAAAGTGCATGGCGACAGATTGGAGGTATTGACAATCAATCAGAAGAATTTAACCAAGTAGTTTTAAAAGTTGATGCCGAGTTTTTCTATGATGGCTTCCAATTTCGTTTCAAATCATTTACTCGTTTAGCAGGGGCATACGATACTTGGTTGGTAGATTATATTTACCTGAACGATAGTAGATATGAAGGCGATGTGGCTCATGTAGACCGTGCACTCACAAGAAAACCATCGTTTTTGATTGCCCCATATTCTGCAATGCCTACCGAGCAGTTCTTTGCTAACCCAACAAAATACTTATCTGAGACCAATACGGAATTCTACAATCTCAACGACTTCTTTCAACCCATTCAATTCACTACAACTGTAAAAGACCTTGGCACAGGAAACCAATTGGAGGTATTAAACAATGAAAGTGTAGCCAACCCTCCACCAGGGCCTTATGCTCGAAGAACGTTCACTTCTCCTACTCTTTCTGTTGCTAATATTGATGTTGACGCTGATTCTCTTTGGCTAGAAACTACTTATTATATTAAATCTGGAGATAACTTCTATATCGAAAATATTTCATCTACAAATGACACGACTTTCAATACTAACCTAGATTATAGGGTAAATGATACGGTAAGGGTAGTGACCAAAATTAACGACTTCTTTGCCTATGATGATAACGATGCAGATTTCGCTGCTGGAATTAATCAAAATGGAGGTAAACTAGCTTATCAGTTTTTTGCAGAAGAACGAGCCCTACTTACGCATATAGACATCAACTTCCCCTTTACCCAACAGGCAGGAGAGCCTATTGAATTATTTGTTTGGACGAATATTGAAGCAGAAGGCAGGTCGGAAGAAATACTGTTTCAAGATTCCTACAGTGTTTTACGTCCTTCTAGTATTGGCGCAATGACCACCTATGAATTGGACACGCCCGTTTTTGTTCAAGACACTTTTTTCATTGGTTTTCAGCAAGCTACAAATGAGTTTCTAGCTGTGGGGCTTGATAAAAATCAAGATTCAGGAGACAAAATGTACTACAATGTTGACGGCACGTGGAGAAAAAACGAAAATGTAAAAGGCAGCTTCCTTATGCGTCCTAGGTTTGACAAATCCGTTGCCTCAACTTTTGTGCCCGGTAAAGTAGCCCCAGAGGTTCGCTTAGAGGTATACCCAAACCCTAGTGAAGGTGAGTTTAACATTAAAGGCCAAGTTGAGCATATCCGGCTTTTCGATAGCTGGGGAAAGGAAGCACAGTTTTCGGTAGAAGAAACGGAAACTGGTCTAAAAGTTCTTTTCGGAAAAAATCAAAAAGGCATATATTTGCTACACGTTAAAAAAGAAGGCAAAACTATAACAAAAAGGTTGATTCTAAACCACTAACCATGGCTGATATTACTGTAGAAGAATTGAAGGAAAGAATGCTGAATGGTGAAGTTAAGCACTTCATTGATGTAAGAGAAGAGTGGGAATATGACGAAGATAACCTAGGCGCCAAATTAATTCCACTTGGCGATATCCCGCATAGAGTTCCTGAAATTGAAGACCTAAAAGATGCCGAGCTTATTATTCACTGCAAGTCTGGGGCTAGAGCTGGTAGAGCTCAGAAATACCTTATTTCTAGAGGCTTCAACAACGTAAGAAACCTTATTGGTGGTATTGAGGCTTTCAGAGCCGATCAAGATTAATACAAAGCTAAAATTACCGTTTATTCAACATGAAACCCCAAGTAATCCTCGTTTATCGAGGGTTCAACCTCTGTAATTCCTAAAAAGATTCCTACGGGGATGATTGAAAGCAATGTTAGTTAATCAAGTCATATCATTTGCTCAAGCTTAAAAGCTAAGATATGCTATAAGCATCCTCTCAGAACATACGGACTCTCACGGTTTCGTTTTTCAAACGTCAACCTCAGAGTGACGGTAACTTGTAGGGCTCCTTACGAATTCTCGCTTGTAACGAGAATTTATTTCGACAAAAGCTACTCAATAATATTCACCCAATCATCTGGAGTAATATTATGGAAACCATTCATACCCATATTCATAGCTGCTTGAATGTTCTCCAGTTTATCATCTATAAATAAAGTACGTGAAGCATCCAATTGATGATCGTTGAGAATAGGCTGCCAAGCACCAAAATTAGGCTTACGCTCCCCTACTTCCTGCGAAAAATAAACTTGAGTAAAGTATTCATGAAATTGTTTATGCGGAGAAATTAAGTCGATAAGTTTGAGGAAAAACCTGATATGAATATCGTTGGTATTGCTCATTACAAAGAGCTTATATTTTTGAGAAAGCACCTCCAATTTTTTCAGTCGATGAACAGGAATTTGACCTAGCATAGCATTCCAAGCACCATCTAGAATATTATCGTCAGAAAACACATTTAAAGATTCTCTTAAATGCGCCCTAAAAGTAGGGTCGTCAATCTGGCCCGTTTCATACAGTTTAAAGAATTCTGCTGTTTTCGACAACTCAAGTACTTCATTTTCAGTACGCCCAGAAATTTCAGCAAAAGCTTTTATGGTTGCTGCTTCATCCAAGTTGATGATTACCCCACCTAGGTCGAAAATAATTGAATCTATATTACTTAAATCTGGCGCCATGTTTTGTTGTTTAATTAATCGCAAATATGTAACATTGCACTCCCAAAATCAAAGGGTTTAAAGCACAATGTATCTTGTTCGATTTTTAGAACAAGTTCATCAGAAAACCAGCCGCTTTAAATAAGATATTGGGCCTATAACTCAGCTGGTTAGAGTATCTGACTCATAATCAGAAAGTCCCTGGTTCGAGCCCAGGTGGGCCCACTAATAGCCTCATACATCACGTATGGGGCTATTTTTTTTAAGTGGGTGACGGAATGGGTGACAAACCCTTTATTTTTCTTGTTCCGATGATCCTATCTTTCCCAACATAAAATACATTTTTACCCCATAAGTCCTCTCTCCGATTTTACTTTCAGAACAGAAATAACCAGGGTTTGAAAAGAACTATTCATAAACAATAAAATATCTGAGTTGTTAATGTTATAAATCAAACAAATAGAATTATGAGTGATAAAAACAAGAAAGATAACTCGGGAATACCCTATGGAAATAAGCACGTATCAGAAGATCCAAATCGAACTCCGAAGGGAGATGATACAGATAAGGATGTAAGACCAAAAGAAGGATATGTTGAACCCTATAACAAAAAGAAGTATCAGCAAGACCCTAAAAACAATAAGTAAAAAGCTCTAAATCGAGCTTTTTACTTATTTTAAGGGCTTAATTTCGAGTTAAGCAATTGACTTGACAGCCTAGTAACAAGAACTTCTAACCCTCGCTAATTTTACTAATCCATAATTAGCTTCTGGCTTTTTATTCTGGACATAACTCGCAAAGTTCATCGTCTAACATTCTTTAATAAATCGGAATCTAGTTGCATATCTTGATCTTCAGAATGTAATACTGAAATATCACCTGTTGTTTCTAGCACCACAGCCAACACTTGACGCATTTCGTATACATTCGCTTCTCTCAGTTTAGCATAGAGGTCTGCTTCGGTAACTCTATTCGCTTTTAAATTATGCCATAAAATCTCTGAACCTGACATGAGCAATACAGGTGTATTGGTAACTGCATTTTCAAATACATTGCTCTTCTTTCTTAACTTGGCAACAGCGGCTTGCAGCACAACTAGTACTGTGAGTGCCACTATACCTTTAACCAAGCTGTTCTGCTGTGAAATTAATGTTGAAGCGATAACACTACCAATGGCTATTGTAATAGCAAAATCGAAACTGGACATTTTAGCGAAAGTCCTAAGCCCATTCAGTCTAGTAATAATCAGAACAGCTAAATATATTCCTACAGTAGATAGAACCGTAATTAATATGGATGATGAGCTACTATATAACCACGAAGGATTTTTAAATATTTCCATATCCCAAAATTTAATTTCAAACTAAATTATTTCCCGATCCAACACTATCGAAGGATGCCGTTGGGTTCGGTTCAACTAATATTTTAACACCTCTGAGACCTAGTCAATTTGAAAATCAGAAAGCTCGATAGTCTCGTTGTTCGGTTTGAAAAACAAATTTGTAGCTAGGTCGAAAAGATGCGCTTCCGTTTCAAAAAAGTGCATCATGTAACCCGCAGTATTTACAAATACGACTAAGTCTCCTATTGCTGGCAGTTGGTTTAAAGCTATTTTGCGTTTGAGCAAAATGTCACGCTCTAAACAATAAGCTCCTGTAAAAAAGACCTCTGTAGTTTCTTCGTTATCTTTTTGATTTTGGTTGATAATAAATGGATCAAGTAAAAAATCTGCGCTTGAGCTATGCATTTGAGTCATGTTCATTTCTAAACCAACCAACCAGTTACCTAGGGCGTCCTTCTTTCTAAAAATGACTTTGGCAATTGTCATTCCTGTTTGATCCAAAAGCGACCTACCTGGCTCCATTCTTATTTCTATTCCTTGCGCTTTAATCCGATCGGCACAACTTTGCCCCGCCCTGTTTGAATACGATAGAATTCCGTTTAAGAAAACTGCCTTTGCTTTGTCATTAAAGTAAGGGTAAGTGTTTAACTCACCTTGTAATTTTTCTTCAATCATACTAAAGCCTAGCCCTTGATTCTGAAAGGTGATTTCGCGGTGTTTACCCTGAACAGCCAACTGGAGTGTTTGAATAAAATGGGTCCATTGACTTTTTTCCTTTAGGTAGTTTATTAATAGCCCTCCCCCCATGTCAATAAAATGAGTTTTATAGCCACTTAAACCTAATCGAAGCGCTAAATCTAAAGATTGATGCAAAGCCTCACCTCTTTGATCAATTGAATAGCCATTAAGGTGAAAGTGAATTCCGCAATAAACAAGTCGATTAAGAGACTTAGCTTTACCAAAGTGATTCAATACTAAGTCGGCAACTCCCTCTATATCAAAGCCAAACCGACTGTATAGTTTACTTCCTTTAAAGGAAAATCCGCTTACTCGGACTCCCACTTTTGCATCCATATTTAGTTGTTCTGCTACCGACTGCACCAGTTCACATTCATCGTTATTATCGAGAATAATGACTATGCTATTCTTAACCGCGAGCTCAATCAATTTTCTGCTTTTGATGGCCGCAGTTACCACTAGCTTTTCTGGTTGTATTCCAAGTTCAATACATTGTTTTAACTCTTGATAACTTGCAGTATCCACCCCCATACCTGAGGATTTTGTAGCCTCTACAAAGCTTTGGCATTTATTTGCCTTTCGGGCAAAAAGAACCAAATGTTTCAAATCATAGGATTCAAAAACCGTTTTGTATTCGGTATAATTATCGAAAAAGGGAGCTGTGTGATGAATATTTAATGGAGAGCCATACTCTTCCATCAACTGATAAATAGTTGTGGGTGATTGCATCACTTTGTGCATCCATGGTGAAGTAAGAGGTGTTAAAGGTGGAAGTTGGTTTTTGGCTTTCATATTATGATTTCTCTAAGATTTTTGATTGGGTAAATACTTGAATATCGTTGGCGACTTGTGCACCCCAAAGAGATACAAAGTCGTTTCGATTTCGGGAAAGAGTATCGTTATCGAATGTGATTCCCTCGGTTGGTGTGCCTGTTAAAGTAATCTGCTTGATTTCTTCTCCTAAAGCATTAATCGGATGACCTTCACGCGAAATGTGTATACATCCGGGACTAAAAGAATCGCAACCGTCACTTCCGTTATTGTAAATTGTAGCTAGCCCATTATCAATTAACTTCTGATATAATTTAGGCGGGTTTGACACCATATCGGTTTTGGGTATTCTTGCGTCAATCAAATAATCAACCTTCAGTTCTGAACCATCTTCTAATGTGAGCACATAAAAACTGTTATACGCATTAACATTAGGCTGATGAGCAAAGCTAAAATCAATCAGCCCCGCCTCAGCCAAAGCCATTATTTTCTTCATGTTTTCGATGGGTGGACCATAGGCAACTCTATTAAATTGCCCCATAAAATCGCTCAGAAAAACACGGTGCGATTTAGGAGATAAACCACCAAATGAATAAAGTTCATTGAAATCGTTACTGATTCTTCGCCAAGTTCCAGCTGCATGCGCTAACGGACTTCCCTCCTCACCTTTTTCACCTTCTTTTATCGACAATCGAACATAGTTGAGGATTTGCTCATGTCGATCAGCTTTCCAATCGTTCAATGGATTAAATAAGGTATTGAAGCTAAATGGTTTTTCAATAGGATGCCTTTCATGAAAAGCATCAATCTCACTTTCAATTTTCTGAATATCTTTAAAAGGGTGTAAGTATTGATTGTACTGCTGGAACAACATTCTGTAGTAAGCATATTTTATCTCTGCTTTTATCAGGGGCAGAATGTCCTTTTCGAAATCATATTTATCTTTATCACCTTTGTTAATACACAAATTTTCTGGAGTGAAGTAATACAAAGGCTGACTGGGCAATCCGAAGGTTCCGCTACGTGGCATCATGGGTAGTCCAGACTTCGAAAAGGGATAAAGTACAAGGGGTTCATTTCCAGATTTCACATATTTAAAACCTGCTTCTGTTTGATTAAATCTACCGCCCCTGCCTTCAGTGAGTGCCAATACAGTATCAATAAAGGTTAAGCCAATTCCTTTGATGGCTACCTTGCTATTAGGAGTAACATGAGAAAGTTTTTCTTGTACCGGATAAACAAACTCTACAAAAGTATTTTGATCACTGAAAGCTTCTTTTTGTGGTGTTGAATGACCTGTAGCCAATAATATATGTTGAATATCAACATACGCTTCGTTTTCTGTTTTTATCCAAAACGCCCCGCCTTTCTTTTCAATATCACATACTTCCTGTGTATGCTGGAGCAAGCGCACATTTCTGGGTAAATTTTTCTTTAATTCTTCAAAAGCAGAACAAAGGTATTCTCCTACCCTTGACCTTGATGAAAATTCATTTCCAGACACGTTCCTCTCTTGTTTCTTCAGCCATTCAACAAAACTTAGTGGATGATCAACAATGGGTTTTGGAGCTTGATTTGGCCATGCATTAATAAATCCATTGGCATAGTTCATCAATAGATATTTAGGCTGGTCATGCCTGTAGATATCTCCTGCACCAAAAAATGAGCATCTATTAAACATATGAATCTCAACCTCCTCGTCAAGGGTAACTTCTGAAAGGTTGGCCAAAAGCCTTTCTAAACCATACAAACCTTTTGGCCCAGCACCTATTATTGCTACTCGATATGGCGTTTCAGGATTAATTGATTGAGCATCGACTGATTTATGATTTTCCATTCTATACAACTTAAACAGCAATCATTTGTGGATTGAAAATATTATCATTAACCCAATCATCATTGTAAATGGTATCCAGATAACGTTCACCTCGATCGCAAAGAATCATAGTGCAATTGGCTTCGGTTGGAATTTGGGTTAAGTAGCGTCCAACAGCACTTACCACGGCTCCCGAAGAACCGCCACATAAGATGGCTTCTTTATTCAATAAGTTTCGACAACCATCAACACAATCGGCATCGCTTACATGTATTACGTCATCTACAATCGACTTACATAAAAATGTAGAAGGTCGGCCAGCGCCATGCCCAGGTATTTTCCGCTCTTGCGGAGTATCTCCAAATATTACACTTCCTACGGCATCAACAGCAATTATTTTCGTATCTAAATTATTATCTGAAATATAGTTGGCACAGCCCATTAGCGTACCACAAGTACTAGTTGCAGCAAACATATAATCAAGTTTTCCATCAAGAGCATCTAAAATCTCTTTCATAGTTTGCTTGTGGGCCAATGGGTTTTGCGGATTACCATATTGGTTTGGCCAAAAGCTATTGTGAGTTTTATCAACCAAAGCCTGAACTCGGTTTAACCTTGCAGTAAGAAAGCCCCCCAATGGAGCAGGTTCTTTTACCATATCAATATTAGCTCCGTAAGCTTTCAGAATTTTAAGCGTATGCTTATTCGCCATTGTATCAACAACTACGGTAAGCGATAAACCATAATACAAACAAGCCTGCGCTAGCCCAATGGCCATATTACCAGAGCTCGATTCTATGACATGGTCCCCTTCTTTTAATTCTCCAGTACAAAAGGCATGTTCAAGTAATTGTATTGCCGTGCGGTCTTTAATGCTTCCACCAGGATTGTGTCCTTCCATCTTGGCAAATACATTTTTGTGAGAGTTGAACAGTCTATTTAGTTTGACGATTGGAGTATCGCCTATAGTTTCAAGAATGCTGTTATGTATAGCGTTAACTTTGGTCATTTGATAGGTTATTTTTGAGTCAGCAATAATTTATAGAACACCTTCGGTTACTCTGTTTCAGCCATTCAATACCAAAACTATTCCTAGCCTAAACTCATATCAGTTTTATCAAGCTCAACATCTACTTTTATTGCCCAAAACACCATTTCAACACGCTTAGCCACAAATTCGCTGTTACCTTATGTTCTACCAGTAATTACACAAGTATTTAAAATGTGGTGAATCATACACATCGAAATGTAGCAGTGTGCCCATATTTTCCAACAGAATGAGTAGCAAGCATGCTAATTGCACGCTTTATTAATATGGAGTATCGTTTGTAGAAGGGAGTTACATGGAACTCATATTACAACTCATCATCACTCCGATTGTCTTAATGCTCGCTAGCAAAGTCATAGATGGAGTATATATCAAGAACTTTAAATCGGCAGTGCTCACTTCTATATCGATTATGATAGTAAGCTTCTTAATTGGCTGGCTCATCACTTTATTCTTGAACGTGGCTACGCTTGGTATTTTGTGGATTGTTGGCTTGGGAATAATCACCAGAACCATTGCCAACGCCATTATTATTGAAATCATAGATCAATCCAGAAAAGACTTTGACACCAAAGGCTTTATGCCATCCTTAAAATTGGCCATTGCATTAGCGATTGCCTGGGGAGTAATTGATGTTATGTTCTAAAGGAATAATAGTTATTCCAGTATTACAGCCCAACACTAGAGCATTCATCGTTTTAAAAAGTATTAAAAGAACTTATCGGGTCGGCTGGCCATAAGTGCTAAAGACAGATTCGGTACAAGCCATCCAAAAACAGCTTCATTCCTTAGAGCCTGATGTTTTTATGGCTACTTTTGCCCCAGTTCAAAAAAACCATATCCATGCTTAAAATTGGCGTTCTGGGTGCTGGCCACCTTGGTAAAATTCATATTAAATGCATCAAAAACATTCCTGAATACGAACTCGTAGGTTTCTATGATGCATCAGAAGAAAACGCAAAGGCTGTTGCGTTAGAACATGGCATCAAAGGATATTCTACTATAGCTGAATTACTTGAGGTAGTTGATGTAATAGATATCGTAACCCCTACGCTATCACACTTCGATTGTGCCAAACAAGCCCTAAATGCTGGCAAGCACGTTTTTATTGAAAAGCCAGTCACCAATACGATTGCCGAAGCCGAGGAGCTTATTTCGCTTTCTAGAGCAAAAGGTCTTAAAATTCAGGTCGGTCATGTGGAAAGGTTCAATCCAGCATACGTAGCCGCTCAACACTACCTTAAGCAACCTATGTTTATCGAAACCCACCGCTTGGCGCAATTCAACCCAAGAGGTTTAGACGTTCCTGTGGTACTCGATTTAATGATTCACGATATTGATGTGATTCTTCATGCCGTGGGCTCTCCAGTGAAACATATCTCGGCCAGTGGTGTTGCGGTGGTAAGCGACACACCAGACATTGCTAATGTGCGCTTAGAGTTTGAAAACGGTTGCGTAGCCAACCTTACTACTAGCCGTATAGCGGTAAAAAACATGCGCAAATCACGTTTCTTCCAAAAAGACGCTTATGTATCGGTAGATTTCCTTGAAAAGAAATCTGAGATCGTAAGAATGCAAGAGGCTACAGGAGAAGAAGGACCCTTTTCTATGATTTTGGATTTGGGTGAAGGCAAAAGCAAAAAAGAAATCATTTTTGAGAACCCTAAAATTCACCCAACCAACGCTATTCGCGAAGAGCTCTTCACTTTTAATCAGGCCATTACCAATAATACAGAACCTATAGTAACTATAGAAGATGGGTACAAAGCCTTAAAAGTAGCCCAACAGATTCTAGACATAATTGAAGCCAACTTAAAACAGATTGGCTCTTAAACATAAACAACTATTATTATGGACAACAGAAAGTATTTACCCGCAATAGTCATTACCGTTATTGCGGTGATCATTCTATTTGCAATATCAAGCAGCGTTTTTTACACTATTCAAGCCAACGAAAGGGCTGTTCTCTTCAAAAAATTCTCAGGAGGTTTAGATAAAGACAATGTTATTACACAAGGATTCCATGTTAAAGCACCTTGGAACGAACTAATCGTTTTCGATGTAGCAGAAACCCAAGTAGAGGAAACCATGGATGTGTTAGACAAAAACGGTTTGAGCATTAAAGTGGATGTATCCGTTCGTTTTTACCCAAAGTTTGACCGTGTGGGGTATATTTATGAAAGCTTTAGAAAAAGCTATGTGTCAACTTTGGTTACCCCAGAAGTAAGGTCTACTGTTCGTCAGGTAATGGGTAGGTACACAGCAGAAGAAATCTATTCTACTAAAAGACCAGAAGTAGAAGCTGCAATTAGAACAGAAACAGCCGAAGTATTGGGCAGTGAGTCGAATAATATAGAAATGAGAGCGCTTTTGATTCGTTCAATCAATTTACCCGATAAAATTAAGCAAGCCATTGAAAGCAAATTACAACAAGAACAAGAAGCTTTGGCTTATCAGTTTCGTTTAGACAAAGAAAAGAGTGAAGCGGAAAGAAAAAGAATAGCCGCAGAAGGTGAATCGGCCGCGAATAAAATTATTAACAATAGCTTAACACCAAGCCTATTAAAGATGCGAGGTATTGAAGCAACCTTGAAATTAGCCGAATCTCCTAACACGAAAGTAGTGGTTATAGGCCAGGGAAAGGACGGCTTACCACTTATTTTAGGCGGAAGTAATTAAAAATTCCCAAAGTCGTGAACAAGAGTTTCATTTAAGTGTTTTATACATTAAATTCGCTCGCCTAATAAAGCACCCCAAACTAGTAAACCACTTTATAGAATGTCAAGTACTGCTGAGATTAAAGTTGACGGTAAAACATTAGAACTACCATTAATTGAGGGCACCGAAAATGAAAAAGCCATCGATATTTCTTCTCTTAGAGGAGACAGTGGCGTAATCACTATCGACCCAGGATTTAAAAACACAGGTTCAACCCAAAGTGCCATCACCTTCTTGGATGGTGAGAAAGGAATCTTACGTTATAGAGGTTATTCAATTGAAGAGCTAGCCGAAAAGTCTACCTTCCTTGAAGTTTCATACCTTTTAATTTACGGAGAACTTCCTACTCCTGCTCAATACCAAGAGTTTACTAAGACCATCACCAATCATACATTGGTACACGAAGATATCAAGAAGATTCTTGAAGGATTTCCTTCAACTGCGCATCCAATGGGTGTACTTTCTTCTTTGGTTTGTGCTCAAACAGCCTTCTACCCTGCTTCGTTAGACCCTAACAGAGCCGCTCCAGAAGTAGATATGAGCATTATTCGTTTGCTTGCTAAAATGCCAACATTTGCAGCGTGGTCTTTCAAAAACCAAATTGGTCATCCAGTTAACTACCCAGACAATAGCCTAGACTATTGTAGCAACTTCCTTAAAATGATGTTCGCTACCCCAGCCGAAGCTTATGAGGTTGATCCGGTTGTAGCCAATGCATTAGATAAATTATTGATCTTACATGCCGACCATGAGCAAAACTGTTCTACTTCAACAGTAAGAATGGTAGGTTCATCGCACGCAAGCTTATACGCTTCAATTTCAGGTGGAATCAATGCACTTTGGGGACCGTTACATGGTGGTGCTAACCAAGCGGTAATCGAAATGCTTGAGAACATCAAAAAAGATGGCGGTGATACCAAAAAGTGGATGGCAAAAGCCAAAGACAAAAACGATCCATTCCGTTTAATGGGCTTCGGTCACAGAGTGTACAAGAACTTCGACCCAAGGGCCAGAATTATTAAAAAAGCAGCTGATGATGTTTTGGCCAAATTAGGCGTAAACGATCCTATTTTAGAAATTGCCAAAGGCCTAGAAGAAGAAGCTTTGAACGACTCTTACTTTGTGGAGAGAAAGCTTTATCCGAATGTGGATTTCTATTCAGGTATTATTTATCGTGCTTTGGGTATTCCTACCGATATGTTTACCGTAATGTTTGCCATGGGTAGACTTCCCGGTTGGATTGCACAGTGGAAAGAAATGCGTGAAAACAAAGAGCCAATCGGAAGACCAAGACAAGTATATACTGGTTATAAGGAAAGAGCTTACGCGCCAATCGATAAAAGATAATTGAGTTTTGACTCAGTATTTAAAAGGAGCTTATCTGACGATAAGCTCCTTTTTTTGTGCTACTAAGGTCAAAAAACAAGGTTATCGACTCAGAACATATGACGGCCTTAAACAACATATAGTTATTTATAGTTTTGATATTCAATTGATTTACAGTATATTATACCTTAAATTGACGGATATTCAAAATCTACAAATCGAAACTATATGAATTTTCAAGGAGTAAAAGCACCAGAAGTACCTAAAGGCGTTCAGCAGTATCGCCCGGTTACAGATTACATGACCCATGAGGTTATTTCGTTCACCCCAGATCAAAGTATTGCAGATGCTATGGATGTTTTCTTAGAAAAACAGATATCAGGCGCTCCTGTTATTAATGAGAAAGGGAAAATTATTGGAATACTTTCAGAAATTGATTGTATGAGAATTATGGTAGATGAAGCATATCACAACCTTCATCATGGAAAAATAACCGTAGCGGAGTACATGAGTAACAATGTTGCCACAATTTCTGTAGATATGGACGTACTTGATTGCGCTCAAAAGTTTCTGAGAACTCACTACAGAAGGTTTCCTGTAGTAGATGTAAACGGAAGGTTAAAAGGGCAAGTAAGTAGAAGAGACATACTACAAGCTACAAGAGATTTAAAAACTTCGTCATGGTAACAATAGAGTCAGCCAATAAGAAAGCAGCACCAACTCGCTGCTTTTTTTATGTCCAATTCAATACTACCTTCCCCAAGCAAGTGTGAAAAAAATACACACTATTGAGTTTACTAAGCTCCTCTAAATATTCAAAAACAGCATTCCGTTACAGAATCAAAAGATTGAGTGTATTTATGATTTTGGTTTAAAAGTTGAATAGGTGCAATTGAAAAGTGTTTGTCAATACTTACACAAAGCCATCAACTTATGAGTCCTTTGGAAAACTGCCCTCACAATATTCAATACATATCTGATGAATGTAATGGCTTTAAGCGCATACCGAAAGGTGACACGTTCATTTACAAAACAAAAAATGGCAAGTTGGTAAAGAAGAAATCTTTATTGAAGAGATTCGAAAGCCTAGTAATTCCTCCTATGTGGACAGAAGTATGGATTTGTGAGCACGAATTTGGCCATTTACAAGCCACTGGCTATGATCAAAAACTTCGAAAGCAATACATTTATCATCCGCTTTGGATTGATTTTAGACAAAAACAGAAATACGCTAAGCTTTTCAAATTTGGTCAAATATTACCTGTAATCCGAAGACAAGCCATGCAGGATATTCAACTAAAGGGTTGGCCAAAAAAGAAAATTTTGGCGGTTTTGGTATCGCTGTTAGATCAACACTACATTAGAATTGGCAATCAAGTATATAGAAAAGAAAACGAAACATATGGACTAACCACCCTAAGAAGAAAGCACCTTGAAGATGAAGGGTCGAAACTGAAATTAAGCTATAAAGCTAAGAGTGGTAAATACCGAAACATCACTATCAAAAATCAAAAACTAGCCAATCTAATTCGCAAGAGTTCTGAGTTACCCGGATATGAAGTGTTTAGATACATTGATGAACATGGGAAAAGCCAGAAGCTAGACTCGAGCGATGTCAATGAATACCTTTATAACATTACAGAAAGCCATTTTACAGCAAAGGATTTCAGAACATGGGGTGGCACAGTAGTCGCCATTGATTCTTATCCGGCTGCCTTGAAAGCAGTTGAAGAAAATACAAGACTTAACCTTGAGACCACAATAGTAAAAAAGGTAGCCAAAGTACTTGGCAATACCATTGCCACATGTCGTGAATATTATATTCACCCTAAAGTTTTAAAAATTTTAACTCAAGGAGAACTAGCACAATATGAACAGAAGAAACCACCAAAGGTTAAGTATCAAAAAGAACTAAGAAAAAACGAGTTATTAGCACTCTCTATGATCCATAACAAATGAAACTAACCAAAAACTTACTCTATAAAACCTACAGGTCAATTATAGGAAGTATTGCTTTTTACCCTACACTAATAGCTGTGGGCTTTCTCCTATTCTCAATCATTATCATGCTTATTGAGTATGATCCATTTATGATGGACTTAAAAAAGGATCTATCATTTGTTCTTGTAAAGAGTAAAGAAGATGCCAGATTAGTACTAGGCACCTTAGTAGGTAGCATTATTTCACTAATGGTGTTCAGTTTTTCTATGGTAATGATCGTACTTAATAGGGCTTCCTCTACCCTATCTCCGCGGGTTATTCCTGGTTTAATTACAGATAAATCTAACCAAGTGGTTCTTGGCTTTTATTTAGGTAGCATTATCTACAGCCTCATTCTCATTGTAAACGTACAGTCCGATGAAACCATAAACACCCCTGATTTCGGCATACTCTTATCAATGATTTTCGGCATCACCTGCTTGGCCTTTTTTATGTACTTCATCCACACCATTAGCCAAAGTATTCAGGTAGACAACATTCTAAACAGTATTTTCTCCAGAACAAAAAATGAAATGGAAAGATTGACTTTAGAGAATTCTGAAGTACAGCAAGAACAGAATACAGAACAATGGTATTCTTTAAATACTTCAAAAGCGGGTTATTTTAAAAAAGTTAAGGTGAACGAACTGGTTAAACTTTGCGAACACCATCAAATCAAAATTCAAATGCTCCAGCCGGTGGGTTTTTTCTTTGTCGAAAACTCCCCATTACTATGCATCGACAAGGAAATAGACGATGAACTAAAAGAGGAAATCGAAAATTGCTTCATTTTATACCCTCAAGAATGGGTAAGCGACCATTACGTTTTTGGTTTCAAGCAAATTTCAGAGATAGCCGTGAAAGCCCTTAGCCCTGGAATCAACGACCCTGGAACCGCCATCAAATCAATACATCTGCTCACGCTATTATACATCAAAAAAATACAGATGAAGGAAAAGTATATTGTTAAAGATAGCAAGAATGTAAATAGGGTATATTTTAAACAAATTGTTTTTGAACAGCTCTATGACGACCACATTACTCAAGTCAGAATTTATGGTAAAGCAGATACTTTAGTGATGCTTGCTTTGCTTCAGGGGCTAATGAATATTTTTAAAGCAGACAAAAACAAAAGTCATTACCATAGCATCATCCGTTATTTCAAAGCCTTGATAGAAACATGTCACAAAAACTTTGAAAGCGAGTTAGATATATCTTCGGTAAATAAAGTGATTGAAGAGTTCAATCAACTTAAAGCTGCACCATCGATAGCAAAACTGAGTGCTTAAGTACAATCAAAGCACATCATTCCATTCTTGATGACGCTTTAATGTAGCCTTTGCAAAAGGACAAAGTGGTATTATTTTGACTTTATTCTTACGTGCATATTCCACAGCACATTCAACCAGCTTTGCCCCCATGCCCGTACCTCTAAGCGCATCACTTACTTCTGTGTGGTCAATAATTATTTTGTCGGAACCCGCTTTTGAGAAAGTCATTTCTGCCAAACGTTCTCCTTCCCTTTCTACATAAAAGCTACCTTTATTATCCGTTTCGTGCTCTTGTATAACTGTATCCATGATTCCACATTAAGTTTGTTCTACCAAGTTAGTGAACAGTGAGACAAATCATAAATGTCGTTTCAGATAAACACAAAAATAAACCCATGCAAATACGTTACATGGGTTCTATTCTTTTAGGTTGAGGGAATGGAAAATAACTGAGCCTCTTCAATTACCTTCCAACACAAAGGAGCTAGTTTTGAGGTTAAATACACTCCGTGAAATACTGAAAAAAATTTTATACGTATTTTACCTAGTTCAAAAACACTGCTGGCAAGTAAATATGTCTGATTTATGAGGTACTAGTAAGACAGATTAATTCTTACTCAAAAATAAATTCGCATTACATAAATATTTATTTCACTCACGGCCAAACAGTTGAAGATTTTTCGAAAAATTAGTTCGTTTTTTTAGCTCCTGATGTTTGTAAATCAAGAACAGTATACTACTTTTGCATCACCTTAAACGAAAGGGATTACAAAACAAAGATATTGGAGCGGTAGTTCAGCTGGTTAGAATGCCTGCCTGTCACGCAGGAGGTCGCGGGTTCGAGTCCCGTCCGTTCCGCAAAAAGCCTTAGAGAAATCTAAGGCTTTTTTTGTTTCTTGCCTTTCACCCTCGCCTTTCAAACTCTATATTTGCGCTCCGAATTCAAAATATACCTATGAGCGAACTCATCAAAGAACTACAATGGAGAGGCATGATCCACGATATCATGCCTGGAACAGAAGAACAACTAGATAAAGAGCAAACCACAGGTTATGTTGGCTTCGATCCTACTGCCGATTCCCTACACATTGGCAACTTGGTACCTGTAATGCTTTTGGTTCACCTTCAAAAGGCCGGTCACAAGCCTATTGCTTTAGTGGGTGGCGCTACTGGTATGGTGGGCGATCCATCGGGGAAATCGTCTGAAAGACCAATGCTTTCGGAAGAACTTTTAAACCATAACCTAGAATCTCAGAAAAAGCAACTTCGTAAATTCTTAGATTTTGATTGTGGTGAAAACTCAGCGCAAATCGTAAATAATTACGATTGGTTCAAAAATTTCAGCTTCCTTGATTTTATCAGAGAAGTGGGCAAGCACATCACTGTGAATTACATGATGGCCAAAGATTCTGTGAAAAACAGGCTGGAAAGTGGCATGTCATTTACTGAATTTACTTACCAGCTCGTTCAGGGCTATGATTTCCTTCACTTGAATCAAAACTACGATTGCAAATTGCAAATGGGTGGTTCCGATCAGTGGGGAAACATTGTTACGGGTACGGAATTAATCAGAAGAAAAATACAAGGCGAGGCTTTTGCCATGACAGCTCCGCTGATTAGAAAAGCAGACGGATCTAAATTTGGCAAATCAGAAGGCGGAAACGTTTGGTTAGACCCAAAGAAAACTTCTCCTTACAAGTTCTACCAGTTTTGGTTAAATACATCAGATGAAGATGCATCAAACTTCATTCGTGTGTTCACCCTTCTTCCGAAAGAAAAAATTGAAGCTTTAGAAGCTGAACACAATGAGGCACCTCATTTGAGAATCTTACAAAAAGCTTTAGCAGAGGATATTACCGTGAGAGTACACTCTGAAGAAGACTTAAAAACCGCTATTAAAGCGTCAAACATTCTTTTCGGAAAGTCTACCACTGAAGATCTAGAGTCTTTAGATGAAGACACTTTACTTTCAGTATTTGAAGGCGTTCCTCAAGTACAAATTTCAAAAACGGAATTAGATCAAGCTGAAAATTCAATTGATCTACTTTCTGTGGTTACCCAAGAGGTAATCTTCAAATCTAAAGGTGAAGCCCGCAGAATGCTGCAAAATGGCGGTGTGAGCATTAACAAGGTTAAAATTGAAGACATGAATGCAAAACCTGCTATTCGACTTCTTCAGGATAAGTACTTTTTGGTTCAGAAAGGGAGAAAAAATTATTACTTGATTTCAATTACCGAATAGGGTAAATTGAGCTAAATCATTCAAAAAGAAAGCGTTAAGAAATTGATTTTTTTAGCGCTTTCTCTCATTTTACGCAGATCAATTCAATACAGCATCTCAAACTGCAAAGCAGTTTCTTCAATATGGAAGATAGTTACAGACATAAGGGAATGCGAAGACAACTTGTAAAAGTGGTTCGCTCTAAAGGCATTAAAGACGAACGCGTTTTAGACGCTATTGGTAAAATTCCGCGCCATTTTTTCTTTGAGAATGCCTTGGTAGAACATGCTTATCAGGATAAAGCTTTTCCCATTGGCGCTGGCCAAACTATTTCTCAACCTTACACCGTAGCCTTTCAAACAGAATTACTCAATGTAAAACCAGGAGATAAGATTTTAGAAATAGGAACAGGCTCGGGTTATCAGTCGATAGTACTTTTAGAGCTGGGTGCCGAAGTATATACTATAGAATATCAAAAAGAACTTTACGAACGTACCCGATTTGCCCTACCCGAAATGGGCTACAAGGCAAATTTCTTCTTTGGAGATGGATCATTAGGTTTGCCAAGGTTTGCTCCTTACGATAAAATAATCGTTACTGCTGGCGCTCCTACTGTTCCCGATGCACTTATAGATCAACTCAAAGTAAACGGTTGTTTGGTAATTCCTGTAGGTAATACCAAAACCCAACAAATGCTCAGACTTACCAGGCTTGAAGGTAATAAGCTTCGAAAAGAAGTTTTCCACGATTTCAAGTTTGTACCCCTACTGGGCGATGATGGTTGGAAAAAATAGATATGTAATTATCAACATATATTAATTTACATATTTTTACATACATAAATATGTAATTTTATTATTTTATAAAATTCAAATTCCCTTCCGTTCTTTCAACGAACCGCATTAGCTTTGCAACACAAAAGACAGTTATGCCAGTAAAGAAAAAAACCACTAAAGACTCACGTGTAACGATGACGGAGCTAGTTCTCCCTAACGACACCAACACGCTTAACAACCTTATGGGAGGTAAACTGATGCATTGGATGGACATTAATACCGCTATTGCAGCACAAAAACATTCAAACCGTATAGTGGTAACTGCTTCTGCCGATAACATTTCATTCGGCAAACCTATTGCTTTAGGCGATGTAGTAACGCTTACCGCCAATGTAACGCGTTCATTCAACTCTTCTATGGAAGTGTATTGCGAAGTATGGGCTGAAAACATTCCTTCTGGTCGAAAATTCAAAAGTAATAGTGCCTATTTCACCTTTGTGGCGGTAGACCAAAGCGGAAGACCTATTGATGTTCCAGAACTAGTACCTGAAACTCCTGAAGAACAAGAACAGTACGATGGAGCTTTGAGAAGAAGACAGTTACGATTGGTTTTAGCAAAAAGAATGAAACCAGATGAGGCTACGGAATTAAAGAGTCTTTTCTTCGAATCGTAGTCTGTATTTTACATTACAATTGTTAGATTTAGCAAAACAACCAATTGGTGCTATGGCTGAGGATAACTCATTTCTTTCTCATTTTATTACTGAAGAAATTTATCTCATCAAGGATGACCTTGTGGCAACCTCAACCCAAGAGCTATTGGTTGAAAGCGTAACGGAAACTAGTACCGAACCGGTTAGCCCTTCCCCTCCAAAACAGCCAGTTTTGGAAGACGATAAACCGGTTTATATTAAGCCCCTCCCTACTGAAGGTAACAACCTCAAGCATTGTATTATCTTTTTCGAAGCTGATCAACCTCAATTGGAAGTTGAGAAAAAGGCCTTTCTTCTTAAAGTTATGGCTTCGGTAAAACGAAGTTTAGACGATGTGCTTTTGGTGAATGTAAAAGAAGCTTCCGCAGAGCAGATTGCAGCAGTACTGAATGAGTTTAACCACCGTCATGTCTTAGTTTTTAATTCTGAAAAACTAGACAGTTATAATAACAGCCCTGTTTACGAAGTCAAAGAAGACCGTAAGAAGTTGTTTTTAAAGGCAGATGACCTTGGAAAAATAGAAAACACTGTAGCTTTGAAAAAAGCCCTTTGGGCTGGTTTGCAGAAAATGTTTTTATAATGAATTTCAATTTAAAGCGGCTTGACCACCTCGCTTTCTGGATTAGCCTTTCAGGAATAGTGGTTTTTATTGCCGACTTTGGCTACACTCAATCAGACCTTTCTCAAAGCATCATCAATGGTTATTATTTTGTTGTTCTGGGAATTGGGCTCACATCTACCTTTTTTCGGTATATAGGGAAGAAAAAACCAAAAAAAACTAAAGTACTCGTTTTTGATATCCTTAGTGTTCTCATCACTATAACTGTTCTTTACCTTCATTTAATAAATGGAGCAAACCACAAACTTCATCCGATACTATTCAACGACAACCTAATAAAGTCTGCCGTAATCTTGACCTTTATTAGGGAATTTTCAGAGCTGAGGCTTATTTACAAACGTACAATACTGAACCCCGCTCAACTTTTTATCATCAGTTTTTTAGTCATCATTCTACTGGGCACGGTGCTTCTAATGCTTCCACGAGCTACCTATGACGGAATTTCGTTTATTGACGCCTTCTTTACTTCTACCAGTGCGGTTTGTGTTACAGGGTTAATTGTAGTAGATACAGGAAGTTATTTTACAGAATTCGGGCAAATTATAATCATATGCCTAATTCAGATTGGCGGCTTGGGGATTTTGACTTTTGCCAGCTACTTCAGCTATTTCTTTAAAGACGGTGCTACTTATGAAAACCAATTGGCATTGGGCGACATGAGTAATTCAAAAAAGCTTAGCGAAGTATTCTCTACCTTAAAGTATGTGCTCATAATCACCTTTGGTATTGAAATGATGTCAGCCACAATGATATACTTTAGTTTAGATGCCAGCACTTTTGAGTCTCAATACGATCAAATATTTTTTGCTGTATTTCATTCCATTTCGGCATTCTGTAACGCGGGCTTTTCCACCCTCAGCAATGGTATATATGATGTCGGCTTTAAATTCAATTACTTTCTACAGATTGTACTGATTTTCACTTTTGTATTTGGCGGTTTAGGCTTTCCTATTGTAGTCAACATTCTAAATTATTTGAAATATCGTTTATCACAGGTGTTTACCTTTTCAAGTCGGCTAAAGAATTATAAGCCATGGGTACTCAACCTAAACAGCAGAATCAACCTAATCACCACCATTTCATTGACTGCCTTTGGTTTTGTAATATTCTTTATTCTAGAGTATAACAACACAATGGCCGAGCATGGGTTCTTCGGAAAAATAGTTACGGCCCTATTTGGGGCTGCCACACCAAGAACTGCTGGTTTTAACACTGTAGATATGGCAGCCTTGAGCTTCCCAACTTTAGTAATAACATTACTTTTAATGTGGATTGGAGCGTCACCTTCTTCAACCGGTGGGGGAATTAAAACTAGCACTTTTGCCATTGCCACCCTTAACATTCTAAGTATTGCCAGAGGAAAAACAAAAATTGAAGTGTTTAGAAGAGAAATAGCTGATATATCAGTCAGAAGATCTTATGCGATTATATCACTTTCCCTTTTGGTGATTGGTGTTGGCGTAATGGTTATTTCCATATTCGATAATGACAAAAGCTTAATGCAAATTGCTTTTGAGTGTTTTTCAGCTTACAGTACCGTAGGCTTAAGCTTGGGCATTACTGGCGATTTAAGTAGTATGAGCAAAATCATGCTCATTATTATCATGTTTGTAGGTAGAGTAAGCATGTTATCCATTATGATCGCCATTTTAGATAAAGTGAAACACAAGAGTTACAGGTATCCTACCGAAGAAATTACAATCAATTAAAATCTGAAACCATGAAATACATCATAGTTGGATTAGGAAATTTTGGGGCTTCGTTGGCTGAAAAGCTAACCGCTCAAGGAAATGAAGTCATTGGGATTGATACTTCCATGTCTAAGGTTGATTCGTTCAAAGAGAAGATTTCCCATACCATTTGTATGGATGCTACCGATGAATTTACGGTATCGGGGTTACCGCTTAAAGACACAGATATTGTAATTATTGCGATTGGTGAAGACCAAGGCTCAAACGTGATGGTTACTGCCTTGTTTAAGAATTTAGAAGTAAAACGATTGATTAGCCGTGCCATTAATCCATTGCACGAGAAGGTACTCAAAGCCTTAGGTGTAGATGAAATTGTTCACCCAGAACAAGAAACCGCAGAACGTTGGGCCAAAAAGCTCTGTATGAATAATGTGGTAGACTCATACGAATTAGGCGAAGACTATAGTATTATTGAAGCCAATGTGCCTGAAGAACACATCGGTCAAACAATTCAAGAAGTGCGTTTTAGAGAAAATTTCGATTTACTGGTGCTTACAACCATTAAACCAACAAAGGTGAAGAGTGTGCTAGGCAAAAGCAAAATAGAACAAAGAGTACAAGGGGTAGCTTCAGCCAGCTTAGTTTTAGAGAAAGACGATATTTTAGTTTTGTATGGGGCAAATAAAGATTTGCGTAGGTTCTTAAAAGAGAAAATTAATTAGAACTCTCTAAGTTGAAATTAGGGATGTGCAGAAACCCACACTTCGCCATCTTCAAAAAACTCCTTTTTCCAGATGGGTACCATTTCTTTTAGGGTATCAATACAATACTCACAGGCCTGAAAAGCGGCTTTTCG
The DNA here is from genome assembly GCF_001592945.1 of Roseivirga seohaensis. GTDB lineage: Bacteria > Bacteroidota > Bacteroidia > Cytophagales > Cyclobacteriaceae > Roseivirga > Roseivirga seohaensis. Next base: position 92,309 of record NZ_LRPB01000034.1, read on the forward strand.
ATGCGGAGCTGCCACTACAATCACCACGGCTTCCTCTCCAACTTTCACCAATCCTGTGCGGTGATGAATGAGAACCTCTTCTACCTGAAACTTAATTTTGGCTTGATCGGCAATCTTCTGCATTTCCTTCAAAGCCATTTTCTCATAGGCTTCAAATTCTAATTTAAGCACTGGTTTACCTTTGGTTTGATTGCGCACCGTACCTACAAAACTGACAATCCCCCCACATTCAGGATAAGAAATAGTCTCTAAGCAAGCTTGAGGATCGAGTTTTTCAGAAGTAATATGAATCAATGTTTTCATCCGCCACTTACAGGTGGAATTAGCACCACCTCGTCATTTTCTTTAATCAAATAATCATCGCTCACATAATCGGCATTTACGGCCAATTGCAGAGAAGCAAGCCCTTGGAATGCCGGATAGAGATCGACCAAAGCTTGGCGCACATCGGCCACAGAACTCTGTTCCTCCATTTCTAACGTCACTTGATTACTATTCAGAATATCCTTTGCTATGCCAAAAGCAATCACTTCAATTTTCATCTTATCTCTTTTTAACCAAGGTACTTCAATAATAAGCGGCCGCCAGCAAATAATACCAATAATGCAGTGAGCATTTTCACCTTTTTCTGCGAAAGCTTAAAAACAGAAAGCCTGGAGCCCAATTGACCTCCTAACAAAACACTAAGCCCCAAGTACAAAATCATTTCAAAGTCGAACGCCAAATTGTCCTGGCTAAGTTGCCCCGCCAAACCCGATGCGGAATTAATCAGAATGAAAAAGCTAGCAGTACCGGCAATGGTTTTAGCCTTGTCCCAATGAATAATGTGCAGTAAAGGCGAAAGAAAAATTCCGCCTCCAATCCCAACGGAACCTGCCAACAAACCAATGCCACCACCAATGGCTCCATTCACGATTGGCATGTCCTTCTTTTCTTTTGATGCTTTCTCTATACTCGCCTTCCTCAAGTAATCTTCCAACAGCATGATGATGCCAGCAACGGCCAAGGTTGAACCCAATATAATGAAGAAGACATTTTCTTTAAAGGGAATTCTAGCCCCAAGAAATGCTAAGGGAACACTTACCAAAACCAGCGGTAAAGTCTTCTTCCACTTAATATGACCTTGCTTCGCGAAGAGGTAGGTGCCGCCACTTACCACGATAAGATTACAAACCAGCGCAATAGTGCGTAGCAATCGATACTCAAAGCTATAAAGCGATAGAATGGCCAAGTAACTCGAGCCACCACCAAAGCCTACAGAGGAATACAGAAAGGCAATTGCGAAAAAGAAGAAAATCAATTCGTAGTCCATGAATCAATAGATTTCAATGCTATGATCAATCTCTTTTTGCCAAGCCAATATTCCGCCTTTCAAGTTTTTGATTTTTGAAAAACCCTCTTTTTTAAGAAATTCAAGGGCTTTTAGGCTGCGTTGACCGCTTTTGCAGTGAATGACTGTTATTTCATTTTGAGACAACTGCCCAATCTCATTTTCGAGGTTGGAAAGTGGAATATTAAGCCCATTCAAGTTGGAAATAGCATATTCATAAGGTTCACGCACATCCAGAATAAAAGGAGCATTTCCCGATTTAATCATCTGATGTAACTCCTGAACTGTGATATCATCGGCTTCATTTTCAACTTCACTCAGGCCGCAAAAGGCTTCATAGTCTATCAATTCAGTAATTGTAGGATGGTCACCTGAAACAGGGTTTTCTGAATTAGACTTAATATTTAAAAACCGTGCAGTAAAATACTGGCTATCAAAAAGAAATAACCTTCCATCTAATCGAATTCCAAGCCCTGCTAGAAGCTTAATGGCTTCATTGGCCTGCATGGCACCTATTATGCCAGTGAGCGCTCCAAATACACCCCCTTCATTACAGCTGGGCACCATCTCGGGCGGTGGCGGTGTAGGGAAAAGGTCTCGGTAATTTGGCCCACGGCTACCGTCTTTTCTTTGGGCATTGAATACACTCACTTGACCTTCGTACCGAAAAACTGCGGCATACACCAAGGGTTTACCTAACAGCACACAGGCATCGTTGACCAAATATCGTGTAGGCAGGTTGTCGCTACCGTCTACCACCAAGTCAAAATCTCCAATGACCTCTAGTGCATTTTCGGCATCCAATCGCGTTTCGAAATAATCAACTGACACGTTGGGGTTCAATTCTTGAATCATCTTAACAGCAGATTTGCCTTTCGATTCGCCTGCTTGGTTAGTCTTGTACATCACCTGACGCTGCAAGTTGGAAAGACTAATTTCATCAAATTCCACCAATCCAATTCGCCCCACTCCTGCTGCAGCCAAATAGCTAAGGTTAGGAATGCCCAAACCACCTGCACCAATCACCAAGACACTGGAGGACTTAAGTTTCTCTTGTCCTTCAATACCGAAGTCGGGCAGAATTATTTGCCTGTTATAGCGTATGAGCTCTTCTTTATTCAGCATTCGTAAACTTATCTAAATCGGTTTGGGTATCAATATCTAAGGTAAAACGAAGGTTGTTGGTTTCAAAGAAGTCTACCTTTTCTGTATTTCGTTTTACGAGCTGGCTGCAACCGTTTGGATCGGTATGCGCTAAAATTTCCCGTTGATAGTCACTGGCAAAAAATACGGGGTTCCCCTTCTGACCATGGCACAGGGGAACAAGGATATTCTTCCCATTCTCTTCCCTAAAACGATGCATCAACTGATTATGATCTGCCGCGGTTAAAAAGGGCATATCGGCTAGACAAATGACATATACATCGCCTGCTGCTTCAGCAATTCCAGTTTGGATGGAAGAAGTCATTCCTTGCTCAAAAATGGTATTCTTTACGATTCTAAGCCTATCATCTTTTGGAATCAAAATTTCTATCCTATCTGCTTCCTTTCCTAAAACCACAATGATTTCTGAAAAATCTGCTTCTATAATGGACTTTAAACTTCGTTCAAAAATGGTTTCTCCTTCAATAGACATTAGAAGTTTAGGACCCCCTTCCATTCTCGAAGAAAGCCCTGCAGCTAAGACTATGGCTGAAAAATTCGTCATTCTATTTCAATGATAAGGTAAATGCCTCTATAATTAATGAATAATTAAAACAAAACCATCCATTCCGTACTCCGTAACGATTATAGCACATTTACGGTAACATTGCACACATTGGAAAATCTTAGCCCAGAACAGCTCATCGAAATAGAAAATCAATTAAGTTGTCCAAACGGGCAATTTGGAATAGATATAGGGCAAAATATGTATTCCACGAATCTGGGGATGATCACTTCATCTATCAATGCTTTGGCTATTGCCAGTGGTAACAAGGTTCTTGAAATTGGACATGGAAACTGCCATCACCTACCCATAATTTTAGAACAAGCCGAAAACATTCAGTTCTATGGCCTTGAAATTTCGGAAACCATGAAAACCGAAGCTGAGCTTAAGAACAAGGAACATCTAAAGCAACAAAGTGTTGAATTTACACGCTATGATGGCATCAGTATTCCTTTTCCAGAAAATTCCTTCGATAAGGTTATGACAGCGAACACCATTTACTTCTGGAAAAAACCACTTCAGTTCTTAGCAGAAATTCATAGGGTAATGAAACCCAATGGTACGTTTGTAATCGCTTTTGCGCAAAAGGATTTCATGAAAGATCTTCCCTTTGTTAAAGAGAAATTCCAGCTCTACAACAATCAAGACCTTTCAGATTTAGTAAGTAAATCGAGCTTTAAGCTTATCAGTATTCATAACAAAACTGAAAATGTAATAGGCACAGCCAATGAACTAATCAACCGAAATTATGCTGTTGCTGTGTTAGAGAAATGAGTTCACTAAACGATAAAACCGAATAAATCAGGCTTTTCATTCAGGTACTCAAAATTCAAGTCCTTCTCTTTCATTCGTTGCATTAGCCCGTCAAAATCGGCTTTTTGCTGATGCTCAATCCCAATTAAGGCAGGTCCTTTTTCGCGTGCGGTCTTCTTGGTGTATTCAAAATGAACGATATCGTCAGTTGGGCCAAGCACTTCCACCAAAAACTCCTTCAATGCTCCTGCTCTTTGCGGAAAACGTACAATGAAATAGTGCTTCAAACCCTCGTAGAGCAAAGAGCGCTCACGGATTTCTTCGGTACGAGAAATATCGTTATTCGAACCAGAGAGAACACATACTGTATTTTTGCCTTTAATTTCTTCAGCAAATTGGCCCAAAGCGGCCACAGACAATGCACCCGCTGGCTCCACCACAATGGCATCGCGGTTATAAAGTTCGAGCATCGTGCTACAAATCAGTCCTTCAGGAACCGTAACTACTGCATCTAAACGCTTCCGGCAAATCTCGAAAGTCAAATCGCCTACTTGCTGTACTGCTGCACCATCGACAAACTTATCGATACTGTCGAGCTTGGTGTTTTTGCCTAAAGCAATGGAATTCTTCATGGCTGGCGCACCGGCAGGTTCTACCCCGATAATCTTCGTTTGCGGACTTAGGGTTTTAAACACAGAAGCAACACCAGAGGCCAAACCGCCTCCACCAATAGGTAAGAAAAGATAGTCAATAGGATTGCCACAATCTTCCAGAATCTCTAAGCCGACAGTTCCTTGTCCTTCAATGACTTTTTGATCATCAAAAGGAGGAATAAAAATGCTTGAGTGCTTATTACAGAATGAAATGGCCTCTTTTTGGGCATCGTCAAAGGTATCGCCAACAAGCACAATTTCTACGAACTCCTTTCCGAAAAAGCGGACTTGCTCCACCTTTTGCCTTGGTGTAGGCGCTGGCATAAAGATGGTAGCTTTCACCTTCAATAAATAACAGGAATGCGCTACGCCTTGGGCATGATTTCCAGCGCTGGCGCACACCACACCACTGCCCTTTTCTTCAATAGAAAGCCCGCTAATTTTATTATAAGCCCCACGGATTTTGTAAGAACGCACCACCTGAAGGTCTTCACGTTTGAAAGTGATCTTCGCCCCAAATTTATCTGAATAGGTAAAGTTGGGCATTAAGGGAGTATGCGTAACAATTCCTTTGAGGATAGTTTGGGCTGCCTTAATGTTTTCTAAGCTCGGGAAGTAGGTTTGTGTGGTTTCGCGCATTGTTCATTCATTCAATGGCAAGATCGTTATTCTCTTAATATTCAACCAAGAGATTGGGAGATTTTGAAGTTGACTTTCCTATAAAAATGGTTAAAACCATTCCCCAAAAACATTTATGCGTATAGCCCACGGTTTAAACCGTGGGCTATACAATACACAACCTCCATCAACCATTTCAATGGTTTCCGTGCTTTTAGATATTACCTTCTCAGAGTTTTTAGCGAACGAGACCTAGGAATGACTTGAAGGTGAGTGAAAAACTCGTCATCTGTTCTTAGGTTCAAGGAGAATTTTTTAATTAGAAGTTTAACCTTTCTATTAGAGCCTTAAAATTCTCAATAAGGTCATCATACGTTGAGAAATTCCTATTGCTCGAATTTCCAAATTCAGACCTTAGGATTCCTCTTCGATAGTCATCAATCTCTGAGTTTCTACCAAAGACAAGAGTGTAATTTGGTTTGTGTAGACTAGGGTAATCATCTTTAAGGAATTTTATGTTTTGCGCTATGTAGTCATCCCATTCCAGAAGCTGCCCCTTCGCCTGAGTAAATTCTGTCCTAAAAAGACTCTTTGCTGTAAATATTTTTTTTGAGGAGGCCTCAATTTCAACGAAAGTCCAATCTAGTGTTCCATGCTTTCTAATAGAAAATGCATAGTCAGCCACGTATTTGTTCGATATCTTAGGTTTGATTAAAACTGATTCATAGTTAGGTTGAATTATATAAGGATGGTCATTTAAGAATTTCTGAATATCCTCTTCATTCTGAGCATTATCAATAAGCACTTCGAACTTTGAGAGGACATCCAGTGCACGATTTTTAGACTTTAAATTTTTCTTTGATAAAGCATTTTGAAAGTCCCTTTCAGCCATTTCGAGTGGATTGAAATCGCCATTTTCATAAAAACAGGACCCAATAAGAAGTATTTTACTGTATTCTGGATAAAGACGGCTTCCAGGTATATCTTCAACTAGAAGAACGAATACATTATCTTTGAACTGATCCTTTGGTTGAGTACCGAATTGCACTTTATGGCCAAATGAAACAAACAATGTCAACGGATCATAAAATGTAAATATCTCCTTACTGCGTTCATCGAAAACTTCAGTCATCATTTTTTGCATTTCATCTTGATATTCAATGCTATATTTATGATTGAATTGATTTTTAATGAAAACCAAAAAACCATCTTGGCAAGAACACAAGATCATGCTACCCATTGATAGATCTGAGGGTATGTTCTCAATGAGTTCTGTGATTTTCTCTTTTGGAATCGCATTAAGCAGCTTTGCAAGCTCCGTTTGATACCTCTTCAGATCCTCTGTTAAATTTTCTAATACTCCCATATATCTTTCCTAAAATAGCACTTGTTGGTATCTGCCCCATCATTGCACGTTCTATATCAAAGGGAATTGTTGCTTTTTATTGGTACCGATTCAATGAATAGCCAAAATAGTGTCATGAAAATCAATTCCACTAGCTCTTTCCATTTACCCTTTCTTCGTCTTCTTTCCTTTTTGGAAAAAAATGCTTACCAATAAAGTTAAAGGATCAGTCGATCCTTTCGTAAAATTGGATAGAAAATATTTCATCTCTATTATTCTGAACATTGTCGCAGGTTCTCCGAACCTGTGACGATTTATTAATCAAGGACTCTGTCCGCAGAAATGGTTAAAACCATTCCCCAGAAACATTTACACATATAGCCCACGGTTTAAACCGTGGGCTATATACACGCAACCACCACAAACCGTTTCAACGGTTTAAGCCTTTGCACTGAAGTTAATCGAGGGATGGATTTACATGCTTCTGCTCTCAATTAAAAGTAGCAGGCGGATTCTGAGACAGGCTCAGGATGACGGTCTAAAAAGGGCTTAATCGGAGCGGTATGCTGTTTCCAGACCTATAAGGTTTTGACAACCATATAGATCTTTTTCCGCGTTTTAGGCTTTTGTGATTTTATAAAAATGAGGGTTACTCTGACGGATTGCCGCGTCATGAAACCCTGTTCTCACAGGTTTCATTCCTCGCAATGACGTTTTTACTTAATAATGATAAACTCAACCCTGCGGTTTTTTTCTCGGCCAGAATCGGTTGAGTTTTGGCCTACGGGCTTTTCGCCCCCAAAACCTACGGTTTCTATGCGTTTTCCGGAGATTCCTTTTTCTACCAGATAATCCTTAACTGCATTTACGCGATCTAATGAAAGCTCTTTGAGCAACTTAGGATTACCCCTATTATCGGTATGGCCTTCCAAACGAATTTCCAAGTCTGGGTTGTTTTTCATCAACTCAATCAAAATTTCTAGTTGAGTTGCGGTAGTTTTTGCATCGGCAAAAGAGGAAGTACCTTCATTAAAAAGCACATTCGGAATTTGAATTTTAGTACCTACCTCTCTTGGTGTAAGCCTAAAACCTTCAACAGCTTTGGCCTCAATATCACCTTGTAATGGCTTAGCAGAAGCCACAAAGGTTTCTTTGTACTTGAGAAAACCATCGGCTTCAATCTCTACATTCACTTCAAGGCCTTCCTCAATGGTCACTAAAAATTTCTTGTCTGGGGAATCTAAATCGGCAGTATTCACTTCAACTTCCTTTTCTCCAAAGTTTAGTTTCACCAAACCGCTTACGGGTTTGTCGTTGCGGATATCCAACACCTGCATGGTCATCACTACTACTGGTTTATCTGGTGTCTTTGGAGTGGTTACTTGAGAAATTGGCGCTTCTGTTTTGGATACAATTTCCTGCAACACCTTTTCTGTTTTATTTAATGGGAAACCGAAAATATCGCCAAAACCCTCGCTGTTTTGGGTAGAAGAAAAATAAGCCAATTCACCCAATTTAGGAATGTTATAGCCTAACTCCATTCCAGCTGTATTTACTTCAGAACCAAGATTTACAGGATCTGTCCAGTCTTTCCAGGTACCGTCTTTGCGTTGACTTACAAAAATATCGCGGCCACCTTGTCCTCCAAAACCATTTGAGGAGAAGTACAAGGTTTTTAAATCGGGTGCCAAATAAGGTGCCCATTCTTCCCCCAAAGTGTTCAAGTCCACACCCATGTTTTCTGGTGGAGTCCAACTGCCATTACTTTCTTTAAAGGTAACATAGAGGTCTTCGTTCCCATAAGTATCGTAACTTTTATAGGACAGAATCATTACTTTTTCATCTGGTGAAATAGAGCCGCTGATATACCCTGAAAAATTTTCGAAGTAGCGAATATCTACTGGTTGTGGCACCGACCAATGGTCTTTCACCCATTCTGCCATGGCAATTCCTTTCTGTAAATTCCCTAAAGCGTCTTTATAATTCAATAAGTAAATCCTTTCACCATCGGCTGAAAAACCGACAATGCCATTCAAACCCGTGTGATTAATAGTGCTACCACCATGTTTGGCTACAGACCAACCAGTTTCTGTTTTGTCTGAATACCAAATATCACCTCGATCAATCACACCACCCTCGTTGCGAGGATGACCAGAGCGAACAAAATACATACGTTTTCCATCGGGAGTAAGCACAGGGTTTTGTTCATCAAAACTGGAGTTAATACTATCCATTTTAATATGGCTTTGGGATTGCCCCAACAGCATTACCTGATTGCAAAAAAGAACAAGAAGAATGGTATACAAAGTCGTTTTCAAAGCTATTATCGCGTTTCCTTTTCTTTCAACGTATGAAATAGAAAATATTTAGCTTCGAAGATAAGGGTTAAGCTTTAAACTACCCTGCTGTAGATGCTGAATAACATTTTTTAACAAGGGCTTAGAAATTAGTATTTAGAAGGTAGTAATCCTTTTTGTTATCTGGGAAGTTTTAAGCACTTTCAAGTCAAACTTTTAGCATGGGCCATATTGATTCTTTCAAACACGAACTAGTAGGGTACTTAGGGATAATCTCTGTTTATCATCCTTTAGAAGATATTGACGGAGATTTTATTTGTACTACCAATCAGTTGGTTATTGGTGGCGGAAGTGGTGAGCACCCTGCTTTGGTGATTGAGAGTTTGGCGCATGCTGTTGCTTTATTCTTGAAAGAGGAAATTCCCAACATCAGGAAATTAAGGCATTGGGAAACCATTATCGCACCCTATTTAAAAAAGACTTCTAGTGAACTGCTGACATATTACGAATGGACAGAAGAGACACATAAAGAGTTTGCTGAGATGTCTAAATCGGATACTTTGCCCTGCCAAAGAATGCGTCATGAAATTGACGATTGGGTTATTCTTGGCATTGGGGAGTTTGTTTTCTTTTCTCTGCCCCATTTAGCCAATGAAATCATGAGCCAGCTTGATAACCCTTACGAAGAATTCCGCCACATGCGCTATAATAACATTATGGTGGTTCCTCCCAATTTCCCTGTATATAGTAATGGCGGTAATATGTTCTTTAAAAAATGAAACCAGAATTCACCTATATAGAGCAGTTCATCAATCGAATTGATGTAGAATGCCCCAGTTGCAAAGCCAAAGCAGTTGTAACTTCAAATCCAGAAAACCGAGCAGAGACAAGGTTTACTTGTGTAAGTTGTGGTTCTACAAAAAATTGGATGGGTAAAGGAAATGTTTTTCAAACAGGAAGCAGCTTATTCAATTCGGGAGGAATTCTCATGGGACATCCGGTTGATTGTTACTTCAAGTACCCATTATGGTATACAACCGAAGTTAAAGGAGAAGTACTTTTTGGCTACAATCTAGAACACCTCGACTACTTACTCAATTTCATTTCGAACAAAACGAGAGAACGTCAGCCCAATGAGCATGGCTGGAGTAACCGAAGCTTGGAAAGTAGATTACCTAAATGGATGCTTTCTGCCAAAAATCGAGAAGTAATTGAGAAAAAGCTGAAGGAACTAATGGCAAAGGGGATTTAGTGTTTAGTGTTTAGTGTTTAGTGTTTAGTGTTTAGTGTTCGGAACGAGGAATTTTGAAAAAAGAAGGTCGTTTTGCTAAAGGAAATTTGCAGAAGAATCTAACCATTTCATTTTACTTCATCCAAATTCATTTCGAATAGAAGTCCTGAAAACTTTTTAGGCTCTAAATTCTATGCGATCTTCGTAAGCAGAACGGCTCAAGGTTCGTTCTTCCAACATCAAAAACCGAATACTTATGCCTCATCAAGCCAATCGACTGATCCATTCTTCCTCCCCTTACCTTTTACAGCATGCCTATAATCCTGTAGACTGGTTTCCTTGGGGCGAAGAAGCTTTAGAAAAGGCCATGAAAGAAGACAAGCCGATTATTGTGAGTATTGGCTATTCAGCTTGCCATTGGTGTCATGTAATGGAACGAGAAAGCTTTGAGAACGAGAAGATTGCTGAAATAATGAACACGCATTTCGTGTGCATCAAAGTGGACAGAGAAGAGCGCCCAGATGTGGATCAAGTGTATATGGATGCCGTGCATGCCATGGGTTTGCAAGGTGGATGGCCATTGAATGCCATTCTCCTACCCGATCAGCGCCCATTTTATGGAGGCACTTACTTTCCAGCACAAGGTTGGGGAAATCTATTGCTTCAAATCGCCAAAGTATTTAAAGAGCAACGTGCCGAATTAGAAAAATCGGCTGAAGGATTTATGAACTCGCTCAGTGTGAGCGATATTCAAAAGTACGGTTTGAACTCCATCGGGGCGGATTTCAGTAAAGCAGATTTGAGCCAAATGTTCAATATCTTGAGTCAGAATTTTGACAAGGAAAAAGGAGGCATGAACAAAGCACCCAAATTTCCAATGCCTGTTATTTATTCCTTTTTGCTTCGCGAATTTGAAGCGAATCAAAACGAAGCCGCTTTGGCACATGTAAAGCTCACACTCAATAAAATGGCTTTCGGTGGTCTTTACGATCAAATTGGGGGTGGTTTTACCCGATACTCTACCGATGCCGATTGGTTTGCCCCTCATTTTGAAAAAATGCTTTACGACAATGGGCAGCTCGTAAGCCTCTATTCAGAAGCCTTTCAAGCCACAAAAGACCCGCTTTACAAAGAAATCGTTTTTCAAACTATTGAATGGCTACAAAGAGAAATGACCACCGAAGAAGGCGGATTCTATTCAGCCTTAGATGCAGATAGTGAAGGGGAAGAAGGTAAATTCTACTGTTGGCAAGCGGCAGAGTTTCGTGAGGTACTAGGCCCCGATGCCGAACTGATGATCGCCTATTATAACCTCACTGAAAAAGGAAACTGGGAGCCTCAAAAAAACATTCCGCATAGAACCCACTCCGACTCAGAGTTTGCAAAGGCTCATGATCTTTCTTTAGAAGAACTACAAGACTTGGTTAAAGCTGCTAACCTAAAACTACACAAGCAAAGAGAAACCAAAGTGCGCCCTGACCTAGACGATAAAATACTTTCTGGCTGGAATGGACTTATGCTCAAAGGTTTGGTAGATGCCTACGCCAGCTTTCAAGCACCAGAGTTTCTTCAAATGGCAATTAAAAATGCGGAGTTTATTTGTGCCAAAATGAAAAACGGAAAAGGGCTATTTCGAAATTATAAAGCAGGGAAAGCCAGCATTAATGCCTATTTAGAAGATTACGCTGCGGTAATTTCAGCCTTTAGCGCACTTTATCAAGTCACCTATAATGAAAAGTGGCTGAACGAAGCCGTGCAATTGACAGAATATACCATTGCACATTTTTACGATGAAAAAGAGCGCTTTTTCTTCTTCACCAATGATGAATCTGAAAAGCTGATTGCCAGAAAAAAAGAGATTTTCGACAACGTTATTCCGGGGTCAAATTCACTGATGGCTCAAAATCTATATGCTTTGGGTACCATCACCAGCAACCAAATCTACACTAACATGGCAATCGAAATGCTCGGTCGGGCCAAGAAAATGGTGATGGTAGAACCTCAATATTTGACCAATTGGGCTTGTTTGGCTACCCAAATGGTAACACCTACTGCCGAAATCGTTATGGTGGGTGATGATATTCAAACACAGGCCTTTAGTTTCTTTGATCAATTTATGCCGAATAAGGTGTTGGTTGGAGCGGAAAACGAAGGCACAAGTAAACTAGAACTATTGGCCAACCGAGGCAGGCTTAATGATCAAACCACATTTTATGTTTGCTTCAATAAAGCCTGTCAGCTGCCGGTAAATTCAGCAAGTGATGCAATAAATCTTATTCAGGATAGAAAATAGTTTTGGCAGACGAGGAATATTTCTAACCTTGCCAAAGGTTCCAAACCAAAGTATTTCCCTAACGATTTGACGATAGAACAACTCAATATTGACGATGCAAATGAGCAGGTGCTGTTTGCCGATGTGGCTTTACCAGTACCCGTGCCCATGCTTTACACTTATAGCATTCCTGCGGAGTACCGTGGAAATATAAAGGAGCGGACGAGGGTTATTGTTCAGTTCGGGAAAAAGAGAATCGTTACAGGCATTGTAGAAAAGGTGCACGGGAATCGACCTGAAATTTATGCTGCCAAGCCCATTTTAGAAGTATTGGATACCGAGCCCATCATTACCCGCATGCAAATGGAGGTAATGAAATGGATGTCGGATTATTACATGTGCACCTTTGGTGAAGTAATTAATGCCGCTTTACCTTCTGGCCTTAAGCTAAGCAGTGAATCGCGCATTCAATTACACCCACACAACGATTGGAACGATAGTGAATACCCTTTCGATGATCGAGAATTGCTGATCTTGAAGGCACTAGAAAACAAAGACTCACTTACCTACAAAGAAGCGGCTGAAGTAATTGATCAAAAAAGCGCACTGAAGTTTATTAAATCCCTCATTCAGAAAGATGTCATCATTATTTATGAGGAAGTAAGGGAGAAGTATAAACCAAAAATTGTCAAGAAAATACGCCTGGCGGCAAGTTATGCTACAGATGAAAAAACGCTTCAATCACTTTTTGCTGAACTTGAGAAAAGGCCAAAGCAAAGCGATATTCTGCTCAAGTACCTTCAAATGGTGCCTGTCTATCACAAGCCGGAAAGAAATGAAGTTGGCATTCCTAAAAGTACTATTAACGAAGCTGGACTCTCAGTTTCCTCACTAAACACACTCATCAAGAACAAAATATTTGAGGAGTTCGAAGAAATTGTTTCTCGTTTTGAAGAGAACACGGAAGTTTTTGAAGCTTCTCCCCTTTCCGAGATTCAAGAAAAAGCCAAGCAGGAAATTCTCGATATTTTTGAAGAGAAATCAACTGCCTTACTCCATGGGATCACGGGTAGCGGAAAAACGGAAATTTACATTTCACTCATACAGGAGGCCTTGGACAATGGCTTGCAGGTACTTTATCTACTTCCAGAAATTGCATTAACCGCTCAAATTGTAAACCGACTAAAAGTGGTTTTTGGTGACAGAATGGGGGTTTACCATTCCAAATTCTCTGACAATGAGCGTGTAGAAGTTTGGATGGGTTTATTGGATGGCCGTTTCGATTTCATTGTAGGTGTAAGAAGTGCCATTTTCTTACCCTTTACCGGTTTAGGTTTAATCGTTGTAGACGAAGAGCATGAAAACTCTTACAAGCAGTATGAGCCCGCTCCTCGTTATCATGCCCGCGATGTTGCCCTTTTCCTCGCCCATAAACACGGAGGTAAAACCATTTTAGGTTCTGCAACGCCTTCCGTTGAGTCCTTCTACAATGCCAAAATAGGTAAATATGGATTGGTAACCATCAGTAACCGTTATGGAGATGCGCAATTACCTCAAATGGTTTTTGCAGATATTCGAACAGAAAAGAAACGTAAAACCGCCACAGGCAATTTCTCTTCTGTACTAATTCAAGCCCTAGGTGAAATACTGGAGAAGAAAGAGCAAGCCATTGTGTTTCAGAACCGCAGAGGCTATTCAAACTTTATTACCTGCGATGACTGCGGTTATACTCCCGAATGCCCAAGGTGTGCAGTAAGCCTTACCTATCACCAGTATAAAAACCAGCTCAACTGTCATTATTGCGGACATAAAGAGCCTGTTCCTGTAAGCTGCCCTGCTTGCGGCAGCCAGCGCATTAGAACGGTAGGTTTTGGAACCGAGAAGATTGAGGAAGATTTAAAACTGATTTTCCCAGATGCTAAAATCCAGCGCATGGATTTAGAAACCACTCGTGTGAAATACGCCTACCATAACATTATTAAAGATTTTGAGGATGGGAAAATAGACATTCTGGTAGGTACGCAAATGGTAAGCAAAGGCCTCGATTTTGATCGTGTAAGTTTAGTAAGTGTTTTCGACATTGACCGAATGATTCATTTTCCGGATTTCAGATCCATGGAACGCACCTACCAATTGACTACCCAGGTAAGCGGAAGAGCAGGTAGAAAAGACATTGCAGGTAAAGTAATTATTCAAACAGGAAACCCTGAGCAGCCCATTTTAAAGCTGATTTCGCAACAAAACTATAGCACATTCTTCGACCTAGAAATGAGAGAAAGAGAGAAGTTCAACTACCCTCCTTTTTCTAGAATGGTAAAAATACTGGTAAGAAGTAAGGATAAAGAACTCTCTAAAAAAGCCGCTGAATTTTTAGGGAATATTCTGATAGAAGAACTAGGTACATACCGTGTTTTAGGGCCACATGAACCCACGATTAATAAAATACGAGACAAGTACTTAATGGAAATTTACCTCAAAATTGAACGCAAATACAATATCAACTCAGTGAAAGAAAAGATAAAGGCCGCTTACTTAGAAGCCCTTCGTAAAAAGGACTTCACACAAGTAGAATTTATCACTGATGTTGACCCTTATTAAGAATCAAATCGCTTATTTACTCCCCTTCAAATTCTTCACTATTATCTAGTGATTGGTCTTTTGTTTCGGGTTTTTCTTCCACTTTAGGTTCAACTTTCGGCTCTACTTTTTTTGGAACAATGGATGAACTGGCTTGAGTTTTTATAGGCACAACTGGTCTTAAATCCGGTTCCATTCGCTCAATGAAATATGAAATTTTTCGAGCTCCTTTAATGCCTTCTGGCAATTTATCAGTGTTTTTACTAAAGCTTACCAAACCCCAAGTCATAATAATGCTGGTAGATAGAATGGTGATCAAAATAATGTCTCCATTAAACAATTCAGATTGAAGCTCAACTGGAATGGAGAAGAACAATAGTACTGTAATTAAGCCTCTTGGAGTAATCATCAATTCTGGTAGAATTGATTTCTTCCAAAAGAAAGCCTTGAGTACAATAAATCGAACCACAAAAAATGAAGCTACAATCATTAAGCTTATTCCCAATACCTCTAAATTGACTAGCGCTGAAAGGTTAATCGTGGTTCCGAACACCACAAAAAAGAATGTTCGCACTACAAATGCTGTTTCTCGGGTGACTAGGTGGAGCTCATCCAGAATTTTATCTATTACATCATGTTTGACCCACTTTTGTAGCTTACCAACAAAAAAGAGTTTGCTGTTATTAATTACCAAGCCAAATGTTAAGATGATTACCAAAGATGAAAGGTGCATTTGCTTGCCAATTGCATAAATCAAAATCAACATGGCAATCAATAAAAAGAGTTTTACTTCACCTTCGATCCTCTGAAACAACAACACCAAACCATAACTGAAAACAAATGAAATAACAATAGTAATTATGATATTACCTATAATCCCATAAACTACTTCTCCTGCTTGTTCCGTTTCGGCATTTCCTGTTAAAAAATAGAAAAACATGATTCCTAGAATATCAGAAAAGGTACTCTCATAAATCATAAACTCCTTTTTGTCTTTCATAAGCCCTGTAACGCTCGGAATAACAATAGCACTACTGACAACAGAAAGCGGAATGGCATATACTAAAGAAATAAGTGGGGTTTCTTGATAGAAGTGATTAATGATGACAGAAATAAGAAATGCACAGCCACCTAACGAAATTAAAGCCACAAGAAAGGATTTCCATATGGTAGGCCATTTTTCCTTTGTCAATTCAAGGTCTAGCGCTGCTTCTAAAACAATCATAATAAGACCAACCACCCCTAGTAGCTCTAGAGTGCTAAAAATCAGCTTGTCTTGATTGATTCCGTAGGCATCGAGCCCAAACTTTATTCCTATACCCAAAAGGATTAGAAGGATAACACTTGGAATATTTGTACGCTTAGAAAGTATATTAAATAGGTGCGAAAAAATGATCACACATGACAGCGCTATGATAAGGTTGTATACATTCATGACCTAATAATAGGGAAAAGTTAATTTCTGAGCCTAAAAATGAGCTTAATAATTGACTTCAACCTCATTTTTATATTTATGGTTGCAAATAATCCGTTCATCGGCAGCCCAAATATCAAATTCACTGCCTTTGAGTAATCTATAATTAAAAAAAATATTCACGTTTGCCGATTAAAAATAGCAGTTGATATTCTAATATTGCACGAATGAAAAGCCTGTTTAAATCCCTACTAATATCGCTCACCTTATTGGTGTACGGAATAAGTGTGGACAGTTTGCTACATCAGGCTTTACTTAAAAGCCAAATTGAGCACGCTCAAGCCAATCAGGTTACAGATGCATTTGCTCCCTCTTATTCAAGTTTGTTTCATTTACCAGTCTTTAATGAGTTGGTCACAGAAACATCAACTAGTTTTCAGGAGTCTGAGACAAACTATCTCCCACACTGGGCAGTCGTTAAAAAATCAGGTTCTGATAACACAAAACAAGCCGTTTGGCGCAAAGAATTAGAGCGGTCTAGGCAGATTGAACTCAGTCTTTCGGTGAAAGACATCATTTTCCCATTCCATACCTTCTCGTAAGTATTCCCCATTTATCTCTAAGCTAACACTCGTTGGCCATGTATTTTTTTTGGTTTCAGAATTCATTATAGGGTTCTGTGGCCACCAATATTATTTAATCTAAAAGAAAATGGAATTATCTACAACACTATTTGGTATAGCTGCCATGGCAGCATTTGTGCTCCCTATTGTTTATTTACAAGGAATGCAGAAGAAAAAGGAAAAGAAATTATACGCTGAATTTCTTCAGTTAACACAAGAGAAGGGCTTAAAACTCACCCACAGTGAGGTATGGAATTATGTGTATTGTTTGGGTTTAGATGTTCAAACAAAACAACTAATACATTTTAAAAAGAAAGGTGAAACGCCCGAAATACAATTGATAGACCTAAAGCCATTCAAGAAATGTACGGTGAATAAAGTAGGCAGAACAGTGAAAACAAACGATGGACCAGTTACAGTAATTGAGCGCTTACACTTGAGTTTAAGTCCTTCGAATGCTCAAAGTAAAGTTCAAAGCATAGAGTTTTACAATGCAGATGAAAGCAGCTCAGTAACCACCGAGTTGCCTTTGCTTGCTAAATGGGAAAAGCAAATTAACGAAGTGCTTCAAGCATAACTTAATGTTTTATCATTGGGGGTCTGGTAAATTTATACCTACCAGACCTTCATGTTTAAAAATGAATTTGATAGTAATAGCTGAAAAGAATGTCCAAAAGTTATCTTTGCAGCTTCGATACTATTATTTCCTTCAAACAAAATTAGTTGAGCTTAACTATAGAGAACATAATGCTAATTGGTTCGCTACTGCTCTTTGTGAGTATTATAGCGGGTAAAACCTCCTACCGTTTTGGAGTTCCCACTTTAGTATTATTCTTGGCGATTGGAATGTTAGCGGGCTCAGATGGCATTGGAGGCATTTATTTCGATAATCCTTCAGCGGCTCAATTTATCGGTGTGGTTTCGCTTAACTTCATCCTCTTTTCTGGCGGGCTCGACACCAATTGGCAGTCTATTAAACCGGTTTTATGGCAAGGCATCTCACTTTCTACCCTTGGAGTTTTACTCACAGCAGTAACTATGGGCACCTTCGTTTGGGCCATTACCGACTTTACTATTTATGAAGGTCTTCTGCTTGGTGCAATTATATCATCTACCGATGCGGCAGCTGTTTTTTCTATTTTAAGAGGAAAAAATTTAGCACTTAGAAATAACCTTAGGCCTACCCTAGAGCTAGAAAGTGGAAGTAATGACCCAATGGCTTATGTATTGACCATCGCTTTCTTAGCCCTAGTGATGAATCCAGATCAGAGTTTGCTCTCTATTATTCCATTGTTCCTGAAACAGATGATTATTGGCGGAGTGGCTGGGTTGCTTTTCGGAATGGCCAGCAAATATGTTATCAACAGAATCAAGCTTGGGTTTGAAGGATTATATCCTGTTTTGGTGATTTCACTTATGTTTATCACCTTTTCTGGTACCGATGCGTTAGGCGGAAATGGTTTCTTGGCCGTTTATTTATGTGCTGTTTACCTTGGCAACCAAGACTTAATCCATAAAAAAACCATTCTTAAAATGTTTGATGGTTTGGCATGGCTCATGCAAATTGTGCTTTTCCTTACCCTAGGCTTATTGGTTTATCCTTCAGAAATACTTCCAATTTTAGGCATTGGTTTACTCATTTCACTTTTTCAAATATTTGTAGCCCGGCCAATCAGTGTTTTTTTAAGCCTAACGCCTTTTAAAATGAAAATGAGAAGGCGGTTCTATATTTCATGGGTTGGGCTTAGAGGGGCAGTACCGATTGTTTTTGCTACCTACCCCTTAATTGCTGGAATCGAAAAAGCCAGTATGATCTTCAATATTGTGTTCTTTATTTCGCTGTCTTCGGTACTAATTCAAGGAACAACCCTGTCTGTAATAGCAAAATGGCTTAATGTGGCGTTGCCAGAAGATTCTAAACCAAAATCACCTTTAGATGAATTGCTTTCAGAAACTGCCAAGGCGATAATGGTTGAAATAAAAATGCCCGAAAACGGTGTAGCGGTAAACAAAAAAATTGTGGAACTCAACTTCCCTAAAACCGCGCTGATCGCAATGATAAATCGAGACAATAAATTCATTACACCCAATGGAGCTACTGAAATTCTTGCAGAAGACACGCTTGTAGTGCTTTCCGATACTCAAGAAGGCATTGGTCAGGTTTATGAATGTTTACAAATTGAACAACCGTAAAACTTCTAAAACAGCTTTTCAGCAATTTGCTTAATTACACTTGATTTGCTCATAGTGTAATAATGCAAGCATGGCACTTTTGCCTCCATCAATTCTTTCGACTGCTGAATACACCATTCAATACCCACTTCTCTCGCAGCTTTATTGTCTTTACATTTATCTAATTCATCAACCAAGTCATCTGGTAAATCCACATGGAAAATACTAGGTAGAATGGTGCTATGATTAAGCGTTGTTAATGGTTTCAGCCCTGGAATAATAGGCACATGGATATCCGCCTTTCGGCACTTTTCAACAAAGTCGAAGTACTTTTGATTATCGAAAAACATTTGGGTAACGATGTACTCTGCACCCATATCTACTTTTTGTTTTAGGTATTTCATGTCACTTTTTAGACTAGGAGCCTCAAAGTGTTTTTCTGGATAACCCGCCACTCCTATAGAAAAGTTGGTTTTGGCCATTTCCACTTCTTCGTGTAAATATTTACCCTGATTTAAATCCAAAACCTGTTGCATCAATTCTGTAGCATACGAATGCCCATCTGGATCTGGAACGAACCTTCCCTCCGATTTAATAGCATCTCCACGCAATACCAACACATTATCAATTCCCAAGAAATCAAGGTCGATCAGTGCATTCTCCGTTTCTTCCTTATTAAAACCACCACAAATAATATGAGGCACAGCATCTACTCCGTATTTATTCATAATGGCCGCACAAATCCCCACCGTTCCTGGCCGTTTACGGGTAGTTACTTTTTCGAGCAAACCGTTGTCGTGTTGCTTATAAATGTACTCTTCGCGATGATAGGTGACATCAATAAACGGAGGGTTAAATTCCATTAAAGGGTCAATCGCATCGAAAATACCATTTACGTTTTCGCCTTTTCTTGGGGGAAGAATTTCAAAGCTGAAGAGTGTTTTGCCTTTGGCTCTTTTTATATGTTGGGTTACTTTCATGTTTCAGTGATCAGTTATCAGAAAATCAGGGAATCAGATTTAAATATCGTATGCTAAATTAGGGCTTAACCACTTCTCAGTTTCTTCTAAAGTCATTCCTTTACGTTTGGCGTAATCTTGCACTTGGTCTTTTTCAATTTTGCCTAAACCGAAGTACTTAGCTTCTTCGTGCATAAAATAAAGGCCACTTACAGAAGAGGCTGGGTACATCGCCATCGACTCTGTGAGAGTAATTCCCGTTTCTTCTTGAGCATTGAGTAAATCAAAAAGAATTGGTTTTTCAGTGTGATCTGGGCAAGCTGGATAGCCCGGTGCTGGTCTAATTCCCTGATAGCTTTCTTTAATTAAGGATTCATTGTCCAAGGTTTCGTTTTTCGCATAAGCCCAAAGCTCTTTACGCACTTTGGCGTGCATGGCTTCTGCAAAAGCTTCTGCCAAGCGATCGGCAATGGCCTTAATCATGATAGAATTGTAATCGTCATGATCTTTCTCGTATTTTTCAATTAAAGGCTCAATACCCAAACCGCCCGTTACGGCAAAACCACCTACATAGTCAATTTTCCCTGAATCCTTTGGGGCGACAAAGTCGGCTAAAGACAAGTTAGGAATGCCAGTGCCTTTTTTGCCTTGCTGCCTCAAGCAATGAAACACAGTTTTCACTTCATTTCGAGTCTCATCTGTGTACACTTCAATGTCATCGCCAACACTGTTGGCGGGATAGAGTCCTACCACGCCATTGGCTTGAAGCAGGTTTTTCTGAATTACTTCATCGAGCATTTTATTGGCATCGTCAAAAAGCTTTTTGGCTTCCTTGCCAATCGTTTCGTTTTCGAAAATTCTAGGATATTTCCCTTTCAGCATCCAAGTCTGGAAAAATGGGGTCCAGTCGATGTACTCTCTAATAATATTCAGATCGAAGTTTTTGAATACTTTATTACCTATGAAGCTCGGCTTTACGTATTTTTTTTCTTCCCAATTTACTTTTAGTCTATTCCCCAAAGCTCTGCTATAAGGAATGTAATGCTTGATTTCTTTACGGTTTGCGTGATCTTCGCGAAGCTTTGCATATTCGCTTTTCACCTGTGTTTTGTAATCCGCCTTGCGATCTCCGCTTATCAATTCTCCAGCTACAGGCACACTTTTAGAAGCATCCAAAACATGTACAACTGGTCCGGAATAAACTGGGTCAATCTTTACTGCGGTATGAATTCGGGAAGTGGTTGCACCACCCACCATAAGCGGTAACTTCATCTTCCTTCTTTCCATTTCTTTGGCTACGTGCACCATTTCGTCAAGTGAAGGAGTAATCAAACCACTTAAACCAATTACATCCACATTTTCCTCAATGGCTTTATCAAGAATTTTATCGGCAGGCACCATTACCCCCATATCGATGATGTCGTAATTATTACAGGCCAAAACCACCCCAACAATGTTCTTCCCAATATCATGAACATCTCCCTTTACTGTGGCTAAAAGGATTTTTCGACCAGTTTCTCGTTCTTGAGCCTGCCCCCTCTCGGTCTCCCCCAAAGTGGGAGATGTTTCTTTGGCAATCCGCTTCTCCTCTTCCAAATAAGGCAAAAGATAAGCCACCGCCTTTTTCATTACGCGAGCACTCTTTACTACTTGTGGCAAAAACATTTTACCCGAGCCAAAAAGGTCACCCACTACATTCATTCCATCCATTAAAGGGCCTTCAATGACCTTCAATGGACTTATATATTTTTGTCGAGCTTCTTCTGTGTCTTCATCTATAAACTCGATAATTCCTTTTACTAAAGCGTGCTCAAGTCGCTTTTCTACCGACTCCTTCCGCCAAGCATCGTCTTTTACTTGTTTCTTTCCTTCGCCTTTTACCGTTTCGGCAAAATCCAGCAAACGCTCAGTAGAGTCTGGTCTTCGGTTTAGGAGCACATCCTCTACCCTTTCTAACAAGTCTTTTGGAATGTCGTCATAAATCTCAAGCATGGTCGGGTTAACAATTCCCATGTCCATTCCGTTTTGAATGGCATGATATAGAAAGGCCGAATGCATGGCTTCGCGAACAGGGTTATTCCCTCGGAATGAGAAAGATACGTTACTTACACCGCCACTCACATGAGCTCCTGGCAGATTAGTTCTGATCCATTTGGTAGCCCTGAAAAAATCGACCGCATTATTATTGTGTTCTTCAATACCTGTAGCCACAGGGAAAATATTGGGGTCGAAAATGATATCGTTTTTAGGGAATTTGACTACATCGACCAAAATATCATACGAGCGTTTACAGATTTCAATCCTTCTTTCGTAGGTATCGGCTTGACCTTCTTCATCAAAAGCCATAACGATTACTGCCGCACCATAACGTTTTACTTTCTTAGCATGAACAATAAATTGCTCTTCTCCTTCTTTTAAGGAAATTGAATTCACTACACATTTCCCCTGAACACATTTCAACCCTGCTTCAATGATTTCCCATTTTGAAGAGTCAATCATGATGGGAATTCTAGAAATATCGGGTTCTGAGGCAATCAGATTCAAAAACTTGACCATCGCCTCTTTTCCATCAAGCATTCCTTCGTCCATGTTGACATCGAGAATCTGAGCGCCTCCATCCACTTGGTCACGAGCTACCTCTAAGGCTTCATCAAACTTTTCTTCCAAAATTAATCGTGCAAAGCGCTTAGAACCCGTCACATTGGTTCGCTCTCCTACATTCACGAAATTAGATTCGGGGGTAACAATTAAAGGTTCGAGGCCTGAAAGCTCAAGTGTTGAATTATATTTATTCATATTGTTGTAAGTCAATAGTCGATGGTTTGCTAGATTATTTTTAGGGAGTTTCTTAAAGCTTGAGTCGATTTTATCATTTCACTATTAACTATCGACCATTGACTTTTCAGCTTCAATGCTACGCGGCTTATACTTGGCGGCCACTTCAGCAATGGCCCTAATATGATCTGGCGTGGTACCACAACAGCCCCCTACAATGTTCAAAAAATTACTAGAAAGGAAGTCTTCTATCTGCTCGGCCATTTCTTCTGGCGACTCATCATATTGACCGAATTCATTGGGTAAACCTGCATTAGGGTGAGCACTAGTAAAGAAATTAGCCTTTTCAGAGAGCGTTTCCAAATAAGGGCGAAGCTGTTTGGCTCCTAGAGCGCAGTTAAGTCCTATTGAGAGCAACGGCATATGTGATACAGAAATAAGGAAAGCTTGAGTAGTTTGCCCTGAAAGTGTTCTGCCACTGGCATCGGTAATCGTTCCTGAAACCATGATTGGCCATTCTTTGCCTTTTTCTTCAGAAACTTCTTCAATCGCAAAAAGCGCGGCCTTAGCATTCAGCGTATCGAACACCGTCTCGACTAATAGCAAATCTACACCACCGTCAGTAAGTGCAATCACCTGTTCTTTATAGGCTTGTACTAATTCATCGAAAGTAACGGCTCTAAAACCAGGATCATTTATATCAGGAGATAAAGAAGCGGTTCTGTTTGTAGGCCCAATGGAGCCTGCTACAAACCGAGGTTTATGGGGTTCTTGCGCGGTAATTTCATCAGCTACTTCTCTAGCAATTTTAGCCGACTCAAAGTTGATTTCATATACTGCACCTTCCAAATGATAGTCTGCTTGAGCGATTGTAGTACCACTGAAGGTATTTGTTTCTACAATATCGGCACCCGCTAAAAAATATTGGCGATGGATATCTTTAATGATTTCTGGCCGGGTGATAGAAAGCAGGTCATTGTTCCCTTTTAAAGAATGTGGATGATTTTTGAATCTATCTCCTTTAAAATCTTCTTCCTCTAAAGGGTGCCTTTGAATCATAGTGCCCATTGCACCATCTAAAACCAAGATTCGTTCTTTGAGAATTTCCTTAATATTTCTTGACATAATTTGCATTTAGAATGCTTATCAAGAAAGGCAGGGAGAGTTTTGCAGGCTCATCTTTTCCTCGAATAAATTCGAGGCTAGGAATTAGCACCAGCTTCTACAGGTTGCTAAGACGTCACAGGGCCTAGTCCCTCAGTCTTTCTTGATAAGTGATGCAAAGAAAGTAAATAAAGATTAAACCGAAGCTGCTTGATCTAAATATTTCAGAAAAATCTATCGTTCGATTTTTATAAAAATTGCTTGAATGCACCTTCTAACAAGAATATTCTCTAATTTAATGCCCATCTATGAGTAGTCTAAGATTAGCAGCAATTGATATTGGTTCTAACGCCATAAGATTTCAGGTCACTAATGTTTTGAGTTATGAAGGTCAGCATATCTTCAAGAGATTAGAGTATGTGAGGTTTCCTTTGAGATTGGGGCAAGATGTTTTTACCCTCAAAAAAATTGGACCAGAAAAGGAAGATAAATTCTTGAGGCTGATGCACGCTTTTAAACTTCTGATCGACTTATACGAAGTAGATGATTATTATGCTTGCGCTACCTCAGCCATGCGCGAAGCAGAAAATGGCTACAAGCTAGCCGAAAAAGTTAACCAACTTTTAGGGCTTAAAATTAAAATTATTAGCGGAGATGTAGAAGCAGAACTCATCAACAAAGTTGTTCTAAAAAAGCTTGATGACCAGAATTACTTACACATTGACGTTGGTGGTGGTAGCACTGAACTCAATTTAATTTCCAATGGAAAGAAAGTGGCTTCTCAATCTTTCAAGGTCGGGTCTGTAAGAAGTATTGAGCAGTTGGGTACTTCTGATATTCTTGAAAAAATTGACAGTTGGGTGAAAGCCAATGTAATTGGTAAGTATAAAACAATAACAGCTATTGGTACGGGCGGAAACATTAATAAAACTTACGAACTGGCTAATAAACGCAAAATAGACAGGGTTTTAACCTTAAAAGAAGTACTAGATGTACAATCTTATGTTGCAGGTTTTACTTTAGAAGAACGAATTCATAAACTGCAATTGAACCCCGATAGGGCCGATGTAATCATTCCTGCCTCACATATTTACATGCACGTAATGAAATCTGCAAAGTGCCGCAAAATTATGGTGCCCGATGTAGGTTTAAAGGATGGCATAATGCACATGCTTTACGAACGAAATATTAAAGACAGCGAAGTAGACTTTAAATAAAGCACCTACATTTTAGACCCAATTTCTACCCTTGATGTAAATGATTCTGTTAAGTTAAACCATTGTCGCCCAAGTATGTCCAAGGCTACAAACAAAATCAAAATGAGAAAAAGAACTCTATTAATTGTGGCGATATTCTTTGCTGTAGCAGCATCAGCATTCGCTCAACGGGGTGGCGGTGGCCAAGGGCAAGGCGGACAACGACCTGACCCTAAAGTTCAAGCTAAAACCACGGCAGATACTTGGCAAGAAAAATTTGGCTTGTCTGATGAACAACACACCAAAGTATATGAGCTACTTGTAGCTTCTGCAGAAAAACGTACCGCAAAAATGACTGAGCTACGAGGTAGTGGTACGATGGATCGTGAGGCTATGACAGCTGCAATGACTAAAATGCAAGAAGATCAAGATAAAGAGTTAAAAAAGATTTTCAGTGCTACTCAATGGACTGCATATGAAACTTGGAAGAAAGAGAATCCTCAAACTCAAGGAAGAAGAGGCGGAGGCGGTGGCCGAGGCGGACAATAATTGAATTTGTTTTTTCAGTGGTTATAAACCCGTTATCTAAATGGTAACGGGTTTTTTATTTATATAAGTTCTACTTAACTACTCTATTCTTTTTCTTAAAGGTAATTTTAAAGTAAATCAAAGTAAGGCTGAGTATAAATATTGCGGAATTGGCAATAATTACAGGAATAAGCCACAAAGCAAAACCATAAATAAGCCATACAATAGTGCTGCAAAAAACAATAACAAGCATTCCCATACTCAAATCTTCCGCACTTTTAATTTTCCATGTGCGAATAACCTGAGGTAAAAAAGTAAGGCTACTCAAGATTGCCCCAAGCAACCCCATTGATTCGTAAATATTCATTTCGTTCTATCTAGGCCGAAATCTATTACAATATTTCGGTAGTTTTTTTGAAGTCAGAAAACTTGCATTAAAACATAACCTTAGCTTAAAATGAATTAGCCTGGCTGAAGTCTTATTTCTTGAGCCAAGCCTATATATAGATTTTTTGGGCGCCTTACTTATTCATAACGCAATGCCTCTATTGGGTTTCGCCTGGCTACTTTAATGGCCTGGAAAACCACCGTTAAAAAAGCCACCCCAAGGATTAAAAGTGCGGGTATGGCAAAGATGTACCAAGCCAAATCAATTTGATAAGAGAAAGTTTGAAGCCATTTTTGAGCTCCAAAATAAGTGATAGGCAGGGCAATTATTACGGAGAGAAGAATTAGCTTCATAAAGTTTGTAGAGAGCATTTTTATGATGCTAGAAACATTTGCGCCCAAAACCTTTCTAATACCTATCTCTTTAATTTTCTGCTGAACCTCGTAAAGCACCAAACCAAATAAGCCAAGTATAGAAACAAAAACGGTAATGGAAGCAAAAACACCGAAAACGGCTCCAAACTGTTGATCTGCTTTGTATTGCTCGTTAAATTTCTCGTCAAGGAAGAAGTAATCGAAATCACTATTCGGATAAACATCCCGATATACGCTTTCGATTTTAGCTACCATTTCCTTGTAGGAATTTCCAGAGTCTCTATCATCCAATTTCACAGAAATATAATTTCCGTTATTGCCCTCTTTGTCAAACCAAAATATAGTAGGGTCAATACTTGTTTTGAGTGAATGATGGTTATAATCATTAAACACGCCCAATATCTTGACCTCATTACCCCAGAAATGCACCTTAGCCCCTATTGCTTCTTCATTTGAATTAAAGCCCAACAATCTTCTGGCAGTTTCATTTACCATAATAGAAGTGAAATTTTCGCTAGCCGAAATATCTCTTTCATTGTCGAAGGTTCTTCCAGCAAGCACCTGAAAACCAAAGGTTGGAACAAACTCAGCATCTACTCTATAAAAGAAATATACATTCCCTTTTCCTTCCTCATGACCTGTAGCATAAACACCCGTTCCAGTATTCATTTCAACTGTACCTTGGCCAAACAAGGTTTCAGAGTAGGCTACATTCAACACCTGCGGCAATCGTTTTAGCTCAGTTTTTAAGGCTTTACGCTTCTGCAATTGAGACTCATTAGAATCTGCCAACAATGGTGAACGCACCACTACGGTTTGGGCTATATTTACACCCAATTTCTGATTTCGCATTTCTTGCACCTGTGTATAAATCACCATGGTTCCAGCTAAAAGCACCATGGTAATCATAAACTGAAACACTACTAATCCCTTTCTGAGCACAACCCCTTTTTTAGAACTGCTAAGGCTACCTTTTAATACTTCGAGCGGCTTATAATTTGCCAATACTAAAGCAGGATAAACTCCTGAAGCCAATGTACCTATAAAAAGCAGTCCCATTACGAAACCAAAAAGTGCTAGGTCTGAAAAAACATTGAAAGTTAAATCAAGGCCAGAGAACTGATTGAAGATAGGTAATACGGCCTGAATCAATGTGAGAGTAAGTATTAATGATAAAAAGTTAATCATGAAAGATTCAGTCAAAAACTGACTTAATAAAGCCCCTTTGTTAGATCCTAAAACCTTTCTCACTCCTACTTCTTTACCCCTTTCTAAAGCCTTTGCTGTGGAAAGGTTGATATAATTTACCCAAGCAATTACCAAAACGAACAGGGCCACTAACAGCAAAACATTCACAGTAGACTCACTACCATTCACCTCTGCTTCAAAAGTTCTATCCGAATAAAGGTGAATGTCGGTTAAAGGTTGAATAACTAGCTTCTCTGATCTATCTCCTTCTGTTTTGGCTAAAAAACTCTGGTTCAAACGTTCGGTAAAAGTGTTATCTAGATTTGCACCATTAGTTTTTAAATACATAAATTCATTATTCCCACTCCAGTTATTGTAATCCCACTTTAAGTATTGAACTCCAGTTTGATAAGAAATTAAAATATCGAATTTAAGATGCGCGTTTTCTGGAACATCTTTAACGACCCCAGTTACCTGCATGGGAATTTCAGCACCGCCAGGTACCGCGGTTAGAATTTTGCCCATTGGGTCTTCATCTCCAAAATACTTTTTAGCAACACTTTCAGTTATAACAATTTTAGCCACTTCATTCAGTGCCAAAGCTCTATCGCCTTGAGTCATTCCCCAATCAAAAACATTTAACCAACCAGGATTAGCAAAATACACGCGGTCTTCATTAAAGGCCTTTTCTTCGTTTTTAAACAAAAAGCGACCAATATGGCGCGCCATGGCAAATTCTTCTACTTCTGGAAATTCCGCCACAGCCATAGGCCCAACTGCCGGATAGCACTGAGCATCGGCAGTTTGAAAAGTACCTTCAGCATATAAATCCACTGTTACTCTATAGATATCTTCCGCTTGAGGATGAAATCGATCATAGCTCATTTCAAACCTAGCATAAGTCAAGATTAGAAAACAGACAGTCATGCCAACAGTAAGACCAAAGATGTTTATGATAGCGAATGACTTTCTCTTCTTTATATTTCTAAGGGCAACAATTAGGTTTTTTCTGAACATGATGATGACTTTTATTGTAATAATGTTGTTTGAGTTTATTCGTAGCGGAGTGAATCGATTGGGTTTGATAAGGTTGATTTAACCGAGTGAAAAGAAACGGTTATGACCACCACTAAAAAACAAATACAGGTTGATAACAGAAAAATATCAGCCGTAATGGAAGTACTGTAGGCAAAACCCGAAAGCCACTGCTGCATGAAATAATAGGATATGGGTAGTGATACGGCTGTGCTCAACAGAATCAACCAAATGGTTTGTCTGTTTAAGAGAATGAGTACATCAGAGAAACCTGCTCCTAATACTTTTCTAATGCCAATTTCCTTAGTTCGATTGGCCATATTAATGCCCGTTAGCCCAAAGAGCCCAATACAAGCGATAATTACCCCCAATACAGAAGCTACATTAATAATCTCTTTCCATTTTTGGTTGTCCTTATAGCGGCTGTTGAGGTAATCTTCTAAGAAGCGAACCTCAATTTCCTTTTCAGGAACAATCTTCTCTGCGGCAGCTTTAATGGCGGCAATTCCTGCTTCAGTTTTTCCTGCGCTAATTTTCACAAACAAATCTGAAAGGTTATTGCTATTGGCCACATTGAAGCGAAATGGGCCAATGGATTTCTGAAGCGACTCAAAATGAAAATCGTTGACTACCCCTTGAATATCCTTTTGCACAAGATTATACATTGCCGTATCAAACTTGTAAAGATCAAAAAGTGTTTTGTTTATGATCGTTCGGTTTTCTAAGGCCTCTACTCCCATCTCTTCGCTAAAATATTCACCTTCCAAAAGAGGAATACTAAAGGTTTTAAAGAAGTCGAAATCTACCCTAGCGCTCTGCACCCAATATTGAATGTTGTTAACCACAATACCACCCCTGCTGGTTGAAGGAGTGAAAATTCCATTTACTCCAGTCACTGATTCAATTTCTGTATTCGAAGCTAGTTCCTGTTTCATCAATTGAGTCTTTCCCCAAAGCCCACGCACATAGACTATCTGCTCTTTGTCAAATCCTAAGTCTTTGTTATTGATATAATTGAATTGACGTGTCATCACCAAACCCATGGAAATAAAGAACAGACAAAGCACAAATTGAAACACCACCATAGACCTTATCAACAGCGGTTTTATTTTGTAGGTAGTATTCCCCTTAAGGCCATTCACCACTTTAAATCGAGATAAAATTTGAGCTGGGTAAATTCCAGCCAAAAAAGCCAACACTAATGCAAAAAGAAGGCTGATACTTAGTATTTGAATATTCTCTATTAAGCTTAATTCAATTGACTTTCCGGCCAATGCATTAAATTTTGGCAACAACAATTGCATCAAAGTGAATCCACCGAGAACCGAAAATGCAGAAATAATCAGTGCTTCTAAATAAAATTGGACGCGCAAATGCGTTCCACTTGCCCCCATCACTTTCCTTACGGACACTTCAAGCTGCCTGCTGCCCGAAGAAGCCACGTTAATAGAAAGGTAATTGATACAAGCGATTAAGAGGATGAGTAACCCAATACCAATAAGTATGATGGAATAAAGCGGAGAAGAACTCTTTCCGTAACTTATGCTCGGGTCGAGGTATAAACCTTGGATATTCTTTAAGCCATATTGCACAACAGGATTGGAAGCTGATAGTTTCAGCATTTCGCGTTGACTGGAAATATCATCCGCAAATCTTTCAGAATAAATTTCACTTATTTTTTGGCTTACTATACTGGCATCTTCTGAATTATTAAGAAGTAGAAAGCATGAAATGGCATTGTAATGCCAGTCATCTGAATGCTCGTTGTAATAGTAAGAATTCGCAAGGTTCAGTACTATATTGAATTCTAAAGAAGAATTTACCGGCTTTTCTATTACCCCAGAAATAAGGTAAATATTGGCTTCTTCTGCCCCACTCGAAAAAGTTTCACCCACAACGTCAACTCTTCCAAAAAGGGTCATGGCCATGTCATCTGTAATTACAGCACTTTTAATCTCCTTTAATGCCGTACTTGGTTCGCCATACAAAAAATTAAAGCTAAAATGTTCAAAGAAGTCTGAATCAACATAGTTTACATACTCCGACAATTGCTTTTCATTCCTTTTGATACTTATAAAATTTCCTTCAACCCTAATTACCTTGTCAATTTCAGGTATACTTTCTTTTACAAGTTCTAAAAATGGAAGGTTATGAGAAATGCTCTTCTCAACTCCTTTGCCTGGTGTGGCATCAAACCAACCAGGCTCCAATTTTGGGTCGTCAGTTTTGTAGTCCGTTCTATAAAGAAGAAACAGATTGTCTCCTTTGGTATGAAAACCATCATAACTCAACTCATCTTTTACAAATACAAAAACCAGAAGACCAATCATCACAGCGATGGACAGGCTCACAAAGTTTATAGCACTATATAACCTGCGTTTAGAAAGGTTTCTAAAGGACATTTTGATGTGGTTCCTGATCATCATCTCTTAGTTATTCATTTATATCTATCACTTCAAATCCTATACGGACACTAGAGGCATCAGCCTATAACCATGCCGAATATACAACCCTCTAAAATATAATGACTTACAGAATTAAGTCTTCCGTTTATCATTTAATTCGTACCATTATGGAACAAATGAATGTATCACAATGATACATTTCTTACCTTTAACCTCCATCACAGAACCACAAAGACCAATGTCAAAAATTGACGCCAAGATACTAGTACTAGACGATGATCAAGGAGTGCTTTACACAGCCAACATGATCTTAAAACAACACTTTCAAACTGTAATTACAGAGAAAGACCCTGCCAAATTAGACTTTCTACTTAACCAGCACGAATATGATGTAATTGTATTGGACATGAATTTCTCCTATGGTTTGACCGGAGGAAAAGAAGGAATCAAGCTTTTGAAAAGAGTTTTGGAGAAAGATCCTAAAGCGCATGTACTTATGAATACTGCCTATGGCGATATTGACATTGCAGTGGAAGCCATGAAAGAAGGAGCTGTTGATTTTTTGGTAAAACCTTGGCAGAAAGAAAAGTTATTAGCCACTGTTCAAGCCATTTATGAATTGAGCAAAAGCCGAAAAAAAGTTGAAGAATTAAAGTCGAGTCAAAAAATTCTGATGAAAGATCAGCAGAAAGAGTTTAGCGACATTATTTCTGTAAGCCCTGTAATGAAGCCTATTTTCCATACCATCGAAAAAGTGGCTCAAACAGATGCTAACGTGCTTATTTTGGGTGAAAACGGAACCGGTAAAGAACTTATTGCTAGGGAGATTCACAACCTATCGAAGCGCGCTAATGAGAATTTCATCAAAGTAGATTTGGGTGCGATATCTTCTTCTCTTTTCGAATCTGAGTTATTTGGACATGTGAAGGGTGCCTTTACCGATGCGCAAGAAGATCGACCAGGAAGGTTTGAGTTGGCCACTAACGGAACACTCTTTTTAGACGAGATTGGAAATCTATCTTTGCCTCTTCAGGCAAAGCTCTTAACAGCACTACAGTTTAAACAGATTAGTCGAGTTGGGTCTAATAAAGTAATTCCCTTAAACATTCGTTTGGTTTGCGCCACCAATATGCCACTTTACGAAATGGTGAAGCAGAATGAGTTCAGACAAGATTTGCTCTATAGAATAAATACGGTGGAAATTAAACTTCCCCCTTTAAGAGAAAGAAAAGAAGATATTGCTCCTTTGGCCAAACATTTTCTGACTGTTTATGCCAAAAAGTACCAAAAGGAAAAAATGCGGCTAAATGAGACTACACTGAACAAACTACATGGCTATAATTGGCCAGGGAACATACGCGAACTTCAACATGCTATTGAAAGAGCTGTGATTATGGCCAACTCTCCCCTTTTAGCCCCAGAGGATTTTCTTTTAAAAGATGATAGCGTAGATATGAACCATCCTGAATCGTTAAATATTGAGGCGATGGAAAAAATGGCCATTCAAAATGCAGTACGTAAAGCAGGAGGAAACTTAACCCAAGCGGCAAAAGAGTTAGGTTTCGGTCGAAGTACTCTATATCGAAAAATGACCAAGTACGGACTCTGATAATCAATATAAATAGATTAGATTCACCTCAATTTTAATAAACCTAAACATTCAGTCACCCACTCTTCTCTTTAGAGTTTGATTTAACAAAACATATTCAACACACTTATTTACAGACTGTTGAATAATACATGAATCTAACTGAGATGTGTCTGTTATTCAGAAATATGCGTACTCTTCTGATTTTAATCTGTCTGATTGGAATTCGCTCCCACACAATGGGACAGCGAAGCTTAGAAGAAATACACGACAGAATTAAAGATAATCAGTTAGCGGATGAAAATTATGAGTGGAAACATTTCGGCACACTCAACTTCGAAGTAGCAGGCACTCAAAACTCTGGTGATTATAGGCTGAACATAGAAGCTGGAACTACAGTAAGAATGTATTTAATAGCCAAAACGGACTGTATTACTTATTTTGACGTACGCGACCCAGAAACACGTTACGTTTTTGGCTCAAGTGACAAGAACAGTTTAGAAACCGAAATAGATGGTTTTAAAGCTACCACAGTGCTTTACACTTATGAAAAAGATGCTACGATGGTTATTCGCTTTGGAGTTCGATGGGGCTGTTCAAAAATGCTTCGAACTAAACTCAAACTGCTTATTTTTTATCAAGTAAAAGAAACTGAATGAGGTATAAGTACTTTCGATTAAACGTAGTACTGCGTATTCTGGCCCTACTGATTTTGGGCTATTCTGGCTTCTATATTCTTACCCAAACCCATTTTTGGCTGGTTTCCTTCTGGCTCTTTCTAGCACTTATAATTATATTAATCGGCCTTATTCGCTATGTAGAGCGCTCCAGACGGGATTTAACTTACTTTCTCCTGTCCATAAAGCAGAATGATTTTAGTAATTCATTTCCCTATGAAAAAACCGATGAACTGAATTTTGCTTTTCATGAAATCAATCAGGTAATGAAAAACCTTAGAAATGAAAAGGCATCGAATTACCTCTATTTACAAACGGTGGTGGAGCATGTTCGGGTGGCAGTACTTTGTTTTGATGAAGACGATAAGGTAACCCTGTCAAACAAAGCTGCAAAGGAGCTTTTCCAGAAAGACCATATTAGTTCACTGGCGTCCTTGGCAAAAGTATCTGAAGAAATTGCGAGCAAAGTTGAGCAACTTAAATCGGGCGAAAGAGAATTGGTAAAAGTTAAGGTTGGGGGAACGCTGCTCAACCTTTCTGTACAAGTCACCACGTTCAAACTTCAGAACAAAGACTACAAACTCGTGTCTTTTCAAGACATTAAGAACGAACTGGAAGAAAAGGAAATAGAATCGTGGCAGCGGCTTATTCGTGTACTTACACATGAAATCAAGAATTCTGTAATCCCTATTTCAACGCTTTCAGAAGTAATTCTTCAGGTATTCAAAACAGAGGTGCAAGCCAAAAATAACAGCCAAACTGAGGCAGAAGCTTATCAGGATATTGTGGGTGGACTGGAAACCATTGAAGCCAGAAGCAAGGGCTTGGCTCATTTTGTAAATACATACGATCAGCTCACAAAAGTATTAAAACCTGAGTTCAGCGCAGTGCAGCTTCTCCCCTTGGTCAATCGCATTAAAAGCTTATTTAAACCCGACTTAGAAGCAGCTAATATCGACTTTAAAGTAAAGGTAGACCCAATATATGAAGTCAATGCCGATCCGAACCTTTTAGATCAAGTGCTGATCAACCTGGTGAAAAACGCCATTGAAGCAATTAAGAATCAGCCTTATAAATCTATTCAATTGAGCACTCGCCTCGAACAGGATAAAGTGATTCTGTCTGTTCGAGATAATGGCCCAGGAATTCCAGATGAGGTTTTAGATAATATTTTTGTACCCTTCTACACCACAAAGCAAAGCGGTTCAGGCATTGGTCTTTCTCTTTCTCGTCAGGTTATGGGGCTCCACAAGGGCAGTATTGCGGTTAAATCGAGCAGCGAAGGAACTAGTTTTGAGTTGATTTTTTGAGACTGGATTGATACTTGTCAACCTATTTCAGGACGGTAATAACACTCCCCCAACCCCTCTAAGTAGAGGAGAATAGTTCATCATCTATTTAGTGCATCTACGTCCTAACTCAAGCAAACATCCACCATTACAACCGTAAAAGTATCCCCTCCTAGAGCAGGGTAAGGAAGGTAAGTAATCCCAAAATCACTAGAACATAAAAAAAGCAACCGTTTTCACAGTTGCCCTTTACAATTATAAACCAAAAATGATTCTTATTTTCCTTGAATCTGCTTAGCTACAGCTTGCACTTCGTCTAAAACGCGAAGTAAGTTTCCGCTCCAAAGCATTCCGATTTGCTCTTCGGTATAACCTCTGCGCACTAATTCTAAGGTTACATTGAAAGTTTCAGAAGCATCGTTCCAGCCTTCAACTCCACCACCACCATCAAAATCAGAACTGATTCCAACGTGCTCTAAACCAATTTTATTTACCAAGTAGTCAATATGATCTACAAAATCAGAAACGTCTACTGGAGGAGCTTCTGCATTTATGGCTTCAGTTATTTCAGCACTATGCTTTTCTTGGAAAGCTCTGTAAGCCTCTAAGTAATCCGATTGCGCACCGCCAGTCATTGCTCTAAACATACCTCCCGGCTTTATCTCAAAATTCTCTCTCTCAGCTATTCTTGCATTCACTTCATTAGACTTCTGTCTATTAGCGCTATTTTTATCTGTGTTTAAGTAGCTTCTAAAGGCTACTGTTTGAACAACACCACCATTTTCTTTCAACATCATCAATTGTTCATCGTCTAGGTTACGGCTTACATCGTTCAATGCTCGCGCAGACGAGTGCGAAGCAATTACAGGTGCTTTTGATAGCTTCATCATTTCCATATTCGCTGCCTTTGAAGGGTGCGAAATATCAATCATGATTCCCCATTTGTTCATTTCTGCAATTACTTCACGGCCTAAATCGCTCAAGCCATTGTGTAACCAAACGCTATCGCGCTCCCCTGTATTCGAGTCGCTCAATTGGCTGTGTCCGTTATGTGCCAAAGACATATAGCGTGCACCTCTGTCGTAGAATTCTTTCACTCTAGAAATATCGGTACCAATTGGGTAACCATTCTCAATACCAATCATGGCTACTTTTCTTCCAGAAGCTACAATGCTTCTTACATCGTCAGAAGTAAGGGCCAAGCCAATTTTATCTGGCGCAATTTCTTCTGTTAGCCTGTGAATTGCATTAAACTTATCATCAGCATTCTCATAAGCTTTAGCGTAACCTTCTTCCGTCAATTCTCCTTGACCAGTGTAAACGATGAACCAAGCTACATCCAGCCCTCCTTCTTCCATTTTAGGAAGGTTTACTTGAGTAGAAAGTCTTTGTGTATAGTTCCTTTCAGCGGTAAAATTTGAAGTATTGATGTCATCATGCGTATCGAGGGTAATCACACGCTCGTGAATTCCTTTCGCATATTCTGTTAGTTCGGCTTCGGTCATATCTCCTACCTCTTTTTGTTTAGGCTCACACGCAGCGAGGACAAAAAATGCTGCGAGTAGTAATGGTTTCCATTGTTTTTTCATAATTGATTTTTAAGGTCTAGTACTAAACTAGATGATTTCTTTTGGCCTATGAAGTAAAATGATTTGAGTGGCAGAAGACTAACAAATTTCGGTGAGATTAGCCTTTCTAAAAAGTTTGGAAAATGGGCTTGGCTGTTAATGCTAGTTAGGTCGCAGCGAGACGCAACGACCAGTTGAGGATACTATTCCCAGCTGATTTAATCCGTTCGATGGATTTTAGCGCCTCCTTAGCTAAAAGCGAGTACCTTTATCCTAAACCCTATACACAAGCAGATGAACACAAAAATACTTATGATGATCACGGCCCTATTTTTAGGCCTTATAGGAGTCACACTTACATTTATGCCACAAGAGGTTGCTGTCTTTTTAAATATGGGTTCAGACCAATACACGGAACTTGCCACGCAATTATTGGGTGCACTTTACCTAGGTTTTGCCATGCTGAACTGGATGGCGAAGGATAATTTAATGGGTGGCATTTATGGCAAACCCGTGGCCATGGGCAATCTTATGCACTTTGTAGTAGGTGCTTTTGCCTTGCTCAAAATGCTCTCTACCATTACCATGCATTGGGAATATATGGTAGTATTCACCGTGCTTTATATAGTTTTCGCACTGTGCTTTATCTTTCTGTTTGTGAATCACCCGAAGGAGAAGAACTGAGTGAAGTTAAGAACCCCAAACATCCAATACTTCTACGTTTTCCCAGTCTACACGACTCGAAGACCGATTAACGTAAATCAAACCTCCTTTACTACAGGAGTTTCCACAATAGCATATAAAGAAAAAAACAACCTTAGTTTTTGATTCATTGTATACAAAATTTGACAGTCTAATGGTGCCGAAATTTCTAATTTGATCAGCAAGGCTCAGGTTATTTATCTCTTTAGGATTGTCTATAAATTTGTATGGCAGTGTCAACTCATCAATCAAAATATTCTCCGTGTTAAGAGTAAACCCTTCCACCAAATCAAGAAGCTCATTTTTAGGCCACCTTTCTGGCAAACCTTCAATCCATTCAGATATACCTACTTTATGAACATCTGACTCCAATGATAATGTATCAACAAAAAAAATAGATTTTTCATTAGGAATAGTATCTAGAAGGCTCTTAAAAATAAGTTCAAAAGTTCCGGTCAAAAGCTCAGTATTTGAGTCTAAATAATCGAATCTTGAACTTTTCTGGCAGCCAAACGAGCAAATCATTAATACTGCAACGGACAACTTCTTCATAATACTTTCAAGTTATTCATCCAAACTAAAAAACCAGCCTTCCCTATATTCGGGAAAACTGGTTTTGATATTTTCTTTTAATAAGAGAAGTCTATTTACTCAAATATGCTCGCAAGCTTGTTTTGGAGTGCTCTACCTCTTAGGTTTTTGCCAATTACGCGGCCTTCAGGGTCTAAAAGCAATGCAAAAGGAATCGCATTCACTTTGTAGGTCATGGCAGCTTCTGATTGGAAGTACTTAAGGTCAGAAACGTGCGTAGGCCATACTAAACCATCTTCGGCAATGGCAGACAACCACTTGTCTCTGGTTCTATCTAAGGATACACTAAATACCTCAAATCCATCTTTGTTGTACTTATTGTACATGGCCACCACATTTGGGTTTTCCTTGCGGCAAGGGCCACACCAGCCTGCCCAGAAATCGAGCAAAACGTACTTTCCTCTTAAATCAGAAAGACTCATGGTTGTACCATCAGGGTTAGGTAATGAAATATCTGGCGCAACATCACCCATTTGTACTGCGGGTTTAAAGTAAGCCAAGTTATTCACAAACATTTCCACCTGACTTGAACCTGGCAATTCTTTCTGCAATTTCTGCCCAAGGCTATCTAAAAATTTATACTCTTCTGATTTGTCTGGAAAATAATCCGTAACCATTAAAGGCACAATTGAACCATCCATTTCCCAAGCCATGGCCTTCAGTTTTTTCACTTTTCCAGCTTCTAAAGCGGTTCCTTCTTCAACAAGCTCTTCCATTTTAAGGTTATCACCCGACTGTTGTGCTTTGCTGTAACGCTCGTTAAAGTCACGTACTACATAAGAATATTGCTCCATATAATCCTGTACTTGAGCTAGATGTTTCAGGTCTTCTGAACCTTTAGCTTCAATCATCTGTCCGCCTTGGCCATCGGCAGTAATGGTAATATCTTCTTTATCCAACACTAGAATTTCAAACTGCTGGCCATATACATTGATGCGGTAAAAACCTGGCTCAGTTACTTCGGTTTCTATTTCGAAATTTCCGTCAGTATCTGCATTAACCGTTTTTACAGGCACCACTTGACCTACTTCAAACTTTTCTAAAATGATTTCTCCTTGCGGAATCGGGTTTTTAATCACACCCGATACTTTTACAGTTCCATCATTTTTGGAAGCCGAACAAGCACTGATGATCAATAACACCAATACAATCGCAATATTTTTCTTCAATTTCATACTTATGAAAGTTCCTTTTCTAACAATTGTTTCAACTTTTTAGGATCTGCTTTGCCCCCACTTTTCTTCATTACTTCGCCCATAAACAGCCCAAGTAAACCCTTTTTCCCGCTTTGGTAGGCTTTCACCTTTTCGGGCAAAGATAGTAAGACTTCTTTGATCAAGTCTAACAACTCATCACTATCAGCCACCATCAACAAATCAAGCGACTGAGCTAGTTCCATGGCCGTGGTTTCTTCTTCTAAAAGCCTCGGCAAGATACGCTGAGAGGCGATAGAAAAGCTTACTTGGTTACTTTCCACCAAATTAATCAAGCCACTAAGTCGCTCAACCGTCAAATTGGTTTGGGAAAGTTCAATTCCTTTTTCGTTCAATAGGCCTTTTATTGGGCCATTCATCCAGTTGGCAGCCGCTTTATATGCTGTGTTTCCATTGCATAACGCGTCAAAGTAATAAGCGGTTTCGGCTTCTTCTGTTAGCAAAAGCACATCGTAGGCGGCCAAACCATAAACTTCTGTAAACTTTCTTCTTAGTACGGAAGGAAGCACTGGCATTTCTGAGGTGATTTCATCGAGAATCTCCTTTGTAACAATTGCAGGAGCCAAATCAGGGCATGGAAAGTAACGATAATCGTTCATAGTCTCCTTAAAGCGCATGCCAGCTGTAGTGCCTGTTACTGGGTCGAAGGTTCTGGTTTCAACAGCAATAGCCTCGCCTTTTAAGGCCATTTCTAATTGCCTTTCAAGCTCATGGTCAATCGCTCGCTTTACATTGCTAATGGAGTTCATATTTTTGACCTCCACTTTGTTTCCGAACTCCTTGGCATCGATCGGCATAATGGAAATGTTGGCATCGCAACGCAATTCTCCATCCTCCATATTTCCAGAACTGATGTTGAGATAACGCACTAAACGTCTTATTTCCTGAAGACAAGCCGCAGCTTCCTCAGAAAGACTCATGTCGGGATCGGTTACGATTTCAATCAGTGGTGTGCCCGCTCTGTTCAAGTCGATTAGCGTGTCTGGGCCTTCATCATGAATGGACTTCCCCGCATCATCTTCTAAATGAATGTGATGCAATTGCACGAATGGCTTTTCCAATTGTTCCCCAAACAACTCAATCTTCCCTCCTACGCAAATGGGCGTTTTGTCTTGGGTGGTTTGAAAACCCTTCGGGGAATCTGGGTAAAAATAATGCTTTCGGGCGAAGTGATTCACTTCGGTAATTTGAGATTGACAAGCCAATCCCATCTTAATCGCCTTTTCTAAAACAGCCTCGTTCAACACAGGTAAAGTACCTGGGTGCGCCAAAGAAACCACACTTACATGGGTGTTGGGTTCAGCACCAAAGTCGTTTGGATCGGAAGAAAAAATCTTCGATTCAGTATTCAACTGAACATGAACCTCAAGCCCTATAACCGACTTATAACCTGATTGATATAGTTTTTCTTGAATACTACTCAAGACCGGCAAGTTTTGCTTTGGCTTCGGTAATTACATGGTCCAAACCAGACAAGTCTTTTCCACCAGCAGTCGCAAAGAAAGGCTGCCCGCCTCCTCCACCTTTGATGGCTTTTGCTAAATCTCTGATCATTACACCAGCGCTCAAGCCTTTTTCTTTTACCACATTGTCGGAAAGCACAATCGCAATTTGCGGACTTCCACCCACATTAGCCGCCAAAACAGCAAATAGGTTTTCTACTTCGTTTCTTAGTTCGAAAGAGATTTTTTTCAAGGCATCGGCATTCGGAACCGTGATTTTTTCAATAATCACATTGAGTCCCTTTTCGGCCATTATCTTCTTCACCAATTCCTCTTTCAATTGACCAGATTGCTTGGCATGTAAAGTTTCTAATTCCTTGTTTAGCTTTTGTCTTTCTTCCATGAGAGAAGAAATGGCCTTGGCCACATCGTTAGGGCTTTTCAGCATTTCCTTGATTTCCTTCAGCAGCTTATCTTGCTCCTGAACCAAATCGAAAGCCTTAGGGCCAGATAACGCCTCAATTCTGCGCACACCTGCCGCTACAGCTCCTTCCGAAGTAATTTTAAACATGCCTATTTGGCCTGTTGCAGCCACGTGAGTTCCTCCGCATAGTTCTACAGAATAACTTGGGTCGAAGGTGATGACACGTACAAACTCACCGTATTTTTCACCAAAAAGGGCTGTTGCACCTAATTTCTTAGCTTCTTCAATAGGCACATTCCTTTGCTCGTTCAACTTGATATTCTGACGAATATGGTCGTTTACAATTCTTTCAATTTCTTCGATTTGCGCTGGCTCTACTTTAGCAAAATGCGAGAAATCGAAGCGCAATATCTTATCTGAAACCAAGGATCCTTTTTGCTGCACATGATCGCCAAGTACTTGACGCAAAGCAGAATGCAATAAGTGAGTGGCAGAGTGATTGTTCTTAATCAACTCCCTTCTTGAAGCATCTATAACGGCTTCAAAGTCAGCTTGGGGCTGAGTCGGAATACGATCTACAAAGTGAACAATCAGGTCGTTTTCTTTCTGTGTGTCTAACACTTTGATGGTTTCGGTCTCATTCTTCAACACTCCCTTGTCTCCTACTTGACCTCCACTTTCGCCATAAAAAGGCGTTTGGTCTAGCACCAATTGATAAACCGTTCCTTTCTTTTCTTTGATTTCGCGATATTTGATGATGCTGGTTTTTACAGCTACTTCATCGTAGCCTACAAACTCAGAAGTTTCTTCTTCCGACACTTGAATCCAATCTCCTTTTACTTGGGCTGCGTCTGCTTTTGAACGTTGTTTTTGCACCGCCATAGCTTCTGTAAAGCCTTTCTCGTCAATACTCAAGCCGTTTTCTCTTGCAATCAAGCCTGTTAAATCTACAGGGAACCCGAAAGTATCGTAAAGTTCAAAAACTATTTTGCCGTCAATGACATCAGCACCTTCGGCTTTCATGTTGGCCTGAACTTGATCTAATCGCTTAAGGCCATTTTCAAGCGTTCTGAGGAACGAAGCCTCTTCTTCTTTAATCACCTTAGCAATAAACTCTTGCTGACTTACAAGTTCATCGAAAACGCCAGCGAATTGTTCTGCCAAAATTGGCAACAAGCCGTATAAGAAAGGCTCTTTAAAATTGAGGAAAGTGTAACCGTAACGCACAGCCCTTCTCAAGATTCTTCGGATTACATACCCCGCCTTGTTGTTTGAAGGCAACTGACCATCGGCAATAGCAAAGGAAATTGCGCGAATATGGTCTACAATTACCCTAATGGCAATGTCTGTTTTTTCAGAAGTGCCATATGCAATTCCAGATTGCTTAGCGATATAATTGATCAGTGGAGTAAATACGTCTGTGTCATAGGTAGATTCCTTCTGCTGCAAAGCCATTGACAGGCGCTCAAAGCCCATTCCAGTGTCGATATGCTGCGCAGGAAGGCTTTCTAAATGTCCATCAGCCTTTCTATCGTATTGCATAAAAACCAAGTTCCAAATTTCCACCACTTGCGGATGGTCATTGTTTACAAGGTCTTTTCCTGGTGTTTTAGCTATTTCTTCTTCTGACCTAAGGTCGATATGAATTTCGGAACAAGGCCCACATGGCCCTGTATCTCCCATTTCCCAGAAGTTATCTTTCTTATTTCCACCCAAAATGCGGGCTCCATCTATGTATTGCTTCCATAAATCGAATGCTTCTTGGTCAAAATCAAGGTCTTCAGATTTATCACCTTCAAAAACGGTAACGTACAATCTATCTTTTGGCAGACTGTAAACTTCGGTCAATAATTCCCAAGCCCAAGTAATGGCATCCTTCTTAAAGTAGTCTCCAAACGACCAGTTCCCCAGCATTTCGAACATGGTGTGGTGATAGGTATCAATTCCTACTTCCTCCAAATCGTTGTGTTTTCCAGATACACGCAAACACTTCTGACTATTGGCCGCACGGTTATAATCAGCCTTTGAGTTGCCTAAGAAAAGGTCTTTGAACTGATTCATCCCCGCGTTGGTAAACATCAAGGTTGGATCATTTTTGATCACCAAAGGCGCTGAAGGCACAAATTGGTGCGATTTTGACTTGAAAAATTCGATAAATTTCGATCTAATTTCTTTGGATTGCATCTCAGATGAATTATTTGCGTTTAAGCTAAAGCTTAATTTTAGTACCTTTGCAGGAAACTTTGTGTTTCCAACTGTAAGGGCACAAAATTAGGAGAATTTCAAAAAGGATTCTTAATGTCAAAAATAAAATATTACTACGACACCGAGACATGTAAATACGAGCGCATAAAGGTCAAAAAGCGCGATGTAGTCATTAACGCACTCGGCTTCTTATCTTTAGCTCTAATGCTCTCTGTGGGCATTATTGTAGTACTCGGTCAATATTTCGATTCCCCAAAAGAGGCTGCTTTAAAAGAAGAAAATAGCGAACTGAAACTCTATTATGACCTGATGAAAGATCAGGTAGACGGAATGGATGCCATGCTAGATGTACTTCAAGAGAAAGATGATAATGTTTACCGCGTGGTTTTTGAAGCTGAACCTATTCCTGAAACAGTAAGAGAAGCAGGTTCTGGCGGGGCTTTACGTTACCGTGAGCTTCTTGAAAGCGACATGGAAAATAAGAGTCTGGTGGTGAGCGCGCTAGAGAAAATAGATAACGTTAAAAAGAAAATGTACATCCAAACCAAGTCTTATGACGAGATTATGGCTCTTGCTTTGGATAAA
Organism: Roseivirga seohaensis; assembly: GCF_001592945.1. Lineage (GTDB taxonomy): Bacteria > Bacteroidota > Bacteroidia > Cytophagales > Cyclobacteriaceae > Roseivirga > Roseivirga seohaensis. Next base: position 135,539 of record NZ_LRPB01000034.1, read on the forward strand.
GAACGTTTATACTCTTCAATGCCTGCCATACAGCCGGTTTCAAATAAAGACTTAAGAAGGTTTTCTTCGGGTTTTGGCTACCGAACCGATCCTATTTTTAAAGTAAAAAGAATGCACTACGGAGCTGACTTCTCTGCAGAACAAGGCACTCCTATTTATGCCACTGGCGATGGTGTGGTTTCTAAAACTATATCGAGCACAATTGGCTATGGCAAGCACATCATTATTGATCATGGCTTTGGGTACGAAACTCTTTACGGACACATGAGCCGCTTTGCAGTTCGCCCGGGACAAAAGGTGAAACGTGGTGAAGTCATCGGTTATGTTGGAAACTCAGGAAAGTCTACTGCGCCTCATTTGCATTATGAAGTACACATTAACGGAGTAGCTAAAGACCCTGTCAACTACTTCTTTAAAGACTTGAATGCTGCTGAGTATGAAGAGATTTTGAGACTTTCTTCTATAGAAAACCAGTCGCTGGGTTCATATTCTTACCGTTAAATTTAGGCCACTATTTCATATTTAATTGGGTTTAAATATTCAGTTCAAATTCCTTACATTTGAAATAACGACCTTTTGTTTAGCTTAAAGTAATTCTTTTACTTCTATTCATAACCCATTGATATGCCATACAAAGAGAAACCTATAGAAAAGAAATACTTCACAATTGGCGAAGTAGCCAAAGAGCTAGGCGTGGCTACTTCATTGATTAGATTTTGGGAAAGTCAGTTCACCTTTATTAGTCCAAAAAAGAACAAAAAAGGCAATCGTAAATTCACTCAAGAAGATTTAAAAAAGATCAAGCTGGTTTATCATTTGGTGAAGGAGAAGGGTTATACCCTACAAGGTGCGCAAGAGCATATTAAAAACCATAAAGAAACTATAAGCACCGATGCTGAAATGATTACTTCTTTGAAGAAAATCCGTGGTTTCTTAGAAGAAATGAAAAGCCAACTGCCATGAACCAAGACAAGCTACACCAAGTAGCCTTGTCGCTTATTCCTAAAATTGGCCCTTCCCTATCAAGGCAACTCATTAACTATTTCTCTACCCCTCAGCAGGTTTTTAATGCTACCAAGGGCAAACTTTCAAAAATACCGGGCGTTGGTCCAAAGCTTTCTGCACTGATTCCAAACCAAAAGGAGCTTCTGGTAAAAGCAGAAAAGATCATTGAAGATTCCATCAAAAAGGGCATTTCAATACACTACTACAAAGAAGCGCACTACCCGAAAAGGTTAATGAACATTTCGGACGCTCCTATTTTGTTATATTCTGTTGGTAAAGTAGACCTAAATCCACCCAGAACTATTGGAATTGTAGGAACACGCAGGGCGACAAAGTATGGTTTACAAATGACAGAAGACATTGTAGCACAAATAAAACCACAGAACGCCTCTATCATTTCAGGTTTGGCTTATGGCATTGATGTAAAAGCACACGAATCCGCTTTGAAGCAGCAATTACCAACCATTGGAGCTATGGCCTGCGGTTTAGATAAAATTTATCCTTCGGGTAATAGAAATACGGCTATTAAAATGCTAGAGAACGGTGGTTTAGTTAGCGAATACCCCATTGGCACAGAAGCCGACCCTCGATTATTCCCTGCCAGAAACAGGGTAATTGCAGGCATGTCGGATGCGCTGATTGTAGTGGAAGCGGCCAAAAAAGGAGGTGCGCTAATTTCAGCAAATATTGCCGACAGCTATGACATACCTGTTTTTGCCGTACCTGGAGAAATTGGAAACACTTATTCCGAAGGCTGTAATTTATTGATCAGAAACATGAAGGCTGCCATTTTCACCTCGTTTCAAGATGTAGTGGAAGCGCTTAATTGGGATGTTCAGGAAAGTACGCAAGCCAAGAATCCAGAATTAAAGTACAAGGATTTACAAGGTGATGAAAAGACTATTGTTGAGGTTTTACTAAAAAACGGGCAACAAATGCACATTGACAAACTTAGCTGGCAAAGTCAATTGAACATGAGCACATTGGCTTCTCTGCTCTTGCAAATGGAGTTTGCTGGCTACATTAAGCCTTTGCCAGGGAAAGAGTTTAGGTTGGTTTGATTACATTGAGACTGCCGCGTTGTAGACCATTGCTAACGCATGGCCTACGCCTCGCAGTGACGATCCTAATTCATACTTTGCGACCCTTAGCGTTCTTTGCGGTTCACATAAAACTCAATTACCGCTGCCCTAAGCCGTAGCTTCCCTCCTCTAACAGGTTATACACCAAGTTGTGAATATTCGGACGCACATTCAATTGATAGATTTTGCTGTTGTTTCTTGTAGGATTAACTCTGTTAGAAAGAAAGACAAATAAAAGCCCAGTGGCAGGGTCTGCCCAAACGAAAGTTCCTGTATAGCCTGTATGTCCAAAACTTGCTGAGTTAGCGTGTTGCGCTACGCTAGAAGCCGAGAAACTGTAATCAATCAATGGCTTATCGAAGCCTAAACCTCTGCGGTTTCCGGTTTCGCAAAACTGACAATCAGTAAACTCTTTAATAGTGGCTGCACTCAAGTATTCCTTTCCATCGTAAACTCCCCCATTCAAGAGCATTTGGTATACTTTGGCCAAATCTCTGGCATTAGAGAATAAGCCAGCATTGCCCGACACCCCCAACATCATGGCAGCTCCCTCGTCATGCACATCTCCATGCAATGCTTCCATTCTGAAAAAGTCATCTACCTCGGTAGGTACAATTCGATCTAAGGAAAACCTTTCTTTGGGCTTAAAACCTAATGTTTCTGCTCCTAAGGGCTTATAGAAGTTATTATTCAAGAATTCGTCAAATGCTTCACCAGTCTCCCTTTCTACCAGTTCGGGAAATAAATAAAAGGGCAAACCAGAATAGAGATAGCTCTTGTCATCGCTCACTTTCGAGCGTTTAATCATTTTATAAATCTTCTTCTCTTTAAAATCCTTGTGTAGAAAAAGGCCTGTTTCAGAAATGCGATATGGAAATCTTCTTGAGGAATCCGATTTCACTGTATTCCATTTGTATTTACCATTCTTGCGCTGCACCTCAGACCAATAGGGAATCCATGCTTTTAATCCGGCCTGATGCGCCAGAACATCCCGTATTGGCAAATCAGCTTTATCACCAGTAGCTATTTTGGGAAAGTAATGTCCGAAGGTTTCTTCCAAACTGAACTTCCCTTCATCGTGAAGCTTCATAAGCGCCAAAGTAGCTGCGGTAGTTTTCGTTACCGAAGCCAAATCATAGATATCGCTGTTTTTGACTTCTATATTCTTATCGTAAGTATGGTAGCCAAATGATTTTTCATAGAACACAATACCATCCTTGGCAATCAATAGTTGACATCCCGGAAAGGCAGCAGAATCTAAAGCCTGCTGAATGATGGATTGAATTCCAGCCTCAAGAGCAGCTGAATTGATCCCAACATCTTCAGGTTTTCCATCAACTAATTTATTGAAAATGCTTTCAACCTTTACAGGCGTTTTCTCCTTTACCTGAAAGTCAGTTTGCCGAGCCATTGAAGAAAAAGAGGCCAGAAATAAACTGGTTAATAAAAAAATATTGCGGATCATTTTCGAATATATCAAGCTTGAATACTTCATCAATTTATTAAAAATTTATGCTAAGCTGGAAACACTTCACTGGCCATCAACATGGCTTCTGAGAAAGCCTTTCGATCTAAGCCTAACTCCACTTTTTGCTCATCAAAATAACGGACCAAAACTTCAGTATCGATATTACCCGTGAGTGCATCGGTAGCCATTGGGCAACCGCCAAAGCCTTTCATGGCCGTGTCGAATCTACGACAACCAGCCTCGTAAGCCGAGCTTACTTTCTCAACAATCTTCTGGGGTGTAGAATGGAAATGCGCCCCTATTTCCGTAGTTGGATAAGCGGTTATGCTATTTTTAAAAACATCTTTAATCACCTGTGGTTCAGCTACTCCTATCGTATCAGATAAACTTATAATTTCAACTTTTAATTGAGCAAGCTTTTCCACAAACTCAGCTACAATTTCAGCATTAAAGGTTTCGCCATAAGGGTTACCGAAGCCCATAGAAATGTAAGTCACCAGTTTTTTGTTGTGTTTGATGCAGAGATTTTGGATGGCTTCTAACTGCACCAAAGCTTCAGCAATGGACTTGTTTGTGTTCCGCATTTGAAACTGTTCCGAAATGGAAAGTGGAAATCCTAAGTAGGTGATTTCTTCGAAATTCACAGCGTCCTCTGCCCCTCTTGTGTTGGCGATAATGGCGAGTAATTTCGACTTGGTATTTGACAAATCAAGACGACTTAAAACTTCAGCCGTATCGCGTAATTGCGGAATGGCTTTAGGCGAAACGAAACTCCCAAAGTCGATGGTATCGAAACCAACTTTGAGCAGTTGATTGATGTAAGCCGCTTTGGTTGCTGTAGGTATAAAATCATGGAGACCCTGCATGGCATCCCTTGGGCATTCAATTATTTTCATAAGCGTGAATTAACTTACTATTTAAGACAAATCATTCGGAAATTAAAGGATCACTTTATGAACCAACGCTATTCATTATGAATTTCGAGTTTAACCATAAAATTGAAATCACCCAAAATACACTCGGTCAAAGTCTTCTTCTACAATAAGCCACCTATGTGGCGTGTGCAATAAGGAAGTTTTAATATCTTACATGGGATATATACGCAACTAGTTGAGTATACAGACATGTTGTATGCCATGCGGTAAGCGAAAACCCACCGCACATTTTAGCACATTTGGTTTTTGCCAACGCTCTTTGCCAACCCCAAAAAACCAAAAGAGCTAAAATCTCCCCACGCTCGGTAGACGATAATAATTCGAACTATTTTTATATTGAAAAACGAGATAATTAATATTAAAATACTATCTTGTCTCGATAATTTTAGACGGACATGAACCGAATAAAGGAAGTACTCGAACAGAAAGGGATTAAACAGACTTGGTTGGCTGAAAAACTTGGAAAGAGTTACAACATGGTGAACGGATATGTACAAAATCGACAGCAACCAAGACTGGAAGTACTCCATGAGATTGCCGTTATTTTGGATATTGATGTAAGAGAATTAATTGTATCAAATAAAGAAAATTAAATGCCAGTTGATTTTTCAAAAATATTGGTAGTAGGTGTTTCTTCAAGAGCACTTTTCAATCTCGAAGAAGAAGAGCAAATCTTTAGAGAAAAAAATATTCGCGGATTTAGAGATTTTCAACTGGCCAATGAAGATAAGCTACTTGAAAAAGGAACTGCATTTCCTCTTGTGCAAGCACTACTAAAACTCAATACACACGTTGAAAACCCAATCGTTGAAGTTGTGGTTATGTCAAGAAATAGCCCTGAAACAGGCGTAAGAGTTTTAAAGGCAATCGAACATTACAACCTTCCAATTACAAGATGGGCGTTTTCGGGTGGTGAACCGCTTGCACCATTTATAGATGCTTTTGATGTTGACCTTTTCCTTTCTCGTGATGAAAGTGATGTTCAAAAACTTGCAGACACCGCAAACTGTGCAACTGCTTTAATATACGACCCACCAAAAAATTTTGAACCCGAAACAGATAAAGTAAAGTTTGCTTTTGATGCGGATGCAGTAGTTTTTTCTGAGGAATCTGAAATCATTTATAAAACACAAGATATTAATGCCTTTCATAAGCATGAAAAGAAAAATGAAGATGTTCCTTTAAATGATGGTCCGTTTGCGGTACTGCTTCGGAAATTGTCAGATATTCAAGATTTCCTGCCTATTGACAAAGAACTATCACCATTGCGTATAGCAATTGTAACAGCACGAAATGCACCAAGTCATATGAGGGTTATTAAAACCTTAAGACATTGGAATGTATACGTGGATGAAGCATATTTTATGGGTGGACTACCCAAAGAGAAAGTATTAGAAGCTTTCGGAGCTCATATCTTTTTTGACGATCAGCATACACATTTAAGTGACTCTAGTAAAAAAATCCCGTGCGGAAGAGTGCTATATAAATCAAATTCCATTCTTAAAAATTATGAGAAGGAAATCATTGTAGAACCAAACAAAGACAGTAAATAGCCATGCCCACACTACACTGGATAGGAAAAGAAAAAGTAATTAACCACCACATGGATGTGCCTTTTAAGGTGCTGGAACATAGCTATGGTTTTGATAATGGCAAACAAACCAAAACAGAAACCCAAAGTGGCAACAAAATAATACATGGCGATAACCTAGAAGCCCTCAAAGCCCTGCTCCCTGAGTATGAGGGTAAAATAAAGTGCATCTATATAGACCCTCCTTACAACACTGGCAACGAAGGCTGGGTGTACAACGACAATGTAAACGACCCCAAGATTAAAAAATGGCTTGAAAAGGTAGTGGGTAAAGAAGGCGAAGACCTGAGCCGCCACGACAAATGGCTCTGCATGATGTACCCACGCCTAAAACTCCTTCACAAACTATTAGCAGACGATGGGGCAATTTTTATTTCGCTTGACGATAACGAACAGGCACATTTGCGATTGATATGTGACGAGATTTTTGGAGCAGGGAATTTTATAAACAATGTGATTTGGCAAAAGAAGTACAGCCCACAGAATGATGCACGATACTTCTCAGATATGCATGATTTTGTGATTACCTACTCGAAAAGCAAAAATGCATGGGAAAGAAACCTTTTGCCAAGAACCGAGGCTCAAAATAAACGATACAAAAACGTAGACAATGACCCAAGAGGCTCATGGAAACCAAGTGACTTATCAGTAAAGACATATAATGAGAATGCTGACTATCCAATAACCACTCCTTCTGGAAGAATTGTTAATCCTCCAAATGGAAGATGTTGGGGCGTTAGCAAAGACAAATTCCGAGAATTGGTTGATGATAATAGAATTTGGTTTGGAACAAATGGAAGCAATGTTCCTTCATTGAAAAAATTCGTAACAGATGTTCAATCAGGCACAGTACCTTTAACCCTTTGGCTAAGAGAAGAAGTAGGAGACAATCAAGAAGCCAAGCAAGTCTTGAAGCAGATATTTAATGATGGCTCGTTTCCCTTCGATACTCCAAAACCGTCACGCTTAATCGAGAGAGTCCTCCAAATCGCTACCAACAAAGACGACCTGATCCTAGACTCCTTCGCAGGTTCAGGCACTACCGCTCATGCCGTGCTCAACCTCAACAAACAAGATGGTGGCAATCGTCAATTTATCTGCATAGAGATGGAAGACTATGCCGAGACCATTACCGCAGAGCGTGTAAAACGGGTCATCAAAGGCTATGGTGAAGACAAAAAAGCCGTAGCAGGCACAGGTGGTAGTTTTGACTTTTACCAGCTCGGTCAGCCACTATTTGACGAAGAGGGCAACCTCAACGAATCCGTTGGTCTGGCGAAAATTAGAAACTATGTGTGGTATACGGAAACAAAAACATCTTTAGTGGAGGAAAAGCACGAAGACAATCCTCATTTTCTGGGTAAACATATAGATACGTCCTATTACTTCAATTACGAAGCAGAAGCTGTTACTACTTTGGATCATAGCTTTTTGGCAAGTATGAAAACCAAGGCAGAGCAATATGTGATCTATGCAGATAATTGTTTGCTGACCAAAGCATTTATGGTGAAACACCACATCATATTTAAAAAGATACCAAGAGACATCACCAAGTTTTAAGTGATAAGGAATGAATTAAGCTATTTCCATTTTGGAAACAACTGAAAAAAAGGAATTATGAGTGACTTAGTGCCAAAACAAAACAATTTTATTCTCTACACCACAAATGAAGGTGAGGTGAAGCTGAATGTATTGTTGGAAAATGAAACTATTTGGTTGACACAAGAACAAATGAGTCAGCTTTTTGACCGTGAACGAAGTGTGATAACCAAGCACATAGGAAATGTTTTTAGTGAAGGCGAGCTCGAAGAAAAAAGCAATGTGCAAATTTTGCACATTAGTGGTTCTGATAAACCTGTAAAGTTCTACAACTTAGATGTAATCATTTCAGTTGGCTACCGTGTAAAGTCACAAAGAGGCACTCAATTTAGAATTTGGGCTACCCAAACCTTAAAAGAGTACATCATCAAAGGGTTTGTGATGGATGATGAGCGACTGAAACAAGGCACTAACACCTTTGGCAAAGACTACTTTAAGGAATTGCTCCGCAGGGTTCGTTCCATCCGTGCCAGCGAACGAAGAATCTATCAACAGGTCACCGATATTTTTGCAGAGTGCAGCATAGATTATGACCCAAAATCGGAGATTACCAAGAATTTCTATGCCATGGTGCAAAACAAGTTTCATTTTGCCATTACTGGTAAAACAGCAGCGGAAATCATTCATCTTTCTGCCAATGCCAAGAAAGAAAACATGGGGCTCACCACTTGGAAGAACAGCCCTGATGGCAGAGTGCTAAAGTCTGATGTAATTATTGCCAAAAACTACTTACAGGAAAAAGAGATTCAACAACTGGAAAGAACAGTTACTGGATATTTCGATTACATAGAAGGGCTGATTGAAAGAGAAAACACCTTTACCATGGAAGGCTTGGCTGAAAGCGTGAACAAGTTTTTGACTTTTAATGAATATAAAGTCCTCACAGGAAAAGGGAGAATCACCAAACTACAAGCCGACAAAAAAGCAGTCAGTGAATACGATGAGTTCAATAAAACGCAAAAGATTATCTCTGACTTTGACAAGCAGGTGAAAAGAATGAAGACTAAAGATTGACGATTTTAGATTGACGAATTACGATTTAAAGATTATGACAGAGCAAATTAAAAAACGCACGAAGCAGATAGGCTTGGAAGTCATCCATTTGATTGATGAATTACCCAATAAACCTTCGGGGTGGGCTATTGCCAAACAGATTGTGCGTAGCTCTACGTCAGTTGGAGCCAATTATCGTGCAGCCTGTCGTGCAAAATCAACGGCAGATTTTATCAATAAATTGAAGATCGTGGAGGAGGAAGCAGACGAAACCATCTATTGGTTGGAAATATTGGAAGAAGGCGGGCTGGTGGAAGCAAGAAGAATTGAAGCACTCAAAAAGGAAGTCAATGAAATACTGTCCATAGTAGTAGCCTCGATCAAAACCAGCCGATCCAAGGTGAATCAAAATTCTACAGTCGTAAATCCACAATCGTAAATCGTAAATAAAAAAGATGGAACTAAAGCCCTATCAACAAGAAGTAATCAATGATTTGTCGTTGTTTCTAGAGCGAATACAAGAAACTAAAGACACGGCTGAAGCTTTCTATAATTTTTGGTCAGAACACCCAAAAACGCCACTTTTCCCGTACTCAGGAACAGCCATTGAGCCTTACAAAAATAATGTGCCTCGTGTACCGCATATTTGTTTGAAAGTGCCAACAGCGGGTGGTAAAACATTTATTGCCTGCAATGCCATCAAAACTATTTTTGATGCCTTTAACTATGACAAGCCTAAAGCAGTAGTTTGGTTAGTACCTTCTATTACTATTCTGGAACAAACTATCAAAAACCTAAAAGACCCTTCACATCCCTATCGCCAAAAAATCAATTCTCAGTTCGGCAACAAAGTAGAAGTTTTTGATAAGGCAACCCTATTACAAGGAAGTGGATTTAATGCCACTTCGGTAAAGGAGCAGTTAAACATCATGGTTTTTAGCTTCGACAGTTTAAAAGCCAAAAACAAAGAAGATAGAAAAGTATTTCAGGAAAATGGTAACCTGCAATCGTTCGAAAACCTATTGGATAAAAACGAAGAGATCACTTTAGGAGCTGTCATAAAACACCTTAACCCAATCGTAATTGTAGATGAGAGTCACAATGCAGAAAGTGATTTGAGTGTAGATATGCTCAAAGAAATCAATCCGTGTTTCATTCTCGACCTTACCGCAACACCACGCAAGAACAGTAACATCATCAGCTTTATTGATGCTATGGAACTCAAAAAAGAGAACATGGTAAAGCTGCCTGTGATTGTCTATAATCATCAAGACAAAACAGAGGTAATCAACTCGTCACTTCAATTGCAAAGAAGATTGGAGAAACAAGCTTTAGAGGAAGAAAAGAATGGAGGGAAATATATTCGTCCAATCGTTCTCTTTCAAGCTCAACCCCGCAATGCAGATGACAATACCACTTTTGAAAAACTAAAAGAAAAACTCATCGAGCTAAAAATACCCGAAGAGCAAATCAAAATTAAAACTGCCAATCTCAACGAGTTAAAAAACATTGATTTAATGAGTCGGGAATGCGAAGTGCGATATATCATCACAGTAAACGCACTGAAAGAAGGTTGGGATTGTCCTTTTGCCTACATATTGGCTTCATTAGCGGATAAAAGCTCTGCTGTAGATGTAGAGCAAATATTGGGTCGTGTATTGAGACAACCCTATGTAATGAAGCATAATTTTCCATTGCTTAATGTAAGCTATGTATTAACCGCTTCTTCCAGATTCTTAGACACCTTAGACAATATTGTAAAAGGATTGAACAAAGCAGGGTTTAGTGATAAGGATTATAAACTAGCAGATTCTAGTTCCTTTGAAACGCAAAAACCGATTGACCCACTACAACAGCTCACTTTGATTCCAGCTGTTGGTGAAACTCAAGGAGATCAAGAAACAGATGATGATTTTACCCTTGATATTGATACATCTAGAATTTCTATTTCAGACGATGATTCAATAGATGAGTCGGTTTCAGAAATAGAAACTACTGCATTGGAACAAAATGAAGCTTTTGAAAAAACAGTTTCAGAAATGGAATCTAGTAATATTCCAGTTTTACCAAACGAAATCCAAAAACTTGTGAAGACTTATACAATAAAGGAAGTCTTTAAGGACGAAGCAGAGAAAGTAAACCTTCCTCAATTTTATCTTAAAGTGCCTTCCAACGATTTATTCAGTTCAGGAGAAAAAGAGCTGCCTTTAGAAAAGGAAAACCTGCTGGAAGGTTTTGCATTGAGTAAATCAGATACCAACATCGCATTTGATAGTATCACTTCTGAACTATACAAAGTTGATTTGGACGAAACCAAAAAAGAACACACACCAACTTTTGTTCGATTAGATGGAGGCGTGAAAGAAAGCGTTATGACCTACATTCTTGATCCTTCAAGAAAAGAAAGCAGGGTTAAGAATCTAACCAAAAGGCTTATGGATTTGATTGGCAACATGTACCCATTACCTGATAAAGAAATTGAACGGTATATCAATCGAATTTTAGAAGATTTCACAGACGAGCAATTTGCCGACTTTCGCAATAATGAATACACTTATAAGGATAAGATAAAAAGAAAAATCACCTCTCTATCCGAAGCTTATGCAGAACAAAAATTCAAAGACTTTTTAGATACTGATAAAGTATTCATTAAGCCTTCTTATACCTTACCCAAAAGTATTTCACCAGGAGAAACGGCAAAGGACATCACAAAATCCCTCTATGAAAAAGAAGGAAAAATGAATGGATTTGAAGAGCGTGTAATCAATGAAATTGGCAACATGAACAATATTTCCTTTTGGTCACGAAACACTGACCGAAAAGGATTTCGCATAAATGGCTTTATAAATCATTACCCTGATTTTGTGATTCAAACCAAAAGTGGAAAAACAATAGTACTGGAAACAAAAGGTGATCATCTAGATGCCGAACAAAAAATAAGATTGGGTGCATTATGGGCAAGTAAGGCGGGGAACGACTATCGCTATTTTATGGTCTACGAAAGACGCACTGTTGATGGAGCATATAAACTGGAAGATTTCTTAAAGATCATTAAAGATATCTAATTGACATGCCAGCCCTTCTCAGCCATACACATTGCCAAGTCGCTCAAAAGCCAAACACACGAGCCAAAACTTGTCAAAGAGTATGTCTGCCCAACCCACAGTGGTAAACAGAAAGGTTTGTGTTTCAAAAGGAAAAATGGCACGGCATACAATCGAGTAGACGGCTGTGAGCCATAAGCCCACGGTGCGCCTCTCACACCACATGCTGTACAAATCTCGTAACAGCCTGTTACGAGGGTTTTAGCTCCCTCCGTTTAATACTAATCGTTAAGCCCACTCACAAGTCGCTACTCCCATTTGCAAAAAAAGCCCTCGATTTTCATCGAGGGCCCAACAACATAACCAAAATGAACGATGAACTATTTCATCATGCTCGGAGGCAAAATCACTTTATCAATCACATGCACTACTCCGTTGCTAGCTTTCACATCGGCCGCCACAACAGTAACCCCACTAATCATTACTTTACCATTGGCCATCATCACTTTAACTTTCTCTCCTTGTACGGTAGCTGCTTCCTGACCATTAGAAAGGTCGGTTGACATTACTTTACCCGAAACAACGTGGTAGGTTAACACTGCTACTAGCTTATCCTTGTTTTCTGGCTTTAGTAACATATCTAGCGTTCCGGCAGGCAAAGCGGCAAATGCGGCATCGGTTGGGGCAAAAACAGTGAAAGGACCAGTGCTTTTCAAAGTCTCAACCAAGCCAGCAGCTTTAACAGCGGCTACTAGGGTTTTTAGGTTGTCGTTCCCTACTGCTAAATCAACGATGTCTTTAGATTGCGCTTTGGCAACATTGATAGTAGCAAATAAAGCTACAACTGTACCTAAAATTAGATTTCTTAATTTTTGAGTTTTCATAATTAGAATGATTTGAAAGTGTTTTAGTTTAAATTCACTCTAACTACGACCAATGAGGTGGCTATAGATTTTTGATCCCTAACTTTTTTTCAAAAAACCTCTGGCATAGGTTTGATCTACGGTAGCAACAGGTGTACCTCCCTCTTCTTCGAGCGTAATGGCAAAAGCTTGCACCTCTCCTTTGATCACTTTTAATTCTTGCACCAACTGGTTATGGTCAAAAATTCCGGCATCGATTGGAGCTTGCCCAGGTTTGATAGCCCAAAGCTGATATTGATGTCCTTTTGGTGGCTCAGGTAAATTATCTACACTAATAAATACAGCATTGGTGTTCTTATTCCAGAAAACATTAGCAAATGATTTTGGCGAGAGTTCAGAACCATCCAATCGCACATGTATATTATCATCATTCAAAAAATGAGCTACACGTAATTCGGCATAGTCTAATTCTTGTTGAGTAGACTCAATTTTATAAGCCATTTTTGAATTTTCAGCAGCAATTCTACGCACATCGTCTTTTGCGCTTTGCATTCTTAAAAAGAAATAAACATTGAATGCAATGCTCAAAAACAACAAAACAGCTGCCGCGGTTATCCATCTAGGAATTACTGTAATTTTCTTTATTTGAGTTTCGGGTTCTTCAATGACCCTTAAAAAAGCTTCCTTTTCCTCGTCACGAATGGTACTCGTTACAAAATCAAGTACGGCCAAATCTTCAGCACCCGCTTGGCTATTGGCCAAATTGATAAGTATATTCCTCAATTCATCGAGTTCAGCCGCTATTTCTGGATAACGAACTGCCATTGCATCTACTTTCTGCATTTCCTCATCACTGAGCTCACCTGCCCAATAAGACTCCAAAATACCTGATGCTATGTACTCTTGAATATTCATTCTACTACTGACCTTAAATGTTGTAGCGCCATTCTAATGCGCGTTTTCACTGTTCCTAAAGGAATACTTAGTCGTTCAGAAATTTCTGGATGGCTGTATCCCTCAAAAAACGACATACTAATAAGCGTACGCTGTTTTTCAGGAAGTTGAAACATTAATTCTCTGACCGATTCATCATTTACCTCAGATTCGTTCCCAAACGTTTCCGAAACAAATACGAGGTCAACCGATTGTTCAGATTTTTGCCTTTGCTTAAAATCTTTAGATCGTGTCTTGTCTATAGCAGCGTTTCGGCAAACTCTGACTAACCAAGTAAACAAACTTCCCTTTGAAGCATCGAAATTAGTAGAATTACGCCAAATTTTTAATAAAGCGTCTTGAAGTACATCTTTGGCGACATCCTCATACTTTACTATTCTTAAAATTACATTAAGTAAAATGGGCGAATAGTTTTGGTATATAAGCCGAACAGCCGTTCTATCGCGGTCAGCCAATAGCATTGCTATCCTTTCTTCAATGGGCGTTTCTGATGTGAGATATTTGAGTTGAGTTGGCAAAATCAAGGATTATAGGGTTGAAACTAAAGTGTAATGCAATTGTTTAGCCACGGAAAAAATAAGTTGATAGCCTCAATTAATTCCTTCAAACAAACGGCTCAGTTCTAAGCGAATCAATTAATTTGCGTTTATGAACTGGAATGTCCTTCAATCTGCTCTTCAAGGCGAATTATTTACCGATACCACTACACGGAAACTTTACGCTACTGATGCTTCTGCTTACCGTGAGCTTCCCTTAGCAGTAGCTGTTCCTAAAGGCCAGAAAGACCTTATCACCCTAGTTAATTTTGCTCGGGAAAATAAAACAGGGCTGATTCCAAGAACTGCTGGCACCTCATTGGCAGGCCAAGTAGTAGGCAATGGTATTGTAGTAGACCTTTCAAAACACTACGGCAAGGTGTTAGAAGTAAATACCGAAGAAGGTTATGTATGGGTAGAACCCGGAATTGTTCGGGACGACCTGAACAAACACTTAGCACAATATGGGGTCTTTTTCGCACCAGAAACCTCCACCGCCAATCGCGCCATGATTGGCGGAATGATTGGCAACAATTCATGCGGGTCAAATTCGGTGGTATACGGAAGTACAAGAGAGCATTTACTTGAAGTGAAAACCATTTTAGCCGATGGTAGTGAAGCCCATTTTGGCCCTGTGGAGGTAAATGAGTTACAGCAGCAGAAATCGCTTCAGGGTAAAATCTATGCTGAAACACTCGAAATGTTGCAGCAACCCATTAACCAAAAGGAGATTATTGATGGTTTCCCAAAACCAGATGTACCCAGAAGAAATAACGGTTATGCGCTCGATATGCTTTTGCGTCAGCAGCCATTTACCGAAAACGGTAGCCCCTTTAATCTTAGCAGCTTAATAGCGGGATCAGAAGGCACCTTATGTTTTGTTACCCAAGCCAAACTAAAGCTCACTCCACTCCCACCCAATCACAAACGTTTGGTCTGTATTCATTCCGAAACTATTGATGATTCCCTTCGGGCGAATTTGGTGGCGCTAAAATATGCACCATCGGCTTGTGAGTTGATGGACCATTATATTTTAGAAGCCACCAAGCGAAACGCCATGTACAAGGCCAATCGCTTCTTTGTTCAGGGCGACCCGCAGGCCATTTTAGTGGTGGAACTTAATGGAGAAACAGCGGAAGAAGCCGATGCCAAAGTATTGGCGCTTATTGAAGAGCTGAAGACTACTGGCCATGGCTATGCCTACCCTGTAGTAAAAGGTGATGAAATTAAACTCGTTTGGGATTTACGAAAAGCAGGTTTAGGACTGTTGTCTAATATTCCAGGCGATGCCAAGCCTGCACCTGTAATTGAAGATACCGCAGTAGATGTTAAAGATTTGCCCGCCTACATTCGTGAATTCAACCAAATTCTTGAGAAGTATGGCCTGTTTGCCGTGCATTATGCACATGCAGGTTCGGGAGAATTGCACTTGCGCCCTATTCTAAATTTAAAGACAGAAGAAGGCCAAAGACTCTTCCGCACCATTGCCGAAGAAATTGCCACTTTGGTAAAGAAATACAAAGGATCGCTTTCTGGCGAACACGGTGACGGGCGTTTGCGCGGTGAGTTTCTGCCTCAGATGATTGGTGAGCATAATTACCAACTGGTAAAGCAAATGAAGCGCATTTGGGATCCTGAAAATATTTTCAACCCTAATAAGATTGTGGACACTCCTCCGATGGACACTTTCTTGCGCTACGAAAAAAATCAGGTCACGCCTGAATTTGACACCGTTTTCGACTTTTCGGAACATGAAGGCATTTTGCGCTCCGCTGAATTATGTAACGGTTCGGGCGACTGCCGAAAAACAGAACTGAGTGGCGGAACAATGTGTCCGAGTTATATGGCCACCCGCGATGAAAAGGACACTACCCGTGCCAGGGCCAATATTTTGCGTGAAATCCTTACGCATTCTACAGAGGCCAATCCTTTCGATAATCCAGAGATTAAGGAAGTGATGGACTTATGCCTGTCGTGCAAAGGTTGCTCTTCAGAATGTCCTTCTAATGTAGACATGGCCAAGCTAAAAGGAGAATGGCAGCATCAGTACCACAAAAGCAACGGAATTCCTTTCCGCACCAAACAGATTGCGCACTTTTCTAAAAGCATGAAACTGGCCAGTAAAGCGCCTTGGGCTTATAATTTAGTGTTTGGAAATCGCCTAACGGGAAATATAGCTAAGTCGATTGCGGGCTTTGCGAAAGAACGAAGCATGCCCGCTTTGGCCAAGCAGCCTTTGGCCCAGTGGTTGAAAAAGGAATTTAAGCCGAGAACCTCAAATCGTAAAGTCTATTTCTTTTGTGATGAGTTTACCAATTACAATGATGCTGAAATTGGAAAAACCACTGTCTTGCTGTTGGACAAGCTAGGCTATGAAGTCCTATTTGTTCCTCATGCCGATTCTGGTCGTCCTCAGCTTTCTAAAGGTTTGTTAGACGAAGCTAAAGTTTTGGCAGAACAGAACGTTCAGCAATTCAGTGTGCTGATCGATGTTAATGCACCCTTAATTGGCGTTGAGCCCTCCGCTATTCTGACCTTTAGAGATGAATACATCAGCCTAACGCGGGGCGAAATGCAGGAAAAAGCAAAAGCACTTTCGGCACATGTGTTTACCATTGAAGAGTTTTTGGCCCAAGAAATTGATAAAGGAAATATTACTTCTGCTCAGTTCAATACGGAAACTAAGCTCATTAAAGTACACGGACATTGTCACCAGAAGTCGCTTTCGTCTATGGTGCCCACCAAGAAAATGCTTTCGTTGCCCAAGAATTTTACCGTACATATGATTGCTTCGGGCTGTTGTGGTATGGCAGGTTCGTTTGGTTATGAAAAGGAGCATTATGAGGTGTCTATGAAAATTGGCGAATTGGTGCTCTTCCCTACCGTGCGCCAGCAACCTAAAGAAGTCATTATTGCTGCTGCTGGCACCAGTTGCCGTCATCAAATCAAAGATGGCACGAGTAGAATAGCCAAACATCCGGTGGAGGTGTTGTGGGAGGCGGTTATTTAAACAATAAAACTATGATTAAGAAAACACTCTCTCTGATTGTCATTTGTTTATTCGCTTTCTCATGTCAAAATGATTCAGCAAGTAAATCCTTATCGCTTCTAGATATTACAAACCAACAAGCACTAGATTACCTATTAAACAAACAACAAGTCACTGGCCATATTGATTTTGTTAGGGAGCCAATCGAAGCACTGAAAAAAGCACGAGAATTAGGTAAAGTAGCTATCATTTATGGTGATTATAGCGATTATAAGAACCAATTGAGTTTGGTTGTAGAACAGGCTCGAAAATTAAACCCTTCCTTAAGCAAGGATTTAACCTTTTTTGATTCAAAAGTTACAGACCCTGAATCATTGTTTGTTAAAGAGAATATACTGATAGCAAAGACGAGCCAAATGTTAATGGATTATTTTTTACTATCAGACATGGCCTTTGCCCAAGTGAATTTTGGTTCAAATGGTCTACAAAAGGGAAAAACTACACGCGGAAGAGTCTATCTATCCGTAGGGTTATCTACCCTAAAGAATCTTGTAGAGTTTGATATAATAGATCAAGAAACCAAAGAAATTGAAGAACATATTAATTCTGAGACAAATGCTCTATTTGACTACACACCAAAATCTAAAGGCACTAAAATAATAAGAGGTATTATAACTACAATGCAAGGCGGAGTAGTTCAAGAGATTCAAATAGAGGACTCTATTGAAGTGAAGTAAAATGAATATTTTTCTATTGCCTTGATGTAGCCTCATTACAAAAAATCCGAAGATGTGTTATTAGTTTCTTTGCTGCACTCAGGAGAAAAGGAGGCTTAGTCAGTTTTCAGGATCACTGGAATCTCTGTGTATAAGGGGATGAACTTGCCGATTTAGTTAATTATGTCAGTCATCCGTCTGTTTCTTTCCCTGAGAGAAACGAAGGGTCTATCACTGCGTAAAGTATGAAAGCATTATATTCTGCTTACCTCAATTTCTTCGCTACGTAAAAGGCCTTGGCCTTATAAGCACCTTTCCAAAATATTTTCTCCCCTCTCCAACCTTGTATTTCGATTTTGGGTCTAGGGATCATTGTTAGTTTATTTTTCAAGAATTAACAGGTCGAAAACTCAAAATTTAATTTTTATGCATACCACTAAATGGTCATTTAGGCTTATGCTTTTATTTACGCTAGCCTTCATTTCATCCTGCTCATCAGATGACAGTGCGGTACCCGACAAGCGTTTATTACCAGAAACCTATTCGGAGCTAAATTATAGTCGAACACTTTATTTTGATAGCCAGTATAGGTTGATCAGAATTTACATGGTTTCTAAATATTCAGATGAAAGCTGGGGTGAATCTACTCAAATTTACTTCTACAATGATGAAGGTGTATTAACAGAATCTCATGTTGACAATGGTTGGAGAATGGTTTATACCTACGATGATGACAAGATTGTAAGAACGGATGAATATGTTTATTCAAGACATAATCAAATCCATACGTTTGAATACAATGAAGAAGGAAAACTTTCCAAATCTGTTACCTTTCAAGATATCCCAGAGGAAGGTGGGGTAATTCCGGTAAGTGGTGATAGTTACGATTATGATTCAAAAGGCAATTTAACCGAACATCGTCTTTATTATTATACCCCCAACGAAGATGAACCACAGCTCATTACTACTTTCTCGTATAGCGGGTATGATGATAGAGTCAATGGAGAAAACATGTTTTCAATCAATCCCTTTAATCCACTTATAAAGTTGAGTGAGAATAACCCAGGGCAAATGTTAATAAAAAACAACAAGGGTGAAGTATCTAGCACGAACACCTACACTTACCAATATCATAAAAAGGGGTATCCAGTGAAGAAGATTACTCACATAGAGTTATACAATGGGCAAGTCAATGACTATGTAAGTACCTATAAGTTCAAAGATTAAAATCAGCTCGCTTTACTACTGTTAAAAAAATCGGGTGTAAGAGCTAAATGATTTGTGACAAAAACGCCCTTGCTGATCAAAATCAACAAGGGCATTTTTAGAATAGAGTTAATTATTTTTTCGCTGTAGGGAATTTTGCCATAATAGCTTTTACTCCTTTTTTGATTCTTTCTTCTGCGTCTTTAGGCGGAACATCATTAAGGGTTTTACTGCCAATGCCCTGCCAAACCAAAAGCTCTTTTTGATTATCTACCATATGAATCACGATACTACCTTGGTTAAACGTATAAGATTCTGCCTGATATTCTGACCAATATTTCACATCGTAGGGGTAATCGTTATGAGTCAGAGAGCTTATTTTCTGGTCTATTACAATATGAAAATCAAGTATTAAATCAGGAGTTCCTGTTTTTTTCTTAATGCCGAGTATCTCCATTTCAGCTTCTACCGCCTCCATAATTCGCTTACGATTGAGCTCATTATCAAACATTGGATTCGATTTATCAGGTTTTTCTTGACCTTCTGCCCATGCAAAACTTTCATACTGAGTAAAGTCAATGTCCTTTTCTTGGTCGGAGGTTACATATAGTTTTTCTGAGCAACTAAGTGCTAGAAAACAGAGTAAAAACAGGGATAAAATCTTCTTCATGTCTATTTTATTTAAAACAAATGTACCTTGATTATTCTGCTCGCCTAATGATAGGAGTCAATGAATAACCTGACTTAAGTCAGGTTAGTATTTGGAGTATAAGCGAGCCGTACAGTACCGTATTCTGGACGTACCGTTTGAGTATCTACTGTCGCAGGTTCTCCGAACCTGTGAACATCTATTTAAAAAGGACTCTGCCCTTGAACTATCCAGTTGATGATTCTTAGGGTTTAATCATCAATCATTATAAAATTCACAGATAACAATAAAACTTTAGACCCTTCGTACCTCAGGGAAAGAAAGCAAGCGTTTTCGCTTTGCTTGACCTTCAACACTTAATTATGCACATGGCATTTTGGGGTATTTAATTCGGTAAATCTCGGCATCCTTCTCAGTTTAGTGTTTCTATCTGTGTTTCTGATAAAGACCCTTACAGGGTGACTTTCTAGCCAGCTTACCCAATACAGAAATGGCATTGGCACAACACCCAAAGCTAAGTCATGCTGTAAGCATCTTTTCACGCTTTCCCATATTCAAGGGTTTTCCAAACCTGTGAACATCTATTTAAAAAGGACTCTGTCCTTGAACTATCTAACTGGCGGTTCTTAGGATTTAATCATCAATCACCACCAAAGTCACCGATAATCTTAAACCTCCAGCGTCAGGTTGCTTACTCTTTTATAGCCTTTGATATGAATGGCTTGGTCATCAATCTCAACAATGGCAAAGCTGTTGTTTTCCAAGCCTTCGTAATCTACCATTCCTAACTGGGTGACATAATGGATTCCATTGATTTGAGTGTGCTCTTCTGCATGAACATGACCATGGAATACGGCCAACACTTTGCCTGAGGCTTCGAACAATTGCTGAAACCTCTGGTAATCGTTGACATGAAACTTAGCGCCTTCTTTATTGAATTCATAAAGCGGATGATGACAGAAAACAATCGTAGGTAAATCGTTTTCTTCTAAATCTTGCTTGAGCCAATTGAACTCCACTTCGGGAATATTTGCATCCTGCCAATCGGCTCCTTCTTTGTAAAACTGGTCTCTCCCATCAGCATGGTAATTCGCATCCAACACCACAAAATGGAAACCTTCTTTATCGAAAGAATAATAACTCTTCGACTTATCAATGCCCGTGTTTTCTATATGACTTAGGAACTGTTCTTTCCTTATGCTGTCTACATCATGGTTGCCTACACAGTGAAAACGCGGCCCATCAAATTTTGCATAAGCATTCTCTAGCGTTTCTAAATAGCGTAGCGTATCCGCTTCTTCCTGATTTAGGTCTTCATCTTTGAAGTCGCCTAAATGCGCTACGAAATCGACTTTTTCGCGGTTCATTACCTCCACAAACTCATTCATTTTCGCAATAGAATCGCGATAATAGCGAGTACCAGAATGATTTCTGTCCGCATAGTGTGAATCGGTAGTAAGGCCAAATCTGATTTTAGAAGTCTTGCCTGGTTGACAGGCATAGATTGAAAGCGGTAAAAAGGTAGACAGCGTAACTAAACCACTGTTTTTAAGAAATTTTCTTCTAGAATTATCAACCACTTTACCGCTCATTTTGGATTACTTTATATCTGCTTCTAAAGTAACAAAAGCCTTAATCGATAAGAAAATTTTCGGCTTTAAGTTTTCTATATCAAACTCTGTCTTCTGGCCTTTTGAACGGCCTCTAGCTTATTATGCACTTGTAGCTTTTTGTAGATATTTTCGATGTGCTTTCTTACTGTACTGGGCGAAAGGAATAGGTTATTGGCAATTACAGTATAGCTAAGGCCTTCTGCCAACTGCTCCAACACTTCTTGTTCGCGTGTACTTAAGTCTACAATATCTTCTTCTATTCGGAGTGAATCTTGTTTTTCGGGATAACGAAGCAGTTTCAAGGTTTTTACCGCAATGGATGGGCTCATGGCTGCCCCTCCTTCAATGGTTTCTATAATGGCTTTATGAAGTTTATCTCCTTCAATTTCCTTGAGCAAATAGCCATCTGCCCCTACACGAATGGCATTGAAAATGTTCTCATCATTATCGAAAACGGTGAGCATAAGCACCTTGATATGTGGGTATTTCTGCTTGACAATATTAACGGTTTCAATACCATCGAGCACGGGCATTTCAATGTCCATCAATACCAAATCAAGGTTATGATTCTTCTCCAATTTGGCCAGAAATTCACTTCCGTTGTGTACGGTGTACTTAATATCTAAATCACTATACGGAGACAGTTTCTCATTAATCGCCCTCGCTAAAAAGGTATTGTCATCTACTATAGCCAATCTTAATTTCATAATTCTAACTGTCTTAATTTCTACATTTTAGGCTTCCACAGTCAATTCTACTTTTGTTCCCTCTCCTACTTTACTGCTAAGCTTATATTCAATCCCGGCTTTTTCCGCTCTACTTTTCATAATATAAAGTCCGTTTCCAGCAGATTCTGCTTTAGTGTCAAAGCCTTTTCCGAAATCTTCAATCAGGATTTCAACCTTACTTCCAACTTCTTTAAAAGACACCACCACTTCACTAGTTCCTGAGTGTTTTACGGCATTATTAATAGATTCTTGAATAATTCTAAAAAGGTTCATACCCACAAAAGCATTCAGCACTTTATCGCTATTATCGCCAAATGTGCGTACGCTAATGGCATCATCGGTGGCATCATGAATGGTGGCCGCCAATTGGTTTGTACGCTCCTGAATGTCTTCTAAACTGATTTCGTCTTTATTCATCGCCCAAATGGTATCGCGCAATTCAGCAATGGTTACCAAGGTAAACTGCTTCATTTGGGTTAGTTTTTCGGCCATAAACACCTCTCCTTTATCTATATTGCGCTTTGCGGTATCTGTAATTGAGGTAATATAAGTAAGTTGAGACCCTATATTATCGTGTAAATCGCGGGCAATACGAATACGTTGTTCCTTTAAATTTTCTTGTGCTTGCGCTTCTACCATTGCCTTTTGCAGTTCGGCCTCTCGCCTTTGCGCTTGTGCTTTCAACTTCTGATCTCTAAAAACCCCATAACCTATCACAAGAATAAGTATAACCAAGCCACCGCTAGCCAAAAGCAGGTTGTTTCGCTTTTTAATAATCAGTTCGTTTTCAACCAGTTCATTTTGTTGACGAAGGATTTCGTTTTCCTTTTGTTCTGTTTCGTATTGCTGCTTAAGCTTTAAAACTTCTTTGGCCTTATCTGTTATAAATAGGCTATCCTGAGCCGCATTACTCTTTTTTAAATAAATCAATGCCTCTTGATAATTGCGTTTATTTTCATAAATGCTTGAAAGCGTAAGTGCTGTTTTTTGTTGAAAGATAAGCAAGTCGTCATCCACAGCTCCTTGATAAGCATCTTTAGCTAAGTTTGCCGCTTCGGTATAATTTCCCCTTTTATTTAATACATCAGCCAAGTGCATTTTCAAGAATATTACCTCGTACCTATCTCCTCTTTCTTGCTGAAGTGCCAAGGCATTTTTAAGAGATTGCTCTGACTCATTTAGTTGGCCCAGTCCTTTTTGCGCAATACCTAAATTGGTATAACTGTAAGCTACTACTAACCTTTGCCCAATAGATTGCCATAATTCGAGTGACTTTTTTGCATGCTGAAGTGCTTCTTCGTATCGTTCCTGATCATTATTGAGCAAAGCTAAATTGTTTTCAATTGCGGCCTGAAAGAATACATCGCCCAAAGCACGGTACATTTCCAACGATTCCATATTCACTTTTTCCGACAACTCATACTCTTTAATTGTTCGATATTGGCTGGCAATGTTCAGCTTTACCGATGCAATTCTTTGCGAATCATTGGCGATTTCATAACGTCTAAGCGCCTTTAAGGAATAGTAAATTGCGGTATCTATAACGCCAGTGCGTTCATAGGCATTGGCCATATTGTGATATACAAAACTCAGCGTTTGCGAACCATTGGTAGAGTCTACCAAATTCATGGCGAGTTTATAAGACTTGATGGCATCCTCGTAATCTCCGGCCTCGGTTTTCAGAATGGCCAAATTCATTGATATTCTACCTTGAAGGTCTTTGTCTCCAAAAGCCTCTGCTTCTTTATAGGCTTGGCGAACGTAATGCCATGCACTGTCTTTATTAATGGTTCGGTACTTAAAACCGATATCTCCTAAAAACTCAATTCGCTCTTTTCCACTCTTCAGTGAGAGTGAATCTTTAAGGGCATCGATAACCGATTGAGGTGTATTCTGTGCCTTTAAACAGACACTAGCTAATAGTAACAGCGAAATGACTATTAGAAAACGAAGTTTATGAAATGAACGCATGTAATAAAAATAGAGAAGAATTTTAATTGGTAGAGTTAGGCTTTAAAGTATTTCAAATATTTTTTTACTCATCATCTGATCAAGTCTTTAATAAGATCAAACCTAATTAGATTATTAATAAGTTTTAGTTTGAAGCAGGCCTGAACAACTTTCTTAAAACTTTCTTAAAGAAAAAACAGAATCATACAAAAAGAAAGAAAAGTAAGTAGTGCCAATTGAAACCCGAAAGGCAAAGCTCGCGAGTTCTGAATAAACCGGGAACCCAACGAGCTTTTGCACATCACCATAAAAAGTATTCTTAATTGGCTTTAGCGGCCATTTCCTGAACAGTAGATTTTAAGAATGCGTCTACTGCCATTTCAGCACCTTTTAAGTATTTAGAAGGATCGCAAACCACGGTAGCAAAATTGGTTTTCTCTCTATCTTCAACACTCCATACTCTCAAAACACCATAATCTGTTCCTAATTTATCTCTGTCGGCATTCATACCTGCCTCAAACTTTTGTCTTTCCAAAACATCCTGAATTTCCACTCCGCCTCTGGCCATGAAAGTCCCCATATCAAATCGGTTTGTGCTGGCTTCGTTTACCTTAAAATTGGTTTCGACTTTTACCTGAGCCGAACCTGCATGTCTGTTTAGCGTTTTAGACATCTCGCCTTGCCCATCTTCAAAAACAGTAACCTCAATCACTACTTTGTTCCAAATAAAGTCACGTTTCTGGTTAACCACTTTGTTTTCGGTACCTTCTACATAATCGGCCAAACTGGCAAGACCTGGCTTATTCTTATCGAATGTTTTAAGAGGAACAACAAACTTTTGCGTAGACGGTCTAGTAAGAATCACACCAAAGGCCTTGCCTTGTTCGGGTCCTTCACCTGCCTTTAACTCCCACCTTTTCTCACGGTTTTTTACAAAAGCATTGTGGTTCCAAACTTCATCAATGGAAGCGATTTCAAAACCCTGGGCTTTTAAATCATTAACATACTGAGCATATAACTGGTTAGTAAGTTTTTGTAAATCATCTGGGTTCAAACCATCGAGCACAACGGTAAGTGAGGCTTTGGCGTCTCCTTTAATTCCACCTCTCCACATTTTTCCGCCCTTTTTCTCATCTTCTAAAGTAAGTGCAGTTTGATAGTTTACCTGAAAATCTGAAATGGCAACTCGTTTAGGGCTTTTGCGATAATTCAGGTTAGCGGGTCCTAATTTTTTCACTTTAATCTCACCAACTGATTGCGCTTTGAGTGTTAAGCCAGCAAACATCGCGACTAGCATAAACAACCATAATTTTCTATTCATAATGTACCTCCTATTTTAATCTAAATTATAAATCAAACTTAGGCTGCTTGCTTACGGCATTCAATAGGGCAATTGACGTAATATTGGTCATTGGTCATTGGTCATTGGGGGATTAGTGGGTCAGTTATCAGTTAATCGGAAAAGAGGAAGCAAGCTTCTAGTTTATAGTTCATGGTTAAAAGTTGGGGTTAGCTCAAAGCCAGCCATACAGCGTCCTGCTGAATTTATTTCAGCATCTCTCACGGCATTGACTAGGAAAATTGGTGATTGGTGGATCAGTTATCGGTTAATCGGAAAAGAGGAAGAAAGTTCCGAGTTCTTGGTTCATAATTAAAAGTTGGGGTTAGCTCAAAGCCAGTCATACAGCGTCCTGCTGAACTTGTTTCAGCATCTCTCACGGCCTTGCACTTGGCTCGGAAAATTGGTGATTGGTGTATTAGTTATCAGTTAATCGGGTTTGGAACTGAAACTCAGGCATGTGACAACTTATTACTGCCCTCCCTTGTAATTATTCTTTTAAATTCTTTTCTTCCGAGAAGAAAAAACACACATGTATTTTTTAGACTTCTGTAGTTTTCACAAAGCAAAAAGTCGCGGTAGCCATAGAGTAGCAAGGACCATCGTGAAAAAAACACAAAAGCTAACGTTAGCTGTTATTAAGAATCACTAAGACTTCAAATAATGGTCAAAATTTTGGAATAATCATTCCAATTAACGTATATTTGCAACGTGAATAAGAAACAAATCATATTAGCTTCAGCACTCGAGTTACTGGTACAAAAAGGAGTTCATAATACTCCGATGTCTGCTATTGGAAAAGCAGCAAAAACTGGAATGGGAACTATTTATAACTATTTCCCAAATAAAGAAGTTTTAATTAATGAAATTTACACAGATATAAAAAAACAGGAAAAATTACTCTTTGAGAATTTTGAATCGGATAAGCCAATCAAAACTCAATTTGAAAACTATTTTACTATTGCTGTTACTTTCTTCATTAATAATCCTAACTATTTCAGATTTATGGAGCAATTACAAGCATCTCCTATTATAACGGAAAATAGCAAAGAAGAAGGCCGGAAATCTATTACTCCTGTTTTTGAACTTTTAATGTTGGGAAAACAACAACGCATTATCAAAAACATTGACATTGAAGAAATTTTAATGTTTATAGGTGGTGCTATTCTATCCTATTTAAGATGGTATTTTAATCAAACAGAGAAAAAACAAGCCTCCCTTAAAAATCAAGTAACAATGGTTTGGGATGCTATCAAAGAATAAAAAAAATTTATCAATAACATGGAATGAACGTTCGTTCCAGCAAATATCAATTATGACTAAAAATGTATTAATCACAGGAACATCAACAGGAGTAGGATTTGAAAGTGCTATTCTATTCGCTAAAAACAACTACAAAGTTTACGCTACAATGCGAAATATTGAAAAATCGGAAAAGCTTAAACAGACAATTAAGGAAGACAATCTTAATATAGAAATACTTCCTTTAGATGTAACTAAAATAGATTCAATAGAATCAGCCGTACAAACTATTGTAGAAAAAGATGGGAAAATAGATGTTTTAGTGAACAACGCAGGTGCTGGATTTGCGAAAACAACAGAGCAGGCTTCTGAAGAAGAAATTAGATGGGTTACTGACGTTAATTATCACGGAGTTGTGTTCTGCACCCAAGCCGTACTGCCTTATATGAGAAAACAAAAATCTGGTCAGATCATTAGTATTACCTCGGTTGGTGGTTTAGTAGGACAACCTTTTAACGAATTATATTGTGGTGCAAAGTTTGCCGTAGAAGGTTTTATGGAAGGACTTGCAGCCTATGTTAGCGATGCCTTTAATATTAAGATCACTTGTGTTGAACCTGGTGGAATAGCTACCGAGTTTATGACCTCTGCTATTGAAAAAACAGCCACTGATGGACAATTTGCAACAGGTGAATATTTACCAATATTCGAAAGATACATGGCTGGCAATCAAAAAAGAGCTACAGAAAGTAAAGATCAAGTATATCAAACAGGCCTTGAAGTAGCTGAAGTTGTTTTCGGCATTGCTCAAAACGAAAATCCACCTTTAAGAATCCGAACCTCAAAATGGGCAGAAGATTTTTGTGAGCTAAAAACAAAAGCAGACCCAGATGGTACCAAATTGGTGAAACAAATTACTGATAGTTTTTTATAGTATGAAAGCTATTTATTGGTCTTCAACAGTAATTATATCTGCATTCCTCTTCTTAAGTTCTTATAGTTATGTATTCAGTAAAAGCACAATTCAAGGGATTAAAGCTTTAGGGTTTCCTGATTTTTTCAGGATAGAATTAGCTATTTTAAAATTGATAGCTGCCGTGGTATTACTCTTACCATTTGCTCCTATTCAACTTAAAGAATGGACTTATGCAGGTGTTGGATTATTTTTAATAACGGCTTTAATCGCACATATCAAACATAAGGATTCTATCTTTATTATGTTTTTACTTTTAATGCTTATGGGAATTCTAATAATATCCAACATATATATGAACAAGATTTTGAGATAGTACTGTTGGTAACATTTTCTAAA
Organism: Roseivirga seohaensis; assembly: GCF_001592945.1. Classification (GTDB taxonomy): domain Bacteria; phylum Bacteroidota; class Bacteroidia; order Cytophagales; family Cyclobacteriaceae; genus Roseivirga; species Roseivirga seohaensis. Next base: position 163,353 of record NZ_LRPB01000034.1, read on the forward strand.
AAAAGAGAAGAAAACACAAACCTTCAAGGCCTGTGCCTTTTGGACCTTTTTATTTAATTGAAAAGTTAGTCAATTTAAATATCTATATATCATACCTGAGACAATTAAAAAAAGTAGCACCGTACAGTGCTGCTTTTTCAACTAAACAGGTGTAAAACCCGAGACTCAACTAAAGACTACTTTTTATTTTATCAATGAAACACAAGCTGTTTATACTGGCTACTATTGGCGCTTATGCTCACAATTCCTTCACCATGGCAAATGGGGCAAGTAACGGTTTCATAGCCGTCTAACACTGTTTGTTTTACGGTATATTCTATCGGGTCGCTTTTACGAGTGATGTAGTAATAGTCCACAATCGCCCCATCTACCTTACGTACTGTCGTGGTATTGCGCGGTATAGACTTGTTTACATTAATCTCTTTAAACTTTTTACGCGTAATCGTTTTTGGACAAAAGCTTGTAGTAGCTGTTTTGGCGGAGTAAAGCCAATAAAGCGGCCCTGAGTTTTCGTCTAGCCAAACGGGTTCGTCAAAGTCACCCATTACTTTGATGGCCTTTCTGGTGGTGTCAATTTCCAACACCTTTATAATGCGCTGAATATCTGACACATAGACATAGGGGTTATCCGAAGTTATGCCAGTGTAAGGCATATCACCATAATACACACTTCCTTTAAAGCTAAGTGGCACATTTCCAATAGAGGCAAAGCCTTCAACCGGAATGTGCTTCCAGCGGTTACCGTTTTTATAGGTTTTACGGGCATTATCAATATCAAGTACGCGGCCATCTACCAATTCACCATTATTAAAAACTCCAGCAGCCCCTTTTACGCGAGCAGCAAAAGCATCATAGTTTTCGGTTTCGTTTTTCGGTCGGCTTGAAAATTTGTTGTTATAAAGTCTGGTAATGTTCACTCTATACCCCATTCCATGCAGTTTCCCGTTTTGAAATGTGCCCACTTCCAGATAAGAATGATCGCCTCTAAAAGCAGAATCGGTCGTATGAAACTTGATGCCGTAACCATTGAGATTGGCGGTGTCTTTACTGAGCATGTGCCCCGACATGGTTGGCCACCAAATAGCATCCTTTTTCTCCTTCTCATCCAACATATAGGTGGGGTACGGATAGTAGGACATGTTCACCTCTAGGTTATTCAGCAGACTATCGACTTGCGGCTTTTCAGATATATCGGCAGGAATAGTCATTTCTACTTCGCCATCTACCACCAAAGCCCATTGGTAAGGATTCTCTGCCCATGGTCGCTCTAGAAAAAATACGCCTCCGTTACCATATTCCATAAAAAGTGTGGGCATATAGCCGGTAAAAGTCCCTGATCGGAAAGTATCATAAGTTCCTGCGGTAGCGAAGCCGATATACTTATCTCCATTCTCAAAATTGAGCAGTGAAATTTCCTTTGCCTCTGGCGAGATATACTGAGTGCCACCTACATTATACGGATAAACCATATTTGGACTATGAACTCCAAATTCATCTGATTTCTCTCTTTCCGAACCATTAGGTGAGTACAACATAAATTCGTATTCGCCATTTGGCCTTGACGCTGTTCGGTAGATGTACTTACCTGTTTCGTCTAACTCTTCACTATAAAAAACGCTTCCATCCTCGTTGTAGAGGTTACCCGATGGTTTGATGATACTACCTTCGATATCGTCTATGCTGGCAAACAGTTGTCCATTGCTCTGATAGCGAATATCTGAGGTAGGTTGAATAGTAACATTTGTAAGCCGAGGTCTTTTGAGGCCATTGACATAAGTCTTGTTTTTGTCGATGAAAAGTTTGCCAGAAGTAACAAGCTTTCTACCATCTAAGGTGAAGGTAATCTCATCGTACTTCTTGTTATTTTTCTTAACAACCGCATATTCTCCATCAACCTTTACATAATTATTGTCGACCAGTTTACTAAATGCCGACCAAGAGAGTCTTTTCAGCACCGTAAATTCTTCTAACTTTTCCTTATTCATGCGGTAGTAATGCTGAAAAAGTCCTCCCTCTACAATTTCTTGTGCCGAAAGATTGAAACTCATCAACACGAGCATAGCCACACCAAAAACTGATTGAGTCGATTGCTTTAGTTGTTTCATGTTCTTCATCGGAATATGGTATTTAGTCATCACAAAGTTACTCAAACTCAAGCCGGGAATAAATAGGGTAAATAATGTAACATTGGTCAATAGTCATTAGGCATTGGTCATTTGGATTATTGAGTTTTTAAGTTTACGATTTGAAAATCATTAGCCATTCCCTTTATCCCAAATGAAACTCTTCTTTGTCTAAAGTGACCAAACTTAAGTAGTGCTTACCCTGCTTTGGAGCGAATAAAATAACTTTATCGCCTACGGAAAGCTTATCGTAAAGAAGGGTATTTACATTAATAGTACCTCTGGTGATAACTACTCTATTTACATTGCCCGAACGGTTAGAAGTAAAAGTCAATTTATCTTCTACCAAGGCTGTGTATCCTATTTTGTATCCGTAAAGCTTAGCGTTGTTATACCTCATATAACTTCTCAACACCCTATAAAACTGATATAAAGGCACCAGCAGAAGCGGAAAAATCACCAACACGAAAGTCCATAAACCATTAGCAATTAACATCAGGTCAAAAATTAGCACAGGCCCCATAAACATAAACCGTCTATTCTTTTCGGCAGTATAAATACCCTTTATGGCCTCTAGGTCGCGGTCGCTAAGGCGAACTTCTTGAACTGTGCTTTCTAAAAACTTTCTATTCTCGGTTTTCTTTTCTTCCGCTACTTGTTGATCGAAATCTGCTGGCTGTTCTTCGGTCAGTTTTAAAGTGAGTTTAGATTTTGGAGCTTGGTCTAGCACCACATGGGAACCAACTTTGGTTCGCGTATACTCTTTATACTCTACAGAATACTCCTCTCCATCTATGTATAAAAAGTAATTTCTGGTTGTCTTAGTACTAGTTCCACTTGCCCCTCTTGAACCACCACTGCCTGTGGTGGTTGATGTGGTTACATTTAAGCGTTTGTCGGTAACTTTGCCTGTAATTCTATATTTAAAACCTCTTTTTAAGTCGACTGAAGCGGACCATATCATATAACCGATAATTCCGAAAAAGAACAAGCCAAATACAGCCAGCATAATTTTTCCGCTGCTGTCGTTACCGAAAGTTTCAAAAATATCTTTAAAAACAAAGGAGGCAAAAAGGCCAAACATCGCCACCACCATGATTGGAAATATCATCATGGGAATAAGGTGCTTTCTCAGCCTCTTAATGTCTTCGGGTGCTAATGGCAGTTGTTCTTTCATTAGGCTTAGCGAATACTACTCGATAAGTAAATACCGTCTAACGTATTGAATACAAACTCATCGTTAGCTGTTAAGGTAATTTCTTCATCATGCGTATACATGTCAGAAGCATCGAAACTCACCTGAAGTACTTGATCTGTGCATCCACCTGTGGAGCTGTCGCAAACTGAAATCCCCATTTCTCCACTAAATTCGAATACAATGGATACAAACTTCCCTGTGCTCAACTCAAACTGACTGGTTTTGAAACCGTCAGGCAGTGGCTCATCTTTAGTCAAGTTTCTACCATTTAATATTCCTTGCCAGCTTGCACCATAGTCTTCACTCAATTTGGCAGAGCCTATACTTCCTGCATTCGTGTCTTTAGTATAGACCACACCATCTGAACTGATGAGGCGCGGTCCATAGCCCAAGTGATTCGCAGCAGAGCCGGTTACTTCCGTCCAATTGATACCATTGTTAGAGGTATAAGCTTTTAAGTCCACCGAATAGGTTCTGGCTTGGGTACCAGGTGATACATAAACTTTTAAATGGACCGTCAATGCATGATAAATTCCATCAGTTCCTTTGGTCACGAGTTCTGGAGCAGGCTTATCTGTCGTCTCCAGGTTCCAGTCTCTTCCGTTGACAGTCGTATATGTTCCCGATTCGGTGTAAGCAATAGTTCTTCCACCATCATAGAATATGCTGGTAATCTCGCCTGTCGGAGAAGTGGCATATTTTCCACTTTTGGTATCGAAAACCTTGTCTTCGGCATAAGCATAATCACCTACCAGATAAGTTTTTCCGAACATATAGCCCGATGGATACTTATAGCCCATATCTAAAGGAAGATATTCTAGACGTGCGTTCACAGTTTTGATGATTCCACCTCTGAATCGGTCACCATTCTCAATAAAACCTTGTGTATAGGTTGTTTCTCCTACTCGGCAAACGGCAAAATCATGGTCAACTGGTTCTACGGTGGTGCCTGAAGCTACATATACTTTTTTCGCACCCCACCTATCGAAAATATTTACATAAGCATGGTCGCCAAAGAGCTTCATACCGCCTTCGGTGTTTTGCCAAATCTGATAATCGGCCGGGTAATTATAGTACCGAATTTCTTGGCTTGGGGTAATAATAATTACCCCGCCCTCTTTTGCATAAGCAAAATGACCATAGCTATAGGCTGTTTTTACTTTATTCCGGCTATTTCCAAGTCCATATAGGCTTGAATAGTTTAAGTCGGCTAAAGTAGTTTGGGTGTAGGTTTGTGTACTCACATCGAATTCAGCAATAATTCTGTTCCGCCAATCGAAAAAGCCCATTTTTTCGCCTGAAGTACCGAGGTAGAAATCTTCATCCATGGTTAACTGAACTCCAGTACTTTCATAAGTACCATTATTGTCGATAAAGAAAGTTTTGCCATTGGCACCCTCATTCTGAATGTAGATTAACTTTCCAGAATCTGTTACTCCAGTAGCATAATGCACAGCCGCAGAACCTGACCTGATATTGTTGAGGTCATAAACTCCGCCATCGGAAGTTACGAATAAACCATTATTGCTAATATTGGTTTGAATCGGCTTGTCCTTGTCATTTCCATAGATAAACAGCTCTTGAACTGATTCCCCTCCATCTTTGGAATAATAATTCTTTACTGAGGTATTCTCTCGGTATGAAAATATCATGTATTTCTCATTAGGGCTTACACTGATATTTTCCGCAGCGGCAAAGGGAGAAAGCTCCATAATCTTTTTAAAGCTGAGGTTTTGTACAGTCTTAACCGTTGGGTCTATGTCTTCCTTGGGGTCGCAAGCAAAAATTGAAAATATAACGAATAAGAGTACGAGGGCTTTATTTTTAAAATGCATTAGTGAAGAGTTTATGTGCGCAACAAAAATAACTACTCATCTTAAGCAGTTCAATACGGCAAATGGCGTAATGTTTGGTCGATTGGTCAATGGTTGATTAGTCATTGGTCATTGGGGGATTGTGAAACAGAAATCAGTTAAACAGTGATCGGTGGATCAGGGGAATAGAATAATGTTTTATTGCTAGACGGTTCAACTGACATAGCTCATTCGGAGCGTCACTGCGAGGCACAGATCATGCGGTAGCAATGGACTGTAACGAAGCAGTCTCTAACAAGCAGCTTAGGTAATTTAAAATTGAGATTGCTTCACGGGACAGAAGATTGCTTCGTCACAAACTTCCGCTATCGCGAAGCTTGTTTCTCGCAATGACGGTGAACGCAGATATGTGCGGTTAACAACAGTCTCAATCACACATTATTTTTAAATCAAAATCACCACAAACGCCCAATCAGAGCGTCACTGCGAGGCACAGACCATGCGATAGCAATGGACTGTAACGAAGCAGTCTCTAACAAGCAGATTATATAATTTGAAATTGAGATTGCTTCACGGGACAGAAGATTGCTTCGTCACAAACTTCCGCTATCGCGAAGCTTGTTTCTCGCAATTACGGGTAACGCAGGTATATTCGGTTAATAACAGTCTCATTCACACATTATTCCTGAATCAAAACCACCACAAACGCCCAATCGGAGCGTCACTGCGAGGCACAGGCCATGCGGCAGCAATGGACTGTAACGAAGCAGTCTCTAGCAAGCAGATTATATAATTTGAAATTGAGATTGCTTCACGTAAACACCATTACTCCGAAGAAGTACAGCAGGTTCGCGATGCCCCAAATCAAAAAAACCGTGAGCCATAAGCCCACGGCAAAACATTGAATATTAAACTTCTAAACAATCAATACCCAGTATAGATAAATGGAGCCCAGAAGTATGGGTGGGTTTGATCTCCGTATTCACCTGTAATAAAATTGCGTTTTACTTCGGCCAAAGCGGCTGTAGTCGCCATTTTTTGATTGAACATTCTGCGGTAAAGCTCTACACTTAAATACATGGTTCCCGTGTCACTTACACTCCATAAAGAAGTAAGGCTGCTGTTGACGCCTGCATTGAAAAGGGCTTGGTTCAAGCCTTTAATGCCATCGCCTGGCGACTCTACTCCTAGCGCAGTTTGACAAGCACTAAGCATTACAAAATCAACAGGCAAATTCAGTTTTTCTAGCTCTCCTACTACAAGCATTCCGTCTTCTCCGTTTACTGGCGTTGGCTTTACCGTCATGGCAATAGAGCTTAAATCAAAAACATAAGGATGTACGCTGGCGTGGCTCGACAAATGGACAGCCTTGAACTTGCCTAATTCATTCGCTTTGCTCATGCGCTTCAGCTCCTGCTCAGTCATCATATCGTCTAAGCGAGTTTCACTATTTGGAATAAGGTCGTTAATCACTACCACTTCCTTTCTTCCACCCTGCAAGTATGCCATAGGCTCTTCTCCTTGAAAAGTGGCAAAAGCATAGTCAAGCGGTTGGTTTTTTTGCAAATCTTCGCGCACACGGTATCGCAGTTTTTCTAAATCACCCAGTGAATTCAACGGTGCCTTAGCAGCAGTGTAGTTAGCATAAGTTGCACCTCCAAAACCTAGTACGTTTTTCTCATAAGTCTTTTTCGGTTGACTTCTCAAAGTAGCAAGCAATGCGGCATTGGGGATGTAACCAACCTCAAAGCGTTCAGCCAAATAGCGTCCGTTAATATCAATTAGGGCATCAAAGGGAATAGTACTGATTAAGCCTTCTGGGCTGATGGTGAGCTTGGTAATGCCTTGCAGTTTTTCTTCCAAACCATCGATAAACGTGATGTGGAAGCGCTTTAACAGGTCAGGTACTTTCTCTTTCTGAAAGAAAACATATTGTCCATCCACTACTTTGGCTTCCATATGCTTGCGTAAATACTGGGTCATCAGTTTAAATTCGCCTGGAGCAAACATATTGAGTTTGCGGGTTTTCTCGCCTGTTAAATAATCTAGGTTCGGACTTCTAAACTCTTGTTTTGCCAGTTCCTTCTCTAAAACAACCAGTTCAGGATCGTTCTCTAATAAATCTACAAAAGCCCCAGCCGATCTGTTGTATCGGGTAAACACTTCATTTTTGGTAACCAAACACATTAAGTAGGTGCCTTCGTAGGTTGTACCTTTAGAAACATCGATAAAAGAAAGGTAGGCTTCTTTTTCACCCAGAATAGCCTGAAGTTCCTTTAAGCTGAGTTGTTTCTTTCCACTCCTTTTGTCATTCAAAAGCGAATAAGATCGATTGGATTCAATCACATCATAAATTTTATCGAACTGCTTGGTTTCGTAATAAGTTGAAGCCAAAAAACCATTAATACGCTGAAATTTATCGAGGTAACCACGCTGCGCCAAAGGGTCTAACTTTTCTAAAGCAGATATTTCTTCTGCTCTGGCCTTTTCAAACTGCTCAACTGCTTCGGCATATTGTTTAGCGTCCATCAATCGAACACCATCATTGTAGGGATTGCCCGTGAGTTCCAATGCTCCTCCACCCCCAAGAATATTGGCCGTGGTAGAAATTCCGTTTTTCGCAAAGTTTACATAATCGTATTTTTCGACTCCCGGAATTTTAAGGAAGTTTTCGGCACGCTGAACTATGGCCTTACCCTTTTCCACTTCCTTATTGAAAGCATAGGCCCTTAAGATTACATAATAAGCCTCGGCCAAATATTCTGGCGATTTTATCTTCGGTAAAATATTCACATAGGCATCGGCCATTCCCGAAGCGTCTGCAAGCTTTCGCTGCTCGGTAAGCGACATAGTAAGGTAGAAGTAAATTTTGGCCAATACAGCGTTTGAAGGAATGTTGCCTTTCAAGTCGGCCAACATTAGGTTGCTGGCAGACTCTACTTTATCCCAACGCTTTAACGATGCTTGAAGACTGGCTAACTTTACATATGCACGGTAGCGCGAAGCAATACTATAGTTGGCCTGATCGAAAACGATCTTCTCTAAATGCGGCTCTAACTTTTGCCCGAAAGTAAAATTCACCTTTTCGGCCATACCTACAATACTCACAAAGGCATCTGCATATAATGACCTGGAAATCAAACCCTCTTTCACTGCAGCTTCAGCAGCTACCCAATCGACTAAAATCTTATCGGCAGTGGTGTTGTTTGCTATACCTTCATATGTTGCCCCAAGGCTAGATGCCAAATTTTCGAAAGTAGCTTTGGCCCTAGCTATACTTTCTTGGCTAAAGTTTGTCAGTGCAGCCCTGGTCCTTTGCACCGAATTGGCCAGTTGAGGATAATTTGAAAGGGAGTTTACATAAGCACTTAGATTTTCGTAATTCCTTTGCATTGTGGTAGCATCTGCCCCCATGGTTTGCATATTTCTTAAAAACTGTTCTGCCTCTATTGGCTGATTTGCAAAAACAGCATAAATAAACCCATAATAGCTATTTGGAATATCGTAGCTGTTATAGGCCACCGACCATTGGGCCAAATCGACCGCATTGGTGGGCTTACTATTATCGTAAAGCGCTGTAGAAGCCAAAATAAAGGCTTGAGAGTTTTCTGGATAAACCTCTAACAGATTGATTGCAGCATTGAGTTTAGCGCTAATATTTTTTGATTGCTTGGCCTGTTGATAGGCTGCGTAACTAGGGTGAGCTTCTATTTGCGCTGGCGGAACACTTACTTGAGCTATAGCCAATTGGTAAAATAAAATAAGAGCGATGGATGTGAAATATCTTTTCATAGTGAGTGAATTTTATGCTTTGTAAATGATGCGAGGTCTTAGAATGATTTTACCAATGTGCCGTCCGTATAGGTTGCCGCCTCGTGCTGGTTCTCTGTATTTCTTTTTAAGAAATTTCCGTGCTTCACACCGTTCTTCATCTGAGCTATTTCCGCGGTTTGGTCGAAATACCAAGTCATTTGAACTCCATTTGCAATTCCTTCAGTGTATTCCGCAAAAATGATTTTACTTTCAGACACTAGAAATTGCATGGTCATTCCATCCATTTTTCCGTTTTTCCAAGTGCTATACACCGCGTCATTTCCGTTGATCGAAACTCCTTTTCCGTTGGCGCAATTCCCCATAACACAAGGTGCGGTGCCAGTTGTTGGCAAAGGGCTATTACTCACATGAACATCATTTTTATAGTCTTTAAACTCATAACCCGCCTTAGTTCTGACCACGTGCAGCCCCTCCTTCTTCCCTTCTATATATTGACCAAAGGCATACAGGTTTCCATCACTTTCATAACTGAAGAAACCGTGCTTTTTCCCATTTTTAAAAGTGCCCCAAAACTTACCAAAATCGCCTGTTTGGTTGGCGATGCCATTGAGCTGACCGTTTTCGTAAAACCCTACCTGATAGCCATAATCTTTGCCATCGGCCCCAAGTAGTTTGGCAAATGAATAACCATTCTGGCAGTCGCCTTTTACACACTCAGTACAGTTTTGAGCGAAAAGGTTAAAATGAATGAAAGCAATAATAATTGTGAGCTGTATTCTTTTCATGGTGAGCCTTACGTTGTTTGTTGGATTCAACAAAGCTATTCAGCTACAAAGGCGAGTTCAATAGGGCAATTGACGTAAAGTTAGAGCTCAGTTGATCGGAAATCAGTATATCAGGAAACAGGAGGAGCCTATTCTTGCCGTCATTGCGAGGAACAAAGATTTTATCACAATTCATTGGGGTAAAAGGTGTGACCCGGCAATCTCCATGGCTCTGGCATTCCTTTCCCCACTGACAGATTCCTTCGCCATAAAACCTTACTAATTCTCTTAAAATAAACCTTTTCTAAGGTTTCATTTCCTACCTAGCGGCAGGCAGGCTCACAATGACTATGACCAACAAGACGCAGTGCTGAGCATTTCATATTTGCTACTGCTTAAAATCCACCAACCTATATTGATCGGTAGTATAGCCTACATTATAGGATCCCTCACCATTGCACTTGGGGCAAGCGACCTGCTCATAACTATCTACCACCGTCTTTTTGGTAGAATACCTGATGGGGTCATAGACAGTGGTAGTATAATAAGTGGTCATGTACACCCCTTTCACTTGTCGATAAGAAGCGGTATAGCGCGGAATTTCATGATTGACATTTACCTCTTTGTAATTTGCCCGTTCCACAGTAGTTGGACATTTGTATGTGATGGTCTGACTGCTTTTGTATCTCTGGAATACCCTGCCTGATTGCTCATTGATATATGTTTTCTGATCATCATCATTCATAACCACTAAAGCTTTTAAATCGGCATCGAAGTCTATAACCCTGAGATGTCTGTTCAATGCTTCTACATAAACCTCTGTATTACGAATGAGTGGGTAGGAAAAAGGAATAGTTTCATATTCGGTGAGCGTATCTATCGGCACTTCTCCCCTGCCAATCCAATGAAAACCTTCAATGCCCGGCTCAGACCATTGGTTATAGAATTTATACATTATATCATTCGGAATGTCGATCACTCTTCCTTCCTTCATATTTCCGTTTTCAAATATTCCTGCTTCTGCATACACCTTTTTGGCATAAGCTTTATACTCATAATCAATTGAAGCGTGCGGAAACTCAGGATTATAAGTGTGCACCATTTTCACCCTATATCCCAATCCATCGAGCTTTCCATTTTTGAAAAAACCCACTTCCAGAAAACCATGATCGCCCTTAAACAGAGAATCTGTAGTGTGATACTTTACGCCATATCCGGAATGACTTTCAAATTCTCTCGTCTGAAATTCACCGAAAATTATTGGATAGGTTAAACCAATCTGCTTTTTGGCTGGCGCATCCATGGGGTAATTGGGGGTTACCACAGAAACCCGGCTGTCCAGGTTGCTCATCAATTCATTCAGCTGCGGCTTATCTGCCTCAGTAGCAGGGAGAGTCATTTCAACGGCACCGTCTACCACGAGCGCCCACTCATATTGGCCATTGAATTCCCTGAAAAGCACCGAGCCGTTGCCTATTTCCTTCAGCAATGGCAACATATAGCCAGTGAATGTTCCATAAACTTTTGAATGGTAGATGCCCGTTGTTGAGTAACCTACATATTTGTCTTCATTCCTTAGCGTAATCACAGCCGTCTCATAAGCATCTGGCGCAATGACTCGATCACTGGATAAAGAGGAGTTTGGATAAAAAAAGCCAGGTTTATAATAGCCAATTTGGGGGTCGGTAATACCCGGCCTTGATGAACCAATGGTCTGCATTTTAAACAGGTATTCACCGGAGCGGGTCACCGCCTGTTTGTTCGCAAACCGCCCTGTAGAGTCTAATTGACTGGAATAAATATAAGGCGGCACATTTTCTCTGAAATACTCTACCGAGCCATCTTCAAAGGGCAAGCCACCCTCATAAGTCACCACTTCATTGGTGATATTTTCTTTTTCGGCAAACACCTTTCCGCTTTCCAAAAAGCGAATATCTTTCTCAGGCCAGATATTGAAATAGTCCATCACATACTCATGAGCCTTCATTTCTTGATTATATACTTGAGTCCTGGATATAATAATCTTGCCAGAAGTAATCAACTTTCTTCCCCCGATTTCAAAGACTATTTTCTTATACTTTTTCCTGTTTTCGATATTAGATTCCAGGGTCAACTTCATTCCATCGACCTCAATTTTATCCAGTTCCAGCATGCCTCCATCCTCAATTAATTCGAGGGTGAATTTCTTCTTCATCTTATCCATCAGCAGCGGACTCATTTCATAATAGGTCTCGAAAATTTCGACATCGGCTGTCTGCTGTTGCCCGAAGGAAGATGAATAAACGACTGAAATAAGAAGTGCTACAATTGAGAATTTACGCATGGCCAAAACGGTTTAATTCTACTACAAACTTAGCTTATGTCATGGCAAAACTCAATACGGCAATTGACGTAAAATGTCGGAAGATTTAGGAAATCAATTAACGAGAAAACAGGATTGACTGTAATCGGTTAATCTCTAGAAAGTGATTAAAGGAATGCGTGTATTTGGTGGGTTCCAATTAATAAGTCTGTAGTTCAGCAAAAAGCAGTTCAAGCTCCGACCTCGTTTTTTTGAGTTTCACCGAAAGTTTATCCATCATACTTTCTTTTTGTCCCTCCTCAAACTCGAAGTCCGCATCATTAAGCACGGAAAACCTATTTTTTAGCATTACTCTTTGCTCTCTCCAACTTCTTGTTATCTGCATATAATAGGTTCTCTGTGAATATTTAAAGCTAACCACATTGTGGTTGTGGAACACTACCCATGTACTATTAGTTTAAAAGTTATTTTAAAAGGCTCTGAGTTATTTAAAGACCAGTCAGGTATAAAAACCTGACTGGTCTAAAATTTATTAAGCTTGCGGAGCTATCCAATGTAAAAAGTCTACAGTTTGACCTTCTCCACAGGCATATGCCACAGGCGTACCATCATTGAGTAATAGCGCACCAAAGTGCTTCCCAAATCCGGGACATGGATCACCGAAACTATTGTTATTGATAGTCACTATCCCTCCTGATTCATCAATCAGTTGCTGTAACCGTTCCGTAACATCGGCTGTTTGATCTTGATTTTCATTGCCGTCCCTAAGGGCTCCATAAACTGCGAATTTTACTTGAATTGACATGGTATTAAAGTTTGAATTGATTCCTACTCTCTTTAAAACAGGCTTTTCGGATACCGCCTTATCTTATCATAAATGCGCATTATTTAAGACATACCAAAGTTGAAGGAAACTGAAAGTAAATATGTAATAATAAAGAGGTGTTCTCCATTTTAACCTTAAAGAGGTATATGCTTAGGTGATTGACTTAAGAGGATAGAACATATAGTTAAAGCTCACAGACATTCATACCAAAATATTCCAACCACACTGTTTAGCTTAATAGATATTAAATAGAATAGTATCCGTATTTCGCATTATCATGCTTCTATTAAGCGATAAATGTAAGTTAGGAAATCATATAAGGGGTTGGATTAAAAATAATATAACTAAAAACATATAACATTTTATTTTTTATACTAGTAAATTATTTATACATTTTCATAGAACCAATCAAAATGACATGAAAAACCCTATAAACCAACACATTGCATTAGGTGCCAGGCACTTTTTAGCATGTTTATTCTTTCTAGTTTTTTCCGCTCCTCTTTTTGCTCAAACCTCAACCATCACCACAAAAATCGAAGACATAGATTACAAAATTGAAGCAAGCACAGATAAAGGCACTTATGAAATAAAAATCTCCGATGGAGACCAGTTCGATGTTACAAGAACCACCAACTACTTTACATTAAGTGCCTTCAAAAGCATGGTAGTGAATGAACACATCAATAACAAAAAAGCGAGAAAAATCGCTGCGGGAGATTTAACCCCACTTGTAGTTAATATTGACGCAATACTAGCGGCTGAAAACCAGAACCTCTCTGATTCATTTCTAGAATTGATTTCAACCCTGTATAATACGCCAGATAGCGGTCAGAAGATTGCTGAAATCACTTTGATGGACAAGGTTTACCTAAGAGATAAATCGAATAATATTGTGGATAGCCTAAGGGTGGGTTCTGCACAATTAGTTTTCGAAGATGGCACAATAAAAAACATAATCATTGAGCTAAGCAACTCAACTGGAGAAAAGGTTATTTTTTCAAATATTTACTCCATAGGCGTTAGTACAAGGGCAAACATCCTCAATTTCAACAATATAAGCTTGAACCCTGAACTATCTAAGGAGTATGACCCGATTAAGCTGAGTGAAGTAATAAAATATGAAAGAAAGGTGGATCTCAGAACCAATGACTTCAGCCCTGCCGATGTTGCAATAGTGCTTTACCCTAAAAAAACGCAAGAGTTATTTAAAGCACCTTCCGCAAAACTTTTTCAGCTGAATTTCTTTTCAGATTTTGTTGGGTTAAACGAGAATAACCCTAATGGTTTGGTACAATTGGAGTTTACCAAACGCATTAATTTATGGACAAAACGAACTGACGCTTGGTTTAATTCTGGCAAAGGATGGTTTACTCACTTACTTCCAAGCCTTGAGATTTCAAAAATTGAGGAAAATAACAGAAGTATAGAGCTTTCGCAGTTCAATGATGGCGGCCAAATCACTAATTATTTAAATCCACTTGAGCTGTATCGCTATAGCTATGCACGAATCTCTAATGAAATTAATATTTATGATTTGCAGGGGCCGTCAGTCTCAATTCACCTGAATGCTTTTGGAGGAATTGGAATTACTAATGTTAAGGATACTGTTTTGGTAAACACCGTAGAAACAGCCTATGATGAAAACGTAAATACATTAATGTATGGGGCAAATATTAAATTTCTATTTAACCCAGAGTCTCGATGGAGTTATCAGTTGTCATCTAAGTTCACAAAACTCAAACCTCTAAGTGATAATTTCAATTTTGCCTCCGTAGAAAAGAACGTTTATAATGAAAAAGCCAATGACATGATAACTACTTGGGAATTTTTGTTGTCGTGGAATACAGGTTCTGACAATCAGATTTTCGGAAGATTCAGATTCAACCACGAATTAAAATATTTGAACAATAACTTTACCGAATTCCAAATTGGTTATTCTGTTTTTCTTAAAACCTCGCAGGTCAGTAAAAAATAGAGACCAAATGAACTATAAAAGATCAATTTTAGCTTTCGCGAATCTTTTATTCAAGACAAAAGACTGCGAGAAAAGTTAAGGCAGCCATTTTATGAGTCTTCTATCGGCTCTAAAGCTTGGGAGGAACCAATGACTTTATACACCTTTGAACATAAAAAAAGAGTCACATTTCTGTGACTCTTTTGAGCCTCCTATCGGGATCGAACCAATGACCTACTGATTACAAGTCAGTTGCTCTACCAGCTGAGCTAAGGAGGCAATACTCTTTTTTCGGTACTCATACACTAGTAAACTAGCGATTTCTAAGGAGGTTCCGAGATGCTTTTCGTTCAAAGCGAGTGCAAATATAGGCCTCTGTTTTTATAATGCAAAAGTGAAACTGAAATTTTTTAAAATTAATTTCAGAGGCCAAAATTACATACTGCGCACCATTCTCAATTGCTTCTTCAGATGGTCCATTTCTTCTTTTGCCTTCTCTATTTTTTCATCAAATTCTGCCTTTAATTTATCAGCAGTTTTAGAATTGGCAAAGAATGAAAGGTTGTTATTCCAAAGCGCGATGTTATTTTCAATCTCTTGAATTTGTCTACGCAAATCTCCTTCTTTCTTGTTCAATTTTCGATCAGCATTCGGTCCATTTTGCAAACCTCCTAGTTCAACCTTAATCATCAACTGCTCTTCTTCCTGTCCTTCTACATCAAGTCCTTTCACGTACTTGGCAAGGGCCTCAGAATATTTTTGCTCAATAGACTTCATAGCACCTCTTGGCACAAAGCCTATGGCTTGCCATTGAGCTAAGAATTCATCCATTTCTTTTTCAGAGCCTGTACCTTTAGCCGCTGCATCCAAAATAGATTGAATAATAGCTTCCTTTTTCTTTAGGTTCTCTGCATACTCAGCATCTGCTTTACTTAGATTTGCTCTTCTATTATTAAAGAAAGCATCACAAGCCGCTTTAAATCTCTCGTAAATTGAGTTTCTTACCTTTTCCGGAACTGGCCCAATATCTCTCCATTGTTGTTGAAGCGCCTTTAACTTATTGGCAGTTGAATCCCAATCCGTGCTTTCTTGCAACTCAATAGCCTTATGTATCAAAGCTTCTTTCTTCTCTAAGTTTTCTTGGCGCATGCCTTCCAACTTCTTAAAGAAATCATTTTTGTTACTGAAGAATTTCTTAAAATCTGTCCAGAAAAGTTTGTTCACTTCTTTGGCGTGCTCTCGTGGCAAACCACCTATAGCATCCCATTTTTTCTGTAAAGCCAGAATTTCTTTGGTCTTGGCATTCCATTTATTAATGCGGTCTGAATCAAACTCGGTAAAGGTTTTCAGCTCGGCAGCCAATACCTTTTTCTTCTCTAGATTCTCGTTTAGCTCACCTTTCAGGCTGTCTAAATATTCTTTACGTTTATGATAAACCTTATCAGAAGCAGCTTTAAAACGTTGCCAAAGTTCTTCTTGCACCTCTTTAGGTACAGGTCCAATATTTTTATACTCCTCATGGAGTTCATTCAATTGAATGATTGCTTCCTTAAGGTTATCCATTTGATCAAGCGCTTCAGCTTTTACACAAAGCTCAGTCTTGGCCTCTTGGTTTTTCTTTCTATCTAATTCTTTGAGTTCAAAAAGGATATGACGGTTATTGTAGAACCTGTCAATAAGCGCATTATAATTGGCCCAAAGTGTTCGGTTGTGCTGATTTGGTACCTGCCCTACTTTTTTCCATTCTTCCTGAATTTCCTTAATTGGATTTAAGCTGGTAGTCGCTTCTTCATCTACCAATTCTCGAAGTTTGTCTAAAAGCTCAGTTTTCTTTTGGTAATTTTTCTCCTTAGTGGCTTCGCGTTCCTTGTAGTAGTTATGCTTTTTATCTTTGATTAGGCGCAAAGAAGCATCAAAGCGATTATATAATTTATCGTGGCGGTATTCAAAATCAGCCTCTTCACCACCATCAGCAATGAATTTATCTAGTGCTTCCTGACGAGCAGCATCTTCTGTTTCTTGAAACAATGGCTCAATTTGAGCAAGAATTGCGTCAATCTTTTTGAAATTGGTTTCAGAAGTTAATTCTTCAATCACCTCAGCCAGCTGTTCTCTGGTATGATTCGAATAATCAATTACCTGATGATCTTCTTCATCATCATGGTCGTGATCTTCCTCAGCATCCTCCTCTTCAGATTCTTCCGAGGCCGATACACTGTCTTCAGATTCAACCTTAGGTGTGGAAACTTCCTCTACATTTTCGGTTGGAGTTACCTCAGTGTCGGCAGACACTTCTTCCTTAGCTTCAACTACAGGTTGTTCTTCAACCTTAGTTTCTTCTTGAGGAACATCAACCTCAGGTTTAACTTCAGCGGCTGATGCGGCAGCACCTTCCTCTACTGTTTCAGAAACTGCTTCCGTTTGAGGGGTTTCTAAATTTTCGGTATTCTTATCAGTTTTCGAATTTTCGATATTCTGATCACCTGTCTGCATACTCTTTTCTTCACTCATAAATTCTAATCGACCTCAGGGTCGCTCCGTAACAAACCAAAGTTAACAAAACTATTAATTCAAACGCGGGTCTGCGGGGTAATTTGAGAACACTTTATACTTTCCGCCCATTTCTTTCAAAATAGACTTCCAAAGTTCGTCTTCATTCAGATCAAAAATTTGGCGAGCAGTAGCTTTTGGCTTCACAAACCAAGATTGGCTGTCCAACTCTTTTCTCAGTTGTCCTTCTGACCACCCCGAATAGCCCAGAAAAAACTTAATTTCATTTTCAGCAACCTCTCCATTAGAAATCATCGCTTTTATTTGCTCGTAATTACCCGACCAGTACAAGCCCTCTCCTATTTCTATCGCTCCTTCAACTGGTGTTTGAATTCTGTGAATATAATGCAGCGTGTTTTGTTCCACGGGTCCACCAAGGTTTAGTCGACCATTAAAGCCGTTTAGATCAAAACTTTCGTTCATTACTTCATCCAAAAGCAAGTCCGTCATTTTATTGACTACCAAGCCAAAGGTGCCTTCTTCTCCGTTTTCACACACCAAAATTACCGTGCGGTCAAAGTTAGGGTCATGCAAAAAAGGTTCGGAAATCAGAAGGTCTCCGTTTTGCGGGTCGGGAATATTTTTATCGTATTCTAATCTCATTGCTGTGAGTTTTGAATTTATAGAACGAATTTTGGAATGCCTAATTTAGAAAACAAAGATTCGTCTTTAGGCTGTTATATTTGTAAGAACAGAAGCTTTTCTCTATGACTAACATTGCTGATTTAAGACAGGAATATACCAAAGCCAGTTTGGATTTAGACACCGTTGCCCCTTCACCATTTACCCAATTCAGAAAATGGTTTGACGAAGCAATCAAAAGTGAGGTTTTAGAACCTAACGCCTTTGTATTGAGCACTGTGGCAGAGGGTGGAAAACCCTTTCAGCGTACAGTTTTAATGAAAGCTTTAGACGATACTGGGGTTGTTTTTTATACCAATTACAAAAGTAGAAAGGCCCAGCAGATTGATGCAAACCCTCAAGTTTCGATTCTTTTCCCATGGTATGCGCTTGAACGACAAGTGGCTATTACGGGAAGAATTGAAAAAGTTACTAAAATGGAGTCTTTGGCTTATTTCACTTCGCGCCCGCATGGCAGCCAGTTAGGTGCTTGGGTTTCTCACCAAAGTCAGGTAATTAAGTCGAGAAGTATTTTGGAAATGAAGCTTCAGGAAATGAAAGCCAAATTTATGGAGGGGAAAGTACCTTTACCTGATTTTTGGGGTGGTTACCGAATTGTTCCAGAAACTTTCGAGTTTTGGCAAGGACGCCAAAGCAGGCTTCATGATAGAATTATGTACCAGAAATTAGAGAATGAAGACTGGTCTACTTTTAGAATGGCACCTTGATTACCCTTTATTAAGTGAAATGAATTATATGGCTTTTCTATTCATTCTCATCGTTTCAATACCTATTTACATGGTATGTAAGTGGTCTTTAAGAAGATTAAAGTTTGGAAACGATAAAAACAGAAAATACCTAGCCGTATTACCAACGATAGTACTTAGCCCACTTGTTTATGTAGTAATTATAACGCTTTGGGTATTTTCCATTTCCTACTATTCAACAATAGATTTCGATCAAGAAATTTGGCAATCAAATACAGAAGAGCGTTTTAAGATGTCGAAAAACATTATCGAAAGCGAAATATTAGTTGGTAAAACGAAAGAACAGGTCATTGCTCTCTTAGGAGATAAATACTATTTAAATAATGAAGACGGCCTTACCTATGGGTTAGGAATTCTTCCAGGTTTACTCAATATTGACCCTAGTTTTCTCTTTATTGAATTTGAGAATGGAGTCGTCAAAAAAGTCTATCAATATGATAGTTAACTTCATATATGCAGTGTTGTTTTTGAGCTAAGCAGGTCAAAGCAAGTCAAAAACGTCTCCCACTCCTGTCATTCGTTCCACATTGAAGCCTTCACCGTATTGCACTCCAATTTCATGACCATAATGGATGGCCCTAGCTTCAACCATCTTCATAAATTCGGGAGAAGAAATGTAGGTATTTGCTTCGTTGCTATTCGGGTCGAAGAATTGTGAAGCAAAGGCTCTGATTGAAGCAATCTTCTTTTCCCAAACTTCTGAAACATCCACTACAAAGTCTGGTTGTGTCGGAATGCTTTGAATATAATGATATACCGCTTTAGGACGCCACGCGGCTTGCTCAACACCATCAATTTCTGTCTTAACATTCTTCAAACCAGAAAGAAAACAGCCTTCTTTAGATAATTGAGAAGCTCTTCCGTGATCTGAATGCCTATCATCAAAAGCATTAGCCAAAACGATTTCCGGCTGATACTTTCTGATCATTTTAATCACTTCCAGTTGGTGTTCTTCATCATTTTTAAAGAAGCCATCTCGAAAGCCTAAATTTTCTCTTGCACTCAAACCTAAAATTTCAGCCGATTTATTGGCCTCTTGTTGCCTAATTTCTGGTGTGCCACGTGTTCCTAATTCACCTCTGGTAAAATCTACAATACCTGCTTTTTTACCGTTAAGAATTGCTTTAAGTAAGGTACCTGAGCATGAAAGTTCAACATCATCAGGGTGGGCAGCGAGGGCAAGAATATCTAATTTCATAATCTTTAAAATAATAAGAGGGCTTGATCAAATTCAAACCCTCGTTATCAATTTATTTTTTTTAGTTTTTAGCCTCTTCTAGCTCTTCTTCTTTCGCAGTCAAGAATCGTTCAGCATCTAAAGCTCCCATACAACCAGTACCAGCAGCGGTTACAGCTTGACGATACACTCTGTCCGCAGCATCGCCAGTAGCAAACACTCCTTCAATATTGGTTTTAGAAGTACCAGGAATTACTTTCAAGTAACCTGTTTCGTCCATATCAAGGAAGCCTTTAAAAATATCGGTGTTTGGCTTATGACCAATGGCCACAAAGAAACCTTTGATATCAATCTCTTTCTTTTCTCCAGTTTGGTTGTTCACTACTCTTACACCCGTTACGCCAGTATCATCTCCTAAAACTTCTTCAGCTTCGGTATTCCAGTGTACCTCAATATTCTTAGTATTTAATACTCGCTTCTGCATAATTTTAGACGCTCTCATTTCGTCTCTTCTTACAAAAAGGTGCACTTTCGGGCAAATATTGGCCAAGTAAGTAGCTTCTTCGGCAGCAGTATCACCTGCTCCAACAACCGCTACATCCATTCCTTTGTAGAAAAATCCATCGCATACCGCGCAGGCAGACACGCCTTTATTGGCATAAGTTTTTTCTGATTCTAAGCCTAAGTATTTTGCAGTAGCACCTGTAGCTATAATTACAGCATCAGCAGTTATTAAATGCTTGCCTTCATCGATCCAAACTTTGTGAGGATAGCCAGAAAAATCAACTTTTGTAGCTAAGCCATAACGGACATCGGTATTGAATCTTTCTGCTTGTTTTTGAAAATCAATCATCATTTGAGGGCCATTCACTCCTTCTGGGTAACCAGGATAATTCTCCACATCGTTTGTAGTGGTTAGTTGGCCGCCTGGTTCTCCACCCGTGTATAAAACTGGGTTTAAACCTGCTCTAGAAGCATAAATGGCTGCAGTATAACCTGCAGGACCCGAACCAATGATTAATACTTTTACTTTTTCTTCAGTCATTTTTTTGTTGCTTGATTTTCAAAACTAAACGATTAACAGCACTTGGGCAATCCTTGTTCCCTAGTCCAAATAAAAAAGGTCTCCTTCTCAAGAGACCTTTAAAATAATGTATATTCTACTTAACCCAAATAAGGTTTCAAAGCTTTGCTTCGTGACGTATGTCTTAATCTTCTGATTGCTTTTTCTTTGATCTGACGAACTCTTTCTCTGGTCAAATTGAATTTTTCACCAATTTCCTCAAGGGTCATTGAGTGCTCACCATTCAAACCAAAGTATAAAGAAATAACATCAGCTTCTCTTTGAGTAAGTGTTGAAAGAGCTCTTTGAACTTCTCTTCTTAATGAATCATTCATCAAACCAGTATCTGGCTTTTCATCCATGTCATTTTCGAGAACGTCCAAAAGACTATTTTCTTCACCTTGAACAAATGGAGCATCCATTGATACGTGACGACCTGAAATTTTCATGGTGTCAACGATTTCGTTGGTAGTTACCTCCAATACTTCCGCAAGCTCATCTGGAGATGGTTCACGTTCGAATTTTTGTTCTAACTCAGAAAAAGTTTTTGAGATTTTATTTAAAGAACCTACTCTGTTCAACGGCAACCTTACAATTCTAGATTGTTCGGCAAGTGCTTGAAGAATAGATTGACGAATCCACCAAACGGCATAAGAAATAAACTTAAAACCTCTGGTTTCATCAAATCTCTGAGCTGCTTTAATCAAACCAAGGTTACCCTCGTTGATTAAATCGCCTAAAGAAAGGCCCTGGTTCTGATATTGTTTTGCTACCGAAACCACAAACCTCAGGTTTGCCTTAGTAAGCTTCTCCAACGCCAATTGATCTCCCTCACGAATTCTTTGAGCAAGTGTTACTTCCTCATCAGGAGTCAAAAGATCTACCTTACCGATTTCCTGTAAGTATTTATCTAGAGATTGAGACTCTCTATTCGTTATCTGCTTACTAATTTTAAGCTGTCTCATTCAATTAATTGTGATTTAAAACTGTGACAAGGAACTAAACATCACGGAATCTATGAAAAGTTCCTCTAATATTAACGCCTTTATGCTGCTTTAGTTAATTAATCTTTTGCAGGCTTTGGTAGAAGTGCCTTTCTAGACAATCTATACTTTCCTGTTTTCTTATCAACCTCAACAAGCTTAACGGTAATTTCTTCTCCTACTTCCATTAAACCGTCCATCTTCTCAACGCGTTCCCATTTAATTTCAGAAATATGAAGTAAACCATCCTTTCCAGGCATAAACTCAACAAATGCACCAAAAGGCATGATTGATTTCACCTTACCTTCGTAAGTTTCACCTACCTCTGGAATAGCAACAATGGCCTTAATTCTAGCCAGAGCAGCGTTCATAACTTCTTTGCTATCAGCAAAAACTGTTACCACACCATTGTTAGCTTCTTCTTCAATAATAACAGTTGCTCCTGTTTCTTTCTGAATTTCTTGAACCACTTTACCTCCAGGCCCGATAATCGCACCGATCTGGTCTTTTGCAATAATCACTTTCTCACTTCTAGGAACGTGAGGTTTGTAATCTTCTCTTGGCTCGCTTATGGTTTTCTTCATTTCGTTAAGAATATGAAGTCTACCTTCTCTCGCCTGGTTCAAGGCTTTCTCTAGTACTTCGTATGAAAGACCATCTACTTTAATGTCCATTTGACAAGCAGTGATTCCTTTTTCGGTACCAGTTACCTTAAAGTCCATATCTCCTAAGTGATCTTCATCACCCAAGATATCGGAAAGAATAGCATATTTTCCTGTTTCAGCATCTGAGATCATCCCCATTGCGATACCTGAAACCGGACCAGAAATCTTAACACCTGTATCCATTAATGATAATGAACCTGCACAAACTGTTGCCATTGAAGACGAACCATTTGACTCAAGAATATCTGATACTAAACGAATTGTATAAGGGTTCTTATCCGCAGGAGGTAATACTTTTTTCAATGCACGCATTGCAAGGTTACCGTGTCCTACTTCTCTTCTACCAGGCCCTCTGTTTGGTCTTACTTCACCAGTTGAGAAACCAGGGAAGTTATAGTGTAGAATAAATTTGTTTGTGCCGTGCTCTGTAGCACCATCAATCATTTGCTCATCTAACTTAGTACCTAAAGTACAAGAAGTCAAAGATTGGGTTTCACCTCTAGTGAATACTGCAGAACCGTGTGCAGAAGGTAAATAATCTACCTCAGACCAAATTTGTCTGATTTCATTGAATTCTCTACCGTCTAGTCTTTTGCTTGAATCTAAAACGAAGTTTCTAGCAGCAGTCTTGTGTATTTTTTTGAAGTACTGGCCAATCAAGAATGAATCATACTCATGATCTTCAGGAAGAGCGTCTACCCATTCTGTTTTGATTGCCTTTACATCACTACTTCTGATGGATTTATCAGCAGTTTGTTTTGCTACCGAAGCGTAAAGCTTGTCGTAAAGCTCAGACTTCATTTTTTCGTAAAGCGCTTCATCATTATTTTCATGAGAATATTCACGCTTTTCTGTTTTGCCAGCCTCAACTGCTAATTCGATTTGAGCTTGGCATTGGATTTTAATGGCATCGTGAGCAATTTTCATTGCTTCTAGCATATCGGCTTCAGAGACTTCGCTCATTTCACCTTCTACCATCATAATATTATTGATATCGGCAGCTACGATAATCTCAAGTTCAGATGCCTCGGCAATTTCTTTACTTGGATTTAACTTGAACTGACCTTCGTGTTTTACTACTCTAATTTCAGAAATAGGTCCGTTAAAAGGAATATCAGAAACAGATAGAGCAGCAGAAGCAGCAAGTGCAGCAAGTGCATCAGGCTGTACATCTTTATCATAAGAGATCATTGAGATCATTACCTGCGTGTCGGCATGGTAATCATCAGGGAAAAGAGGACGAAGTGCTCTATCTACCAAACGGCAAATCAATACTTCATGGTCTGACAATCTACCTTCTCTTTTCAAAAATCCTCCAGGAATTTTTCCTGCAGAAGCAAATTTTTCTTGATAGTCGACAGAGAGAGGAAGAAAGTCGACATTTTCTTTAGCATCTTGAGCAGATACTACTGTGGCGAGTAACATGGTGTCACCCATTCTTACTACAGCCGAACCATCGGCTTGTTTCGCTAGCTTACCCGTTTCAATCGTTATGATTTGACCATCAGGCATTTTGATGGCTTTAGTTATTACATTCAGCATAAAATATTTTTTGTGTAGTACAGCGCGGGGAGATCAAAAACAACCAGCAGTATGCGAATAAGTAAAGAAGGGAATCCGCATTGAACTCCCTTCTTTAAATTACTTGTATTACTTACGTAAGTTCAATTCAGCAATGATTGCTCTATATCTCTCAATATCAACTTTGATAAGATAATCCAACAATCTTCTTCTTTTACCTACTAATTTAAGTAGTCCAGTTCTTGAAGAGTGATCTTTTTTATTGCTCTTCAAATGTTCTGTAAGGTGATTGATACGGTAGGTAAAAAGTGCAATTTGAGACTCAGGAGACCCTGTGTCATTTTTTGCCTTTAACCGACCATGATTCTCAAACAACTCAACTTTCTTTTCGCTTGATAAATACATGCTTAGCTAAAATTTGATTATTAAAATTTAAAAACAGCCGCAAAGATAATTTATATGCGACTAGTAAACAAGTTAGGCTGTTTTTAATTCCTTCTTCCTAGAGAAGAATTTCTTTGCTTTCTCTGTCCATACCGCATAAAAATCGGCTTCGAATAAACGGGCATCTTTGCTGGCTTGACGTAAAAAGAAAAAACCAAAAGGTAAAAGGATAATATTAGACAACCACATGGCAAACAAAGGATCTACAACTCCTTGTTTACCCCATTTATCTCCGAGAGTATTTAAAGTATAATAGATTAAAAAGAAAACTACAGAGATGATAACTGGTAAGCCAAGGCCTCCTTTTTTAATAATAGCACCTATTGGCGCTCCAATTAAGAACATTACCAAACAGGCAAAAGACCTTGAAATTTGTTGGGTTCTAGTAACTCTAAATTTATTCTTATCTCTCTGAACAGTTGCCAAGGTGCTAATATTAGCATTGATAGTCGCATTACTTCCTCTAGCACTATTGAGTGCTGTTGCGTAAACATTCATTTTTTTTGCCCGAGTATTATAGAAAGCCTCAACCGCCATAATTACTTCATCATCCGACATTACTTTACCCTTAACCTCAGTTTTTTTCTCTGCACTTGGGGGAGCGGGAGTTCTCATAAAGGCAACTTCTGGAAGATCATCTACCGGAATATCCCTTGAGTTCAAATCTTCTACTTCCGACAAATCTGTGTTAACATCCACATTTTCAGCTACGACCTTTTTTCTCGCAGTTCGAAGAGAATCATAAAAACTAAGCTCTTTTTCTATTTGACTTGGGGTTTCCACATCTCTAAGAATGTGATAAGAAAACTTAGCCCCAACTTGCCTAAAAAGCGTTTTCTTACTTCTCAGAATATCCAAACTCATAGAGTCTATTCCAACCTTCAAGTCATCTCTTGTTTGTACCAGTCGACTTCTACTAAAAGCATTCTGATCGGTTTCACCCATATCAAATGAGGAAAGATCGAACCTTATAATACTTTTTTCAAAACGATTTCTTACGAACTGGCCTCCATCAATTTTTTGGTCGTATTTATCATTACTCCCTTCATCATATTTGATTCCATTATAGAGCTCTAAGGCCAAGTACCTTTGATTCATAAAAGTGTACATGCGGCCAGAATCTGCCAAAATCACTTCCTTATTTCCTCTTTTGCTACGATTTGTATGGTCGTAAATAATGATATCGAGCAAACGTTCATCATCAATTTTCTTGTTCACTTTAATACTATAACCTGGAATTCCGTTGTAAAAAACTCCTTCTCGTATATCTAAAGCAGGTTTTTTAGAACGCATATCCCAAAGAAGGCTGTAAGTTTTAAGGTTGATTTTAGGAACAAGCTGGGTATTGAAGTAATACGTAAAGCCGGTAAGGAAGAGTACAAAAACAAAAATGGATGCTAAAGATCTAACCAAAGATATTCCGGAACTTTTGACAGCCGTCAATTCTGAGTGTTCTCCTAAATTACCAAAGGTCATAATAGCGCTAAGGAGCACTGCTAAAGGAAAAGCATCGGGCGAAGCAGATATTGAGAAATATGCGATGAGTTCTGCAAAAACAGAGAACTCTAACCCCTTACCCATAATCTTATCGAAATACTTGAGCAGAGTTACTAAGAGCAGAATAAAATCTACAACAATTAGAGTAAGCAAAAAGGGCCCAATGAACGAGCCAAACACCAATTTATCAATCTTCTTCATTCTTCGCGATCTCAGGCCTTGCTCACAAAGATCATGCCTTGCAGAACTAAAAGCAAATACCGAAGCAAACCTAATTGATTAACCTCCAATAATCTCTTTCAAGTTATGTACAGTATTTTCCCAAAGGTCTTGCTGCTCTTCTGGATCGTCTATATCTGAATAATCAGTAATTTGAATAAATACTGACTGGGTTAACTCCCCAATCAAGAGTCTTAACTCGATATAGGAAGGATCATCCTCATCCTCTTCTGTTTCTGGGAGAAATTCGAATTTAACAAAGTGGTTCGTCTTTTGAGAGGCCTTAGTCGCTTTAAACTCTTCTCCATCCCACAAAAAGCTATAGACTTTATCTTCATTGATATTTACATCTTCAGCAAACCATTGCGCCAACCCGCTTGCCGTGCTCAAATACGGAAAAAGTATTTTTTGAGAGGCATTCACTTCAAACTCTGTTACAAACTTATTCTTTGCCATATTAAAAAACTTATGTCGATAATATAGAACTAATAAAGGAATACAACAAACTAAAAAGTCGACAAAGGAAATTAAGAAGGTTGAGCATTAACCCACCTCACTTTTGGGTTGTTAAATCACCCGTTTTTTAGCACTCTAAAACCTTTCAATAAAGTTGAATAAAATTCTTCAATTCCTATTGCATTTTCTTTACTCTAATTCGTATGTTTGCACTCCGATTTTGAAGGCGAGGTAGCTCAGTTGGTTAGAGCGCAGGATTCATAACCCTGAGGTCACGGGTTCAACTCCCGTCCTCGCTACAAAAAAGCCCAGTTCATTTATGAGCTGGGCTTTATTTTTGCCCAAAACTTGATCATTGCCTTGAGGCTGAATTCCCATTAAAAATTGGGCAATAAAAAACCCCAGCCTAGGCCGGGGTCTTCCACTCTATATCTTATGGAGTTTATCTTACTTCACTTTCTCTACTACTGCTTTGAAAGCTTCTGGGTGATTCATAGCTAAATCAGCTAAAACCTTACGGTTAAGTTCAATGCCTGATTTACCAATAGCTCCCATTAACTGAGAATATGACATCCCGTGCAATCTTGCACCTGCATTGATTCTTTGAATCCAAAGTTTTCTAAACTCTCTTTTCTTTGCTTTTCTATCTCTGTATGCAAACTGAAGACCTTTCTCTATCTGGTTCTTCGCTACTGTCCATACATTCTTTTTTCTACCAAAATAGCCCTTGGCCATTTTGAGTATTCTTTTCCTTTTTGCTCTTGACGCTACCGCGTTTACTGATCTTGGCATAATTTTAATTTTTTTGACCTTTGGTGTCTCATTTTACTGAGTACTTAAAACCAAACATCTGGTGAAACAATAACCTTAATGGGTCTTAAATGTTGAGCATTGCTTTAACGTTATTCTCATCCGACTTATGAACAAGTCCTGTGCCGGTAAGATTACGTTTTTGCTTCGTTTCTTTCTTGGTTAGGATATGGCTTTTAAAAGCATGCTTTCTTTTGATCTTGCCAGACCCTGTCAATTTGAAACGCTTTTTAGCTCCTGATTTAGTTTTTGCTTTAGGCATTTTAAATTTATTTAATAAATACTGGTTCTACTTTTTTATGGCCTTAGGAGTAAGGTAAAGAAACATTCTTTTTCCTTCCAATTTAGGCAGCTGCTCAACCTTTGCATATTCTTCTAAGGCTTGGGCAAACTTTAATAATAAAATCTCACCTCTTTCCTTATACACAATAGTTCTTCCTCTAAAATGAACATAGGCCTTAACCTTTGAACCGTCTTTTAGAAACCCTATAGCATGGTTAAGCTTAAAGTTGAAATCATGATCATCCGTATTGGGACCGAATCTGATTTCTTTAATCACAGTTTTAGAAGCCTTGGCCTTTATTTCCTTTTGCTTCTTCTTCTGATCATACTTAAACTTAGAGTAGTCAACAATCTTACAAACAGGCGGGTCTGCCTTGGGAGAAATCTCTACCAGATCAAGTCCTTGATCTCTAGCCATTTGAAGTGCTTTATCTATATCATAGACGTCTACTTCAACGTTCTCGCCAACTACCCGCACCTTAGGTGCAAGAATCTTAAGATTGACTTTGTATGGCTCTTCTACCCTGCCTCTCGGGGGGTATTTTCTCCTCATTTTTGCGATGTTAACCTCCTTCTTTTGTTAAAATGACTGCAAATATCGGTATAATTTTCTAATAATCAATACTCCGATATTGAGCAGGTAAAATTATTGAATATTTAGCGACTTGGCTTTCTCTTTGGCAAAATAATCAACAAATGATTCTATGCTCATAGTACCTACATCACCTTGACCATGTCTTCTCACGGCCACTTCGTTGTTATCTCTTTCCTTTTCGCCAACGATAAGCATCAAAGGTATCTTTTTAACTTCAGCATCACGGATTTTTCTTCCAATCTTTTCATCTCTGTGATCAACAAAACCTGTAATATCTTCTGACTGAAGCTTATTATATAATTCTTGAGCATAATCGGCATACTTTTCAGAAATAGGAAGAATTGCTACTTGATCTGGTGTTAACCAAAGTGGAAATTCTCCTGCACAATGCTCAATCAATACTGCTACAAATCTTTCTAAAGAGCCAAAAGGGGCTCTGTGAATCATTACTGGTCTATGCTTTTGGTTATCTGAGCCAGTGTATTCTAATTCAAAACGTTCAGGAAGGTTGTAATCTACCTGAATTGTTCCTAATTGCCACTTTCTACCTAAAGCATCTTTCACCATGAAATCAAGTTTAGGCCCATAAAATGCCGCTTCACCTAATTCGGTTACTGTGTTTAGATTTTTTTCTGCGGCCGCTTCTACAATGGCCGACTCTGCCTTATGCCAAGCTTCATCGCTACCAATATATTTTTGCTTATTTTCTGGATCTCTTAAAGAGATTTGTGCCGTAAAATTCTCGAAACCAAGTGATTCAAAAACATAAAGTACTAAATCAATTACCTTAATAAACTCTTCTTTTACCTGATCTTCGGTACAGAAAATATGAGCGTCATCTTGAGTAAAACCTCTTACACGGGTTAAACCATGTAACTCTCCACTTTGTTCGTACCTATAAACAGTACCAAATTCGGCTAAGCGCACTGGCAGCTCCTTATATGAGCGTGGTTTTGATTTATATATTTCGCAATGATGAGGACAGTTCATTGGTTTTAACAAGAACTCCTCGCCTTCGTTAGGCGTTTTTATAGGCTGAAATGAATCAGCCCCGTATTTCTCATAGTGACCAGAAGTTACGTATAAGTTTTTAGAGCCGATATGAGGAGTAACCACAGGATCGTAGCCAGCTTTTACTTGTGCCTTACGCATAAAAGTTTCAAGTCTTTCGCGAAGCTTAGCTCCTTTAGGTAACCAAAGCGGAAGCCCTAACCCTACTTTTTGTGAAAAAGTAAAAAGCTCCAATTCCTGACCTAGTTTTCTGTGGTCACGTTTTTTTGCTTCCTCCAACATGTGAAGGTATTCAGTCAATTCCTTTTGTTTAGGAAAAGTAATTCCATACAAACGTGTGAGTTGCTTGTTGTTTTCGTCACCTCGCCAGTAAGCTCCGGCAATGCTCAACACCTTAGCAGCCTTTATAAAGCCAGTGTTTGGAATATGAGGTCCACGACATAAGTCAGTAAAATTACCTTGTTGGTAAAATGTAATTGAACCGTCTTCTAAACCTTCCAAAAGGTCTAGTTTATATTCGTCATCCTTTTCCTTGAAGTAAGCAATTGCATCTGCTTTACTTACTTCTGATCTTTTGTATTCATTTTTCTGACGGGCCAACTCTAACATTTTGGCCTCAATTTTTTCTAAATGAGAATGGTCAAATTCTTGATTTTCACCAAAATCAACATCGTAATAAAAACCATTTTCAATTGATGGGCCAATCCCGAACTTAATACCAGGATAAAGAGCTTCTAGCGCTTCGGCCATCAAGTGCGCAGATGAATGCCAAAAAGTTGCCTTTCCTTCATCATTATTCCACGTCAATAGTTTTACATCCGAGTCGGATTCTATCGGTCTATTGGCATCTCTTACCTCGCCATTTATTTCGGCTGCCAATACATTTCTTGCCAAACCTTCACTAATACTTAAGGCTACGTCCATTGCTGAACTTCCTTTGGCAAATTCTTTTACAGTTCCGTCTGGAAGGGTGATTTTTATACTTTCTGCACTCATAATTAATTTCACCAAATGCTACAAACCATTTGGATTTGATTCATGATTCTTTCGAATCGCAAATATGCAATATTATTTAGGTTAATCCTTTGAACCAAGCCCCAAATCTCGGCCAATTCTTACTAAAGTGATTTTTAGATTTCTTGTTTAAAGTGAAAGGTTAAAACTCACCTTTATTTGCCTTTTCTTAATATCTGGATTATCAAGATAGGTAAGGCGTTGGAAAAAATCGACTCTAAAAAATTTAAAGATGTTTTCTACTCCAATTCCAACCTCTGAATATGGCTTATTTGGATCTAGGCTCAAGAAATCAACTGTGGGTTGTGCGGCCAAAGTACTCTCACTAATATCTCCATAAAGTATGTTACCACTGGCTACCATTCTCCATTTAAGCCTTTTTAAGAGTGGAATTCTGTTTAAAATAAAGCCTTCGAAGAAATGCTGATAGCGCATGGAAACATATTGCTGACTTACAAATTCGTAGAAATTCATGGTATTGAAAGCAAAACTGGCATAAACGGGTTGCTCATTACCAATATGAGCCGTTAACAAAGGATACGGAACATCTTCAAAAACCTTACTGGCCGTAATTTGATAATGCGAAATGCCCCAAAAACCCATCTTCAGCCGTTGAGAAATTCCAACATCGAGTTTATTATAATCAAAATCACCACCTAAAGGCCCCTTAAAACCATGCGTATACCCCACAATGAAGGTTGGCCAACGTACAGTTCCCAAACTAATTCTACTGTTATCGTTTATGATAAAGGTTTCGTCTTTAGCGTATTTTAGCTTTAAAGTAGCTTCAGTGCTGGTAAACTCGGTTCCAATTGGCGATGTAATATCTGAAGGCTCGGTGTAATAACTAAAGCCATCATACAGCGGAGTGAAGTCTTGGTTTTTCAACCTTAAACTAAAAGAAAAAGGCTTAGACAATTGACTGGTCAAGTCGATCTGATAGGTTTCATAGGCAAATGGGCGAATAAGGTTTCCCAGCTGACTTAGTGCAACAAAAGCATTTGCATTGTCGAAATCTGTAATTCCGTCTGGTTGCAAGCCCAGTTGATCAATATCTTTTCTATAGTTGGCTGATATGGTAGTCCACTTCTTTCTAGAAATAAAATGGGTGGCGCCTAAACCATATTTAAAGTTTTTGTCTTTAAAACCATAAGCTACATAGCCGTTGAACTGCCATCTCAAACTAAAGTTCTCATTGGTTCTTCCTCCAATTCGGGTTCTAAATCCTTCTACGTCATTTGAAGAAACCAACACTGGCCAAGGCCCTAAGTCTAATTGTCCCACTTCTACATAACCTCTAGCAAATGTTTTGAGCAACTCTGTCCAAGTTTTTACAATGGGAATTTGCTTTAAGGAGTCGATCATTGCAATTACACTGATCTCGGTTGTCGTCAGTGAGTCGTGTCTATTTTCTATCCAAAACTGTTCATCAGAAATTCGCGCATCTTCTTCTAATTCAATTGTTCGTTCAAAAAACTTATTGGGTTTAGGTTCTGTAAGTGCAAGGTTTTTATTTGAGGAATAAAATTTTGCCAAAAAACCAGCTGATTTCTTTGTGATTTCTGATACATCAATCAGAATTCTTGACTTTACAGGAAGCCAAGCTCCGCCTTCCATTCGTTCTAGCTCTTGCTGTATCTTGATCTTCTCTATAAAATTAAGGTTAGCGGTCGGTTGCATTGTCGCATCCATTCGCTTCAAGCCAAAATCTTCTTTGGCAATCCACATGGTGCCTACAAAGGCCAATTCCTGATCATTTTTTGGCTTGAAATCAAGCACGTAGCAGAACTCACCCTCTAAACTCACACTGTCTGTTAAGTCGTAGTCGTAGATCAGTCGCCAGCCATCTCCTATTGGTGAGGCGAACTCTTTTTCCACGATGTTCATTCGGTTTTGGTAGAAATTATATTCCTGAAATGATGAACCTATTACTTGAGAAATGAGTGAACCGTCTTCGATTCCGATTCCGGTGATTTTGGTTTTGATTATTTGTTCTTTCTGTAGCCTAGGGTTAGATCTGAAATAGAATTTTGAAAGTGATTCCGAAATAAAAAGCGGCAGAATAGGCTTGCCATCTTCTCCAGCAATAATGTCGATACTATCGAGTACTGAAGTCACTTTTTGCATGTACTTCTTCTTTCTGAACTCTTCTGTAATATTATCTACATCGATTTCAATCTTGTTATACGACTCGTATTCGTATGCCTCTAGTCTTCTTTTATCATTCTTGTTTTTATTGTCTATTACGCTACGCATAATCGCAAAGGCAGGGTTTTCGGCCCTACCTGACAGCACCACGAAGTCTGCCAAACTAGTGGCTTTTGGTTGTAACTGAACATTGATTATTTGGGTGACTCCTTTCTCGTAGCGTTTCTTACGGGTTTCGTAACCCACATAAGAGAAAAGGACTGTATCTGATTCAGCTTGCCCTTTAAGCTCATAGTTACCATCAAAATCGGTAGCCATTCCAATCTGACTCCCCTGAATAACCACCGTAGCAAAAGGTACTGGGTCACCAGTTTCGGCATCGGTTACTTTACCTCGAATAATGGTTTGCTGCGCAAAGACGAAACTTGTGGTAAAGCAGAATAGCAGTGTAAAAATGTATTTTGATTTCAAACTCTTGAGTTTCTGAGGTTATTAGTGCTTAACGCTGGTTGGCTTAAAAAGTATACTGACCTATTCATATTCTGTTGTCAACCATTATTATTAATAGAATGTTCCTTCATATAATTTTTTATATGGAGATCTGACCTCTTCACAATGCGTTGGTACCATTCGAATTTAAGATCTTCTTTTTCTTGTTCTGTCAAATGCCATTGCACATCGCTTTCGCGAAGTCTTCTGACCAAATCTTGTAAAACCATGGCCACGCTTACCGACATATTAAATGACTCTGTAAAGCCGTACATGGGAATGTGAACCAGTTCATCTACTTCATTTTTGGTATTGTCTGAAATACCTTCCAGTTCTGTCCCAAAAATGATGGCGGTTTTTTCAGTAATATCTAACTCATGTATAGATGTAGAATTCTGGTCTGGGGTTGTACCTACTAACCTATATTTTTTTTCTCTTAAATCGTTTAAGCAGTTCGAGCTACTTTGTTCTCCCCTGTCGTATTTGTGCAATGTAACCCAATTGGATGCGCCACGCACAATATTTGGGTTGATGTGGTAGTCGTGAAGTTTCTGACTGATATGTAAATCTTGTACTCCAAAGCAATCGCAAGTTCTTAAAACGGCACTGGCATTGTGCGAATGATAGACATCTTCTAACACTACGGTTAAATGCCTTGTACGTTCAGAAAGCACCTTGTTGATAAGGTTAACCTTATTTTCGGTAACGAATTCTTCAAGAATTTTTATAAGTTCTGCCTGCAAAACACTTATTGAATTAGATCGCAAAAGTAATGAAAAACAAAAGCTACCAGCATTTTACCGGTAGCTTTTAATTTTACAAACAATATCCTTCAACCATTGGCACGTTTTAACATGCTTACAGCTAAAAAACAGTTGTTCAGGGATTTACCCCTATTCTTTAAAATAGATCGATGGTTTCGCCTACATTAAAACCACCGCCTTCTTTGCCTTTTGGTTTATCTTCTTTAGTCTCTTTAGCCTGTTCTGGCTTTGGAGCATCTGACTTTGGCGCTTCAGTTTTCACCTCATTTTGGTCAACGGCTTTTGGCGTTGGGTTTTGGTCAGAATTATCAGTCTGTGTTTTGGCCTTCGACTTATCCTTGCTATTCAGTAAAGTCACTTTTTTCACTGAATGTTGAGAAATTTTATTCCCCATGGCCTTCCAGCCTTTCACATCAATCACCATGTCCAAATCAACAGTCATGGTTTGTCTTTCCTTAGCGCCTTTTACCGTATAAGTTACCTCCACCTGAGGCTGCGGCACCGTAGTGGCTAAAAGCAACTTGGCTCCTTTTTCTTCGCTTATGAAACCAAATTTTTTATCCATTGTGCTGGTTTCAATCTGAAAACGTTTTACCAAATGATATTGGGCATCGGGATCGTAGTGAATAGCCGAAATAACACCTTCTGGATCGAATTTTTCAATCAGCATGATTTTATCCGCTTCATAACGATTGGTTAATTCAAAAGAGGTCAATTCATATTCTCCCGAGTCGTAGATTACAAGAATTTTGTCCTCACTTTGGAAATTACCTAAGTATTCACCACGTTCGTCACGGTTAATTCTTCCGATAGAATCGTCATACCAAATATCTACTCCACCCAAAGTAGATTTACCTTCCATTTTGAGCTGAATTTTGCGCACAGGGTATCTGGTTGCTATATTTCCTCCAGCGCCTCTTCCCTTGATCTCAATTTCAGAAAAATCAAAGTCGAAAACTTTCACCCTAGCTTTACAACCAGAGGTAAGGTAGATCGTTACAAGCTCAGCTTCGCCATTTGGATTGGCGGTAAAGTAAAGTACTTTTGATCCTCGTTCCCCCTTTGTAAGGTCATATTCCTTGTCGCGAGTAACGCCCAACACTTGGAATCGCTTAACCATACTTCGGCCAGTTTTTCCATCGAGGTAAATCATATTATACACCATACGCTCGTCATTCTTATTGAATACGCCTACATGAATAATATCTTTGCCTACAAATATTTTATCGGAGATTCGAACCACCTGGAATTTCCCATCCTTACGGAATACGATTACATCATCAATATCGGAGCAATCGCAAACAAACTCGTCTTTTTTCATTCCGTAACCGATAAAACCTTCGGCACGGTTTACATAGAGCTTGGCATTATTGGCCGCAACAACAGTTGCTGCAATACTTTCGAATGACTTGATTTCGGTTCTACGCTCTCTGCCTTTCCCGAATTTTTCTAGTAATTTTTCGTGGTAAGCAATCGCATACTCTACTAGGTTAGCCAAGTTATATTCTACCTCAGCCAGTTCATCTTGAAGACGTTTCATCAATTCATCAGCTTTAAAAGCATCGAATTTTGAAATTCGTTTGATCTTAATTTCGGTAAGTCTTACGATATCTTCCTCAGTAATTTCACGATAGAAATCAGGCTTAAATGGATCTAAGCCTTTATCGATTGTAGCAATTACGGCCTCCCAAGTTTCACATTCTTCAATATCGCGGTAAATTCTATTTTCGATAAAAATCTTTTCCAATGAAGAGAAAAGAAGCTTTTCGAGGAGTTCGCCTTTTCTAATTTCTAGCTCTCGTTTTAATAAATCTACCGTCTGATTGGTACATATTTTCAGCACCTCTGTAACCCCTATAAAATGAGGCTTGTCTTCAATAATTACACAGCAGTTTGGAGAAATGCTCACCTCGCAATCGGTAAATGCATAAAGTGCATCAATGGTAATATTAGGCGACTGACCTGGTGCCAATTCGATGTAGATTTCTACGTCTTCGGCAGTATTATCCACCACCTTTTTAATCTTGATTTTCCCCTTGTCGTTGGCCTTAATAATCGAGTCAATCACGCTCGTTGTTGTTGTTCCGAAGGGAATATCTTTAATAATTAGGCTCTTCTTATCTTCTTCATGAATTTTGGCTCTTACCTTAATTTTACCTCCTCTAAGGCCATCGTTGTATTCTGAAAAATCGGCCATACCACCCGTAGGAAAATCAGGGTACAGCTTTACACTTTTGCCCTGTAATACCTTAATAGTGGCTTGAATAAGCTCAATAAAATTGTGTGGAAGAATTTTTGTAGAAAGTCCTACTGCGATTCCCTCAACCCCCTGAGCCAAAAGCATTGGGAATTTAACAGGCAATGTAACTGGCTCTTTTTTACGACCATCATAGGAAAGCTGCCAATTGGTGGTTTGCGGATTGAAGACGACCTCTAATGCAAATTTAGAAAGTCTGGCTTCGATATACCTTGCCGCGGCTGCACTGTCACCTGTACGGATATCGCCCCAGTTTCCTTGGGTTTCAATCAGTAAATCTTTCTGACCTATGTTTACAATGGCATCACCAATGGAAGCATCCCCATGCGGGTGATACTGCATGGTTTGTCCAATAACGTTGGCCACTTTATTGAAACGGCCATCGTCCATCTCTTTCATAGCATGGAGAATCCTGCGTTGCACAGGTTTATAACCATCCTCAATGGCTGGCACAGCCCTTTCCAAAATTACATACGAAGCATAATCGAGAAACCAGTCTTCGTACATGCCAGAAACCGGCCTTACTTCCTGTAGCCCTCTCTCCTCTCCGTTGTTCAATTCTTCAGTATTCTCAGTCATATTCATCTTGGATCAGAATTATACAGAATCTGAAAATTTTCAAGATTCACAGCTACCCAAAAGCTATTTCTGATCTTGGTATTTTGGGTTAAACATTAATTTGTATTCAAGGCTTTTGCCACCAAAATTGATAAGCAAGCCTTTCGGAAAATCGTAAGCCACAGTATAGTTCTTCGCCTGAGCCAAATAAGCATCTTCCAACCGAACCAAAGCTTTTAACTCTACCACCACCCGATCTTCAATAATGAAATCTGCCCTACGAGTCCCGACTTCAATTCCATCATAAAAAACTACTTGTTCCTGTTCTCTTTGGTAACCTATACTTGCTCTTTCCAATTCAATAGCCAAACAGCGTTGGTATATGACTTCTTGAAAACCAGAGCCTAAAGTATTATGAACTTTCATAGCGCAACCGATAACTGCATATGTCAGCTCATCTTTCTCCATTCTGTAATTTCTAAAATTCTTTAAATTCTGATTTAGACATATATTCTTAAACAGTTTCTGTCACCAAGTCTTTCTCAACTTTTAGTCGGTCGATGATGAAGTTTTGACGATCTGGTGTGTTTTTACCCATATAGAACTTTAGTAATTCTTCAATGCTAGTGTCCTTTCTTAGAATGATAGGTTCTAAACGCATTTCGGCATTAATAAAGCCTTTGAATTCTTCGGGCGAAATTTCACCTAAACCTTTGAATCGAGTGATTTCAGGCTTATTGCCGAGCTTAGCCACAGCCGTTTGCTTTTCTTCTTCGCTATAGCAATAAATTGTTTCCTTCTTATTTCGAACCCTAAACAAAGGTGTTTCTAAAATATAGACGTGGCCTCTCCTTACCAAGTCGGGAAAAAACTGAAGGAAGTATGTTAAGAGTAACAGACGAATATGCATTCCATCCACATCGGCATCGGTGGCAATTACAATTTTATCATAGCGTAAACCTTCTAGTCCATCTTCGATATTTAGCGCATGCTGAAGCAAATTGAACTCCTCGTTTTCATACACTACTTTTTTAGAGTATCCGTAACAGTTCAAAGGCTTTCCTCTCAAACTAAATACGGCCTGAGTTTGCACATTTCTAGATTTTGTAATTGAACCACTGGCAGAATCCCCTTCGGTAATGAACAATGTAGTCGCGTTTCTCAAGTCATCATCACCCTTCTTATCATCGAGGTGAATGCGGCAATCTCTAAGCTTTTTATTGTGCAGGTTGGCCTTCTTTGCCCTTTCATTCGCCAATTTCTTAATTCCTGCTATCTCTTTTCTTTCGCGTTCTGACTGAAGAATTCGTTTTAATAGCAGGTTAGCTGTGTCTGGGTTTTTGTGTAGAAAATCGTCAAGTGCTTTTTTCACAAAGTCGTTCACAAAAGTTCTCATGGTTGGCCCATCAGGCGCAACATTTTGCGAACCTAGTTTGGTTTTGGTCTGCGACTCGAAAACAGGTTCTTGCACCCTTACCGCAATTGCACCTACGATAGAAGCGCGAACATCGGTGGCTTCAAAGTTCTTGTTATAGAATTCTCTAACGGTTTTCACTACAGCCTCTCTAAAAGCCGCTTGATGCGTTCCGCCCTGAGTGGTGTATTGCCCATTTACAAACGAATAGTAATCCTCGCCATATTGATTGCTATGCGACATAGCGATTTC
Source organism: Roseivirga seohaensis (assembly GCF_001592945.1). GTDB lineage: Bacteria > Bacteroidota > Bacteroidia > Cytophagales > Cyclobacteriaceae > Roseivirga > Roseivirga seohaensis. The sequence continues at coordinate 201,668 of NZ_LRPB01000034.1, forward strand.
AATATCTTCTCCCTTAAGGTGAATAACAGGATATCTTAAACTATCGGCATTGGTTTTTCTTAACAACAGATCGTAAAGACCTTTTTCTGAATGGTATTTGGTTCCGTTGAAATTAATAGTGAGCCCAGCGTTCAAGAAACTGTAGTTCCAAATCAAATCATCGAGGTATTCTGGAATGAAATGGTAATTCTTGAAAATGGTATCATCGGGCCTGAAAACGATGAGGGTTCCGTTTCGGCCACTGCTCGTAGTTTCGGGTTCATCATTCTTAATTTCTCCCCTTTCAAATTCGGCTACTTTGGTGCGGCCATCGCGATAAGATTGTACCTTGAAAAAACTAGAAAGCGCATTTACAGCTTTTGTACCCACTCCGTTAAGACCAACAGACTTTTGAAAAGCACCGCTGTCATATTTACCACCCGTGTTGATTTTGGAAACGCAATCGACCACTTTACCGAGTGGAATACCACGACCGTAATCGCGCACTTCCACCTTTAGTTCAGATACTTTCACATCGATGGTTTTACCAAAGCCCATCATGTGTTCGTCAATACTGTTATCGATTACTTCTTTTACAAGTACATAAATTCCATCGTCTTGGGCACTACCGTCTCCCAATTTACCGATGTACATTCCTGGTCTAAGTCTGATATGTTCTTTCCAATCGAGGGACCGAATACTATCCTCGGTATAATTCGCTACTTCATTCGCCATTCAAAAACTCCAATAAGATTCAAGTAGAAATTCTGTGCTGTTCCGCACAAATTAAGGCGGAAGTTAAAATATAAAAACTAAAAAGTCACTATTGACTTTGCCCTATAAAAACCTTAAAACGGTTTAAGGAATTGAAAGTCAAGTAAAGATAAATATGAGGTGAGTTATTTTTATCTTTTAGTTTCTTCGTACCGAAAGAATTTTAACCAAATAGAAAAACCAAAACACCAAAAGGATTGGCCCTATGTAGAGATAAACGCTTAGAACATCTAGTTTGAGTTCGTTCATATTCATGTAGCCTATGAAGAATACAATTGTGGTGAACATGATATTCAAAATTCCGGCAAAACCTCTTACCCATGTGATTACATCTGTTTTAAGTCCTTTATTTCGAATCCCAACACCATCATCTGAAGTCTTAATTTTCTTAAGCACTTTGATAAATGACACACAGATTACATTGGCCACCAGAAAGATAATTACACTTGAAAAAAAGAAGGTGTTTCTATCTACAAGCTCTAGGGCCGACCCATCACCATCGAATCTATAAGAGACCTGACCAGCTAAAGAAGCATAAGCCCAGATAAGGGCGGCCAAAAAGATGAGATAACTTGCCGTTCTTATAAACCCAACTAACTTGTCCATTCGATTTTAATTTGGCGCGAAGATAACAATTGTTATCATTTATGGCATGGATATCAGCGTATATTGACTGTATTCATCCAGAATTTAATTACTGAAAACAAAAAGGAAACCTTCTGAATAATTTACATGTTGGTACATCTAAATAAGAAATTATGAGCAACTCTATTCTATCCGTTCAACCTTTGACATTCCCATGGCAAACGAGCGATCCCTTTCTTTTCTGTGCTTTTCATAAAGACAATTACCCAAAAGGAAATGGTCAAATGGGGCCAAATGCAAATCTTTCGGGGCGGAATTTAGGTTCGGACTTTGCAGGAAAGGATGGCTGGAGTATGTACCACGGACAAAGCGTACCCGGTTTTCCTGCCCATCCGCACAGAGGTTTTGAAACTGTTACGATTGCAGAAAAAGGATTAGTAGATCATTCCGATTCACTTGGTGCTGCCGGCCGTTTTGGTAATGGCGATGTGCAATGGATGACGGCTGGCAAAGGTGTTCAGCATTCAGAAATGTTCCCATTGCTGAATGAAACTGAGGAAAATCCATTAGTACTTTTTCAGATTTGGTTAAATCTGCCAAAAGTCAATAAATTGGTGGAGCCGCATTTCGCTATGCTTTGGAGTGAAGACATCCCTGTTTTTACACACACAGACGCTCACGGAAATATGACTAAAGTGAATGTTATCAATGGTAAAATTGAGCATTACGTTTCTCCCTCTCCAGCCCCTGACTCTTGGGCAGCGAATCCAGAAAACGAAGTAGCTATATGGACAATTGTGCTGTCTCCAGATGCAGAATGGCAATTACCAACAGCTTCAGCAGGAGTGAATAGAAGTTTGTATTTCTATGCTGGTGTAGACATGGAAATAGATGGTAGCACAGTAAAAAGAGGCAACACGATTAAACTAGACGCCACCAAAGCAACAACAGTATTAAATGGAAAAGAAGAGGCTAAACTCTTGATGTTACAGGGTAAGCCCATTAATGAACCCGTAGCACAATACGGTCCGTTTGTAATGAATAGTAATGCCGAAATTCAGCAGGCAATGCAAGAATACCAAAACACTCAGTTTGGGGGTTGGCCATGGCCTACACACGATCATACGCACAACAAAAGCAAAGGACGTTTTGCCCTACACGCAGATGGAAAAGAGGAAATTAAATAGAATTGGTGGTCAAAGAATTAAACCTCCCAGTCCTTTTTGTGATTGCTAACTTTATTGTTTGGAAGGATCATTGGAGAAATGATTGCAAATACGAACAACACCAATACAAAACCGATAATCAACATAGCTTTTTAATTTGACGCGAAATTGGTGAATTCTTCTTTATAAGGAAAGTAGAATTTAAGTTTATTCACCTCACTAAATCAAATTTGTTATCACCGTGTTCTTCTTTAGTTTTGGCGGATGTCTACACTCGAACAAGTCCGAATTAACTTTAGCAATGACAGCGTTGGCCTTCTGAATTTTTGTCTAGGGTTTATCATGTTTGGCGTTGCCCTAAACCTTAAAAAAGACAACTTCATTAGCCTAATCAATAACAAAAAGGCTGTTTTCACTGGTTTGGCGAGTCAGTTTCTTTTGCTTCCCGCCTTTACCTTTTTATTAATCTTTTTAATTAAGCCTCATCCTGGGTTAGCCTTGGGAATGATATTGGTAGCAGCCTGCCCTGGTGGTAATGTTTCTAATTTCTATTCAATGGTAGGGAAAGGGAATATCGCATTATCAGTTACCCTTACAGCAATTGCTACGGTTGTTGCTGCATTCGCTACCCCGTTTAACTTTAGTTTTTGGGGTAACTTATCTCCTGAAACATCTGAAATTATAAAAAGCATAGGCTTGAGTTTTACAGACATGTTTAAAACGGTATCTATAATTTTAGTATTCCCCCTCCTGCTTGGACTGCTTGTAAGTAGCAAAACACCCAAAATTGCAAGCATGATAGAAAAGCCTGTCAAGGTGATTTCCTTTGTTATCCTAATGGCTTTTATTGCGGTTGCTACCATAGATAACCTTGATGTTTTCAAAAACTACATTCATTATGTAGTTGCACTGGTGTTACTACACAACCTGATGGCTCTAGGAATTGGCTATTTTACGGGCAAACTCTTCAAAAACAGCGAACAGGATTGCAGAACTATATCTATTGAAACTGGGGTTCAAAATGGAGGGTTGGCCCTTGTACTTATCTTTAATTTTTTTGACGGAAATGGGCCAATGGCACTTATTGCAGCTTGGTGGGGAGTTTGGGATATTTTCTCTGGCTATATCATAGCCTCGCTTTTCGCCTACCGTTCAAAGCGTTCAACAAATAAATTAAAACAAGTTGTTAAATAAACATATTTAAATAACATCATATATTAATTATTTGTTTTGAACGACCTTCAAACTGTTTAATACTTCTTGTTTCCAACGGGCTTGTTCCAACTTATGCTTTCCGTGATTGCTTTCCCGATCATACTGTCTTGAATAAGCATTGAACTCAGCCAAAATACGACTAATCTCTGCTCTGTATACAACAGCATTTTTCTCTTGACTCTGTTGAAGCTTAATGATTTCGTGCTCTATTTTTCTTCGATAAAGCTCCGCTATATCAAAATGTAGCTGCTCATGTTTAAGCAAATCCAAATTTGTAGTATCCGATGTCCATGAATGAGGCTTTCTAAAAAGCACCTTAATTTCAAACTCTGGCAAACCATTTCTCATGTAGCCCTTCACAGAATGCTTTACCTTTGTTAAGGCCATACTTCCTTTAAGCCGAATACGTCTGTAAGTGTAATCTTTCCATTCTAATGGACGCGATTCACTCCATTCAATCATTGTCTCGGTCTCAATTACCTCTTCCATTTGGCCAAAAACTGGCATTGCAAATGCAATGAAAACAAATAGGCAATACAGCTTTGACAAGCGACCGTTCATACCGAAAACTACTTTAACCATTTCACATCTCCAATTCATTCATAAATTGACAAAGAGTAAATTACTTTGTTATCTGTTATTAGAGTTCTATTCACTAAATTAAAACGACATTATTTCCAACATGATTGTTTTAGAAACAGAACGCTTACGCCTCGAAGAAGGCTCTCTAAATGACCAAGTGTTTATTTTCAATTTATTGAACAGTCCTAACTGGATTGAATTTATTGGCGACCGAGGGATTAAATCGCTAACCGATGCCGAAAACTATATTAACAACACACTAATCAAAAGCTATAAGGAGGTGGGGTTTGGGCTTTACAAAGTCATTTTAAAACAAGACAACTCTCCTATTGGTCTGTGTGGATTTTTGCCACGCGATTTCCTTGATCATCCTGATATCGGTTATGCAACTCTGCCCAAACACGAAGGCAAAGGCTACACTTCCGAAGCAACTAAAGCCATGCTTGAATATGGACGAAGTACACTGGGCTTTAAGACCATTTTGGCCATTACAAGCTCAAAGAATAGTGCTTCTCAACGTCTATTACAGAAAATCGGACTGAACAGAAAGTACAACGAAAAGTACACTCAAGAAAGTGATGATTTACTATTCTCTATCAGTTACTTATGAACTCTACTGAAATCATACTAGCCCAAATCGAAGACATTAACGAACTCAATCGAATATCTTTCGCCTCCAAACAACATTGGGGTTATCCTGAAGAATGGATGGAATTATGGAAAGAGGATTTACTGCTCACTGAGCGCGATTTTGAAGTACAGCAGATTTACAAATTGGTACTGGAAAAAATGATTATTGGCTTTTGCGCTATTCAAGAATTACCCGAAGTTTATGATGTTACAAACCTTTGGATTGAACCAACGCAAATAGGAAAAGGCTTTGGTAAATTGCTTCTCTCCTTCTGCATTGAAAAAGTAGTGCTCAATAATAAACTAATCGTGGTTGAAGCTGACCCCAATGCCGAAGCATTTTATGCAAACCAAGGCTTTGTCACTTATGGCCAAAAGGAAAGCTTGCCTAAAGGACGTTTTTTGCCTTTGATGAAAAAGAGTTTATACCATAATTGAGTTAAAATTAGTAAACCTTATTTTTTAAGTATGAATCCCGAAGTCGATTGGTTTTTCGAAAAAGACACAAAATGGAAAGCTGAATATACCCACTTGAGATCCATTGCTCTCGATTGTGGCTTGACGGAAGAGTTGAAATGGGGATGCCCTTGTTATACATTTAAGGGGGCTAATATTGTTTTGATTCATGGATTTAAAGAATACTGTGCCTATTTATTTCACAAAGGTGTGTTACTAAAGGACACTGAGAACATTCTGATTCAGCAAACAGAAAATGTGCAGTCTGCCCGCCAGATTCGTTTTACTAACCTTGAAGAAATTACAGAGAAGGAAACTATTTTGAAAGCCTATATCTATGAGGCCATTGAAGTAGAAAAAGCTGGTTTGAAAGTTCCTTTAAAGGAAACCTCCGAATTTAGTATGCCTGAAGAATTTCAAAAGGCGTTGGATGAAAACCCCGATTTAAAAACAGCATTCGAAGCTTTAACCCCAGGACGACAAAGAGGATATCTACTCCATTTTTCTCAACCCAAACAATCCAAAACCCGTGAGTCAAGAATAGAGAAGTGTACACCAATCATATTTGAAGGCAAAGGTTTGAATGATCGGTAAGTAAATTCTGTTATTCTTTGGATAGATTAACTGCAGAAATCCGTAATCAATTGGCTTTTGAAACATCCTCCCACATCAACTCCGCTGTTCGTACCGAAGCACCAGTACCACCCATTTTGACTTCGAGTTCATCATAGTCTTTAAGCATTTGCGCTCTCTTCTCCCCTTTTAGAATCAAATTTAATTCTTTGACCAAGCGCTTTTCGTTGAGGTCTTCTCCAATTAATTCTTGCACCGCCATTCGGTCTAAAATCAAATTGACCATACATATAAATTTGATCTTAACGATTCGCTTAAGCAGATGATAAGTAACATAACCGGGCTTGTAGCACACCACTTGTGGTACTTTAAACAAGGCGGTTTCTAAAGTAGCCGTTCCTGAAGTCACCAAGGCGGCAGTGGCATTATTCAGAATATCGTAAGTTCGGTTGAATATGAGTTCAACCTTATCATCCATATAGGTTTGGTAAAAAGTCTTGTCAATCGTTTCGGAACCAGCAATTACGAACTGATGATCTGGAAAATGTTTTACCGCCTTTAGCATCGCAGGTAGCTTCGTTTTTATTTCTTGTTTTCTGCTGCCGGGTAAAAGTGCAATAATGGGCTTTTCAGTAAGGTTGAATTCCTTCCTCAGTTCGTCCGAACCTAATAAACTAGGCTTACGCTGTTCTAAAGCATCTAAAATGGGGTGGCCAACATAGTCTACATCGTAGCCATATGATTTATAAAAGTCCTTTTCGAATGGAAGGATAGCAAAAACCCTGTGGCACCATTGGTGAATAGTGTGTACGCGTTTTTGTTTCCATGCCCAAGCTTGTGGAAGAATGTAATAGTAAATTCTAGTAGGAAGTTTTGATAACCGTACATATTTAGCAATACGCAGATTAAAACCCGAATTATCGATCAAAATCAACACATCCGGTTTAAAAGTCATAATATCATTTTCGCAGAGGGTGAAGTTTTTCTTGATGGTTCTGATGTTCCAAAGCACGTTGAAAATCCCCATAAAGGAGGAATCCTTAAAATGACGCACCATTTCATTGGTTTCCGCTTGCATTTTATCGCCACCCCAAACCCTGAAAAAAGCATTGGAATCACGCATTTTCAGCTGCTTCATTAAGTTGGCAGCATGCATATCGCCCGAGGCCTCTCCTGCTATGATATAGTATTTCATATTTCGGTTCGAAGTTCTATGTTCTTAGGCAATTATCAAATGTTATTTGTGAGAAGGTAATTAATCAATAAAGGGTCGCTCCTACGGAGCTTAATGGTATTGGTTTGCCTTGGTGCTACAAACAGTTCGCCCCGATGGGGCTTTTTTACAGGTATCCATCTGTTACAAATAAAGAATAGGTTGCCCCGCGAGGGGGCTAAACAGGAAATAAATTCATAGGCTACTCATCTAGTTATCTACCTATTAACCAATCAATCGCTTAAGAAATCAATCTCAATATTAGACAATCATTAAAAAAGTGGTCATAGGCTAAGAAAAAAAGGATTTCCGAATCGGGTTTTACCTAATCTTGCGAATTAGATCAGTAACCCAAAAAATCATTTAACATTATCATGAAACCCCATCGGGGTGATCCGTTTGTAGATAATCGAACGTGAAATTTCATACAACAAGCCCCAGCGGGGCGAACCAAAGATTAATTCAAAGATCATCGGTATTAACAGAAAAAGGCTCCCAGATTAATCTGGAAGCCTTTACAATGTATTAGTATCCGTTCTTAAAGAGGAAACTTATTTCTTCTTAAGTTCTAACTTTTCGTCTTTTGGATTGACTACAATTGGCTTTCCTAAACCTGTATTTTTCAAAAGGTCCAATTGCGTTTTACCATCTCCCACAACCACATAAATCAGTTTATCTGGATTCATATATTCTCCAATGATCTCTTTAGCATCTTCAGAAGTCATTGATTTTAACCTTTCTTCATCCTTTTTAATGTAGTCCATTGGAAGGTTGTATGTAGATATATTCTGAAGAATTCCTACCAAGCTTCCAAGAGTTTCATATGATTGCGTGTTGCTTCTCAAAATTGTTGTTCTGGTGCTTTCCATATCTTCTTCTGAGAAGTTCTTTCCGTAGTTATCAAGTATTTCTTTGAAAAGATCGACAGACTCTTTTGTTACATTACTTCTTACACTGGAAGAGGCAGTAAACGGTGCTCCGTTCATGTTTCTACTAAAGCCAGAGTAAGCACCGTAAGTGTATCCTTTTTCGAGTCTCAGTTGTTTGAAAAGAATAGACCCTGAACCATCTCCTAATCGGTAATTGGCCACTTCAGCCGCAGCAAAATCTTCGTTATCACCATTCATGCTTATGGTACCAATATTTATAACCGACTGTTTAGCATCTGGGTAATCAACAAAGTATATTCTAGAACCTTCGTCTGCAGTTTTAATTTCATACTCAGGGAATTCTACATCCTTGGCTTCCCACTTATCGAATCTCTTTAAAGAATTCATAACAGTCGGCTCATCTAATGCGCCCACAAAATGGAACGAAGCCAATGATGGTGAGAAGTTCTTATTGTAGTAGTCTTTCAAATCGTCTAAGGTAATATTGCTAACCGTTTCGGTTGTTCCCGAGGTTGGGTAAGCGAAGATGTGCTCTTTTCCATAAAGCACCTTATTGAAAACATTTGACGCAATAGCATTTGGGTTTGCGGCACTCTGCTGAATTGAGTTTAAGGCGGATTTTTTAACTCTGTCAAACTCTCCTTCATCCCATCTTGGCTCGAATAAAATTTCCTCAACTAAATCTAGTACTTGATCATAGTTTTTAGCTAATGAACTACCACTAATTGTGATGTACTCTTTTGAAGCAAAAACACTAACTCTAGCGCCTAGTTGCCCAATGGCCTCTTGAAGTTCTAATGGAGTTTTATTGGCAGTTCCTTCCATTAACATGTTATCTAACAAGGCGGCAGTTCCAATCTTGGCTGGATCATCTAAGAACATTCCTCCTTTAATTCTAAGGCTAAACTGCACCATTGGCAGCTCATCTTGATAAATATGGAATACTTTCATTCCGTTATCTCGCTTGCTATTATTAATCTTAGGAGGGTCAAAACTAAGCGTTCCTTTTAACGGAGGCGCTACACTACGATCAATTTTTGAGGCGGTTTTCTCAAATGTCACCCCTTGTTCATAGGGATTGTCTTCGGCTCCTTGAACAATGGCCTCTTCTACTACTGAAGCTTTTTCTGAGCCGTCCAATACCAATTCTTTTTGTCCTACTGGTACAAAACTGGTCGCCAAGTAGTTTTTATCTTTAATGTACTTATTGTACACCTTCATGATTTCCTCTCGAGTTACACTTTGAGATTTCTTTAAGTCTTCAACAATAAAACCGGGATCGCCAGCAAAAGTATTATAATTGGCTAACGAAGATGCCTTACCAAACACACTTGACATTCCGTTGTAAAACCCTGTTTCTTGACCAATTTTTATTCTTGTTAAGTCAGCGTCAGAAAAACCTTCCGATTCAAACCTTTTTAAACCTTCAAAAATTGCAGCTCTTAAATCATTCAAATTCACGCCATCAAAAGCTCTAGACCCAATCGAAAATGTTCCAGCGATTTCTGCTGAGGAATTATAAGCAAAAACGCCAGGTGCCAACTTTTTCTCTTCAACAACCACCTTATACAAAGCAGATTTTTTTCCATCAGTTAATACTTGCCCAAGCATATTTAAAGCCCAATAATCTGGGTGATATTGCTCTACGGTTGGCCATGTCATTTCTAAATCAGGAAGGTTAGCGAATTTATCTTCGTGATAAAACAATTTAGTTTGGTCAAGAACAGCAGATTTCGGTTTTATTGCCTCTACTTCAGCTCTTGGCTCAAATTCGCCAAAGTATTTTTCTACAAGTGTTTTAACCTCAGCTTGCTCCACATCGCCAGCAATCACTAAAGTTGCGTTGTTTGGGCCATACCACTTGTCGTAAAACTCTTTCACATCGGCTACGGTAGCATTTTGCAAATCTTCTAAGCTTCCAATCACATCCCAGCTATAAGGGTGCCCTTCTGGGTAAAGATTTTTCAGTTTTACATATTCTTTGTGGCCATATGGCCTGTTGTCTACCCCTTGTCTTTTTTCATTCTTTACTACTTGCTTTTCGTTTTCAAGTCCCCAGTCGGAAACGGTATTGATGAAAAAGCCCATTCTATCAGATTCCATCCAAAGCATTTGCTCTACAGCATCGCTTGGCACTGTTTCATAGTAGATAGTTCCGTCAGTCCAGGTTCCTCCGTTGAAAGTTCCTCCTAAGTCGTTTACATTTTTAATAAAGTTACCTGCCCCTACGTTTTCTGAATTTTGGAAAAGCATGTGTTCAAAAAAGTGAGCAAAGCCAGTTTTCCCAGGTTTTTCGCGGTTAGAACCTACATGATACAATACCGCTACTGCCACTTTAGGGTCAGAATTATCTTTATGAACGACCACCTCTAGCCCATTGTCTAGTGTGAATTTTTCATAGTTCAATTTAAATTCTGTACTCTCCTGCTCTTCAACCCCACCAGTACAGGCGGAAAGAATAATCACGAGCGACAAGAATGCTACAAGTCGATGTTTCAATAATGTTTTCATAGAATAAGTTAATTTCAGAGAATAAAGCTAGCAATTTAAATCACTCGAAATCAAGTAGTTTAGCGTTGACCGGTAATTTTTGATGAATTTATTTTCTTGTAAATAAAAAAGGCCAAGCGTAAACTTGACCTTTGTATCGGATGATTATTTTAAAAAAGAAATTAATAATTAGTACGATTACTCAACTTCGATGGTCTTTGCCCATACTTTAGGTAATGTTGGACGGTTTTTCTTCATCCACCAAACGGCATAGTCTGCACCAGATTTAGAGTAATAGGTTTCGATATACACGTAGTATTTCTTTTCAGCATCATCGTAAAAAATACCCGCATCTTTATAGTCAGGTTTTACTTTTTTAAGCAAATCGTCAGCATTGCTTTTGGCTGGATACTGCCCTACTACAATAATAAAGTTTTTGGCCACCTTTACTTCATCAGGTTTAACATCGGTAGCACTCACCGCAAATGGAGCGAATAACCCAAAACACAGCATTAGCATTAATATCTTTTTCATAAGCGTTGTTTTCTGTTGATAAAAATAACTATTTCAAAAATTAATAAAAAAACCCGTCAATAAATAACGGGTTTAATTTTCAAATATGGTAATGAAGACGGAAAAACGTCTTGTTTGTATTACTTCTTTTTAATCACAATAGCATCAACAGACTTCTGCTTTACTAAATCATTAAAGGCTGGTAAATCAGTTTGCATGATGGTTTTCAACTTGGCTAATTCAGCATCTATTTGCTTGGTAAGTTCAACACGAACTTCTTCCGCCTGAGCTGTTGGTGGGTAATGTCCGCTTCCGACTACGCCATTTAATGCAGCAAGCTTGTTGTTTAACCTAATTGGGAAGTTCAGAGGATCTTGACCTGATTCATTTTTGGTTTGATAAAGCGCTTCTTCAATCTTTGTCATTTTCTCCATTAAGGCTTTACCTGCCTCTACTACTTCTTTATAGCGATCTTCACCTTTGATTTTAGACATGAGGTCATTCATTTGAGACCTTGCTTCTCTTATGTCTTTAATCGCTCTGTGCGTTTCAGTCAGTTTATCTCTAACGGTAATTAAGAAATCGAACTGGCGAACCAATTCCTCATCTGTTGAGCCATAACGAGGGTCGGCCAAAAGTTTAAACTTTTGCTCTTGTACCTCATCTCCTACAATCAACTTTGCTGTATATTCTCCTGGAGGCGCCATTGGACCACGAAGCGATGCAGCCCACATGATATTGCCTTCGAAGTTCTCAGCATTCTCGAACATCATATTCCAGTTGTAAGAGTTCAACCCAACTTCTGGTCTAAGAGTAGCGGTTTCAATTTTTTCACCATTACGGTAAATTTCCATAGAAACTTTAGTGCCTTTCGCTAATGCTTCTTTCACGTTGTAATAGATTACCGCACCACCTGGTTTGTTTTCACCATAAAGCAGACTGGCGTCACCACCTGATCCGCCTCCTCTACCAAATCGGAAACCTCCACTAATTCTGTAAGCGTCCATTGGTTTGAACATGTGTACTGATTTGGAAGCTACTTCATCTGAAAGCTGATGAATAATTGTCAAATCATCGATCATCCAAAACGCCCTACCTTGAGTAGCTGCAATTAGGTTATCATCTTTAATGGTGAGGTCGGTAATAGGCACAATTGGTAAATTCATTTGGAAAGGTTTCCAAGAGTTTCCATCGTCAAAAGAAATGAACATACCGCGTTCTGTTCCTGCATAAAGTAACCCCGCTCGTTTAGGGTCGGCTCTAACTACCCTTGTGAAATAATCTTTTGGAATACCTGTGGTGATTTTCGTCCATGTTTTGCCGTAATCTTTTGTTCTATATAGATAAGGCTGGTAATCCCCTAATTTGTATTGTGTTCCAGCTACATAAGCACCACCCTTCACGAATGGGTCAGCATCAATACTATTGATCATTAAGTATTTAGGCATATCTGGTGAAGTTACATTTTCCCAGTTTTTACCTCCATCTCTGGTTACATGAATTAAACCATCATCAGAACCTGTCCAAATCAAGTCGTTTTCGTAAGGCGATTCAGTAACCGCAAAAATGGTTGCGTAATACTCCACAGATGTATCGTCATAAGTAATCGGCCCACCTGATTTACCCAGCTTGTCTGGTTCTGCTCTTGTTAAATCCGGACTAATCAATTCCCAACTTTGCCCTTCATTTGTAGAGGCATGTAAATGGTTAGAAGCTGTATAAAGCTTGTTCGGGTTATTTGGAGAGAATACAATTGGGAAGTTCCATTGGAAACGGTACTTGTAATCTTCTGCACCATGCCCCATTGGGTTATCTGGCCAAGCATTTATATTTCTGCTTATTCCTTTAGCGTGATCTTGACGAATTAAAAGCCCACCATAACTACCTCCATAAACAATCTCTGGATTCTTTGGGTCTGGCGCTAAATGAGCACTTTCACCTCCGGCAGTGCTTTCCCAATCGTTGTCGGTAATTGCTCCACCAAAAGACCTGTGGTTAATTCTTACTGTAGAGTTATCTTGTTGTGCACCATAAATTCTGTAAGGAAAATGGTTATCGGTAGTCACTCTATAAAATTGAGCCGTAGGCTGATTGTTATCAGTAGACCAAGCATCTCCTCCATTGAAAGAAACTTGCGCCCCTCCATCATCGGCTATGGCTAATCTTTGATTGTCTTCAGGAGCAATCCATAAATCATGGTGATCTCCATGAGGTGCATTTCGGCCTCTAAAAGTTCTTCCTCCATCGGTTGAAGTATGGTAAGCTACATTCAATACATATAGTTTGTCAACGTCTTTGGTATCTGCATAAATTCGTGTGTAGTACCATGCCCTTTGGCGTAAGCCTCTATCTGAGTTTACTTTTCGCCAAGTTTCGCCAGCATCATCTGAACGATACACCCCACCATCATTGGCTTCAATCATTGCATAAACACGACTAGGGTTTACTGGAGAAATAGCAACACCGCTAATTCCAATTGGACCTTTTGGCATACCTTGGTTTTCTATGATGTTCGTCCAAGTTTCACCACCATCGGTTGACTTATAGATTGCCGAACCTTCTCCTCCTGAAGTGAGGCTATACGGTGTTCTTCTCACTCTCCATGTACTGGCCATCATAAAATCAGGGTTATTCGGGTCAAGGCTTATATCTACCGCTCCGGCATCGTTATTTGCAAACAATACACGTTTCCAGTTTTTACCACCATCGGTAGTTTTATAAACACCTCTTGTTTCAGACGATTTAAACAAATCGCCCATAACTGCTACCCAAACGATATCAGCGTTTTCTGGGTGAATCTTAATACGCCCCACATGCATTCCGTCTTTCAAACCAATGTTCTGCCATGTTTTACCAGCATCTGTAGACTTCCACATGCCTTCAAACCCAGAAGACACATTACCTCTAACAGTTTGCTCTCCTTGCCCTACATAAATCACCTTATTGTCTGATTCGCTTACCGCAACAGCTCCAATAGAACCACCGAAATAACCATCAGAAATATTCGCCCAGGTTTCTCCTCCGTTCTCTGTTTTCCAAACACCTCCTCCGGTGGCTCCCATATAATAGAGGTTCGGTTTACCTGGAACACCAGTAACTGAAGAGGCTCTCCCTCCCCTAAAAGGGCCTATGGAGCGCCATTGAATATCGTTGTAGATTTGTGCCTGAAGGTCTTGTTTAGGCGGTGGTGGCGGTGAATTCTTTCGGTTTCTTTGCGCTTGCGTATCAAAGGCAAAAAACACCAAACCGATAAGAACCAACAAGCCAAAATGGTTGATAGTAGTTTTTATTCTGTTCATAGTTGTGGTTTTTGTTCTCCGTCATATATTTTTTGACGGTTTGCTCATGAGCAAAAGATAAAAACAACAAATGAAAAACTGAGATATCAATTCACATTTTATATGAATGGAAACACCTGAATATACTTAAAAGACTAACCATATAATCTTTCAAAGAAAGGACATCTAAAGAGTATTACTCTCTTAATTAATAAAGAGTAAGCAATTGAATATCTAAAGAAAATACTTGTGTGTAGAGTATGAAATGAAGCCTAACCCCTTACTTAAAACGAGCCTTAGCTTGACACAACTATCTATAAACCTACGCTTTACAAACAAAAAAAGCTAACCAGTTGGTTAGCTTTTAAACTATGTTTAAATATACTACTAACTTTATTCTGAAATTCTATAAATAGCGGTAGTGCCGTAGTTCGAAAGGAACTCTGAGCGATTTACAAGTACCTGTAAGTCTTTATCCTCAATTACTTCATTACCTTTTAATGACACCTCACCTACAAGTTTATTATCAGCGTTGAACACCTTAATGTGTCTAATGTCGTCAACTTCGAAATCGAATGAGTACATGTCTTTTTCAATTTCAGCAACTGCCTCTGCTAAAAGCTCCATATCAACTCTAGCATCGATGTCTGAAATGTCTTCGTGAGAAGGAACTCCAAATGAATTTGAAGCTGCGAAAAGCGTAATTACTGCTGCTAAACCAAATGCCACAAAGGCGGACAGCGTTTTTTGTTTTTTTAATGCTTGTTTCATGACCTGTGTTTGTTGTTTTTCTGTTTTTTTCTTCACTTTTCTACTCTTTTTCACTTAAGTGTCAGATCGTAAGAATTATCTGTTTGTTTGTTGTTTTTTCTTACTCTCTATATGACGACAAAGGTCAACAAAAGTTTATGATTTGGCTGAAAAAAAGTATAATATTTTTATTACCCGCATATTAAGAAGTATTAACAGAATAATATTCCGAATCAAGTACTACTAACAAAAAAGCCTGCTTGAAGCAGGCCATTTCACTGATATAATATTTGGTCAAGCCAAGGCTTGCTCTAAATCTTTAATCAAATCTTCTATATCTTCAATTCCAACACTTAATCGAATTAATGAATCCAACAGTCCAACTTTCATCCTTTCTTCCTTAGGAACGGCCCCATGAGTCATTGTAGCTGGATGGTTAGATAACGACTCTACACCGCCTAAAGATTCGGCTAAAGCAAATAATTTCAACCTTTCTAATACTCTAAAAGCTTGCTGTTGATTATCCTCTTTAAAAACGAAAGAAATCATACCGCCAAAACCTGTCATTTGCTCTTTTGCAACCTCATGGTTTGGGTGACTTTCAAAACCAGGCCAGTATACCTTGCCTATTTTCGGGTGAGCAGCCAAATACGTGGCCACCTTCTCGCCATTCTCGCAATGCCTTTGCATACGCAAATGCAAAGTTTTGATTCCCCTTAACACTAAAAATGAATCTTGCGGGCCACACACAGCTCCACAGGACTTTTGAATAAAGGCCAAATCTTTAGCTAACTGATCGTTATTAGTAGCCAAAGCACCCATCACTACATCTGAGTGACCCGATAAGTATTTAGTTGCAGAATGCATTACAATATCTGCACCTAAATCCAATGGATTCTGAAGGTAAGGGGTTGCAAAGGTGTTATCCACCCCTAGCATAACCTTATATTTATTGGCAATTGCCACAGCTCCTTTGATATCAATAATGTTCATCATAGGGTTTGTAGGCGTCTCTATCCAAATTAATTTAGTATTTGGAGTAATATGCTTTTCAATATTCGATACATCTTCCAAAGAGATGAAATTAAATTTGATTCCATACTTGGCGAATACTTGAGTGAAAATTCTATAGGTTCCACCATAAAGATCATCACCAGCAATTACTTCATCACCTGGGCTTAAAAGTTTGATTACAGCATCGATTGCTGCCATTCCTGAGCCAAAGCACAAGCCATATTTTGCATTCTCTAGCGCAGCAATACTCTGTTGTAAAGCAGATCGGGTAGGATTTTGCGTTCTTGAATATTCATAACCCAAATTGTCGCCTGGGGAGCGCTGAACATAGGTTGTTGTTTGATAAATGGGTGTCATGATGGCGCCTGTGGCAGGGTCAGGCTTTACTCCAGCATGAACCGCCTTAGTCCCAAATTTATTGCTTACCTCCTTTTCCATCCTTGATTTCGTTTTTAGCAAAGAAGTCTTCCATTTCTTTGTGCATTTCCTCTTTGCTCTGGTTGTAGTTAGGTGTTAAAGATAGCTTTCCTGGGAATTGTTCAACCATAAGTGTTTGTGTTGGGAAGGCAAACCTCACTCCTAGTTTTTCAGCCAAACGATTTACACTTAACATTACCTCTTGTCTGCACCTTAATTCTTCATTCCAAGTAGGCACTTTAAAGAAAATATAAAGCATAACGTCTAAGGAAGAAGCTCCATAATCATTGAGGAAAATATTGTATGCATCTTTACGAGTATGAGGGTGGTTCAAAACAATCTTCTCTACCCCTTTCACAAACACTTCGATTAAATCAGCTGGAGTATCGTATGTAATGGCCAGCTTGGTGAAGTACCTCCTGAATTGACGTTTACCATGATTATCTACAGTTCTGTTAGAAATCACACTATTCGGTACATACATTAATGAATCTCTGAAAGTTCTAATACGCGTAGAACGGAAACCTACTTCTTCTACTGTTCCATCCACATCATCAGAAGTAATCCAATCTCCGATTTGAAATGGGCGGTCAATGAAAATCATAACAGAACCAAAGAAGTTTTTAAGGGTATCTTGAGCAGCTAAGGCTACTGCCAATCCTCCTATGGACAAACCTGTGATTAAAGGCCAAATGTCGAATTTAAGCCCATCAAGTATGGCCATGATTCCCACCAAGATCACAAATGTTTTTAAAATCTTCCGCACCAATGGTACCAATTGGTCATCTAGGGTATTTTGTGTTCTTTCTGCTACTTTTTTCATGTATGCTCCCAAAACATCCACCATTTTATAAAAGAACATGGTAGCGAAAAGCGGAAGTAATGCACCTACTCCTAAAATCAAGTATTTAGAAATAGCAATGGGTAATTGTAGCGTTGGAATTAGAATACTTACGAAAGCAAATACAATAACCAAACTAAAAGGTTTTGCCACGGGCAATATGAGATTATTCGCCAAATCGACCTTTCCGTACTTATGAAGCAATCGGAAAATAACAACCCTCAATAACACTGTGAGTAGCAAATGCAATACATAAGCAACAGTAATAATGATTAGACCACCGATTAACTGCCACATGTGTAGCCCAATGTACTTTTTAGAGCCTAATTTCGGCAACAAATTCAAAAGGCGATCTGTACCAAAAGGATAAACCGACTTATGAATTAGGTCAATACTTTGAACCGTTTTACCCGAATAGAACCAACCCTCTGTTTCCTTTTGAACATAAATATCTGGAAACTCGCTAAAAAGAACATAGCGCTTTTTCATGGTGGCGCTGTCTAAATAATCAGGATTTTTCGGAACATCGTCTAAATAAACATAGTTACCAGAGCCATCAAATATTTGCTTTAGCTCTACTGCCACGTTCTCAATTTCTTCTTGAGACATATCTGCTTGTCGCAAAGATTTTGCGGCTTGAGCAGGATTGTAATTATCCTCTTGCAAATATTTAAGGTGATTCAGAATGGCATCGTAAGGAGAGTTAAAACGATCGGGTAAACTGTCGTTTTGAGCTACTGAAACTCCTGAAACTGCAACTAGTAATAGAAATGAAAAAAATAATTTCATGGTGATTTAACCTATTTGGTAAATGTATAAATAGCCATTTGGTTGTCGAAATTAACAAAAAGCTCATATTCTCTTTTGTTCTGATAGTAGAGAATACCCACTGGATTTGTAGAAAAAGCTTCTTTAGAAAATATCTCTTTGCCTTGATCATCTAGAATTACCAGATCTCCAGTGGCTAGATTTTGAGCAACATATAACTCACTGTCGTTTCTGAAATTATAATATTCAAAAACCCAATCTCCTTGGCCCTTAAAGTCATGATCAAATTTGCGCTGCGCCTTTTCATCAAACACAGTAAACTGATTATTGTCTTTTCTTACAGTTAATAGTCCAGTATTCAACTTATCTCTTACGGCTATAAAACGACTAGATACTGAAGGTTTAACCATTTGATTTCGCCCTTTAACAGTTCCATTGAAATCAAGGGAGAGCAATTCTCCATCTTCACTCAAAATCTTAATATACGACTCATTAAAGGACGGTCCTTGTTGAATAAAATAGTCTCCAGAAATTCGTTTGTCGGTATTGTAAGGAAAACCTGGGTATTCTTCACCCCTACGATTCAACAGATGCACATTTCCGTTAGTCTCTACAATTACAAAACAGTCTCTTCCCCTAATTCTAACATGCTCTGGTGCAGCACGCAATGCAGAACCTATCACCTTTGGCGCCCAGCCTTCCAGCATTTCACCTTCTTTACTCAATAAATAAACGTTACCCCTTCTATCCGTAGTAGCATATCTATAATTTTTACTGTTATCGTAATCTACAACTGAGTATTGAACCACAGGAAGTTCCGTGTTAAATGGAACAGGAAAACCCTCTACGTCATCTCCATTTCTATCAATTAAATGAACTGCAGAATCGGTGAAAATCAGATACTGAAGCTTACGATTTGCATAGAAATCCACTTGCTCAATCGCCCCATTAATTTTTCCTTCAAGTTGTTTCTTCCATAAAATATTGCCCGTTCTATCTACCAAATAGAGTTGATGCAGCTCATCTTGGAAAGCGATTTCCTGTTCATTATTGACATGGTTTTTAACGATATACGGCTTAGTAATCAGCTTACTGTTTCCATAAGCATTGGTCACTAAATTCAGTCCAACTTCGCGATTGACTGGCTCCGTACTGCTATTGGTATTTCGAGCTACAGTGCCTTTCACCGACTCGTTAAAAGTAAGTTCTGCACTCACAATCAATCGATTAGAAGCCTCATTGATTTGAAAATTGAAATTATCGAATGAAGAAAACAATTGAATATGCTCTTTAAAAAAGGCCTTCCATTTAGGGTTAAAGGAATTAACGAGCGGGTCTAAATAGTATTCAAAATTATTGAGTTGTGTAATGTTGGCTTCTTGAACCAGGTTATCTAAGTACCTTCTTTTTTCAGGAATTCGCCCCCATGTGTTTTCAGCATCGTAATCAATTAAAACCGTTTTTAAGGCATCAATATTATCACTAATGAGCATTACATTATTAAAGAAAGCATAGTATGGCTTGCCTGATTTCTGATATCGCTCTCCGTATGTTTTGGCCAAAAACTGACCATCATTCACAAACCTAATCTCGTTATTAATAAAACTTTCGGTAAACAAGGTGTCACCTTCTGCCCTGCTGGCTTTCGAAATATTTTCAAGCATTTTCGATATTTCTGACACATCAGAAACCTCAGATAAAAGCACCTGAGACATGGTGTTTGATCCAAGTACAATATTCACCTCGCACACTTCGAAATTTTGAAGTTTTTGAAAAGATGTAATATCAAAGCCATTCAGCGAAGAATTCTGGCCTTCTTCAAGTCCAAACCAACGAACAAAACTTGCAGAACTAGGTATGAAATTTTCAACATTAACAATTGCATTGGAAGGCAAACGTTGGTCTAAATTTTGTCCTGTAACACTAATACCATTGAAAGTAAGTCCTTCATTTGACGGCTCTACGGTAATATTTATCAGTCCTTTGAGTTGATTTCGAGAAGGCTCTGTACTACTTGTAAACACATTTTTGAGCCTTCCAATTCGGTCTGTATTGAGTAATAAATTCACTCCTTTTTGGTTTTCATCAACCTTCATTTCTGATTTAACCAGTCGGTTAGATTCATCTTCTTCAGCACGTATTACATCTTCTAGCAAAACTGAATTTGTAGAAATCACCAGGTAATTGCCCAAGCTTATAAAACCCCATTTAGACTGCTTTACATCTGCTTCGTAAATGAGTTTCTCGTTAAATATTCGGCTTTCAAATAGTAATTCCTTATTGAACCATAGATTGGCCAGTTTCTTAATATTTGTAGGCAACCATTCAAAACCATCTGAACCAATGAAGAAAAGCGGTTCGATTCTGTTGTTTGAAGTCAAATGAAAAGACACATAAACAGGGTTTTCATTGATTTTAGACTGTAACACTCCAGCCTTTACCAATGAATCGATTTTAGTATTGGCTTCGGTGAGCGCATTGATAAAAGGCAAAGAACTTGCCTCGTCCCACCATGGAAAATCTGAATACTCATCGATAGCGTTCGAAACATTATCGATCGTTATTAGCGCAAGACTATTGGCGGGTATCAATTTTTGTATTTCGGTGTCGCCATCTTTCTCAAAAAAATAGATGTAGCCGACTGCCGCAGACACAACCAAAATGAGTAAAGTAACAAGTAAGGTTTTCGTTTTCAAGAACAGTAATATTTGAATTTCAGAAATCAGGCGAAATTACACATTTCTAGTATCACTCAAGTGTAAGCTCTAAATAGAATCAGAAGCTGATAGTGTTTTGCCTTAATAATCTAACTCCATTCCAACCCTTTCATTTTAATTACTGTCTAGCAATTATTGACATTCATTATTTCGAAACACTGTATGTGAAAAGAAATGGCGAAATTATTCAAAAAGATTTTCACTAAAGTTTGGCTTGATTTTTATAGTAAAGTATCTTTGAAATCGTTTTGAAGCAAACTAACACAACTAGTACATGAAAATAGCAACCTTCGTTTTAACTTTCTTAATATCGTTTACCTCATTCAATAATGAGAAACTAGCTGATTCTGTGAGGATTAACGAAATTGAATATAAGGATGGAGTCTACTTTTTTAAAGACAAAATATTTAATGGCGACATTGTAGATTACTACGAGAACGAAACATTGAAATTTCGATATACCGTACTAGATGGCCGATTAAATGGTGTAGCCAAAGAGTTTTTCCCCGATGGCGAAGTCAAAAGTGAGCGCACCTATTATATGAGTAAATTATATGGCAACTTTACCGAGTACTATCAAAACGGGCAAATTAGAGCGAAATTCGATGTAAAGCTTAATGCTTATGGTCAAGGTGAAATAGTTGAAAACATTACCATAGGTGAGTTAAAAAAAGGCAAGCATAAAACAAAAAAATTCGACAAAGGGATTATCTATTTCACTGGCGCCTCAAACGAAATACTTGAAACAAGTGAGAATATTTTCATCCTGAATCAGACCCAGTATAAAATAATGGATGAAGACAAAAAGAATACTCTAATAGAAATAAAATAAGGTTTCACCCTAAATATGTATAAAGGCAGCCATTGAAGCTGCCTTTTTTGTTTTGTTTAACTCCCAAATCTCGGTTTTCTATTTAAACAATGTTGTACAATCATTTAGTCAATTTCAATTCGATTTCATAAATTCAAGGGATTCAAAATATACTTTTTAGATATAAACCTTAATTATGTCAGCTAACGAAGAAAAAAAGGAGCCCTCAACCTCTACCACCCGAAGAAACTTTATTAAAACATTAGGCTTTGCAGGAGCCGCATTTACTATTGTTCCACGACATGTATTAGGCAAAGGCTTTGTAGCGCCTTCTGATACTTTATATATAGCAGGGATTGGAGCAGGAGGAAAAGGCACAAGCGATTTAGCCTCTTTTGCCAAAAGCCCGAATGTAAAAATAGCTTACCTCTGTGATGTAGACGAGAGAAGTACTAAGGAGTCTGTAAAGAATTTCCCAGATGCGCCAATGTACAAAGACTACCGCAAAATGCTGGAAGAAAACAAAAACAGCATTGATGCTGTGTCCGTCTCTACTCCGGACCATATGCACGCGGTGCAGGCCATGGCGGCTATGGAGTTAGGCAAACATGTTTATGTTCAAAAACCCCTTACCCACGATATTGCTGAAGCTAGGCAATTGACAGAAGCTGCTCGAAAGTACAAGGTAGTTACCCAAATGGGAAATCAGGGCGCTTCGGGAGATGGTGTTCGGAAGATAAAAGAATACTATGATGCCGGATTAATTGGCGAAGTCCATACCGTGCAATGCTGGACAAACCGAGCCATTTGGCCTATGGCATTGGCAACGCCTACCCGAAAAGATAATATTCCGAAAGAATTAGATTGGGATTTATGGCTGGGCACTGCCGAAAAACGCGACTACAATGATGCTTACTTACCATTTAACTGGAGAGGCTGGTCAGATTTTGGAACTGGCGCATTAGGAGATATGGCCTGTCATATTATGGATCCTGTGTATAGAATTCTACCAATTCTATATCCAGACCAAGTTGAATGTAGCGCTGTTGATGCTTTCAAAGCTAATTTTGAAACACTCGATTTCCCAAAAAGCTTTCCTACAGCAAGTAAAATTCATTTAAACTACCCAAGAACAGATGGCAAAGGAAATATAAAAGTTGCTTGGATGGACGGAGGCATAATGCCCGAAAGACCAGAAGAGCTTGGTGATGATGAAGCATTTGGTAATTGGGATGGTGGAGTACTCTTTATAGGAACTAAAGGAAAGCTTTTAGCGGATTGTTATGGCGCTAACCCGAGATTACTCCCTCTATCATTAAATGAGCAGGTATCGGTAAAAGAAACTATTGCTAGAGTTCCTGAAGGGCACTATTTACAGTGGGTAAACGCATGTATAGCTGGGTACGGAAACGCTGAAACAAGTTCTTCATTTGACTACGCTGGGCCATTCACTGAAAGTATTCTTATAGGAAACCTTGCCTTAAAAGCATATTTTGAAGTAGACCCAAATGCAAAAAACCAAGGTTTCTGGGGAGGAACAAAATACCATGGCAGAAAGAGGTTGCATTGGGATGCCAAAAACATGAGGGTTACCAACTTTGATGAAGCCAATCAATACGTAAAACGAGAGTATAGAACAGGTTGGTAAAACACACCTTAAATTATTCAATGTCTCCACTGATTTGGCAATCGCTTTTCAATGGAGACATTTTTCATTATGAACAGTATATTGCCGCCAGATAAAAATTAAATGAAGCACATTAAAACCATCGCTTTTGATGCCGATGACACGCTTTGGGTAAACGAACCGATCTTCACTAAAACCAGACTTCAGTTTGAAACTATTCTTTCTAAGTACTTTGAAATTGATAACAATTTAGAGCATCAACTTTACGAAGTGGAGTTAAAAAACCTAAGGCTTTTCGGTTACGGAATAAAAGGTTTTATGCTCTCCATGATCGAATCGGCCATTGAACTAACACAGCATAAAATAACCGGTGCCGATATACAAAATGTAATCAACTTGGGTAAAGAAATGCTTACTCACCCTGTTGAAGTATTACCTGGAGTTCAAGAGAATCTCGACTGGCTCAAAGACAATTATCAGCTGATTGTGATTACCAAAGGGGATTTATGGGATCAAGAAACAAAAATTGCTAGATCGGGCTTAGCCGACTACTTTGATCATATTGAAATTGTTAGCGAAAAAAACGCATCTACCTACCGAACCATTTTAGACCGTTATCAAATCAGTCCGTCTGATTTTCTTATGATCGGGAATTCACTAAAATCAGACATTCTTCCTGTTTGCGAAATTGGTGGGCATGCCATTCATATCCCCTTTCACGATACTTGGGTACACGAAAAAATTGACAAACACACCATTGGTGATTTCTCGTTTTATGAACTCGATAGTATTGCTGATTTAAAAGCTTATTTAAACAAAAAATAAGCGAGCTCCACTCCTCTCATCCACTTGAAAAAAAACTAGTAATCCAGCAACTGAAAACTGAACCATCTCGCTAAATTCGGGCTTTCAAATCTCATGAAGGAATCGAATAATTTTGTGCTTTTTGCTATACCAGCGCTTATCTGGGGCTCTACTTGGTATGTCATCACTTTTCAACTGGGTAGTGTTGATCCAATAATGTCAGTAAGCTATCGGTTTGCTTTGGCTGGTTTGCTGTTTTTGGCCTATTGCAAAATCAGGTCGAAAAATCTTTCCTTCAAATGGCAGGTTCATTTAAGAATCGCCCTGCAAGGCATCCTTCTCCATGGCTTCAATTATTGGTTGGTCTATCAGTCTGAACAATACTTAACAAGCGGACTAGTAGCTGTTGGGTTTTCACTTATCATATTCTTCAATATGATTTTCGGTTCTATATTCCTAAAACAACCCATTATACCTAAAGTATTCATTGGAGCACTGTTCGGTGTAATTGGCACTATGGTTATTTTTAAAAGGGAGTTAATGGCATTTACAGCCGCAGATGGATCATTCACGGGGTTAATTCTATGCGTTTCTTCAGTAATGATTGCCAGTCTTGGAAATGTGACTTCGGGTTATAATTCAAAATTGAAAATCCCTGTAATGCAATCCACAGCATTTGCTATGGTTTACGGAGCCCTTGCAATGCTTATTGTTGCCGTAGCGCTCGGCAGGCCATTTACCATCGACTGGTCTGGATCTTACATATTTTCACTTCTGTATTTAGTGATTTTTGGCTCAATCATCGCTTTTAATATGTACCTCACACTTATCAGCAAAATTGGAGCAGGAAAGGCAGCTTACACCATCGTTGTAGTTCCAGTTGTTGCCGTTATTATTTCTACTATTTTCGAAGGGTTTATAATTACGGAGTACACCATTATTGGAATGCTAATGCTTATTGTAGGTAATGTTTTTGCATTGTATAAGAAAAAACAACCCAAATTGGCTAAGGCCTAGAAAGAGAAGAATAGCTATCTAATTTCAGCGATGCACTCAATTTCTACAAGGGCATTTAAGGGCAGGCCTGCAACGGCCACAGTGGTTCTAGCAGGTGTGTGGCCTTCGAAAAACTCACCATATACAGAGTTCAATAGTTCGAAATGCTCCATATCGCTGAGG
Organism: Roseivirga seohaensis; assembly: GCF_001592945.1. GTDB lineage: Bacteria > Bacteroidota > Bacteroidia > Cytophagales > Cyclobacteriaceae > Roseivirga > Roseivirga seohaensis. The sequence continues at coordinate 226,940 of NZ_LRPB01000034.1, forward strand.
TAAACATTACACTTCACAACATCCTTCACTCCTAGTCCTTCAGAAGCCAAAACAGCTTTTAAATTTGCTAACACCTGTTTAGTTTGTCCTTCAACTGTTGTTGATTCTATTTTATTTGTAAATGGGTTAATTCCCGTCTGGCCTGAACAGAAAAGTAAATTACCCGTACGAATGGCTGAGCAATAAGACCCTAAAGCCTTTGGGGCGTTGGTTGAATGAATAATTTTCATTGCCAGTATTATTTAATAGTTGGAAACGACCATTTATATTTTACAGAAACAATTCGGAGTGCTATAATATAAACCACTGTAAGAATGATTCTCACATCAACATTCACATTAAAATGACCTAAAACCAGAAATAGAATACCCCCTGTTAAACAAGCCGTTGCATAAATTTCCTGCCTAAAAATTAAAGGCACTTCATTGGCCAAAGTATCACGCAAAACCCCGCCAAAAACGGCTGAAACGGTGCCCATCATTACGGCAATAACAGGGGTTAAACCAAATGAAAGTGTTTTTTCGATTCCCAATATGGTAAACAAACCAATCCCGATAGAATCAAACAGGAACATGGTTTTTCGAAGTTTTTCTAAATAACGCTTAAACAAAAACCCAAGCCCAATTCCGCCAGCAATCATAAGGAGGTAGTTTTGATCGACCATCCATCCTACCGGCTGACTGCCGATTAATAAATCACGCAAAGTACCACCCCCAACTGCGGTAATAAAAGCAATTACAGAAGCACCAAAAGGATCCATTTGCTTTTTAGAAGCGGCTAACCATCCACTAATCGCAAACACGAGTGTTCCTCCTAAATCAATAAAATAAACTAATTCTTGGGTACTCATTCATTTAAACTTTGGGCGAAGATAATCTAATGCCATTAATTCAGCTTCATTATCTTTTTGTCATTTCCAATACAGTCAATAATCCATGTCCATTTCTCTCTAGCATTTTTGTTTTAAATTGGAATGCTATGTCAAACTTTGAATACTTACTAAGCCAAATTAAAGCATGTACGGTTTGTGCCGAACATTTACCACTTGGGCCGCGACCTGTAGTATCTATTAGTGCTCATTCAAAAATATTAGTGATTGGCCAAGCGCCAGGCACCAAAGTACACGCATCGGGAATTCCTTGGGACGATGCCTCTGGCAAGAACCTTAGAAAATGGCTGGGTGTAACCAATGAACAGTTTTATGATACTAACCTTTTTGGCATTGTACCAATGGGTTTTTGCTATCCGGGAAAAGGAAAATCAGGCGATTTACCTCCTCGACCAGAGTGCGCTCCACTATGGCACAACCAAATTTTAGACCTTCTTAAAGAAGTTAAACTAACACTCTTGATTGGTCAGTATGCCCAAGCTTATTATTTAGGAGAACGAAAGAAGAAAACTCTTACAGAAACAGTTCAGAATTACAACCATTATTTACCAGAATTCTTCCCCTTGGTTCACCCCTCGCCTAGGAATGGAATTTGGATGAGGAAAAATCAATGGTTTGAAGAAGAAATCATTCCAAAGTTACAGCAAAGTGTAAAATCAATTTTAGGCTAGTCACTATCTAAATGCCTTCAATATTACCTAATAGCACCAATTTTAACAGAGATTAGCGAAATATGTACTAGTTTCGAAGTCAAAACTCAACATATTAAAACAACCACCCGTAACAGGATTCCATGTACATTAATCTAGCGTCACATTATATACCTTCTAACATAATTCCGAACAGTTATTTCTTTGATAAAAATGGAATGGACGATGAAACCATTATCCGTAAATCAGGAATTAAGAACCGCAGAAGAACTTCAGAAAACGAAAATGTAAATACTATGGCCATTTCGGCCATTGAAAATGGATTGAAGAATCTACCTTATGATATCACCGAAGTTGATTTGATTATAGGTGCTACTTATTCACCCTATGACACTGTTGGCACTCTGGCTCATGTGGTTCAACAAAAGTATGGCATCAACGGAGCCATTGTGTTTTCCGTTTCTTCTGCCTGTAGCTCGTTTGTCAATGCCATTGAAATTGCTGAAGGTTATTTCGCCACGGGAAAAGCTAAAAAGGCTTTAATCGTAACTTCAGAACACAATTGGGCTTATTTAAATGAATCAGACCCTATTTCTGCACACCTATGGGGAGATGGGGCTTCTGCTGTATTTCTTTCAAATCAAAGAGTTACTGATAAAGACCATGAAGTTCTTGGGGTAAATACTGAAGGCCACGCGACTATTGGACGAGGGCCAAACGGTGTATGTTTAAAGCCTTTTGATGGTGGTATTTCTATGCCCGATGGTAGAGATGTTTTTTACAATGCCATTAAATACATGTCGGAAAAAACGGAGATTATCCTAGAAAAAAGTGGCTGTAAACTAGCGGATTTAAACTACCTCATTCCACACCAAGCCAATATGAGGATAATCAATAAAGTTGCTGAAACTCTAAATTTCCCTATTGAAAAGGTGGTTATCAACATGGTTGAATTTGGCAATACAGGCTCGGCTAGTTCTTCTATCGGTTATTCTCAGGTCTTCGGTTCTATGCAAAAAGGTGAACTGGCTGTTGTAACCGTTTTTGGCGGTGGTTATTCCAGTGGTGCTATGCTAGTAAGGGCATAAAAAAAGCCGCTCTATGAGCGGCTTCTAATGTCATACACAACTTTCTAGTGAACGTTTTGCATCCATCTTTTCATTATTGGACCTAGTATAAACACTATAATCGCTGCACCGAATGCATATTTAGCAATTAGTTCAAAGCCACCAATGTAAGTATCTAACGATTCAAAACCTCTCACGTCCTTATCTGTACTCTCTACTGCCAATTGCTTACCAATAAAACCAACAATTTGGAATGCATAAGCAGAAGACAAGAACCAAACACCCATCATAAATGCTACGATTCTTTGAGGTGACAGATCTGTAATTTTAGAAAGGCCAACTGGCGACATGAATAACTCACCAACTGAAATTAAGAAGTACATTACCATGAGATAGAAAAAAGGCACCATTCCTTCAGAATCAGCAGCATTTCCACTTAAAGACAGTACAAAGAAACTGATTGCTGCTAAAGATAGCCCCAAAGCAAACTTATAAGGAGTTCTAGGGTTTAACTTCTTTTTGGCCAAAAAGCCCCACAGCAACGATATTGGAATGGATAGAATAATGATCCACATCGAGTTTAACGCATTCGTTTGAGCAGCGTCAATCAACCATAGATTTACGTTTCTGCTGGCAAAGAGCGTAATTACAGATCCCGATAATTCATGAAAACCCCAAAAAATACTCATGAAAACGGTAATCATTAATGCTACCGCTAACTTCTTCCTTTCAGAAGCGGTAGCCTGATACATGATTACCGCCATATAGATGAGAATAGCGAAGCCGAGCAATTTAAATATTAATGTCACTACATTCTGGTCACCTAAAAAGGTATCGCCACCACCAATTGCTCCGTAAGAAGATAACATCATTGCAATTACTGGCGCGGCTAAGAAAGCCAAAATTGGAACGAAAGTTTTCTTTTTGATACCTAAAACTCTTGATTCAAGCCTTTCAACACTAGGCGCCATTCCCTTATCTAGGAATACCCCTGCTTTAATTCCACGCCAAAAAACAATAAGTCCGGCAAGCATACCAATACCGGCAAGGCCAAAACCATAATGCCAGCCATATTCACGGCCTAACCAACCACACAAAAGTGGTGCAGCAAAACCACCAATATTAATTCCCATATAAAAAATGGTAAACCCAGAATCTTTTCTGGTATCTCCATCTTTATAAAGAGAACCTACAAAAGTTGAGATATTTGGCTTAAAGAAACCGTTCCCCACTACAATTAAGGCAAGCGCTAGATAGAATGTATACTCGTTTTCTACTGCAAGAACAAAATGGCCTAGCGACATTAAAACTCCACCCAGCATAATCGACCTTCTGAAACCCAAGAGTGTATCAGAAACCCTTCCGCCAACTACAGTAGAAGCGTAAACCAAAGAGCCATAAGAAGCATATACCGCAGCAGCGGCCAAATCTCTAGAGGTAAGAGCTTCAAAAATTTCGTTGACCATATATAGGGTCAACAATGCCCTCATTCCGTAAAAGCTAAACCTTTCCCAAAGTTCAGCGAAAAAAAGATAGAACAGACCTTTGGGATGCCCCATCATCTGCGGACCTTCAATAGTTCCTTTATCCAACATAGATTCTGATTTTTGTTTAGTTCAATACCGATAAAACTACTACGGTAAAAGGGTATTTACAAATGCGATTATGTTAATGACCATCGAACAGAGTTTTTGAACCACTTATAAGAGTCTTTTTATTATTACTGCGTGGAATTCTAATCAATAGTTTTTTTCCCTATTTTTGCACCCCTAAATAGAATGCAATCGTTTGCAAAACAGAGTATTAAAAACTAAGAAAATGCAAGAAAACGGGCTTAAATCCAACGAAGCGAGTGTGAAAGAATTGGGCATCAAAGATGCAATTGTACATTGGAACCTATCCTCAGAAGAACTGGCGAAAATTTCTGTGGAAAAAGGAATGGCGCAAGAAACCAGTACTGGTGCCATAAATGTAAACACTGGTGAATTCACCGGTCGTTCACCAAAAGACAGGTTTATTGTTAAAGATGAAATCACCGAAGATTCGGTTTGGTGGGGAAATATTAACATCCCGTTTGAGCCAGCTAAATTCGATGCGCTTTATGACAGAGTAACAGATTACCTTTCTGGAAAAGAAATTTATGCACGCGACTCATACGTTTGTGCAGATCCGAAATACAGAACTAATGTAAGAGTAGTGACTGAATTCCCTTGGTCTAACTTATTTACATTTAATATGTTTTTGCGCCCTACGGAAGAAGAAATAAAAGACTTCACTCCAGAGTGGACCGTAATGTGTGCTCCGGGTTTTATGGCTGTTCCGGATAGAGATGGAACAAGACAGCACAACTTTGCCATCTTAAACTTTAAAAGGAAAATCGCTTTAATTGGTGGAACCGGTTACACTGGTGAAATGAAAAAAGGTATTTTCTCTGCCTTAAACTTCATCTTGCCTCATCAAAAAGATACTTTAGCAATGCACTGCTCTGCTAACGTTGGTGAAGATGGTGATACTGCAATTTTCTTTGGTCTTTCAGGAACAGGTAAAACTACTCTTTCTGCCGACCCGAACAGAAAACTTATTGGAGACGATGAGCATGGTTGGACAAGCGAAAACACTGTTTTCAACTTTGAAGGTGGTTGTTACGCTAAAGTAATTGACCTTTCTGAAGAAAAAGAACCCGACATTTGGAATGCAATTAAACCAGGCGCATTATTAGAAAATGTTACTTTTAAAGAAGGTACTAACGAGCCTGATTATACAAGTGGTAAAATCACAGAAAACACTAGAGTTTCTTACCCTATTTACCACATCAATAACATTCAAGAATCTTCTGTAGGTGCTAATCCTAAGAATATTTTCTTCCTTACTTGCGATGCTTCAGGTGTATTGCCTCCAATCTCTAAGTTAACACCTGGCCAAGCCATGTTCCACTTTATTTCTGGATATACAGCTAAGGTAGCAGGTACAGAAGCAGGTATTACTGAGCCAGTTTCGGCTTTCTCTGCTTGTTTCGGAGCTCCATTCATGCCTTTACACCCAACTAAATATGCCGAAATGCTTGGCCAAAAAATGGAAGCAGCTGGTGTAAACGTTTGGTTGGTAAACACTGGCTGGTCTGGTGGTGCTTATGGTACTGGTAGCCGAATGAAACTGAAGTATACAAGAGCTATGATTACAGCTGCTTTAGAAGGTAAGCTTGATAACGTAGAATATACTACTCACAATGTATTCGGTTTGGCAATGCCAAATGAATGTCCTAACGTTCCAACTGAAATATTGAGTCCTAAAAATACTTGGGCAGATAAAGCAGCTTACGATGCAGAAGCAAATAAATTAGCGATTAAATTCAATGAGAATTTCGCGAAATTTAAAGAGTATGCTAGTGAGGAAATTCTTGCTGGAGCTCCTAAAGTGAGCGCAAACGTTTAATTGAACTACAAAATATAATGTAAACAGAAAAGGCTGCTTCGTATGAGGCAGCCTTTCTTATTTTAAATGAGTGTTTTTGTGAGGTGTAAAATTTGACAGTGATGGTTCTTCTGTCGAATTGAACTATCTATTCAATTCTAGTTTATTTAATGCGGTTTGAAGTTCACGTTTAATCTTAATTTGATTTTCCTTTGCCTCAAACTGATATGCTCTAAACTCTTCACTTACTTGAGTAAATGAGCCCTTAATTCGCTTTGCAGATTGCGCCACCTTTTTCATACGGGCTAACATTACTAATATTACCCCAATCAAAACCGCCACTATAGACCATACAATAATATTATAAACTGATTTGCTCAAAAGAATACCAAAGAATGACATATTATCATTCAGTTTTTCACTGGCTTCCAACTCAGCTTTTACCGACTCCAGCTCTGACCTTAAAGCATTAACTTCAAGTTCAATCTTATTTTTCTCGGTATTCAAGCTTTCTATACTATTTGAATAGCTAGCCAAGCTATCTCCTAGCGCACTTCTAAATTCGTTCAAACTTGTAATTCTAATAATTTTCTTATCTACATAAGTTCCTGAAGATTCTATTAGCGATTCCAACTGGCTTATTAAATCTGTTTTAACTACTTCTTCTTGAACTTCTTCTTGCCCAAAAGATGGAGTCCTATTTGTTATCAATAGTGCAACCATCAGCACTAATACGGTTAAAAATCTGTATTTCATTCGTTTATAATTATTTGGTAAAACACTCTGAAAACGTAACGGCTTAATTGCGAAAATCGCATTCGCGAACCACATATTACATCACATTTAATTTGGCCGCAAAAGTAACCTCTATTCTGCAGAAAAAGGAATTATCGGACACAACGGCAGAAAAAATAAGACGAAGATTATCGCATAAAATCTAGATAAGGCTCTTCATCAATTATAGCTATGATTTTGAACTCATAAATCATATATTCATCAATTCAAATTTCTCAAAATCATCCGTTATGGCAACTTACCAACTTACAATCAATGGCAAGCAACAAACCGTTGAGGCTGATGCAGACACCCCAATGCTATGGGTTTTGCGCGACCACCTAGACCTTAAGGGCACAAAATTCGGCTGTGGAATTGCGCAATGTGGGGCTTGTACCATTCACATGGACGGCAATGCAGTTCGTTCTTGTTCGATTCCAGTTTCAGCAGTTTCTGAAGCTAAAATCACCACTATTGAAGGCCTTTCTAAAAAAGCCGACCACGTTTTACAAAAAGCTTGGGTAGAACATGATGTTCCTCAATGTGGCTATTGTCAAGCGGGGCAAATTATGAATGCCGCAGCTTTACTGCAACGCAATAGCTCCCCTTCTATGGATGAAATTGAAACCGCTATGAACGGAAATCTATGCCGTTGTGGTACATACAATAAAATAAAAGCCGCCATTTCTTCGGCTGCATCTAATCTATAACCTCCAAATCAAGGAAAAATGACAGTTATAAAAACAAAAGTAGACAGGAGATCATTCCTCAAAACTTCTGCTCTTGCTGGAGGAGGATTAATGATCGGATTCAATTGGGCTTGTTCATCTTCGGCAGAAGTAAAAGACCCAGCATCGGCTTGGTTCGATATCAATGCCTACCTCACCATTGCCAACAATGGTGAAATCACCATCATGTCGCCAAATCCGGAAATTGGACAGAATGTAAAAACATCTATGCCGATGCTTGTGGCTGAAGAATTAGATGTAGACTGGAAAGATGTAATCGTAAAACAAGCCCCGCTCGATAATGCATTCCCACGTCAGGTAGCAGGCGGAAGTCAGTCCATTAGAAGTAGTTGGAAAAGCATGCGAATGGCAGGTGCCACTGCTAGAAGACTGATGATAGAAACTGCCGCCAAAGAATGGGCAGTAGATGCCAACAGCCTTACCACCAAGGGTGGTTATGTGCTGAATGGCAGTAAAAAATTAAGTTATGGAGAATTGGCCTCAAAGGCCGTAGGTATAGAAATACCAGAAGAAGTTACTTTAAAAGAGCCTAAAGACTTTACCATTATTGGTAAGAGTCAGAAAAATGTTGATTTAGATGAAATTATTACCGGTAAGCCTGTATTCGGAATTGATTACAAGCAAGAAGGAATGCAATATGCCGTGGTGCTTCGCCCACCTGCATTTGGCGCTAAACTAAAATCCTTTGACGACACAGAGGCCAGAAAAGTAAATGGCGTAAATGATGTAATTCAATTTGGAGATAAAGTAGCTGTTTTAGGTAACAACACTTGGGCAGCCATGAAGGGTAAAAAAGCCTTAGTGGCCGATTGGGACATGAGTGGACGGCTTGAAGACACGCCTTATCACGATAGTGAAATGAACAAACTGCTCAATAAAAGAGTAGAAAGGCCAAGTCGTAGCGATGGTGATGCATTAAAAGCAATGGCTTCGGCAGATAAAGTATTTGAAAAAACCTACGAGGCTCCTTTTTTACCACACAACACCATGGAGCCGATGAATTTCTTTGCCGATGTTACAGGCGACAAAGTTAAACTAGTCGGGCCAATTCAAACACCGGCCGGTACCCGAGGGCAAATTGCCCGACTGCTTGGAAAAAGCCCTGACGATATTACCTTAGAAATGACCCGAATGGGTGGCGGTTTTGGACGAAGACTTTATGGAGACTTTGCTTTAGAAGCTGCCGAAATTTCTCAGAAAGCCAACAAAGCCGTTCAAGTGATTTTCTCGAGGGAAGACGACATGACCGCGGGCACATACCGTCCGGCATCAAAATATAAATTCAGAGCTGCCATTAAAGACGGAAAGCTTACGGGCTACCATTTATCTGGTGCAGGAATAGGACGTAACAACTGGGTTCGTCCAGATTGGTTTCCAGCAGGCGGCATCGAAAACTACTTAATAGAATCGAGTTATGTAGATAGTAACATTACTACAGGAGCATGGAGAGCCCCTATCACCAACTTCTTGGCCGTAGCCGAGCAGTGCTTCTTCGATGAATTAGCTGCTGAAATGGGACAAGATGCGATTCAGCTAAGATTAGATATTCTTGAACGGGCGAAAAACAATCCTGTTGGGGAGATTGACTATGAACCAGCAAAAATGATTGGTGTGATTAAATTGGCTGCCGAAAAAGGAAATTGGGGTAAAGCCGAAAGTGGTGTAAGCAAAGGTTTCAGTGCTTATTATTCGCACAATACCTATGTGGCCGAAGTGGCTGATGTGATTATGAAGGATGGCAATCCGATCGTGAAAAATGTAACGGTTGCTGTAGATTGCGGAATTGTAGTAAACCCTGATGCGGCCATTAATCAAATTCAGGGTGGTGTAGTAGACGGAATGGGACATGCGCTTTATGGCGATTTCTCCTTTGTAAATGGAACACCTCAAGCTTCTAACTTTAATAATTATCGTTTGATAAGAACCAAAGAAGCACCTACCGTAGATGTTCATTTTGTAGAAAGCTTGAACGATCCAACTGGTTTGGGTGAGCCTTCTTTACCACCTGCAGGCGGTGCTCTGGCTAATGCCATGGCCAAAGCCACGGGAAACAGACTTTATAAAATTCCTTTCGTAAAGGATCAAATGGTTTTTGGATAGAAATTCAGACCACAAAATTAAGCCCAACTTCAGATGAGGTTGGGCTTTTTACTTTCTATAAATTCATCACTTTTGACTTTCTCTTGATTTCTAAATTTAATCAAGCCGTAACAGGCTACAATTCCCCAAAAGAAATTGGCCGCAGCCGCAGCATAAGAGAAGTCGTAAACAGTGTCAATCACTAAAAACACGCTTCCTAAGATATTGTAAACGTGAAATTTTGTATCCTGAAGGGTCCAAACTCCACGATTTAGCTGAATGTAACTCACAATAAAAAGTAGCGTACCAAGCCACCCTAAAGTTTGAACACTATAACTTATTAGAGTTTGAGAAACCATATAAACCGTTCTGTTAAAAACTAAAGTATTGCAATAGTCTTTAAAAAAGCTTGGTTATGGAAGTACTTAACGATTTCACCCAAAAAGCTTAATTTCTGATTAATACTCACTAATTCCAGCTGTAAGTGTGGTATTGCACATCAAATTCTCCACCTTCATATAAATCCACAGTAGCAAAACCAGCTTGGGTTTCGTAGTACATTTCGTTACCCCACCAGCCTCCGCTTACTGCACCATTGCAGCAATAGGTTACACCATTATATTCTACTTTATCCAATAAATGCATATGCCCACTTACACAAAGTTTTACATTGGCATGTTGCATAAAAAGCTTTTTGATTCTATTGAAATCAATATGCATCCATCCACCAGGCACTGACCAGTTTCCATTCTTCTCATTACCTTCATAAAAGCCGGTAGCCGTTAAAATTGGAATATGCGACATTATCATAACAGGTGTAGTTGAAGGTGTAGCCTCTAATTCTTTTTCAAACCAATCGAATTGCTCATCATCTAACTTAGCTGTATACCAGCCCTCTCCTACGGGATGTGTGCTATCAAGAATAATAAACTTCCATCCAGCCTTTTCGAAAGAATGATATGGTTTATCTAAATCCATTTTCTCCAAAGCATATTTTTTACCATAAAGCGGATCCGATTTTTCTCCAGCCCCCCATACGTCATGGTTGCCAATACAATTAACTACAGGCAAATCATTTTCAGCTTTAATGACTTTATCCCAAAGTTGCCATTGCTTTTCAACGCTTGTTTTATCGGTACCTAAAGCATCAAAAATTGTATCGCCCCCATTAAAAATCATATCAGGTTTATCCTTCAACGACTGCATAATATGTAAACACTTGATAAATTTATCAGGCGCATTATCCGCATCACGTAAATGCACATCTGTAAGGTGAGCAAGGCGTAGAACTCTTTTTGTTTTAGGTTGAATAGAAGTTAAATCACCCCCTATTAATGCTCCCGTACCAGCTAAGGCTATTGATTTTAGAATATTTCGTCTATTCATTGTTTCAGCTTATTCAACGATTATCCAAACATTTGTCCAGTTATGGGGCGCCTTTAGTAAGAGCTTGGTAGTTCCTACAGGAAAAACAAAATCAGTTTTAAATCGACCATTTTTCACATCTGCCTTGCCTAAAAGTGAGTACTCATCCTTTTCCCCTTTGGCAAAGTTGTTTGTGGAAGATTGGTAGATTTCTACACTTCCTGATGCATCAGCTACCTCCCAAGAAACGATAAGCTCGTCCCCTTCTACTTTGGCTTTAGCATTCATTATTGAAATATCACCAATGAACGGAACACCATCCATTTCTTCCTTGATTTGATCAGGGGCTTCAATACCTAAAAACCTTAACGCACTAGCAGCGACATCGACTACCGGTGGGTTATTTTCAAACCTTTTGTTGAGGTTGTTTTGATTGGTTACAATCCAGGTAGTACGCTCTCTTTCTGATTGACCACCGTGACCTTTACCATTGGATTCTGTCCTTCCATGGTCGGTTGTAATTACAATCATCCAATCTTCATTGAATTCCTTTTCGCGTTGCTGAATGGCCGCCCACATTCTACCTACTTGGTTATCCATACCTTTTACGGCTTCAATCATTTGTGGGCTGTCGCCATACATATGCCCCATATCGTCCGTAAACTCTAAATATACCCACGATAAATTTGGTGCATCAGTAAGCACATAATCGGCTGTTCCTTTCGAAACATTTTCGTCAATATTAAACATAAAGCTACGGTCGGCTGTATGTGGAAAAGCCACTGTATCTAACTCAAAACCGTCAAAAGAGTAATCGAACATGAAATTCCCAGCCTCTGTTTTTCCTTCTCCTACTAACTTTGTTCTATTATCTTCCCAACTAGAAAAAATGGCAGTGGTCATTTCTGGATTTACCGTTTTAACGGTACGAAAGATGTTCCAGTAGTTATAGTTCGGGTTTCTAACACTGTTGCCCCAAACATTGTGTTTGTTTCCCCAAACCCCAGTAATCATGTTCATATAACCTGGAGCCGAAATGGTAGGTGTTTGTGTATACTCATCTTTTCCTCCGCCTTGGTAGGCACGAGTATAGCCTCCTTGTGTAGCAATTTGATCCAAAATCGGGGTATCTACACTTTCAAGCACGTCTGCAGGAACGCCATCTACTAAGATAATCATCACCTTTTTTTCTGGTGTAGAATTGCAAGCCGCCATAATTATGGCCAAAAAAAGTATGCTTATTGATTTCAACATGATGTTAATTTTGTCTGGTTAGTTGAGTGGTTGGGCTTAAGTTAGGTGAAAAGAAGAAAATACCAGAAGAGGCCGAGGGCCTCATCCAGTATTTCAACATTTGCAACCTAATCTAATTCCATCCGAAAATCTGTGTCAAATTTGGGTTTAACGCTACTTGAGCAGCTGGTACAGGGCGATAATAGAACTTCGGATCGTCAAATGTTCCTCTTTCAATTACCGTTAAAATATGTCCGCTGTTACCATCTGATAAAAACACCCCTACGTTTTCACCAAAACTTCCAACTCTGTAATAGGCAAAAGGAACATCTAAAGCATTTCGCTCTTTGGTATCAGGAATTGAAGCCGAAGCATCTAATAATATAATGTCTTCAATTCCATCGCCAGTAACATCGTGCTTACCTAAACCACTGAAATACAAACCTTTTGGCTCTTCTTCCAATAATTTACCTGCTTTCCAACGCATTAAATCATCGAACCTATACCCTTCTAAAGCCAATTCAACTCTTCTTTCTCTTCTGATTTCAAGTAAAACTGGGTCTGTTACAGTAGGGTATTTTGCCTGTAATACAGGGTCTACAGTGGCGCCCATTGTTAATGCTGGCATTCCTGCTCTATCGCGCAACAGGTTAATCGACTCATTTAATACAGCTTGATTCATTTCATTTAGTTCAGCCTTAGCTTCGGCATAAATCAAAAGTGTTTCTGCAAACCTTAACACCGGAAAGTCCAAGTTATTAATAGTGGCCTGATCTGTTACATTCACAAAACCTTTTAATTGATGATAACCCGAGAAATTCTTTGCCAATTGCTGCACATACATTCCCGCACCTTGACTGTAAGTTCTTGAGTTTACCAACACAAAACCTGGATAAGCATATGTTTGAGACAATCTAGGGTCTCTATTTTGAAACTCTTGAACAAAGCTGAATTTATCGTAGTTGGCTTGATTTGAATAATACGAACCATCTGCCATTAAGTAAGACTGCAATAAATCTTTCGCTGGACTGGTTTCATAGTTACCAAACACGGTTTCGGACCAGCCACTGTTTTTCACTTGGTCTAGGCTATATACTCCTAAAATGACTTCAGGATTTGACTCTAAATCAGTGCTATTAAACAAGCTGCTGTAATCAGTTGCGCTATTGCCTGTATTCTTAATACTGAAAGGCCCATTATCCATAATGTCTTTGGCAATATCTCTTGCCAATTTCAAATACTTATCAGCCGAAGCAGTAAGATTTAATTCGCTGTGATATTTTCTGAAAGTACCTTCGTGTAGCGCGTTTCTTGCCATAAAGGCTTTTGCCACCCATCTGTTTACTGCGCCATCAGGCTGATTCTCGAAAATGTTTTCAATAGCAAATTGATAATCTTCAAAAACTTTATCTACCACCATTTCTCGCGAATCTCGCGGCTTGTTCAAGGCTTCAGTATCACCTGTTTCGATCACAAAATCGTAATATGGCACATCTGAATACCTTTTTACCTTATCGTAGTAAAACTGAGCTCTAAAGAACCTTCCTAAGCCTTCAAAATGGTTCAGTTTTTCTTGAGAGATGTTCGCTTTGTCAAAGTTTTCTAAAAACAAGTTGATTGACCTTAGCGCACCCCAGTTCCAACCCGATGTAATGGTAGAAGAAGATGCAGTACTAACCATCATGGTTTTGATTTCAGTATTCCCTGTAGTGGCAGCATTGTCTGTTCCACCATCGGCATAATAAATCCCCGAACCTGGGAAATTATAAAGGCTATTGACGTAAATATTAAGGTCTTCTTCTGTGTTAAAGAAGTTCTCTACGCCAATCGAAGTTTCTGGCACTACATCTAAGAAGTTGTCGTTACAGGCTGTAACCAAACCAATTAAGAAGAGTGCAATCAGTATTTTAAAATTTTTCATTTTGAATTCGTTTAAAAATCAGATGATTACAAAGTGATGTTGATTCCCAATACATACCTTCTTTGGAAAGGGTAAGTGTAACCTTTACCTACTCCTCTTCCTCCGCTTACAGCTGGGTTATATTGAATGGCATTGTTTACTGCTTCTGGATCGAAGAAATCTTTTAATGCCGACCACTCGAAAAGGTTTTCGCCACTGGCATAAACCCTTACACTTGAAAGGCCTGTTTTAGACATTAATGCGACTGGTAAAGTATATCCGATGGTTAAGTTTTTGAGCCTTAAATAAGCTGCGCTCAACAAATAATCTGTTTGAGGAATGGCCAAACCTTGCGCTTGATCAATTCTTTCTCCCAAATTTCTATCGGCCAACCAAGATTGTAAGTGAGGATATTTAGCATCTAAATTTTGATCTGCTAAACCTGCATCTAAATACGATTGTGAATGCCTGTCTCTATCGGCACCAGTTTCTGATTCAGCTCGGTAGAAATCGTTCAAATGCGGATAACCACCTGCATAGGGCTGCTGATAAAACCCCCAATACAAGTAATCTAAAGGATAGTAATCTCTCTTCCCTACTCCTTGGAAGAGAACGCTTAAATCGAATCCATTCCAATCGGCAGAAAGGTTTATTCCATAACGGTACCTTGGTGATTGATTTCCGATGATTGACAAATCTTTTGTATCATCCAAAGTATAGCCTTTAGTGATCTTATTGTCTCCGTTTAGGTCTTTGTATTTTGGCCATCCTTCAACAATTGAAATAGCACCCCAAGGCACAATCGCGTTCTGATCTAGTGCGTTGATTTCTTCGGCAGACCTGAAGAAACCATCGTTTTGAAGTCCCCAAATTTGGCCTAACTCCATTCCTTCATAAAACTGAGTTATGCTTCCTGTTGGGTTATCGAATTTAGTGATATAAGAACGGCTGTCAGATAAGTTGAAACCCGCTTTAAAGTTTAATGGCTTACCAGCAAGGGCCACTTCGTTTTGGTAACCTAAAGAGAATTCCCAACCGTTAGTTTTCAAATCAGCAGCGTTTTCTTTTGGCTCAGTTGCACCCAAAACATCTGGCAACTCTCTTCCCAAAGTCAACATCCCTTTGGTGTCTCTTCTGTAAATATCGAATGATGCAGACACTCTATTTTCGAGGAATCCTAAGTCTACACCAAAGTTTTTGGTTACTACCTCTTCCCAAGAAAAGTTATTTGAAACCAACTGAGGTGAAGAAATTTCTAGCGGCAACTTTCCGTCAATCAGGTAATTACCTTGGTATGCGCTCATGGTTGAAATGTATTCATAAGGGCCAATAGCTTGGTTACCCAAAGACCCGATAGAACCTCTGAGTTTAAACTGGCTTACCCAGTCTCTCATTCCAGCCATAAAGTTTTCTTCATCTACTCTCCAAGCCAATGAAGCCGAAGGGAAAAATCCATAACGATTATCAGAAGGGAATTTAGAAGCGCCATCATATCGGCCATTCAATTCTAGAATGTACCTATCATTATAGATATAGTTCAATCTGTAAAAAACACCTCTCACTGCCCATTCAGATACGCTTTCACCTACAAACTGATCGCCTGTTGCCAGTGCTATGGTAGGTAGCGAAGCAGAAATAACATTGTTTCGCTGCGCGCTAAACGAGTTCCAGCGGTTGTGCTCTTGGTTAAAACCTAAAGTTCCGCTTAATGCATGATCACCAAATTGTTGTTTGTAGCTTAAATAGCTATTCAACACATAGTAGTTTTCTACTGAGCTTGATCTGTAAGCTGAATTATTGCCCTGCTCTCTAATGTCACTTGGGCCATAACCAATGTTATATTTTGTTTGAAACCAGTTCCTATCTTGTCTTCCTCTTCTAAAGGTGAAATCAGTATTAAAAGTCAGAATATCCTTTAACAATATTGCTTGTACGCCAAACTGCGACTGAACACTTGTAAATTCAGTAATATCTTCTCCTCCATCCGTTAGTTGGGCAGAAATTACTCCAGCTTCAGAATTGGCCCAACTTCCGTCAGGGTTAATATTCCATGATGTAGGAGCTATATTATAGATTGAAGTAATATCGAAATACGAAGGTTCTTTTCTTTCCGTAGTGGTTAAATAGGTGTTGTTGCTAATGGTTAACCAATCGTTGGCTTTGTATGAAACTTTGCTTCTTACCGTGTATCGATCAAAGTAATCATCGGCAATGGCCAAAACCCCGTCTTGATGACTATATGAACCTGAAAGTAAATAATTAACACGATCGTCACCTCCACTAATTGAAAGCTGATGGTTGCTTGAAGTAGTTTGATCTTTCATAAAATGACGAGACCAATCTTGGCCACCCATATATTCCCAAGCGGCTTCGTTAGTTGGATTTCTTCTTACCCCAGGCAATGAAGGATCGTTAGAGCGATCTCTGGCCCAAGCATAATACTGATCACTGAAGTTAATATTGTCCCAAGGAGTATTATCGGTTGAAGTTTCTAACAGCCTTGAGTAGATATAAGGATCGGTGATTTTGTTGGGTATAACTGTGGCTTCATTCATTGACGTATAACCAGAGTAGCTGATTCTCATTTTATCAGCTCCATTCTTTGTAGTAATGATTACTACACCAAATGCTGCCCTTGCACCATAAATGGCTGCCGAAGAAGCATCTTTGATTACTGAAATGCTTTCAATGTCTTGAGGAGCAATGCGGTTTAACTCCACCGCATCAGAAGGAACACCGTCAATCAAAATCAATGGATTTCCACCATTGATTGAAGTCACGCCTCTAATGTTAATATTTGGGGTAGAACCTGGAGCACCAGAATTACTATCGATATTTAGGTTAGGAATAACCCCTTGAAGCCCCTCAGTTACACTACTGATTGGCCTTTTCGCTAATTGCTGTGCATCTACTTGGTCTACAGCACCAGAAAGATTCACCTTCTTTTCTACACCATAGCCAACTACTACAAACTCCTGAAGTTCTTTAATGTCTTCCTGAAGCGTAATATCAATTGTAGACTGATTATTCACTGTTACTTCTTGAGAAATAAAGCCTACGAATGAGAATACAATTACTGATTCTTGGCTTTTTACTTTAATGCTGTATTTTCCGTCAGCACCAGTAACCATTCCATTTGTAGTTCCTTTTTCAAAAACTGTAACACCAAAAATAGGCTGTCCTTCAGTATCTGAGACCAAGCCTTTAACATTCAATTCTTGGGCATAGCCCAACGCAGACACACATAAACACATCAACATGAGGCAAGCCCTGCGGAGCTTCCTATGTTGGGTTGAAATCGTGGATGTAAATCCTTTCATAAGTTTTGTTTTAGTTTTAGAGCAGATTTTAGATTGTCAAATGTAGGCGCGGCATGTTACCCCATCATTAACCGCGATTTAATTTTAATTGAATAGTCGTTCAATTTATTTTCCACATATTTGGGCCTCAGAATCACACACAAATTCAATGGGAAGAAAGAACATTAAAGACCTCAGAAGACAAGAAATAGTAAAAGCATTCTATAAAACAGCCAAGGCAGAAGGGCTCCAAAACACCTCTATTGCTAAGATTGCAGAAGCCATGGATGTTAACCCTAGCTTAATCTTGCATAACTTTAAGAACAAAGATGAGCTAGTGCTTGCCCTCATTGATTATATTCTAAGTCGTTATCAAAAAATCTATAGCACTCAAAAAGATGGCACTTCGATTGACCATTTAAAGGAAGTGCTCAACAACCTTTTCTCCAGAAAATGGAATGCTCTGATTAGCGATGATGTTTATTACAGTTGCTACAGCTTGATTTTTAGAAACAACGTGATTCGTTCTAAATACAAAGAGTTACATGACTCTTTACGCGTTTGGTTAGAATCTCATTTGTTGGAATGTATAGAAGAGGGGTCACTGAAACTAGAAGATCCAAAACGAACCGCAAATTTGATTTATACCATCTTAGAAGGCGCCTATTACTATTTATGTATGGAAAAGAATGTTGCTAAAAAAGACGAAATTATGGAGCAGTATAAACAGCATGCTTATGATATTCTGAAACTCGAGGCTTAGCTTTTAAACTATACTGCCGTCAATCTTGCCTTTCTAGTGAACCAATTATGTATTGATTCCATTCTCATTACATTGGAATGAATAGTATGCTCGTACTATTTTGTAAGTTTAGTTAACTTGAAGCCCAAAAAATTCAGCAATGGAGGAAAAAAATAAGAAAAAGAAAGGCGTAACCAAACGAGATATCATTGAGCTATCCATTGTTGTAATGGTTTTTCTGGTCATCTATTTGATAGGTTCTCAGGCCGAAGTTTTCGGAAAAGTGCAGCAGGCAGTATTGGTAACTGGTGTTGCGAACGCCACTGCTTTAGATGCCGATGAAGTGGTTGATGCCGATTACAATTTCCGTTTGGTAAATGAAGAAGGCAACAAAATAGATGTTCGTGATTTAAAAGGGAAAACGCTTTTCATTAACATTTGGGCCACTTGGTGCCCGCCTTGCGTTGCCGAAATGCCTAACATCAATTCGCTCTACAATAAAATTGAAAACAAAGATGATATTGTGTTTTTGATGATTTCTCACGATGACGAAATGAAAACAGCTCGCACTTGGGTAAAGCGCAAAGGATTCGATTTTCCTGTATTCAAATTGGCCTCTCCTCTACCCGATGTTTTCGAAACTGGCGTAGTTCCATCCACTTTTGTAGTTTCTCCTGAAGGTAAAATTGTAGTAAGTAAAACAGGAATGGCCAATTACGACACCAAACGTTTCAAGAAATATTTGCTAAAGCTGGCTGAGAAATAAAGGGATGTTCGTTAAGTTTATGTGCCAATAAGGCAATTATTAAATTCAAGCCAAATCCATTATCGGTTGGTTTCTATTTTGTAAATAAACATTGACGATCCTCCATGAAATTTCTACAACTTTCCATCCTATCACTCAGCCTAGGCATTATTTCATGCACTCCTTCTAAAAAAGATAAGTATTCTTTGGCCAACCCTGAATTGATCAGCTACAAGGTGGAGCAAACCATGCCGCATGATTCTACTGCTTACACGCAAGGCTTACTGGTTCATAAAGGAAAAATATACGAGAGTACAGGTAGAGAAGCTTCGTGGATCGGAATTGTAGATCCTTCCACTGGAAAGCCAGACAAAAAGGTAATACTAGACGACAAATTCTTTGGAGAAGGTATTACCATTCTGAATAACAAAATCTACCAACTTACATGGCAGCAAAAAGTAGGCTTTGTTTACGATTTAGAAACCTTTGAACAGTTAAGAGAATTCAAATACAATAATGAAGGTTGGGGATTAACCCACGATGGAAAAAATCTGATTATGTCAGACGGTTCGAACTCGCTTTCGTTTTTAGATACTGCCAGCTTAACTCCAATAAAAAAGCTTAATGTAACTTATAAAGGTGTAGCCGTAAGCAGCCTAAACGAGCTTGAGTACGTTGATGGCTATATTTGGGCAAACATTTACTTAAAAGACCAAATTGCTAAGATTGATGCCAATACAGGCGAAGTACAAGGTTTTTTAGACCTTTCCGACCTAACTTACCGCACCCGATTGCTTAACCCAGATGCTGATGTTTTAAATGGAATTGCTTGGCATGAATCAACTAAGTCTTTACTCGTAACTGGCAAACTTTGGCCACTGATTTATGTGTTGAAACTCACGGCCAACCCAGAAAATTAAACTCACAATTTTGAACCATTGGTCAGCTTTACTACCACTTTAGCCCAATTCCATTATGAACATTGGAGCTACCATTTGCCTGTAAGCCCAGAAATAACGGCTCAGTTTACCAATGGCAATAACAGACGAGTAAAGTGCCTGATCAATAACAAAATCACTATTCATACAGCTTTGATGCCCATTAACGAGGGAAGTTATATTCTCGTTAACCAAAAAATAAGAACCGAGCTGAATATAAGTGAAGGCGATAAGGTGGAAGTAACGCTTGAAAAGGACAATTCAGAATATGGAATACCAATGCCTGAAACCTTTAGCGTTTTGCTAGATCAAGATGAGGTTGGCTCTAAATTCTTCCATTCTCTTACTCCTGGTAAGCAACGTAGCCTCATTTACATTGTGGGGAAAGTAAAAAGCATAGACAGCCAGTTGAACAAAGGGTTGGCTATTCTAGATCACCTTACTGAGGTTCAGGGCAAATTAGATTTCAAGGCTTTGAATGTGAAGATCAAGGAATACAATCAGCGTGGTAAAATGCGTTAAAATCGGGCACAAAAACAAGAAGGTTATCCCGTCCGGATAACCTTCTCTACTAACACAAAGGGTCACTTATGTGAATACTCAACCAAAAACTGATTACTGTTTTCCGTCAATAGCTACCTCTCTCAGTAACGTTCCGTCCATTCCAAAGTGAACAGCTACTTTACCAGTCTCTTTTTTCACGATGAACTCGATGTACTCTTCGCTCTCTGGTGCTGGAGTTTCAACTTTGTAGATTTTCTCTACGTTTTCATCTTTGTATTCTGCTTCTTCCCATCCTTTTTTCACTTCTTCAGGAAGGTTTTTCATCAGAATTTCTGTTTTCTTCTCTTGCTGAACAAGCACTGTAGCAGCTTCGCCTACACTAGTGAATGCAACAGATGTGAAACTTAAAGTACCTATTGCTAATAAACTTAAAATTGCCTTTTTCATAACTTTATAATTTTTGTTGAATTAATTGTTTTACCCTTCTTATTGAAAAAGACATGCCAAGAGCACAAATATCAATACACCAACTGAATTACAGCTACTTACATTATTAGCTATTTAATAAAGGGCGATAGGATTCACTTCAAATTGTGGAACAATCCAACACTTTGAGGTGAATAACAAAACACTTCAATTCAAACATTCAGGCTTATTAGCATAGGATTGGTTATCGGCAAGAATAAACTCTGGGTCCATCAAAAGAGGTTTTCCTTTTCGATAGACCATGTTAAATAAAAAACGGAATTACCGCATTTGGCAATCCCGTTTTTGTATCACTCACAAAAGTGAAATGTCTTAATTGAGTTATTTTATTTCTATCTCCATAATATCTACCGCACTGACCTGAAAGTATCCGAATGCCCCATTCGACAAGTTTGTTCTTGGGTTTGCTGGCGGAGGCGTAAACATTCCCCCATCATTGTTGAGCAAGTTCGATAAATCATTATAGTAAATAAATGCCTCTCGGGTAATACTATACATTTCCACTTTAGCATACTGGCCAAGCTTATAATATCCGGCAGTAGGTATTCCGCTAATTTCTTCTCCTAGAAATTCATCTTCAGAGAAATAGATATCGCCTTCAAAATCCCTGAGTGTTAAACCATTCTTATAGAATTTAAAAAGGTAATGGTCCACCCTATCCTGAGGTTCTTTTGCATAAAACAATACCTCATAAAACTCACCTTCTTCGTCAGGATCTTCCCTTTCTTCTTCATCAATAGTTACTACTAATGAATCAATTTTGGTGACGGGTAACATAGTTTCTGAAGCAGTATAATCCACTCCATCTACAGTCACTTTTAAGCGGTATGTTGTCCAAATACTGCCAGCATAAGGTGTTTGCGGATAATAATAACCTTTCTTCGATGGCTCATTATTTGGGTTATGTATATAAACCACTTCATTATCTGCATCATCTGTAACGGTAACTACGGCATCTGTAATGGCAGGATTTGGATCAAGTGAATAAAAGCCTCTTGTATAGCTAAGCTTAATAAAGTTGAGTTCAGAATTATTCGTTAATACCCCATCAATCACCACTTTAGGTTCAGAGGTAATGGTATCGATATCGATGGTTTCTTCACAGGAAACAAAGAAAACAGTCAAGGAAAACAGTATGTATTTATATAGATTTTTCATCTTAATATGTCTCGATTAAAATTTGATATTATAAGTAACTGAAGGTAGAATTGGGAACAGATAGATCATTCTAGCTTCTTTTTCATTCCCATCGCCAATGGTATTTCCATCTTTATCTTGCTTTACTCGGGTGTACAGCGAGAATGGATTTTTACGGCTGTAGGCATTGTATAATGAAAATACCCAAGAGGTTTTCCATTTTTTATGAGCATTTGATTTTGGCGTTAGCGTAGCACTTAAATCTAATCTATGGAACGAAGGCAGATTATACCCATTTCTTTCTGTAATTACATCGGCAGAATATCCGTCTCCCCATTCGTAAGTTCCTGAAGGAATGGTCGTTGGCCTTCCTGTTCCATAAGTAAAACCAGCACCAAACGACCATTTATCGCTGTAATCGTATGTAGCAAGCATATTTAAGCTATGGCGTCTATCGTAATTGGCTAAAAAGGTTTCACCTAAATTCACACCTTCAATTGTTCGCTCTGTTTTCGACAAGGTATAGGCAATAAAACCAGTAAGTGCGCCTTCTTTCTTCTGTAAGAAAAATTCTAAACCATAAGCCTCTGCATCGCCTTGGCGGTACTCTGTACTTAAATCTGTATTAAAGAAAACCTGCGCGTTATCCGCAAAATCGGTTACGTTATCCATTGTTTTGTAATAGGCCTCTACAGAGAACTCATACATATTATCATTTAAGTTTTTGAAGTAACCCAGAGCCACCTGATCGGCAATTTGAGGTTTAAGGTAATAGCTACTTGGCGCCCACGTATTAAAAGGCAAAGGCACTGTACCGCTTGAAATCAAGTGCGTATTCTGAACCATTCGGTTATAGCTCATCTTTACAGAGCTAGATTCATTGAGCATATAGCGCATAGAAAACCTTGGTTCAAAATTGAAATAGGTTTTGATAGGCTCGAAACTTTTAAAAGAAAGCGTGTCGGTGCGTGTTGGGTCAATATTGTCATTCGGGTCTTCATATAAATACACATCGCCTTTGCCTATGCTCTGAAAAGCTGATAATCTAGCACCATAATTCATCGTCAGTTTTGAAGATAATTCGTGTTGGGCTCCTAAGTAAAATGCATGATCCAGAGCGTATTCATGCTGCAATTCCGTTGCTTTGAAAATAGACTCATCGCTTGAAGGTGTGATTTTACCAGGAGCGAAACGCTTATAAGTCACATGGTAGCCAAAATCTAATTCGAATTGTGGGCTCGCGAAATAGTTAAAATCATTTTTGAAGCTATATTCTTGTAGGTTTGAATCCCAACGAATTCCTTGTACTGGGTCTTCAATCCCCAATCCGTAATCGAAGCTTGAAGCAATCAGCGAGGTATTAGAAAATAGTTTATCGCTAAAGAGGTGGTTCCAACGAAAGGTGGCTGTTTTATTTCCCCAATCAAATCCAAAATCTTCACCAAAAGAAAAATCATCTCTACCAGAATAAACAGAAAGGAAGAAACGGTTTTTGTTATTAGCTCTCCAATTTACCTTGGCGTTGACATCATAAAAATAGACCAAGTTATCATTGTTGGCAGCTCGTAAAAACAGATCCACATAAGACCTACGAGCAGAAAATATGTAGGAACTTTCGTCTTTCTTAATTGGTCCTTCTACCGAAATACTACTGGCCAAAAGACCAATCCCAGCCTCGCCTTCAAATTCCTTGTTGTTTCCATCACGGGTTCTTACGTCTAAAATAGAAGATAGCCTTCCACCAAAACGAGAGGGAATTCCACCTTTGTAAAGTTCTGAATCCTTGATAATATCGGCATTGAACACCGAAAAGAGTCCGAATAAATGCGAAGGATCATAGACAGGAGCTTCATCAATTAAAATCAAGTTCTGAT
This sequence comes from Roseivirga seohaensis, assembly GCF_001592945.1. GTDB lineage: Bacteria > Bacteroidota > Bacteroidia > Cytophagales > Cyclobacteriaceae > Roseivirga > Roseivirga seohaensis. The sequence continues at coordinate 250,782 of NZ_LRPB01000034.1, forward strand.
CTGCACTTCCGCCACGAACAAAGAAACTGGAAGTACCTTCTCCTGCAGAAATCACACCTGGAAGCATTTGAATAGTTTTAATAATATCTGGCTCACCAAAAAGTGCAGGTAGCTTCTTTACTTGCTTAATGTCCAAGTCATTCCTACTCATTTGAATGCTTGACACGTTTGCAACTGGACTTTCACCTGTAACCACTACCTCTTCCAGTTCTGTTAATTCTTCTGGAAGAGCAATATTCAATTCAATGTCCTTGTCCAGCGTAATCTTCTTTTCAATGGTTTTATAGCCAATAAAACTGTACTTAACCGTGTAGTTTCCTGGGGCAAGCGTAATGGAATAGAAACCATAATTATTGGAAACTACTCCATTCCCAATTTCAACTACTAAAACCGTGACTCCGAGAAGCTCCTCACCATTGGAAGCGTCTCGTACATATCCGTTCAAGGTGACCTTTTCTTGAGCAGAAGCTAGAACAGTACACAATACGACACATGTCGTAAGTAAAAATTTTCGCATAATTAATTTAGAGTTTGACCTGTTGTTTGATTTAAAAAATTAGACCTAAAATAGACTAACCACTTTAATGACGATTGAAATGATAAATACACTTAGACGACAATAAAAATAATCTTTAGGCTTAGTCGAAATAATAACTAAAAAGTTGCAAGCTGTATTCACTAATAAAGCATTAAGCGTTAAAATTACTCTTAAAACCCCATTTAAGGGCATAAAAAAAGAGCTTAGATAAACACTAAGCTCTTTCAAATTATAGGGTTTTAATTTTTATTTAAGAGAGATTACACCGCATCCAATTCTTGGACCAGCCGCACCAGCAGGCTGAGAAGTAAAATCATCTGGACCTGCATGTACTATCACCGCATGGTTTAAGATATTGGTATTTTCATCTCCGCCAATAGTCCAACCTTCTACATCCATAGATAGCGAACCATTTCCATCTTCTCCAACAGTAAGGTTTCCAATATCACCTTGGTGAAAATCACCACCCTCGGCTCTATTTCCATGATCTACGCCCATAGGGTTCCAGTGGCCTCCGGCCGAAGTTCCATCAGGAGCAGAACAATCACCAATAGCATGAATGTGTACGGCATGGTCGCCCGGTTCAATATTCATCAAATTAACATCAATATTGATTTTTCCGTTGGCCAATTCTTTAAATATAACCGTACCTTTTAATTGACTATCGCTTTTACTTTCTAAGTCTACAATCACGCTTTCCAGCGATTCTTCAGCCGTTTCTGTAGCCGAATCTACTTTTTCTTCAGATTTTTCTTTACTCTGAGAACATCCAAAAGTCAAGGCTGCCACAGCACAAATTAATAGCATTCCGTTGATCTGTTTTTTCATCATATTCATTTCGTTTAATTCAAGTTCAAAGGTTCAAATTATATAACAGAACTACAATGAGAAGTGTTTGAATTAAGTTGTTGAAAAGAGGTTTTGAGTTAATTTCTACACAAACGGTAAAACCATTTCAGCTTCTAAAAAACAAATAAAACAACCTATGTTGCTGTCTTCTCAACTACCATGATTTATGATTCGCTTTCAGGTGAACCACATCAAAACATTCCTTTTTTCGGTTTTACAAGAACTACACTTATAATTTTTGCATTACCGCAAGGCACTTTACTATATTTGCAAGCTTAAATTAATACCATGCGCCTCAGACAATTAGCCCGCAAACTCCAAGTTCAACCCAAATATTTGATTGGCATTTTATCAAAAAATGGACTCGAGATTGAAAACGATCCTAATTACAAACTGACCGAAGAACAGGAAAGTCTTATTCTTTCAATCGTTCCAATGCCCAAACCTTCTATAGAATCAAACGCAGTAGCAAGCCCAAAAGCAGAAATTGAGGTAGTTGAGGCCGTTGAAGACCCCTTGGAAGTAACTGAGGAAATAGAAACGCCTACTGAAGAAGTTATTACCCCAAATACCGTTAAAGAAGCGCCCAAAACAGTAGAACAAAAAGAACCAACTGAAACACCTAAAGTATATAGTTTAGAAAAAGAAGCGCAAGAAAAACACAAAGATGCTGAATTGATAAAGGCACCTAAGCTAAAACTAGAGGGCTTAAAAGTTTTGGGTAAAATTGATTTACCCGAACCTAAAGTGAAAGAAAAAGCCAAACCAGAAGAAACAAAAGAAGCTGCTGAAAAACCAAAACAGCGAAACACCAAACAAAATAGGAACACTCCTACCCACGATCGTAAAAGACAAAATCAGCGCAGCAGACCCAACTCAGTTGAATTAGAAAGAAGAAAGGCCGAACAAGAAGCCAAGCGTAAAAAATTGGCTGAAGAAAAGCGCATTAAAGCACTAAAAGAAAAGCACTACAAAGAAAAAGTTCAGGCCAAACTAAAGACCACAGCACCAAAGAAAAAGAAGTCAAAGCCAACAACTGCACAAACTACCGAGCAACCTAAAAAAGTCGCCAAAACAGCTATTAAAAAGCAAGCCCCTAAAAAAGGGCTACGCAGATTATGGGCATGGCTCAATGGCGAATTGGATAAGTATTAGACTTATTCAAATTCCTCTATTACTTCTTGGTTTCAGAAAACCTTCTACCCCTATTACACAGTAGGTTACTCCAATTCAATTAAAACGATTAGATTGAATGATCAATTTAGTGATGGAGTGCGGTATCGTATTGACCCTCATTAGAAACCACAACAGGTCTATGAAAAAACTATTTTATTTCACGCTAGCCTTTTTTACCCTTGTTTCCTGCGGCAAGGAAAAAGAGGTAGAAGCCAATAAATTCGAATTCGATGGAATCGATGAAAGCATCAAACCAGGAGATAACTTTTTCCTCCATGTAAACAAAACTTGGTACGACAACGCTGTAATTGCAGACGACCAAGCTGGAGTTGGTTCTTATAGCTTTTTAAATATTCCTCAGAAAAAGCTCTTAGAAAACATTTTAGAGGAAGTTTCTAGTGGAACCCACGAAAAAGGAAGCGCTGATCAAATGGTGGGCGATTTTTACAGTTCAGGCATGAATACCGCGCTGATCAACGAACGTGGTTTTGAACCCATTCAATCTTTGCTCGATCAAATCAACGCCATCAACTCTATACCTGCAATGATGGAATTTGTGGCCAATGAGTACAAATCGGGGAACGGTTCATTGATCAGTATGGGAGTCTCTCCCGACAATGAAAATAGCAGTGTCAACATGCTACATTTTGGACAGACAGGTTTAGGCTTACCCGACCGTGATTATTATTTTAAAACGGACGAATCTACCCTTGAAATTCAAAAGGCCTATCAAGCGTACTTAACTAAGCTATTTGAATTAATAGGTAATGAAAATGCAGAACAAAGTACCTCCACGGCTTATGGCATAGAGAAGCAATTGGCAGAAGCGCATAAAACGCGTATCGAGCGAAGAAATGTAAAAGCCAATTACAATAAAATCGCAGTAGCAGACCTTAAAATAAATCAACCCAATATCGGTTGGTCCAAATTGTTAGATCATTTTGGTGCAGAAGCCGATTCTGTCGATATCGCTCAGCCTGCTTATTATGCGAAACTCAACACCATGCTTCCTTCCGTTTCTTTAGCCGATTGGAAGACCTATTTAAAAGCAAAAGTATTAACTAATTACGCTGATATCTTAAGCGAGCCTTTTGAAACGGCAGCTTTCGAATATTCAAAAATCATCTCTGGGCAAGCGGTGAAACAATCACGCGCTCAAATCATGGTAAACAAGGTAGATAGACAGCTTGGTTTTGCGCTAGGCCAATTATACGTAGAAAGATATTTTAATGAAGAAGCCAAAAGCCGGGTATTGGATTTGGTCAACAACCTTCAAAAAGCCTTTGAAAATAGAATTAACGAGCTTGATTGGATGAGTGATGCCACTAAGGTTCAGGCCAAAGAGAAATTATACACGATTACCAAAAAGATTGGCTATCCAGATGTTTGGAGAGACTACGGGAATGTAAACATAGATAAAGACAAGTTTTTTGAAAATGTAGTGGCCTTGAGACAAAACGACTATCAGTACGGTTTAGATAAACTGAACAAAGCCCCTAACAAAGATGAGTGGGGCACAACGCCATCGACTGTAACCGCTTACTACAACCCTCCCCTCAATGAGATTGTGTTCCCGGCAGGCATTTTACAATTCCCTTACTTTGATTTACAAGCCGATGATGCCATTAATTATGGTGGAATTGGAATGGTAATTGGCCATGAATTGACCCATGCTTTTGACGATCAAGGTGCTCAATTTGACAAAGATGGAAATGTGAAAAACTGGTGGACTGACGAAGATTACGAGAAGTTCCAGGCCAAAACTCAATTGATTATCGACCGATACAGTTCTTATACTGTGTTGGACAGTTTGCATTTAAAAGGTGCATTATCCGTTGGAGAAAACACGGCAGATAATGGTGGAATTTCAATTGCTTACGATGCCTTTAAACTAACCAAGCAAGGCCAAGACACAGTAAAGATTGGCGGATATACACCCGACCAACGTTTCTTTATGTCCATTGCCCGTATTTGGCGAGTAAAAACCCGAGACGAGTATTTACGCAACTATGTAAAAACGAATTCCCATTCTCCACCAATGTGGCGTGTAAACGGCCCATTAATGAACTTCACTCCTTTTTACGAAGCATTTGATGTTCAGCCAGGTGATGCTAATTACAAACCTGTAGAAGAAAGAATTAAGATTTGGTAAAAGCATTTGAATACTAATTCAAGGCCATGGATGAATAATTCATGGCCTTCTTTTTTATCCCTTTTTAGCTTTGATCTAATCCCCTTTCAATTAAGTCTATTAGAGTTTTTCGGAACATATCTAGTGATTTCATGTTGTCAAAACAACCAGCAGGCTAAAACAAAACTTCACAAACTTTACATAAGAAAGGTTGAAAAATAATCGTAATCGTAAGAAACGATTCACAAATAATCACTTTGATCAAATTTAAAAAACATGACAAACGAAAAACAAAACATATTAATAGCCGGAGCAAACGGCACTACAGGTAAAATTATTGTTGAATTACTTCAAACCTCAAACCGTTATCGACCTATCGCCATGGTTAGAAAAGAAGACCAAAAAGAAGCTTTTGAAAAACAGGGTGTGGCAGCAGTGCTGGCCGACTTGGAAAAAGATTTGAGCCATGCAGTAATTGGAGTTGATAAAGTAATTTTTGCTGCGGGATCTAAAGGCAAAAAAGTAATCGCGGTAGATCAAGAAGGAGCCAAAAGCTTGACGGATGCTGCAAAAAAAGCAGGAGTTAACAAATATGTAATGCTAAGCTCCATGGGCGCAGATAATCCTTCGGTAAGCGATGACCTCGAAGATTACTTAAAGGCAAAACAAAATGCCGACAACCATCTACGGAATAGCGGCTTGGAGTATAGCATTGTACGGCCGGGTGGCCTTACAGATAATGAAGGTACAGGCAAAATTCAGCTTAGAGAAAAACTAGACTCACAGGGCAGTATTTCAAGGGCCGATGTAGCCCAAACCTTGGTAGAAGTATTGGAAGACGGTGTGCAGCAAAACCAAACTTTCGAAATCATAGCGGGTGAAACTCCTATTGAAACAGCAGTGCGCTAATTTTAGTCCTTGTGGGTGTTGTGAGTATGACCGAGAATTAAAAACGGAAACCTTGTCCCAAAATATTATTCTGATGTTTAATTTGACTAAAACATCCTCGGTCAGTCTCCTGTCACCAACAAAAGCTTAAAGAGTTGTTTAATTACTACAAATAGAAAAAGCTCTAACAGGCTTCGTAATTACTTCAACTCAATACCTCAAATACCAATCAAAATTCTTGGTCAAAATTTGATGTTTTTCTGCACGTAAAAACGCCAAAAAGGCTTGACCTATGGGGGATAATTTTTTTCCTTTTAACCAGATTAAACGCCACTGCGTTTTAAGCGGTAAGCCCGGTGATTCCAAAATATATACTTGGTTATTTAATAATTCATTTTTAAGCCCGATAAGCGGCATAATCGAATTCCCTAAGCCTGCAATCACCGCTTGTTTTACCGCTTCGTTTGAAGTGAGTTCTAACCTTTTGCGCTGTTTACCCTGATGCCTTTCAAAATAATTTTCCATTGCTAAGCGGGTAGCAGAGCCACTTTCTCTGTAAATATGAGGTTTACTTTCATCACGAATAGGTGTGTTAGCCACCAAATACAATTTATTTTCAACAAGTATTTCTTCTTCAATTGGCAGTTTGTCTGGCACTACAGAAACCAGCGCAAAATCAGTTTCATTCTTTTTTAGGCTTTCAATTACTTTGCTCTTATTAGTTACGTCAAGCACCAAATCTATACCCGAATGCTGCTCTAAAAAGCCAGACAAAAAGTAAGGAATTACATACTTTCCGGTAGAGGCAGATGAGATACTCAATCTGCCAGTCATAATACCTTGATAGGCCTGAGTTTTATAATTAATGTTCTCTAATTCTTGAATAACTCTTTCAGCCATTATTGCAATCTCTTTACCAAAATCGGTGATATATAGCTGTTTACCAATCACTTCTGTAAGAGGAATATCAAACTGATCTTGAAGATTTTTTAACTGAATAGAAACTGCAGGCTGAGTCATAAACAGGGCTTCGGCTGCTTTAGTAATGCTTTGCGTCTGAATCACCTTCAGAAAGATTTGTAATTGATGTATGGTATAATTCATAAATATATTTTATGCATAACATAACAAATATAAATAAAAACTTATGAATTGGATTTATAAACTTTGCCAAACATTAAAACACAAAGAACATGCAGTCAATAGAAATTAAAGAAACTATGAGCTTACTGAACAAGCAATTTGAACTAGTAAGAGGAGAATTTTCTCCTGAAGATGCTCAAGATATTCTGAACCACTTAATCACAAAAAAAATCAACTTTCATAAACTAAAGAATTTTAGTCATGAAATACGATATGGAAAGCCTGATGAGAATTCATTAAAAAGAATTAATGAATTAAAGACAGCCAAGGCTGAGCTTATTGCTTGGATTGATTGCGCTAAGATGGAAGAAAAAAATCTACAGGTTAACTCTTCAGTTTCAATAGAGCTGTTGTAAAACTTTGTTAGCCAATTCTAATTAGCATGACAGTTCAATACATCGTAAACGTTGTTTATCTATCTCCTTTAGCATTTTTGGCTACAGCCCTGCTATCGTATTTCCAGCCAGGTCTACGCCCAAAACATGTAAAAAGTATAGCTACGGCAGCTACGATTTTCAGCATATTAATTGCCGCGATAAGCGGTGTATTTATATCACAACACCCCTTGATAGAATCTACATTCTTTGGTTATAAGCAATTTGGTCTGAGCCTGAGGTTAGATTCAGTAAGTGTATTAATGTTTTCAATGATTGCTCTATTGAGCTTTATCATTCTACGTTTTAGTAAAAACTATTTAGATGGAGATGTCCGTCAAGGTGCATTTATTGGCCGCTTAGCTGCAACTATCGCGGCAGTGCAACTTTTGGTTTTATCTGGTAACGTAGCATTACTCTTACTTGCTTGGGTTTTCACAAGTATATCACTTCATAGATTATTAGTGTTTTACCACGAGCGACCAGGAGCTATTATTGCTGCACGCAAAAAGTTCTTGGTGGCTCGCTTAGGTGATGTTTCCCTACTCGGTGCATTAATAGCTTTATACCTTCATTTCGACACTGGCAATTTAGAAGTCATTTTTCAGCAATTAAAAATAACTTCTATATCAGAATTCACCAGTTCCAATTTAGAAGTTGCGGCTATTCTGCTAGTTATAGCAGCACTCTTAAAATCTGCACAATTCCCGACTCATGGTTGGTTAATTGAGGTAATGGAAACCCCTACTCCTGTTTCAGCATTGCTCCATGCAGGTTTATTGAATGCCGGGCCATTTCTTATCATCAGAATGGCATACGTAATAGAGTCTAGTGCTTTTGCACCACTGGCACTTATTGCCATAGGCGGATTTACAGCACTATTTGCTTCAGTTGCTTTTCTAACACAAACTTCCGTTAAAACTGCCCTTGCGTACTCCAGTATCGCTCATATGGGGTTCAGTTTGATGACCTGTGGCATGGGGGTATACTCTGCAGCAATGCTTCACTTAGTAGCACATTCATTTTACAAAGCACACTCATTTTTGTCATCAGGTAGTGCGATCGATATAATAAGAGCTGCCAAAGTTTCTGATGCTATACGAACAAAAAATCCATTCCGAATTGTGCTCGGTATATTATTAGGGCTTGGAGTTTACGCAGGTTCGGCCCTACTATGGGGCATTAACTCAGAAAACGAAACCGCGCTTTTAGGCATTGGAAGCATTATTGCGCTTGGGCTTTCAAGGTTATTCACAAGTGCCTTAGATTCATCAGGCAGTATTAAATTACTGTTTCGCGCAGCCTTACTTTCGCTTTTGGTCGCTTTAGCCTTCTTCACACTCGAAGCCGGATCTCATGAGCTACTTTCCGCTCAATTACCTGAATTAAGTAAACCCAACTTTAGCACATTAGCTCTAATGGTAATTATTCTAATTGCCTTTTCCGCCACTGTATTTATACAAATTATTGCTCCTTCGCAAACCTCATCATTCTTTTTCAAGGCTTTGGCTATTCATTTCAGAAATGGTTTTTACTTAAATACCCTGTTTGACAATACCGTTCGAGCACTTTATACATATGGTTCTGAGAAAAAACCAGCAGTTGTAAATAGCTCAGAATGTTTTGAGAAGAATATCTTGACAAGTACTGTTCAATTAGAAAACCAACCCATTGCAGCAAATAACTAATAAGAAGCGTTTCCTTAACCCTATAAAGGGCAAAATGAAAAATACGAATCATAGAGTTTCTTATTTCTTGGAAAATGTAAAACCTGATCAGACTCAGTTTTTAGAACTATTAAGAAAAGTCTGCAAAAAAATTGCTCCGGTATGGCCATTAGAAAATTTTGTGGCGGTAAATCCCTTCTTAGGTCATACCCATAAACCATTTGAACAAGTAGCTCAAGAGTTAGCTGCAGCTGGGGGTATTCAAATGACTTTGCCCGCTTCATTCTACTTACAAAAACTAGAAGAAGGGGAATTATTGAAGGAAGACATCGCCCTTGTTTTACGCAAAAAGAATTACAACACAAATGTGGATGCGTTTATAGAAAACGTAGCTAGCGAAGTGCACAAAAGCATTGAAATAACAGCAATCGCCACGGTAATCGATGTAGCCAGTGATATAACGAAAAAAGATTGGAACCGATTTGTAACCACAAGAATTTCCACTTGGGCTGCTTCTTACTTCGACAAAGGTCAAGCCAGATGGGTAGCAGCTAACAAAAATGAAGGCATATTTTCAGCATGGAAATTTGAGGCAGAAATTGATAGAACAACAGAGCTCAGCGGCTTAAAGAATTTCAGAAAACTAGTCAACTCTATTCCTGAAAACCCTTTAGAAGCGATTAAATGGGCGTTCAAAAAACTCAATGTTGTAGAAAACGAATCTGCTCTTTATCTCCATCGGCTATTGTTAAGAGTGGGCGGTTGGGCAGCTTTTGCCGCAAAACAAGACTGGGACAGTGAATTATACGGAGGAAAAGACGGAAAGCTCATCGAGTTTTTAGCTGTACTGGTGTGCTGGGAAGCCTGTTTATTTGAAAGTTTAAGTAGCCCTGAATTGAAGAGAAAATGGAAAGAAACACGTGAAATCCTAACCCTAAATCAAGTAGAAAAGAGGCTTAATTTAGACGTTGCACACAACTTAATCTTGCAAGAGGCTTTCGATTTAGCTACTCAACGTAAGCTGATTAGTAAATTTGAAAAGAAAAAAACAACTAAGATTATCAAGAAAGAACGGGCCAGTGCTCAAGCTATTTTCTGCATAGATGTACGTTCCGAGATTTACCGCAGAAATTTAGAATGCGTGGACCAAACTATTGAAACCCTTGGGTTTGCAGGCTTCTTTGCTTTCCCAATTAAACATATACCCATTGGCCATAGTGAAGGCGAAGCACAGTGCCCTGTATTATTGGCACCTGGCCCAAAGATTATGGATCAAATGGAAAATGAAAAGACACATGCGGAAGTGTTAAAAAAGCGCATACTCACTAAACAATTACAGCAAGTTTGGAAATCGTTCAAGTCAGGAGCAATATCCTGTTTCAGTTTTGTTAGCCCCATCGGAATTTCATATCTACCAAAGCTTTTTATTGATTCATTCGGACTTACTCGACCAGTACCTCAACCAGATAAAATTGGTTTCTCAAAAACAAATTATCTAAAAAAGAAAATCAACATTAATGAACAAAAAATCAATAATGAAACCTATGGTATTTCTTTAGAAAAGCAAATTGAAATGGGGAAAAACGCCCTTACAGCTATGTCGCTCACCAGTAACTTTGCCAAATTTGTGCTCATTGTAGGGCATGGGTCTAACATGGTGAACAACCCGCATGCTACTGGGTATGATTGTGGTGCATGCGGAGGCCACACGGGTGAAGCAAATGCACGTGTGGTGGCGGCAGTACTTAATAGTAAAGAGGTGCGAACAGGTTTGCAAAAAGAAAACATTCTTATTCCTTTTGACACTGTTTTTCTAGCCTGCTTACACGATACGACCACCGATGACCTGACTATTTTCAACGAGCAGGACGTGGCCTTATCACAAACAAAAGATTTAGAGTTACTAAAAGAATCGCTAAGCATGGCCGGTAAAGCAACACGCACAGAGCGATTATTGCGATTTTCGGACAGCAAAAAAAATAATACAGACCGATCCGTATTAGTACGGAGCTCTGATTGGTCGCAAGTAAGACCTGAGTGGGGACTTGCCGGTTGTTCAGCTTTTGTGGTTGCACCTCGCCAAAGAACAATGGACTTAAATCTTGAAGGTAAAGCCTTTTTACATTCATATGATTGGACAAAGGATGAAAATTTCGAGGTACTTGAGTTAATAATGACCGCTCCAATGGTAGTCACCAGTTGGATAAATCTACAATACTACGGTTCAGTGGTCGACAATAAAAATTATGGTTCGGGCAACAAAACCTTGCACAACGTAACATCAGGCTTGGGAGTTTTAGAAGGATACTCTGGCGACTTGCGTGTTGGTTTACCCCTGCAAGCCTTGCACGATGGAGAGCGATTTCAACACGAACCACAGAAACTAAATGTTGTTATTGAAGCCCCTATCGAAGCCATCAATTCAATTCTTGAAAAACATCGCGCTATTAGAGATTTGTGCGACAACGGCTGGTTGTTTTTAATGACCCTAGACAAAACAGGAAATATTTCACACCGGTATTGCGGAAATTTTACTTGGGAAAAGTTAGAAAAGCTTGCTGCTTAAGATTGTTCTTTAAAGCCCACTTTTTCATAATTTCCGAAACTAGAGAAAAGAAGGCCAACAATCCTTAGAGACCACTTTCAATCAAATCTTAATCTTGCTAGATTGTTCTCAAATTATTGGGTAAAGAAAACCCTTAACTCTGGTCAAGTGATTTAAATGAAAGCGTTTACAAAACTCAAATACGGTGGTCCCGAAGTTCTTCAATTAGAGGAAATAGAAAAACCAACAATAAAAGAAGGTCATATCTTAGTCCGTGTTCTGGCAAATTCTGCCAACCCAGCCGATTGGCATATATTAAGAGGCAAACCTTTTTTTGCACGATTCACATTCGGACTGCTAAAACCAAAAGATAAAGTGTTGGGCGCTGACTTTTCTGGTATTGTAGAAGAGGTGGGTAGTAATGTAAGTCGTTTTAAGGTAGGTGACCATGTATTCGGAGAGAAAACGCTAGGAGGTGCATTCGCGGAGTACATTTGCGTATCGGATGCGGTTTGTGCGAAAATGCCTAAAGAAATTGACTTCCCTAAAATGGCAGCTGTGCCAATAGCTGGTTTAACAGCTTTACAAGCCCTTATCACGCATGGTCAACTTAAAGCAGGAGAATCGGTTTTAATTAACGGTTCTTCTGGTGGCGTTGGCCATTTTGCAGTTCAAATTGCTAAAGCCTATGGCGCTCAAGTAACGGCAGTGTGCTCAAGTAAAAGTGCCGAATTCGTGAAGTCATTAGGCGCTGATAAAGTCATAGCATATGATCAAGTGGATATTCATCAGTATAAAGCCAAATACGATTTAGTTGTAGATACACATGGCAACCTTACACTCAAAGACTATAAACGATTAGGACAAAGAGGAGTAGTTGTAGGCTTTACTAATATGAATCACATGATCTCACTTCTGTTGAGTTCGGCATTTAGCAAATTTAAGCTAAGCCAATTTACCGCTAGTCCAAACCCATTCGATTTAGAAAAACTAGCTTCTCTTATTCAAACAGGAAGTATTCGGCCACATATAGAAAAAACTTACCCGTACCATAAAATCCCGGAAGCAATCGGCTATATTGAAGCCATGCGCACCAAAGGAAAAGTGGTCATGATTTGGCAAGATGGCGGTGATAAATTAAACTAAAATTGCTAACCACTTATGCTAACCAAAAAAACTTTTACTTTAAAAAATGAAGAACCTCATTAGCTTCAAAGTAGCCACAAACCTAAGTCTGGTAATATTCAGCCTACTGGCTCTTTTTCATTTGGCTATCATCATTGGTATCGTTCTTTTCCACTACGCGCCTATTGAGTTTTTATGGGGTGGAAGAATGGAAACAAAAAACCAACTCTTGGGCTTCGAGTTTATATCATTTTTCGTAACGACTCTATCCATCATGGCAGTGCTCATTCACTCAAACCGCACAAAAGCCCCAAAGCTCAAAAATACTGCCCGAATTTGCCTCTGGGTTTTATTCATAATATTTGTACTCAACACTTTAGGAAATGCCCTTGCTGAAACCTCTTTCGAGAAATCATTTTCCATTGTAACCGCCATTCTCGCCATACTTTGTTTACGCCAAGCCATTGAAAGCAGAAAAAATGATCAGTGATTTTGATAGTTATTACCTAGACAAAGAAGAACCGAACAAAAGCTGTTTACTGGCTTTACGAAGCCTTATCCTGAATCAGGACGATGAAGTAACCGAAACCAAAAAGTATGGAATGCCTTGCTTCTGCTTCAAGAAGAAAATGTTTTGCTATTTGTGGACAGATAAAAAAACAGACGAACCCTACATTCTTTTTGTGGAAGGAAAATTATTAGATCACCCAAAGTTAGAAACCGGCACAAGGTCTAGAATGAAGATTTTCAGGGTAAACCCCAATGCAGATTTACCCAAAAACACCATAGAAATGCTTCTTCAGAGCGCGCTGGATTTATACAGAAAAGGAATAATCAAAATCAAATGAAATTTAATCAGCCTGCCTACCCTACTGTCTATTTCAGTGAAAACATTTGGATCACATGCCCGAAATGTACAGAACCTGCTTTGGTCAATTCCCAACCTAGGAAGTACAGTATTCCATTTCCCTTAAATCATCAATCGAAATGCACTTGTGGTTACTGCGGCTTTCATCAATCAGGAAATGACCAATGGGCTGGCCATCTGCAAGGTTTTGTAAATCAAAGCTGTGGCCATTGCGGAACTAAAGTTTGTCATTCTACAGAACCCACCAAAAAACCTTATCCAAACACAAAAGTTACTTGCGAAACCTGTCAACAAACAAGAGAATATGAGATTGCATGGTACCGGTACATATCTAATAAACCCACCGACCCCTATTTTGGCTTCGACCTTTGGCTTCAAACTGATGTGAAAGATAACGTACTATGGCTCTATAACCTAGAACACCTCACCTACTTAAGGGACTATGTGAGTTCCAAATTAAGAGAAGACAACAGCAGACATAAATACTCCATGATTACCAACCTTCCACAATGGGTGAAATCCTCTAAAAATCGTGATTTGATTGTAAAGAAACTGAATAAGTTGGAGGAAGAGTTTATAAAAAGAATTGATTGACTCTAAAAATTAGGAATTATATTTCTATTTTAGAATCGGTTAATCAAATTCATCATGAAAAGAAAAGTAGCCATACTATTCACATATACTCTATTCATAATCAATAGTGTCCATGGGCAAAATCCACTCTACAATCTTAACAGTCTTCCCTTAACAGATAAAGAGGTTAAAGCTCCAGTATTCGATACTTTTTCGAAATATTTTTTCAAAATTGACTCTACCAAAAACAATTTGTTTATTCAAGACATAAGGCAGTCAAAACAGGGTGAAATTCATTTCTACCAATGGTTAAATGAAATTCCTCTTGAAGAGTTAAACTCCAATAGTTTTCAAGTCAAAAAACAAGACAACCTCATTTCGCTTGAAATCAATAGTTCTTCTAGTATCCTCAACTATATGTTTCAAGAAGAGCAAACTATTTCGGTAGCAACCTTTGCTAGAAAGTTAGAACTGGGGCCTTGGGATTATACTGAAGCCCTTTATAGTGAGATGATAAAAACTGTTGAAGCTATTTCAACACTGCTTCCAAATGAGAAGACACAAGCCGATATCAAAAAAGATAAAGAGAATAGTGGCTTCAAATACATTGCATCAAAAATTCAGGCCATGAATCCTGCAATTGCCAAAGATTCAACTATTGGTAACGGGTACTATTTCAAACAAATAGTTAATGATGACGGCTCAATGATTAACCCTGATATCGTTAAGAAGATTAAGAAAGTGTTGAAGTCTGAAAAAATAGATATTAAAGCTCCATTACCCATAATCATATATGCTACCAATCAGGGAGTAATTGAGTCAATCATTTGCCTTAACCACCCCTCAGAGCAGTATGTCAATATTGACATTTCCAAGTTCGAACCTATTGAGATTAGGAACAGTAATCATCCAACTAAGTACACATTCTTAATCAAATAGAAATTTCAATGCGTTTTAGGGTAATTCTTACCTGCCACCATTCTTCACTTTAATCACCTCTCCCATTACACTCAAAGCAATTTCTCGGGGTAATTTGGAGCCAATATCAATCCCTATGGGTGCATGAATACCATCAATTTCTTCGGAACTAAACCCATATTCCTTTAATCTTTCAATACGCTTGGCGTGCGTTTTCCGGCTGCCTAAAGCACCGATATAAGCCACCTTAGATTTTAGCAAAATCTTCAAAGCCTCGTCATCTATTTTCGGGTCGTGAGAAAGAATTACGGCATAAGTGTTCTTATCCAATTTTAAGTTGGGCAACACTTCCTGAGGCCATTGTATATGGATGGTTTGAGGTTTTTCTTTATACTGAGTTTTGCTTGCAAAAGTAGCCCTTGGGTCAATCATTAATGTTTCGAAACCAAACATATGCGCCAACTCCGTCAGCTCTACGGTAATATGTGCCGAACCAATTAGTAACATGACCGGCCTTTTCGAAAACACCTGAACGAAATGATTCCCTGAGCTTAACACTTTGCTGTCTCCTTCATAAAAAGCTTGCTCCAATTCAGGCAAAAGGGATTTTTCAAAGGCAGCTCCAATGCTTTCTCCATTGGCTTTTACGATGGAATACTGAGGGTTTTCTTCCAAAGTAGATAAAAGCATAAAGCCTTCATCTTGCTTTAAAAGCTCATCCATGTCATTCCAAATTTCTTTAGGGTAAAAAGGTTGAACAAATACATCCAATGCCCCACCGCAGCTCAAACCTACTTCCCAAGCATCAGCATCGGAAATACCAAAATGAAGCACTTCAGCCTTCTGACTTTTAATAATTTCGAGTGCTTTTTTCACTACAGCACCTTCCACGCAACCGCCACTCACAGAACCTGTCATTTCTCCGTTTTCGGAAATAATCAAGGCAGAGCCCACTGGTCTTGGCGAACTTTTCCATGTATTGATTACCGAAGCTATGGCAAGAGTTTGCCCTTCTCTATTTAATTTGCGTATACTTGAAACTATATCAATCATTGCTGGCCATTATTCACCCTAAAAACGAAGATACACTTGCTTTACGATAATCACGGCAGACAACTCAGATATTTGAGATTAGGAGTAACCGAAAGGTGCAATCTGCGCTGCTTTTATTGTATGCCAGAAGAAGGACTGAATTTCAGCCATCGGAGTCAAATTCTTTCTTTTGAAGAAATGGAAAGGCTGACGCGTATTCTGGCCGAAATGGGCATCAATAAGGTGAGAATTACGGGGGGCGAACCTTTCGTTCGTAAGAACATAATGGAGTTGATTGAAAATATCAGTGCTATTGAAGGTGTTGATTCTGTGAACATTACCACTAACGGCACCAGCTTAATTGAGCATTTACCCAAACTCAAAGCCATTGGTATAGACGCCATCAACCTTAGTCTTGATTGCTTGGATAAGGAGCGGTTTCTAAAAATCACCAGAAGGGACGAATTTGATCAGGTAATGAATTCGTTTCAGGCGCTGATGGACTCAGGAATTACCACCAAAATCAATATGGTAGTGATGGAAGAGCACAATTTGGAAGACATCATCCCCATGTGCGAACTCACTTTACAACATAAAGTAAGCGTTCGTTTTATTGAAGAAATGCCTTTCAACGGAGGTGGGAAAAAATTCACGCCAATCACCTGGAATGCCCGACAAATTCTAGCGCATATTCAAGGTCATCATCCTAATGTTGAAAAACTTACTGACGCAGAGAGCTCTACTTCGCTCAATTATCAATTACCGAATGCCAAAGGAAGCTTTGGAATTATTCCAGCCTATACACGTACCATTTGCCATTCCTGCGACAGAATAAGACTAACGCCCAAAGGCGAACTAAAAACCTGTCTTTACGATGGAGGAAGCTTCAGTTTTATAGACTTTATGCGAGCTGGTGCTACGGACGAAGAGATTAGAAATCAATTCAGAACGCTGTTTAGCAACCGAGCGAAAGACGGCTTCGAAGCTCAACAAAAATCATCAAACCCTTTTGAATCAATGGCCACCATTGGCGGATAAAATCACCTTATGGAATTCATTCAGTTTACAGAAGCACTTAATATTGTTAAAAGTCACCCTTTCATTCCCTTGGTTGAACAAAGGGAATTAAAGGACTGTGTAGGTCTAATTTTAAACGAAGACCTCAAAGCCGATCGTCCCTTCCCTCCTTTCGACCGAGTAACGATGGACGGAGTTGCCATTACCTTTTCCGAGTTCGAAAAAGGGCAACGTAGCTTTAAAATCGAAAAAACTATTTCGGCAGGCACACCACAATACACCGTCAAGAATGAAGCTAAATGTGTCCAAATTATGACGGGTGCCATGATGCCCATTGGCTTAGATACCGTTATTCGCTACGAAGACATATCGATTACCGATGATACCGCAACCATAAATATTGAAACGATTAAACCTCAACAGAATGTCCATTTCAAAGGAATGGATAAACAATTAGGTGACACCCTTCTTAAAAAAGGAATTCGATTAGGCGCTCCAGAAATGAATATTGCAGCAGCCATTGGTAAAGCTGAACTTTCAGTACTTATTCCGCCCAAAGCGGTGATAATTACCACTGGCGATGAATTAGTACCCATTGAAAGTACGCCTGAAGCGCATCAAATCAGAAGGTCTGGAAATTATGGAGTGCAGGCTTTGCTCAATCAATATGGAATCGAAACCTCCATGCATCACATGAACGACAACAAGGCTGTGATGAAAGAGGATTTGGCAGCCTTGATCAAAACCTATCAATGCATCGTTTTATCGGGTGGTGTGTCGAAAGGAAAGTTTGACTACCTGCCTGAAATTTTAGAAGAATTGGGTGTTCAGAAGCATTTTCACAAAGTAAATCAGCGACCAGGAAAGCCCTTTTGGTTTGGTATCGCGCCTAGTGGAAGCACCATTTTTGCCTTGCCAGGCAACCCCGTTTCATCATTTATGTGCGCATCAGTTTATATTCAAGCTTGGGTAAATGCTTCGCTGAAGGTTGAATCAAAAAGCATTAAAGTGAAACTCAACAAAGAAGTCAATTTTCCACCCCCACTAACCTACTTTTTAGAATGCGCCATTGATATTGATGAAAACGGAACCTTAACAGCTTCACCATTTATTGGACATGGATCGGGAGATTTCGCTAATCTTGCTGTGGCCGATGGTTTCGTAATTCTTCCTGCTGAAAAATCGGATTTCAAAGCAGGAGAAGTCTACGATTTTGTACCTTTTAGAAATCTGTTTAAATCATGAGCAAAGAATTCACCCATATAGATCGGAACAAGCCCACCATGGTAGATGTTGGCGATAAAGCAGAGACCAAACGTACCGCCATTGCTCAAAGTATTGTTCAACTGCCAGAAGAAATGAAGGCTCATATTGCTGAAGGTGAAATCAAAACTTTGAAAGGCCCTGTTTTTCAAACCGCCATTATTGCCGGCATTCAAGGCACAAAAAGAACTTCTGAATTGATTCCACTTTGTCATAATCTGCCTTTGAGCAAAGTTGAAATTGACATCAAATTATTAGAAAATCTTAGGGTTGAAATTACCTGCGAGGCCAGAACCTTTGGAAAAACCGGGGTTGAAATGGAAGCTTTGACTGGCGCATCGGTGGCTGCCTTAACGGTTTATGATATGTGCAAAGCATTTTCTCATAATATCGAAATTGAAAACACCCGTTTGATCAAAAAGACAGGCGGGAAAAGTGATTTTGGCCAAGCTTAATTTTGAATTGAATTCTTACAGATTTTAATAGCTTTGAGTTTATGCCTCATGTAATGTTTACATCTGCCCTCAAAACCTTCTTCCCTAACTTAAAGGAAGAATACATTGAAGCGGACAGCATTGAAATACTTCTTTCGGAACTAGAGAAAAAACACCAAGGAATACAAGGCTATTTGGCTGACGAAAAAGGTCAGATCAGAGAACACGTAAAGTTCTATATTGACGATGAACCTTATAACGAGAAGGCACATTCAGTATTACCAAAATCCGCTCAAATCCACATTATACAAGCCATATCAGGAGGATAATGAAGTTAGCAGTAGGCACAGATAAGGGTTTGCTTATTTACAAGCAAGCGGTAAACAGCGAGTGGGTTTTGGTCGACATTCACTTTATTGGAATGCCTATTGGTGCTTTTCATACCGATAAGAATCAAAATTGGTGGGTAGCCATTAACCACAAACACTGGGGACCAAAGGTTTATGTTTCAGCAAATATGGGCGAAACATTTACCGAAGTGAGCAGCCCCAAATTTTCAACAGAAAGCCCCTTTACACTCAAATCCATTTGGACGATTGAGTCTCAAAATATTGGCAGTATTCAACGTCTCTATATTGGCGCTGAACCCGCTGCCTTATTTTATTCTGATGATTTAGGCAAAAGTTGGAACGAAATGAATGGCCTTAGCAACCATCCTTCTCGCGCAAGTTGGCAAGGTGGTGGAAAAGGAAGCAACTCTCCATTTTTACATACCGTTCTTTCCAATTCAGAAAATGAAAACCATTTAATTGTGGGCATTAGTTGTGCAGGTGTTTTTCAAACTTATGATGGTGGCATTACTTGGCAACCGACCAATACGGGGCTCAAAGCCTTCTTTTTACCCAATACAGAAAGCGTAGTAGGCCACGATCCGCATACGATTTGCCAATCAAAATTGAATTCCAATGTGCTTTGGCAACAAAACCATTGTGGAATCTACCGCTCTGAAGACCTAGGGAAAACTTGGCAAGACATTACTGATCATAAAGGAAAAGCAGTCTATGGTTTTGCGATGGCCATTGCGGAAGACAATGATTTAGAGGCTTGGGTAATTCCGGCTCAGAGCGATCATTTGAGAATTCCACATCATCAAAAACTAGCCGTTTATTATACAAAAGATGCTGGGCAAAACTGGGAGTCGCTCGAAAACGGACTACCTAAACCTGCATTTGATTTGGTTTTGCGCGATGCAATGGACATCAAGGGTAATACTTTGGCCTTCGGTACAAACAATGGCAACCTCTATGCCTCGATGGACAAAGGCCAGCATTGGACTACTATAAGTCAGAACTTGAGTGCGGTACGCTGTGTGGCTATTATTTCTGAATAAAATTAGCTCAAGCCCCTTGAATCTGGCAGTTCTGGCCCTTCAGCAATTCTTCAATATGATCTAGGTCTAAGCTATCCACAGTGTTTTTGAAGTTGGCCTTGTATTCCTGCACCAATTCTTTACGTTTCATCGCCTCTAAAAATCGCCTCATGTCCTCTCTGGTTTCCAAAATTAAACCTGGAACTGGAATTGCCTTCTTAGAAGTTGCATCCAAGCGCACCATAGTGAAGTATGAAGAGTTTGTATGTCTGATTTCACCCGTAATAATACTCTCCGCCTCTACTCTTATTCCCACCGTTACAGAAGAAGTACCTACGTGATTTACAGAAGCATGCAAATGCACCAAGTCGCCTACCTCAACAGGTGCTAAAAAATCGACCACATTCATTGAAGCCGTAACGCAATAACCACCGGCATGCTTGGCCGAACATGCGTAAGCCACCTTGTCCATTAATGACAGAATCGTTCCCCCATGAATTTTACCTCCAAAATTAGCGTAAGAAGGAATCATTAATTCGGTAATCAGGGTTTTAGAATAATTAACAGTGCGGTAAATTGATTTTTCCATATAACGATATTCTCAATAGGGCTAAAGATGAGGAAACTTTTCAATTTAGGCCACACCTATTCCACGCTAATAAGGTTTGAAGCGCGAAATTGGGGCTTCCTATTTTTGAAAAACCTTCCAACATAACAATTTATTTACTATTAATTAATTCTATTGAGCGTTATATTCTGTTAAATGCTAGACAATTTGTATATTGCGGCATATCTGCGCAAATGAAATCCCTAAAGTTTATCTCATTCTGTTTTTCACTAGCCTTATGCGTCAGCTGCAATGCTCAAGACAATAAGGAAGATCAAATAAAAATGGCATTGCTTGCTGCACCTGTTGAAGTAAGAGATGGGGCTCATGTATATGGATTTGATGAAGATGGAAAGTTTATCACCCTGCGTGAAGGAACAAACGGTTTCATTGTTCGCTCAGACGACCCAAATCAAGAAGGATTTGAGGTAGTTTGTTATGGTGTTGATGCCGAACCTTTTATGACCCGCGGGCGTGATTTAAAATCGAAAGGAAAAGGCCGAGCAGAAATACTTAATATAAGAGAAGAAGAAGCTGAGGCTGGCACTTTAAAAATGCCAAACTATGGCTCTGTACTTCACATCTATTATGGCCAAAATGCCAAATATAATCCTGATACAGAGGAAATTGAAGGCGCGAGTTATAGATACGTAATCTACACGCCTAAAGCTACTCAGGCTTCGACAGGATTACCCTTACGACCAAATGGCCCTGGTCATCCTTGGTTGATGTTCCCTGGTACACACCGGGCACATATTATGATTACCCCACCGGAGGGAAATTAAAATCTATTAGAATTTATAGAAGGTAGGGTTTGATCAACAAACGTCAATCCTGCTTTTTTGAATATATTGTTTAATTGAACGGATTTCTAATCCAAAAAAGAAGTTATGACAGCAGAATCTAAAGGTTCAAAGTACGATGAGAAAATTGAAGAAGTAATTAGTAAGCTTTTGCGCAGAGGTTACACTGACATTAAAGCCACTATTGAACCTTATGAAGCACCTGCAAGTATCGTAGGCCAAAATCACGAATCTGAATTAATCCCTGACATTACAGGTGAAAAATGGGGAGGTAAAGGTTATTTCGAAATCTCTAAGAAAGATGTTGACCCTGGTGAATTAGCCAGCAAATGGAAAGTACTTGAACTATTGGCTAAAATGAAAAGTGGTGAATTTCAGATTTATGTTCCACACGGTAGCATGCAGTTCACTCAGCGCATTATAGAAAAGTATAACATTCAAGCTGAGCTTGTAAAAATCTAAATTGAGTTTGAATTATCAAACCCAAAAGAGCTTCTGAAAAATCAGGAGCTCTTTTTTTGTGTCTAATAAATCTATTCTGAAGTTTTACCAGCCACAAACCCTGTACTCCAAGCGGCCTGAAAATTGAAACCTCCGGTTACACCGTCCACATCAATTACTTCGCCCGCAAAGAATAAATCTGGGCATTTTCTGCTTTCCATTGAATTAAAGTCTACATCAGAAAGTGCAACTCCTCCCGAGGTAACAAACTCTTCCTTAAAAGTAGTTTTTCCTTTCACCTGATAAGTATCATTGAGTAGTAGATTAATTAACCTATTAAGGCTTTTCTTGCTCAGTTCTGCCCAAATGCCCTCTCCATCAACTTCCACTTTCTCTAAAAAGAAGTCCCAAAGTCGATTAGGTATTTCAAACGGATTTTTATTCCTGATTTTCCTTTTTCCTATGGTTTGAAGAGAATTGGTAAACCAAGCCCTCAACTCTTCTTCATTCATAGAACCCAACCAATTTACCTGAATTTTAAAATCATAATTAAGATCTGAAAGCACACGAGCTCCCCATGCAGAAGTCTTTAATATGGCTGGGCCGCTCATTCCCCAATGGGTGATCAACAATGGCCCCGATTGCTGCAATTTAGTGCCCTGAACACGCACTGTAGCATTTGGAACAGACAGTCCCATTAAGTTCTTAATGGATTCTTTGGGCATATTGAAAGTAAACAGTGACGGAACCGGAGGAATAATCTCGTGTCCTAAAGCTTTCAGCCAGTCAAAACCTTGTGCTTTTGGGCTTCCACCAGAAGCGACTATTACCTTATCGAAATACTGGGTTTTCTCTCCAATTTTTAAATCAAAACCAGGTTGTTTAGGTTGAATAGAATTTACATTGGCGTTAACTACTACTTGAATACCGAGCTTAGTCGCTTCCTTTAAAAAGCAATCAATAATCGTTTGCGAGTTATCAGTAATCGGAAACATTCGGTTATCGGCCTCAGCTTTCAGCTCTACTCCTCTTTCTTGAAACCATGCCACTGTGTCGCTAGTAGTAAACTGACCGAATACTTTTTTTAAATGTTTACCGCCCCTTGGGTAGAATTTAACTAAGTCATTATTATTAAAGCAAGCATGCGTTACATTACAGCGTCCACCACCAGAAACTTTCACTTTAGAAAGTAACTTTCCGGTTTTCTCAAAAATGGTAACCCTAGCATTGGGCGAATGGGTTTTACAAGAAAAGGCGGCAAAAAAACCTGCCGCCCCTCCTCCAATAACAGCTATATTTTGGGGCATGCCCAAAGATATAAAGACTAATTCAATGCCTTACTCTATCCTTAAAGTTTCAACAGGGTTTGAACTGGCCACACGATAAGATTGAAAACTGACAGTAAGTAAGGCAATCAGCCAAGAGCCTACGCCAACAATCAAGAAAATACCAGCCCCAATACCTACGCTATAGGCGTAACCTGCTAGCCACCCCTCCATTAAGTAGAAAGTAATTGGTGCAGAAATAAGAAATGCGATCAAAACCAGGGCTGTGAATTTCTTTGAAAGAATCATTACAATTTCACTCACCGAAGCACCTAGTACTTTTCTGATTCCCATTTCTTTCAAACGCTGTTTCACCGTGAAAGAAGCCAAGCCGAAAAGGCCAAGGGAAGCAATGATAATGGCCAAGACAGACAAAATGCTGATTACTTTAGTGAGCTGCTGTTCCGACTTATACATTTTATCAATGTGGTCGTCTAAAAATTGGTATTCGAATGGACGCTGAGGGAATAGTGTAGACCATACCGACTCTATTTCAGCAAGTCCTTCTTGGATATTATCAGCCTTGAGTTTAACATTCACCTCACTCCAACCCCATTCTTGATAGGATAGAAACAGTGGGTCGACCTTCAGGTTTAGTTTATTGTAATTGAAATTTTTTACCACTCCTACAATCGTCCCTAAAGTATCCATACCATCGTAGTGAAAGGCCATACCCAATACCTCTTTACCGCCAGCTCCCAGTTCTTTTGCTAATGATTCATTTACTACAAAGCTTAAACCTGCTTTATCATTAGCGTATTCTCCACTCAAAGCCCTTCCCTCTACAATTTCCATCTCATAAAAGTCCATAAAGTTATGATCTACTACTACAGAAGAAGTAACTCCCGTTATTAATGCCGTATCTGACCTATACTGCATTCCGTTTTGATGTAGATTATTGCCCAAGCGTTGTTTAGTAGCCGTTACATTGGTAATGTTTTTTTGACTCATTAACTCGGTTTTAAGTAAATCATATTTAGTATTTGTATCGCTATACATATTTACAGCAACGACTAAATCCTTTTTAAAACCCAAATCTAGATTTTGCATATAATTGAGCTGTTCAGTGGCCAAAACGGTACCAATGATAATTGTAATGGCAATAGCATATTGAAAAACCACCAGTGCATTTCTAAAAAACGACTTTCCTGATTTCATTCCACTTCCCTTTAGAGCCATTATTGTATTGAATCTAGACATTACCAAAGCAGGGTAAACACCTGAAAGTAACCCTATGGTTGTAGTTACAATCAAAACAAGAACTAGGTTAATGGGTTGGAAAATGAGACTCAGATCAAGATTTCTATCAATAATTCCGTTGAGTGGAGCTATTGCGGCCCAGCTCAATAAAAAAGCAATAATTAGCGCAATGAAAGATAACATAATGGACTCTATCATAAACTGCCCAGTAATTTGTCCTTTAAAGGCTCCTATTGATTTACGAACCCCTACTTCTCTAGATCGGGTAGCCGCTCTGGCTGTAGAAAGATTCATGAAATTGATACTGGCAATGAGCAAAACGAAAAAGGCAAGTATCAGAAATATATTCACTGAACTACGGTCGAATTTCTTATGGTTATAATAATCGTGGGTTATGTCCATTGAACCTAAATGAACATCAGATAGAGGTTGAAGGAATAAAGAGTATGCATTCAAAATATCCTCTCCCAAATACTTCACTAAGAAATCATCAAGCTTGGCTTCTAGCCTCTCAGCGTCAGTATTATCTGCCAATTGGATGTAGGTATTTAAAAAATTCCATCCCCAGTTCCCTCTATTTTCCTCCTCCCAAAGTTTTGTACTGACTAAGGCATCAAATTGTAAATGAGAGTTATCAGGGGTATCGGCAAAAACACCAGCCACTTTCATCTGATTTTCTCTGTCATCATCCACATCAATCAGTTGTCCCAAGGGGTTTTCGTTTCCAAAAATCACTTTAGCAAGTGATTCGCTTATGATAATATTATTGGGCTCTTCAAAAACATTAGCCTTATTCCCTTCAACAAGCTCGAAATCAAACATCTTCAAAAAAGAAGTATCAACACGAGCCAGATTTTCAGCATAAAAAGATTGATTATTATGCTTCAACAAGGTTCTATTCATTCCCCAAAACCGAGTAAAATCAATCACTTCTGGGTAGTCGAGCAACAGATTCGGCCCCATTGGATACATTGAAAGCGCTACTTTTTGTTCTGAAACCGAACCGAAACTTTGCACTTCATCTAGTCGATAGATACTAGCTTTCTTCTTATGAAATCCATCGAAACTCAGTTCGTTGTTTACAAAAAGAAGAATGAGCAGACAAGAGGCCATTCCTAAGGCCAAGCCAAAAATATTAATGAAAGAATAGCCCTTGTGTTTGAGCAAATTGCGAAAAGTGATTTTAAAATAGTTTTTGTACATGACCAGTGGGTTATAAAATGAGAGTTTTCGTTTTAAGTTGAAGTTGCGAAGCGAGCAAAGCACATCGATGAAATAAAGCCATTTGGCTTTTGCTAAACTCATTTCATTCAATCGTTCGTGAAAAAGTTCTGCTAAATCACCTTCTACCTCATCGTAGATTTCATAGGCAATAATCCGTTTCAGTAGTTTTCTTAGTAGTAAAGGAGGTGCTTGTTGTTTCATTCTTGAGTTGATAGTTGTGGAATTATACTCCAAAAAGACTGGCGCAGTGATTGGGCTTCTCTCAAAGATTTAAAGCCGTAAGCGGTGACCTTGAAAAAACGCTTGCTCTTCCCTCCTCTAGTCTTGGTTGCTCCACCTACACTTGATTCTAAAAAACCCTTCTCCTCCAACCGATAAAGCGCAGTATGGATTGCGCTAATATTTACTTTTCGATCGGCCTTCTCTTCAATTTCGCTTTTTACCACCACAGCATAAGCGTTATCATTGAGTGCGGCAACTGCTAAAAGCACTAATTCCTCAAATTCTCCTAAGTGTGTCCCTCTCATTGAATCAATATTATCATCACTTTTGTAAACAATATACTCAAAGCATTGAGAAAGGTTACAAAAGCGCGTTGCTTTTTATGCTCATATAGTTAACGATGTGTGCAATCTTATCCATGCTTTGTAGAAAACTATCACATAACGATTCATACATTAACAATACAAACAACAGATAAAAAACTAACAAACAGACACTTACGAAAGTGATTAATTATTGGAACAGGCGTTGCAACATAGGAAGCATCACTAAACAATAAAAATCATGAGTGCAACAACAGATAAAATCAAAGGAAATTGGAATCAACTTAAAGGCAAAGTGAAACAAAAGTATGGTAACCTTACCGATGACGATTTGACTTATGCCGAAGGCCAAGAAGATGAATTAATTGGCAGAATTCAAGAGAAAACCGGTGAGTCAAAAGAATCAGTAAAAAAATTCATTGACTCCCTTTAAACCTAAAAAGGCCCAGTAGAGTAATCCACTGGGCTTTTCAACTAATCAATATTTATTGTTTAACCCACGGTGAACGATCGGTTTGTTTAACTCTAAACAATGCGTAACACCAAAAAACAAATCAAAAAATGGAAAATTTAGAAGGAAAGAAAGTAGCCATTTTAGCCACAAATGGTTTTGAAGAATCAGAATTAACATCTCCTAAAAGTGCTTTGGAAAAAGCAGGAGCAACTACCCATGTGATTGCTCCCGAAAGCGGAACGATTAAAGGTTGGAAAGATGGCAATTGGAGCAAAGACGTAGATGTAGATGCTGTTTTGGATAACGTAGATGCTTCGGATTATAACGCTCTCGTATTGCCGGGGGGAGTAATTAACCCTGACTTATTAAGAAGAAATGACAAAGCCATTGAGTTTATAAGAAGCTTTTTTAAAGCGCATAAGCCTGTAGCTGCTATTTGCCATGGACCTCAGTTGCTTATTGAGGCAGAAGTAGTAGAAGGTCGTAAAATGACATCTTTTTCCTCCATCAGAAAAGATTTAGAAAACGCAGGAGCACACTGGGTAGATCAAGAAGTAGTGGTTGATGAAGGACTCGTTACTTCAAGAAGCCCAGAAGACCTAGATGCTTTTAATGCAAAAGTAGTTGAAGAAGTAGCTGAAGGTAAACACGAAGAACAAACTGCCTAAACAGCTTATCATTAAAAATTTAAGGGGCTACCTGTAAAGCGGATGTCAGGTTTTTGGTTTAATATTCTGCTTTTAGGGTGCCTCTTTCCTTTTTCAATCTTCGCGAAGTGCGTCAATTAATTGCTGCTTATTCATCTTAGATCGACCATCAATTCCAACTTGTTTGGCTTTATCATATAGTTCGGACTTGGTTCGCTCTTCATAAGGTTTTGCTTTACCTCCTTTTACTCCACTATCAGGTGTGTTGGCAATTCTAGCAGCTTTTTCTTTACTCATTCCTTGGTCTCTCAAGGCTTCGTATTGTTTTTCGTTTTTAATTCTGGGCATATTTTTCATCATTATAAAATTTAGTTCAATGGCATTAACACCATTGCCGTACCAAAAAATTAACAACTATAAATCAATAAGTTAGTAAAACATTCTCGTGGTGAAAACTGCGCAAACTGTAGAAGCTTGTAAACAAGTTTATCGACAAAACTACCTGCCACTAAATAAGTTTTAACATACCCTGACTAAACCAGTTACACTATTAAATAACTCAAACCCTATATTATGAAGGATATAGATTTCACATCGTTAAAAGCATTATATATCAATTGCACGCTGAAAAAATCTCCAGAAGAAAGTCACACTCATGGACTTATGAGGGTTTCTATGGACATTATGGATAAGGAAGGAGTTGCTGTTGATCACATTCGATTGGTAGATCATGATGTGGCTTTTGGTGTATACCCCGACATGACCGAACAAGGATGGGGAAAAGACGAATGGCCAGAATTAGTGAAACGCGTATTAGATGCTGATATTCTCATTATCGGAACTCCCATTTGGCTGGGTGAAAAGTCGTCAGTGGCTCAAAAACTTATTGAACGCCTATACGCCATGAGTGGCATGCAAAACGATAAAGGCCAATACCTTTTTTATGGCAAAGTAGGCGGATGCGTAATTACAGGTAATGAAGATGGAGTAAAACACAATGCCATGTCAATACTTTATGCTTTGCAACATATTGGCTATTCTATTGCACCTCAATCAGATTGCGGATGGCTTGGCGAAATTGGGCCTGGACCGAGTTACTTAGACAAAGAATCAAACGCCAGTCAAAATGATTTCACTAATCGTAATACCACTTTTATGACCTACAATCTTTTGCACCTAGGAAAAATGTTAAAAGAAGCTGGTGGTTATTCTGCTTATGGTAACTCGAGAAAAGATTGGGATAATGGCAACCGATGGAGCTTTGAAAATCCGGAATACAGATAATAAACGTATTAAATCGTGAGCCAAAAAATAATGTCCACCCTCCTATTCATGCGCCTACCATAGTTTGTAGAATTGTCGTAAGTGGGGTTAAAAAGTCCGAAATCTTTGATTTCAATAGACTCCCTTTTTATGTCTTTATTCTTTAATAGTATTTTTATAACCGACTGACTTCGTGCTTCAGAAAGCACTTCATTGTATTCACTTCCGCCCACATCATCTGTATGACTATGCACTGTAATCATAAAATTATGTACACTCGGAATGGAGTCAAGAAATGCCAATAACTGTTTAGAATCCTGAGAACTCACATAAGAACTTCCTCCTCTAAAAAACACACTCCGAATATAAGAAGGCTCTCCAACACCTTGGGCATTGGTAGGCAAGCAGGCAAAAATCAATATTGCTACGAGCAGGCTCTTCATTACCCCTTAATTTATAGCATAAAAATGATTTATACATCTTTAGTAAAACCAAACAGAATGGACAACCTTTATATTTCTGATATTCGGTAAATTTGAAGGGTTATATGAAAAATATCATTGTAATAATGGGTATTTCGGGCGCGGGAAAAAGTAACGTGGCTGAAGCTTTGTCTAAATCTCTACACCTTCCATATTTAGATGCAGACGATTTTCATTCAAAAGCTAACTTAATGAAAATGAGCAGCGGAACGCCATTAACAGATGACGACCGATGGCCTTGGCTAGCCTCTATTGTAGAACACATTTTAAATACACACAGATCAGAATTTATTTTAGCCTGCTCAGCTTTAAAACAATCTTACAGAGATTACCTTTCTCAAAGACTTTCTATTACATGGGTATTTTTAGATATCACTGAACATGAAGCAACTGCTAGGCTGGCAAATAGAAAGCAGCATTATATGCAGGCTAGCTTAATTCAATCGCAATTAGCTACATTAGAAATACCAAAAAACGCTATCAAGATTAACGCTATAGATAAATTATCCTCCATTGTAAGTAGAATTGAATTGCAGCTAAAAAAGGATTAGGGGTGTTTTCATCAAAATTGATTTAGATTAAGTATTTTCACCAAGCACCTGTTCTTGCCTTATGGAAAAGAGTATTAAAGAACTTATGAATGACCCTACTATCAGCAATTTGGTGATCGTTTTCGTTGGTCTATCTGTCATCTGGATACTGATTAAATTTATCCAGAACAGATTCACTGGAAAAATCAAAGCAGCTGACAACCGGCACAGGACTAAAAAACTCATTAGTTTCATAGGTTATTTCTTGACCATAATTCTCATTACGACTGTTTACAGCGACCGTTTAGGCGGTTTTGGTGTAGCGCTAGGCGTTGCTGGGGCTGGAATTGCCTTTGCCTTGCAAGAGGTAATTACAAGTGTTGCGGGTTGGTTGGCCATTGTATTTGGGAACTTCTATAAAACTGGCGACCGTGTTCAACTTGGCGGAATTAAAGGCGATGTAATGGATATTGGCGTTTTGCGCACCACCCTTATGGAAGTTGGTCAGTGGGTAAATGGAGATTTATACAACGGTAGGATTGTAAGAATTTCGAACAGCTTTGTATTCAAAGAGCCTGTTTTCAACTATTCAGCTGATTTTCCTTTTCTATGGGATGAAATGAAGATTCCGCTCAAAACCGAGTCGGATTACAAATATGCCAAAGAAGTTTTTCTGAAGATTATGGACGAGTCATTGGGAAACTTTGCCAAAAACTCTCAAGATGCATGGAATAAAATGACCCAGAGTTTGTATGTAGAAAATGCACAAATCACACCTATGGTAAGTATGTCTTTTGACGAAAGTTGGATGACTTTTACGCTACGATATGTTGTGAATTACAAAATGCGTAGAACTACAAAAGATATGCTCTACATTAAAATTTTGGAAGCCATAAAGGCAAGCAATAGCAAATTAAAAATTGCTTCAGCTGCCATAGAAGTTACCAATATGAATAAGAGTTAAGATTTTAATTCAATGGAAATAAAAACCTTTAAAAACCCCGAGGCTACAGCAAAAGCCTTTGCAGATTACCTGTGTGAAATTCAGCGAGAAGTAAATAGGCTGAATATTGCACTTTCAGGTGGTTCAACCCCCAAACTTCTATTTGAAATTCTAGTAAATAAATACTCAGACAAAATTGAATGGCCTAAATTCCATTTCTACTGGGGTGATGAACGCTGTGTACCACCTACTTCTGGAGAAAGTAATTATGGAATGACGCACGAGTACCTCTTTCAGCATTTAGAAATTCCTGAAGAAAATATACATCGAGTTTTCGGTGAATGCGACCCAGATGAAGAAGCTGTCCGTTATGGAAAACTTATATCCGAAAACCTACCTCCGATTAACGGTTTACCGCAATTCGATTTAATAATACTTGGTTTGGGGGAAGACGGCCACACCGCTTCAATTTTCCCTCATCAAATGGAATTGCTCACTTCAAAGGAAGTTTGTGAAGTAGCAGAGCACCCAATATCTGGCCAAAAACGAATTACACTTACAGGATCAGTCATTAACAACGCCAAAGAAGTTTGCTTTCTGGTAACCGGCCAAGCCAAAGCTGAAAAAGTAAACGAAGTCCTAAGTATCACTGGCGACTGTGAGCGCTATCCAGCAACTTACATAAAGCCTAGCCATGGTAACCTGATTTGGTTTTTAGATAAGGCAGCTTCTGGAAAGTAATAGACCATAACTTCAATCTATCACTTTCCATTACATACAAAGTAGGCTTGTTCTAAAGTTAAAAGCTATCGCTCTGACGATAGGCTTCAATTACAGCCTCTTCGCCCTTTCTTCCAGACATAGAGTTACCATGTTCCATTCCTACTACTCCTTTAAACCCTTTGGAATGAATATGCTTAAACACATTTTTGTAGTTGATTTCGCCAGTAGTTGGTTCTTTTCTGCCAGGATTATCCCCCACTTGGAAATAAGCAATCTCGTCCCAACTCAAATCTATATTTGGAATAAGATTTCCTTCTTGAATTTGCTGATGATAAATATCGAATAGAATTTTGCACGAAGGGCTGTCTACCGCTTTACAGATTTCAAAAGCTTGAGCGGATTTTGTAAGAAAAAGCCCAGGGTGATCTCTGAAATTGAGCGGTTCAAGCACCATGGTTAAACCGTGCGGCTCTAAAATAGCCGCGGCTTGTTTTAATGACTCAATCACATTGGCGGTTTGATAGCCCATGTCTTTCCGCAAATCAACATGACCAGGAACCACCGTCATCCATTTGGCATTCACCCTTTTGGCTACTTCAACTGATTCTTTGATTTCCTTCAAAAACTGATCTCTCCAGTCTTGTTTACCTGAAGTCAAGTTTGGTTCCGTCCAGAAAATGGTATGCGCCACAAAAACACCCATGGTCATTCCATGCTTTTCCATTTTACTGGCAATTTGCTTTTGTTCATCTAAGCTTCGGCCTTTCATTCCATTATCCTCCATAGACCTAAAACCTGCTTCATGCATAAAGTCCAACTCGTTCAAAACACCACCAGAGGCTGAACTTCTAAACATTCCAAAATGTGGCGCATAATTCAGTTTAAACGTTCCATTTTGAGTTGTTGCATTAGCAAAGGCACTATATGGATTTGCAACCAAAGCGGCTGATGCACCCAGTAGGCCCGTCTTAAAAAAGTTTCTACGTTTCATAGTATAGATTTAAAAGAATCTTGTTTTGCCCGGAACAGCGGCAGGATAAACGCCATTGGCGTCAGGTAAAATTGGGGCTTCATCATTAAATGAATTGAGATCTGGCACTAACTTTAAATCGCTGGCCATGGCTTCATCCCAAGTAATTACTTGCCCAGAGTAGGTGGCCATCCTACCCATAATGGCGGTCATGGTACTTTCAGCTCCATAATCAACATCATCTAGGCGATGCTCTCCTGCTTTTATGGCCGCAAATAATTCATTATGCTCTTGCTGATATGGGTTGATATCGTTCTGTCCGTTGTAGTTTAAAATGGACTGGCCATTTCTTCCTTTTACAATTCCAATATTTCCACCATTCACAGTAATATTTGCTTTAGTACCTTGAAAAACCTCTTCTACCCTATTCATACATCCGCGCTGATGCCTACATTGGCTAGAAATTACTTGACCTTCTGGATATACAAATTCGACAAAATGATGATCGAAAATGTGGCCGGTATCTTTTCCAATTCTAGTTTCTCGCCCTCCCATACCTTGCGCTGAAATTGGACGTGCACCGATGTACCAATTGGCCACATCTATGTTATGGATGTGTTGTTCTAAAATATGATCTCCGCAAATCCAAGTGAAGTAATACCAGTTGAGCATTTGGTACTCCAGTTCGGTTTGTCCTGCTACGCGCGGCCTTGTCCAAACACCTGCGCTGTTCCAATACACCTGACCCGAAACGATATCGCCTACACTACCATTTTTTATTAGTTTTTCTACTTCTCTATAATTCTTCTGATAGTGCCTTTGCAACCCTACTACCACATTTAGCTTCTTTTGACGAGCTAACTTACCTGCTTCCAATACTCGCTTAATTCCCACCACATCAGTGGCAACTGGCTTTTCCATAAATACATGCTTGCCTTGCTGAACGGCATACTCAAAGTGTTGGGGGCGGAAACCTGGAGGGGTAGTCAAAATAACAACATCAGCCATATCAATGGCTTTTTTATAGCCATCAAAACTGGTGAATTTTGAAGCTTCTGTCACTTTCACTTTTCCTTGGTCTGCATACTTTGCAGATAGTCCTTTATAGCTTTCTTCCAATCGGTCGGAAAACACATCGGCCATGGCCACCAAACGCACATCAGGATCAGCTTCAATGGCTTGTGAAGCAGCGCCTGTGCCTCTTCCACCGCAACCCACTAGTGCTACTTTTATTTCTCCTGCCCCACCAACAAAGGCACTCATGGAAAGGGGTAATGCACTTAATAAAGCACCCGTTCCTGCCACTCGTGCGGTAGTTTCTAGAAATTTTCTTCTGGTAGTAAAGTTTGTTTCAGTAAAGTCTTTCATAACATTTCGATTAATATTCTTTAATAGGTTTACCCCAATACTTTTCCCACTCAGCTTTAGGAGGGGCTACTTTTGGTCTTACAATGCGAAATCCAACATGAGTAGCATCAGTGAGCCACCAAAGGCTTTTAGGAATTTGTGGATCTCTTTTTTTCCAGCTTTTGTCAGAAAAATCACGTGCTGCTGGTCTTAGTTTATCAGCATCATCTTTAAAAGAGCCTCCTTTCACTACCCTTGGGTATAATTCATCGGTAAATAGAACTGGATTCTTAGCTCCTTCAATTTCTTTATAATAGTTGGGATCGTAACTATCCAAAACCCATTCGGATGCATTTCCATACATATCATATAAACCCCATTTATTTGGAGCTTTCAGACCTCCTTTTTGTAGATTTTCGCCACTATTCTCTTTGTACCAAGCGTAATCATTAATGGCATCTGCTTCAAAGGGAAATGCTTTTTCACTATTGGTTCTAGCTGCATATTCCCATTCTGCTTCAGTAGGCAGTCTGTAGAAATGCCCCGTTTTGGCACTTAGCCATTTACAAAAAGTGGCAGCAGCGTATTGGGTCACATTTATTAATGGATAACCCGGCTTATTGAAATTTACATAGGGCATGGTTGCTCCAGAAATTCCATCAATTTGAATATCAACCTCCCTATCTCCTTCCGAAAGTTCATGGTCGGTTTCACGATACAAAAATAGTTCGAAAAGGTCCCAGGTTACCTCGTAGCTTCCCATCCAAAAATCATCTACCGAAACTTGATGAACGGGCCCTTCATCTTCCTTTCTTCCCTTTTCAGTCAATGGACTCCCGGCCTTAAATTGGCCTCCGGTAATCGGTACCATGTGAATGACTAAATCTGAGCCGGCAATTTCTTGACTGTATTTAGAAAATTGGTTTTGCTCCAATTGTTCAGCGTCAGTCCACTGAACAGAGAAACAACAAACTAGGACTAGGCTTAGGCGTAAAAAAAATCTCATTCTATAAGGTTATGAAAAGCTAGTATGAGTCAAAAAATGAACTCTCTCACCTTACAAGATAAGACCTCCGTAATGAAAATAAAAGTGCAGCCTAAAAGGAAAATCCATTCTAACAATTTATGTTCAACTGCTAGAATGGATTCTAAAGTAACCTATACGGGTTACATGGGCTAAAGATTAATACTTACTCACTCCTCAACGTATCCACCGGATTTTTATGGGCAGCCCTTAGCGATTGATAACT
Organism: Roseivirga seohaensis; assembly: GCF_001592945.1. GTDB lineage: Bacteria > Bacteroidota > Bacteroidia > Cytophagales > Cyclobacteriaceae > Roseivirga > Roseivirga seohaensis. The sequence continues at coordinate 285,446 of NZ_LRPB01000034.1, forward strand.
GATGGTTACAATAGCGATGGCCAAAGTACCTAAAGTAGACACCGCAAACACCCAAACATGAATAGGCGTACGGTTGGCGAAATCACTTAGCCATTGGTCTACTAAAAAGTAAGCTATGGGCGATGCCAATACCATCGCGATCAAAAATAGCTTGGTGAATTCAGAAGAAAACAGTACCACCAATTCTGAAATTTTCGCACCCAAAACCTTGCGAATGCCCAACTCCTTCAGCCTTTGTTCGGCAGAGAAAGCAGCTAAACCGAAAAGGCCTAAGCAGGCGATGATTAAGGCCATTACTGTGAAGATGTTGAGCACCAAACTCATTCGGCTTTCTTCTTGAAATGTATTTTCAAAGTCTTCATCAAGAAAACTGTACTCGAAAGGAATGGTGGCATCTACTGACTTAATACTTGCTTCTACTTTATCGAGTACAGCCTGTAAATCATCAGGATTGGCCACAACTTGGGGATTCAAACGCATAGAATAAAAAGACAGACCAGCGCCATAATCCCAAACCTTGTCATTATCTATATTGATGAAAATTAGGGGCGCAATTTCTTGACGCACACTGTTGAAATTGAAATTTTTCACCACGCCAATGACCTCAAATTTATCTTCGCTACCTGATGCCAAAGCCACAAACTGACCCACGCCATTAGTCGGGTCATCGCCTCCCCAGCCCAATACTTTCACGGCTTCTTCATTCAGAATTACTTTGTATTTATCAGTAGTGAGTGCTTGATCGAAATTACGGCCTGCCAAAAACTCTAAGCCCAATACTTCCAAATAATCCGCTTCTACTCGCAAATTGCTCAAAGCCACCACAGGCGCCTCTGGTTCCGTAGATTTATACCGATCACCCGAATCAACATAAGGCGGTACACCAAAGGATTTCCCAACTTTAGAGAAAGCCGGCATGGCTGCCAACTCTGTCTTTAAGCGTTCGGTATCGAAGCCCATTTGCTCAATATTACCTATTTGCAACACGTTTTCTTTGGCAAAGCCCAAATCTAGATTGGAAGTATAATTCAGCTGTTTCTGAACAAAGAAGGTGCAAATAATCAGCGTCATGGAAATGGTGAATTGAAAAACCACTAAACCATTTCGAATGCCCTTCCCCTTAAAACCTGCGCTCATTTTACCTTTAAATACCTGAATGGGTTTGAATGAAGACAGGTAGAAAGCTGGATAACTTCCTGCGATAAAACCCAAGAGTAAAACGAAAACCAACAATACGGCAATAAAAACAGGTTGGCTTAAATAAGGCGTGAGCAATAACTCTTTCCCCGAAATGGCATTAAACCAGCCCAAAGATGAATTGACAATAAAGAGTGCCGCTAGTGTGCTTATCGCCACAAACAAGGTAGACTCAAAGATGAATTGTTTGATCAAAGTACCTCTTTCGGAACCCAGCACTTTTCTGATGCCTACCTCCTTAGCGCGATTGGAAGAACGGGCTGTAGAAAGGTTCATAAAGTTGATGCAGGAAAGTACCAACACCAAAATTCCAATGGCTATAAACACCTTTACTATTTGCGGATTCCCAACCGGACCGAACGCATTGTAAGGAGGCTCTTCCGATAAATAAATCTCTTTAACAGGCTGTAAAGTGAGTTTCCAAGGATTACCAGCCGTGAACTCTTCAAAACTCTGGTTGAAAATTCGTTCCGTAGTTGCTGGTGCGTATTTAGGCGGAATGGCTTGAATTTTATCGTTCAAGACAGCCATATTCGTACCGTCATTTACCTTTGCGTAAGTACCAAAAGCCGTCCAAATCCATTTCCAGCCATCACGATCCATTTGGGCTTGGTAGCTGTTCAGCGACACCAAAACATCAAACTGTAGGTGAGATTTACTTGGTACATCCACCAAAACACCCGTTACCACAAAGCTTTGCCATGTGTTGTCCCATTGTTTTACTTCAAGCGTTTTTCCTATGGCGCTTTCATAACCAAAATAGCGCTCGGCAGTACTTTGAGTTATCACCATACTATTGGGTGCTTCAATGGCTGTTTTTGGGTTTCCTTCTGAAAACTCAAAAGGAAAAACTTCGAAAAAGTTGTTTTCCACTGCGAAGAAGGCACTTTCTTCAAAGGACTTGTCCTTTTTAGCCTCAGCTTTATAGTTGGTGATTTGTGAGCCCAAGGACATGATTCGAGTGACTGCCTCGAATTCTGGCACTTCTTCTCGTAAAGCTACCGCCACATTCGGCCCAGTGTTCGACATTTGGGCGGTCCAATCGCTCCATATATTAGGTTGGTTAACACGGTATATCTGGTCTATCTCGGGCAAAAATGTGTCGTAGGTAGTTTCGTGGTGAATGAAAAGACCAATCGTGAGCGAAATGCTAATTCCGATAATTAAACCGAGCAGGTTGAGCACGGTAAATTGCTTTTGCCTGATGGCATTGCGCCAGGCAATTTTAAACATGTTTTTGATCATCATGGTGTTGTTACTTTGAGTTTTAAAAAGTGAAAAGGACGAGAATCCTATAAGCAAATGGAGGGCATCGATCCAATACATGAACCGCGCATACCGCTTGCCTTTGACCAGCATTCTGTCTTCGTAAATTTCTTGTAAGTCGCCTAAAAACTCTTCCAAGTACATTTTATTGATGCACTTAGCCGCCAACCAATTGGCGAGTTTAGGTGTATTGAATTTCTTATTCGGCATTAGCGACCTGCATTAAGTTGCGGAATCAACTGCCACATTTTTTGGCGGACATCTTGAGCGGCCTCCAATTGGCGCATGCCCGAAGGCGTAATCTCGAAAAGACGTTTGCGTCTGTCGCCTCGTTTTTCGGTGTTGCCGCCCATTTCAGATTTGAGCAAACCTTTGTCTTGCAAACGGTAGAGGGTAATGTGCACCGCGCCTAAAAGTATAGAGCGACCGCTGTGCTTTTCTACTTCCTGTTTTACATTAATGCCATAGGCCTCCCCTTTTAAAATACAGACCGCCAAAAGCACCAACTCTTCAAACTCACCAAGCCCCTTGTTTTTCATTAGATATACATTGTATGTTATACAAAGTTATAAGTAATAGATTGAAATACAAATGAAGCATTTAAATTGAGTAACCACCTTACAATCAGCGTTGCTGAAGAAGTCTTCTTGAAGATAAAATGAGGTGATAGATGTAAAATGAAGCCAATATTCTCCAAACCGAGTCAATACCAATATTCAAGTCAACACCATTAAACCCACGACTATGAACGGGTAACAGTAAGTGCCAAAACAATGACCAATCCCAACTTAATGGGTTTATCCCAAATGCATATTCCAGCCCTAATTCAGGTCCTTGAAATAAAATAAAGGCATTAACTACTATTAAAAGTAGAGTAAAATAGCTGAGTAATGGTTTCCAACTAGAAAGGCCGAAGTTACTGGCAAATGACGGTAGCTTAACTTTAATAAAATACTCTACAGACTCCCGCAAGCAAGGGAAAAAGCCATTAATGTTTTTAAGCCTTTCCCATTCAGAGTTTTTAAAGGCTTCCATTTCCATTTGGTGATACACGAATTGATTCCTATAATCACCAGTATTCTGATGTAGTAATTTCAACTCTCGACAGGTTATCATTAATGATTTAGGATGTGTTCCGAATTCTATTGGCCACTGCGTTTCAAATGAGTTAACATTTCTAAGCTTTGAACTATAAATATTACTAACACCATTAAAGACACAATGATGAAAAACCGCCCCATCTAAATCACAATTATCAAAACTTGTATCAAGTATATGATCACTATCCATTGGCATAATATTATAGCATTTCAGATCAGGCTTTATTAAATCTTTAAGCTTCAAACTCATTACACCTGAGTTCTTTAATTCAATCTTAGTGTTAGAATTTGCATCCTTCAAGTCTAACTTATTAATTAATAGCCTATCGATACTTAACAGTTGAACCTCATTCAAATCGATCCATAACTCGGGTATTAAGTATTCCCAATTGGTGCTGTCTTTAAATTCATTAGACCTATTTGAGATAGATATTCTATCAACTTTACCCATTACGTCAATCCGTTGAATGTCTTTATTATCAACAATCAAAAGCAATGACAGCTGACATTCTGGACTAATGAAAATTTTCCCAATTCGATTGCAGGCTTGAAATAAGCATCTACCCAATTCAGCGAATGAATCAAGATCAAACTCTCCTATAGTACATCTAATGAATTGAATATTTGACATTTTTAAATTAGGGCCTAAGTCAATAGATTTTAAAGTACATTCTACAAAAGCAATCGTCCCTAACTTCTCTCCATCAATTCTCACTGAGTTGGCAAAATCCTTGTTTTCAATCCTAAAATTAAGACCATTTTCTTCTGCCGTATTAATATTGAAGTTAACCTCCTCATCAAAGCTTATCCACTCATTACCACTCCCTATATTCTTATCAAAAGCTTCCTTTGAGTTAATTAACATACCAATTGAGTAAAAAACGATTATGACGATGAATATACCATTTTTATGAATAGCCCGTGACGAATTATAAATAATCTGCAGTACGCTTTAATTCCTACCAAATTCAGACGCGCATAACTTTAACTAAAAGCTCTGGCCATATCTAGGTCTATGAAGGCCCAAGTAGAGATATTCGTAAAAGCCTCAAACCTCTGTTTATTCGTAATAGCAAACGGATCCTGAAACATTCCGAGACTTCGGAACAGGATGACTGTCTAAAAAAGCTCATTCGAAGCGTTATGCCGCCCGCGAAGCCTCGGGGTGTTTCGGTATCCCTCAAAAAACACCTCAAAGGTCACCTCCTGAAATAGGTTGACAAAAACAATTGATAACTGTCAACTTAAATCAGGACGAGACACGTATTACACAGACGGATTCTTTCTTCACCCTTCGTTACACTCCGGGCTCATCAGAATGACGGTAAGTGATGTTCTTTACGGTTAAACATAGCCCATTTAGCAAGTCATTTCGTAGGTTTCGAGGCTTCTGAATTTCACAATTAACAAAGAACCTAAAAACTCGAGGGCATGATAACTTAAAGCGCGTTGTTAGACCTTCTTAAAAGCTCCTTCAATTCCCTCACCATTTCTATACTGGTGGTGTTTTCGTTTTTGGGAATGGCTGCGCTATGATATTCCGTAGCGCCTGTTTCAAATAAGCGTTCCAAATTGTTAGGCCTTACGCCTCCGCCTGGCATAATAATCATTTCACCTTCGGCCTCTTCAATTAACTCGCCTATGGTGTCTAAACCTTCCAAAGCCGTTGGGGCGGTGCCCGAAGTAAGTATGCGCTGAACCCCGATTTCCTTCAATGTTTCCAGTGCCTCGAATGGATTGGGCACTTGATCGAAAGCTTTATGGAAAGTAACATCCATAAAACCAGCACATTCCAGCAGTTCTGCCGTTTGATATTCGTTAATGGTTCTATCTTCATTAAGGCAACCAATCACCACGCCATTGCAGCGCATTTCGGCACAATGGCGAATGTCTTCTTTCATCAGTTCCATTTCCATTTTGGAATACACAAAATTACCTGCTCGCGGACGGATCAACACATACACAGGAATTTGAAGCAATTCTCTGGTCAGTTTAATCAAACCGTGGCTGGGTGTAAGTCCATCGGCTTCAAGGTGCGAACAAAGTTCGATTCTATCGGCTCCCCCATTTTGGGCGTTCAGGGCAGATTCTATGGAATTGGCACAAATTTCAAGTAGCATAGGGCAAATATGGAAATAGCTTTGGCAATAAACTCGCTGATGAAACAATTTTCTTAAACACCCTTTTATATTTGTGCTTAGGATAGAAAAATCAAACATAGGTTATGAAAAATATATCAGTAATTGGTTCGGGTACAATGGGCAACGGAATCGCTCATGTTTATGCGCAAAGCGGCTTTGCTGTAAATTTGGTAGACATTTCTGCTGACGCTTTGGCAAGAGCCCTAAAAACCATTGAGAAGAATTTGGATCGAATGGTGGCCAAAGAAAAAATTGACGAAGCCACTAAAAATTCGACTTTAGCAAATATTACCACCCACACCGACCTTAAAACTGGTGTAGCCAATGCCGATTTGGTGATTGAAGCGGCTACCGAAAACGTAGACATCAAGCTTAAAATCTTCCGCGATTTAGACGCCTTCACCAAGCCTGAATGTATTTTAGCTTCCAACACCTCTTCTATTCCAATTACTAAAATTGGTGCCGCCACCAACAGACCTGACAAGGTGATTGGGATGCACTTTATGAATCCTGTTCCAGTCATGAAATTGGTAGAGGTGATCAATGGCTATGCTACTTCGGCTGAAGTGACGGCTTTGGTGATGGAAACTTCAAAGAAATTGGGCAAAGTACCTGTAGAAGTAAATGATTACCCTGGCTTTGTGGCCAACCGTATTTTGATGCCGATGATCAATGAAGCCATCATTTCTTTGTTTGAAGGTGTGGCGGGTGTTGAAGAAATTGACACGGTAATGAAACTAGGCATGGCGCATCCGATGGGGCCATTACAACTGGCCGACTTTATTGGGCTAGACGTGTGCCTTTCTATTATGAATGTGCTTTACGAAGGCTTCGGTAACCCGAAATACGCTCCTTGTCCGCTATTGGTGAACATGGTAACCGCTGGTTATTTAGGCGTGAAATCTGGCGAAGGTTTCTATTCTTGGAACCACGGCACCAAAGATCTCATTGTTTCAAAGCAGTTTAAGAAGTAAGGAAATTACTTTCCAAAATTGAAATTAAGAGTGTTTGAAAAGGCACTCTTTTTTGTTTCATTAGTACTGCTTTCCGCTAGTCAGGCAAGCACCAGTTACCAAAGTGGGTAAGTGAGCATCTCTATTCATAAATATAATTATCTTGTTCCCTACCTAAGTTATTGGCTAGCAATTTAAACTAATCAAATGCTGGTTTCTTTTTCCATCCATCTTGAGGAGCCTCAATTCCATCGGGAACAGGTAAGTCCAATAGCATTATACCTGCGGCACTATATCCTTTCGGTACACTGGCAATAAACTTCGCACCACTTACCGCTACATCTTCATATTTGTAAATCTTCACCGTACCTGAATATTCTTGGTTATCTATTTCATAACTAAAGATTGCCGAAAGCCCACCTTTTGAAGGGCTGATTATCCTATTAATCTGCCCAACTGTATATAACTGATCCTGGCTATTTAGGTATATTCTTCTGGCAGACACAAATACAATCACTAGTAGTATACTAAAAACTGCAATTCTATTAATAGTAGCTCTACTCATAATATCTCTTAATTAGATAATGAAATCCTAAAGAAGCCTCTAAAACAACATCTTTTAAAGCAGTCTCAAGCAAAATCAACTCTTCATTTTTTATCTGATTTTGACTACATGAATAAAGCTGACCCTTTTGTTATGTTCTAAATTATGCGCTCAAATTGCATAACAAAATAGGTACTCGCCAGAGTTGAGCACTAGGGGTGTAAATCAGATACTTTGATACATTACTAACTAGCCCTATTATTTCAACTTCATGACTTTAATCTTATCTGTACCATGTTTGGAAACATCAACTTCATAAACATCTTTGCCGCCAATTTTCACTAGAAATTTATACTTAGATATCCATTCTAAAAACTCAACTTCATCAATAAAGGATAGAGAGAAGTCTTCACTCCTCAGATAGAAATGACCTATCAATGATTTGTCCTTACCCTCTTCTCCAAGCTTAATTTTTTCAATAATTAGGTAAAAATGTCCCTCTTGACTGGCAGATAAAGCTCTGAATTTAAAATACAAGTCCGAACTTTCTTCATGAAGTGTATAAGGAGATGAAAGTACATTCTGAATATTTAAATAATACTTTGGCATATCCTGGGCATATATATTATTATGGCCTAGACTTATTACCATCAATAGTAAAAGTGTTCGTTTCATTTCTTTCATTCGTTATCGTTCAATCTGTCTCACTAGTTTGCAATGTAGTGCGGACTGGTCTCATTCCCCTTCTCAATGCTTAATGTATAAAAAACCAGCCTTGTTCTAAAGCTGGTCTTTCTGTTATTTTCTAAATTATGCACTCAAATTGCATAACAAAATAGGTACTCACCACAGGTGAGCACTAGGGTTTCTCATATTACAGTTATTAAAGTTATAAATTCTATTTTTAAACTGTACTAGTTTTGGGGAAGCTTACATACAGAACCACGGTACTAAAGAGCTGATTATTTCAAAGCAGTTTAAGAAGTAAGGAAATCACTTTCCAACATTAGAAATTGAGAGTGTCTGAAAAGGCACTCTTTTTTTGTTTCATTAGTACTGCTTTCCGCTAGGCAGGCAAGCACCAGTTACGGGTCATCTTATCTCAGAATGTGACACTAATTACCAGGAAGTTTCTCCGTTAAATAACGCCAATAGCGTTTGGGTACATACTGTGTATGCAGTTTATCGTTTTTACGCGATTTGATATTCGTGCTTTTAAAATAGTCTTTCCATAACTCTTGAAATTCAATTTCTTGTTCATCATATACACCCTCGGGGTTTTTATACAACTCGAGCTTTTCTTTCAAGTGTAGTTCAACAACTTCCACTTTATTTAAATCATAATAAAGTGCATAGTGGCGTTTTTCATCATAAATCATCCATTTTTGGTCTGCGTAACGCTCTTGAAAATGCTTTGAGATTAATGGAAGTACATTAAAATCTGGGGCTATATGGGTGAAATAAATTCCATCTTTAGTGCGTCTGAACCTTACAAAGGCTTCCATTCTATGCTTTTCTCTGCCCACACTTTTTACCATTTGCGATACCTTGAGCACATCGGGATGAGAGAAATCTGAATGAATTGGCTGAGGTGAGTTTAGTGCATGCTGAATATAACGAAGCAAAGTATTTTCAATCCCAATTTCTTCACTCAGAAAAGCACGAAAAATTTGACTACAACCTGAACCACCAATCCTAACTTTAAATCGCTTCCATACTTTTTCGACTAGCGGTAATTGGGTAATTACCTTGATTCTTTTAGCGAACAAAGTTCCCTGAGCACTTCCCTCTTTTTGAATTTCACCCTGATTAAGCTTTAGAACGTAAAACTCATGCACGGCACATAAAAAGCCATCGAAACTCCCATCGTATTCAAGAATGCAATCCGTTAAATTAAAATTGAGACTATCCGAATACATTTAATTGTGGAGATACGAGTTTGCGAAATTTTGAAGATGAATTTTGAAGAATGAATCCTCTGATTTGTTCGGCCGTTAGGTCTCTCTTTTCAAATTCAGAAGACTCACAGGTAATAAAGTATTTCGCCCTATTAGAGGCAATCCCAAGTTTAGCCAAGTGTTGCCAATTGAGTTTTCTGAAACGTCTGGCCTGAATAATCTTGCTCACAGACTTCACACCTATTCCAGGCACGCGCAGTAACATAAATTTATCAGCTTTATTTATATCTACCGGAAATTCATGCAGGTTACGTAAAGCCCAAGCCAGCTTCGGGTCTACTTCTAAATCCAAATTAGGATTGTTTTTATCAACAATCTCGCGCACGTCAAAACCGTAGAAGCGCATCAGCCAATCGGTTTGGTAAAGCCGGTTTTCGCGAAGCATTGGTACTTGTGTGCCCAATTGAGGCAAACGTTCATCTGCAATCACCGGCACGTAGCCAGAGTAATACACACGCTTTAAATTGAATTCCTTATAGAAATAAGCTGAAGTAAGAAGAATCTGCTGATCGGTCTCACCTGTTGCCCCCACAATCATTTGAGTGCTTTGGCCAGCAGGTGCATACTTAGGTGTGCTTTTAATAATCTTCTTTTCCGATTTATACTGAATGATTTCATTTTTGACCTTCGCCATGGGCTTCAAAAAATCCTTGTGATCTTTCTCTGGCGCTAAAAGTTTGAGACCAGAAACGGTAGGGATTTCTATATTCACACTCAGCCTATCGGCATAAAGGCCAGCTTCGCGCATCAGTTCATCTGAAGCCCCTGGAATAGATTTGAGGTGAATGTAACCATTAAACTTCTCCTCTAACCTTAACTTCTTAGCCACAGCCACCAACCGCTCCATGGTGTAATCAGCATCCTTAAAAATGCCAGAACTAAGGAACAGTCCTTCTATATAGTTTCTTCTGTAGAAGTTGATGGTAAGGTCAACCACCTCTTGAATTTTAAAAGCGGCTCGCTTAATGTCATTGCTTCTGCGCGTAACGCAATAAGCGCAATCGAATATGCAGTGATTGGTCATTAAGATTTTGAGTAATGAGACACACCTGCCGTCTTCAGTATAGCTATGGCAAATCCCCATGCCCGAGGAGTTCCCCAAGCCTTTCTCTTTATTGGTACGCTTGCTTCCGCTAGACGAGCAGGAAACATCGTATTTGGCAGCATCGGCCAGTATATTCAACTTCTCCTTAATTCTATCAAATGACATATGCAGCTTGCTGTGAAAGTAGAATCAAAGCTAACACAGAAAAACCAAAATAATTAGTCAGGCTAATATTTTTAGAAATTAAAACTAAAAAAAAGGTCTAAAGAGATGAAACTACAAACAACTGCATCCTGCCCTTTACCTCAAAAATCAGATTTTAAGGGATTCTGGGTTTTGGTGAGTATTCCAAAAAGTGATTAAATCAATTCTATTGGCTGACTTTGACACTCTATAAAACAAAGTAATGTGCTTATTTATAACGCACTTATGAACCTGATCAGACTTTCTATAGACAGGATATTATTTAGGGTTTTGTTGAATTGAGTTTACTACTTCATCAATTCGATCAAGGAAATTATTGATGGTTAATACATCCCATTCCTTGCTCAAATAGTCAAGGTTTTGGTTCAAAGTGAATTTGGCTTCAGTTGTCCATTTAACCACGAAATTCATGAGCCATACTTAGCTCTCATTTCGGACATTACATTCTCGTGGTCATGAACTTGGTTGGACTTGGATTGTTCAACCCCTTTATCAATAGAGTTTTCCAATAATTCATCCCTCTCCTCCAGTGCATTTTGCAGAAAAGCATTTACACGAGAAACAATAGTAGCGTCCTGCAATTGTATCAGTCGCTCTATTAAATGAAGTTTCTCTGTTTTAATATCCATAGTACAAAGTAACGAATTATAGCAATAAAAGTATAGCCCCTACTTAGTAGGAAAAGGGTTGTTGCTTCATTTCCCAAGCTTTGAATCAATCCAAAATTCGAACTGAGGAATAAGTGATAGAGATGAATTTGTTATCAAAGCCTGATTCTATAAAGCTTCACCCTGCCCTTTTCATCTTTTAAGTCAGATTTTAAGGGACTCTGGGTTTTTATAAGTATTCCAGAAGCGAACCAAGATGATTGTTTCATCTTCTACCTTATAGAAAAGTGTGATTTACTTCCTTACAACAGCCCTTCTAATACTCTTATAATTGCTTAATGGAAATGCTTCAGGGTTTAATTTTAAAAGGTCAATTATAGTATCTACTTCGTCAATAAAATTAATTGCTGATTTTTCAGACCACCGTCTGATTAGAAATCTGATATTCTCTAAATAGTCTTCAAAAGCATCATCTGACCAAATGACTTCCATGGTGACTATTCGAAAAGGTTTGGGAATTCTTTCTTTGTGAGTTTTATAACATCCTCATGAGATTTAACCTTTCCTTCTTTTATGGATTTCAAGCCTTGATCGATAGCGGATATTTCAGCTTTGGTGAGTTTTGAACCTGAATCTGCTTCAGATGCCTTTCTTAGTGTCCCGACAAGTTTGATCATTCGAAGATCACTGAGTCCTGACAACCATTGAATTAAATCTCGCTTCTCTGCTTGAATGTCCATAATTCAAATTAACGAATTATTTGAGTAAAAGTATAGTCCTTACTTAGTAGGAAAAGGGTTGTTGCTTTATTTCTCAGGCTTTGAATCAATCCAAAAATCGATTCAAAGTACAAAGGGTTAGAAATTAGCGGCTTATTCTATAAAACCTCACCCTTCCCTTTTCCTCAATTAAATCGAGGCGCCATTGTTTTTCAGCAACGGCCTTTTTAAAGGCGGCAAAGTTGGCGGTATCGTTATATTCTTCATTGAAGTAGGCTTCATTCAGCAGCACATAATCACCAACTTCGATTTGAGAAAAATCCATTTCTGAAAACCAGAAATACTTATCTTCAACTTTGTCGAAATTGTAAAAGTAAGAATAGCCGTAAGAATTGAGTCCATCGGTAATCACGGTTTGGGCTGCTTTATCTTCCACCAAATATTGCTGTACAATGCTTTGTTCCGCCTTAAAACCTCGATTGCCGGATTTGTAAATGGTGTAAGCCGGAATCATCAAAAAGCCAAGTATTGCTGCAATTAGTACGGCTTTGTTTTTCAATAATTCAAACCATTTGTGCTGAGCCCAAAAAGTAACGGCTGTCATTATAAAAGCAGGAATGAAAAAAGCGATGTGGCGTGTTTCTAGCGGCAGCGGACTATAATACCGCCAGTTGGTAGAAAAGAACCAATAGCTCAGAATTAAGATTAGACTCGTGATCGGCCAAAATTTATCTGCTTGTTTTAGGTTGAAATCCTTTCGCTTTAAGCCAATTATGGCAGGCAAAGCCAATAATAGCGGAATAAAATAACCACCCTTGGTGAAGGTAATGAGTGGTAGATAAGTCAGGCGTTTCCAAAGCAGCGATTCTTTATCGAAAAAGGTTTTTACGGTGGCCACATGGTTGTTAGCGATATTTTCGAACCGATACATAAAGCTGCCTTTGGTTTCTAAATACCAAAAACCGTGGAGCAGAAAATAGAAAATCCCCAAACTGATGAAGATGCGCCAAAAACCTTTATTCCTTCTATTAATTCTGTCGGTAATAAATAGGTAAGCCAGCAGCGGCAACAATAGAAACACCGTGGTTTTAATCAGAAATGCGCCCAGTAATGCAGTGGCAGTTATAAATCCAGTCAGCCGATAATCGGCTTCATTTTTCAACACCAAATAATAGCCCACCAGAAATATAAAAATGCAGAGCGTTAATGGCAGTTCTGGAAAAAGATGAATGGCAAAATTGATCATGTGGTAATCACAAAGGATGAGCATTCCGCCCAAAAGTCCGATCCAGTAATTCACCCTATTCCCCAAAAAGAAAAAGAGGTTGATGAGGCCCAAACCGCATAGCATGGGGAAAATCACCATGCTGTATTGGTTAATCCCAAAGAGGTCAATAAACCAAGCGGTGGGGTAAATCAAGGCCAACCTACTTGTGAAATGGTTGGTGGTCACTTCGAAAGTGCCTTGATTGATTTCATTGGCAAAATTGAGGTAAGTATAATCGTCCCAAAACGAAAGGCCTTCGTTGGCAAAGAACCAAACCGCAATAAAAAGCAGGTTGATGACCAGCTGAATCCAGCGGTATTGTTGGGGTGAAAAAATTCTCTCTGCCTTCATTCGCAACGAATATAATTGAAATCAAGGCATCTATTCCTATTTTAGTGACCAAACCCGTTTATGCATTTATTCTATCAACCCGATATTCCCGCTGGCACTTTGCATTTAGATGACGAAGAGTCGAGGCATGCCGTTAAAGTGATGCGCTTAAAATCAGGCGATAGCATTCAACTTACTGATGGCAAAGGCAGCTTTTATACCGCTAACATTACCGAGGCGAACCATAAAAAGTGTGCTTTCGAAATTATAAGCAAAGAAGAGGTCAAGCCACATTCCACTTTCAGACATTTGGCCATTGCCCCTACCAAAAACCTAGACCGCACCGAGTGGTTCGTGGAAAAAGCAGTGGAGTTGGGCGTAGATCGAATCTCATTCATTTTGGGCGATCATTCTGAAAGAAAAGTATTGAAGCTGGATAGAATTCAAAAAAAAGCCATTGGTGCCATGAAGCAATCCGGCCAGGCTTTTATGCCACAACTCGATGAACTGACTTCCATCAAAAACTTCATCAATGAAGCTACAGCCGACCATAAGTTTATCGCTTATGTAGATTTTGAAAACGAAGTTTTATTGAAAGACAAGCTGGTCAATTCGGCTTCAAACTTAGTGATGATTGGCCCTGAAGGAGATTTCAGCGAACGCGAAGTAGAAATGGCCTTGGCTGCAGGTTTTGTAAAAGTGAGTTTGGGCGCCAATCGTTTGCGTACCGAAACGGCTGGTATGGCAGCAGTGCATTTGATGAATTTGGTTTGAAATACCTCATTCGAAATAGCACCCCGACCAACAAAATTGTAAATCGTCAATCTTAATTCTAAATTCACCCATGGCTTTAAATTACATCTGGGTTGCCTTTTTCCTGATCGCCTTTGTGGTGGCGCTCATCAAACTGATCTTCTTTGGTGATACTGAAGTTTTTCCTGCCATGATCCAAAGCACTTTCGACATGGCGAAAACAGGTTTTGAGCTTTCATTGGCCTTAACTGGGGTTTTAACCTTGTGGATGGGCATTATGCGCGTGGGTGAAAAAGGTGGAGTAGTGGCCATTATTGCCCGATTTATCAGTCCGCTGTTCACCAAAATATTCCCCGATGTTCCAAAAGATCATCCAGTATTTGGCCCTATGGTCATGAACTTCTCGATGAACTTTTTAGGGCTCGATAATGCCGCAACTCCACTAGGCTTAAAGGCCATGAGTGGTTTGCAAGAACTAAACACCAACAAAGACACTGCCTCCAATGCCCAAATTATGTTCTTGGTATTGAACACTTCGGGTTTAACGCTTATTCCTGTTTCGATTATGGCTTACAGGGCTACAGAAGGCGCAGCCAATCCGGCAGATATTTTTATCCCTATTTTATTGGCTACCTTCTTTTCTACTTTGGCGGGGTTGGTTACGGTTGCACTTTACCAAAGAATTAACCTGCTCAATAAAACCATACTACTCTATTTAGGCTCGCTCACGGCCTTTATTGTTTTTGCTATTTACTATTTCCAAAGCATTCCGCAAGAGCAAGTGCAAGTGATTTCTTCGGTAGCCAGTAGCCTTATTCTCTTTACAGTGATTGCCTCCTTTATCGGGCTTGCGCTCAAAAATAAGATCAACGTTTACGAGGCATTTATTGAAGGCGCTAAAGATGGTTTCAATGTAGCCATCAAGATCATCCCCTATTTAGTCGCCATTTTGGTGGCCATTGGCGTATTTCGTCAATCGGGCACTTTAGATATTCTTGTAAATGGGCTTCGCGAAGTGTTTGCCCTTACCGGCATGAACACCGATTTTGTGGATGCCCTCCCTACTGCCTTAATGAAACCCCTAAGTGGCGGTGGCGCCAGAGGAATGATGGTGGAATCCATGCGCACCTTTGGAGCCGATTCTTTTGTTGGTCGACTATCTAGCGTGTTCCAAGGCTCTACCGAAACCACTTTTTATGTGCTGGCCGTGTACTTCGGTTCGGTGAATATTAAAAACTCTAGGTATGCGGTTACCGCTGGTCTTATAGCCGACCTTGTGGGCGTAATTGCAGCAATTTTTATCGCTTATCTGTTTTTCTATTAAGGCTGGCAAAACCTATTGCTTTAATTTAGAGTTCAAAGCATTCATTAAACAAACAAAACCATAACCATGAAAAAATCAATCTTTACGCTTTTTGCTATTGCGGCCTTATTGGTCACTTTCAATGCGCAAGCACAGAAATTCCCAGGGCCAGATGCAAGCCCAATGGACGCTGCTTATTTCCCAGACCAACAACCATTGGATGAAGTAATGGGCAGACCTGTAAAAGACCTTAAAATCAAAATTTACTACAGCCGTCCTCAATTAAAAGGCAGAACTATGCTAGGCGAAAAAGCCGCTCCGTTTGGCCAAATGTGGCGTTTAGGCGCTAACGAAGCCAATGAAATCACTTTTTACCAAGATGTAACCGTAGGTACTACAAGAGTAAAAGCAGGTACTTATACCCTATTTGCAATTCCCAACACCGACAAATGGACGTTTGTGCTGCACAGTAAACTTAACACTTGGGGCAATTACACTTTAAAAGACAGCAAAGAAGTAGCGCAAGTAGACGGCCCAGTAAGCAAGTCTGACGAGCCAATCGAATACCTTTCTATGGTGTTTAAAGAAGTGGAAGGCGGTACTCACCTTATGGTAGGCTGGGAAAACACCATTGCTGAAATGCCTATTAAGTGGTAAAACGAACTTTAATTAAGATGAAGAATTGAAAGGCACCGAGAGGTGCTTTTTTTTGTGGAGTTAATGGTTTGCATATGGCTTTGTGGCGGTTTCGAAGCACTTTCTTGTCCCCGAAACCAAAGCTAGCTATGAAGGGAAAACCTTGCTGGCAGCCGTTTACCCGCCATAAGCTATATGCTTTGTTACCTGCTGGCTTTTTTTAATTTCTTATTTTTTATGTGCTTTATTTTTCCTGTTCCAATGACGATTGGACCTTCTCTAAATTCAAACTCCATCTTCTCGGACAATTTACCTTCAAAATAGTCTACTGCCAAGATCTTTATTTCTGTCTCGACAGTGTCGCCCGGAAAAACGAGTTCTCTGTCAATGAATGTTTGTTGTCCTGAAGTTTGCATTTCTTCGAAGTCAAATTTCAATTGTGGTCTGTAGCCCGATTTTGCTGCTGTTTTCCTTCCGCCTTGTTCAGTAGTTCTATAAGTCAAAGTCGCAATGAAGTCAGCGGTTGAATTATCGAACTCAAATTTGTTGTTGTGAAAATATTCCCAAGCATAACTCTCAATTTCTCCACCCGTGATTTCATTTCCATTTTCATCTTCAATCTTATAGGTCTCTTGTCGTTCTCCGATTTGAGCTTCTCCATCAAGCCCTAGCAAGGTTGTGTAAAATGCATCTCTTAGAACACCATTCAATATTTGTCGAATTTTTTCAGTCTTCTGCTCGTCAAGTTGTAAATCCGCAATTAGTTTAGAAACATCAATTTCGCTGTCTGAACTTAGATATAAGTCCACAAGGGATTTCCGTTCTAGATAAAAATTCTTTGCAAATTCTTCTGGTGTCATCTTATCTGTTGTGTCGTTTTTTCAGCTTGCAGGTAACGTCTAACTATCATCCGTAAGCTGGAGTTTTCAAATATCTATAAAAGTATCTCATCGCACTAGCCTTTGCAAATAGCCCATTAAGCTTATGGATGATAGTGTTTGTTAAGCACATTTATGAGATGTTAGCCATCGGTATTGCGCATACTTGACTTGTAATGTGGCTCACCATTAGATAAAAAAATTGGTTCGGGCATGATATAACCGCCTCATTAATTATGGACTGATATTGACCTTTAAGTATTTCCTCATTCAAAGTTGGTCTATATCTGGCAACTGTTCCTAAGTAGTAAGCAAAACCTAATATAGAGGATAGACGATGCAGTCTGTAAGGTTCTAAATCTAGATAATATCTATACCCTTGTCTAGTTAGCATTGGGGCAATGTTGAGCTCATTTATGTCTTTAATTATTTTCGGGTAGCATATGTTCCAGCTTTTCGATGATCCTTTTGTGTAAGAGACTTCAAAATGTGAGCGATAATGGTGGAATTTTTGATCATCTTCAATTTCCAATGGGTAGATTTTTTTCTGACAAATTCCCTTAGTGAGTTTTTCTACTTTCATTTCCTTATCAAATTTTTTTTCATGAGAAATTGTGTAGTAAATCCTATTTCGGTAGGAATTGGTACGTATATAAACATCTACTGGTAAAAATTTCCTTTTGGTATCAGGAAATAAATTGAGAGCATATCCGATTTCATGGACTTCAGGAAGGTTTCGCAATAAGTCAAAGAATCGAATTTCAGCACCTTCAGTATTTTTTACTTCTTTTCCTATATGCTTTGAAAACTCGTGGAAAATAGAAACTCCATCCCCGGAGTTACTGGCAAGTTTAAGTTTTAACTTAAAGTCGGACGGTAAAGACAAACCATGATGTTCTGTTTTGGTCTCTAAATCCAAACCGCCTTTTAGAATTAGAAACACCTTAACCAAATTGATGAAAGAATAGTAGATTAAGGTTCCCTTTGATGGCATGCTAGCATGAGATGCTGAATTATAGAAATCTTTTGAGAGTTGAGTGAAATAACGTGCTTTCTCTAATTTCTTTTTCATCCGAGCTTTATCTCGTTTTATAGAATTATACTTTCTATCAATCCATGCTTCGAGATATCCAAGAGAATCAGAAGTCAATATGAAAGGAGATCCGGCTGAGTTGAAAAAAGGAAAATACTTGACTGTTTTGTAGTCTCTAAGTACCTGTTCGCCTAAATCTTCTAATTTCATAAGTCTTTATTTCGTGATAAGCTTGATTGTGCTTAACGTTATGTATGCGTCACAAACATGACGTATAGCGATATTATGATTGCACAAAAGTGACGGATAGCCATCAAATACGATATGCTATACGCACCTTTTAACAAGCAATAAGTTTAGTGAAATTAATTAATAAAACAGTAATATCTATTGGCATTTGGTATTTAATAGCCAACAAAGTTTGCGTTTACCGTCATTGCGAGAAAACTTTCTGGCGTTAGCAAAGAAAGGTGACGAAGCAATCTTAATGGTCAATCAATTTAGCGGTGAGATTGCTTCACGTCAATATTCTCACTTCGAAAAACTTTGGCAGGTTCGCAATGACGCTCCGAAGTTCCGTTGCCGCTGAAAATTACAACAAAGCTCATTTGAAAATTATTTGTATAGCATTCAGTCATTCAAAGCCCTGAAAGGGCTAAATAACAAAACGAAGGGTTGCACCCTTCGTAAAAAAGAAACCATATTATAATAGAAGTCCTGTAAGGACGAGATAAGAATATTGCTTCGTTCTAGTCAGCTGAGATTCTGTAGAACACAATAGCGAAGTAACCTTATACATTCTATAACTAGATGGTGAAATTGCTTCACGTCAATATCATCATTACTAAAAACTTCAGCTGGTTTGCAACGCTTACGCCTTAGCTTTTACTGCTGGCCGTAGCCTATAGCAAAGGCGCAATAACCAAGCGAATAATCTTTCGATACAAGTTGAACTCCAACACCCAATGCTATAGTTTAGTCCTTTCCTTCAATAAAAAAACTAGAACCATAAGCACATAAAAAAACTGGCGAAGCAGAAGCCTCGCCAGTTTAAAAATCTAATCTGTTAATTGCTTAACTATTTATTCCCTTTTGTTTTTTCCTTCATTAAGCTAGCACCTTCTCCTTCTACAGTGTTATTGGTTTCGTCTACCAATTCGTAACCTAAAGTTCTTCCTTTAAGTGTAGCTGGCAAACCATTCGCCATCCACTCTGGCATTGGCGCACCTTTTAAGTAGTGATCGAAGAATTGACCCATTCTGATAGAAAGGTCTTTTCTGTTTTTACGCTGAACAAGGTTATGGTCTTCGCCATTGTACACCACTAACCAAGATGGTTTTTGCAAACGTCTCAAGGCCATGTAATATTCAATACCTTGGTACCACGGCACCGCACCGTCTTCATCATTGTGCATAATAAACAAAGGTGTTTCCACTTCGTCCATTCTAAAGAGTGGAGAGTTGTCGATGTAGCGTGTTGGAGTTTCCCATAGTGTTCCGCCCAAACGACTTTGTGTTTTCTCGTACTGGAACATACGGCTCATACCGCTACCCCATCTCACTCCACCATAAGCAGAGGTCATGTTTACAACTGGCGCTCCTGCACCTGCCGCAGCATACATATCTGTTTTAGTAACAAGGTAAGCTACTTGGTAACCTCCCCAGCTTTGGCCTTGAATCGCCATTTTGCTCTTATCCACAAAGCCCATATTTACAACAGCATTTGTAGCCGGAACCACATGGTTATAGGCACTAGGCCCAGGATAACCCAACTCATATTTAATATCTGGAACTAATACCAAGTAATCGTTACTTACATAATATGGAATATTGATTGTACTTGCACTTGGCGCTGGACTTGGATGGCTATGTAAGCTGTTTGATCTTCTTTCGTAGAAATAAACAATCATTGGATATTTCTTGTTCGGATCGAAGTTTTCTGGCTTGTAAAGAATGGCCTGCATTTCTTCTCCATCTTGTAAAGAATTGAACTGAATTAGTTCGGCAGTACCCCAATTGTAAGGATCTTCTTGTGCGCCTACATTGGTAAGCTTTTTCAAACCATCCATTTTATAGCTGTTAGCTACATACAACTCGCCAAATTCTTCATAAGTAGATTTAGTAAAGATAACGCGATCAGAATCTTCCGCTTTGATTAACCTACCAAAACTCACATCTTCCATAACCACTTTTGTTGGGTTAGAAGCTTTTGACAGGTTGGCAGTGTAAAAACCATCTTGCATTGTCCATTGGTGCATGGCGCTAAGCAATACTGGCGCTTTCATTGAGATAAACTTCTCGTCTCTATCTAGTGACTGATATCTGAAAGTGATATTGTTTTTACGACCAAAACCATTGGTTACGTTCTCAGGAGCTAATTTTCCTTTTGGATCAATTTTCCAGATATCGAAACGATCGTTAATAAAGAAAGCAGCATCTTTTTCGCTCCAACCTGCCGCTCCGTAAGAACCAGCTAAAGACGGGGAATCATGTAACTCATTGGCAAAACTCACATCAATCCCTTCTGTCAAGTTTCTTACAGTTTCAGTAGCTACATCCATAGCAAACCAATCTTCCAATTCAGGATCGTACCAAGTTAGGTAGTTACCCTCTGGTGAAAGAGACATAAAGCCTCTGCCAGCTTCCATAATCAATTTGGCTTTACCTGTATTCACGTCAACTTTGTAGTAGTCACGTGGCTGTTGAGTATCCCAAGTAGACTGAATTCTATAAGCTTGGTCGTCTGTAGCCAATACAAAGTCACGGTCATTTTCGGTATCAATGTAAATGCTCTCTAAGTTCGGGGTACCTAATTGAACCATTTTCATTGATTTCAAATCCATCACTACATCGAAAGTCTGATTCTTATCTCTATTGGCTCTTAATTTTTGCATTGGCTGAATGTACGGATCGTTATAAGACCATACATCTACCGCAGGGCGCTCAGAATCTAATAAAGTAGTATCCTCTTCGTATGCATATTTTACAGGGCGTGGAGCTGTTCCGAAGTACAATCTTTTTCCGCTTTCTGAAAAGCGTGGATTACTATTATCACTTACCATCCAGTTATTAGGAAGACCAGCCGTAGTAGTGTCTGCAATGATTTTTGCCTCATTATTGCCTGCTTTCCAGTGCATTAAACTAAAATATTTATCATCAGCTTTGCTGTCAGAATTAGTAGCAAAAAACACCAACTCTTCTCCATCCTCTGTAGTGGTAAGTTTTTTGTAATCCTTTAAGCCTGAGTTTAAAGTAACCTCTTTACCAGTTTTTGTATTATAGGCAAATACACCAGCAGGATTCAATGAATCTGCTTCATCTTTTTCGAAATACAGATAGTTACCTTTTGTGGTTAACTCATAATCCATAACACCTTCAAAGCGCTTTTCGCTACCAGAAACCATGTTGTAAAGCACCAATTCTGTTCCTTTAGATTTAGACTTCGGCTTTTTGTCTTCTTCAGATTTTTCGCCCTCCTCTTTTTTGGCTTTTTCTTCCAAAGCAGCTTCATGAATCCAAGCAACAAACTCGGTAGATTCGTTTGGTAACTGATAGTTTTTTACCCTAGCAATTTTCTTGATATCACCGCTTTTAAGGTTTACTATGAAAAGAGAATCTTTAGGCATTTTTGCGCTAGTGGTTTTCTTAAGTTTCAGCGCATGCTCCTTCTCATATTCGGGATTAACGGTAGCTACCACAAAATCGCTATTCTTAGTGAATGAATACCTACCTACTCTATCGAGGGTATAGGTTTTGTTGTTGGTTAGGCTCTTGATTTCAAGTATGCCGTCTCCTACCTGAGGGCTAATTCTATAAGCGGTCCAATTACCATCATTGCTTATAGTGGTGGATTGCAGGCTTTTCCAGTCATCATAAACATCATGTGTTAGTGGTTTCTTTTGGGCGGTTGCCTGAAAGAACATAAACAGCATGAAAATTGAAAATAAGCTGATTTTCGTTTTCATAGGTTTTAGTTTCTAATTGTTATCTATTCCTTACAAATATAAAAGTTAGGCAGAGTATATAAACACTTCTTATATTGACGGAATCAACTTGAATTAAAACGAAAAACATCATGCTCAAAAAGACACTCTTATTCTCTTTTTTGATGGTGCTTTCTTTCCAAGTTTTTGCGCAAAAAACCATTGCGGAAATCACCAAAGGAGCCATTAAAAAAGAAGGTTTTTTTAATTATTACTGGAACGAAGATGCCGGTAAGATTTATCTAGAAATAAAGAATTTCGATAAAGAATTTCTCTACATCAACTCTCTAGCAGCCGGTATTGGTTCTAATGACATTGGTCTTGACCGTGGTAAATTAGGCGGTACCAGTGTGGTAGAATTCAGAAGAGTTGGTTCTAAAGTACTTTTGGTTGAACCAAATTACAGATATCGAGCTGTTTCTAATAATGTAGACGAAGTGGAAGCTGTAAAACAAGCTTTTGCCGAATCGGTATTAGAGGGCTTTAAAGTAGAAGCTGAAGAGAATGGTGTAGTATTAATAGATATCACTCCGATGATTCTTACCGATTCTTATGGTGTAGCCAATACACTTAATCGTTCTCGTCAGGGTTCTTACCGTTTCGATGCTAGCCGCTCGGCCATCTACCCTCCTATGTTGAAGAACTTTCCGAAAAATTCAGAATTTGAAGCTACAATTACACTAGTGGGAAGCGCAACTGGTGGTTTCATTAGAAGTGTAACGCCAAACCCCGATGCTGTAACCGTGCGTATGCACTACTCTTTTGTTGAATTACCAGATGCTGGTTACAAACCACGAAAGCTAGATCCAAGATCAGGTTACTTTGGTACTTCTTACATGGATTACGCAACACCAATTCAGGAAGATATTACAAAAAGATTTATAAACAGACATAGATTAGCCAAGAAAGACCCTACCGCAAAAGTAAGTGAGGCCGTTGAACCAATTATTTATTATGTAGACAGAGGTGCTCCAGAGCCCATCAAATCTGCACTTATTGAAGGTGGACGATGGTGGAACCAAGCTTTTGAAGCTGCTGGTTATAAAAACGCTTTTCAGGTGCGCGAAATGCCAGCCGATGCAGACCTTATGGATGTTAGATACAACCTAGTACAATGGGTACATCGTTCTACTCGCGGTTGGTCTTACGGATCATCTGTTACTGATCCGCGTACCGGAGAGATTATTAAAGGCCACGTAAGTTTAGGTTCGCTAAGGGTTCGTCAAGATTTCTTGATTGCTCAAGGTTTAATCAACCCTTATGAAAACGGCACTACGCCTGACCCCATCATGCTCAAATTGGCCCTTGCTCGTTTAAGACAACTGTCTGCACATGAAATTGGTCATACTATTGGTTTGGCCCACAGTTATGCTTCTAGTGCCGATGGGGATGCTTCGGTAATGGATTACCCTCACCCTCAAATTGGTCTGAAAAACGGTAAAATCTCATTAGACGCTCCTTACGATACTGGCATTGGCGAATGGGATAAAGTAGCGGTAACTTACGGTTATCAAGACTTTCCGAAAGGAACAGATGAAGACAAAGCGTTAAATGACATAATAGAAAAAGGACTGAAAGACGGTTTGCATTTTATTACCGATTCAGATTCTAGATCTCCGGGTAGTGCACACCCATTCTCTCACCTTTGGGATAACGGAAAAAGCCCTGTGGATGAATTGAACCGATTAATGGAAGTAAGAGCAATTGCTTTGAAAAACTTCTCTGAGCAAAACATTCCTATGGAGGCTCCTATGACAACTTTGGAAGAAGTATTTGTACCGATGTACATGCTACACCGCTACCAGTTAGAGGCAGCCTCTAAGGTAATTGGAGGTGCATATTACAACTACAAACTAAGGGGCGACTCTCAGCCTTTGCAGCAAACAGTGCCTGTTGGAGAGCAAAAAGCAGCGCTTTCAGCTTTAATCAACGTATTGAAACCTGAGAATTTAGAAGTACCGGCTCACATTCTTAAAATTATTCCTCCGAGAACACCAGGGTACGGAAGATCAAGAGAAACCTTTAATGTAAGAACAGGAGTGCTTTTCGATCCGGTTTCTCCAGGAGAAGCCGTAGCAGGAACTACAATGAGCTTCTTATTTAATTCGCAGCGTGCTACACGTTTGGTTCAGCAAAAAGCAATGGACAGTAATCAGGTTGGACTTCAGGATGTGATTAATGCCGTGGCAAACCTTGCCTTCGATGCAAATTACACTGGTTACCGTGCTGAACTACAGAAAGTAGTTGCCGACAGCTTTATCAGCGAATTGATGTCGTTAAGCATGAGCTCTCAAGCCTCTGTTTCTACCCAAGCCGAAGCCATGGCAGCACTAAGAAAATTCGCTAAAAAACTAGCCAGCAGCAATGACACTTTTCAAAATGAGTTAGCGTTTAAAATCACTCGCTTTTTAGAAAACCCTAAAGAAGTAACACCAACCAATGCATTGACTCCTCCAGATGGCTCGCCAATTGGAATGGATGCCCAATTCTGGTGTACGTTTGAAGGGTACTAATTAAATAAATACAGATTGAAAGAATGAAAAAGAGCCAGAAAACCAAGGCTCTTTTTCATTTCTGATTACATTTATAAAGATTGTTCGTCTTAGCCATAACTGAATTTTACTATGAATAAAAGGAACGCTGTAGCACTCGTATTAATTATTGCATCGTTGGTTTGCCTCTACCCTGGCCTTACAAAACCCATTATTCAAATCAACATTGGAGCCCAACTGCCATTAATTGGTGAATTCACACTTTTTGAAAGAACACAAAGTGTGGTAGAAAGCATACAGTCACTTTTTGAGACAGACAATGACCTAGTAGCTTGGTTGATTCTTATCTTCTCCATCATAGTGCCCATAGCTAAAGCCGTAATTCTATTGGCTGTTTTGGCCTTTAGAAAACTACCGGGGAGAAAGGCCCTTTATCGTTTTGTAGGCTTAATCGGAAAGTGGTCAATGGCCGATGTATTTGTTGTGGGTATTTTGCTGGCTTTCTTGGCCACAGGCGAAAACGAAAGCATTCGGGCCGAACTTTATGAAGGCTTTAACTATTTCTTGGCCTATTGTATTATCTCCATTCTGGCTATTCAGGTAATGGATGTGAATACCGATGACCTAGTGCAATAAAAAAGGGGCCAATGCCCCTTTTCTTACTCTGAGTATTTAAACGAATCTAAAAACTTTTTCCCAGCCTCATCAAGCTCTGTATCTCCGGTTACCACAACCATTTGAAATTGATATTGCCCCATAAGAATAACCCTATAAAAGCATATTGCTTGACCTTCCATAAGACTAATAGTAGCCTTTTTGCCTTCGTTGCTTTTATATTTATATATATCCTGGTTTAGAATATCGCCCTGCACTTGTTCATTAAATGACTCCAGAGAAACATCTGCCAAGCCTTTATGATCTCCAAGTAATTCAGTGTGCAAGGTCCAGCTAAACAAATAGGTTTCTTCACCAATTGTAGAGGTCACTTTAATGGTGTTTGTCGATTCACCTACAACCTTCGAAACCGTATACTCGCCTGGCATTGTAATGCCAAACTTACCATTCTGCGCCAAGTATTCCAGTTCATCACCTATGGAGTAAAGATGGTTTTCAGATTCACTATTAGGTGATAATTGACTAGGCATCAACAAGACACCAAGTATGGCAGGCAAAATCATTTTCAAAAACATAATTCAAACAGTTTAATTGACTAATATTTTCATTCCGATAGCCCCTTAAGCTGCGAACCGGAGAATGAAATTAAGAAATATCCTTAATCTTATTATAACGGAGTGAGCAAGTTATTTTCTCTATTTAAAATTTTATGCTCCAAGTGCATTCTTTGATTAAATAAGGTTACATCTTTTGTCTAATCATTTAGATTTGCACAGACATGAAATCCCCTCGTAAATCACTTACCGAAGGCCCAATATTAAAAACGCTCACCATGCTGGCTTTGCCCATCATTGGTGTAAACCTATTACAAACGGGCTATCAATTGGTAGATGCATTTTGGGTGGGTAGATTAGGTGCCAATGCTGTAGCAGCAGTTTCAATCAGTTTTCCGATTAACTTTCTGTTGATTTCTCTCAGCTCAGGTTTTGCCTTTGCTGGTGCCATTTTGGTAGCGCAATACGCTGGCGCTAAGAATATTAAAATGGTAAACCATGTAGCACGGCAGACCCTTTTGATGGCCTTTTTAATTTCATTGATTGTATCTATTGTTGCCTATATTTTTTCACCACAAATACTGAACATTGTTGGGGTAGAAGAAATCATTTTTGATGAAGCCAACCTTTTTCAGCGCACCATTTTTATTGGATTGATTTTCAACTTTGGTTTTATCATGTTCCAATCGCTATTAAGAGGTGTTGGCGAAGTGAAAATACCACTGTATATCAATGGCGCTACCTTGCTTCTTAACTTCTTTCTCGACCCATTATTTATTTATGGTTGGGGGCCAATTCAAGCTTATGGAGTAACAGGTGCTGCTGTCTCTACTTTGGTAACCCAGTTTTTATCTATTGCAGTGGGTATGTACATTTTATTCAAAGGCACAACAGAAATTAAGTTGAGTATGAAGGCTTTTTCCTTCGATTGGCCATTACTTAAAAAAGCATTTAAACTCGGTTTTCCATCTTCAATCGAAATTTCGGCCAGAGCCTTAGGCCTTACGCTTATGACTGTTTTGGTAGCCCGTTTCGGTACGGAAGTGTTGGCCGCTTACGGAGTGGGCTCTCGTTTAATTAGCTTTGTGGTAATCCTCAGCTTAGGTCTTTCAAAGGCGTGTACTACTTTAGTAGGGCAAAACATGGGCGCAAAACGCATTGATAGGGCTGAGAAAACTACATACTACTCGTCTGTTATAGGTTTCGTTTCTCTTTCTATAGTGGGGTTAATATTTTTTCTTTTTGCTGAACCACTCACGCGGGCATTTTTAACAGGTGATGACCATGTAGTTGAAATGGGTGTTGATTTTCTCAAAATCACATCTCTCAGCTTTGGCTTTATGGGTTTGCAAATGTCGATCATAGGTGCCCTGAGAGGGTCGGGAAATACTATTTCTTCCATGATATTAACCATAATAGGCATTTGGGCAATCCAATTCCCTGTGGCTTGGTTTTTATCCTCACACACAGCGTTGGGTTACAATGGCCTATGGTGGTCTTTCCCAATTTCTAATGTAATTCCTGCTTTAATCACCTTAGGTTGGTATAAAACGGGCAAGTGGAAAAATAAAAACTTGGTGCACGCAAGCCAAGAAAGCTAGAATACACCAAGTTATATTATTTTTAGATTAGAGCACTTTAGAACTTAAAGTCTCCGAAGATATCGTCATCATCATCTTCTCCCCAACCACGGTTCTTTTTAGATTTAGAAGGTTTTGGTGGCATCTTCTTTTTCCTGAAGCCATCATCATCTCCACCTCTGCCCTTCAAAGATTCTTTTTTCTTTTTGTTGGGCGCATTTTTTCTTGGTGTTCCTTTTGTTGGTGCTTCAGACCAATCCAAACCTTGCCCGCCTTTCTCTGGTCTACCTCCACCATCAAAATCATCTTCCTCTCGGCTTTCTTCTCGTCTGGGCTTAAACTCTGGTCTCTGACCACCTTGGCCACCAGCAGGTTTACGTTCATTTGATTTTCTGTCTTCAGCTTCAGAAACAGAAATATTTCTTCCGTCTAAAGATGTACCATCCAGCTGAGTAATGGCTTTTTGGCCATCCTCTCTGTTTGCCATGGTTACAAAAGCGAATCCTTTGGATTTACCGGTTTCACGATCGGTGATGATCTTTAAGCTTTTTACCTGACCAATCTGTTCAAACAACGCGCGCAGGTTACTTTCTTGGGTTTCGTAGCTCAACCGGCCTACAAAAATGTTCATGTTACTTAATAATTCTATTTGTTTCTCGCCCCTAAGTTATTAGTATTTCGGGATTTGTGTTCAATATCGGTAAGAACAAAGCATTTCAAAATTTATTTCATAATTTATTTATCTTGAGGCTCGAAAAAAAATCAACCTATGAAACGTCAATACAGCTTAGTTTTTCTATTTGTCACCTTTTTAGCTGTGAGTTGCGGAAACTCTAAAAGCAACGAAGAAAAATCTATAAACAACACCAACCAAACCGAAGAATGGATTTCGCTTTTTAACGGTAACGATTTTAGTGGCTGGGAAATGTATGGAGAAGAACCCATTATGGAACAATGGCAAATTGTAGACGGTACAATTGCTTGTAACGTAGGTTTAGGAGAAAAGAATGCTGGTTTCAATAGGTCGATCATGACTACTGAAGATTACAGCAACTTTGAACTTGAGCTTGAATACAAAATCTCGAAAGGCGGAAACAGTGGTATTTTCTACCATGTGGTGCAATTAGAAGGTAATGGACACGACTACTTAACAGGCCCAGAATTTCAATTACTTGACGATGAATTCTCTAGATCTGAAAGTGAAGCCAATAAAATGGTAGGCGCTAACTACGCAATGCATGCTCCTTCCGAAACTAAAAAGCCAAATCCATTTATGGAATGGAATAAAATCAAAATTGTTTACAAGGATGGGCATGTAGAACACTGGCTGAATGATGAAAAAATATTAGAATTTGAAGAAGGCAGCGAAGATTGGTATGAACGCAAAGAAGCAGGTAAATGGGCGAAATATGAGTTTTACGCCAAGTCAAAAACAGGCCGTATTAGTCTTCAAAACCACGGAGATGAAGTCTATTTTAGAAATATTCGAATTAAGGAGTTGTAGAAAGGGGGTGTTTACATAGCCGCTGAAGTAAAACTAGAATTGGTTTCAAATGTCAACAGGAACATACAGCCAAATTTATATTCAGGTGGTTTTCGCTGTTAATGGTCGCCAAAGCCTGATTCTGAGGGCTTGGGAGGATGACTTATATAAATACATCACCGGGATTGTTCAGAATAAGGAGCAAAAGATGCTTGCCATTAATGGAATGCCCGACCACATTCATTTTTTGATAGGAATGAGACCAACCTGTTGTTTGTCAGATTTAGTGAGAGAAGTCAAAAAAGCCTCTAACAAATGGATCAACGAACATGGACATGTAAAAGGGAAGTTTGAATGGCAAATCGGATTTGGCGCATTTTCTTATAGCCACTCTGACCTTGATAAGGTAATCGTTTATATTATGAACCAAAAAGACCATCATCGAAAAAAGACCTTCAAAGAAGAATACATTGAATTTTTAAATAAATATAAAATTGAATTCAAAAATGAATACCTATTCGACTGGCTGGACGAATAGAATAGGTTCAACCCTTTCAGGGTTGCTGGCTTGTTCAAACATCTCATTGCTATAAATGTGGCATCCCGATGGGATGCTCAGCTGGCTTTATTCGTAATAACCGACCCCAGCGGGGTCATATCTTTATAGAAAAACCACAATGCAATAGGATCATCTCCCGACCCCAGCGGGGTCGTACCAATACCATCTACCAAATTATCTTAATTTCGCGGAATGAAGGCGCAACACTTTTACCTCATTCATATTCAATATATAGGCTTTAGGTTTCATGGCTGGGCAAAACAACCAGAGGTAAAAACCATTCACTACATGATCGACCGCACCTTGGCTTTTGTGCTCGGACACCGCGACTTCAAAACCATGGGCAGTAGCCGTACCGACTCTAAAGTTTCAGCCTTAGACAATGCCTTTGAGCTTTTTCTTCATGAGCCAATTCAAGACGAAGCCGATTTTTTACATAGAACAAACCTCAATCTGCCACCAGACATCAAAGCAATTGGCATCAAAAAAGTAGACTCGAGTTTTAATATTATCAAATCACCTCGTACCAAAGAGTATATTTACCTTTTCGCTTTTGGTGAAAAACCACATCCTTTTAGCGCCCCTTTTATAACAACCGTACCTGAGGAATTAAACCTTGAGTTGATGAAAGAAGGCGCCAAATTATTTGAAGGTATACATGAATTTAAAGCCTATTGCAAAAGACCCAAAGAAGACACCATTACTCAACGAGAAATACTTTTTTCTAGAATTGAAGAGAACCAAGAGTTTAGCGCCAACTTCTTCCCTACTAAAAGCTACATATACAGAGTAAAGGCCGTAGGTTTTTTAAGACACCAAATAAGAATGATGGTAGGCCAACTTTTTCTTCTTGGCAAAGGAGAAACCAGTTTGGAGGAAATTAGTCTTTCACTAAAAGGTAAGCACACCAAAGAAATATTTCAGGTAGCTCCGGGTTCAGGTTTAATTCTTTATAAAATTGACTTCGAAGAAAAATAGCACCTCCTATTTTACTAGTTTTCCCAGTTATCCATATTTTGAACCAAGCCTATAACAAGCACGCATTTCATACAAAAGATTCGAAATTTGATTTTGATAAGGTTACATTTATGAATCTGTTATTCCGTTGAAAGCTACTATTGCCACCATATTGCTCGCTTTGCTTACCCTCCCATTCGGAGGTACCTACCTATTTCTTGAAATGGAAAGAGCAAAAGCAAAGCAACATGCTACCCTAGCAATAGCAAACGAAGAAAACCCAGTAGAAATGGTTCACCTAGCCTTTACAGAGGCTCAAATGAAGTCTGATTTACGTTGGGAACACGATGGCGAGTTCGAATATAAGGATCAGATGTACGATATTATTTCCCGAGAAGTAAAAGGTGATACCACCTACTTTTATGCCTATTGGGATAAACTAGAGTCAATAGTTAACCACAAACTGAACGAACTAATTGCACTTCACTTTGGTGGAAAATCAGATCAGCAAGACGATAGTCAATTGGTGGTCTCTTTGGTTAAAGCACTCTACATCCAGCCAAGTGTGCAATCCACAACTTTTATTAACCCCATTGTTTCCACTCAGTTTTTCGAGATAGAAATGACCTACGACCCTAGGTCGCAAGGTGTGGATGGCCCTCCCCCGCGCTATAATGTATAAATAGTATTTTAACTCAAGCATCATGGAAGTCTATTCCATGTGTTACAAGCCTGTATGGCTGAGTAAAAATTTATACATCATTTTCTATTTTACCAATGAAGAAATATTTATTCATGTGGTGCTTTGTGCTATGTACCTTTTCAGGAATAGCGCAAACCGTTACCATTATTGACAAAAATACTGGTGAACCGCTGGAGTTAGCTACTTTGGCGAGCAATTCACCCAGGGCCTTTGTGGTTACAAACATTAAAGGTCAAGCAGATATTACAGCCTTTGAAGGTGCTGAAATTATCGAAGTAAGAATGTTGGGCTACGAAAAAGCAATGGTGAGTTATGCCATTCTTGCCCAAACCAATTTTACTGTAGAATTAGTTGCATCTAAGTTATCTATGGACGATGTGGTGGTTTCGGCCAACCGTTGGCATCAAGACCGGCAAGATGTTCCTAACAAAATTAAAACCATTACACCTTCAGATATACAATTGCAAAACTCTCAAACGGCAGCCGATTTACTCGGTAGCACCGGAGATGTTTTTATTCAGAAAAGTCAACTAGGAGGCGGTAGTCCTATGATTCGAGGCTTTTCTACTAATCGCTTATTGATTACAGTAGATGGCGTTAGAATGAACACCGCCATTTTCCGTAGCGGTAATTTACAAAACGTAATTTCTCTCGATGCTTTTGCTACAGAAAGCGCTGAAATTCTGTTTGGTCCAGGTTCTGTTATGTATGGTAGTGACGCGATTGGTGGAGTAATGAGTTTTAGAACACTCAACCCACAATTATCTCACACCTCTGAAACATTAGTGAAAGGTGCCGCTGTAGCAAGATACTCATCAGCAAACGGTGAGAAAACAACTCACTTCGACATCAATGTTGGTTGGAACAAATGGGCTTCGGTAACCAGTTTTTCGAATTCCAATTTTGGAGATTTGAGAATGGGTACCAATGGCCCAGATGATTATTTAAGACCATTTTATGTGGAACGCCAAAATGGAGTAGACGTAATGGTGGCAAATGAGGATCCATTAGTTCAGAAGCCAACGGGGTATGAACAAACCAATTTGATGCAGAAAGTACGGTTCAAACCAAACGCAAACTGGGATTTGGTGTATGGCTTACACTATTCTACCACTTCAAACTATTCTCGTTACGACAGATTAATCAGAACCCGAGGGGGTTTACCGAGAAGTGCAGAATGGCAATACGGACCGCAGGTTTGGTTAATGAATAATATAACAGCCACCCATCAAGGTGACAGTCACTTATATGACCAAATGACTGTTCGCTTAGCACATCAGTTCTTTGAAGAAAGTAGAATCGACAGAGATTTTAACAAGCCGACAAGAGCTTCGAGAGTAGAAAAAGTAAACGCCTATTCTTTCAATCTTGACCTTGACAAAGCCCTAAAAACAGACACAGAACTGTTTTATGGTTTCGAAGCTGTTTATGATGACGTTAACTCAACTGGAACAGATGAGGACATTACGACTGGCGATGTTGTTGAAGGTCCTGCCCGCTATCCGCAGTCTTCTTGGGCATCATATGCACTGTATGCTTCGTTGCAACACCGCATTTCACCGAAACTACTGGTTCAGGCAGGAACGCGCTACAACTACTTTAAGTTAGACGCTAAGTTCGATACACGTTTTTACCCTTTCCCTTTTGAAACAGCTGAAATTTCGAATGGTGCTGTTACAGGTAGTTTAGGCTTGGTGTTCAACCCAGAAACAGACATGACAATTTCTACCAATTTATCTACTGGTTTTAGGTCGCCAAATGTAGATGATGCGGGAAAAGTGTTTGACTCTGAGCCTGGTGCTGTAGTAGTTCCGAACCCAGAATTAGGCCCTGAATATGCCTATAATGCTGAATTGGGAATTGCTAAGATTTTCAATTCATCTATCAGAGTTGATGTTACAGGTTTTTATACCAGATTAGAAAACGCCTTGGTGAGAAGAGATTTCACCCTAAATGGGCAGGATGAGATTATGTACGATGGTGAACTGAGCCAAGTTCAGGCGGTTCAGAATGCTGCTTATACAAAAGTATATGGTATTCAGGCTGGCATTGAATTTAAATTCGATTCTGGTTTTGGCTTCTCTTCGCGCTACAACTTTCAGCATGGAGAAGAAGAACTTGACGATAGTACATTAAGCCCATCGAGACATGCGGCTCCTTCGTTTGGTGTAACTAAAATCACTTACAATCATCAAAACCTTAAAATGGATTTGTATGCCATGTACGGTGGCGAAGTAAGTTTCGATGATATGCCAGCTGAAGAAAAAGGTAAAGATTACATGTATGCTGCCGACAGTAATGGTAACCCTTATTCGCCAAGCTGGTACACACTTAATTTCAAAGCACTTTACAAACTATCCAACGGCATGACCATTAGCGGTGGGGTAGAAAACATTACCGATCAGCGTTACCGCCCGTACAGTTCGGGTATTACCGCTGCCGGAAGAAACATCATCCTTTCTTTGAAGGTTGATTTATAGTGGTTGTTTTGTTCATGGCGCGCTCTGTGTAAGCGGAGCGTGCCTATTTTTTCATGTTATTCCCTACTTTTGAATAATAAATGACCATTGAACAAATCATCGACAACGTTTACCAAATCCCTCCTATTTCCAGGGCTAAACTTCTTACAATTATTAACGAAGTAAGATTAGCCAAGCAATCTCTAGTTTTAAAAGCCAATCGGGTTGAACCGAAATTACTATTTATCAAAAAAGGAATTGTAAGGGCCTTTGTTGCGCAGCCCGAAGGTGAGATTACTTTTTGGTTTGGAAAAGAAGGAGACGTTGTGCTTTCCATGAAAAGCTATGTGAAAGGATTACCTGCCTATGAAAGTATTGAACTGCTGGAAGATTCTGAATTGTATGAAATTCAATCAGAGCACTTGCAAAAGTTATTCGATCAAGATATTTATATTGCCAATTGGGGAAGAAAATTAGCAGAGCAAGAGTTAATAAAAACCGAAGAACGGTTAATCTCTAGGCAGTTTAAAACGGCTTCAGAAAGATATATGGAGCTCTTAAACCAAAACCCAGACCTTCTTCAACGAGTACAGTTAAAACACATAGCATCTTACCTAGGTATTACACAAGTGAGCCTCAGCAGAATCAGGTCAAGTATTCGGTAACTCCCTTCTCTTTTTTATCATTTGTATAACCGTTAGCGTTTCAGTTTACTGAAATTTGCCTTCATAAAATTTCAGAATTATGAATTGGATTCTATTGATTATTGCGGGCTTGTTCGAAGTGGCCTTCGCTTCTTGTTTGGGCAAAGCTAAAGAGGCAACAGGAAATGAAGTGTATTGGTGGTATGCTGGTTTTTTCGTTGCCTTAACCATAAGCATGACCTTACTGATCAAAGCTACTCAAACACTTCCTATCGGTACTGCTTATGCCGTGTGGACAGGTATTGGAGCAGTGGGTACGGCTTTGGTAGGAATTCTATTCTTTAAAGACCCTGCCAGTTTTTGGCGTGTTTTCTTTATGATCACACTTATTGGATCAATAGTAGGTTTAAAAGCTGTTTCGCAAACGGCATAGCAAAAATAAAGAGTGACCAAAAACATGCTGGTCACTCTTGAAATATCTTAATGAGCCATAAAGACATCCGCTACAACTCAATATCTTTAATTTTACGCTTGGCTTTCCAGTAGCCCCAAAGTAGCTTGGGGCTTATTGCTTTTTTCCGCGCTGGGCTTCAAGCATGTCCCACATTTCTTGCGGAATTTTCTCTAAATGACTGAATTCACCTGCACCTTGCAGCCACTCACCGCCATCAATGGTCACCACTTCTCCGTTTACATAAGCCGAATAATCCGACATTAAATAAGCCGCTAGGTTGGCCAATTCTTGATGCTCTCCTACTCTGCCAACTGGCACCAACTTGGCTGGATCGAATTTCTTCACTAAATCCCCTGGCAATAAACGGCTCCATGCTCCTTCCGTAGGGAATGGCCCTGGCGCAATGGCGTTCATTCTAATTTTATATTTAGCCCATTCTACTGCCAATGAGCGAGTCATGGCCAAAACACCGGCTTTAGCACATGCCGATGGCACAACATAGCCAGAGCCCGTCCAAGCATAAGTAGTTACAATGTTCAGTACGGTTCCTGGTTGTTTATTGGCTATCCATTTTTTACCCAAAGCCAAAGTGAAATTGGTGGTACCTTTTAATACAATACCAATTACAGTGTCGAAAGCGCGGTTAGAAAGGCGCTCAGTAGGACTGATGAAATTTCCAGCAGCATTGTTCAAAAGCGCGTGAATTTGACCAAAACGCTCTTCGGTTACTTTCAGTACATTCTCTACTTGTTCGTAATCACGAACATCGCATTGAACGGCCAAAACTTTTCCACCCGTTTCGGCTTCCATTTCCTTAGCGGTTTGCTCTAATACTTCAATCTTACGACTGGTGATTACCAAATTGGCACCCAATTCTAAGAAATAAGTACCCATCGCACGGCCAAGGCCAGTTCCTCCACCCGTTACAATTATAGTCTGATCTTTTAGTGCTCCTTCTTTGAGCATTCCGTCTGTTCTCATAGTCTCTTTTGCTTCGATTACCAAGATATAAATTATTATGCATGCAGCACAATCTTTTTAAGGCCGTCCATCGTTATTGTCCGTGATTTTCTGATTCAGATTATACATATTTGCCTACTAAACCTTATGCTATGAAACAGCTTCTTTCTTACTTCTCAATTGTAATAGTTCTTTCTTTATCTTCTTGTGTGGCAAAAAAAGATTTTGACGCCCTAATGGCCGAGAAAAACGAATTAGCCTCAGACAAAGCTCAATTAGAAAGGGAGCTTGCCGTAGCCAATGAAAAAATCAACCGCTTAGAAGTTCAGCTCAATGATTTAACCACTGAGAAAAACGCTCTACAAAACGACTTCGATATTATTGATAAGGAACTAAAAGCTCTGCGTTCTGAACACGGCAGAATTAAAGGACTGTATGAAAACCTATTGACCAACAGTGGGCAGTTGAACCAAGATTTGGCGCGTCAGCAAAAGCGATTGTTGGCGGTGGAAGAAGACCTTAATATTCAGAAAAAGAGAAACGAAGAACTGGCTGAAGATTTAAGCAAGCGTGAAGCCCGTGTAGCCGAATTAGAAAAGCTAATTTCTGACAAAGAAGCGGCTGTGCAAGCTTTAAAAAACAAAGTAACCAATGCGCTACTCAACTTTAATGAAGACGATTTAAAAGTAGAAGTAAGAAACGGTAAGGTGTATGTTTCTTTGGCCGAGCAATTATTGTTTGGAACGGGAAGTATAGCCGTTGACCAAAAAGGTGTGAGTGCATTACAACAATTGGCCAATGCCATTAAAACCAATCCCGACATTAATATTATGGTAGAAGGCCATACAGACAATGTTCCATTCTCTAGAAAAACACAATACATGAGCGACAACTGGGATTTGAGCGTACTCCGTGCTACTTCTATTGTTAGAATTCTGGTAGAAGGTGGCGTAAGCCCCACATCAATCACAGCTTCGGGTCGAGGAGAAAGTACTCCAGTAGTAGCAAACGATAGCCCCGAAAACAAGGCTAAAAACCGTAGAACAGAGATTATTCTAACCCCTAAACTGGACGAGCTTTTTCAGATTCTTGATAATTACTAAACCATTTTCATCAGCATTTGATTTTACCGTTATGTCTACACAAAATGAGTTTTCGAAATATACTTTAGAAGAGCTGGAGAAAAAGAAAAAGCACTTCAAAAGGCTACAAATCATGATGTTAGTTTTAACCGCCATCTCTGCAATTATTCTAGTTGTTACTGCATTGGTAAAACATAATCCGCAAGCCTATCAGTTGATCCCCTTTCTCGTAATTGCAGGTGTGGTATTCCCCTTATTGGTTTTTCTACCTATTCGTAAAAAGATTCAGGCGGAGATTGAGAGAAGGTAGGTGGTTTAGTCTTTCAAATAAATTTATATCTTTAATTCTTCCAATTCAGGAATCTAAACTCTACAATTTCTAAAGCATGGATGACAAACAGAGAAAGCAAATATTAAAGAATGCCAAAACCTTCTTTCGTGAAAAAATTGTTAAAAGCCATGTTGATGGTGCCTGCAAAAGAGCCAGTAAGCTTTCTGAGTATAATATCAATCCATTTTTATTTAAGTACTTAGCTAATTTCCTAACGGGTAATGATGACTCAGAAAGCATAGCGAGAGCTTTAGTATTACCTAGGGTTTTAGGAGCTTCTATCACCACTTCGTTTGGAATGAAGATTCAAAATTTAATTAGCACACTATTTCAAGGTTTAGGGTCAACCACTCAGGGAATTGATATTGAATTCATTGATGCTATTGATGGACGTAAAAAATACTGTCAGCTCAAGGCAGGCCCGAATACAATTAATCATGATGATGTAACAACCATAGTTAATCATTTCAATGGCGTCAGGTCATTAGCAAGAACAAATAATCTAAATGTCGGAATAAATGACATGATTGTTGGCGTTGTCTATGGTGAAAAATCAGAGCTTAGTTCACACTACAAAAGAATCAATGAAAATTTCCCTGTCTACACAGGTAAAGACTTTTGGCATAGACTTACGGGAAGAGAAAATTTCTACTTTGAACTTATTGATGCAGTTGGTGAAGTCGCCTTGGAAGTTGATGCAACTAAAGTTATTGAACAAACGATCAAAACGCTAGCTATCGAGATTGAAAAGAAGCTTCAATAACCAAGATGAAAATTAATTTTTCATTGAAGAATAATACTCATTTAGAAATCTCACAATCGAATAACCCAATTCTTGACCAAGGTTAACTGGTACCGCATTCCCAATTTGTTTATACTGCTGAGCCGTAGAGCCAGCAAATTCCCAATCATCAGGAAACGTCTGAATTCGAGCATATTCCCTTACAGTAAAAGGCCGCGTTTCATCTGGGTGACACCTTTCAGTTTGTTTCTGAGCAGGACTACAAGTCAAAGTCAAAGAAGGTTCATCCCAACCTATCCTTCGAGCCATGCCTGTTTTGCCACCACCTAAATAAAAGCTTCCTCCCATATACTCTTTCTGTAACTCAAGTGGAAGGTCACGCCAATACCCTTTAGGTGGCACTAAATCAAGTATATCCTTTTTGTACTCTGGATACTTTGCTCCATTGGATTTTGGAACATCACTATTATATAAGCTTCCTTTTTTCAAGGCATCCTTAAGGTTATATATTTTTTTATGTGGTTTAGGATATGAAAAAGGGAGATCTATATCTTTCCTTATTCCAACCAGAATTAGTCTCTCTCGTTTTTGAGGTACTCTATAATGTATAGCTTTTAACACCTGGACAGGAACTACATTATAACCTATTTCATCTAAAATAGAAATCATACCTTGTAGTGTCTTACCTTGCTCATGACTTAACAAACCACGTACATTCTCACCTATACAAATTGCGGGATTTACCTCCTGTACTGCTCTAGCAAACTCATAAAACAAAGTTCCTCTTGCATCATTAAGTCCTAATTTTTTTCCAGCATAACTAAATGCTTGACACGGAAAACCACCAGTAACTACATCAACCTCATTACGAAATTCAGAAAAATTGAATTCCTTAATATCTCCTTCAAGAACATTCCAAGCTGGTCTGTTATTTCTAAGCGTTTGACAAGCCCATTTATCAATTTCATTAAGCGCTCTACATTTAATTCCTGCCCTTTCCAAGCCTATAGCTAATCCACCCGCACCTGCAAAAAGTTCTAAGACAGAGTACTCGTTATCTGGTTCTATAAAATTTGAAACTGTATCCTCAACCTCCTTATTAAATAGAGTTCCTAAAAGAGTCTGAACATCACGTTTACGATATACTCTGTAATTTGAAACTGGTTCACGGACGGCATTCAAAACACCCTCCTTATCCCATCTACGTAAGGTTTCTTTACTTTTACCAACAAGCTCAGCCGTTTCCGATAATGATATATATTCTTCCATAACCACATTACTTAACCTTACACATTGGTTACAAATTTAACTGTAATATAATGATAGTCAAGAAAAATAAATAAGCTTTTTAAATTTTGCCCAAAACTCCCCCCTCAAGGCGAAACCCACTCCATTAGCTGAGCGCAGAGAATAGCGCCATATGTACCGAGTGCATAGCCTAAAACGGCAAGTAATACTCCTACTGGGGCTAAAGCTGGGCTAAATGCCGAAGCCACCACTGGAGCCGAAGCGGCTCCACCTACATTGGCTTGGCTGCCCACCGCCACAAAGAAGAATGGCGCTTTAATAATCTTCGCCACTACAATCATGATAATCACATGAACGAACATCCAGCTGATGCCAATCGCAAACAGCCCTGGGTTATCAAACACTTCGCGAATGTTCATTTGCATACCAATGGTAGCCACCAAAATAAAGATAAATACTGAGCCTAAACGGCTAGCGCCTGCACCTTCTAGTTTTCTGGCCTTGGTAAACGAAAGCCCTACGCCTACGGTGGTCGCAATCACGACTAACCAAAAGAAGTCTGAGTTAAGTGATGTAAGGTTATACTTATCAAGAAAATCAATATTTCTTTCCATCACGGGCTGAATAGAATCAGCTCCCCAACGTGCCAAAGCAGTAGCCCCAAAGGCCACCGCCAGAATAGTCATTACTTCGGTGAGGGTAGGTACTTTGGCAATACTCGCTTGGTAATCCTCTACCCTTTTCTTTAAGTCATCAATGGCAGTAGTATCTGATTTCAGCCAACGGTCTACCCTTTTGGCCTGATTGGCTCCATAGAGCAAAAAGCCTGTCCATATATTGGCGCAGATCACATCTATTACTATCATTTGAGAAAAGAGCTCATCGCTCACTTCATAAATCTCCTTCATAGAGGCTTGGTTGGCTCCTCCACCAATCCAGCTACCCGCTACTGTGGTTAAACCGCGCCACACTTCTTCGGCACCCCCAACATCTAAAACACTTGGGGCAACGGCCGAAATAAATAAAATGGCAATCGGTCCACCGATCACAATACCGATGGTGGCGGCAAAAAACATAATCAGGGCTTTTGGCCCAAGGTTAATAATTCCCTTTAAATCAATACTTAAGCAAAGCAAGACCAAACTGGCCGGTAGTAAATAGCGTGATGCTACAAAGTATAGGTTTGACTCTTCCCCCGAAATCAAACCCAAAGGCCAATTGAGTAAAGCAGGCAAAAAGTAACAAAGCAGAATACTTGGTACAATAGTGTAAAACTTCTTCCATAAAGGATTTGGTGAATGCGAAGTGTGAAATACTGCGGCAATCACAATCAGAAGTAAACCGAGAACTATGGCATCGTTAGTAAAAAAAGGCTCCATGCTTGTTTAAATTTTGAACCCTAAAAAAAGGGATTTTAATCGTATTTCTAACCTTCTATTCTATCTTCTTCTGCCAATAAGTCGAAATTAAGGTCGAAATCTATGTAAAGGCTACCAGTAAGGGAATTTCTGAAAGATTTTATGACCAATGGGGGGCACGGATTAATTTAAACACATATATTCGGGTTTTAAACTATTCAAATATGGCTACAAGAGGAGGTTTTTCAAGTCGGTTGGGTTTCATTATGGCGGCAGCCGGATCGGCAGTAGGATTAGGTAACATTTGGGGGTTCCCTTATGAAGTAGGACAAGGAGGAGGTGCAGCATTTGTGGTGATGTACCTTATTTTTTGCTTTGTATTGTGTTATCCGGTAATGGTTACCGAGATCGCTATTGGTAGAAAAACCGAAAAAAACCCTGTTGGGGCATTCAATGCCTTAGGCTTTAAAAAATGGAATTTTGTAGGAAAAATGGGAATCTTCAGTGGCTTCCTTATTCTTTCTTTCTACAACGTAATTGCGGGCTGGGCTTTTGGCTATGTGTATGAAATGGCCATTGGAAACTTTGCTATCGCAGATCATTTCAGCGAATTTGTTCAAGATGTATTTAAAGTAGGTGCCTACGGAATGGTATTTATGGCTACTACTGCTTTTGTAGTGTCTAAAGGTATATCAGGTGGTATCGAAAAGGCGGCTAAGTTCCTAATGCCTTCACTGTTAATCATGATTTTGCTGATTGTAGGCTATTCTTTAACCCTTCCAAATGCAATGGACGGCATTAAATTCTATCTGATTCCTGATTTTTCTAAACTAAGTTCAGAGGTAATTATCAATGCCTTGGGTCAAGCTTTCTTCTCTCTTTCTTTGGGAATGGGTGCCTTGATTACTTACGGTTCATACGTAAACAAAAAAGAAAACATTGTTTCTGCTGCGGCCTTTATTACGCTTGCCGATGTGGGTATTGCTGTTTTGGCGGGTATGATGATCTTCCCTCTAATTGGTTTTATGAGTGGAGGAACTATGGACGGTGTAGGTAGTGGCCCTGGTCTAATTTTCGTTACGCTTCCTCAAATTTTCGGAACTATTGGTGGAACTTTTGGCGCAATAGCAGGAACATTGTTCTTCGTACTACTTTGTTTTGCTGCCCTTACATCAACTGTATCTCTACTTGAAGTACCAGTAGCTTATGTAGTGGATGAGAAAAATGTAAGAAGAAGCAGAGCGGTTTGGTTGGTAGCAGGTGCTATCTTCTTAATAGGTATTCCTTCTTTGTTAGGAAATGGTTACTCTGATTTCTTCTCCAACTTTATTACTTACCCAGGCTCTGAAACCGCTACAGATTTCTTGAGTTTTATTGCCAACGTAGCCAATGATACGCTTCTGCCTTTGGGTGGCTGTTTGATAGTTTTCTTTGCAGCACATATTTGGAAAAAGCACAATTTGGATGAAGAACTCTCTCACGGTGCTCCTAACTACAAAGGCTCTTTCCTTCAGAAGTACCTGAATTTTGCTGTAGGCTACTTAGCTCCAGCTGTTCTTGGATTCATTTTCATTATTACTGTTTTGAAAACATACTTTGGGGTAGACATTTTTTAATTACTCTTAAGAATTTATGATATTGAACCTCTTCCCGAAACGGAAGAGGTTTTTTTTATTTATGAAGTTGAAACATCTCCTATTTTTCGTAATTCTTTTTGGTCATTGCATTATGGTCAAAGCCCAATTTCAGTTTATTCAAGGGCGGTCTTACCTAAGCCATAAAACAAGCACTCCCCTCAAAATTGATGGTTTAGGGAATGAAACCGCTTGGCAGGCAGCGCCATGGACAGATACTTTTATAGATATTGAGGGAAGTAAAAAACCAAAGCCTTATTTCGATACCAAAATGAAAATGCTCTGGGATGAAGACTACTTCTACTTTTATGCTGAAATGGAAGAACCGCATGTTTGGGCAACACTTACCGAACGCGATGCAGTGATTTTTTACGATAATGACTTCGAGATTTTCATCGACCCAGATGGCGACACCCATAATTACTATGAGTATGAAGTAAATGCCCTCAATACTGTTTGGGATTTACTACTTACCCGCCCCTACCGCAATGGCGGGCACGCCATAGATCATTGGGACATTCACGGACTAAAATCAGCTGTACATGTCAACGGAACCCTAAACGCCCCTAGTGATAAAGATAAAGGTTGGTCAGTTGAAGTGGCCATTCCTTGGGATGCCCTCAGCGAAGCTACTAGTATGAAAACCCCACCCAATAATGGCGACCAATGGCGTTTGAATTTCTCTCGCGTGCAATGGAAAACGGAAGTTATAGATGGAAAATATGTAAAACAGAAAGACCCTAAAACAGGTAAAAATCTACCAGAACACAATTGGGTATGGTCGCCACAAAGGGCCATTGCCATGCATGAGCCTGAGTTTTGGGGCATTGTTCAGTTTTCCAATAAAAATGTGCTTGATGAAAGCTTTAGTACTATAAAAGTTAATAAAGCCGAAGAAGAAATAAGGCAAGTACTTTACTATTTTCATCGTGCTCAAATTGATTTCAGAAGAGAACATAAAGCATTTGATCAATCACTCAAAAATTTCAACCTACCAAATCAAGTAGACGGATCAAAGGCTGTAACCTACAGCTTGAACAATACGGAACAGACCTATTTATTAAAAGCACAAACGACAGATGCTACTTGGTTCATTAATGAAACAGGTAGAATTTGGAAAGAAATAAAACCATGAAAAAACGCGACTTTATAAAAAACATTGGCCTTGGTTCAGCAGCCTTTATGCTGGCACCTACCCTACTTACTTCGTGCGGAACAACAACTTCTACAGACGAAGATTTTAAATACTGGGTGTGGGTAGATGGTAACAACGAAAAAACTATTTCCGACTGGAGAACAGAATTAACTGGGCTTCGCGAAGCAGGAATAACCGGGCTTATTATTGGCGGTGGACGCCAAATGCTAGAGAAGTTAATTCCGATAGCACAAGAGCTTGGGCAAGAAGTACATGCTTGGCTTTGGACCATGAACCGCCCAGGCGACACCGAAGCACAAGCGCATCCGGAATGGTATGCCGTGAGCAGAAATGGAGAGTCGAGTCTTGATGTGAATCCGTATGTAGGTTATTACCAATGGCTTTGCCCTTCTAAACCTGAAGTGCAAGAATATGTAAAGAATTTCATGGTATCGCATTGCGACATCGAAGGGCTTTCGGCCATTCACTTAGATTATGTTCGCTATTGCGATGTCATTCTTCCCAAAGGGCTTTGGGCCAAATACGACTTAGTACAAGACCACGAAATGCCCGAATATGACTTCTGCTATTGCGAAACTTGCCAAGGTAATTTCGAAGCAGAAAATGGATACAGACCCGACAGTTTAGAAGACCCGAGCCAAGATGAAAAATGGAGAAAATACCGTTGGGACAGCATTACTAAACTAGTAAATCAGGTTTCGGCTGCGGTACATGCCAAAGGCAAAAAAATGTCGGCAGCAGTATTCCCTTACCCCGAATTGGCCAGAAAACTCGTGCGCCAGTCTTGGAACGAATGGGATTTGGACATTGTGTTCCCTATGATTTACCACAACTTCTATGAAGAAGATATTCCTTGGATTGAATATGCTACACAACAAGGCGTGAATGATTTGAATGGTAAATTCCCTCTACATACAGGTGTTTATTTACCAGAAATGAAACCAGAAGAAATTGCTCAGGCCATAGCTGCTGCCAAGGCAGGTGGAGCCAAGGGCATGTCTTTCTTTTCTAATGGCGCTTTAAAAGACGAAAGACTGAAGGCCTTTGCGGCTGTAAAAAAATCTTGACGCAAAACACTATTTTCAGAATACAGAAGGAGCAAATCAATGTGGTTTGCTCCTTTTCATTTACAATAGCATTAATGCAACCCAAGTGATTTTAGCACTACCAGTAAATCAACTTCAATATTAAGTTTCTTTTATCATTGAATAGGAGTACAATATCTGTAAAGATATTTTCATTAATTGTGCCCTAACATCATCACTAAAAACCTTAATGAACTATCATAAGCGCAAATTCAGAGCTGTAATAAATACAGCAAACTGCGAAATTTCGAGCGAAACAGTTTTTGAATATATACAAGAAGGATCAGTTCTTAGTGCTCAATACCAAGGGGGACAAGTGGTTAAAGGGCATATATCGGGATTAGTTGATGACCAAGGGTATATCGAAATGCATTACCACCAAGTAAATC
This sequence comes from Roseivirga seohaensis, assembly GCF_001592945.1. Classification (GTDB taxonomy): domain Bacteria; phylum Bacteroidota; class Bacteroidia; order Cytophagales; family Cyclobacteriaceae; genus Roseivirga; species Roseivirga seohaensis. The sequence continues at coordinate 329,848 of NZ_LRPB01000034.1, forward strand.
AAAAGGGAGAAGTATCAAAAGGCATGTGCTACTCACGCCCAGAAATACTTAGTAATGGAAAAATTAGGCTACACGAAGCTTGGAAGTGGGCCTCAGGAGATATTTCGGAAGGAAGTTCTATATTAGACGAAATTTAGACTTTTAAAACCCCATACTTTTTGTATGCGCAATACTTTACTTCTAATTAGCCTCGCATGGCTAATTTCTTCTTGTGCTACAGTCATTAATGGCAATTATTCGCAGGTAAGTATAAAGTCCGACCAAGCTGTCAACTATATCTATGAAGGCGACACAGTGGTTAACAAACTGAGTGACCCCGTTACATTTGTAGCCAAAAACAGCAAAGAGCCTATTACAGTATCAATTTTTACTGAGGAGAAAACCAAGCAAGTACATATTCTCCCTAAAAAAGCACCTGTATACTGGCTTAACACTTTCAGTCCTTATTTTTCTGGCTTTTTAGTGGATGAAATCACAGGCAAGAAATGGAAATACCCAAGGAAAGTGTTTATTGACTTGAATAGACCGGGTAATGCTTATACGGCTTACTTCCCTATGGACAGCACTTTGTTATACAGAAAAAATAAAGTTGGATTCAATCCATTCTCAATGGTAATAGGATATCACCCTGGAATTGAAGTAAGCTACGAGCGATTGCACGGAAGTAAGTTTGGCACTCAACTAAGCTATACTCACTTTTTAAGCAGAGACAATGATTTCGCTAGGAATAGTAAGGGATATAAAATAGTATTGGAGGAAAAGTACTTTTTCAGAAACCATGAAAACACACGTTGGTATTCAGGAATAGCAGCCGAGTTCTTTCATAAGCAAAACGATGCCGACATCCGCTATTACACCGAGCCAATACCTAATCAGCGATTTCACTTTAGAGAAAAAACCAGAATTAATAAACAATTCGTTTCCATCACCCCCCATATTGGATTACAGTATTATTTAACCCGAGGCTTTATTGTTGAAACCTATTTTGGTATAGGGTTAAGGCATAGAAAAGTTACTTACCCTTCAATACCTGAAAATTACATCCAACAACCCGGCTTTTGGGAATGGTTTGATTTAAGTTATTCATCGAACAAAAAAGAAACAGCTTGGTCGGCAAATTTCGACCTAAGTTTAAAACTGAGCTGGGCTTTTTAAAATGCCGCTAATCCCTAACAATTGAGTAGCCAATACTGAAAACCAATTGGCTTTGTTTAGGCACCAATTCTCTCTCAATCAGTCGGGATAAACTCTCTTCAGTTTTACTCAAGCCAAATTCATATTTAAAATCAAGCAACAGGTGATTGATATCAAGCCCAAGACCAAGCCGCCACAGAATGGTCATCTGATTATATTCTTGAGTTACGTTAATCCTTTCATTCAAAAAATACTCGTTTCCAGAAAGCATTAAACTAAAACCGGGGCCAGTATCTAACCTCAAGTTGCCAATATTAACACCAATCGAAAGCGGAATTTCTAGTGTGGTAAATTCAAATTCAGCACTAGGATTAAATCCAACTACACCATCGTAATTCAAGAAATCCAATCTACTTTGGGCAGTAGATAAAAGTAACTCAGGCTGTACATAAACATTATTCACCCTTACTTTAGCAAACAAGCCAAACTGGTAGCCAATCTCATTTCCTTCTTCCGGAATACGGACGTAATCGCTATCGATTCTAATTTTCGGACTAACAATTTTAAAAACAGGGCCTGCCTTATAACTAACGTCATAAAAATCCTGAGCCTGAGCAAAAGAAAACGAACCCATAAAGGCGATAATCGCTATTGAGCTCTTTAAAATCATTTCGCCCCATTTTCTTAATTGCATATCGCTGAAGATTCAATAATTTTAGATTTCAAATTTATATAAATAACATCGGAATGGAATCAAACGAAGCATTTCAGAATGCATTAAAAACAGTGGACACCCTTACCCAACGTCCATCCAACGAACAACTTTTAAAGCTGTACGCCCTTTACAAACAAGCTACCCACGGAGACAACGATACTGAAAGACCGGGCGGTTTCGACTTTAAAGCTGCTGCCAAATACAATGCGTGGGAAAAACTTAAAGGTGAAAGCAAAGAGAATGCAATGAAAGCTTATATCGACCTTGTAAATGAGTTAAAATCCGCTGAAAGTTAATTTCACAATAGCAGCTTATCAATGTCGTTTACCCTAGGCGACAACAATAAATTATATTTTTCTTCGCATATTGCGAACGGTTAAATCAAAATTCAAAACAAACAACAATGGGATTATTTAGTTTCGGAAAGAAAAAGAAGAAACCTGCTAGATCTTGTGATTTAGAAGGCTCACTATTAGAATTCGGTGAAGGCTATCTTCTTACATCCGCACAGATTATTAAATCAAAACGCTTTTGGGATAACAAAATGATAGAGCCTGAAACACTGGCTTATTCAAAAGCTCATTTTCAAAGAAATGATGAAATGGGTACCAAAATGCGCACAATGATTTTTCAAAAATACAGCAGCCAAGAAAAACCTTGGTTATTGGGTGACGGTCAGGTCAGCCAATTTGAAATTGATAAAGAACAAGCCAAAGAATATGCCCGTCAATGGTGGGAATCGAGCTTTAGCTTCACCCCTCCTTCAGCAGGTGCTGCAGAAAAAAATATGGATGCAGAAGAATATGAAAAATGGCGCGATTACGCTATCAATAAAGCTGGAGAAGAGCAATTGAGTAAAATGAAGTAACCGCCTTAGGCATACAAAACAATTAATCATCCGTCAGTTCAACATCATACGATGAGCTGGCGGTTTTTTTTTACCTGAAGCCGAAAACTCTATTTTTATTTAAACTTCCAGCGCTAATAATTAATTATCTACCATAAATTTGACCTTTTGGCGCTGACCTGATTTGTCAAAAATAATTAAATGATACACCCCAGGCGGCAAATCAGTTATTGAGAAAGTGCTTACTTGATCAACCCTTGACACAGGCTTTCTAGTAATCATATTTCCATAACTATTAATCACCCATATCTCTTCAATAAAAGCCATGCTCCTTACATGAAACACACTGCTAGCTGGGTTCGGAAAAATTTTCAATTCGGACTCTTCGGTTTTGAATTTAATGGATATAATTTCAAAAAATTCAAACTCACCATTATAGTCAGTTTGCTTTAATCGGTAATACCATCTTCCCGAATAAGGCGGTGTATCGGTAATTGAATAAGATGTAAGTCCATTAGTGGTTCCCTTTCCCGATAACATTCTTATTTCATGCCACTCTCGCCCATCCGAAGATCGATACACTGTGAAATGACTATTATTCTCTTCAGAAGCTGTTTTCCACTCCACTTGCACGTAATTTTCAATTTGGAGACAAGTAAAGCTCAACAGATTTACGGGAAGAGAGTTAGCATTATCAGGAACACAGCTAGCATAGTTGCTATAAACTGAACCCGCACCACCCCCATCATTCCAAGTCACATAATCCCCATCAGAGTCTGTGTCCCAATTGTCTATGTAAGTAAAATCGGTTTGAGTACCATTTATAATCGAACGAAAAAGTCGATTTGATGACGGAGAGTTAGCAAATTTGCCAGTTGCTGGCCAACTAGTATCGTCAGAAAACATAACATAAATATTTCCTAAATTCTGACCACAAAAAGCGCTAAAATCAATAGTGTTTACCACATCGTCATTCAAGACCAAAATGTGGCTACCTGCAGCAATTGAGGTAGAGCCTGGAATTACATTGATAAAGGAAAAATCACAACCTACCAATTGAGCATTAAGGCTAGAAACATAGGTAGAATTCCCACCTGCAACAAAAGAATCAGTAATAGTACCTAAACTAGCAATGTCGGTTGAAGAATATTGAACATTAATATTGGTGGAATTGGCTGTAAAAGAACTACCCCCACTATAGATTATCAGGTATTCGCTGGCTCCTTCAGAAGGGCCACAGCCGTTTATTAAGGCTGTAACGAGTTGAGCACTTTGTTCGGCATAAGCGCATAGCGACATATGGAATAAACACACGGCTGCCAACAGACGTTTGGACATGATACAATTTAGCTTTGGTTGAGGTATCTCAATAATTGAGATGCTCAAAGTACCATTATCACAATGATAAAAAACATACCCTTATGAGGGTATATTTAATTAGTCAGCCAATCATGAATTATTTAAAATCCATCTGCTTTTTCAAAAACATTCAAATCTGCATTCGAATGAAGTAAAGATTCAACCCTTGAAATAAAATCAACAATCTTGGTTTCCAATTTTAAAAAATCACATTGCTCAATCTCCACGTTTTTAATTCCCAATGCCGAATCTTTTACTAATTTTGCTCACCTAAATCTACACCCCTTAAAACCTCGTTCTAATGATTCAGTTTTTCGATGCAGGAAACGACAAAATTTATGCTCTAGGCCTTACTCAACCCCTTCAAGATCAAGACATACCAAAGCTTTCATGGCTTTTTGGCAATGCTACTTTGATTGAAAGCGATGTGTTGGAAGGTCACTTTGTTGGCCCCAGAAAAGAAATGATTACGCCTTGGAGTACCAATGCGGTAGAAATTACCCAAAACATGGGCGTTGCCGGAATTGAGCGTATCGAAGAATTTGACAAAGTAGATTTAAACAAAACCGCTTTCGACCCCATGTTGCAAGCAGCCTATAAAGGTTTAGATCAGCAGATTTATAGCATTGATGTAAAGCCAGAACCTGTGCTTTATATCGAAGACATTGCGGCTTATAACCAGCAAGAAGGTTTAGCGCTGAACCAAGAAGAAATTGATTACCTCAACGGAGTTAGCGAGCAACTGGGCAGAAAACTAACCGATGGCGAAGTATTCGGTTTTTCTCAGGTAAACTCAGAACACTGCCGTCACAAAATCTTTAATGGCGTGTTCATTATCGATGGTCAAGAAATGCCTACTTCCCTATTCAAGCTTATTCGTAAAACTTCAGAAGCGCACCCAGGTAGATTGGTGTCTGCTTACAAAGATAACGTAGCGTTTGTGGAAGGCCCTCGTGTGGAGCAATTCGCACAAAAAACCCAAGACAAAGCCGACTGGTTCGAAACCAAAGACTTTGATTCGGTTATTTCATTGAAAGCCGAAACACACAACTTCCCTACTACCGTAGAGCCTTTTAACGGAGCGGCCACGGGTGCAGGCGGAGAAATTAGAGATAGAATGGCGGGCGGAAAAGGTTCTATGCCTTTAGCTGGAACTGCCGTATACATGACTTCCTATTCTCGTTTAGAAAACGACAGAAACTGGGAGGCCAACATGCCTGAAAGAAAATGGTTGTACCAAACCCCAATGGACATTCTGATAAAAGCTTCGAATGGCGCTTCTGATTTTGGAAATAAATTCGGTCAACCGCTGATTGCTGGTTCGGTACTTACTTTTGAACACCAAGAAGCCGACAAAAAATACGGTTTTGATAAGGTGATTATGCTGGCCGGTGGTGTGGGTTACGGAAAGAAAAAAGATGCCTTGAAAGAGTCTCCTGCGGCAGGCGATAAAATCGTGGTAATGGGTGGCGACAACTACCGCATTGGTATGGGCGGAAGTGCCGTATCATCGGTAGATACAGGTGAATTTTCTAGTGGTATTGAATTAAATGCCATTCAGCGTTCGAACCCAGAAATGCAAAAACGTGTGTACAACGCGGTGCGCGCCATGGCCGAAATGGATGACAACCCAATCGTTTCTATTCACGATCACGGAGCAGGCGGTCATTTGAACTGCCTTTCGGAACTGGTAGAAGAAACGGGCGGCACCATTGACGTGAAGAAACTGCCCGTAGGCGATCCTACCCTTTCCGACAAAGAGATTATCGGTAACGAATCTCAAGAGCGAATGGGCTTGGTAATGAAGCAAAAAGACATTGAATTGATGGAGCGCGTGGCCAAAAGAGAAAGGGCTCCTTTCTATGTAGTGGGTGAAACCACTGGCGACCAACACTTCAAATTCGAAAATAAAGTTTCGGGTGAAAACCCAATTGATTGGAACCTCTCGCACATGTTTGGTTCTTCTCCAAAAACGATTTTGGAAGACAAAACCGTAGCCAACAAGTTTGCGGACTTGGCTTATGATAACGCTAAAATTGAAGACTATTTAAAAGCGGTGCTTCAGTTAGAAGCAGTGGCGTGTAAAGATTGGCTTACCAACAAAGTTGACCGTTGCGTTACGGGGCGTGTGGCCAAGCAGCAAACGGCAGGGCCAATTCAGTTGCCATTGAACAACGTGGGCGTAATGGCACTCGATTACCGAGGCATCAAAGGAATTGCTACTTCTATCGGTCATGCGCCAGTGTCGGCTTTGGTCGATCCCGTGGCAGGTTCTCAGCTTTCGATTGCCGAAGCTTTGACCAACATTATTTGGGCACCGATTGAAGGTGGAATCAAAAACGTATCGTTGAGCGCCAACTGGATGTGGCCAGCGAAAAACGAAGGCGAAAACGCTCGTTTATACAAAGCGGTAGAAGGCGTAAGTCAGTTTGCCATCGAATTGGGCATCAATATTCCTACGGGGAAAGATTCCATGTCGATGACCCAGAAGTACGAGAACGATGTGGTGTACTCACCGGGTACTGTGATTATTTCTGCCGTAGGCGAAGTAACCGACCTAAAGAAAGTAGTAGAGCCTGTGCTTCAACCGATTGTTAACTCTTCTTTATTGTACATCGACCTTTCTGAAGATGACTTTAAACTGGGCGGAAGCTCATTTGCTCAAATCATTGGCAAAGTGGGCACTTCGGCACCAATGGTGAAGGACAGCACCAAATTTGCCAAAACTTTCGATTTGATTCAAACCCTAATTGAAGAAGAACACATTTTGGCCGGACACGATATTTCTGCTGGAGGGATGGTGACTGCCTTATTGGAAATGTGTTTTGCTCAAGAAGAATTTGGTTTGGAAGTAGACCTTTCTGGCATCAAGGCTGGAGACGATGCGCAATTGCTCTTCTCTGAAAAGCCAGGTTTAATTATTCAAATCGGAAACGAAAACAACGTTTCGGTAAAAGACAGATTGAAAGCGTTGGGCGTTACTTACCATGAAATTGCCGTACCAAAATCGGAAGACAAACTATCGATTAAAACAGCCAACGCTGATTACAACTTCGATATATTGGAAATGAGAGACCTGTGGTACAAAACCTCTTTCTTATTAGACCAAAAACAAAGCGGTGCCGAACTGGCCAAAACCCGTTTTGAAAACTATAAAAAACAACCTTTACAATTCAATTTCCCGCAAGGCTTCGAAGGTCAATATGCTTCATTGGGCTTAAACCCCGACCGCAAAGAGAAAACGGGAATCAAAGGAGCGATTATCCGTGAAAAAGGCGTGAATGGCGACAGAGAAATGGCTTATGCCATGCATTTGGCTGGTTTCGATGTGAAGGATATTCACATGACCGACCTTATTTCTGGTGCCGAAGACCTGAGCGATGTAAACTTTATTGCCTTTGTAGGTGGCTTCTCCAATTCGGATGTATTGGGCTCTGCCAAAGGCTGGGCCGGTGCTTTCTTGTATAACGAAAAAGCAAAAGCCGCCCTCGACAATTTCTATGCCCGTGAAGACACCATTTCATTGGGGATTTGCAACGGTTGCCAGTTGATGGGCGAACTTGGTTTGCTGTATCCAGAACACGAAACGCATCCTAAATTAAAACACAACATTGCAGGCAAATTTGAGTCGGGTTTTGTGAATGTAACCATTCCAGAAAATGACTCGGTGATGCTAGGCTCGCTTTCGGGTGCAAGGCTTGGTATTTGGGTGGCGCACGGTGAAGGCCGTTTTGCTTTACCAGAGAAAGAATCGGCTTACAATGTAATTGCTAAATACTCTTACGAGGCCTACCCTGCTTCGCCAAACGGTTCTGACTACCATGTAGCAGGCTTGGCCAGTAAAGACGGCAGACACTTGGCCATTATGCCGCATTTCGAGCGTTCTATCTTCCCTTGGAACTGGGCGCACTATCCAATAGAGCAACGTAAAGACATCCTCAGCCCGTGGATTAAAGCCTTTTTAAATGCTAAGGAATGGGTGGCTGCGCGAGCGTAGCTCGGTAATGCGTATTGAGTATTAAGCCAAAGTGCCTATAAAGTATAAAAAACCACTTCGAAAGGAGCGGTTTTTTTGTTGGGAGCTGGTGTAGACAGACCATTAAAACACTTTTTAGTCAACACTATTTGAAAATTATAAGTGGTTTTTAAAAAATTTCATGAAGTATACATACCTTAAACCTAATTAATATATAAGGTTACCAAACGTTCGAAAATAACATGCGCTTTTCACAAAGAATTGGCAAGAAACAAGTAAGAGAGGTTTTACAATTGGACTCGATTGACGCAGCACTCTACAATAGACTTTGGAACCTAATTCTTAATACCTTATTCGCAAAACTTGAGCAGCTGACACAAAAAGATGCTCAGGCTGTATGTGATCACATCTGGACAGAATTCTTTAATGAACGTAAAGATGAAGCTCCAGAGTATTACACAATGTACGATAGTGATTTCCGAGCTTACTTGAAGGCGAAGTTTTTTGACATTATGCACTGGTATGAGATTTATGACCTTCTGGAATTCATCTCGGAGTTAGACTCCAAAATTCTGCACACCGAATTTATGGAGAAATGTAACTATGTTCTCAAGAGAGAGTTATCTGGATACAGATTAATAGACAATAAGGTTATAAAGACAACAAGTGAAGATGAGATTTCTGCAATCGAAACAGCAATTAATGATTCATCAGCGATTAACTCAGTAAACATACATTTGCGAACATCATTGGAACTACTGAGCAATCGCGAAAACCCAGATTACAGAAACTCCATTAAAGAATCCATATCGGCAGTAGAATCTATCTGTGCAATCATTGTCAAAGATGACAGTGCAACCCTAGGAGCGGCTATTAAAGTAATTGAAAAGAAATATAGACTTCATAAAGCATTGAAAAGTGCTTTCTCATCTTTATATGGATATACGAGCGACTCAGGTGGTATAAGACATTCACTTTTAGAAGACGATGTGGAAGTCACCTTCGAAGATGCGAAGTTCATGCTCGTTTCTTGCTCTGCATTTATCAATTATTTGAATGAAAAAATAAAACATAACATATCGGCAGTCGATTAAATCGCTATACCCAACTCATCCTCGCTTGTATCGAGGATGTAAGAAAAGTCGGTTTCAAACTGATGAGTAAGTCAAAAGACAAAAGCTTCCAAAATAGCTACCTATGAGATCGGCTATATTTGCAATTCTAACCATAATAAAGGCAGGGATAATCATCTATTTTGTTGCTCGAATTATGATGAGCCTATTTAAGAAGAACGACCCAACTTCAAAACGTAAAGCTCTAATCCAATTCCTTTCAATGTTCGGCCTTCTGATAGGTTTGGCCATACTTGAATTCGGCATTTCATTTTTATTACCAACAGGCGGTTAACCAACTCATCCTCGATTGTATCGAGGATGTAACACAAATCGGTTTCAAACCGATTGATATGCTAAATGAAACCTTGCAATCACTGGGTATAGCAAACGGATCCTGAGACAAGCTCAGGAAGACGATTCAATGAAGCCCATTCGGAGCGTCATGCTGAACTGGTTTCAGCATCCCTCAACTAACCACCAAATAAACCCAACTCATCCTCGATTGTATCGAGGATGAAAGACAAGTTGGTTTCAAACCGATGAGTATGCCAAAAGACCACAGCTTCCAAAGTAGCTACCTATGAGATCGGCAGTATTTGCAATTCTAACCATAATAAAGGCAGGGATAATCATCTATTTTGTTGCTCGAATTATGATGAGCCTATTTAAGAAGAACGACCCAACTTCAAAACGTAAAGCTCTAATCCAATTCCTTTCAATGTTCGGCCTTCTGATAGGTTTGACTATTCTTGAATTTGGTATTTCATTTTTATTACCAACAGACGGTTAGCCCAACACATCCTCGATTCCACTGTCGCAGGTTCTCCGAACCTGTGACCACTATTCACCAAGGACTCTGTCCTTGGGAAACCATATTCATCTCCAACATTGAAGCTTTAGACCCTTCGTTCCCTGCCTGCGGCAGGCAGGCTCAGGGAAAGAAAAGAGACATCATCGAACAATTAATCTTTCCAAGGTCAGTAGGCGCTAGATCATTGTCGTTCAACTAATTCCCTTTTTGCGATTAAACAAGTAAACCAACAACCTGATTAAAATGGTTAAAACCATTCCCTAACGTTATGCATTCCAATAGCCCACGGCTTAAACCGTAGGCTATAAAGTAAAAGGTTTCTATCAACCGTTTCAACGGTTTGCCCTAGTCATCGAGGTTTTTAAGACAAATCGGTTTCGAACTAGTAGAGAAATTAACTTTGCATCTGGTTTTCCAGTTAATCAGGTAATCAAGCATTAGTCAAATTCATCAATTTTAAAGATATTTAGGTAAAGAAAATCAACATGGCAACTGTAGATAAATTAAGGAATGGATTGATTGATAAAATCCTAACAATACAAAACAAGGAGGTTTTGGAAGCACTGGACAAGCTCGTTTCTTCTAGTGTACCAGAAAGCCAAACTGTTCAACTTTCGCAGGAACAAAAAAAGATGTTAGAAATGAGTGAGGAAGACATAAAAAACGGTAGGCTGATTTCACAAGCTGAAATGGACAAAAGAAATCTAGAATGGCTAAACGCAATGTGATATGGACTAAAACAGCCGATATCCAATTTGTCGGAGTACTCGAATATTGGGTAAATAGGAACAAGTCACCCCGATATTCAAAAAAATTAGTCCGTTTAGTTACCGAACGAACTAAGCAAATCGCCCAATCTCCTTTCATTTACAAATCCACTGATTTTAAAGATGTTTTCGTAGCCTCGCTAGGTAACTTCAGTATCTATTATAAAGTAACGAAAGATTCCATTCTGATTTCTGCCTTTTGGGATAACCGACAGAACCCGAAAAAATTGCTAGAAATTCTACAGAGCGAAAAATAACCAACTCATCCTTGATTGCATCGAGGTGGTAAGATAAATCGGTTTTTAACCGACACGATTTAACCTAAATTACAACATTGAAGCTTTAGACCCTTCGTTCCTCAGGGAAAGAAAAGAGACATCATCGAACAATTAATCTTTCCAAGGTCAGTAGGCGCTAGATCATTGTCGTTCAACTTATTTACCCTTTGCGTTACTCAACGCTCTTTTCGGTTATAAAATTAAACCAACAACCTGATTAAAATGGTTAAAACCATTTCCTAAAGTTATGCATTCAAATAGCCCACGGTTTAAACCGTGGGCTATAAAGTAAAAGGTTTCCATTAACCGTTTCAACGGTTTACACCAATTACCCCCTCTTTACAAGCAACATAGGAGACTCTTACTCCATTATCTATATTTGCCAATACTATAGCTCAAAAAAGAAAAGTTATACACAAACCGTTGGAAATGGATAGTGAGAAAATATTAGACGAAATTGGAGAAATATATACTCCGCTATCAACTGAATGTAAACAAGAATTCATTGCCAGTTCAAAAATTAACACCTTCAAAAGAGGTGAAGTGGTAATTCGTGAAAAGCAGTTTTCTAAAAAAGCCTATTTAATTATGAAAGGCTGTGCACGGGCTTATTACTTAAAAGATGGTAAAGACATTTCAGATTGGTTTACCTTCGAAAATCAGTTTATGGCTTCTGTTGTGAGTTTTTTTAGTGATGCACCAAGCCCTCACTATGTTGAGTTTGTGGAAGATTCAGTTGTTCTGGAGTTTTCAAAAGACACCGTTGAAAAGCTATCCAGCAAGCATCATGATTTTGAACGTTTTATTAGTAAAGTGGTAACAGAAACAATGTTAGGTCTTTGCGAAAGATTGTATACCATTCAATTCAATAAAGCGGAAGATAGGTACAAACACCTCTTAAATATATATCCCGATATAACCCAAAGAATTCCCCTAACTCATATTGCCTCCTATTTAGGTATTACTCTTGAAACTTTGAGCAGAATAAGAGGTCTTAAAAACTCAATTTGATCTATATCAAATTCCAACTCTTCCATTAGAGTGACTTTTGTTGAAAAGAACAAACCATGGAAGAAAACAACAGACAACTTAAGTCTATTTGGGGAAAGTGGTGGGAATCCATTAGAAAATGGTTTTATCCTGCTTGGTTGGGCTACGAAACTTCAATTCGCTTTTACGATTACTCACTATCGGTTCATCAATATTTCATAAAGCAGAAGGATGGTATCGCATCATACATTGGAGAAACTGGCACACAAGTTTTAGATATTTTCTCGAGCGTGGGTACTTTCGTTGTCTGCACGCTTTTCTTAACTGTGCCCGCCTGTTTTGTGCTTTATAAATTTTTCAAAATTGAAAATTTGACAAGCTCTAAATTTGAATCAAAATTGAAACCCATTTTCTGATGAACATGAAAAAAACACTCATAATAAATGGTCATCCTGATGCAGAGAGTTTCAGTTTTGCAATTTCAGAAGCATATAAGAAGGGCGCACGAGAATCGAATATTGAGATCAAAGAAATTAATATTCGAGAACTGAATTTCAGCCCAAACCTTCAATTTGGTTATCGGAAGCGAACTGAACTGGAGCCTGATTTACTAGACGCCCAAGAGAAATTAAAATGGGCAGATCATTTGGTTTGGATTTATCCTATTTGGTGGAGTTCTGTACCTGCCATAATGAAAGGTTTTTTAGACCGGGTACTACTTCCTGGGTTTGCCTTTAGTAAAAGAGAAAAGTCACTACTGTGGGATCCGCATTTGAGAGGGAAAACAGCAAGAATAATCTGCACAATGGATCAACCAACATGGTACTATAGACTAGTTTATCGTGGGCCCAGCCATAATGCCATGAAAAGAGGAACCTTGAAGTTTATTGGTGTAAAAAAAGTAAAGATCACCGCTATTGGGCCAATAAGGCTATCCAAAGAAGATTTTAGGCTAAAATGGTTGAAGAAAATCGAAAAACTGGGACAAATGAACAAGTAGCAGTCATCTACATCCTTAGTTTTTGTAGACAATAAGCCCAATTAAAATGGTTAAAACCATTTACTAAAGTTATACATTCATATAGCCCACGGTTTAATCTAACTCTCCTCAATTGTATCAGAGGTTCAAGATAAATCTATTTTATTTACGTCTTTAAAATCAGTAAATTCATGGCTATACTTTGTGTTTGTGACTGATGAATAAGGTTGCATTTCATTTTAAAAAAGAAAAAACATGGATTTAATATCACCGGGTATTGGTTTGATTTTGTATCAATCTGTCATATTACTGGCTATACTCTTGCCAATTCTATGTCTGGTGAGCATATTAAAGCATCAGTTTAACGGCAACGACAAACTTATATGGGTTCTTGTCGTAATTTTTGTACCCATGCTGGGATCAATCCTTTACCTAACGATGGGCCGTAAAAAGAGATTAGAAAGAAAATAAAATTTTTCCGTTTGTGAAAACCAATCTACTCATCCTCGATTGTATCGAGGATGAGTAGATTGGTTTCGAACCGACATGATTTAACATAAACCTCTAACATTAACGTTTTAGCCCCTTTGTTCCCTGCCTGCGGAAGCTGGCTCAGGGAAAGAAAAGAGACTGCACTTGAAAGTTGTAGCCGTTGCACAGTTTCACTAGATTTAACTCACATTTCTAAAGTAGAGGAATTCAACCTATTCAAAACAGATAATACATAATATGGCTTCAGGATTTTTTGCGCTATTCGATGACATTGCAGTGCTCATGGATGATGTAGCGGTGATGACCAAAGTGGCAACCAAGAAAACAGCCGGCTTACTGGCAGATGACTTGGCCGTAAATGCCGAAAAGGCCTCGGGTTTTGTTTCCTCTAGAGAATTGCCAGTGTTATGGAAGATAACTAAGGGTTCTTTCCTAAACAAGCTCATAATTCTGCCTATTGCTTTTCTATTGAGTGCTTATCTACCAGAAGCAATTGTCCCCATTCTATTAATTGGCGGTATGTATTTAGCTTTTGAGGGTGCCGAAAAAATATATCACTACCTATTCCATAGAAACCACACTAAACAAGCTGTTGACTTGATAAAACCATCGAAGACGGAAGTACTAGCGCGAGAAGCTAAAAAAATTAAATCTGCTATTATTGTAGATTTTATACTTTCAGTAGAGATAGTTATAATAGCGTTAAGCTCAGTGGTTGAGGAACCCATCAATGTTCAAATTATTGTGGTAACGGTTATTGCCATACTGGCCACTATTGGTGTTTACGGCTTAGTAGCATTACTGGTAAGAATGGATGATATAGGCTATAAGCTGATTGCAAAGAGCGGCATTCAAGCTGGGGCATCAAAAAGTATAGGCACTGCCCTAATAAAGACTTTGCCCGTTTTGATCAGAGTATTAACCGTTGTGGGGACCATCGCCATGATTTTAGTGGCCGGAGGAATATATGTTCACAACATTCATTTCATACATGAGCTTATCCATGCCATACCCGGAATATTGGGTGAGTTTATCGTTGGCTTGATTGTAGGTATTATAGCCTTGACGCTTTTTAAAGGCCTGTCTAAAGTTTTCAAAAGAGGAAAAAAGTAGAACAGTCATAATTATGAAACAAGAACAACAAACAGCCTCAACTGAAGAGGAATTAATTCAGAAGCAAAAAAAGTTAAAATCGGAAAGGATTACGACTGCCTTTATGATCGGCTTATTGATCGGCATTTTCATTTATAGCGCCATTACCAATGGCCTTAAATTCTTTACTTTCTTCCCCCTAATTCTTGCTTATTTTTTCTTCTTAAAAAGAAAGAAACCTAATTCAGAAAATAAAACATAAAGGCGCTCCATTAATGTTCATCTCAAATTTTCAAAACGCATGAAAAAGAAAGAAGCCAAAAGACTTTTTAAAATAATATTCATTCTGGCGAGCGTAGGTTCTTTATTTTTTGTGCCTTGGATTTTAGTTTGGGCTTGGATATTACCACTTCCAAATAGTGTACAAGAACAAGCCAACGAAGCCCTTGATCATGGATTTGAAGGGATTATCGTTTATGTAGACGAAGC
This sequence comes from Roseivirga seohaensis, assembly GCF_001592945.1. Taxonomy (GTDB): domain Bacteria; phylum Bacteroidota; class Bacteroidia; order Cytophagales; family Cyclobacteriaceae; genus Roseivirga; species Roseivirga seohaensis. The sequence continues at coordinate 344,892 of NZ_LRPB01000034.1, forward strand.
CGGAAAAGCACCCGCATTTTATGCCGCTGGCTGGCACGACCGTGAAGAGAAAATACCGGCCTACCCACAAGCTTTATTCAAACTAGCTAGCATTAACAAATTATTCACTGCTGTATCGGTAACAAAACTTACTGCTGATGGCCGCTTGTCGCTGGATAAAACGCTGACTGATTATCTTCCTGAACTCAACGGAAGAATTGAGAATGCCAATGCGATTACCCTAAGAATGATGGTGCAGCATCGAAGTGGAATTCCGAATTATACTGACACCCCCGATTATTGGGCGGCTCCAAAAGAAAGCAATAAGGAAAATCTAGAATTAGTGCTGGATAAACCCGCCAATTTCAAACCCGACACCGACTATGAATACAGCAATACCAATTACCTATTGCTCACCGAAATTATGGATAAAGTATTGGGCTACACTCATTTTCAGTTCATTCAGGAAGAAATTCTTAATAGACTTCAGTTAAAAAACACATTTGCTTCCATTAATGATGTGAATATAGATAATGTAATGAGTGGCTATCATGTTGGACACCCTTATGATTTAAAAACCGATAACCAAGGTATGTTGGCATCGGCAGAGGATGTGGGGATTTTCATAAGGGCATTGAACGATGGATCATTATTCGATGAAGGAGAACAGGAAATCTATTCGTCAATTTACGAATATGAACACAAGGGCTGGGTGCCTGGCTATCAGAGCATTGCAAAGTATCACAAAGACATCGACACGGTGATTATTCAGTTTACAAATACAACAGACCCCCAATTATACAACTGGAATTTAGCTGACATAATTTACAACCGCATTGTTAAGATCGTAAAGCGCGGAAAAAACCAGTAATGCTTTGCAAGCCCACTTAAAAAGCAAGTCTATTTTTGAAGCTATAGTGAACACAAAACCTGCACTAAGATTTACATAATAAAGCGAATTGATGTATTATAGCGGCCTATCTAATTTTCAAATTATGGAAGGCAGTAAAACGCTCAATTATATTAAAGAGGTATTAGAAAATATGCCAGCAGATTGGCTGAAACTAACTACCCATCGACTAGATATTTATGATGAATCAAAGGCTAAAACTCAATTTTTAGAGCAGTTTGAAACCTTATTTAAAAATGGCGATGCTTCAACTTCGGCATTAAATGCATTACCAACGGCATATGATTATATACGATTAGGTCATCCCCTATCTTGTGTATTAGAATGGGCTATAGCGCATTTCAATAATTTAAAGCCACAAAATGTAATTAGTTTTTCTTCGAAAACGGCTCCTATTTTGGCCATTCTAAGAAAGAACTTACTGGCCCATAAAAAGACCCAAATCAATTATACGGGCGAATTACCTGCTTACTTCGATACCGAATTACTAAAAAGTGTTTACGGTTATCAGTTTGAATTGAATAAAGTAGAAAAGGCTTCTGAAGTTTCCGCCTTTGATGGTAGTACTGTTTTCATTTCTGAGCAAAATGAAATTTCTGCAATTGATTTCAACCCGAATATTGATTTTGTGATTAACCTTCACGCTCAATTAGGAAGTGTGATATTGGTAAATGAAAATAATGAAAGCTACATCTCTGAAATTCAGCATGTAAGAAGAAGAGAAACCATTGCAATGACGCCTGCCAATTGCCTTGTAGCTTTAAGGGCGCTAGTGGGTCAATCTTCTTTCGAGATTCAGAAAAGTAATGTAGAAACAGACAAACAATCGGTTTTAGATTTACTGAAGAACATTACCGGCACGACCATAAAACCACTCGTAGCTTCTAGTGGGCTTTCTATGCAATATGCCATTATGATGGGGCTCGTTCATGACGCGCTTGAAAACCATAAAGGAAAGGCCATCAAGTTTGTAGTGCCTCCAAATTGCTATGGTGGTACAAACGACCAAGCCAGACGCGTTGCGGCCTGTCTAGATAATGTAGAAGTAGTGGATTTGCTCGTAGACGGAGATAATGACATGGTTCGAAGCATCGATTCCGTATTGGAGAAAATCGCTCAGGAAGATGCCATTCCGTACATTATTGCTGAAATTCCTACCAACCCTAGGGTTGAAGTTCCCGACCTTCAAGCATTAAAAGCTGTTTTAAGCAAAGTGCGCAAAACTAGTAATGGAACAGACGCCATCGATTCAGTCTTCGTTTTAGACCAAACCTTTTGCCCTAATTTCCACTTTTTAGGCGAGGGCGAAATACTCTCAACCATGAAGGCCATTTCTTATGCCAGTGGCTCTAAGTTTCCTAGTGGTGGAAAATGTACCGCAGGTTACGTGGTTGGAAATAACAAAACTGAGGCTTTGATGGGCCACATAGAAAAACACCTAACACTCTGCGATAACGAAGCTACAGACCTTCAATATGAAATCTTAGCAAAGCAATTGCCTTCAATGAACCAGAGAATTATTGATGCTTATAAGAACACCCGTGAGTTTGTAAACTTCATTCACGAAACGCTGCCTACTGCGAAAATTAATTTCGTTTCGGAAGAACTGGCTGAGCAAGGCTTTATGCCATCTGTATTTTCATTAGACCTTCCTACCAAAGGGAATACTGCCGAAGAAAAAGAAGCTTATAAAAGGGCCTTGAATCATAAGTTAATCGACTTGATGATTACGGAAATTCCAAATGAAAGTAAATACTGCGTAAGTTATGGCCAGCTAAAAGGTTGTTATTGGACAATCCCTGCAACTTCTACCCAAGGCACAACCAAAGAAGGCGACAAGGATTATATTGCTCGAGTAGCGCTTTCTGCTAATATGGACCTTGAACTCCATAAAAAAGTGTTTAAAGAGTTTGTAGATAGTATTTAAAAAATTGGGAGGTGATAAAAGCCTCCTACTATTTCTATTCAGCTTGGGTTGACTTTTCTTTAACAAAATACAATCAAAAGTCACTAGCAAATAAAAAAACAATGGGATTTAATATTGTATTGATTGAACCAGAAATACCTACGAACACAGGAAATATAGGCCGCCTAAGTTTGGCCTCTGGATCTAAATTACATTTGGTAAAACCATTTGGTTTCGAACTGAATGATAAACGAGTAAAAAGGGCTGGATTAGATTACTGGAAGCACGTTTCTCTCTTCATTTATGAAAGCATTGACGATTTCTATGCAAGAAACAGAGGAGGAGATTTTGTTTACTTCTCTAGTCATGGAACTCAAGATTACTGCGAAATAGATTACAAAGACGACATGTTCTTAGTTTTTGGAAAAGAATCAAGTGGTTTACCAGAAAGCATAGTTTCGGAAAACACCAATTCAGTATTCAGTATTCCTATTTATAGTCCTCATATTCGAAGTTTAAATTTAGCTAATGCAGTGAGTATAGTGGTTTACGAAGGCATCAGAAATTTAAGAATGCATTAAAGGATATAAAAACTAAGTTATTTAAAACTAAACTATATACACAGAAAGCTATAATATGAATCCATTCAACAATGTAGTCAGCTATGATGAGGGTTTTATGTCCGAAGAAGAAGCAAATGAGTTGTTCACTCATTTATTAGGCTATAGTGAACTCACAAGTATGATGGAAATGGATACTGTTAGCGGTGATTCTTTCAAATTTAATTTTGGGAAAATGATGTTTATAGATCAAGAACTTCTAGAAGCAAATCAATTCCCGGAATCTACATGGGGAAAAACTATGCCTTGGTCTGAGCAGATGAAATCCATAAAAAAACGTATCGAAAAACACACAAGTCAGGAGTTTAGAACATGCGTTTGTATTTTCTACCCTGACGGAAATTCTGGAGTAGATTATCATTCTGATAAACCTGCCTTTGGAGATACTTCTATAATACCAGCTATAAGTTTAGGAGAAGAACGGCCGTTTTATTTGAGAGAAAATGAAACCATGAAAGAAAGTGCAATCACACTAAAACATGGTAGCTTATTGATAATGAATAAGGGCTGTCAGGAAAACTTTGAACATAGCTTACCAACAAACCCAATCTATAAAAACCCAAGAATAAGTCTAACATTTAGGAAATTCGGAGACTGAGGCTGAAAATAGCGCAATTAACCATTGAACTTCACGCCTGAAAGAATTTCATTGATTTTACAACAACCAACTGCCATTTCAGGTTGATATTCTAGCAGATATTAAATAAAACCGCTGCGTTTAATTAAGTACATGAGAATACTACTCACAGGCGCATCAGGATACATCGGCAAAAGGCTTCTTCCCATATTAGTTGAATCGGGTCACCATGTTATCTGCTGTGTTAGAGATGTTAATAGATTTACCCCTCCGCAATCACTAAAGTCGAAGATCGAAGTTATTCAGGTTGACTTACTTGATAAAGCTTCTTTAGACGCTATTCCTAAAGATATTGACGGTGCATTTTATTTAGTTCATTCTATGTCTGCCTCCTCCGATTATGAATCGCTAGAGAAAGAATCAGCCGTAAATTTTAGAGAGGCAATGAGTAAAACGCAAATAGAACATGTGGTCTATTTGAGTGGGATTGTAAATGAATCAGCTTTATCGAAACACCTAGCTTCAAGGAAAAACGTAGAAACAGAACTCGGAAAAGGAAATTACAACTTAACCACGCTAAGGGCAGGGATCATTATTGGTTCTGGAAGTGCTTCGTTTGAAATAATGAGGGATTTGGTAGAGAAATTGCCCATTATGGTTACGCCCAAATGGCTCAATACCAAATGTCAGCCTATTGGAATTTCAGATGTAATAAAGATTCTCTCCCAAAGCCTACTGAACCCTAAAACTTATAACAGAGATTTTGATATTGGAGGGCCTGATGTACTTTCATACAAAGAAATGCTCATTGAGTTTGGCCGCATACGCAACCTCAAGCGATATATATTTACTGTTCCGGTAATGACACCCAAACTCTCCTCCTATTGGCTATATTTTGTAACCTCAACCTCTTACAAACTTGCCACGGCATTGGTCAATAGCATGAAAGTAGAAGTAATTTGCAGGAATGACGATATTAATAAAATACTGGGAATACAGCCCTTGAATTATCAAGAATCGTTGAAAAAGGCCTTCAGTAAAATCGAAAGAAACGAAGTAGTATCCAGTTGGAAAGATGCTTTTATAAGTAGTGATTTTGAATTTAAGTTGTCAGATTTTCTCGAAGTCCCCACTTTTGGTTGTTTTAAAGATGTTAGAGAGAAAAAGCTTACAGACCGTGAATATTCAATCAATAAAATCTGGAGTATTGGAGGTGAAAACGGTTGGTATTATGGAAACTGGCTGTGGAAATTAAGAGGCTTTTTAGACAAACTATCTGGCGGAGTGGGGCTAAGAAGAGGCCGTACTTCCTTAACCTCTTTAAACGCTGGCGATGCACTAGACTTCTGGAGAGTTTTGTATGCTGATAAGGAGGAAGGCAGATTGCTTTTGTATGCAGAAATGAAATTACCTGGTGATGCATGGCTTGAATTCCGAATTATTGGAGACAAACTAATTCAAACCGCCACCTTCAGACCCTTAGGTTTATTTGGTCGGTTATACTGGTTCTCGGTGCTTCCCTTTCACGGCTTAATTTTTCAAGGTATGATAAATAGGTTAACCACCCCTTGATGAATTGATATATTTAAAAGTTCTACCTAGCCCTCTTTCTTCCTTACATAAATTGTTTTGTGTACTTCACAAACCACATTTCCTTCTTCATCCGTAACGGTTAAATCAAAGTAATAATCTTTCTTACCAGCGGCTGTCACTTCTTCTTTTATCTGGGTTAAAAGCGGCTCGGTTAATTCAAACACGCACTTCACTGTTCCTTTGCCGGGTCTTTTAAATCGAATGGAAGCTGCTTTATCCCAAACAATATAATCACGTCCTAAGGTATTCATGAGTAAAAGCATATAAAACGGATCGCACATTGAAGCTAAAGAGCCTCCAAAATGAACTCCTACGAGGTTTTTGTTCCACCAGCGTAGTTTCATTTGCACCTCGGCCTTCATAAAATCGTCAGACAAGTAGGTGAGTTTAATGCCCGCCCCCAAAAACGGAGGGTACCAATTAATCATTTTCACTTTTTGTTTTCGGGAAAGTAGCGGCATAATTTCTATTCTTTTTAAAAGGTGAAACGTGTTTTGTTCTGAAACGCTTAGCTTTGTACTTCAAATTTATCATAACAATTCATGACAGCAGAAATACAAACCGAAAAAGGGGTAATGAAAGTTGAGTTCTATGAAAAGGACGCCCCAAACACAGTGAAGAATTTTACTGACTTGGCTAAGAAAGGCTTTTATGATGGACTTACATTCCATCGTGTACTTCCAAACTTCGTAATCCAAGGTGGCTGCCCTAATGGCACTGGTGCTGGTGGTCCTGGTTACAAAATAGATTGTGAATTAAACGGTGATAACCAATACCACGATCGTGGTGTGCTTTCAATGGCGCATGCAGGCAGAAATACTGGTGGTTCTCAGTTCTTCATTTGCCATAGCAGAGATAATACTGCTCATTTAGATAGAAACCATACTTGTTTTGGTAAAGTGGTTGAGGGCGTAGATATTGTTGATGAGATCCGTCAGGGTGATAAAATCAATAAAATCGTTGTACACGAAGATTAAACAAAAGCTCATTTCATAGTAAAGCCTCGGTCTGAATATTCAAACCGAGGCTTTTTTGATTCTTTAAAACAAGAAAAGACTACCTCAACTGCCCTAAAACAAGATTTCTATAGCCCATTAATGCATCTTGAGTTGATGATAAGTTATTCTTGAAGGCCTCCATATTTTTTGGTTCAATATCTAAAGTAGCATTGAACACACCTCTGTAATAATCTGCCCAAGTACTGATAATGTCTTTTTGTTCTGCTAGATCAGCCCCATTGGCAATTGCATCTTTACTCAATTTCAATTCGGCCTGCAGACGCATGGTAGCCGACATTGAAGCCTCATACAGCACCACATCAGCCAAACGATCACTGTTTTCAGTAAGCATTAATGAAATAATCATCGCACCAATTCCTACATTCTTTAAAGTCACAGGCGATACTTTGTCTATTCTATCTTGGTCGGTGTGATAGAACTGATCGGTAAAGTGCCAAAGCAATAGGCCCGGAATATTGGCTTGAAGAAATGGTGTATGATCGCTACCTCCTTCAAATGGGTTATAATTTACTTCCCAATTCTTTTTATCGCCAATCATTTCGAAAACACCAATGGTCAGGTCGTTGAAATAATGCGGCTTCAATTGGTCCTTCTTTAAAGGTCTTCCGCCCCACTCCGAATGCTTTTCCTTTCCTCTGGTCCAAATGGCTCCCGGATCAGGCATTTTTTCAATTAAGAAAGAACCGCCAGTAATGGCTGTGTTCTCTCCCACCATATCAAGGCTCATTCCCCATTTTATGCCTTTTGCACGCTCAGCGTCTTCTTGAACGTATCTACGAGTGGAAACAATTTCATCGCCAAATAAATAAGTAATGGTGCGTTCAGGGTTTATCTTTCCAGCTTTAAAAAGTCTGGCAGTAGAAGAAGCTACTTCCCCCAAAGCCCCTACTCCGCTCGCATTATCGTTTGCGCCCGGCTCTTGCACATGGGCGCTGAAAACAAAACGTTCATCTGGCAATGTGCTTCCTTTCAACTCCGCTACTAGTGTCAATTCTTCTGATTCGTAAATTTTGGTCTCTAGGTTGATCTTCACTTTTGTTTGCCTCGCCAAAACAGCCTTTTTCAGCACTTCATGTGCCTTATATGAAAGTAAAACACCAAAAGCCTTGGCTTCGGGGTCGTTAGGAATTCCAGTAAAAGAAATAGAATTCTGATGCTTTTCTGGCTGGTTATAACTTGGCAAACCATAAGTAATCACTCCAGCAGCACCATGTTTTTTTACTGCTTCATTAAAGGTTCGGCTAGGGCTACCTTCCGTCATTACCACCTTGCCTTTTAAATCCATTCCGTTCAGACTTTCAGCAGATACCTTTTCAACATACATCACTTCGTATTCCTTTTCGCCACCAGTGCTATACGAATAGGAAGCAATCATATTGAAATTGGTTTTAAGGTTAAGCAACTCCTGATTTCCAATTTTCAAAGAGCCTGAAACAGGTTCCCAAGTGGGGCGCGACATGGCTCGTTTCTCAATTCTATAGGTAAGTCGATCGGTAGGTTTTGCATTTTCTTCTAATACATAACCCGCCATTTTTAGCTTTTCTACTACATGGTAAATACTGTTATTGAAACCTTCGTTTCCAGCCAATCGCCAGTATTGCTGCACGTAATCTACGGTCTGAAAAGCCGATTCTTGATTAAATTCGGCATCGGCCATGTTGTAGTAATTTTCTACAAACGAGTCTAACTGTTGGGCATTTGCCTGAAATACAGACAGCACGAGCCCCAAAAACAAAATCAGTGTTTTTTTCATTTTCAATTTATCAAATACCATTCTTGGTAAGGTTGTCTAATCTATAAAACCCCATTCATCGAGCTTATTGTATATCTCTAAACAAATCCATGCATCGGTAGCGGCATAACGGATTTGCTTTTCGGTTAGCTGTTCTACTTCCCAATTAGAAGTTTGAGCAGATTTCGAAATGCGAATTCCCATAATCATACCTGCTAAGTTTCTGGCGCCTACATTTTCGGCACCAATATCAGCGAACTTCTTATTCAAATCTAAAAAGCCCTGTTGATTGAAAGGTTGTAAATTATTCAATAGGTTGAAATCGTCTTCCAAACCAATTCCAACTTTGGTAATATTAGGGTTCTCCATAAAATCAACAATACAAGGCAAAAGCCCTGAATGTAATATTCTAAGCAGATATACTTTTTCTGGTGTTCCGATTTGAATAAGAGAAATTCTACGAATCTGCCCTTTTTTAAAGGTAGGCTTGGCCTCTGTATCAAAGCCTACTACATCAAACTGATTAATTTCATCCATTGCCTGTTGAATGGATTCTTTTGTATTTGCAATGACCACTTTTCCTTTATAACCAGAAAGCGGTAATTCCATTAACTCTGCCTTGGTTATTGATTTGGTAAAACTCATTCGGCTGCTAGTTCTTCTTCGGTCTCTTCAACTTTTGAAGGATCTATTTTTTTGATTTTAATATTGAGGTAAGCAAAAGCTATTGTCATCAGCGGACTTATTAAATTGAAGAAAGCGTAAGGTATATAAGCCCCGGTAGCTACACCCAATACGCTTGAATGGTAAGCTCCACAGGTGTTCCAAGGAATAAGTACCGAAGTTACCGTACCCGAATCTTCTAAAGTTCTTGAAAGGTTTTCTGGTGCAAGCCCCTTTTGCTTATAAATATCAGCATACATTCTACCAGGCACTACAATCGCTAAATACTGATCTGATGCTGTACCGTTAAAGAAAATGGTAGTTCCAGCTGTAGCGGTAACCAATGAACCCGTAGAACTTACTTTCGAAATTACTGCAGCTGCAATTCGTTTTAATAAACCCGTTCTTTCCATTACTCCTCCAAAAATCATGGCTGAAACAATTAACCAAACGGTGTTGAGCATTCCGGCCATACCACCAGAAGTTAATAATTCGTCTACCATTGCATTACCTGTAACCACACTAATATCTCCGTAAAGCGATTTCATAATACCTACAAAAGTAACTTCCCAATTAGCACCTTCCCATCCTGCAACCGATGTAACTACTTCGGGTTGAAAAATCAACGCAAAAATAGCGCCCAACAGCGCGCCAATTAGAATGGCCGGAATGGCTGGCATTTTCTTTAGAATCATTACGATTACAGCCAAAGGCACTAAAAATAACCATCCGTTAATATTAAAACGTGAAGAAATGGCCGTTAGAATCTCACCCGTTTCGTTTATTTCTCCACTTGCAGAACTGGTAAAACCTAAAATCAAAAACAGGATTAATGCAATGATAATTGACGGCACGGTAGTTAATGTCATGTACCTGATATGGGTAAATAAATCCGTTCCTGCCATTGCTGGAGCTAAATTGGTAGTATCTGATAATGGCGACATTTTATCTCCAAAATAGGCACCTGAAAGAATCGCTCCGGCAACCATACCCTCATTCAAGCCCAAGGCCTGACCTATTCCAATTAGTGCAATACCAACAGTAGCTGCGGTGGTCCAAGAACTACCAGTGGCCATTGAAACAACAGCACAAATAACACAAGCAGCAAAAAGAAAAATGGTGGGATTAAGGATTTGTAAACCATAGTATATCATGGCGGGTACAATTCCACTTAGCAACCAAGTTCCGGCCAAACAGCCAATCAAAAGTAAAATGATGATGGAAGCCATGGCAGAACTGATACTTTTCACAATTCCACTTTGAATAGTGTCCCATTTATATCCCAACTTAAGCGCCACCAAAGTAGCTACCCCAGCCGAAAGAATTAGAATTATTTGGTTTGAGCCATCAAGAGAGGAATCTCCAAAGATTCTAACATTGATAAAAAGGGCTACTACTAAAAAGATAATTGGTATAAAAGCCTGAAAAAGAGTAGGCTTACTTTGAGTATTCGTCATAGTTCTTTTGAAGTCAGGATTTGAAGATAAGAAGATTTATTTTATTCGAGCATTAGAGATGCTAAACGCTGTCCAACTTTGCTTCCAACGGCAACTCCCATACCTCCTAGCCTAACTCCCAAAACAATATTTTCGCTGTATTTTTTAACGATAGGTTGTTTTGTTTTACCAAAAGCCATAATGCCTGCCCAAGCCATATCTACCTCAAAATTTTGGTTGGGAAGAATAATGTTCTTCAAATCTGATTTTAGTTTATCCAAGATCAGTTCCCGTACCTCAAACTCTGTACTTTCTTCCCCCTCAATATCTAAGTTTCTTCCTCCTCCAAAAATGATTCGATCTTCATAATTACGGAAATAATAATAGCCTTCTTCGTAATGAAAAGTACCTTTAAATGGAAGATTAACTATTGGCTTTGTTACCAAAACCACCCCTCTACCCGGTTTTAGTTCTGTTTCTGGCAATAATTTTCGGGTAAATGCATTGCTACAAATGGCCAGTTTTCTGGCTTTAAAACTTGCTTGGGGTGTATTAACGGTTACGCATTCTGAAGTTTCTTCAAAAGAAAGCACTTCACAATTAGTAAACACTTTAATGCCCAATTGTTGTGCGAAACTTTCGAGGGATTTCATCATTTTACCGGTGTCGATTTGCGCCTCCAATGGGTTTTCAATTAGGGATTTAACATGAGTCTGGTTAAAACCAAAAGTTTTGATCAGGTCATATCTTTCCGAATAGACCTTCCTATTAAAAATTGGCTTTAATAAATGATTTACTTTTTCAATAGCGTCTAAAGCCAATAAATCATCTTGAAAGAGCAATTCATAGCCACCGTAATTTTTGAAGCCAATATTATCATCGCCTAAGCGCGAACGAAGAAGCTCGAGCCCCTTCCAGCGAAACTCAACAAGTTCTTGTACCTCTGCTTCTGTCATTCCCTTCAAGTCATTCATAATCTCAGTAAGGCTACCAAAACAGGCAAAACCAGCATTTTTGGTGCTTGCGCCAGTCGGGAAAGTACCCCGTTCTAAAATAGCTACCGACTGCCTCGGGAATTCTTCTTTTATGGCCACAGCTGTGGAAAGCCCTACTATTCCCCCTCCTATTATTATATGATCGAAATTTATAAATGATTCTCTTTCCCAAAAACTGAGCATATTCTATGTATTTAAAGAAACTTGCCTAAATTAATTGAAAAATGTAAACCATGTTCGATCCCGCCCAACTCTTAGAAAAAGCAAAAAATTCAAAACGTCATTTATCACTTCTTAATTGGGGGCTTGCCCGAATGATTCCTTTCAACAAACCTCATGGAATTAAGATCGTATCTATTGGCGATAAATCTGTTAAAACTCTATTCCCCTACAAGCGAAGCAACTTCAATCATATTAAAGGTTTACACGCTTGCGGCTTAGCTACTGTATCTGAATTTACAACAGGTATTGTTTTACTTTCCACCTTAGATGCCAAACAATACCGAATTATTATGCAGAAAATGGAAATGAACTACCATTACCAAGGTAAAATGGATTCGTTTGCTGAATTTTCTGTAACCGATGAGTGGCTCGAGAATGAAGTAATTGCCCCTTTAAAAACTCAAGAATCTATAGTAGTCAATTGCGAAGTAAAAACACACGACAGCGAGGGAAACCATTTAACCACGGGCAATATCTATTGGCAAATTAAAGCATGGAATAAGGTTAGAACAAAAGCTTAACCACTGATATAAAGGCTGTTTGTAGCATTAGTACTTTAGATTATCTTTCTCATAATAGAATTATGTCAAACCTTATGAAAAAGATATTCCTTGCCTTATTGGTAGCCACTGTTGTTGCCTCCTGTAAATCCCCAAACACATCCAACGAAGCTGGTTTTATCACTTTATTAGGAAATGACACTTTAGCGGTAGAGTCATTCAGCAAGTCGGAGGGTTACTTTACAGCCAAAGTGGTGCTGCGTTCACCTAGCATTTCTTTAAGAAAATACGATCTAACTTTTGCAAATGGCGACTTTTCAACTTTAGAAGTCACGGACTACGATCCTACTCAAGGCTTTAATGGCGCTGGAACTTTGGTTCAAAGAATGACCAGACTGCAAGACAGTCTTCGAGTAGAATCAGAAAGTAGAGATGGTACATCGGTCAGAACAGTAGCATTCGAAAAAGACATGCTTCCGTTTATAGATATGGTACACTGGCCTTACAACTTAGCTTTTAATAAAGCAGTTCAAAGTCCTAACGACAGTATTAATCAGAGACTTTGGACTGGAAGAGGCTTTTCTACTTTTATAATCGCCAAAGAAGGAAGTGACAGCCTTACAATCCGCCACCCTTCTAGAGGTGTTATGGGCGTTGATATTCATGAAAATGGAGACATTCAATTGTTAGATGCCGGGCTTACTACTAGAAAACTGAAAGTTCATAGAGTTAATACTGTAGACATAAATAAGGTTGCGGCCTCTTTTGCTGAAGCTGACAAAAATGGAAAAACCTTTGGCGAACTTTCTGGAGCTCCAGAAGAACACTTTGAATTTAAAGGTGCTGAATTTGATATATCTTATGGTTCGCCACAAAAACGAGGCAGAGAAATATTCGGAGGAATTGTTCCTTGGGGACAACTTTGGAGAACTGGCGCCAACAGAGCCACGCACTTTAAGACCTCTAAAAACCTTAAAATTGGTGATCTAAATGTGCCTGCAGGCGAATATACCTTTTTTACTATCCCAGAGCCCGATGGCGGAACCTTGATTATCAACAAGCAGACAGGTCAAAATGGACAGTCATATAACCAAGATCGTGATTTGGGGCGAGTTCCAATGCAGATCAATCAGCAAAAAGAGGTTACAGAACCCTTTACTATTAAATTAGAAGAATCAGAAAATGGGGGAGTAATTAAGTTAATATGGGATCAAACAGTGTTCTCCATCGATTTTGTCATTCTCTGATAACTAGCGAGCTAAGAAATAAAAACTTAACAAAATGCAATACTTTTTACACACACAATTTTTCGTATTTCACAAGCAAAACGAAGCTGTAAAATCAAAAAAAGTACCCTAATTCACCCTAATTAATGATTTAGTAACGCTTAGCGTTTTGGAAAAGAATAATATTCTTTGTTACTTCAAATCGGCTCTTCAACCAAAAGCGCCAATTACTAGACCTAAACACCCGTGTGATGCAATCATTGAAGATGAATCCTTTTTTTGGAGGGTTTTTCATGTTACGCAATAAAAGCCAGCGCTACAAAGTAAGCAAAAGTGATTTCTATGAAGGAAAGAACTTTTTAGCAAACCAATCTCGACTCCTCAACCTTACTAATAACCTAAGAAACACCAACAAATTAAACACGGATAAGAGCATCCGTTTTTATGGAGTAAGCTTTGGCCAAACAACAAAAGAAGCCGTTCAGCATTTAGGCAAGCCAAACTACATTTCACGAAAGAAATCCGTATTAAAAAATCATAAGATTCTCTTCTACAGAATCACTGTTTGTAATGTTAACTGTATACTACAATTCCACTTTTTAAAAGATGAATTTTTCTTGGGCGTAATTGAAGTGAAAAACACTTCTATTCAACTCCATAAAGAAATAACAGATTTAGTGCGTAAAAAATACAATGTACAGCAAGAAGACTGGGTTGGCACTTTAGTAGATAGTGAAGATAATACACTGGAAATACAGGAAGGGATGATACAACGAATGACTTATTTTTCGGGAAGTCTGTCCGTTCGAAATGAAATACAAGCACAAGTAGCAAAGATTCATGTCTTAAAAGAAAAGCACGGTCAGTTGAATCATGACATGATTCTGAAAATGATCTAAGAAACTTACACCTAAATACTACTCATTAAAAGAGCTGGGAGATTTTCTAGCTCTTTTTTCTTTCCCCATATTTGGGGAATGGTATTAAGCACCTATCTTTAACTTTAGGGAAAACACTTTTTTTTGAATGAAAGCCAAAAAACGTAGAAGTACGCACTGTAGTAACTGTGAGAGTGCGTTGGAAGAAAGTTATAACTTTTGCCCTACCTGCGGACAATCCAATACCGATAACAATATCACATTTTCAATTCTAATCAGGGAGTTTTTAGACAACTACCTTGGGGTAGATTCTAAGATGGCTAATAGTATTATGCCGTTTTTATTCAGCCCTGGTAAGCTCACGAATAGGTTTCAGGATGGTAAAATTAAGCACTTTATTCATCCAGTAAGGCTTTATTTAGTACTCAGTGTATTCTACTTTTTTGTTATTTCGTACCTGCTCAGTTTCGATCTTAGAGAGCTAGGTGACGACAGTTTTAGTATTCCTGCCAGGACCGACATTGAGGAACTTCGCAATGACCCAGATTTTGCTATTCTTACGGATTCACTCAAAATAAAAGCCTTAAACGACTCGCTCGTGAAGCAATTTAGTGGTATTGGTAACTTCAATATGCTCTATGATTCACTCGTAAGTAAATACGATTCCGCTATTATAAATAACACCCAAGTAACATTAAATGCAGTTGATCTTATTGCTTCGAACGAGAATGAACATTTTCTTGATAAAACAAACCGATGGGCTAGAGACAGGCACATGAGTGACGATGCTTTTATGGACTCTTTAATGGGAGGAAAAGGTCGTTATAAGGTTTTTAATATTACAGACACTACTAGTGGAGAAGATGCTCGACACCTTAAATCACAAGTGAGAAAGGTTTTTAAAAATGAAGAAGGTTTCAAAGGCTTTATTCTTGGCAACCTTCCTATTATGATGTTTTTGCTTATTCCGCTTTTTGCCTTAGTACTTAAAGTAGTTTACGCAAGACGTAACCACCTGTATATCAAACATATTGTACACGCGCTTCATGTACATTCTTTTGCCTACTTTATTTATGGCATCAGTTTATTGGTGATGTTCAAGCTATTGGTCGGTCACTCCGGGTGGCAGGTCATCGTTGGAATATTAACTTTTATTGGAGTAAGTACTTATGTATATATTTCCTTCTTAAATGTGTACAAACAGGGCTGGTTTAAAACCCTAGTTAAGTTTAACATTGTAGGCTTTATTTACATTATACTCTTACAGATTTTCTTCAGCTTCGAAATCTTTATGAGCTTTTGGTACTATTAATGAATAGCTTTTAATGACTTGTAGTTGGCTTCAATAATTTTATCGGCTAATTCTTCGGTAATTGAATCAGAAATAAAGAGTGTTTCGAACTGAGATGGAGCCAAATAAACGCCATTATTGAGCATCTCTCTAAAGTATTTACCAAACATAGTCGTATCACAAGTTTTAGCAGAATCAAAGTCGGTAACCTTCTGATCTGTAAAGAAAATACTGATCATGGACCCAATTCGATTCATAGTATATGGCAACCCTAACTCATCAAGATTCTTCTGAAAACCGTCTTCTATTCGCTGAGTAATTTTTGCCAAACGATCATATAAACCACTCTCATTCTTAATGAGATTTAGCATAGCTAAGCCAGCAGCCATTGCCACGGGATTTCCTGAAAGTGTTCCAGCTTGGTAAACTGGTCCTACTGGAGAAACAAAATCCATTATTTCTTTTTTACCACCATAAGCCCCCACTGGCATTCCACCACCAATAATTTTCCCTAAAGTGGTTAAATCAGCTTGTACATCAAAAACACCTTGTGCTCCTGACTTTGACAAACGGAAGCCCGTCATTACTTCATCAAAAATGAGTATGATTCCATACTGGTCGCACAATGTTCTTAAACCTTGTAAGTAACCTTCTTTAGGTAGAATACAACCCATGTTTCCAGCCACTGGCTCAAGAATTATTGCCGCCACTTCATTCCCTACTGTATGTAGTAAATCTTTGACCTTCTCGAGGTCGTTAAAAGGAAGGGTAAGGGTATCTGCAGCGGTTCCCTTAGTTACTCCCGGACTATCTGGCGCTCCCATCGTCATTGCTCCAGAACCTGCCGCAATCAAAAATGAGTCACCGTGTCCGTGATAACAGCCTTCGAATTTAATTATCTTATCTCTGCCCGTATACCCTCTTGCTAATCGCACAGCAGACATGGTAGCTTCGGTACCAGAATTCACCATTCGTACTTTTTCAATGGAAGGAAACATACTGCAAATCATTTCCGCCATTTCTATTTCAGCGTTAGTAGGCCCGCCAAAAGAAAGCGATCCTTTCACTGCTTCAATTACAGCTAACTCAATTTTATCATTGGCATGCCCAAAAAGCATTGGCCCCCAAGAATTAATAAGCTCAATAAAAGCGTTATCATCCTCATCGTACATAAACGCTCCTTTTGCTTTTTTAATAAAAAGCGGATTCCCTCCTACAGATTTAAAAGCACGAACTGGAGAATTTACACCACCTGGAATAGATTTTTGAGCTTGGTCAAATAGCTTTTGACTGCGAGAAGAGTTGAGCATGAGAAATTAATTATTTGATTTTTTTACTTTCGAATCGACCATTCTTAAGATCGGTGTATACCTATTGTCGTTTGAGAGCTGATAGCTAAATCTTTCGGTTAATTCACCTGGTACCGTTTCTACAGTTTTTAAGCCCAACTGAAAGTACTTTCCATACTGATTTAGCAACCTACCATAAGTAACCATAATGTCGTAACCGATGTAGGCATCACCTAGCCTATCTTCTTTTCTAGGTACAGCAGAGAACTTATTTAAATAGCGTTCTCTAAATTCCGATACGCTAGCTTTATCATAATCAATCCAGTTAGAGCCTGTGAATACAGCTTCTACCCTTTCTAATTGCTGAAATGAAATGGACTGTTCTGAACTTAACCAGCGAGATGAGCCTACATAATAGATGGTGTCTTCTCGGGCATCGATACCACTAATAACACTTGCAGAGAGCGAAGGGATATCGGAAGCGATAAAGATATGACCAATACTATCGGGCATTATGCCCAACTTTTCTTCTAGAAAATCATCTCCCGAGTACTTCTCCCATTTCTTTACGCCAGCGTTTAATAGTGAGTCCATTTCAGCGATCATTCTAGCACGCCTAGCAGAATCTTTATCAACTTTGATTTTTTCTACCAGCATTTGCTGAATTTTAGCTGATTCATTTGGCCTTACCATTTGCTCAATTACCACATTGAATGTATCCTTTTCTATCAGCTTTCTATAAAGCTGAGCCCTAGGCTTATCTGCTTCGCTAGCATAGAATATCGCTACATTCTTGTTCTTTGTCAGGTATTTTCGAGCATATTCTGCTGCACTTATGGCCAAAGACTCATTGCTTGGGTAATACAGAAAAGCAAATGGGTTATCGATCAAGATTTCACCATTTGAAGATAACGGGTTAATAAAATTGATCTTATTCTCTTTGGAAAACCTAACTACTTCGCCAATTGGGCCTGGGTAAGCAGGGCCAACTATTAAGTCGAGCTCTTTAAGCTTCGGATCAGCCAAAATAGCACGGGTTGCTGTTGCGCTCGTTTTGGTATCGAAGGTCATCAAATTGATATTGATGTTTTCTTCCGCCAACTTCTCTAAACCTAATTTCATTCCTTGTAGGAAACGAACAGGCCAATCATTCATCATTCGGACTAGACTGATTGAGTCTGACCCGTATTGAAATGGAAAAAACAAACCGATGTTATAGACTTCCTTTTTAGGAGAAAAATCTACTCCGTCAATATTTGCTTCGGGATTAATTTTGAAGGTATTAATAAGGCTATCAATCAAAACAAAGTTTCGATCCATCACATTATCTGAAAGTAACGAAGTCAATAAGTTAGAAGCAATAATTGGATCTGCATGTTCTTTAAGCAAAGACTTTAACTGATCTCTGTCATTTACCTTAGCTATGTGTTCAATTTTAAGGGCCTCAATTTCTTCCTTGAAATTATTATCATTTATCGATGCTAAATGGCTTAATCCAGCTTCGAGTTCACCACTTTCTAAAGCAATTTTCGCCTGCCAAAAATTAATCTCATTGGCCGACTCTAACCAATTTGGATACTTCTCTTCCAACTGTGTGAATAGCTGTTGTGCCATTGCTGCATCACCTGAATGATAAGCGGAAATGGCTTCGTAAAAACCAGCATACCTCACTAAATCATTATCCTGATCGAGAGCAGTGATTTGCTTAAACCTTCCCATTGCCAAAGCATATTGATCGCGGTCCAACAAAGCCTTTGCTTCGTCAAACATAGATTTAATATCTTGAGCGAAGGCTGAAGAACCAACAAACAATAAGAAGGTCAATACTATAAAACAGCGGGTCTTAATTATCATGTTTATTCCCATTCTATCGTAGCCGGTGGTTTAGAACTGATATCATACACCACTCTGTTTACTCCTTTTACTTGATTGATAATTTTATTCGAAATATCCTGCAAAAACTCATACGGCAAATTACACCAATCGGCTGTCATGCCGTCTACACTGCTTACCGCCCTTAGTGCTACCACTTTTTCATAAGTACGTTCATCGCCCATTACTCCAACCGACTGAACTGGGAGTAGCATTGCACCTGCCTGCCACACATCATCATATAAACCAGCTTCTTTCAAACCATTGATAAAAATGTAGTCCACTTCTTGAAGAATAGCCACTTTTTCAGCGGTAATATCTCCCAAAATACGAATTCCTAAACCTGGCCCTGGAAAAGGGTGTCTGCCTAGAATATTTGGATCGATCTCTAAAGTTTTTCCTACAAGTCTTACACCGTCTTTGAAAAGCGTATTCAACGGCTCAACTACCTTCAAGTTCATTTTATCGGGTAAACCTCCAACGTTGTGATGCGACTTTATTGTTGCCGATGGGCCGTTAACCGAAACAGACTCAATAATATCTGGGTAGATAGTGCCTTGCCCCAACCATTTTACGCCTTGAATTTTCTGTGCTTCTTGATCAAAAACTTCAATAAACACTCTACCGATGGCTTTACGTTTTCCTTCAGGATCAGAAATTCCTTCAAGTGCTTTGTAGAACTGATCTTTGGCATTAACGCCTTTTACGTTTAAGCCCATTCCTTTGTACGACTCTAAAACGCTTTCAAATTCGTTCTTTCTTAAAAGTCCGTTATCTACAAAAATACAATGTAGATTTTCGCCAATAGCTTTATGAATAAGTACAGCAGCTACCGAAGAATCGACTCCTCCTGAAAGACCAAGCACTACTTTATCATTTCCTAGTTTTTCCTTAAGCTCGGCTACAGTAGATTCTACAAATACATCTGGGGTCCAATCTTGACTACAATTTGCGATATGCACCACGAAATTTCTTAGCAACTCTTTCCCTTCAGTGGAATGGGTTACCTCTGGGTGAAACTGAATTCCGTAGGTTTCTTCATTACGAATTTTATACGCAGCTACCTTAACGCTTGGTGTGCTGGCAATTATATCGAAGTCTGCTGGCAGGTCGGAAATGGTATCTCCATGCGACATCCACACTTGCGAACCCAAATTGATTTCTTTCATCAAATCGGAATGCATATCTACATGATTCAACTTAGCACGACCATATTCTCTGATTTCGGAAGGCAACACATTGCCTCCAAATTTCTGAGCCATAAGTTGAGCACCATAGCAAACACCTAATAAAGGCAATTTACCTCTGAACTGACTAAGGTCTAAATCAGGGGAACCTGTATCTCTTACAGAGCAAGGACTTCCTGAAAGAATGACTCCTTTAATGTCGTCTGTAATGGGTGGAATATTGTTAAAAGGGTGGATTTCGCAATAGACATTGAGTTCTCTTACTCTACGGGCAATTAGTTGAGTGTATTGAGAACCGAAATCCAGAATAAGTATCTGTTCAGCCATGCGCAAAAATAATACTCAAGTCGACTAATCACTAATAAATGACAAGTAATTGTATCGCTTCTTTTAAGTAGAAAAGATAAACCGTCCGTATTGCCAATTGGAAACAACTTCCATAACTTGAAACTGATGACACCACATTAAATTATATTCAACACTAGAAAATAATGAGCGGATATTCTGGCACCCCATTGGCTAAAAAATTAGGAATTAAGGAAGACTTCAAAGTCATGCTCATAAATCCACCTGACTATTACAACGGTCTATTTGAAAGCCTACCTGCTAACATTGAGTTTATTGAGGATCAAAGTGAAGTTCAGGTCGATTTTATTCATTTTTTCACCAAGTCTGAAGAAGAACTTTCAAACAGAATCTTAGCCCTAAAATTAAGACTTAAACCGAGTGGAATGTTATGGATTTCTTGGCCAAAAAAAGCCTCAAAGGTTTTCACCGATATTAACGATAGTGTAGTCAGAAGAATTGGTTTAGAAAGCGGTTTGGTTGATGTAAAGGTTTGTGCCGTTGATGAAATTTGGTCGGGGTTAAAGTTTGTTTTTCGTTTAAAAGACCGAGACTAATTTGAATTTTTAATTTGGCCAAACAGCTAATTTACCAAATGATAATCAACCAGTTCAATTCATACATTAATGAATCCTATCACAATCAAACCATTCATGTAATCTTTGCACCCGTTTTTTGCCCACGGTCTAAATTGAAGTAATTTAACACGATTCAAATCAATAACTATGAAATTTAGATTTACAAAAAACATTAAGATCGCTAGCTTTTTGCTTGTCTTATTGTGCTTTGCAGCTCCGTTTGCCCAAGCGCAAAAGATTCCGGCCAATGTAGCCGACAAAATTCATTTTAGAGACATTGGCCCAACCCGACAAGGTGGACGTTATGTGGATTTTGCAGTAGTAGACAAATCAACCAAAATCATCTATGCTGCAACGGCATCGGGTGGTGTATGGAAAACTGTGAATAACGGAATTTCATGGGAGCCAATTTTCGACAATGAGAATATTATTTCTGTAGGCGCCATTGCCGTAGACCAAAAAAACAATGATGTAGTTTGGGTAGGTACAGGTGAAGCCAACAACTCTAGAAGCTCTTACTGGGGAAATGGTATCTATAAATCTACTGATGCAGGAAAAACTTGGACCAACATGGGGCTTCCTGAATCACATCACATCGGTAGAATACTTATTGACCCTAAAAACTCAGACATAGTATACGTAGCAGCTTTAGGTAAACTTTATTCAGATAACCCAGAAAGAGGCTTGTACAAAACTACCAACGGTGGTAAAACTTGGACCAAAGTTCTTGAGGTTAAAAAAGAGGATGGAAAATTCATTGGCGTAGTAGATGTGGCCATGAGTCCGAAAGACCCGAACACACTAATTGCAGCAGCTTACGATAAAATCAGAACGCCTTGGACTTTCAATGAAGGTGGAGAGGGCAGTGGAATTTATAAATCAACCAATGGTGGTAAAACTTGGAAAAAATTAACCAAAGGCCTTCCAGGTGGCTTCTTAGGTAGAATTGGTGTGGCCTATGCTCCAAGCAACTCTAAAGTGGTTTATGCGAACGTTGAAAACGTAAACGTTAAGGGCATTTCTACAGAAGAGAGAAGAAAAATGTTAGAGATTGGTATTCCTTTAGAAAGAGGTCAATCTGTAGACGGAACAGAAATGTATCGTTCTGACGATGGTGGAGAGTCTTGGAAGAAAATCAGCCCTGATGGAGTCGACATCGGAGGAGCCCCTTCTTACTACTACCAACAGGTAAGAGTTAATCCTAAAGATCCTGACCATGTATATGTAATTGGTATTGGCATGTGGGAATCTAGAAATGGCGGAGAAACTTGGGAAACTCCTTTTAGATTTGGCGGAGACAACCACGCGATGTGGATTGACCCTGCAGACCCTGAGCACATGCTATTAGGCTACGACCACGGAATGGGAATTACTTATGATGGTGGTAAAACTTGGTATCACCCTGATGAAATTCCATTGGCGCAGTTCTATGCTGTTGATGTAGATATGGCTTATCCTTACAATGTATATGGTGGTTTACAAGATAACGGTTCGGTAAGAGGCCCAAGTTCTAAAAGAGGTGGAGCTTCTATTGGACTGGAAGACTGGAACCGTACAGGTGGCGGAGATGGCATGTACAATGTTGTAGACAGAACAAACAACCGTTACTTATACAATGAGTCTCAATTTGGTCCGCTTTCAAGACTAGACATGGAAACTGGCGAAAGCAAAAGCATTCGTTATACTGGCGATCGTAATATGCGTTGGAACTGGAACGCTCCAATTATAGTATCACAACACAATAGCGATGTGATTTATCATGCCGGAAACAAAGTGGTTAAGTCGAACTTCAGAGGTGAAAGCTGGACAGAAATCAGTGGTGATTTATCTAAAAATGACGCTGTTAAAGCCAATGGTACAGGTAATATTCAATACGGAACCATTACTACTTTAGAAGAATCTCCAATTAACGCTAATGAGCTTTGGGCAGGAACAGACGATGGTAATGTGCATATTACACGTGACGGAGGCAAAACATGGACAAATCTAAACGCTAACATTCCTAACAACCCTGAATATTGGGTGAGCAGAATTGAAGCTTCTGCACACGTTCCTGGTACTGCTTACCTATCATACAACGGAATGCGTAGAGATGTTTTCACCCCATACCTTTACAAAACAACAGACTATGGAAAAACATGGACTTCAATTGCTGCTGGTCTTCCAACTGAACCGGTAAACGTAATTCGCGAAGACCACAAAAATCCTAATTTGCTATTTGTAGGTACAGAACTTTCTGTATACGCAAGTATTGATGGTGGTAAAAACTGGACAAAGCTTAGCAATAATTACCCTACTAACCCAGCCTACGACATGGTGATTCACCCAAGAGAAAATGAGCTTGTTGTGGCTACACATGGTAGAGGTATTTTTATTGCAGATATTAGCCCACTTCAAGGCTTAACTGCCGAAGCAATGAATTCAGATGTTACATTATTTGATGTACAGCCTGCGGTTCAGTGGGTACGCGGTTTAAGTAATACTTCTGCTTACACTAACTTTGACGGAGAAAGCCGTGCAGATGGTGTTCATATCAATTTCCACGCAAAGAACGCTGGCAAAGCAACCATCAAAATCCTTAAAGGTACAAGAGAGATTTACAAAACTGAGGTAAACGCCAAAGCTGGGTTAAATCAAATGATTTGGGGAATGGACGAAATTGTTAGCGAAAGATCTGCTGCTCAACTACAACAAATGAGAGAGCGTTTCGAGCGTTTTGGAATGAGTGGTGAAGATTTGGAAGAAAGAATCGCTCAATCGAGATACATCACTAAATCAACCCAACCAGGCGAGTTTACTGTTGTTCTTGAAATGAACGGCAAGAAACAAAGTAAAGAAACCAGAGTACTTCAAGACATCTGGTATAAAAAGTAATCGTTTTAAATTTTGATTGTATATAAAGAGGTTGATCGTTAATGATCAACCTCTTTTGTTTTTAACTCCAATCAAGCACTTAAAGATTTAACAAGTCTTAAAACAAAGAAAACGGATTGCTCAAATAATTTTGTTTACTTCGTGATCTCAAAAATTAGTATTCAATGCGTATTAAGATTACCCTTTCAGCTCTTTTATTTTTTGCAATAGCAGTAAGCTGTAAAAAAGAAAGTGTTCCCCAAAAACCAACAGACTTCAATTTTAAGGTTAAAATGTCTGACAAAATTAATGACGCTACTATTATAAGTGGTCTTTATGGCCATTTGAAAAAATTTGAAGGTTTAGACAGCGTAGGAGTACCTGTGCAGAATAGCATTCTTCTGTATGACATTGAACATAAAGAAGCCATAGAGGGCGTAGCCTACCAAAGTGAAGGAACTACTTTTTACGATCTCAAAAATCTGAAGAAAAAGGATATTGAACCAAAGTTTACTGTGATTCCAAATAAAAACGGCTTTTACCAATTTGATTTAGGAGACCTTGAGTATTGCGTACTTATAGAGGTTAAGAAAAACACAGGATACTACAGAGGCGGAATGCAAGTAATTAAGGGAGCCTCTGATCAATTGAACGACAGAGAACTTCGTATTGACTATAAATCTACAAGATGATTATTTAACCAAGATACATTTAAAAACAAAGGCCAAATGATTAACTCATTTGGCCTTTGTTTTATCTGCAATTGGTGCCTCAGTTATTGCTTAATCCATTCCAAGGCAACTTCTTCGTTTGAAAATAAGCGGATATCTTTAAAGCCATGATGGAAATTAAAATTCTCCCAAACTTTATAATCTTTTATATTCTCTGAAATCAAAAGTGCTCTTTTAAAGTTAGAATCTAAGCCTACCCCTTTCAATTCTTTGGCCATAATTTCGAGCTCCCTTCTGGTAGCAATGAGTTGGGCATCTCTAAGATCGGTAATTACTTTATAGCAGTTATATTCCTCAGCCACCTTCGCTACTTTAGAAAAATAACTACTGGCTACATCCTTAGTTAATTCACCTTCTATTTTTCCAAACACATAATCCATCTCATCTTCGTACCCCACAATCAACAACATAGCGACCCCTTTTTGAAATTAAGGGTGCAAATATACAGCATATACGTCATAAACCAATCATTAATTACTCACTATCAGATAGTTACAAATAATTCTAATGATCAGAATAAACACAAAACTATACTTAGGTAATCCGCAGTTTCACCAAATATACAATCGGAAAACTACCACTCAAATCAAATAATCAACCGTTTAAATAAACAGAAAAGTAACTGGTTTCATATAAAAATTTCTTATACAACCTTACACATCATACAGCGAATGCTACCTCCTCCATATTTCTCAATTGTTGGAATATGCGCCCATAATAGCTTAGAATACTTCTCAATCCTTGATTTTTGGTTTTCTGATAAAGAATTATAGGCAGTTTTTGACATAACCAACACCGACTCACCTTCATTATTGATTACCTCCAACATATTACCCGCAAAAGCATACATTTGATCCATTGTAATCTCTATCACTTCATGATTGGTGCGTTCCAAAGCACTAATAACATCTTCGCGCTGAATGAGAGGAATCGCATCTAGGCAAATGACCGCATACTTCGCAGCTAAGCACATCAACACATTAGTATGGTAGATGGCCTCATCTGTTTTATTAAAAGCTTCAAAAACAACAGGTTCGAAGTCCATTAATTCGCAAAACTTGTCTAATACTGCGGGATGTGTACGTGTAGAAACACAGGCGTAAGCAAGTTTATAATCGTAATCGAGAATTACGCTGCCAGTACTTTCAAGAAACTTATTCTCCTTTTCAAATACCGATAAATCAACCACTTCTTTTATATTAATTCCTTCATCAGAAAGCTGTGTCAACACTTCGTCTCTTCTTTCCGATCGTCTGCTTTCGGTCATCATTGGGTAGAGCAACACTCTGCCATCCTCATGAAAAGACACCCAATTATTCGGAAAAACGGCATTAGGCTTAACCGGATGATCGGTATCATTTAAAGCAATCACATCAATCCCTTCTGAGCGAAGCTTAATCACGGCCTGTTCAAACTCCTGTTTAGCCAGACTTTCAATAGAGCTAATATCTTCCGCTCCTTCTTGGTTTTGGAAAGAGTTTGAACGGGCAGTAGAAGGATCGAAGCCGAAATGTTTCGGCCTCATCATCATAATTCGTTTGGCAGCTTGTTTTGACATGCCGCAAAGAAACATTATTTCTTGAGAATCCGAGTAGAAAATCCTAATCCAAAAATAAAATCTGTCTCCCCAAGATTATTCGTCAAATCAAATCCAGTGTACGCATCCAATTGAAGATTATTGTTCACCAAATAAGTTATGCCCATGTCTACATTATGTGTATTTACCCAGTCATTTCTTAGGGTACCAAACAACTCAAGAAAGGCTCCCCAATTGGGTTGAAAAGCATATGAACCCACCACTGAATACTCTAAATAAAAAGGACCATTTTTGGTAGGAACAAAGCCCCCAAGACCGTAGCCCAAAGTCAACTTCTCGCTCAAAGTACTGGAAAAATTGAGTCGAAGATTTAACAAATCCTGCCCCATATCCTCATCAAAAACATCGGTAACATACTCTGCTAAAAACGAGGTTTGGGGAACAAATCCATCCTCGTTCAAAATATTAAATTTTGCACCTATCCAAGTTGAAGCAAATTGAACATCGCTTCTATTAATAACATCTCCGTCAAACTTTATTCGATTGAAGTAAACGTTTTGAGCCAGCCTTAACTCTACATTATCACTAAGTCCATACCTCAACTGAAGGAAATTTAAAGTGAAGTTTTCAGAAGCATAATCCTCAGGGAGGTTTACAACATTTGCAATAGAATTTGAGAAAGCAGCCCTTGAGTACCCGATCCCTGACTCAATTTGAAAAGCACCTTTTGGCACTACAAACGAAGAGTAAGTCTGTGTAGGACGATCAGTAATTATCGAACCCACTGTTCCTTCATTCGCCTCTTGTGCAAAAACTCCAGTGGCCATCAAGCAGAAAGCCAACATGGTAAAAATTACGCTCTTTTTCACTTTTCGACTCATCTAAAAATTTCACATTAAAAATTAAAAATCAGATATTTAAGAACTGACTACTTATGTCTTTCTTTAAGAATTGAGATTACATCTTTTAAAGAGTAGCCTTTGGCTTCTAACAACACCATATAGTGAAACAACAAGTCAGCGCCTTCATTTAAAAACAGTGATTCATCGTTGTCTTTTGCTTCAATCACCAACTCAACGGCTTCCTCTCCTACCTTTTGCGCAATCTTATTCATGCCCTTCGAAAACAGATGAGACACATACGATTCTTCTGGAGATTTTGTTCTTCGCTCTTTAATTACTTGGGTTAACTGATCTAAGAACTCAACCCCAATTTCATTACTTTCTTGGAAACATGTATCATCCCCTGTATGGCAAGTTGAGCCTTCTGGCTTTGCCTTTATCAACAAAGTATCGCTATCACAATCAATCAATATCTCTTTGGTGTAAATATAATTATTTGAAGTCTCTCCTTTTGTCCACAATCTGTTTTTAGAACGACTAAAGAAAGTCACTTTGCCTTCTGATAGGGTTTTCTCCAAGGCTTCAGCATTCATATAACCAAGCATCAAAACCTTGTTCGAAACTTGGTCTTGAATGATGACAGGAACCAGTCCATCCCCTTTTGAAAAGTCTACTTCGTTTGTGTTTTTTAGTACTCTCATTTTTCTATTCTTACTGGGATATTATAGCCCTTTAAATAATTTTTTAAATCTGGAATTGACACCTCTTTGAAGTGAAAAATACTGGCTGCCAAGGCAGCATCAGCAAGACCAATGGTGAAGCTATCGAGGAAGTGTTCTTGGTTGCCCGCCCCCCCCGAAGCAATTACAGGAATGGACACTGAGCCCGAAACTTTAGCCGTAAGTTCATTCGCGAAGCCAGCTTTGGTTCCGTCATGATCCATAGAAGTGAGGAGTATTTCACCCGCCCCTCGCTCCTCTACTTCCTTTGCCCAAAGCAAAGTTCTTCTTTCGGTAGCGGTACGTCCTCCGCTCACATGAACGATGTGTTCGCCCTCTACAAAGCGAGAGTCAATGGCCACCACCACACATTGACTTCCAAACTCTCCGGCCAGTTCACTCACCAATTCAGGACGCATAACGGCAGAAGAGTTGATAGAAATCTTATCCGCTCCTGCATTTAGCAAAGCAGACACATCGGCAATGGAAGATATACCTCCACCCACCGTAAACGGAATATTGATTTCGGCAGCCACACGCTTTACCAATTCTATCAGGGTCTTTCGTTTCTCTACCGTAGCTGTAATATCTAGAAACACCAATTCATCGGCTCCTTCGGCAGCGTATATGGCCGCAAGCTCTACTGGATCTCCAGCATCGCGCAAATCAACAAAGTTGACCCCCTTTACGGTGCGCCCATTTTTAATGTCTAGACAGGGTATAATTCGTTTTGTTAGCACTTCTTAGTATTTAGTTCTAGTTTATGGTTTGTTCAAAAGAGGCCAGTTCTTCTAAACTAATCCTCCCTTCATAATAGGCTTTGCCCACTATGGTTCCGAACATGCCTGCTTGTTCCAATTTCTTAAGGTCATCCAGTTCAGCTACTCCTCCGCTCGCTATCAGCTTTAGCTTTGGGTAGCGCTTCAGAATATCATCATATAAATCAAAAGAAGGCCCTTGTAACAGTCCATCCTTGCTTACATCGGTACAGATCACGTACTCTATTCCTGCGCTTACATAGTCTTCTAGAAAGGCGAAAATATTCATCCCCGAACCTTCTTGCCAACCGTTGATGCGCACTTCGTCATGATGCACATCGGCACCGAGAATGATTTTGCTTGTACCGTACTTCTTAAGCCAACTTAGCACCAGCGCTTTGTTCTTCACTGCAATACTTCCGGCTGTAATTTGTGCTGCTCCGGCTGCAAAAGCCATATCAATCGCTTCATCGGATTTTACACCACCGCCAAAATCTACATGCAAACTGGTGTTTGACGCAATTTTCTTAAGTGTAGGCTCATTTACGATCTTGCTGGCTTTGGCGCCATCTAAATCCACTACATGAAGTCGTTTGATGCCTGCGGCTTCAAATTTTTGAGCTACAATAAGCGGATCGGAAGCGTATTCGGTCTTTTGAGCGTAATCGCCCTGCGTGAGCCGAACGCATTTTCCATCTATAATATCTATGGCTGGTATGATGTGCATTGTTTCTAGTATATGGTAGTTAGTATTGGGTCAATAGTCAATAGTCAAT
>NZ_LRPB01000035.1 GCF_001592945.1 Roseivirga seohaensis
CGTGACTGATATTGATGAGATCAAACCTACAGTCACTATAACGAGTACCTCATCAACATTAACAAGTGGAGTGTTCGATGTTACTATTACTTTCAGTGAGTATGTCACAGGTTTTGTTTCTTCAGATGTGGTGTTGACGAATGGAATACTAAGCAATTTTGCAGGTTCCGGCACAAGTTATACCGCCATCGTTACTCCATCAGCCGATGGTTCAGTAACGGTAGATGTACCAAGCGATGTAGCCCAAGACGCAGCGACCAATAATAATACTGTGGCAAC
>NZ_LRPB01000036.1 GCF_001592945.1 Roseivirga seohaensis
CAATAATAATACTGTGGCAACTCAATTCAGCATAGTGAATGACCAGACCAAACCGACAGTTATTGTAAGCAGTACTTCTTCAGCACTAACAAGCGGAGCGTTTGATGTTAGTATTACTTTCAGTGAGTCAGTTACAGACTTCATTTCCACAGATGTGGTGTTGACGAATGGTGTGTTGAGTAATTTTTCAGGATCAGGCACAAGTTATACAGCCACCGTTACTCCGTCAGTCGATGGTTCAGTAACAGTAGATGTACCAAGCGATGTAGCTCAGGACGCAGCGACCAACAACAATACCGCAGCAGCTCAATTCGGCATTGAGAACGATGAAACCAAACCTACAGTCACTATAACGAGTACCTCATCAACATTAACAAGCGGAGCGTTTGATGTTACTATTACTTTCAGTGAGTATGTCACAGGTTTTGTTTCTTCAGATGTGGTGTTGACGAATGGTGTGTTGAGTAATTTTTCAGGATCAGGTACAAGCTATACTGGCACCGTTACGCCTTCAGTCGATGGTTCAGTAAC
>NZ_LRPB01000037.1 GCF_001592945.1 Roseivirga seohaensis
CAGATCCATACATATAGCGGTGAATTCCTTCCAAAGCAGCTCTTTGGTTAACAATAGTGCTCAGTACTTCATCAGCTCCAAGCTGATCAGTAGGGGCAGTTTCTAGGTATTCTTCATTACATGAGCTTATAGCCAGTACAATGAAGAGTAAAATTATTTTTGAAATGTATTTCATTGTCTTTGTTTTAGAAGTTTAGGTTAACGCCCAAGGTTAATACTCTTGAAGGAGGGTA
>NZ_LRPB01000038.1 GCF_001592945.1 Roseivirga seohaensis
CAATCTAAATCGTCAGAAGAGTATCTAACACTAGCGTTAGGGTTGATAGCGCCATCGGTTCCAATAATTTGGTTTCCGGCAACGTTTGTTGCGTTGTACTTAAGGAAAGGAATCAACTCCGCGGTAGCTTCTGCGGCAGCAACGTCAGGGGTTTTTCCTGCTGTTACTTTATCATTTCTAAGTGCCTCCCAATACGCTTGGTAGAAAGCTAAAGGATCAAGTCTAT
>NZ_LRPB01000039.1 GCF_001592945.1 Roseivirga seohaensis
ATAGACTTGATCCTTTAGCTTACTACCAAGCATATTGGGAGGCACTTAGAAATGATAAAGTAACAGCAGGAACAGATCCTACTACCGCTGGCGCAGAGGCTTCAGCTGAATTAATTGACCTTCTGCACTACAACGCAACAAATGTTGCTGACAATCAAATTATCAATGCAGATGGTTCTATCAACCCTAATGCTAGCATTAGATATTCTTCTGACGATTTAGATTGG
>NZ_LRPB01000040.1 GCF_001592945.1 Roseivirga seohaensis
GACAGATACAAAACTGAAGGTTATTTCTCAAGAATTAACTACAACCACAACGACAGATATTTCGCTTCTTTCTCTTTCAGAAGAGATGGTACTTCTAGATTCTCTAAAGATGCTAGATGGGGTAACTTCTGGTCTGTTGGCGGTAGCTGGAGAATGAGCGAAGAAGCTTTCATGAGCGGCATGAGCTGGATTGATGAATTAAAACTTAGAGCATCATACGGACAAACTGGTAATGACAACGTAGGCGGATACTA
>NZ_LRPB01000041.1 GCF_001592945.1 Roseivirga seohaensis
TGCTCCATCTTTTATCGTTCCACTGTTGAGGGTCAATGAATTGGTGGCTACATAATCAAGGTCTGCACTAACATCTCCTGCTTGTACTATGTAGTTGAAAGTTAAAGTCGATCCTCCTGATCCACTGAAGTAGTTTGCAGTTCTGTCGGTCGTGCCTGTTTCCAATTCTATCTGAGGAAATCCGCTAACCGTAACTGATTCGCTAA
>NZ_LRPB01000042.1 GCF_001592945.1 Roseivirga seohaensis
TCTAGCTGCTGGTTCGTTAGCCACACCTAAACGAGCATTCGCTTCGGCTTCAATCAAGATCATCTCAGCAGTACGCATCAAAACGATGTCACCATCACCAAGTGTTCCAGCGCCAGGGGATTTAAACTTAGTGTTCATGTAAGGATACTTTGCGAAATTGCCTGGAATGTCAATTGCATCCATTTCTGCCTGAGTAACTGCCCAGAAACCTTTTCTCACATCTGTTGCAGGAATCATATCATAAAGATCAGCATTGATACACTTAGGGTCGTTTCTAATGTGTGAAGAGC
>NZ_LRPB01000043.1 GCF_001592945.1 Roseivirga seohaensis
AGCTCTTCACACATTAGAAACAACCCTAAGTGTATCAATGCTGATCTTTATGATATGATTCCTGCAACAGATGTGAGAAAAGGTTTCTGGGCAGTTACTCAAGCAGAAATGGATGCAATTGACATTCCAAGCAACTTCAGAAAATACCCTTACATGAACACTAAGTTCAACTCACCTGGCGCTGGAACACTTGGTGATGGTGACATCGTTTTGATGCGTACTGCTGAGATGATCTTGATTGAAGCCGAGGCGAATGCTCGTTTAGGTGTTGCTAACGAACCAGCAGCTAGA
>NZ_LRPB01000044.1 GCF_001592945.1 Roseivirga seohaensis
TGAATTGGCTGCGCCTGGAGTAGCCAAAGTCAAAGTAGCATTGTTGCCTGCTCCATCTTTTATCGTTCCTCCATTCAATGCTAATGAATTGGTTGCCACGTAATCTAAGTCAGCACTTACATCGCCTGATTGTACTGTGTAATTGAAAGTTAAAGTCGATCCTCCTGATCCACTGAAGTAGTTTGCAGTTCTGTCGGTCGTGCCTGTTTCCAATTCTATCTGAGGAAATCCGGTAACCGTAACTGATTCGCTAA
>NZ_LRPB01000045.1 GCF_001592945.1 Roseivirga seohaensis
ATGTGTATAAGAGACAGCCTGATCCCTGATCCCTGATCCCTGATCCCTGATCCCTGATCCCTGATCCCTGATCCCTGATCCCTGATTAACCGATCAACTGCTTCCTCAGTTTTACCAGTTCCTTATCCACCTTCACCAAACCTTTAAGTTGCTCTAGCTTTTCAATGGTCTTTTGAAGAAATTTCTGGTGTGCATCAGATTCGGGGTGAAATGCTTTGTGTTTCATGGCACTGCGTATTTCGCCCCAGTTTTTAATAAAGGCCTTCGTTTCTTTATCAAAATAGACGTCCATAAACTTCCCCCAAATGTATTCTTGTGCCAATTGATTAGGGTGCAACATGTCCTTTTCATAAAAGCGATAATCCCTCAAATCGTCCATTAATAGCTCATAGGCGGGAAAATAGTCTACATCATCGGCATAAGTGCTAATCTGATGACAAGCCAGCCTTAGAATGCTTTTGCTCACCATATTCAATTCTAGTGTGTCTTTTACGTGTCGAATAGGACTGACCGTTAGAATGAATTTCAATTCAGGATTTTGCGTATGAAGCTGTTCTTTCAACAACATAAAAGCACTTGAAATTTCTTCGGAACTTAACAGTCTTTTATTGAATTGGCTTGCAGGAGTTTTATGGCAGTTGGCTACCAGCATTTGTGTCTTTTTTTCTTCATACACCCAAGCCGTACCCAAAGTAACGATAATGGTAGTTGGTTTCTTTAGCACTTTGGTAAGTCGGTTGCGTTGGCGGTTTATATGAGATTCTAGCTGCTCTTTAGATTTTCCATACAGCTCAGAATGCACCTTGTAGTTTAGGTGAATTCCATCTCGAACCAAATAACTATCTTCTGGTAATCGAGTTTCATCCAATGCCATTTCTATCAATTCAAAAATGGAAAGGGGATTAAAGATGATACCGAAGGGGTTATACTCAACCTTGAATTTATGCTGAGAGAGTTTCTTCCCAATATTGTCTGCAAAGCAGGAGCCAATCGAAATCAATGGATTTGATAACTGTATTTTGTGAGAAGAGGGTTTTGGGTTTAATTCGGTTCGGAACATGGGCAAAGATAACCAATGTAAGAATGGCTAA
The DNA here is from genome assembly GCF_001592945.1 of Roseivirga seohaensis. GTDB lineage: Bacteria > Bacteroidota > Bacteroidia > Cytophagales > Cyclobacteriaceae > Roseivirga > Roseivirga seohaensis. The sequence goes on from NZ_LRPB01000045.1 coordinate 1,092, forward strand.
AAATAAAAAATGGAAGCCCGCTTTAGAGACTCCCATTTACTTGACTATGCACTCTTCTGACAGAAAGAGGTGTTGTTATAAGCTAGAAAGTGCTTTTACGATGGCTTGAGAATCGTCATCCACTTTAGTATCACTTCCAGATAATTTGAAAGCTACTTTTAAACTCATTCGGGCATTCACCAGTTTGCCTCGTTGTTTGCCAGGTATCCAATCAGGAGACAATTCGAGCATACGAACGGCTTCGGTATCGCAACCTCCACCAATACCTCTAATAACCTGAATGTTCTCTAGCTTTCCTTCGGTAGTCACAACAAATGACACAAAAACATTTCCTTCAATTCCTTGGTTTTTAGCTTGTTCTGGATACTTAAGGTTGGTCAAAAGGTGTTTTCTGTAAGCATCTGCTCCACCTGGGAAGGTAGGTGACTCTTCTACAATAAGAAATACATCATCTGAATTTTGTACACCAGCAACACCGGTGACTTGGCCAACTTCATCAATCGATTCAAGGCTGATGTCCTCATCGGAACATGAGAGTGCGGTGAATAGCAACGCAGCAAGTAATAATGTTGATTTTTTCATAGTAACTAAGTTTTATCCGAAGAAAACTATTTTAATAGTTAATAGCAAATAAACTTAGTTGTTTTTAACGAAAGTTATTGAAAAAGAAATTGATAGGGGATTAAGCCTTATCTTCTCTACCACCTAAATGCTCGCATTCAATCAAGTTTTGCATACTAATAAAGTCTACTGGCACTTTTTCGTAATTGTAGATTTGTCGAAGAGTAGTGGTGTAATTATTATCGCCCATACTCATGTCAACATCCGTCATTTCTAATTGACAAGGATGTTCGTAGCCGCAAGCGTGCGTAATCTCTAAGATTTCCTTCCTTAGCGTTTTGGCGTAATTATAAAAGCGTTCCGATTTAAGGGTAGGGTCAATTCCTGCTTGTAGCCATTTGTTTTGGGTAGCCACGCCTGCGGGGCAGGTATTGGTATGGCACGAGAGCGCCTGAATACAGCCAATAGAAAGCATAGCTTCTCTGGCAATGTTAATTAAATCGGCTCCCATACTAAAGGCCATTAATGCGCTAGATGGAAAGCCTAATTTGCCAGACGCAATAAACACTACACGATCAGTAAGGTTTTTACGCTTAAACATTTGATACACCTGTGAAAAACCAAATACAAATGGTAATGAAACGTGGTTCGCAAAGGCTGGAGGTGCAGCTCCTGTACCGCCTTCACCGCCATCAATCGAGATGAAATCAGGACCAATATTACGTTCTACCATCAGGTCTGTCAGTTCTTCCCACATGTCTAATTTTCCAACGGCAGACTTAAAACCAACAGGTAGGCCTGTGTTATTGGCAATGTCTTCTATAAAATCTAGTAACTCAGGAATGGTGCTAAAGGCAGTATGGGTCGATGGCGAAATCACATCTTTTCCCATTGGTACGTGTCTGATTTCTGAAATTTCTTTGGTGATTTTGGATGCAGGTAAAACACCTCCTTTACCGGGCTTAGCACCCTGAGAAAGCTTTACTTCTATGGCCCTAATGTATTTGTAATCGTTTACCAATTTCACCATTTTATCCATATCGAAATTGCCTTCCGGGGTTCTTACCCCAAAGTAACCGGTGCCAAATTGGAAAACGATGTCAGCCCCATGCTGGTGATGATAAGACAAAGAGCCTTCACCAGTATTGTGATAACAGCCTGCCTTTTTTGCTCCTTTGTTCAACGATTCTATGGCCTTTGCCGATAAGGAGCCAAAACTCATGGCCGAAATATTAACGATGGATTTAGGTCGAAATGGCCTTTTTCTTTTGTTATAAAGCCCCATTACTTTGGCGCAAGGAATTAAGTCTACCTGAGTAACATTAGGGTGATTTGGTGCTGGTTTATAGGGCAACATGGTGGGGTTGATAAACACAAAACCCGGAGAGGCTTGGTCTTGATCTGTGCCAAATCCAGTATAGTTATTTTGCTTTTTTGAAGAGGCATACACCCACGTGCGCTGACTTCTGTTGAAAGGAAGTTCTTCTCGGTTATTGGCTACTATGTACTGTCGTAGTTCTGGGCCAATTTTTTCGAGCATATACCGAATATGCCCAATGATAGGAAAGTTATGCGTAATGGTGTGTTTACGCTGAATAATATCTCTTAAGAAAAGGATGAATAAGAAAAACAAAACCCAGCCCCACCAAGGTACTGTAGCTAGAAATGATTGAATTGACTCCATAATCACAAATAAGTGTATTTTGGTCAAAGTAGTATTTCTTTACCAGCATTTAAATTTATTGATGGGTATTTTGTTATTGGGATGTAGGTAAATTCTATTTCACCTACAAAAATAAAGTGAAGGGACTGGCTTAATATGGTCTAGTCCCTTGATTGATTATTAATAACTACGGATGATTCTGCCAGAGCCAGATACTTTAGAATTGATTTGTGGATCGCCCTTGTAATAAACATCCCCTGAACCTGAAATTTTGATGGTTAAGGTTTCTTCAGCCGTTACCTTAATATTTCCAGAACCCGAAAGGCTTGCGTCAACTACTTTTGCGTTTAGGCCATAAGAATTGATATCTCCCGAACCTGTAACCGAAGCGGTCAAATTATCGACCATACCGCAAAGGTTGATTTTTCCGGAGCCACTGATTTTCAGCTTCAAGTTGTCCAAATCCAGGCAGTTTTCACTTTCAATATCTCCTGAGCCAGTAAGTGTAATGTTTTGGAAATCGGGTGCCGAAATATAGACTTTCAACCTTCTGGCTCTTCTGATGTTGTGATTGCTTTTTATGATGAGTTCCCCATTACTTACATAAGTATCTACAATAGGTAGTAGGTTTTCATGAGTTTCAAGCCGAAGCGTTTGCTCATCGTCTTGCAATAAGTAAACATCCGCTTCAATTTGTAGCCTTACAGAATGGAAGTCTTCCATCACACGGGTTTCGTTAGTAATTGGTCCATTTCCTGTGATATCATCAAAAGAACAGCTAGAAAGAGCCAAAATGGCAAAGGGCATTAAGAGTAAATGTTGTTGTTTCATTTTTTTGAGTTTGTTGTTGTACCCTTATGACGGTTGATGTTTGCCTCACACGTATGGAGAAGAAATATTTTTTTAGTGATGTGAAAAGAAGAACAAGAAGATTGATTTAGCGGCAAATAATCTCCGAAATACTATCTTCGCGCAGTGAACTATCAACAGACGCTCGACTATTTGTTTTCCGCATTACCCATGTACCAAAGGGTAGGGAATGTGGCCTTTAAGAAAGATCTTACCAATACTTTAAAACTTTGCGAAGCGGTGAGTAACCCTCAGCATAAGTTTAAATCTATTCATGTAGCGGGCACCAATGGCAAGGGTAGTTCATCGCATATGTTGGCCTCTATTTTTCAATCGGCTGGTTATAAAGTGGGGCTCTATACAAGTCCGCATTTAAAGAGCTTTACAGAAAGAATAAGAATTAACGGCCAACCGATTCCAGAACAAAATGTGGTTGATTTTGTGGCAAGAATTCAACCTACCATTGACAAAATTCACCCTTCATTTTTTGAAATGACAGTGGCCATGGCTTTTAATTACTTTGCCGAAGAGCAAGTAGACATTGCCATTATTGAAGTGGGTTTAGGCGGAAGGTTAGACTCCACAAATATCATCACTCCTGAGCTTTCATTGATTACCAATATTGGCTTCGATCATATGGATATGCTCGGCAATACTTTACAAGAAATTGCTTTTGAGAAGGCTGGAGTGATAAAACGAAATGTTCCTGTGGTTATAGGAGAGTCTCAAAATGAAACAACTCTTGTTTTTACCAAGAAGGCAAAAGAGATGAATTCGGAGTTGGTATTTGCAGATCAGGAGCCCTTGAATACGAGCGAATATTCACTTGATTTGCCCGGTACTTATCAGGCTAAAAATATCAAGGGCGTATTGGCCGCTGTTAATGTGTTAAGAAAGAAAGGCTGGGAAATTTCCGAAGAAGCCCTAGCGCATGGACTCGCCAATGTGCGAACTCAAACAGGTCTGAAAGGCAGGTGGCAAATTCTTTCAGAAGCACCGCTCACCGTTTGCGACACGGGCCATAACAAAGAGGCCTTCGACTACATCATTCCACAAATAGAGTCTAGTTCTTTCGAGAAACTCTACATGGTTTTGGGCTTCGTTAATGATAAGAAGTTAGACACTTTGATTCCTCGCTTGCCAGCTCAAGCTGAATTTGTTTTCTGTGAAGCCAAAGTACCACGGGCCATGAAGTTGGAACGCATTGAAGAGTTGGTTTCACCTTTTGGTTTGAAAGCGGATTTTGTTCAGGATGTAAATGAAGCAATTACTCTGGCCAAGTCAAAAGCCACAAAAAATGACATGATTTATATTGGAGGTAGTACCTTTGTGGTTGCCGAAATAGAAGCGTTATAAATGTCGAGACAGAAGCAGAAAAGGTTTGAAGAGTTAAAAGAACGTGAAAATGTTCTGGAAGATTACAAAGCACTCTACACTCAATTAAAAGGAAACTGGAACAAATTATACTTCAAGAATGACCATCCGATTACGGTCGAAATGGGTTGTGGCAGAGGTGAATACACTACGGGTTTAGCCAGGGTTTATCCCAACAGAAACTTTGTAGGCGTTGACGTAAAAGGCGACCGATTGTGGGTGGGCAGCACGCAAGCCATTGAAGAAAATCTTACCAATGTGGCTTTTCTGAGGGCTCAAATTCAGAGTATAGAGAGCTTTTTTGCCCCAAACGAAGTAGAAACCATCTGGATTACTTTTCCCGATCCTTTCAGAAGAGAAGGCGATGCAAAACGCAGACTGACTTCACCAAGATATCTTGAGTATTACAAATCATTACTCACCAAAAACGGTCAAGTGTTCTTTAAAACAGACAATACACCGCTTTTCGATTATACGCTGGAGCTGTTAAGCGAACGAAATGATATCATGGATTTAGAATATACTCGTAACCTGTATGATTCAGAATACATGGATGACCATTACGGTATTAAGACTAAGTTTGAAGAGAAATTCTATAACCTTGGTGAAAGTATTAAGTACATGAAATTTAGATTCAACCATGAAAAATAGACCATTTATAGACAAAGGAATGCAATGGCTTATACTGGTTTATGTATTGGCTTTCGGTATTTTAATGCTTCTGACCAAACATGGTGACTTTGTGCTTTGGCTTAATGATAGGCATACTAGCTTTGGTGATTTCTTTTTTCAGTATTGGACCTACCTTGGTGATGGGGTTTTGCTGGCCATTGTGGCCTTATATTTTTTGTTCACCAATCTGCACAAGTTCTATTATATGCTGATTGCCATTGCGCTCCAAACAGTGTTTGTTCATATTTTTAAACAGTGGCTTTTTGCTGGCGAACCAAGACCCAAGACTTTCTTTGCAGATCAGGTGGATAGCCTCAATTTTGTAGAAGGAGTTACCACCCGCGGTTTTGATAGTTTTCCTTCGGGTCATACCGCTTCTGCCTTTACTTTGGCTTTCGTGCTCATCAGTTTATGCAAGAATAAAACTTTAAATGTATTGATCTTTATGTCGGCTGTATTGGTGGGAATATCAAGGGTTTATATTCTTCAGCATTTCTTGAGAGATATTTACATTGGAAGTGTTTTTGGAATACTGGCTGCGCTTATCGCTTGGTACATTATGAAACCTTATGCGGATAAACCTAAGCTCCAAAATGGTCTGTCGTTTAAAAAACCCTCCAAAAGTTAAGAGGGTTATCTAGTCAATGTAAGTCGTTTCCAACTCAAACCAAAATTAGAACTTTTGGAGGGTTGTTACAATGGAGACTGTTATACTAATCCATTCCCCACTTCATCACTAAAGTAGTCGGGTTTTCGAATAAGTCTCTGGCTTTGTCCTGAAACTCTAAACCGGGAATGGCTTCCAGTTCTTCTTGAAATTCGGTACGAGAAATCAAATAACCACTGGGCTGATTTCCCATAATTTGCTTGATGGTCTCCACATCATTGTACATCGGGATTTCGCGTTTTAAGGCGAACACAAATGCAGGGTTAAGCCGTTTGAAGGCGATAATTGTTTTGCTCGTGTCCATTTCTGGTAAAGTCTGTCGAACAGGGTTCTGCCCATCTACTTGCGGGAAAATCAAATGGAAGAAAAGCATTATCGTTACACACCAAACGCTGATGTTCATCCACAATACGCTTTCAATGTTCTTTCTGGCAATGCCTTGTTTCAAAATGAAAATTCCTACCACAGCAAGTGGAATGAAATAAAAGGCAAGGTTCGTCAGTTCACTTAAGGACTTATCGCCCTTCAGCCCAAAATAAATACCAACAGGGAAACCAATCAACAGTATAGCATAGAAAAACAGGCCAATTCGATTTCCGAGTTTAGCAAACCATTGGTTATCGATTTTAGCAATGTAAGCCCCAATTAAAATGGCAATCAGAGGATAAGACGGAACCGTGTAGTTGGGCAGTTTGGTGCTACTAATCGCGAAAAACACTACAATCACTGAAGCTGAAATCAGTACATACATCATTGCGCTGTCCTTCCTTTCTTTCCAAGCATTTTTGAACGATGGTACTGAAAAAGGTATAAAGGCCAACATGCCCAAACCAAAAACAAAGGCCAAGGTTAACAATGGACTGCCGCTATGGCCTTCCATTGAGTCGGAAAAACGAGAGAAATTATGTTTGAAGAAAAATTCCTGAGTCCAAGCGCCATCCGTTTGAACATGCACGGCATAAAACCAAGGTACAGAAATCAATAAAGTCAGTAATAAACCTCCAAAGGGTTGTAAGCGCCAAATCGTTTTCCATTTAAACTCTTTTTGGGTAAAAAGGAAGATGAGGGCCGCCAAGCCTGGTAAACCTATCGCCACAGGGCCTTTGGTGAGTACACCACAGCCAATGGCAAAGTAGAAAGACAGCAACTGCCATTTGTTATTGGTTTTATAAGCTTCGTAAAACGAATAAAACGCCCATGTTAAAAAGAAGACCAAATAAGGGTCGGGCACCGACATATGGAATTGCAATGCCAAATGAATGGAAGAAATAAGTACCAATGCCGCGTTCAATCCTGCCTTTTCGCCAAAGTGTTTTCTGGCAAACAAAAAGGTAATCATGATGGTAAAAACGCCCATTAAGGAAGAAAAGAAGCGTGCGCCAAATTCGTTTACCCCAAAAATAGAATAGCCCGCAGCCATAAAATAATAATGAAGTGGTGGCTTGTCGGTACGGAGTTGGTAGTTGTAATACGGAACCACATAATCGCCACTTTCAAACATTTCTCTGGCCGCTTCTGCATTTTTCGCTTCATCCAATGCGTAAACATCCAGTCCGCTATTATTGGCATAGCATACCGCAACGGCTAAAACGAGTATAAGTAAAAGGGTTTTTTGTTTGCTCATGAACTGCCTGCAAAGCTAATTGATAATGGTTAAGAATGGGAATGAAATCTGAAAAGGAATATTCGATGGTAGAATTGGAGATGAAGTCGTTAGTTCGACATTTCTTTCTAAAATTGAAAAACTTATGCTCCATTAACAGAAATGCCACTCGGATAATCGATAGAACCTGATAACTTAGAAGCCGTTACAAGCCTGAATACTCATTAAAACCAAATGAAACACCTTTCTAAACTAATGCTTTTCTGCATTCTGCTTACTGCCTTTTCATCAGTAGGTAATGCGCAAGCGCCCAAAAAATTAGATGCCGCAGAAATAAAACAAGCCCTTAATAAACTGGAAGTACTGGGTTCGGTGCTTTACTTGGCGGCTCACCCCGATGACGAAAACACCCGCTTGATTGCTTACATGGCCAATGAAAAGAACATGCGGACAGCTTATTTAGCCATGACACGTGGAGATGGGGGACAAAACTTAATCGGTACTGAAATTCGTGAGTATTTAGGGATTATCAGAACCCAAGAGCTTTTGGCGGCCAGAAGAAAGGATGGTGGGGAGCAATTTTTCACCAGAGCGAATGACTTCGGTTTTTCGAAAGATCCGAACGAAACGCTAAATGTTTGGGATAAAGACGATGCTTTGGCCGATGTGGTTTGGAACATCAGACGCTTTCGTCCAGATATAATCATCACTCGTTTCGATACTACTTTGGTGCCGAGCGGAACCATGCACGGCCATCATACAGCTTCGGCCCGTTTGGCAATGCAAGCCTTTGATTTGGCCAACGATCCTACTAAATACCCTGAGCAGTTGAAGTATGTTCAGCCATGGCAGCCTAAAACCCTCTATTGGAACGGTTATAATTTTGGTGGAAGAAATGATGGAGAAGAGTTTGACGGTACTCCGGGTTATTTCACTATAGATTTTGGAGCGTACAATCCACTTTTAGGGCTTTCTTATGACGAAATATCTTCTTTAGGTCGTAGCGAACATAAATCTCAAGGATTTGGAAGCACAGGCCGCAGAGGCGAAAGCAAAGAAGTATTGATGTATTGGAAAGGGGAAAAGCCAAAGTCCGATATTTTTGAAGATATAAATACCACTTGGTCGAGAGTAAAAGGAGGAGCAGAAATTGGGGCTCTTTTGGAAAAAGCAAATAAGAATTATAGCCTCAGTAATCCTTCCATAATTATTGACGACTTAATGCAAGCCCGTGAAAAACTGGTGAAGCTTGAAAACGAGTATTGGAAAAAGGTTAAACTAGAAGAGCTTGATTTGGTAATTAAATCTGTACTCGGCCTTTATTTAGAAGTAGTAGCAGACGAAGAAACCAAAGTTAGCGGAGAGAAGCTTAGAATTAGTGTCGAAGCCATTAACCGTTCTGATGTGATGGTTGCACTCAATTCAATTGATTTTCCTGAACTCAATGAGAAAGCCACTATTACACAACCATTGGCCAACAATCAATCTTTTAGAAAGAACTTAGAATTTACCCTGCCGCAACTTACAAACTCACAGCCTTATTGGCTTCGCGAAGAAGGAACTGTAGGGATGTATAAAGTAGATGACCAAGCATTGATTGGGCTTGCTCAAAACCCAGACATTTTGAATGCTACGTTTAACTTGACAATTAACGGAAAGCCATATGCTTATGCTACATCTGTAGTATATAAAGAGAATGATAGGGTAGATGGAGAAGTATACCGACCTTTTGTGGTTACGCCACCTGTATTTGTGAACATTGCCGAAAGCGTTTTGGTATTTGCCGATAATTCGGCCAAAGAAGTAAATGTGGTAGTAAAAGCGGGTACCGATAACGTTTCTGGAAAGGTAAGTTTGGATTTGCCTTCAGGCTGGAAATCTAGTCCAGAAAATTTTGATTTCAACCTAAAAGGAAAGCAGGAAGAAGCACGGTTCAAGTTTCAGGTGTTGCCTCCAACCACTCAGCAAGAGGGACAGGTAACGGCCAAAGTGACTTACAATGGCAAGTCATATCACCAAGGTTTGAAGGTGATTGATTACAAGCACATTCCTCGACAAACGATTTTCCCTGAAAGTACAGCCAAAGTGGTACGCCTTAATTTGGAAAGAAAAGGACAGTACGTGGGTTATATTATGGGCTCAGGCGATGCCGTACCAGAAAGCTTAACGCAAATCGGTTATACCGTATCTATTCTTGATCCGAATACCATAACTGCAGAAAGCTTGGCTGATTTTGATGCCGTGATTATTGGCGTGCGTGCTTATAATACTGTAGATAGAATGCCATTTATTCAACCTGATTTAATGGAATATGTAAAGCAAGGCGGTACCGTAATTGCCCAGTATAACACTAGCATGAGAGACCAGCCAGAGATTGGGCCTTATCCTTTTCAAATTTCAAGAGATAGGGTAACGGTTGAAGACGCTGAAGTGCGAATACTAGCACCCGACCATCCATTGATTAATGGGCCAAATAAGATTACCGAGAAAGATTTTGAAGGCTGGGTGCAAGAGCGAGGACTTTACTTTCCAAACCAATGGGACGATCGGTATACAGCCATTCTTTCTAGTAACGACCCAGGCGATAAACCAAATGATGGCGGTTTGATTGTAGGGCAGTATGGCGAAGGCTATTTTGTTTATACCGGTTATTCATGGTTTAGAGAATTACCCGCAGGTGTAGCTGGGGCTTACCGAATTTTTAGTAATATGATTTCGCTTGGTAACGAAACGCCTAAAAGCACCAAGCTTAACCGAATTGAAAACAAACGCTAATGAGTGCGCAAACAGAACAAGAACTGAGGGATGCTAAACCTCCATTTTTTAAGAAGTGGTCTGGAATGTACTGGTTACTAATGGGTACATTGGCTGTATTAGTTCTATTGTTTTACTGGTTTACAAAATCATACGAATGAGTTGGATCGACTGGGCAGTGCTTTTCGGCACACTGATTTCCATTGTAGTTTATGGGGTTTGGAAAACCCGAGGCAATAAGGATATTGATAGTTATTTACGTGGTGGAGACGATGTGAAATGGTGGGCCATTGGGCTTTCCATTATGGCAACCCAAGCCAGTGCCATCACTTTCCTTTCTACTCCTGGCCAAGCTTATACCGAGGGTATGGGGTTCGTACAGTTCTATTTTGGTCTTCCAGTGGCCATGATTATCATTTCGGTGTTCTTTTTGCCGATTTACTATAGGCTGAAAGTTTATACTGCTTACGAATATCTGGAAACACGTTTCGATGTAAAAACCCGAATGCTCGCGGCTTTTATCTTCTTAGTGCAACGTGGTCTTGCAGCCGGAATAACAATCTATGCACCTTCAATTATACTTTCATCGCTGTTGGATTGGGATTTAAGAGCGACCAATATCGTAATAGGCGTTTTAGTAATTATTTATACCGTATCTGGCGGAACAAAAGCTGTGACACAAACCCAAAAAACGCAAATGGCGGTAATGATGGGCGGAATGATCCTCGCTGGTGTATTGGTGTTAAACGCATTACCTACTGGTGTGAATATGAACGATGCACTCAATGTGGCTGGTAAAATGGGTAAACTCAATGTTGTTGACTTTACATTTGACCTAAAAAATAAGTATAGTTTTTGGTCAGGAATGACTGGTGCGGTTTTTCTCTTCTTGTCTTATTTTGGAACGGATCAATCTCAGGTACAACGGTATTTATCTGGAAAAACCTTATCTGAGAGTCGCTTAGGGCTGATGATGAACGGTCTTCTTAAAGTGCCAATGCAGTTTATCATTCTCTTTATAGGGGTAATGGTGTTTGTGTTTTATCAATATAATCAACCACCAATATTTTTTAATGAAACGCTGAAGGAGCAAGTTTATGAAACTGATAGGGCTGATGATTTCCGGGCGTATGAAGATGAATACTCAGAAATATTTACAGAAAAACTCACCGCAGTTGAGGGACTTAATGAAGCGGTAAGAACTGGTAACGAAAAAGCCATAGAAGAAGCAAAAATAGCATTGAATGCACTACAAGCTAAATCTGATGAAGTAAGGAGTAGGGCGATTATACTCGTTGGAGAAGCTGTTGAAGGATCAGAAACTAAGGATACGGATTATATTTTCATGGATTTCGTTCAGAAAAACATGCCTGTTGGTATCGTGGGCTTACTATTTGCGGTCATCTTTTCAGCAGCCATGTCTTCTACATCGTCTGAATTGAATGCGCTGGGGAGTACAACCACCATAGACTTTTATAAGCGATCAGTAAAAAAAGACGGTAATGATAATCATTACCTGAGGTATTCAAAACTGTTTACACTTGGTTGGGGAATACTCGCAATTATTGTAGCATCTACTTTATCTCTTTTTGACAACCTGATAGAAGCAGTGAATTTGATTGGTTCTTTATTCTACCCAACTGTTTTGGGTATTTTCGTAGTAGCTTTCTTCTTTAAAAATATTAGAAGCAATGCGGTATTTATGGGTGCAATACTAAGCCAAGCCGTGATTATATTGGTACACTACTTAAATGTTATAGGTGAAGCTGGAGCTTTCACCATGGGCTTTTTATGGTACAATGCCCTGGGTTGTATTTTGGTGGTTTTATTCAGTTATTTTTTCAATTTAGTTAAGCCTGAGAAGCCATCGGTAGCGTAAGTTCACGACATTCTTCCTGAACTTTTTTATGTTTTCTTTTATCGATAAGATCGAGTGCTTCGTCAGAGTCTAAAAGCTGTTGGCAAAGCACGATGTCTTCTTTTAAAAGCAATTGCTTTTCCGCCTTTGTAAGCGAAACCAAGCAACTAATAGGGTAAAGGCCTGAGATTTCAATTCGATCCTTTAGGCTTCCTTTAGAAGGGTAATTCCATGCCATAATTCTAAGGCCGCTGCATTCTGCATATTGTATAGCATCTGAGGTGAAATTGGTATTGTCGACAATCCACCCTGTAAATTTCTTATTTGGGAATTTAGGTTGGTAATTGGCAATAAGGTCATTCATCCTAGAATGCACGTACAATGCAATTTTTACATCTGATTTATAACCAGGGTTGCTGTGGTACTTACATTCCATAAAGTGTATTTCAGTATCATTTTCGGCCCTAACATCCACTTCGTGTGTTACACATTTTCCTTTTAATGTAATTCCTGATTCTACTTTATAGCCTTGATATTCAAATAAATGAGCAATAAAAGCTTCGAACGGATAACCAGAAGGCCCTAACTCAAGAATTGCTTTTTTAAGTTTATATCGGCCAGCCAAGGCATTAGAAGACTTTCTGAGAATGCTATAAGCCCTTTTATAAATTTCCTTGGTGGAAATTCCTTCAAATAAACAACTGAGTACTTCTTTGGTGATTTTTTCAATAAGCTCTGGACTTGCTCCAGATTTGAATAGTGAGTTTTCTAGTTTCTCAATTTCAAATGGAACCAGATCGCCAGAGTATTTCTTAACAAGGATAGTATTCATTCAGTTAATGTTACGTATTGAAAACAAAACTTATGTAATTTGAAGCTGTGTACGCCATAGTCGATATAGAAACCACGGGCAGTTCTGCCAATTACGGAAAAATCACCGAAGTAGCCATTCTAATTCATGATGGAAAGCGTGTGGTAGACGAATATCAAACGCTTTTGAATCCTGAGCGGGTAATTCCAATGAATATTACTGCGCTAACGGGCATTTCGAATGAGATGGTAAAAGATGAACCTCGATTCTTTGAAGTGGCCAAAGAAATTTATCAAATGTTGGAGGGAAATATCTTTGTAGCGCACAATGTCAATTTTGATTATTCATTCCTTAAAAATGAATTTCAACAACTTGGTGGCACTTTAAACTTAAAAAAACTCTGTACGGTTCGGCTTTCTCGTAAGGTATTTCCAGGGTTGAAATCCTATAGTTTAGGCAATCTCTGCGATCATTTTGGTATAGCAAACCATGCACGCCATAGGGCAATGGGTGATGCTAGAGCAACTGTTGAATTGCTTGATTTGATTATTCAGAATGATGAAAATCACATTGCTAACTTCTTAAAGAAAGATTCTCAAGAAGGCTTTTTGCCACCTCATTTACCTAAAGCTGCTTTCGATGCTTTGCCAGAGTTTACTGGCGTATATTACTTTCACGATGCCCACGGTGAGATCATTTATGTAGGAAAGGCCAACAACATTAAGAAGCGTGTTAAAGGCCATTTTTCGAATACCGATGTAGTGTACAAACAAGGATTGAAGGATAAGCTCTACGATATATCATATGAAGAATGCGGAGATGAAATGATCGCTTTTTTATTTGAGTCTTCAGAAATCAAAAAGCATTTTCCGATTTACAACAAGGCCCAAAAACTCTCCAATGCTAAATACGGCCTCTATCATTATCAAGATGGAAAGGGCTTCGATCGATTGTCAATTGGAAAGAAAATGAAAGGCACCTTGCCTTTAATAGGTTTTACTTCTTTCGATCGCGCTCGTGATTATTTGATTGAACTGGTAAAGAAGTTTGAACTCGATCCTGAATTGTGCAGTCTGCCTGCATCTATGATGATGTATTTTGGCTATACAATTAAAACAGGCGGAGAAGGAGCGACAGAGCAGCGCGAAAGATTCAAAAAAGCCATTCAGAGTATTAAAGAAAACTCTCAGTCGTTTTGTTTGCTGGGGCAGGGAAGAACCCTCACTGAAAAGTCTGTAGTATTGGTTGAAAACGGAAAGTATTTGGGCTTTGGCTTTTTTGAAAACGATATGGCTTTTGATAGTATTGAGGATGTAAAGGCTATTATTACCAGGTACCCCGATACGCCCGATATCCAACGTATTATAAATCAGTATTATACAAAACGAAAAGTGATTCAATTTGCTACTCAAGTTCAAGAGCCTAATTATGGTCTTTTTGCTTAAGACTATTAATACGAACTATTCGTTATTCATTTCATAAGATTCCATCACTCAATATCCCTTGTTTTGGGTATGGAAAAAAACTTTTAACAATTTACCTTGAGCAAGGTTAAACCGTTAAAATAATTGTTTCATCAATTGAAAGGATTACGAAACAAATTGATGAGATAATCGCTTAAATAAGTATAGAATTCTCAAACTATAATACGATGAAAAAGACTAAAGAAATTCGAGGTAAACTATTGAAATACGCTGAAGGTAAACTACATGAATCTCAGGAGAAATCTGGGCGTATTATTAAGTATGTTAATGATGTGAGTACTGTGGGTAAAGAGCTATTTTATTCTAGTGTGCTAATGGCCGGCCACAAGTACTTAAAAGTGGAACAAGAAGGACAAGCATAGCCTAAGAAATCCTTACTTCTTACGTAAGATTTTAGAATCCTTTTTATGGATTTCGATTCCCGATATGGGAATTTTTTTTAGCAAAAATTACTTAAAATCTATTTTTGGCGATCTGGTAGGGCATTTGCGTACGTTAGTGTAATAAACGCAAGCGCTGTGAAAGATAGAATGAATATGGAAGGATTAATGGTTTGTCCGTTTACAAAAAAGTCGTTAAGACTAATGACGGAAAAGGAGCTTATTTCATTAAATACTCAAATTAAACATGGCGATTTATTCTTCTACCCTGGAGCACCTGTAAATATTGAAGTAAAGGCAGCTTTGGTTACCTCTCATCTAACTCATATTTACCCCATAATTGATAACATAAGTTATTTACAACGTAGAACAGCTATTGTTTCAAAAAACAGAACGGCCAATCATCTTAAAAGAGTACCTCAAGAAGAAATTGATCAATTTTATAGAGACTATGGATTTGGAGAAGGCAATGCGATTGAAAAGCCTACCAAAGAGCTTAAGAGTAACCCAATAAGTCAGGAAAAAGTAACTCAGTTAGCACGACTACTTCCTAAAGGAGGAGAGTACTTTATGAGCGTGGTAACCCACGATGTTGATTCTATTCACAACCTAACTTATGGGCGTTCATTCAAATACTATTTTCATATGGACTTTTCATTGTCAAGGTTGATGGCAATAAAAGACGAACTACCAGGAGAAACCATTTTAGTGTTGGGCGATGTAGATCACTTGCCTTTTGATAATAATTCTGTAGACGCCTTATTCTCATTTGATTACATCAATAACTATGATAAGGAAGTTCAAGAAATGGCATACGAGGAGTTGAAAAGGTGCCTAAAACCTGATGGCGTTTCAATCATGCTTTATGATAATTCAAAACCCATGCATGCAAGCAGCCAACTTAAATCTGATCAGCGATCAAAAAGAGCTTTGGGCGTAATTGCTCCGTGGAAAAAGATAAAGCTTCCTAATATCTTCTTTTACCCCATCCATAAAGAAGGAGATGCCCCACAAAGTATGGGTTTCTTTAGCCAAAGTATCGCCTGGTAGACCTTTTGTGTAATTCTTGTCAATCCAGTCAAACTATTTTTACGTTTATCAAGTTGGGAAGAAAAAAAGATAGTGATATGAAAACTAAGGTACTACTGATTAGCGGATTAATGATCTTACTTGTAGCAAGTGTTATGACGGTCAGGGGCGAGGAAGACGAACTGTCTGGAGTGGCTTTTGAGCAAGAAAAACCAAAATACGAGATTCAGTTAACAGAGAAGGAGTGGAGAGAAAGATTAACACCCTTGCAATATGCGGTATTAAGAGAACAAGCTACTGAAACCATGTTTTCTGGCAAATACAATAAGTTTTATGAAAAAGGAACTTATTACTCTGCAGCTAGCTTACAGCCTATTTTTAGCTCAGAAACCAAATATGATTCAAAATCAGGCTGGCCAAGTTTTTGGAAACCAATTTCTGATGATGCCATTAAATTGGTGAAAGACACAAGCGAAGGAATGGTGCGCTGGGAAGTTGTAGATAGTAAAAGTGGATCTCATTTAGGCCATGTATTCGAAGACGGCCCTGCGCCAACAGGTTTGCGCTATTGCTTAAATTCAGCAGCTCTAATCTTTGTTCCAGAAGGCGGAACGCCTCCAAAGTTTAAAAAAGACAATAAGTAGTTTACCAACCGCAAATAATTATTTAACATTGGCCTGTTTAATACAGGCCTTTTTATTTATACCATGAAAGAACCACAATCACTCAACTCAGTTGCTGAATTTCACAAAACATTCAAACACCCAATTCTAGAAACTCCTCAAATTCCGTCTGCCGATAGGTGCAAGCTTAGGGTATCGCTTATTGCAGAAGAGCTGAAAGAACTAGAAGAAGCCATTCAAGCAAACGATTTAGTTGAGGTAGCCGATGCCTTGTGTGATATCCAGTATGTATTATCAGGTGCTATTCTTGAATTTGGTTTAGGTAATAGTTTCAAAACCTTGTTTGACGAAGTACAACGCTCAAACATGAGTAAAACCTGCAAAACAATGGAGGAAGCTGAAGCTACACAAAAGCACTATATGGACAAAGATGGAACGGAAAGCTATATTGAGGAGTCGGACGGACATTTTTTGGTGTATAGAACTGCGGATAACAAAACTTTAAAATCGGTAAATTACTCTCCAGCCGACCTTAAGAGTATTCTGAACGACACTATTTAAAAACATATCGCTTGTAGATGGCGTTAGGGCTGTAAATAAAATAAAAATACAAATGCACATAGCCTATACATTAATAACAAGCCTGTTTCTCAATTTTGGAGTTTCTTCATGCTCAAATGTGAACTCAACAGAGTTAGTTAATCTGGAAGCAGAAGTTCAAAAAGGGAATGAAATAGCCACTTTTGCGGGGGGCTGCTTTTGGTGTACCGAAGCGGTATTTGAACGCGTAAATGGCGTTAAAAATGTGGTTTCGGGTTACACAGGAGGAAAAGAGAATAACCCCACTTATGAAGACGTAAGTTACGGCAGGTCAACCCATGCCGAAGCTATTCAAATTTATTACGACCCTAAGGTGATTTCGTATCAAGAACTTTTAGAGGTCTTCTTCTATACACACGATCCAACCCAAGTAAATCGTCAAGGTCCAGATGTAGGAACACAGTACCGTACAGAGGTTTTTTATCATGATGAGAATCAGAAGAAACTAGCTACCGATTATATTTCAA
This sequence comes from Roseivirga seohaensis, assembly GCF_001592945.1. GTDB lineage: Bacteria > Bacteroidota > Bacteroidia > Cytophagales > Cyclobacteriaceae > Roseivirga > Roseivirga seohaensis. Next base: position 18,487 of record NZ_LRPB01000045.1, read on the forward strand.
AGTTGAATCAGTCAGGAAAGTACAATAAACCGATTGCTACAAAAGTGACTGAGTACACTAAATTTTGGCTGGCCGAAGATTACCATCAGAACTATTACGAGTTGAACCCAGGTAACCCTTATATTATCAATATAGCTGTACCTAAAGTGAATAAACTAAAAGAACATTTTCCTAATTTGGTAAAGAAGAAATACGCTTCTGAGAAATAAGAGCTTGGCCTTAAATCTTTAATAATATTCAATAGCACTTCTTTACAGGAGTGCTATTTTTCTAATATGCTTCTAAACTCAGCTAAGGCGGCATGACTGCCAATTACTGTCATAATATCGCCCACCAATAGATGCGTGTTTCCGTGAGGGATAAAGACTTCTCCAGCTCGCTTTTGAATGACTAATGAACCAGCAGGAGGAAAAGGTACTTCCTTTACCAGTTTTCTATTAATATCACCACGGCTAATTGTTATCTCCTCCAGACGGTAATCTCCAAAACTTTCTGAAAGTGAAGAAACTGAATCTGGACTGGCAATCATATTTTCAATGTGGTTGGCCAAAACTACATCATGATCGATAAACTTAATTTCTCCTTGAGGGTCAATCAAATCATGTGTAGCCGATTGCTTTCTAGTAATAATTTTACTGTGTTTTAATTCATTTTTGATGTATCGGGTCAGCTCCTGATTCAAGTTGTTTGATTCTGTAAGAACAATCACAAGATCTGCTGACCTCAGTTTTAATCCGTCTACAACGCTCGCACTTAGGTTTTGAATGAATTTATAGTTCAAACTCTTTTTATCGAAGTCTGGCAATATTTCCTTCTTCTGGATTAGGGTTATGAAGGACATATCGTGCATTTTAAGCCTTTCGGCTAAGAATAAACTTGCCCTGCTTCCTCCAAAAACATAAATATTGTGGTGCTCTTCTTTTCCATTATTAAAGATCTTGTAAATGGAAGGCGAGATTAGACTTACCAAAATGGCCGTGGTTACAATTCCGGCATTATCGGCAGAACTAATTACATTTAAAGAAAGCCCGATTTGGGCAGCGGCAATGGTCAACCCCATTCTAGCAGTAAGTAATACACCTCCGGCTAAAGCCTTTTTCAACCCAAACACTTTAATCATGATTAAGGCTGGAATAAGCTGAGTAACAAAAAAACCAACAATTAAGGTGAGAATAAAGGGTATGGATTCTTGAAACTGAGTAAGTGCCGACAAATCTAAGTTCACCCCAACCATAATAAAGAAGATGGGAATAAAGAAGCCATAACTCATACCATCCAGCTTAAATAGCAATGCCGAACGCTCTTTGCTTACAAACAGGCTTAACAGGGTACCTGCAAAAAAAGCACCCATGGCCAATTCTGTACCGATTAAATGGGCAATTACCACAAAGAATAATAGTAAGGCCACAGCACCACGTACTCTAATTTGGCTGGCGGCATGTTCCAGTCTATAGAGCAACTGCTGAAAACTGCGCACTTTCATTAAACGCTTACCAAGCCAGTACACAACGATGAATACAATGAAAATAATGGCGAAAAGGAGAAGTTCTACCTGAAACCCTTTTTTCAGTACGCCTGAATAAATGCTAATCAGTATGATGCTCATTACCGTGGCAATGGCACCTTCCATCAGTAGAATCTGCCCAAACTTGCGCTTCAATTCTCCTTCTGCTTTTAAAATAGGTACAGTTATGCTGAGGGCTACGGTTGGTAATAAGAACATGTAGAATACGATGTCTACCTCCATAAATTGGTTCATTAACCATGCAAAAGGCAATGAAAGCAATAGCGAACCAAAATAGATGAAAAGGGCTACCAAAAGTGAGTTACTTACTAAATCTACAAATTTGATTCGGCCTCGGGGGAAAGATGAAATAATTTTGTTGACATCAATTTCCATTCCTGCCAAGAAGATTAGGAATAGAAAGCCAGTTTGTGCCAAAAAGCTTGTAATGGCAGTTTCTTCAACCCAGCCCAATACGAAAGGGCCTACCATTACGCCCATTACGATTTCGACAATTACAGAAGGTACTTTTGAGATTTCTAACCTGGAGAGTACTAAGGGTACTACCCAGGCAATAGACAGAATGATAAAAATTGGCCAGTATTCGAGGTTGTTCATCAAGGTTGTGAAAGTTCGTAATTTCCCTAAAATAGGTAAAAATGAACTGAGCCACGACTATAAACTTCAAAGAATGCTCGAGCCCAAAATATTTAAGGCTTTGAAAAGTAGAAATCGAAAATTGAAGAAATAAAGCTCAAACTATTATTTGCTAAACCTAAAGTACTTGAATTCAACTTCTTCTGCTTCTCCTTCATCGCTGATGACCACATACATGTGAATTTCATTTGCGGAGATACGCTTAATCGTAAACCCATCAAAATAAACGGCATTCTTTTCCACTTTTACCAAAGGGAACTCTTCTCGTTCATTTTTCTCTTCCCAGCCTGTGAGGTCACTGTTGAAGTGCTTTAAGCGAAATGATAGGCTACCGTTTTCTTCTACCAACTGGCAGATTTCGTAAAAACTGGTTTTACCTTCTGAAACAAGTTTGAAGGAACCCATCATAGAATCGCCCAAAGGAGGAGACCAAATTTCTTCTGTTATGCCTCCAAACGCTTCGCCACGCCAATGACCACTCAGCCAAGCGATATCGGCTAAAGTTGCTTTCGGAGATTTATTATTGCCAAGTTTTAAGGTGTTTTGACTAAAGCTGCTTAAACAGATAAAAACGAATACGAGAGATAGACTTAGCTTTTTCATGTTTTATTGAATTGACGAACCACAATGCAAATAGGGGACAACGGCTTTCTAGATTTCCGTAATCCTTACCTTTTTATTCTTCAGTTTAGTGTTATTCAGGGTCTTAATCAAACGTTTGGCTTCTATGGCGGCTACGGCAACAAAAGCACAGTCGTTTTTAATTTCTATCATGCCCAACTGATCTTTCTGCAATTGGCCTTGTTTGAAAAATAGTCCAGCAATATCACTTTTAGAAATTTTATCCTTTCTTCCTCCCGAAATAAATAGGGTTTTCATCAGTGGTTTTGGTGCCGAAATTTCTTCCAATACATCACGAACCCTTCCACTTTTAGGCTTAAGCTCAGAAATGAAATCAGGCAATTCTTCTTTTTCCCATTGTAGCACGTAGGCCGTTCCTTCTGAGTTCATTCTGGCGGTTCTACCGTTTCTGTGGGTGAATTCTGGCCCAGAGTTAGGCAAATGGTAATGGATAATGAATTTCAATTCTGGAATATCAATTCCTCTGGCAGCCAAATCTGTTGCCAATAGCAATTGGTAAGTACCATTTCGGAACTGAATAAGCGCTCTTTCGCGGTCTACTTGTTCCATTCCACCATAAAACACACCATGGTTAATTTCATGATCGAAAAGGTATTGGCTAATGCGCTCAATAGAATCTTTAAAGTTGCAGAACACAATGCCCGGCTGATCTCCAAGTCGGTTGAGGGTATCTACTAAAGTTTCCAATTTATCTCTATCGGGAGAAAGCACCAGTTGGATTTCAAGCGATGAGTCGCCTTTATCTGAAAAATCGAGAATTTGAGGCGACTTGAGCTTTACAAAGCCTGGTATTTCGGTTTCGTTGGTGGCCGAAGTCAAAATCTTCTTTTGCACATGGTTAAGCAAAGCGATGATCTCCATCATTTCTAGTTCAAAACCCACTTCTAAAGACTTATCGAATTCATCTAATACCAAGGTTTGTATGTCTTTTACAGGGAAAGCGTCACGCCTTAAATGGTCCGCCACACGGCCAAGAGTACCAACAAGGATTGCAGGTCTGTGCTTCAATTCCATTCTGTCTTTCGATGCTGGGCGCCCGCCATACACGGCATTGGCTTTAAAACCCGTTCCCATTTCTCTAATCACCTGTTCAATCTGAATGGCCAATTCTCTGGACGGCACCAAGATTAAAGCTTGTACTTCAGCGCAGTTCACATCTAGTGATTGAATAATAGGAAGCAAAAAGGCCAAGGTTTTTCCTGTGCCCGTAGGGGAAAGTAAGACTACGTTTGAATGCTGGTGAATGGCTTCTTGGGCCGCTTCTTGCATTGGGTTGAGTTTTTCTATTCGAAGCTTTGCGAGGATTTCCTCTTGGTTTTTATGGGCAGTTTGCATGGTGCAAAACTACTTGTATTTCAGGTATAAATAGAAAAGTGAAACGCTTTTGCGCTTTTATATTTTTTTAAATTGCCGAAATGAAAAAAGAATGTCCTTCATGCGCCATGGAAATAGATGCAGCAGCAAAAGTTTGCCCTATCTGCGCTTATGAATTCCCTAGGCAGTCAAAGGCTTTAAGCTGGGTAGCTATCCTCTTAATTGTGGCCTTGTTGTTATGGTTGGTGTTGTAGATTAACTGGCTTCCTTTACTTTTTCTTGGTCTTTTTTTGTTAAGAATTGCTCTAACAGAATTAAACCTGTACCAATCATTACCGATACATCGGCAGCATTAAAAATGCCTGTTCTAAAAACGCCACCTAAATCTATATGCACCATATCGGTTACAGAACCATAAAGAATGCGGTCATATAAATTGCCAATTCCACCACCAACAATAAATGATAGACCTACAATTGCTAATTTGGTGAGGTCTTTTTTAATAAGAAGGAAGACAAAAAGGCCTACCATCACCAAACCTGGTAAACCAAGCAACAGAATGTTTTTGAAAATAGGAGACAAGTCGGAACCCATGCCTAAGAAAGCGCCTGAATTCTCCACTTTGGTAAGAATAAGGGTATCACCGATCACTTCAATGCGCTCGTTATATTCAATTTGCTCGCGTGCCATTTCTTTGGTGACTTGATCGCAGCCTATATTAACGATGATAATGGCGAGAATAGCGATGATACGATTAACGTTTGACTTCATGGGATTCTTTTCAGGCTGCTAAACTAATCAATAGCTTATAAAATGAAGGCTGGTATTGGTGAAAATTATTTGGTTATGGAAATCTTAGTGGATATTAAGAGTCTTTGAATATATGAAAGATTACAGGTCTGTGCGTAGGGGTTTTATAAAGAGAAATCAGACTCAGTACATGAGTAAGAACTTTTTGTTTAGTCTAAAACAGTAATTTTTTACATACCTTATGTTATAATGTTTTTACTCACCAATTAATTCAGTTGTAACCTTTTTTAATAATTCCAAATATTCATTGAAATCATTTCTTTGTATTAGCGATGGTCTATATTGTTCTGGTGGGTAATGAGAAAGAGCATTTCTTAACTTTCCCCATTCAAGTAATTTATTATAGTCCTCATTATTTATCTTTTTTGAAATTTTTCTAGTGTAATCTAATTTTACTTTTAGTCCATGCATATCCTTTTCAGGAAAAAACTCTTGCTTTAAAATCCCTTCAAATATTCCTTGTAAGCGCCAAATTCCGAATTGCCAGATGAATAAATTGTCGATGAAAGCGTAATAACTTAAGTCAGAAATAGCTTCGGAGTCAGTTTTTTTAGCTTCTAATTCTTTTTCTTTAATTTCAATTTGTTTATTTCTATCATCAATTAATTCTGTGATTAATCTGTCCGTATAGTCGTAGTCAGAAATTGATAATCCGTATATGTGCCAATTTGTATTTTTAAGTTCTTCTCTCACTATATACTTTGGTTTCTCAAATATGCTACAATCTTACATAACGCTCACATTTATGAGCGATATATTTCCAATAGTTTACAAAAAGTGAGCGTTAGCACCCCAATACGGTGTACTATACGCACCTATTAACAAGTTATAAGTTTAGCGAAATTAATTTTAGAACAGTAACATTCGTTGGCTATTTAGTATTAAAATACTAATAAAGCCTGCGTTACTCGTCATTGCGAACCTGCTAAAGTCTTGCGAAGTGATAGTGTTTACGTGAAGCAATCTCCCCGCCCAGTTAACGAACACCTTAGATTGCTTCGTCATAAGCTTTTGCTATCGCAACGCTTATTTCTCGCAATGGCGCTCTGATTGAGCGTTTGTGGTGATTTGCATTCAAGAATAATGTGTGATTGAGGCTGTTATTAACCGAACATATCTGCGTTCACCGTCATTGCTCCTTCGCTGTAGCTTCAGCTCAAGCGTTGCGAACCTGCTGTACTTCTTCGCAGTGATGGTGTTAACGTGAAGCAATCTCCCCGCCCAGTTAACGAATGCCTTAGATTGCTTCGTCATAAGCGTTCGCTATCATAACGTTTATTTCTCGCAATGGCGCTCCGATTGGGTGTTTGAGGTTAAGTGTGGTCAAGAGGATGGGAAACAATCTCAAAGAAATTTCTTATCAGGTTAGGGTAAAAGTAGTTGACCAATATGCCCCATACTATTCAAAGCCTTTTTCCCATTCACTTCCTTGAATATCTCCTGCAATAACTAGTTTGTTTTTGAAAACCCACATGGCCATTGTGAATTTTTGTTTTGTTTTATCAGAAAAGAAACGCCATTCATTGTTTTCAACATTTGGGCTTCCCAAAAGCTTATTGGCTACTTTGTTAACATCTATGCCATCTTTTGCAGTTAAAATTATTTCGTAAACTTCTGCTGTACTTGTGCTTACATAAAAAATAGCCGATTGAAACTCTTTATCGTCTAAATTTGAGAGGTATACCCTTCTGAATGATTCTTCTGTCTTTTGATCTACGCAATTATCACATTTATTTAAAAGCTCTTGCTCGGTAGAGCCCAAGAAGATCTTCATTTTTGTTATAGCTTTTGGGAAGTACTTTTTCTGTTGTTGAAGGCTTTGCGCTTGAATAGATGTATAACTTAGAAGTAGTACTAGAATCGAGAGCTTTTTGAATAGTTTCATAGCTAATAAAGTCAATAAGTTTGAGTCGGTAAATCATCTATTCATAAACTATATTGTGCCTATGTCTACCGAGTAGTTGTTAGAAAGTTATAAAAAAATCTTTCAACGATCAATTCTTTAACGGAGAATAGCGGTTTAGTTTGTAGTAAGAGCACATAGGTACAAGATTTAACTTAAAACATTCACAGCCAGCTTTATTTTGAATTCAGTTGTTCCTTTGCTTCCGTCTACACTAAAGCTAATTTCGCCTTTATGGGCTTGTACAATTTGTTTGACTAAACTAAGCCCAACCCCCGAACCATTGGATTTAGTTGTGTAAAACGGAATGAAAATATTTTCCTGAATTTCTTGGGGAATGCCTCCGCCATTATCCATAATCGAAATTTGAAAACCACCAGATTTTTCTTCTAACTGGCTAGGTTGTTTTACCACTAAACGGATAGTACCCGTATTGGCTTCCACCGCTTCTTTGGCATTCTTCAATAGGTTAATGAGGGCTTGCTCCATTAAATCTGGGTCGATATGTAAGGTGAAGGCTTCTTTAGGCAGCTCCATATGGAACTGAATATTGCTTTGTGCCAGTGTAGGTTTAAAAAGCGAGGCAACGCGCTGGAAGTAAAGTTGGCCTTCAACAGGTTTGATTTGGGGCAGTGGCACGCGTGTTAAACTTCTGTAGGCTTCGGTAAAGGTCATCAGTCCGCCACTGCGGTGTTGTATGGCATCGAGTCCTTCATGTAAGGATTGGAGCTGCGCTTCGGTTAAATCTTGACCCGATACCCTTGATTGGTTTACAAAATGGTTAAGCGTAGTAGACAGTGAAGTAATAGGCGCTACTGAATTCATAATTTCATGGGTCAGCACGCGAATCAACTTTTGCCATGCCATCATTTCATTATTGTCCAGTTCGGTATGGATGTCGTGAATGGAAACCAAAGTGTATTTGGTTCCTCTCAATTTGAAAATAGAAGCCTTAATAGAAAGCTGAAATTCCCTTCCATGAATATTCACCTTTAGTAATTCATTGTGTCCAACCTCTAGTTGAATTATGGAGTTGTAAAGTGTTGAACTGATTGTTTTTATACTGTTTAGTGTAATCAGTTCTTCTTTACCTAATAGCTGCTTGAGGGCTTTGTTCGCCAAATGAATTCTTTCCTTATCATCATAAGAAAGTACACCAATTTCGAGCTGTTGCACTAGCACCGATAGGTACTGATATTCGTTGGCTTCGCGCTGAGAGGCCTCGATGAACTTTTGGTTCACTTGATTGAAACTGTCATAGAGCTTTTTAAAACTCTTGCCTTTTTTATCGGCTGAATACTTCAGGGTGAAATCATTATGGAGAATAGCTTCTAAAAAGTTCTTGGTGTCTTTGTTCGTCCGATTGATATAATAGAAAAGCTCAATCAGAACCGACAGAATGAAAATGACAATAAAGAATAGGCGAATGTAATTGAGGTCCTCAAAAATGTAGAACAACAAAAAGCCCAAACCCACAGTGATAAGGAGCAGTCTTATAATAATCTGAAACTGGAAATGCTTAGAGTTCATATTTCTCCATTCTACGGTACAAGGCACCACGGCTCAGCCCTAGTTCTACTGCTGCATTGCTAATATTTCCTTGATGCTTTTTGATACAAGTTTCTATCGCCCATTTTTCTAACTCTTCTAAGTTAAAGCTCTCTATTTGTGCGTTATCGCTGGTGTTTTGGCTATTTAAGTTAAAGTCCTGAACATGAAGTTGTTTGCCGTCACTCATAATTACCGCACGTTCAATGCTGTGTTGAAGTTCTCTGATGTTACCCGGCCAATCGTATTTCTCAAGCTTGGTAATGACGTATTCGGGCACGAAAAGCCCTTTCTTTCCATATTTGGTTTTATACAAATGGATGAAGTGCTTGGCCAATACAGGAATGTCTTCTTTGCGTTCGCGTAGGGGAGGAAGGTGGATTTCGATGGTATTGATTCTAAACAGCAAATCCTGTCTGAATTCATCTTCACTGACCATTTGCGGTAGATTGGCATTTGTAGCACAAATCAAACGGACATCAATGGCTTTGGCATCATTGGACCCAACAGGCACAATTTGTCGGTCTTGAATAACGCGTAACATTTTGGCCTGAAGTGGCTTGATCAGGTTACCGATTTCATCTAAAAACAAAGTGCCTTCATTGGCTGCCTCAAATTTCCCAATGCGGTCCGTTTTAGCATCGGTAAAAGCACCTTTCTTATGCCCGAAGAGTTCGCTTTCAAAAAGGGTTTCGGTAATGGCACCCATATCAACATTCACAAAAATGGATTTGGAGCGGTTGGAAGCACGATGAATCGCCCGAGCAACCAGTTCTTTTCCTGTTCCGTTTTCGCCTGTAATTAGAATATTGGCATCGGTATGCGCTACCTTTTCAATTTGTTGAAAAACCTGCTTGATCTTATCTGATTCACCAATGATTTCAGTGAAGGGGGCATCGAGCATGTCATTCAATATGCTTTGCTTCGAACTTAATTCCTTGACCTTATGCTTTGATTTGTTGAGTTGAAAAGCAGCCGAAACCGTGGTCAGCAGCTTTTCATTCTGCCATGGCTTGGTAATGAAATCGAAGGCACCCAGTTTTATGGCTTCTACGGCCAAATTGATTTCTCCATATGCCGTGATTAGCACAATGGAGGTTTCTGGGGAAATGCTTTTTATTTGTTTTAGGTAGTATAAGCCATCATTTCCAGAGCTTTCGCCTGTTTTGAAATTCATGTCCAGAATAACAAGGTCATAATCGTTTTCGGCCAATGCCGTTTCAATTTGAAGCGGACTGTTAATGCCTCGAACATCGTCATAATGCTGCTCCAATAAAATACGGATGGAAAGCATCACATAATTGTCATCGTCTACAATTAGAATTCGACCTTTGTTTTTCATAACTGCCTAAAACACCAAATTTATACCAAGTTTACAATATGCTGATTCATTTACTTTTAGTAATATGAATGTATTGAAAAGTGCCCAATTTTGGGCACTCCTGTTTTACTGATGGACAATTGAAAGGGCTTAAATCGACATGTTTGTGCGTAACTTATTGATATACAGAAAAATATATTCTTGGTTCAAAATTGGCCATTGGGGCATTGTCAAATACTCAAACTATGATTAAGAACTACTTCAAACTCGCTATTCGTAACCTCTGGAAAAACAAGCTGGTAACTGGCACCAACCTGATTGGTCTTACTTTAGGGATTTCATGCAGCCTACTTCTATTGCTTTATGTGCAGTATGAGTACGCAATGGATGATTTCATTCCTGAAAGAGAGAATACGTATTTTCTATATGGTACTCAAACTGGTGTAAATGCAAGAAAAGTGGGGCTTTCCATTGAGAATGACTACAAAGATTTATCGAGCAATTATGCAGGAATTAAAGAAACTGCGATAATTAGAAATAACAGCAGTGATTTTTACCCAGAAAATAACTCGACCAAGAAACTGAACATTGATTATTGGTATGCGAGCAGCAACTTCTTCGAGTTTTTTGGTTTCCCTTTAATCGAAGGAAATGCAGCCCAAGTACTGAATGACCCTTCTTCCATTGTAATTACAGAAAGCACCGCCATTGCCCTGTTCGGTACTTCCAATGCCATTGGAAAAACAGTAACCATGGCTGGGGTTTCGTCTGACAAAGCCTTAGTGGTGCGTGGAATTGCGGCTGACGTTAAGAATTCACATATCAAATTTAAAGCGATTATTCCTTGGGAAATGACTTTTCCTGATGGATCGCAACCCGCTAAAGGCTTTGCTTACTCGCTTTACACCTATGTGAAAACCACGCCAGGAGCCAGTATTGATGAAGTTCGAGCTTTAAAGAATGAAAGGTTAGCCAAGGAACCCGGTTTTGATGGAGACTTTAGCTATGAGTTTCTACCCGTAACAGATATGTATTTAAAGTCTGGGGACATTCAGTTTATGTCTTTCGCATCGGGGAGTGCTTCGGCCATTCAAACGCTCTTATTTATTGCCATTATCATTTTGTTGGTGGCTTGTATCAACTACATCAATTTACAGACTGCAAAAGGAGCGAGGCGATCGATGGAGGTGGGTGTGCGCAAAGTAATGGGAGCGCACAGAGGGCAGCTGATCCGTCAGTTTTTAGGCGAAGCCGTTTTGATTACGATCATCTCCGCGATATTCTCCATTTTGTTGATTGATGTAGGCTTATCGTCATTCAATCAGCTGACGGGTAAAGAATTTACCACGGCTACTTTAATGAATGAAGGTTTGCTACCTGTTTTATTGGGGGTTGTTCTTTTTACTTCTTTGTTTTCAGGGCTTTACCCTGCATTAGTGCTGTCGTCATTCCAGCCTTCTCAGGCACTTAAAGCTTCGGCACGTGAATCTTTAAAAGGAGGAAGGGCACGTAAAACATTGATGTTTGTTCAGTTTGTGATATCTATATTTTTGATCGCTGTTACCGTAATCACATTTAGACAAAATGAATTTTTGCACAATAAGGATTTAGGTTTCAACAAAGATCAAGTCATTACTTTCAGTGTTTCCACCAAAAATTTAAGTAGAAATTATAGGTCCTTCAAAAGTGAAATTGATGCCTATCCGGGTGTTGTAGCATCATCGGTGAGCACCGATGTATTGGGAAGCGGCTATACAAATAACTCTGGGCCGATGATGTCCAAGACCAATCCGGACTTGAGCGCAGTCACCACCATTTTTGGAGTAGACTTCGACTTTATCAAAACCTATGATTTGGAGTTGGTCAACGGTAGAGATTTCGATATCCAATCTTCATCAGACTCCACTGCACTTATCGTAAACGAAGCTTTTATCGCTCAACTCGGCTTAGATAATCCGATGGAAGACGAAGTGACGCTTTATAACCCCAATAACAGGGGAATGAAGATTATAGGCGTAGTGAAAGATTTCCACTTTCAAAAACTTCATCAGAAAATCAGTCCGGTAGCTTTTAGAATTGCCAACAGAAATTTATGGAATCTATCGGTGAACATTAAGGCAGAAAACATTACTGAAACCCTCGCATTCTTAGAAAGTAAATGGGCCGAATTTGAGCCAGATCAACCATTTACCTACAGCTTTATCAATGATGAGTTTGCGCGGTTCTATGCCAACGAAACCAGATTATTGAAGGCCATTAGCTTCTTTTCTATTGTGAGCATTGTACTCACCGCTTTAGGCTTATTCGGCATGGTCACTTTCGTGATTGAGCGAAAATTGAAAGAAATAGGTATTCGTAAAGTTTTAGGGGCTTCTGGTACTAATATCAACTTCATTATTCTAAAGGAGTTTTTGGTTGTGTTGGCCATTGCGGCTTGCATTTCAATTCCTTTGGCGCTTGGTGCTGGAAAAGAGTGGCTTTCAAATTTTGCTTACACTACCAATATTGGAATAATGCCCTTCGTGGTCGCGTTGGTTATTTCTCTAGTGATTGTACTGATTACCGTTGGTTTACAGGCCATTAAAGCCGCTAAAGCCAACCCAATAAATGCTTTGAAAAGCGAATAAAAACTTCAAAACAGCAAAAAATGTTCAAGAACTATTTCAAAATAGCCATACGAACCCTCTGGAGAAGTAAAGGCTACGCTTTTATCAATATCCTTGGCTTGGCCATTGGTATCACGGGCGCTACATTGTTGCTAACTTATGTCAATAGCGAACGAAGTTTCGATAAGTTTCATACCAACTATGAACGCATTGTTCGCCCCGTTTTTATTCAAGGAGGTGGAGCTGAAGGTGATCGATATTTTAGCCGGGTACCAGCCATATATGCAAGAACGTTGGTTGATCAACTGCCAGAAGTAGAAGAAGAAGTTACCTTGACAAGGCTTAGCAGCCAATTCAATGCTAACGTAAACAACGTTAATTTCACAGAAACTAATTACTTCATTACCACTTCTGATGTATTCTCTGTTTTTGACTTTGAATTGCTTCAAGGTAATGAGAAAACGGCTTTGGATGAACCGTTTTCAATGGTGGTGACACAGTCGCAAGCATTGAAGTTCTTCGGTACAGAAGATGTAATGGGTAAAACCGTAGATGCCTCAAGCTATTTGGGCAACTTCAAAATCACAGGAGTAATGAAAGACCTCCCTCGGAACTCCCATCTTGAAATAGGCATTTTATTAGGTCAAGAAACCTTAAATGGTACGAACACTGCTGACCTCTATGGTTCTTGGTCGAGATTTTCTTCCTATTCCTATTTGCTGCTTAAAGAGAATACGGAGTTAACCACTCTTTCAAATAAGGCCAACAAAATCGCTAAAGACAACATGCCAAGTGAGGTAGTGGCATCTAGCAGTTTCATGTTTCAACCTTTAGAGGATATTCATTTTCATTCTGCCAATATTGAAGGAGATATAGCCGCCTTTAAAGGAGAGGAAACTTACAGTGTCATTTTTACAGTCATCGCTATTTTCTTGATTGTTATAGCAGCGGTCAATTACATGAACTTAGCTACCTCAAAGGCAGTATTTAGGGCAAAAGAAATTGGAATTAGAAAAGTAGTAGGGGCTATTAGGCAACAACTCATCTTTCAGTTTCTGATTGAATCGTTCATGATTGCCTTTTTTGCACTGGTTATATCGGTGGGTATTACAGACCTTTCAATGCCGTTTTTCAATGAATTAACAGGACGTACATTTGAATTCAACTGGAGTACACTTTTGGAGTATTTGCCATTATTGATGGGCATTACTTTAGCCATCGGTTTGCTCTCAGGTATATATCCAGCACTTTTTATGACCAAATTTAAACCTGTTTCGGTGCTGAAAGGTGAAAATGTAACGGGTAGTGCTTTCAATTTGAGAAAAGCTCTTGTAGTGTTTCAGTTTGTGCTTTCTACTGTATTCGTAATTTCTACTTTGGTGGTATCAGACCAAATGAATTTCATTCGTGAAAAAGATTTGGGCTTTGATAAGGAAAACCTTTTGGTAATTGATATTAATAATGGTTCAATACGGCCAGTTTTTAAAACTATGCGGTATGAGTTAGAGCAGATTCCTGGTGTACAAGAGGTGGCTGTAGCTTCTAGAATTCCTGGAGAATGGAAGAACATTAATGAGGTAGAAGTAAGTTCTTACGATCAAGAGGGTGAGATTAGAGACTCTGTAAAGAGCTATTATATGAGTTTTGACCCCAATATGCTCTCTACTTTTAATATAAAGTTGAGAGCAGGTGAATTTTTTAGTGGGAATGACCAAAGTGATAGTACAAAGATTTTAATCAATGAAACTGCAGCCAAAAAATTTGGCCTTGAGAACCCAGTAGGCACTGTAGTGCAGCTTGCAGGAAGGGGTAAGGCAAACTATACTATTATTGGTGTGCTTGAAGATTTTAATTTCCAATCACTACATACCAGCTTATCTCCTTTGGTTATTGGTGCATGGAACAATCCCAATGCAGTCATTGATTACTTTATACTGAAGACATCGGGAAACCCAAAACCTATTATCGATGCCGCTGGTTTGGTTCATTCAAAGTTCGATACTCGAACCGTAATGGATTATCATTTCCTTGACAATCAATTAGAGGCTTTTTACGAAACCGAAAGAGAGGCCAATGTGATTTTCATAGCGGGGGCGAGTTTGAGTATTTTTATTGCATGTTTAGGTCTTTTTGGCTTAGCCTCTTTTACAATCCAAAAAAGAGTAAAGGAATTAGGAATTAGAAAAATACTTGGCTCAAGTCAGTGGGGAATCTTCTTTTTATTATCAAGTTCATTCGCAAAGCAAATACTGCTCTCTTTTGTGATTGCTGCACCAATTGCTTATTACATTATGAACAATTGGCTTGAAAATTTTGAATACAGAGTTGGTATTGGAGTAGGCGCATTTTTGCTTGCTGGATGTTTTACTTTTCTAGTTTCTATGCTCACTATAAGCTACAGAACTATAAAGGCTGTCAATTCCAATCCAATTGACTCTCTCAGGACTGAATAAACTCAAAAACAACACATCATGCTCAAAAACTATTTTAAAATTGCCTTTCGTACCCTTGCCAGAAGTAAGGGCTACGCTTTTATCAATATCCTTGGCTTGGCCATTGGAATCACTGGGGCCACACTTTTACTCACCTATGTAAAAGATGAAACTTCTTTTGATCAGTTTCACAGCAAAGCAGATGAGATTGTGCGAATAATTGTGGTGGATAAAACTGGTGAAGCACCAAGAAGATTTGCCGTTAATGCTGCTGTTTTTGCTTCTACTTTGGTGGAAGAATTGCCAGAGGTAACCAGTGCCACTACCTTGTTTATGCGAGGTGGACATATGAATTTCACCATAGATGGGGTGCGTTTTGCACAACGAAATTACTTCATCACCGATCCATCTTTCTTCGAAGTATTTGATTTTGAATTTTTGGAAGGAGATAGGGTTACAGCATTGGCTGAACCAAATTCTGTGGTGTTGAGTGAAAATGAAGCCATTCGTTATTTTGGCACAACCGATGCGCTAGGCAAAACCATTACCTCGCCATTTGCCGGAGAATTTAAAGTAACAGGCATTTCGAAGAATACTCCCGCCAATTCGCACATTAAATTTGACGTGCTGATTTCGCAAAATTATTCTGACCCGCAGTGGCAACAGATGCTCACCAGTTGGGAACAAATTGGGCCTAGTTCTTATTTAGTGCTAACCAAGGGAGCGGACATTGCAGATGTGCAAAAGAAAGCCGAAGCCATTGCCAATGAAAGAATGGGGGTGCCAATGGCAGATATGGTTGATTTTGAACTGCAATCCCTTAGTGATATCCATTTCGAATCGGCCAATATTGAGCAAAGCATAGCTCAAACCAGTGGTAATAAGAGTTATATCCTTATTTTCATTTCTATTGCTATATTCTTGGTGGTCATTGCCTCGGTAAACTATATGAATTTGGCTACTTCTAGGGCTGTTTTTAGGGCCAAAGAAATTGGAATTAGAAAGGTAGTAGGAGCCGTTAAAAAACAGTTGGTCACTCAATTTTTAATGGAGTCTTTGCTAATCACATTAATCTCCCTCATTGTCTCCATTGGTCTTACCGATCTCAGTATGCCTTTCTTTAATGATCTTACTCAAAAGAATTTCGACTTTAGCTGGGCTACTTTAGGAGAATATTTACCGATGCTTCTTGGGCTTACGGCTATTATTGCTTTACTCTCTGGAATTTACCCTTCCTTTTTCATGACCCGTTTTAAAACAGTAGATGTACTGAAAGGAGAACGCAAAACCAGCAGTCCGTTTGCTTTGCGCAAAATATTGGTGATTGCTCAATTTGCCCTTTCCATTATCATGATCATTTCAACCATTGTGGTAACCCAGCAAATGAACTATATCAACGATAAGAACCTTGGTTTTGATGATAGTAATTTGGTAGTGATTGATATTAACAATGGAAACGTGAGGGCCAACTTTAAAGCCATGCGAACCGAATTGGCCAATGTACCTGGAGTCGAGTCGGTATCTGTTTCAACCCGAGTACCAGGTGAATGGAAAACCATTAATGAAATTACAGCAGTCACAAATAATGTTAATCAACAGACTCGGGATTCGGTGGATGTTTTCTATATGGGCTTTGATGAAAATCTGATTGAGACTTTCGGTTTTAAATTAAAGGACGGAGTGAGTTTTGCTGGCGTTGACGCTACTGACAGTACTAAAATATTATTGAATGAGACAGCTGCGGCCACTTTTGGTTTAGAGAACCCAATTGGGGAAACCATCGAGTTGACTTCACAGGGAAGAAGTTTACGGGTGCAGATCATTGGTGTGGTGGAAGATTTTAACTTTCAGTCACTGCACAATAAAGTAGCACCAATGATTCTTGGTTATTGGAATAACCCTGCGGGTACTATAGATTACTTTACAGTAAAAGCTTCGGGCAATATGGCAAATGTGGTAGCGGGGCTTACGGAAGTGCACAATAAGTTCGATCAAGCTACGGCCATGGAATCACACTTTTTAGACAGTCAATTGGCGAATTTTTATCAGGCAGAGCAGCAGGCCAGTGTAATTTACAAGGTAGGAGCAGGGCTCAGTATTTTCGTGGCATGTTTGGGCTTATTTGGTTTGGCTTCTTTTACGGTTGAAAAACGAATCAAGGAATTGGGTATCCGAAAAGTGTTAGGTGCAAGCCAGTGGAGTTTGTTCTATTTACTTTCTTCCACTTTCGCGAAGCAAGTATTCTTGGCCTTTATCATTGCTAGCCCCTTTGCATTTTGGATTATGAAAAATTGGCTGAGTGGATTTGTCTATCATGTAAACATCAGCCCAATTGCGTTTATTGTTGCGGGATTAATGACCATGGTGATTGCTTTATTGACAGTGAGCTATAGATCAATTCTCGCCACCAAATCCAATCCAGTAGATTCGCTAAGAAGCGAGTAATAAAGCGTCTATAATATTATATTAAAACAGCCCTTTAATGAATTTCATTAAAGGGCTGTTTTTTTAATTGAAGAATAGTCTACCAATCTATTGGTCTGTAGTCTTTTAAAAATTTACCACACCAATGTTTTCCGGTGTTAATTCCGTCAAACAAAGGATCTAAAACTCGGGCGGCTCCATCTACAATATCCAGCGGTGGCTGAAAGTCGTGAACCTCTTGTTTCAACTTAGAAAGCTCAGCAGGATCTTCATCGGTTACCCAACCCGTATCTACAGCATTCATGTAAATTCCATCCTTCGCAAAGTCAGAAGCAGAAGTATGCGTCATCATGTTCAAGGCAGCTTTGGCCATGTTCGTATGCGGATGTCGGTCTTCTTTATGGAAACGGTGGAACTTGCCTTCCATGGCCGAAACGTTAATAATATGTTTCATGCCCGTGTTTTCTTTTCGCATTAAATTCGAAAGTCGGTTACACAAAACAAAGGGCGCTACGGCATTTACGAGCTGTACTTCCACCATTTCAGGTGTTTCAATTTGACCCAACCTTAAGCGCCAGCTGTTGGTCTTTCTTAGGTCAACTTGTTGCAAATCAGCATCTAATTGCCCTTCAGGGAATACTTCTTTGGTAGGAAGCGAATTATCGAAACTGTATGGGATTTGAGACAGCTGAGCAGAAGCCCTGATTCCAATACCTGGTTCTGGTGCATGCCAAGTCACTGAAAGGGCATTGTTCTTCTTGTCTGAAACACCCGAAGAAAGCGTTCTCAATTCCTGCAAGCAGTAATGATGATCAGCCAAAAGGTCTTTCACATAAGGCGTGAGTTTTTCAATTGGTTTTTCTTCATTCTCCATCAGGTGATGGTAGAAACCAGAAGGTCTTCTTACGGTTTGTGCCGCATTATTGATTAAAATATCGAGTCGATCGTATTTCTGCTCTATGTAATTACAGAAGATTTCCACACTCGGAATATGCCTTAAATCTAAACCGTGAATCTTTAGACGATGTCCCCAATCGGCATAATCTGCTTCTTTCGAATAACGAATGGCAGAATCAACAGGGAATCGGGTAGTGGCCACTACGGTAGCGCCAGCCCTTAAGAGCATTAAAGTAATGTGATAACCAATCTTAAGTCTGGAACCAGTAACCAAGGCTACTTGGCCGGTAAGGTCTGCGGTTTGAAATCTTTTGGCATAATTAAAGTCACCGCAATCTTTGCACATGGCATCGTAGAAATGGTGCACTTTAGTGTACACCGCTTTGCACACATAGCAGTTTCTAGGTGATTCCAGTTCTGGGGTATCCAGCTTTTCTGGTTCAACCAAAGAAATGAGTTTTGGCGCTTCAAAAACAATTTGCTCTCTGGCACTTCGAATACCAGTGGTTTTTCGGGCGTGTTTATCGCGCTCAATCATTTTGCGTTTGGCGGCTTTTTTAGCGTCCTTTCTGCGCCTTGCAAATTCTTCTCGGTCGGGACGGGTTAATTTTCCAGCCGCCATAAATAAGGCTACTCGTTGTTCCTCAGGCATTTCAAAGAGTTGGTTGGTATCGCCAATAAGGCGTTCCATTACTTCAATACAGCGCTGTATTTCTTCCTGACTTAGCTGTTTATCGGCCTCTTCTTTCATAAAACAAAGGATTGAAAATTATGGCTGCAAAGGTATACATTAAACCTGATTTCAACTTTATAAATGAAGTAACTCACCGAAGCGCTAAGTATGAAATTATAAAAATTTACGTCCTTGTGTAAGAAATCCATTGCCTGTTGGTACTAGTAATTTGAGAATAAGGCAAAATGACGGAAAACGAAATCAATCACATTTTTCAAACCTGGTTAAAGCAGCATAAAGCTTTACTATTTAAAATAGTGAGGTCCTATGCCTTTAACGAAGAAGACAGAGATGATCTTTTTCAAGAAATCGCGATTCAGGTTTGGAAGTCTGTGGCGAGTTTTAAGCAACAATCAGCGGTAACCACTTGGCTCTATCGTGTTGCGCTAAACACGGCCATCAAATGGACTACCAAGGAGCGAAAGCACCAAGATGGACATGAGTCGATTGATATTAGTCAACACATCATTGAAAGTCATCAACTGCCAGACGATCGGTTAGCTTGGTTGTATGAGGAAATTGCCCAACTCAATGAGGTAGATCGTTCACTCACCCTCTTATTATTGGATGGGTTCAGCTATAAAGAGATGTCCAAGATTTTGGGAATTTCTGAAAGCAATGTAGGAGTGAAGATCAACCGAATCAAAAAACATTTAACCACGAAATCAGAAAAATCATGATCGCCATGGAATTTAAGGAAATGAAAAAAATATGGGATACGCAGAACGATGAGGCACTTTATGTCATTAATGAAGATGCACTGCACAGAAGAATTAAAGCGAAGAAAGTAGGTACAAAAAGAAGAACCAGTTTCTCAGAAGTGGTACTTATTGCCTCTAACCTTTGTGCGGGAGGTGTAGTAATTATATCACATTTACTGAAAAATAGTGGCAATGTAGTTGCGGTCACTATGGGAGCTATGATGATGATTGTTGGTATGTATATTTTGTTTCTGCGTTCGCAAAGAATCAAAAGAGACCAGCAAACAGATGTTTCTATTTTGGGAGACTTAGAGAATGCGATTGAGAACATCAATTATAGAATTAAGCTTTCTCAATCCATGATTTGGTTCTGTTTGATTGTGATTGCACTCACTATGTATACTGTACTTAATAGCGATCAATCTGTGTTTAACATTGTCTTGATCTCGGCTTTCTTTATTGTAGGCTTTATTATGAGCCGTTGGGAACACAAGCGATTTAACCTTGGAAAAAAGAAGCAACTGCTAGACTTAAAGGAAAAGTTGATCAATGAATTTGAGATGTAATTTCAATCACACCACAAATAAAATGGCTTTTCTATTCAATAGAGAAGCCATTTTTTCTTGGAGATTTAGGTAAAACTAAACCAAATTATCCTTAAAGAACTTGATGGTTCTTGACCAGGCTAAAGTAGCAGCTGCTTCATCATAACGAGGAGTGGTGTTATTGTGAAAGCCATGGTTTACATCAGGGTAAATAAAGGCTTCATACTTTACATTATTGGCTTTTAGTACTTCCTCGTAAGCTGGCCACCCCGCATTCACTCGGGTATCTAAACCAGCATATTGTAACATCAAAGGAGCTTTTACCTTTGCAGCATCTTCTGCCGAAGGTTGACCACCATAGAAAGGAACTGCTGCGCCTAAAGTAGGTACTTTTACCGCCATCATATTGGCAATCCAACCACCAAAACAAAAACCGACAACGCCTATTTTACCATTACAATCGGGGTGATTGCGTAAATACTCATAAGCTGCAATGAAATCCTCTAGCATCTCATTTCTATCGCGTTTGCTTTGCATGGCCCTGCCTTCATCATCATTGCCAGGGTAGCCACCCAGCGGAGTGAGGGCATCGGGTGCCAAAGAGATAAAACCATCTACAGCAGCTCTGCGTCCTACATCTTCAATATAAGGGTTTAACCCACGGTTTTCATGCACCACAACAATTCCAGGTAGTTTACCGCTCGAATTGTTGGGTTTAGATAACAAACCTTTGATAGTTCCTCCACCTTTTGGCGAATTATAGTTTATATAATCTGAACTAATTCTTTCATCATCTGGGGCTACCAGCATGGTGTCTTTATAATTGGGCATCATAAAGCTCATAAGAGAACCGATGGTTATTCCACCAACCGCATAAAGGGAAAGCCTTTCCATAAAAGCCCTTCGGTCAATTTTACTATGGGCATAGTCATCGTACAGATCAAAAATTTCCGGATTGACTTCTTCTTTGGTTAGCTTTTTCATTTGAATATGGATTTGGTGGGTTTAACTTATTGATTGACTGTTCAATATAGCTGAAAGTTTAAGGCGAGACAAGAGGTGTTGTGTGATGAAGAACATAAAACGTTCATCAAAAAGGCTTTAATCAACTCAGATTTAAACCCTATCTTCATTCCCAATAAAGACCTAAATAATGAAGAAACTAACCGCCATATTTTTTCTGACTTCCCTGAGTTTTAATCTTTTCGCTCAAAAGGCAGAGGTTGAAAAAGCCTATACGAAAGAAATCAAGAACCTTACTTTGGAAAAACAGCTTGAAAAGGCTTTCCAAGTGATAGATGAGCTTGAGCCTCAAAGTCAAAGTGATTTGGTGCTATTGACGGAAATTGAAGCGCCTCCGTTTAAGGAAACCAAACGAGCCTTAAAGTATAAGGAAATGCTAGAAGAAGCAGGTGCTGATCGAGTTTGGATTGACGAAGTGGGTAATGTTTTGGCTTTAAAGAAGGGTACGAAAGGTGGTAGAACTGTTGCCCTAGATGCACATTTAGATACCGTTTTTCCTGAAGGTACCGATGTAAAAGTAAAATACAAAGGAGATACCATGTACGCCCCCGGTATTGGTGACGATACTCGAGGTTTGGTGGTAGTATTAACCACCTTAAGGGCTTTGAATAAGGCCGAAATTCAAACCGAAGCCGACTTACTTTTTGTGGGTACTGTGGGCGAAGAAGGCTTGGGCGATTTAAGAGGCGTTCGTCATTTGTTTGAAAAAGGTGAAGTGAAAATTGACGCTTGGATTTCAATTGATGGAGGTGCTATCGGTCGTGTCAATAATCAAGCGTTGGGGTCTAAAAGGTATAAGGCCATTTTTAAAGGACCAGGTGGACATTCTTGGGGTGCTTTTGGTTTGGGAAATCCTCATCATGCTATTGGAAAAGCGATTGACTATTTCGTTCAAGATGCATCTGAATTCACGGCATCTGGACCAAGAACAAGCTTTAATGTGGGCCGAATGGGGGGAGGAACTTCGGTGAATTCTATTCCTTTTGAGTCGTGGATGGAAGTAGATATGCGTTCGGTAAGTCCTGAACGTTTAAATCAAATTGACAAAATCTTTAAGGACGCGATGAACCGTGCCTTGGTAGATTACAATAATAGTGATATCAAAGGCGAGAAACTTACTTTAGAGCTTGAGCAAATAGGAGATAGGCCAAGTGGCGAGCTGCCGACAAGCCTAGCTTTGGTGCAACGTTCCATGGCCGCTACTGAGTATTTTGGTGAAGAACCTTCATTGACCAGAGGTTCTACCAACTCTAATATTCCAATCGCCTTGGGCATTCCAGCAGTTACTTTGGGTCGTGGTGGTGTAGGCTCAGACGGACATTCATTGACAGAATGGTGGTTAAATAAAAATGGTGCTGATGCCATTAAATTGGCCTTACTAGTAACTGTGGCCGAAGCTGGCTTGGATAAAAATAGAAGGATTAGTAATAAGTGATTTGGGGTAGTTACTTGGTAATAGTGAGCTTTATGTTTGACTTTATCTTGTTGAAGAATTTTTCTTGCCCTTCAAAGGTATAGCCACCAGAAATTAATAATGCAGAGAAAGATGAAGTTTCAATTTTGAGCTCAGTTTCAGCAATATAATATTCCGAATACCGGAGTCTAAAATTTCGAGCAATTTGAATTCTGACTTTAAATTTGAGTAAAATCCACATGAGAGAAAATGGGATTGGCGTTATTCGCTCTTCTCCTCTCACCAAGTGGATTGATTTAATTTCTTCGAAAGGAATTGGAATTGCAATAGAATTTGAAATGTAAAAAGTATGGATGAGCAGACCTTTGGTATATATTTCAAAAATGGCTTTTCGCTTTAAAATATCCTTTGGAAACAAGGCTTCCTCATTACTTTTAAACTCCTTCACATAATAACTAGTGCTACCTTTTAACTTGGGTTTAATGGGTGAACCAATAGCTAGAAGTTTTTGTCGGGAGTTCATTAATATCTACAAGTCAATTTCTGAATTTATTGACATTCCTATTCCAATAGTCTTCGATAAAACCCCATTTATTGTCCTTGTAGGTATCAATGATTGAATAGGGGAGATTATCTATTTCCGTGGAGCTATTGTCAGGTAAATATTTAACTATTCTGATTTGCCAATCTTTATCGTTCTCCGAACAACCTTCTCCAATAATGGTGGCTATTTTAACCGTTTTGAAATTCTCAATCTTGAAAAGATGGCTCAGCCAGTTCATATCGGCACAACCATTCTTAATATAGGAGTAGAAATAATCATGATCATTTTTGATTATTTGTGCGTCTGGAAAATCCCAAAAATCGAATACTCTAATGAACTCCATACGGGCGCTATCAAACAGGTATAACCAACTACGCCAAGTGTTATATGTCCAAGTTATTTTTAAGTCTATAAATCCATCTTGATTAAAATCAACGAATTCTCTACCACCACTAGGACCAGTATAATCCATGGAGTCAAGGAAAATAACCCTTCCATTCTTAGAGAATTTCAGAAACGAGTGCGTGGGACTATAGTGTTCTTCATTAAACTCAAGTCTGTTCCCTAAAACCATGAAGGTGGTGTCCCAAACAAAATCTTGCGCTAGCAAGGATATAGGAGAACATCCTAAAATTAATAGAATCGATATTTTATACTTGAGAAGTTTCATTTCAACCCACTTGCAGTCTGCGGATTGCTCAATAAAACCTTAAAAACTTCCCAGCGTTTTTCTGGCTGGTCTGCCGTTCCGCCTTGTTTTTCAATATAGTTCGCAACCAAGTCTCTACCAAGGTTATAATTGATTACATAGCTTCTGTATTGGTCGAAAAAGCGGGTGCGTTGCAAGGCACGATCGGGTTCGTAGAGTAAATATTTCTCAAGCCACTGGGCAGCTTCTTCTCTACTAATTTCTTTGTTTAAATATTTTCTAGCGGCTTCATTTCCTGCATAATCTAGCTTAGCACGCAACTCTTGGATTTCATAATACTGTTCTGCTTTGTTGGGGTCAATTCCCGCCAAAGGAAAAAGTACTTCCTTTTCGAACTCGATTCTTTCTTTACCAGGAAAAGCCACGTTAATACCATAGTTGGCGCTTCCTTCTGCAATAAGCGATTGAGGAGAGAAAAGTGGATACACTGAAAACTCTTTCCAGCCTTTTCCATTCACTAAGTTTTGTTCTAGCAAAGCATTAAAAACATGGTGTCCAGGGTAGCCTTCATGACAAGCCAAATCGATGGCCCTTTCAATGTAAATAGGGAAATCTGTGTTCAGTTGAATTAAACTCTGGCTGTTGCCCTGATAATAATTGTAACCTGACCAAGATTTATCGTTCACGTATTCTAAAGCGAAATTCTCATTTTCTGGAAGGTTGAAATGTAAATCAGTACGTTTTCGGGCTTCTGTAATGGCGGCCCTGAACACAGCGTCTAATTTATCTTTAGGGATCACAAACTGACTCGCATAAGCTGCGTATCGTTCTGAAATAGAACCTTCACCTTCAAGTGCCTGATCCAAATCGTTTAACAAACTGTCAAAATGCGATAGCTCATAATGAGGCGGTTCGGCATCGTATAATAATTTTGCTTCGTCATCGAAAGAGAATGATTTTCCAGCCATCATTTCTACTTTGGTTTTCACAGCTGTCAACTGCTTTTTCATCATGTTCAAGCGAGACTGTTCCAGTTCGGTAAAACCGTTACTGTTCACCAATGCTAGCTGACTGAGCAGGGCAGAAGCCCTTTCTATAAAGTCTTCTGAAGGAAGTACTTCAAGCTTTTTGCCTTTAGGTTTCCATTCTTCAGGGCCATAGTAAGCATCCACAAAGTCAGAGTCGTATTGGCCAATTTCTAATACCAGCTTTACATAGGCTTCAGAAATTGAATTCATTTCTACGGTCGATTCATTTGGTTTTCCGCAAGAGAGACAGAAAAGTATGGATACGATAAGTAATAGGGCTTGCTTTTTCATGACTTCAAAAATAGTGACGAGACTCAAATGTAATGGATTTATAAAAGTGCTTGAAAGTAGACGGTTAAAAAAACGCCTTATGCTGAAAATTCAACATAAGGCGCTCTCTGAAATTTGCAATATGCTAAACTTTAAAGGTTTTCCATTTTCCTTTTTTGAACCAATACCACGACACCGCAGCAATCAAGGTTTCGGAAAGCGTAATGGCCAAATAAACGCCCAAAGGCCCCCAATCCAGGATTAAGGCCGCCACATAAGCCACAGGTATTTGGAACAGCCAAAAGCAGAAGAAGTTGATCACGGTCGGCACTTTGGTATTTCCCGCGCCATTAAATGATTGTGTGAGCACCATGCCATAGGCATAGAAAACGTAACCAGCAGCAATTACTTGTAAACTCAAAGCACCAGCTTCTACCACGGCAATATCACCTTTAAACCAACCCACAATGGTTTTGGCAAAGAGCAGGTAGATGACAGAAATACTCACCATAAAAATGGCATTGTATTTAGCTGTTGTCCATACCGATTTCTCAGCCCTTTCGGGTTGGCCTGCACCCAAATTTTGGCCAACCAAGGTTGCTGCAGCATTGCTCATTCCCCAAGCGGGCATCATGGTAAACATCATTACGCGAATGGAAATGCCATAACCAGCCAATACATCGCTACCAAATTCAGAAATAATTCTGGTGAGGATTACCCAAGAAGAAGTTCCAATAATGAACTGACCAATGCCTCCTAAAGAAACCTTGATCAATCCCCACATGATTTTGCCTCTGAATACTAAATCCTTAAGCCCAACTTTAATCCGACTTCCTCCCATAAAGAGGACAACGAGCTGACCAACTACCGCCACTCCACGGCCGATATTGGTGGCAATGGCGGCACCTTCCACGCCATAAGCTGGAATAGGGCCAAAGCCGAAAATGAACATCGGATCGAGAATAATATTGATCCCGTTGGAAAGTACTAAAGTCCACATGGCGATGGAGGCATTGCCTGCACCACGGAAAACTGCATTGATTAAGAATAGGAGTACTACCGTAATATTTCCCCCAATCATAATTTGGGTATAACGATATCCTTCTTCGATTAAATCGGGTTCTCCACCCATTAAACCAAGAATCTCCTTGGGATAAATGATACCGAAAACGCCAATCACTGTAGCGATAATTGTACCTAGAAATATGGCTTGAACTGCTGTTTTAGAAGCACCTTCCATGTCCTTTTCGCCAGTTCTACGCGCTACAACAGCGGTGGCGGCCATACTCAAGCCAATCGCTAAGGCGTATACCAAGGTGATTACGGATTCTGTGAGTACCACTGTGGCAATGGCGTTGGTGCTTACCTGAGACACAAAAATCATGTCGACCAAAGCAAAAGTAGATTCCATCAGCATTTCCAAAATCATTGGGATGGAAAGCATAAAGATGGCTTTGCGAATGCTACCAGTAGTGAAGTCTTCTTCTTTACCGGTAATGGCTATTTTAAAATAGCGTATAAACTTCTTGATAGAAGATTTTGAAAAATCTGTCATTGTTGTCTTGAAAAATAAATGTAAAAATATGAGTAATAGGGGGACGAGCTATTTTACTTGCTCGCTTCTGCGACCAGTGCACGGACGGCTACTATGGTAAACACAATTCTCATAACTTCATGATGACGCAAATGTGGAAGTTTTTTTTCTTTTCTCAAAATTCAAGTGTAATCTGTCAGTAAGATTTCTTAAGCCCCATCCATGCCTTCCCCAAAGGGGAAGGTTTTGCAGCTGTGGTTTATAGGCTTCAGGGATCATTAAATTAAACGTAATCTTTCAGCAAAATTTCTTTGAGCAATTCCATTCCAGTAGTTGCCTTTTCCTGAATAAAATGATGGTTTGATCTACGGCTAATTTCTGGTTGATGTGGGTCTACAATAAACACAGGCGCATGATTACCTACATAATGCACCAAACTGGCGGCAGGATACACCACAAGAGAAGTGCCTACAATCACTAGAATATCGGCTTCTTGGGTAATTTTAGCAGCGATGTCCATCATGGGTACGGCTTCTCCAAACCAAACAATGTTGGGGCGAAGTTGATGACCTTTCTCGCAAAGATCTCCCAGCTTTAACTCCCAATGATCCATATCGTAAATCAAAGATTCATCGGCCACGCTACGGCTCTGAAAAAGCTGACCGTGTAGGTGAATTACTTGGTTTGAACCAGCTTGTTCATGGAAATTGTCTACGTTTTGCGTGATGATACTTACCTCGAAATGAGCTTCTAATTCTTTGAGAATTTCATGTGCCCTATTGGGTTTAGCCTCTAAGGCTTGCTTTCTGCGTTGGTTGTAAAACTCCAATACCAATTCCGGATTTTTGCGCCAAGCTTCGGGTGTGGCTACTTCGCTTACGGAATGGCCTTCCCAAAGTCCGTCTGCATCGCGAAAGGTTTTTAAACCACTTTCGGCACTTATGCCTGCCCCTGAAAGTACAACTAGCTTTTTCATAGAAATAACTTAACTTTAATCATTCTGAAATTCAAAGTAATATTTTTTCTTCTATGAGAGCCATAAGACATACTGCTACCTACTTAATTATTTTTTCTGTTTTTTCATGTAGTGCTGACAAAAAAGAAGCCTTGCTGGAAGAGGAACCATTGGTCAAAACCATTGAGGTGACTGAATTTCCAGTAACTATTGACCTCAGATCCAATCTAGATTCCGTTCCTATTTCAAGTCCTTTATATAAAATAAGGCAGATGATCAGTACGAAAGATCACTTGGTTTTCATGAACTTGGAAGAACCACTTTTTTCTGTCTATGACAATCAAACAGGGGAATACAGAGGAGCTTTCGGTTTTAAAGGAGAGGGGCCACTTGACTTAGAGTTTAATAACGCTAATGCCAGTAGTTTTAAGAGTTACGGAGATAACTTTCTGATTACTGATATGTCACGGATTAGAGTCTTATCGATCGACAAAAAGGAGGGGTCACAATTATTGACAAATGATGATGTTAAGATTTTGGAAAGTAAAAAACGAGCGAAAGATGCTGGCTTTTTTAATAATGCTTTTTTAGCAAACGACAACATGGTTTTCACCACCGATATGTTTACAAAGAAGCATTTTGTTTATATCGACTTAGAAACTGGGGAACAAGGAGATACAATTGATTTTCCTGATTTTCACCCCGAAATACCAGTTGAAGCTTATCATCACTTATATACAAGTCATACTGCACCGAGCCTCGATAAAAGAAAGTTTGTATTAGCTTATCAGCGTTTTCCAGTCTTAAGAGTTTATGATTTAAAGAAAGGTAGTTATACTCAGATCAATGTAAAGCCCGAAAATGAGCAAAAAAAGGATATTCAGGCAGACGCTCGAGGAAGAAGCATTCAAGGGTTAGGTATGTTTACCTATTACCAAAAGGTCGTAGTTAGTGAGAAATATATTTATGCTAAACACCAAGAAGGTAGCCTTGAAAGGGTGAATGGTGAGTTCGGGTCAGTGAAACACACTGGTTTAGAGATTCATGTGTTTGACTGGAATGGAAACCCGGTTAAAAAGTTACTGCTTCCAGATTGGGTGAATCCCTACACAGTTACCCAAAATGATGAATTCATCTATTTCTTTCACCCAGAAAACGAGAACTATTTGTACAGAAAATCAATGAAGGATTAAATATTCAACTCTTTTCTGTTTTCTTCCAACACCTTGATAATGAATTCAATGTGTTCGGTGAGGCCAACGCCTAAGAGTTCAACCCCTTTTTCTATTTCATCGCGCTCTACCTTGGCCGCAAAGCTTTTCTGCTTGAGCTTTTTCTTTACTGATTTAGCTGTTAAACCCTCAATGCTTTCTGGTCGAACTTGGCAACAGGCAATGGTAAAGCCTGTCAATTCATCGCAGGCGAGTAAGGCTTTGTCCAGTTTGGTTTCATATTCAACGCCCCATTTGGTGTAGTGGGCAGAAATGGCATGAGCGATTTTCTCTTCACCCATTTCCCTAAGCATATTTACAATTCGATTAGGATGTTCTTCGGGATAAGCCTCATAATCAGCATCGTGTAACATGCCTGTTATAGCCCATTCCTCAGAATCTTCTCCAAAATGCTTTCCGTAAGCTTCCATTACCAATTCTACACTTCGGGCGTGACGTAATAGACTTTCCCCTTTGGTCATGGATTCTAGAATGTTTCGTGCTTCTTCTCTGGTCATAGTGTCAAAATACGAGCAAAACCCTGATTTTAAAAATCGCAATGCAAATAACTAACCTTAGCAATTTACCATCACTCTAAGTTTGAATATTGAAAAGGGAAATCGTGAGAGTCTGTCTGTTCGGAGTGGTAGTCGCTTACTTAATCTTCGTTTTACCCAGCTTTATGGATTTTATGATGTAGTAGGTCATTGGAATAAAGATCATTCCTAATGTTAAAGGTAAGAACCAAACCCCTAAGCCTTCAGCCGTTCCGTTAATATTCTGTATAGTTCTAAATACAATCAGGCTAAAGATTATCACTAACACTAACTTCAACACACGTAATAACCGGGTAGCCATTGTATAGTTTTTTAGGGCATTTTCTTCAGTTAATACTTCAGTAGGATAGTTAAAAACATGAGGATATTTGTTCAGAATCGTCATGCCAATGTACAGCACCGAAGCAACGATTGGTAATGTTAACATGTTCCATTTGTTTCCAAAGCCATCTGCTTTTCCAGCTGCATTAAAGTGAATGGGTATGGTTTCAGGTAAATCCTGAAAATTAATGAATACTAAAACCCAAACTCCAATCAAGATCAGCCAGCCAAAAAGCTCCATGGCAACATCTAAACCCGACAATTTAAGTCTCAATATTGGGCGATCGTTTTTATCCTTTTTTGAATTCAATTTAAATTACTTTGATGTTTTGAAGCTGTTGAGTTTTGATTAAGTGCATTGGTACTTAGTAATTGACTATAACAGCCGTTTCCACGTACAAACAGTTCGAGCCAAGCGTAGGCTACATTACCTAAATCTCCGTTTCCTGTGTTTGGATAAAGCGGAGTAGAATGATTTCCTTCTGTAATTTCAAAAAGCATTTTTTTAGTGTTTGAAGGAGTGTAGTCATAATGCACATTCGAATGACTTGCTGGAGGGGCTGTAGGGTCAACTTGTCCGCTTAAGATCAATACTGGTGCGGTATGGTTTAAATCCGTTTCCACAAGTGTTTTAGGGTATAACCAGGGTGTTATCGCAATCACGGCTTTCACTCTTTTATCGAGCGCTGCGGCTAATTGTGCGCCACCGCCTCCCATAGACCAGCCGCCCACAGCGATGTTTTCAGCGTCTAGCTTATGGAATAAGGGCGAATCCGTTCTATTATTTTCTTGTCGAATGGTTTCCATACCATCTAGAAGTGCTTTGGCCCTTAATGCGGGGCTGTCGGTTAGAGCGTTTGTGCCAATTGTCATGGTAACATAACCACGTTCGGCAAGGTACCTTGCCCATAAGCTTACAGACCTTTGTGTGGCTTTGTAGCCAGGTACCAATACGATACTTTTTAAATTCCCTTCGCTATTGGTTGGGAAGTACAAAGTGGCACCATCATAATCATCACCGTTTCGTAATCCATCAGCTTCATACAGTGAATCCAAGGAGAATGGTGTGTAGGTTGAAACACTTTTTACTGTTATAGATTCGCATTGTCCGTAAACAGAATGCGATAACACACATATTAACAATACTAATAAGGTTCTGACTTTCATAATAGGTGATGGTTAATGGTATTTTTGATTAGGTGTAATGAAGATAAAAATACTTTTTACAAAATTATTTCTGTAGCCATGCTATCCCTCAAATTTTAACCTTTTTTATTTAAAGGGTAGTCATCACATTCCGTGGCAACCAGACTGATTTTAAAGGAAGTATTTGGGAAGTACATAATTGATTTTGGATGGCAAATATATTGGACTTTTTAACCTGTAGCTTCTTTCACCACTAGTGTGGAATTCACTCTACTGTTTTTTATTGATATGTTGATCAAAATCGCATATAGACTTAATTGAGAGGCCCTTATAGAACTGGCATAGTTCTTTCAAAAGGCTAGGTAACTTTTAATTAAAATATAGAAACATGAATTATACAGAAAAATTAGTCGACAAATTAAATGATGTTTTAAGACGTTCATATGATGCGATTCAAGGGTATGAAAACGCTATTGATGACATGAACGATGCCCAATTGAAAAACTTCTTTAAAAACCAAGTAATGGAAAGAACTAGGTTTGCTGGAGAATTGGCTTCTGAAATAACGGCTTTAGGTGGAGAGCCAGTAACTGAGAGCAGCTTTAAAGCAGCTTTACACAGGGCATGGATGGATTTGAAATCTTCAATAGCCTCTAATAACGCAGAAAAAGTTTTGCAGGAGTGTATTCGCGGAGAAGAAACGGCTAGTGAAGACTATAAAGACATTTTAGAAAGTGATCTTTCGCTTCCGCCAAGTGTAACTAACATGCTAAGAAGCCACAAAGCCAGTATTGACGCAACAGTAGTTAAGCTGAAAATGATGGAAAAAGTAGCTTAAGATACTAGAGTAGTTTATTTGTTTAGAGCACCGCATTTAGCCTTATAGTTAAATGTGGTGTTTTTTTATACCTAGATATTAGAAAAGAAAGCACCAAGATCACATAAGATTCTTTGTAGTGATTAGCTTAGAAAAAAAATGTCGTTGAATTGAAAAGGTTACATTATAAGAAAGGCTAAATCAGCTAAGGTAAGGGTCTGCATAACGAAAATTAGTGCACTCATTTTTCTTCCATGGCGATAAGCAAACCCCATAACCACGAGCACAAGCAATGGAAGGATAAGACCAGAATACCTCCTCAAAGAATCCGTGTGTATACTTTCATCTTCGCTTAGTTGATAGCGATTAACTTCTTTAAATATGCGAGAAAGACGGTAGTTCACAGTATCACCTTCATTAACTGTTTTTGCAAAGTCTTCCGACACAGAAAAATCGTGTTGTCCAGTAGTTAGCTTGAATGAATAATGATAGTTCTGGGCGGCATTGTAATACTGTTGGCGTTCGGCTTGTACTTTTATCACCTGATCTGTAAAGGATTTTCCGGGTAGCATAAAGTCCGTAATAATTACCAAGGCAATCAATATGAATAGACTGTATAAAAAGGGGCGCAGCTTAAATGTAGACTTGTTCATTGGCAAGCCCTAAATTAACAAAGCTTTTGGCCTTTGTGACATAATAAGAGAATTGGTTTTTCACCGCAAAGAACGCAGAATTCTACAATTTACCGTCACTCTGAGGTTGAAGCTTGAAAAGCGAAACCGCGAGAGTCTGTCTGTTTGGAGGGGGAGTGCTTAGTAATGACGCTTCGAATGAGGTTTGTTTATTTTAGACCTTGGTGTTATTTTGAAACATTGAGATTCTCATAGTTTGACAAATCCTGAAATAACAAAGCAAAAAAGCCCAATTCTCTCGAATCGGGCTTTCAGTATTTTAGGGTTTGAAGTGAAATTATTTTCTCTTCATTACTCTTTTAACGGCTTTCACGATGTTTTCAGCATCGATACCGTATTTCTTCATCAATTGCTCTGGCGTTCCACTTTCTCCGAAAGAATCATTCACCGCTACCATTTCTAATGGGGTAGGGAGGTTAAGCGCTAAAGTCTGTGCTACGCTATCGCCCAAGCCACCGTTCATTTGGTGTTCTTCGGCTGTTACTACACAACCTGTCTTTTTAGCTGATTCAATAATCGCTTGAATATCCAAAGGCTTAATGGTGTGAATGTTAATCACTTCCACGCTAATACCTTCCTTGGCCAATACCGCTTCTGCTTCAATGGCTTCCCATACCAAATGACCCGTAGCAAAGATGGTTACATCATTTCCTTCAATCATTTTAAGGGCTTTGCCAATTTCGAATTTCTGATCGGCTGGTGTAAATACAGGCACTTTTGGTCTTCCAAAACGCAAGTAAACAGGGCCTTCGTATTCAGCAATGGCTATGGTGGCCGCTTTGGTTTGGTTATAATCACATGGATTGATCACCGTCATGTGCGGTAACATTTTCATCAAACCTATGTCTTCCAAAATCTGGTGCGTTGCACCATCTTCACCCAAAGTTAAGCCTGCGTGAGAAGCACAAATCTTTACGTTTTTACCAGAATAGGCAATTGACTGACGGATTTGATCGTAAACACGACCCGTAGAGAAGTTGGCGAAAGTACCTGTAAAAGGAATTTTACCGCCAATGGTTAAACCAGCTGCTACACCCATCATGTTCGCTTCAGCAATACCTACTTGGAAAAATCTTTCAGGAAATTCATCGATGAAATCCTGCATTTTTAAAGAACCCACAAGGTCGGCACAAAGCGCCACCACTTCAGGGTTGGTACGTCCTAATTCCAATAAACCAGCACCGAAGCCAGAACGCGTATCTTTTTGATCTGTATATGTAAATTTCGTCATTGCTGCTTATTAATAGTCTCCAAGGGTTTCTTCTAACTGGGCCAAAGCGGTAGCCAATTGTTCATCGTTTGGCGCTACACCGTGCCATTTGTGCGACCCCATCATAAAGTCTACACCAGCACCCATTTCGGTTTTCATAAGGTTCACCACTGGTTTTCCTTTACCAGAAAGTGATTTAGCCAAAGTCATCGCGTTGATTACAGACTTCATGTCGTTACCATCGCTTTCGATCACATCCCAACCAAAGGCCTGCCATTTGGCTTTCAAGTCCTTAAGGTCCATTACATCAGAAGTAGGGCCGTCAATTTGCTGACCGTTATAGTCTACAGTAGCAATAAGATTATCAATTTTGTGGTGAGCTGCATACATTGCTGCTTCCCAAACCTGACCTTCATCAAGCTCTCCATCGCCCATCAAAACATACACGCGCTTGTCGTCCTTGTTCAGTTTTTTAGCTTGGGCTGCTCCACAGGCTACAGAAAGGCCTTGGCCTAATGAACCTGATGCTACTCGAATTCCGGGTAAACCTTCTTCAGTAGCAGGGTGGCCCTGAAGCCTAGAGTCCAATTTTCTGAAAGTGGCAAGTTCGGATACCGGGAAGTAACCGCTGCGGGCCAAAATGCTGTACCAAACTGGAGAAATGTGCCCGTTCGATAAAAAGAACATGTCTTCGTCTCTTCCATCTGGATCAAATGGCTTTTTGATGTCCATAATGTTGAAGTACAAAGCAGTAAGGAAATCGGTGCATCCTAAAGAACCACCTGGGTGACCAGAGTTCACGGCATGTACCATTCGTACAATATCACGCCTTACCTGAGAAGCTGTTTTCTCTAGGGTTTCAATACTAGGTTTATTCACGCTGTATTTATGATTGGTTAAAAATTATTTCAATATCTGAGCGGTGTGGTCTTTGGTTTTTACTTTCGAAATCACCTCTTCAATCACTCCGTTTTCATCAATTAAAAATGTTGTGCGGGCGGTTCCCATATAAGTTCTGCCATACATCGATTTTTCTACCCAAGTTCCAAACTGCTCATGAATGCTTTTGTCTTCATCGGCAATTAGCGGAAATGGAAGTGCGAATTTATTAATAAAATTTTGATGCTTCTTTGCCGAATCCGAACTAATCCCAACAATTGCGTATCCGGCCTCTAAAAGGGCATTATAATTATCTCTAAGGTTGCATGCTTCTGCTGTGCAGCCGGGGGTGTTGTCTTTTGGGTAGAAGAACAGAACTAATTTCTTTCCAGCAAAGTCAGAAAGCTTAATTGGGTTACTATCTTGATCAATTCCTTCAAAATTTGGGGCTTTATCGCCTGCTTGTAATGCCATGATTAAAGTTTTAATGTTAGGGTTTTCTTGTTTCCAGCGTAATCTGTAACTGTTAAAGCAAAATCTCCCTTTAATGGTTTGCTCTTATCTAAAGTTTCTGACCAAATTAATTTTCTTTTGGAGTCGTAGTTCATTAAAAGCCATTCTCCGTTAATGGTGGCCTCGTATTCTTTAATGCCCGAAAGTTCATCGTCAATATTGAAGTAGAGAATTCCGTTGCTTGATGCGCGTTGCTTAATTGTAGGGGGTATTACATCTTTCATCAATGTAAAATTACCAAAGGAGGAAATGGCAAACCTGATTTTACCCTCGTTCCAATTTCCACCTACAAAGCTTGCATTGCCCGAATTACTTAGCGCATAAGCTTTATATTGTTCAAGTGTATCGTATTCCAAAAGTGGAACTAGCTCTATTTCAACAATTCCTCGTAAAGCAGAAATTTCATCACCAATCTGTAGTACTTCTATTTTCTTTTCTTCATTTACGTAGTGCCTCGCTTTTAGGTAAAGCGTATCGAACAGAGTGTTTTTGCCGAAGGCTGCAGAAAAAGATTCAGAAAGATAGGAGTGTTCCTTTTCTGAAGGAATCATATCTATAAAGTCCATTTCCTCTTGATTGTCTCCGAAATCTATAGTTTTTGGCAGACCTTTATTCAAATCTATCAAGTAAACGTTTTCCTCGCTATCAGAATAGGCGGGTTCTAGAATGTGTGAACCTTGTTGGGTATACACAGTAATGTTGTTGAGTTCGTCTTTACGCTTTCTGTGAATTTGTAGCGTATTGTCTAATAAGTAAGAATGATTTCTACGGTCAATTTGAGTGAGCTCGGTGGGAGCAGCCTTTTCTCCTTTTACATTGAATGACACCCTACGTTGGTTGCCATAGGCATCGGCCAAAAGAATTTGGAAAAGGTAAATCGAGTCTTGCTGTGGATAAAAGAATCCACGGTCTTCCATGTCGTTGTAAAAGCCCAAACTATTACCATCATCAATATAAAGCTTATTATAGCGCCTTCTTGTTTCTTGCTCAGCTTGGTAATTTGTAAATGACTTGATATTGTATTGTAGAGAAAAATTGACAGAGTCAATTCTCTGACTGAACAGTAATTTTCGATTTTGATACACATCAATTTCCGGAACACCATTTTTATTAGCAGCGCCATCGAGTTTGTCGTGTGCCCAAATTTCGAAACCAATTTTGCCTGCGGTGCGAATGGTGTCGGTAATCACATATTCATTTCCTCGCTTTTCTAGGTTGAATTCGAACCTACCGAATTGCCCATTTACCCTTGAGTTGATGTTCATGGTTTTCAAGGCAATTTTTTCAGCAATAGGGGCGATATTGTCTTTGATTTCGGTGAAGCCGATTCGAAGAGGATCGAGCACCTCT
Source organism: Roseivirga seohaensis (assembly GCF_001592945.1). Classification (GTDB taxonomy): domain Bacteria; phylum Bacteroidota; class Bacteroidia; order Cytophagales; family Cyclobacteriaceae; genus Roseivirga; species Roseivirga seohaensis. Next base: position 54,637 of record NZ_LRPB01000045.1, read on the forward strand.
TGATTGGCATCTCTAATTTCAAAATGAAGGTGTGGACCTGTAGATGAACCAGAATTACCTGAGTAACCCAATACTTCTCCTTTCTTCAATTTAAATCTTCCGCGATCAGGAAATAGGTTTACAGTAAATGACTTTTGCTTGTACTGACTTTCCAATACGTATTTGGCCAATTCATCATTAAATCGCTGTAAGTGGGCATACACCGTTGTGGTGCCATTGGGGTGAACCACGTATACAGCATTTCCATATCCCCCTGTAGACACCGCAATACGACTTACATAGCCTTCGGCAGCTGCATAAACATTGAGCCCTTCTACGCCATTGGTTTTAATGTCGAGCCCAGCGTGAAAATGCGAGGCACGCAATTCACCCATATTTCCAGCCAAATAATTCGTGCGCTCTGGCTGTATGGGAAATTGATAATAGCCTTTTTCGATCTTGCTATATTGGGCAAAGGTCGAAACAGTAATAAATAAAAAGGGTAATAATAAGAGTCTACTTAACCTCAACTTCCAACATTTTTTCATTCTCAATATAAGCAGTAAGTGTATCGCCAATCACCGTTTTACCAACACCCGCAGGTGTACCAGTAAAAATGATGTCTCCCTTCTTCAACGTAAAGTATTTCGAAATATGCTCAATGATGTCGTCAAAACTGAAAAGCATCATGTTAGTATTTCCATTTTGCTTTACTTCGCCATTTTGCTGTAAACTGAAATTCAAGTTGTTTAAATCAAACTTGTCTTTGTTCACAAATTCAGAAATAGGGGCAGAGCCATTAAAGGCCTTGGCTTTTTCCCAAGGTAAGCCTTTTTCTTTGCAGCGTTGCTGAACATCTCTGGCGGTGAAGTCAATTCCCACGCCAATTTCATCATAGTATTTGTTGGCGAATTTCTTTTCAATGTGTTTTCCTTCCCTACTTATTTTTAAAAGAATTTCTACTTCGTAATGAATATCATTTGAGAAATCGGGATGATAGAAAGGCGCATTATTTCTCAATACAGCGGTATCGGGCTTTAAAAACACTACTGGTTCTGTGGGGCGTTCATTGTTTAATTCTGCAATATGTTCTGCATAATTACGGCCAATAGCAACAATCTTCATTCGGATAAGTTTAGTTAAGGTTGGATAACTATAAAGGTAACAATGGACAAAATTAAAACTTCGATCTGATTTGACAACCTGTCATTTATGATCAATTTTGTGTAACGAAAGAATATGCCAGTATACCTTGTTGTTCAGGAAGATAGATTTTTAATAAAAGAGAATTTTTAGTGATGAGAAAATTAATAGCACTGAGTTTTATAGTAGCTTTAGTAATTGGTTGTACTACTGTGCCGATTACAGGTAGAAAACAACTTACTGGAGTGGTAGGTAGTGAAGAAGTGATTGCCATGAGTGCTGATGCTTACAAGCAAGTGATTGATTCGGTACAATTATCGACTAATCAAGAGCAAGTAGCCATGATCAGACGAGTGGGGACCAGAATTCAAAAAGCTGTAGAGCAATACATGAATAATAATGGTTATGAAGGGCTTTTGGATGGTTTTGATTGGGAGTTTAATTTGATTGAAAGTAATCAAGTAAACGCTTGGGCTATGCCAGGCGGAAAGGTGGCTTTCTATACAGGAATCCTTCCTATTTGTAAAGATGACCTAGGGGTAGCTGTAGTTATGGGGCACGAAGTAGCGCATGCAGTTGCTAAGCACGGTCAGGAGCGAATGAATCAGAACTATGCTAAACAAGTGGGTTTAAGTATTGGTGCTGTGGCACTAGGGCAGGATCCAACTTTAGCTCAGCAAATGGTATTTCAGGCAGTAGGCATTGGTACCGATATTGGACTGTTGAAATTTTCAAGAACGCATGAATCAGAAGCCGATGAATTAGGCTTGACTTTTATGGCCATTGCGGGTTACGACCCAAGTGAAGCACCCAAGTTTTGGGAAAGAATGTCGGCAGGAAGTAGTGGACAAGCACCACCAGAGTTTCTTTCTACACACCCAAGTCATGAAACTAGGATTGAAAGGCTGAATGCTGCTTTGCCTAAGGCTATGGAGTACTATAATAAGAGTACATTGAAGTAATTAATATTCAGCCTTTCGGGGCTTTTGAATATGTCAGGTAGTTATGCGGAGGGCTTTTGTCCTCCGTTTTTTTGTGGGTAAGGTTGTTTTGTTCTTTCAGGACTGTAGAATAGGGATTAGGTGTTTCGAAGGGCTTTACCCTTCGTTTTGATATATAGCCCTTTCAGGGCAATTCATGACTGGCCATGTTGGTGAAAGCACCAACGGGTCGTAATATGATAGGGATGGGCTGCAACCCATCCCTAGTTCTGTATAGTTTGATTTAGCCCTGTAGGGGCGGTAGGAAGGCTAATGAAAAAAGAATTGAGCTCCAGTCGTCTGTTGGGGAAAGCACCAAACAGGAGCAGAACTTTTTATATTACTGAAAAACACCGAAGCTTCGAGGCTTACAGCATAACTTAGCCTTGAAGTTAGTGCTGATGATTTCATTGAATTGGTAAAGCAATCTAATCCGCGTAATCCTTCAACCCCTAAAAATCTGCGATCACTCACAATTTTCACTGTAATTAATCGCAACAAAACTCTTATCCCCCCTGTTTCCTTCGTATTATTGCACCCAAATTCGAAAAAATGGCGGTTGTACCTTACAAAGAGAACCAAGCGAGTAAAAAAGAACAGGTGGCTGAAATGTTCAATAACATAAGCCACAAGTATGATTTCTTGAATCATTTTTTAAGCCTAGGCATAGATATTCTTTGGCGAAAAAAAGCCATTAGAATGCTGAAATCGCATCAGCCGAAGCAGATTTTAGATATTGCCACTGGTACAGGTGATTTCGCTATTGAGGCTTTAGCCCTTAATCCAGACAGGGTAGTAGGGGTCGATATTTCTGCAGGAATGCTAGAAATAGGTAAGCAGAAAATGAAGAAGAAGGGGCTCGATCATATCATTGATATGCAGATGGGCGATTCAGAGAAGTTACTCTTCGAAGACAATACCTTTGATGCCGTCATCGTTTCCTTTGGCGTAAGGAATTTCGAGAACTTAAAGAAAGGTTTGAGCGATATGCACCGCGTATTGAAGCCAGGAGGGAAGGTAGTCATTGTAGAGTTTTCGCAACCAAGAACTTTCCCAATGAAGCAGCTCTATAATTTTTATTTTAAGTCGATTTTACCTGTCATTGGTAAAGTAGTGTCTAAAGATCAGTCGGCTTATACGTATTTGCCAGAATCAGTAGCTGCTTTTCCTGATGGCGAAAGATTTTTGAATATTTTAGGGGAAGTAGGATTTAACAAAACTGAATGCAAGCCACTAACTTTTGGTATAAGCTCAATATACATCGGTCAAAAATAGTTTTCTTTTTAGCACTGTTCATTGCCAATTTAGCATTGGGGCAAAAAGCACCCATAAAGCTGAATAGGATTGGCAGTGATGATAAAAAAGCAAATTATGGCTTCTTTTTGGGCTATCATCAGAACTACTACGGAATAAAATACTCCGATGCCTTTGTAGGCCCCGATTACGACAATGTAACCTCTATTGTGTCTAAACAAAACTCTGGGTTTAACTTGGGTTTCATGGTGAATTTTAGGCTTGCCGATCAATTTACCCTAAGGTTTGTGCCGGTAAAAATTGGTTTGTACCAACATATGGTGCAATACAATATGACAGATGGCACAGTGGATGAACAGTTGATTGAAAGCACCCGAATAGAGCCTGGCTTATTTCTTAAATACCGCTCTATCAGACGCGACAACCTTAGAATGTACGTGATTGCAGGTGTAAGTGCTTCCATGCGTTCGGGTAAGGCTGAAGACTTGGTTGGTGTGGATAAGTTGGAAATAAGGAAAGGAAACTTGAAAGCTGAAATTGGCTTTGGCTTCGAAAATTATTTTGAGTTCTTCAAGCTTGAACCTGAAATACGCTACTCCAGAGGCTTGACGAATGTGCTTAACCCTTCGAACAACTTCTACTCGAATGGCATAGGCCAAATTACCACGCACAACTTCTCTATCTATTTCCACTTTACGGATTAGTTGTATCGTCCTGAAATAGGTTGACAAAACATTTCCTAAACCCTCTTAATAAAAGGGAATTGACCAGTGCTAATTTCAGGTGTTTGAAGTCAAACCTCAATAATGACCACCGAAGTACTCCCTCCTTGAAGGTGAATAATCGTTTCAACCTATTTGAGCATGAGACAATCCTAGTTACAAAAACGAGGATTAGTGGCGTATCTTAACCAATTGAAAATAAGCTACAACTCACATCATAAATAATACCTTCATACTTACCCATATTTCTTCTAAATTCGAACCTCAAGAATTTACAACAGGAATGAGCAAAATAGCAATGGTTACCGGAGCTACCTCTGGTATTGGTTGGGCTACTGCCGAAGCACTTGCCAAGGAAGGTTATCAATTGATTATCTGTGGAAGGCGAAAGGAACGACTTCAAGAATTGTCTGCGAAAGTGAGCGTTAAAACCCTAGAACTCATTTTTGATGTGAGTGATAGAGCTGCAGTCGCAGAAGCCCTTAATTCGCTTCCAGAGGAATGGAAACAGATCGATGTGTTGATCAATAATGCTGGAAATGCACATGGTTTGGGCAAAATTCACGAAGGAAATATTGATGACTGGGATGCCATGATTGACATTAACGTAAAAGGCCTGTTATATGTCACCAAAGCCATTGTGCCGAATATGGTAGAGCGAGGTGAAGGTCATGTGGTGAATATCGGGTCTATTGCAGGAAAAGAAGCTTACCCGGGAGGAAACGTATATTGCGGTTCTAAACATGCGGTAGACGCTATTAATACCGGCATGCGAATGGACTTGAACGGAACAGGGGTGAAGGTTTCTCAGGTTTGCCCAGGTTTGGTAGAAACCGAGTTTTCATTGGTCCGCTTTAAAGGCGATAAAGACAGAGCGAAAATGGCCTATGAGGGCTTTGATGCGCTTCGTGCCGAAGATATTGCAGACCTTATCCGCTTTATAGTCACTCGTCCTGCACATGTAAATATTGCCGACACGCTCATTTTACCTGCTGCACAGGCTTCCCCAACTTTGGTGGATAGAAACTGAGCTCTAATTTCTAGGAAAGAACAAGAAACACGATGAACGAAGAAGAATTCAATGACGAAGTGCCACAAGAAGGCCTTCCCATTCCAGAAATATTTAGAAATTCCGACACCAAGGGTTATATCACGCACTGTATTCAGTGCGATTACGAATTACTTAAAGGCGATCGGTCATACATGATCGAAAAGGTATTTAAAAGATACCCAAACCTTGATTCCACCCAAGTGCTTTTTGAGTACGGTATGTGCAGCGTTTGTTATGAAAAAATGAAGGACAGCCTGTCCGCAGAAAGCATGCAGAACCTTTCCAATTACATGATGAACAACATGGATTTTTCGGCCATGCAGCAGCGTATTGAAGAAAACCCAGAAGATCCTGAGAAATGGATGTCGCATTGTATGATTCACGGTACCCCAAAAGAAGAAATGACTGAGTATCAGGTGGCGGCTTCCTTTAAAGGTGATCGTTTGATGACGAATTTTATGCCTCCCTATATGATTGGAGGTTTGGCTTTAGAAGAATTAAACGGTTTGCTTTCAAAAGAAACCAAAGAAGACATGGACGGATTTATTGACCAGCATTTTGGCATTCCTCCTGAATTGAGAAAAGACTTTATTCTGATATGAAAAAACTACTTTTATTCTGCCTGCTTCCCTTTTTAATCTTTTCGTGTAACAGCAAAAATGAATTTGAAGGAATTGAAAATGGCGTTTCGTTGGCCTTGGCTAAATCCAGAAAGGCCATTGTTTCTAATATCAATTATACGCTCGAATTCAGGGTGCCAGAAGCGCTAGCTCAGCCCATTCAGTCGCTGGAAACTTTGACTTTTAACCTGAGCGATAACTCTGAAGACCTGCTTTTAGATTTTAGAGAATCAGCCGATAAGCTTAAAGGCATTATTGTCAACGATCAATCCACTGAAATCAATTTTAAGAATGAGCACATCATTATCAGTAAGGATTTATTGAGAAGAGGGAAGAACATCATTGAAATCAACTTTTTTGCAGGAGAAACCTCGCTCAACCGAAAGGAAGAGTTTATGTACACCTTGCTCGTTCCCGATAGAGCAAGAACCCTTTTTCCTTCATTCGATCAGCCTAATTTAAAGGCGACCTACGACTTAACTTTAGACTTACCTGAAAGCTGGACAGCCATAGCCAACGGGCCTGTGGCACTTTTAAGTGTGAAAGATGGCAGAAAAAACATTCAGTTTGAAAAGTCTGATTTGATCAGTACTTACTTGTTCTCTTTTGTAGCGGGCAAGTTCAAAACCGAAACTCGAAATGTGGGAGGTATGGAAATGACCATGCTCCATAGAGAAACAGACAGCGAAAAAGTAGCTAGAAACCTCGATTTGATTTTTTACCTCCATGGCGCTTCAATTCAATGGTTACAAGAATACACGGGCATTCCATATCCCTTTAAAAAATTCGATTTCGCGCTAATTCCTAGTTTCCAATACGGAGGCATGGAACATGTTGGCGCTATTCAGTACCAGGCGAATAGCCTCTTGTTAGATGAAGATCCTTCGCAATCTCAGTTATTGAGTAGGGCCAGTTTGATTGCACACGAAACCGCCCACATGTGGTTTGGCGATTTGGTCACAATGGACTGGTTCAATGATGTTTGGACCAAAGAAGTATTTGCTAATTTTATGGCCGCCAAAATGGTAAATCCAAGTTTCCCTGAAATCGATCATGAATTGAATTTCTTGGTGCGCCATTATCCTTCAGCTTATGGGGTAGACAGAACCGAAGGTGCCAATCCAATCCGACAAGAACTGAACAACCTGAATGAGGCTGGTCAAATGTATGGCGCCATTATTTACAATAAAGCACCAATTATGATGCGTCAGCTAGAAATGCTGATAGGAGAACAATTGTTTCAAGAAGGTATGCAAGAATATTTAAAAACCTATTCGCACTCCAACGCCACTTGGCCTGATTTGATCAATATTCTGGACAAAAAAACACCTGAGGATTTAAAAACTTGGAGTGAGGTTTGGGTAAATACGCCTGGTCGCCCAGAGTTTCAGTTAGAACTTGTTCGTGAGCAAGGAATGTTAAATCAGATGCGATTGAGTCAGTTTGACCCATTAGGAAAAAACCGAGTATGGCCTCAGGTATTCAGTGCGGCAGCTTGGCTCGATCAAACCAAAGTGTATAAGAAAATCATTTCAAAGCAGGCGGTTTTAGATATTGATCTACCTATTCTACGATTAGGAGACCTTGTTTTGAATGCAGACGGAAGAGGCTATGGTCTTTTTGAAGCAGACATCAATATGGTTACTCAGCGGTATTCACGCATGACCGATGTGGAAAAAGGGACCACTTTTGTGAACCTTTACGAGAATTTCCTCGATGGTAGAGTTCCTCGTGTTGGCTATATAGAAATGGTGAAATGGGTGATTGCGAAAGAGGAAAATGAATTGATTCTGAACTTGGTTTTAGGGCAACTCAACAATATTTACTGGTCGTATTTAACGGAAGATGAAAGGGCCAGCGTAGCACCTGATTTGGAACGTACCTTATACTTTTTAATGGAAACCAAATCTGAAAAGCCAAGTGTAAAGAAAATTTACTTCAATGCCTTCCGAAACATTACCATTACCCAAAACAACGTTGGACGTTTGTATGACATTTGGAATGGTACCAAAGTAAAAGGCTTGAATCTTTCTGAAAACGATTTGGTGGGGCTGGCTTCGCAATTGGCCATCCGTTTACCCGATAGGGCAGATGCTATTTTAAAACAGCAATTAGATTCCATTAAAAACCCTGACACCAAACGTAGATTCGAATTTGTGATGCCTGCGCTTTCTAATTCAAAACAAGTGCGTGATGCATTTTTTGAGTCGTTGAAGGATGAGAAAAACAGACAGACCGAGTCTTGGGTGCTTTCTGCTTTGGCTGCCTTACATCATCCATTGAGAAAAGAGTCTTCTGAAAAGTACATTCTGCCAAGTTTAGAATTGCTGAAGGAGATTCAAGAAACGGGCGATATTTTCTTCCCAACGCGTTGGTTAGATCAAACTTTAGGCAATTACAATTCGGCTTCGGCAGTAAAAACAGTGCGTAATTTCTTAAAGGATAACCCTGACTATAATGCCCAGTTGAAAATGAAGATTTTGCAAGCAGCAGACAATCTTTTCCGTTCAGAAAGAATTCTAGGAGGGAAGGAGAGTTTACAGCAGAAGTAAATTCTTATGAAACTCTAGCAATCTAAGTAAGTAACCCAATTATACTAATACCTTACTCATTTAAGCTAGAAAGTAGTTAACAAATAATGGAGTTAAACAGCTTGAAGTCTATTTCTGATACTCAATTTTAAGGATTTCCCATACAAAATCACCCATTTTGGTTTTAACGATTACTTCATCTCCAACCGTTTTATCAAGAAGGGCTTTAGCCATAGGGGAGTCCATAGAGATATAATTTTTGTTACCTATTAGTTCTTCGTAACCAACAATACGAAAACGGTTTTGAAGCCCTTTTTCTTTATTTTTAATTTCTACCCAAGCCCCGAAATTCACTTTTCCTTCTTGGTTGGGATGGTATTCAATCACTTTAAAATCATCAATACACTTACGCAAATAACGAACGCGATTATCAATTTCTCGAAGACGCTTTTTGTTGTAATGGTAATCAGCATTTTCTGAACGATCACCCAAACTTGCGGCCCATGTAACCTTAGCAGTAACGTCTGGACGCTCAACTCGCCACAAGTGATCATGTTCTTCCTTTAATTTTTCTAAACCTTCGGAAGTAATCAATTGCGAGCGGTTGAGTTTTGGTAGCGTTGATTCTGGGATTTTTCGCCTCATAATAAATGCCTTGTTTTGAAAAATTTCCGCAAGATAATAAATGATGGATAGCTTGTTAGTGCTTAAGCAGCAATGGATATTGTATAACTTCAACGGTTTTACCCTCCTGCAGAATCGTAGTGTTAGCAGGTTGTTGTTCCCAAAGGTGTTTTATGCTAAGAAGTGTAGCCAATTAGCCACATAGGAGGTGAGCAATGGCGCATGTTTGTGGTATTTGGATTTATCAAGAAATTCGAGGCCAGATTTGGTAATCCCTATAGCTCAAGGTCATAAGGTTATAAATTCTAAAAATCCAGTCCTGAGCCTCTTGTTCAGAACCAAACCCTTTTTTTAAAGGCTCCATAATTGGTAGTTTACCAGACTCAGCTTCATAATGAATTTTATATGCATCCCAAACAGTCTTCATGTTCAAAAAATCGATTAAATTTCTCTACATTAATAAAGCAATAGTTACGTAAATTCAAGTCTTAAAGTTTAGGGCTAAATCATCGGAAGTAGAAAACTTTCGATTAACATTACTCCTAAATTCGGAATCAATGAAACGTTTTTTATCGGAATTTAACTAATTGTTTATATTATAAATTAAATAGAAAAATTAATTATTTAAATCCTGAAATTCACCTTCAGAATTAAGGTTTATTACGGAATAAAAGATTTTGATTTACCTTATAGAATACAGATTTGAAGACCAAATAGCTAAAATATGAAATCAGAGTCTTATAAAATTAATAGGATTGGTCTTAATAACCTTCCAAAGCTCATGGTTCCAATAAAGCTCACGAACCCAGATAATGGGAAAGAGTTTTGTACTGAGGCCTTAATAGATACTGGTGCTGAAAAGAGCATATTCCCTTCAATGACAGTCCGAATGACAGGAAGGGACTTTCAGAAGACTAAATCCAATTTGGTTATTAACAATGGTTTAGGAGGTAAGAAGGAGTGTTATGAGCATGACTTTATCGTTCAAATTATGTCCAAAGGTTTTAAAGAAGTTATTTGGGCTTCAGGAGCTATATTAATTGACTGTTGTGAGGACCTAAAAAGTACCCCACTGCTTGGCGTTAAGAATATATTAGAAAATTTGAGAATTGAAATTAATTACCCCACTGGCGAGTTATCAATACACGCATAATATTATTTTAGATAAAAATTTTCTCTTTAGAAAAACGGGGGCAGAAGGAATCGCGGGGATGTGTCCGCCTTGTGCGGCTGGCCGATTATTCCTTCTTGAATTCTTTGTTTGCTTTCTGTTTAAAGACAGAAAGTAAAAGCCCAGCGGCTTGAGCGTTTAACTAAGTAAGAATGAGTAGTAAAGTAATAGTCTTAGGTACAATGCACGTTTCAGAAGGAGAGTGTAACGCCTCATCACTTCTCCAGATCGTCCACGAAATTTCTCCTAATACGATATACTTTGAGGCAAGCGAAATAAAATACCCTCAAATGCTTAAAGCAGTTGATTATTTTAATACTCCCGAAATTCAGGTATTACGAAAAATCGAAAAGGAATCTGCAATTGGAATAAAGCCAGTAGACTTAGATGATGACCCATTTGATGGCCGATTAGAAGCAATGCTAGAATTGTTTCCTAGACATGTCCCTGATTATGAGTACGCTTCTCTAATTCAAAGAAACGAAGCAATTAGGCTTGGATTCGGATTTTTGAATTCATCAGATAATGATAAAATAAACAGTGACAAGGCAGCGATGGAGAGAATCTTTATAGATAAAGTTCAGGATAAATTTATCAAGAAGACATACTCTGAGTGGCTTGAATGGAATGACCTAAGAGAGAATATTTGGATATCTAAAATTCACGAGCATATTCTAAAAATGCGAGCAGACAAAACGATGCTCATAATTGGATCAGCACACAGAATAAGATTAAAAGAGAAAGTTAGTAAGTTAAAGTTCTTAGACCAATCTATACCTGATTGGGAATTCAATTATTTCGGCTAAACGGACGTAAACGAGAAAATAGAGCATCAGCTTTGCCTGGCAAATCTTATGTGAAAGGCTGGCCAATGCTTATGTTAAATACTCCGCAAGCTCCGTATTACGCAAAACACTATGATTGTTATATAATTTATATTATGTTAAATTATAGTGTTAAAGAAGAAGGGAGATTGTTAAACCTCCCTTTCTCTTTATAATATTATTCTCCTCCGTCTAGGGCTTCTATTCTTGCTAGGATTGCATCTCTTTTTGCGTCCATTCCTAACTGATCATATACAGTACTTAAAGGGTTAAGAATGTAAATATCATTTGGTTTAGATTTCTCTGCTTTCTCGAAGTGAGGTAATGCCAATCTAAATTTAGCGTAAGCTTCTTCTCTTTTCTTATCGTACTCTGCATTGTCAGTAATATCGTTTGCAGCTTTTAAGATCTCAACTCCCTCGTTGAAATACACACTACCTACAACATAAGAAGCATCTGGGTAATCAGGCTGTAATTCTAAAGCTTTGTTAGCCGATTCTAAAGCTGCAGGATAATCTCCGGCATTATACTGTAAGAATGCAAGCGTATAATAAAGAATCGCAGTTTTATCGCCATTGTCGATATTCTTTTGAATTCCAGCAATCGCCTCATCTAATTTATCACCTTGAATTAAGATATCAATTTCGAAGTCTCTGTATACCTTTTCATCTGGAAATGCCTTTTGAGCCATTCTAGCATACTTCAAAGCGTTATCAAAATCCTTTTTAGTAAGATACATGTCGATAAGACCGTTGTAAGCGAAATTAGTATTCTCAAACTCTTCAGTTGATTCTACTACTCTGGTATAATACTTAATCGCATCATCTACCTTATCTGCATTATAAGCGCTATAACCCGCATAGAAATTCATAATCACATCTGCTTTAATATCAGCCGATAAACTAAAGTACTTATATGCATTTTCGAAATCGTCAACTTCGAAGTATTCGTTTCCTTTTTTGTTTAAAAGATTTTGAAGAAAGATAAAACCTTCACCACCACCAATAAAGTCATTGTTATTATTCATTACTGGCGGAAAATATAAGTCTTCCTTAAGGTCTGCATCTCCCTTTTCCACTGCAGTGTTAAAGTAAGCGAATGATTCTTTAGCAAGGTCAATGTTCTCCATATCAGCCTTAAACTGATATAATTTCGCTTTTCCAAGGATTACATACACCTCTGCATCGTCTTTGGTTTCAGCATTTTCTGAGGCCTGTTTGGCCAATGTAAGTGCTTCTGCGTATTCGCCTTTTTTCAGCGCCTTTTCGGCACTTTTTAGCACTTTCTTTTGTCCGTATACCCCCGCTACAAAAAACAATAGCAAGGCGGTAAAAAATAGCTTTTTCATGTTTTCTAGTCTCTTGTTTAGTTTAAAATTTACTCTTCTGTTTTATTTTCATTTTGGTTTTCGCCTTCAACTTCTGGTGTGTCAGTAGAACCTTCAATTGATTCTACATTTTCTACCTCATCTTCCGATTCTATTTTTTGAATCTTCTCAACTGATGAAATAGCATCACCTTCGTTTAAGCGAATAAGTTTAACACCTTGGGTGGCTCTTCCCATTACCCTAAGTGATTCCACCGATATTCTAATGGTAATCCCTGATTTGTTTATGATCATAAGGTCATCGCTATCGACCACCTCTTTTATGGCCACTAGGTTACCGGTTTTCTCAGTAACGTTAATGGTTTTTACACCCTTACCTCCTCTTTTGGTAATTCGGTAATCATCTATTGGTGAGCGCTTCCCATATCCGTTTTCAGACACAACTAATAGGTTAGCTTCTTCTCTGTTTACACATACCATGCCAATCACTCTGTCGTCATCTCCAGCAAGCCTAAACGCTCTTACTCCAGCTGCTGTTCTACCCATTGGCCTAACATCGCTTTCGTGGAAGTGAATTGCCCTACCAGACCTAGCTCCAATAATGATGTGATTATCACCGTTTGTGAATTTGACCTCAAGTAAGCGATCTCCTTCGTTAATAGTTATCGCATTTATACCATTGGTACGTGGACGAGAATAAGCCTCTAAAGAAGTCTTTTTAATGGTTCCGAGTTCGGTACACATCACTACATAATTGTTATTAATGTAGTCTTCATCCTTTAGGTTCTGAACATTGATTACTGCTCTGATTCTGTCACCTGGTTCTATATTGATCAGGTTTTGTACTGGTCGTCCTTTAGCAGTTTTACTACCTTCAGGTAATTCCCAAACTTTTTTCCAAAACACTTTACCAAACTCTGTAAATATGAGTAGGTAATCGTGAGTCATTCCAGTGAAAAGGTATTCGGTAAAGTCATCTGTTTTAGAGCCAGCACCTTTAGAGCCCACTCCTCCTCTACCTTGAGTTTTATATTCAGACAGCAGTGTTCTTTTTACATAACCCAAGTGAGAAATAGTGATTAACATTTCCTCATTCGGAATCATGTCTTCCGCACTAAAATCTTCGTATGAATGAATGATGTCTGTTCTGCGTTCATCGCCATAGCGATCTCTAATCTCAATCAATTCATTTTTGATGATTTCCATCCTAAGCTCTTCTTTTTCAAGAATTTCCTTTAGGTGGTTAATCAGCTCCATAATCTCATCATATTCCTTCTGAATTTTATCTCTTTCCAGACCTGTCAGTCTTTGGAGACGCATTTCCAAAATGGCTTTTGCTTGAATTTCAGAGAGTTCAAACTTCTCCATCAAGCCGTTTTTGGCTATTTCAGGATCTCTTGAATTTCTGATCAATGAAATTACTTCATCCAAATGATCTAAGGCTATTAAATAACCTTCTAAAATGTGGGCTCTTTTTTCGGCTTCATTCAGTTCGTACTGAGTTCTGCGAATAACTACTTCATGTCTATGTTCTACATAATACTTGATTAAGTCTTTGGTGTTGAGTGTATGCGGTCTGCCTTTTACAAGGGCCACATTATTTACACTGAAAGAAGATTGTAGCTGAGTGTATTTAAACAAATTGTTCAACACTACATTTCCAATAGCATCTTTCTTCAATTCATAAACAATGCGCATTCCATTACGATCCGACTCGTCACGTAAATCCGAAATACCTTCAATTCTCTTTTCATTAATTAATGCAGCCGTCTTTTCAATCATACTGGCCTTATTCACCATGTATGGAATTTCAGTAACGATGATTCGCTCACGACCTGAAGGCATGGTTTCAATTTCTGATTTTGCTCTCAGAACAACTCTACCTCTTCCGGTTTCAAAAGCTGATTTTACTCCAGTATAACCGTAAATGGTACCTCCCGTTGGGAAATCTGGTGCAGTAATATGCTGCATCAATTCCTCTGAAGATATATCGTTATTTTCTATATAGGCAATGGTTCCGTTTACCACTTCGGTTAGGTTGTGAGGAGCCATATTAGTAGCCATACCTACTGCAATTCCTGAACTACCATTCAATAATAGATTTGGAAGCTTACTAGGAAGCACCGATGGTTCTTTTAAGGAATCATCAAAGTTGAATTGAAAATCAACGGTTTCTTTATTGATATCAGTTAATAGCTCATCTGCAATCCTCCTTAGTCTGGCCTCGGTATAACGCATGGCCGCAGGTGAATCACCATCTACCGAACCAAAGTTTCCTTGCCCATCAACCAGCGGATAACGTAAAGACCAAGGTTGGGCCATACGCACCATCGTGTCGTAAACTGATGAGTCGCCATGTGGGTGATACTTACCCAACACCTCTCCTACAATTCTGGCCGATTTTTTATATGGTTTGTTCCAGTTTACCCCAAGGTCTAACATACCATAGAGTACTCTTCTATGAACGGGTTTTAGGCCGTCTCTTACATCTGGTAAAGCTCTTGAAATAATCACCGACATGGAATAGTCGATGTAGGCTCCCTTCATTTCATCTTCAATATTGATAGGGATGATTGTTTCGTTCGTTCCTTCTGCCATTTAGTCTAAAAATAGTTCGAAATATAATGTGGCAAGATACTAAAATTTGTTAGAGTAAAAGGGTAAAATGAAGACTAAAAATGGCGGTTTTTAATCGTTTCCTCCGCCATATTTCACTTTCTTCTTTTTGGTTTGACCGAACTGGCCAGTACGTGGATTTTGCGGTTGGAATATAGACCTTCCACGATAGATTTTACCGTTGAAAATATGCTCCATTTGTACCCGGTTTGCCCCATGTCTATTTCTAGGATATGTTGGGTATTTAATGAGTGCCCCAACATCAATGGTAAACAGGCTTAGCGAGTGTGCTGTGGTGATGAATTCATCCGACAGACTGTATTTCCTCATTTCGAAAGAAGGGCGCAAATAGAGTTTGAAATACTTCGAAACTTTCTTCTCTATAATAAAACCAACATTAAAGAAAGGATCATAGGTGACCAAGTCTTGATTAAGATGAGATGATTTGGTTTTCCAAACTCCCCCACTGGCATCGACTAGGAAGGAGAAGTCCATAAAAGTGTAAGCATTGTACGTTAGTGACCCAAAGAGTTTGGTAGTCGAAATTTTGGTTTCAGGTATATTGAAATATCTCAACCTGTCGTCCACCTCTTGATAATGAACTTTATTTGTAAACTTTAATGCACCTGTACTTATTCCTAGGCCTACACGAAGCATCTCTTTGTCAGACATTACGCGCTCACCTGTTGTTTTTAACCTCAGCTTATCTACTTTATTTAAAGAGAAAGAAATTCTTAAAGTAAGAGGATTGATTCTTCCACTATTTTTATAAATCACCGAAGCTGTATCGGTTCTTACGATTTGAGAATCGTCATCAACTCTATAAATATTTGTGGGTGTCAAATCATTGAACCAGTTAGAGTAAGCATTATATGGGCCTGAGGTAGATTCTTGACCAATCGGAACGATATAAAGCTGATCTCCTCTTGGATTACGAACTACAGATACATCTGTTAATTCATTCTCATAAAGAAAAAAACCATAGCCTTTCTCCAGTTGAAGATTGAACTTATTGAGCATTTCCCGCATGGGGCTTACCATTTTGGCCTCTTTTGGTTCTTGGGCTTCTCCAGGGGCAAAAGCTTGTACATCGCTTTTGTTTTTCTTTTTCCAAAATTGCGCATTAGCCTCTGCTGAAGCTAATGCTGAAAGTAGTACCAGAAGAATGAGTAAGCGTCCGTTTTTCAAGATTTGCAATGTTTAGACTAATAAAGGAAAACTATCGGATTTATTATCAATGACAAATAAAAAAAGGCCGCATCACTGCGACCTTTCTGACTTAGTATGTTAAGGTTGATTAAGGTTTCTCTGCTGCTAATTCAGCCATCATGGCGTCAATTTTAGCTTTAGTTTCTCCACCACTTGCATATGCTTTTTTTACCGCATTATATGCCGAAGCTCCTAAAGAATATTTAGCTAAATTATTCACTACAACACCTGCTGCATCTGTTCTGTCTTTCACTCTTTTCTGAACAATACCATAGAATTGTTTTTCAAAGTCTGAAGCATCTGCTGGTAATTTATTTACATCTCCTTTTGCCGCAGCATCTAACTCAGCGTATCTATTTCCATCAATCCCCTCTTGCTTTTCAATCAGATCATTAACATATGGGCTAATTTTGTCCGTAATAGCTTTTTGTGCCAACATAATAATGGCATAATCTTTCATGTCTTGATCAGTGATTCCTTGAGCTTTTACTGCGGTTGAAGTCAAAGTTACCATCAAGCAAACCAATACAGCTTTAGTTAAGTTTTTCATCATGTTTTCTCCTCTTAGTCGTTTAGTGTTAATTTTGATTTTACAAATAATAGCATTCGATCAAATAATACAAGAGAAAAATTGCCTAATGACTCAATTGACCGATATTTTTTTTTGTGTTCACCATTAGTTAGCACTATTTAACGATCTTTTTAGTTTATAGGCCAGAAATGCTTAATCATTGCAAATGAAAAACCTAGATTAGCTTTGCATTTAGTTTTTAGAATAGAAATTTGAAATATGAACCCAAATAGCACTATGAAAAAAGTATACTATCTCTCCACTTGTTCTACTTGTAAACGAATAATGGATGAGCTGAACCTGTCAGATTTTGAGAAGCAAGACATTAAAACAGAAGCTATCACTGCTGATCAGTTGGAGCAGATGAAGGAAATGTCGGGCTCTTATGAATCACTTTTCAGCAGAAAAGCAATGAAATTCAGGTCGATGGGGCTAAATGAAATGAACTTAGAAGAAAAAGATTACCGTAAATACATTTTAGAAGAATACACCTTTCTCAAGCGTCCAGTGTTTATAGTTAACAACCAAATCTTTGTTGGAAACAGTAAAAAGGTAGTAGAAGAATTAAAGGCCTTATTAAACTAAGGCCACTACTACCCAATTCTTTTCAATTCTTCTATGGTAGCCAAAGGGTCGATTGATTTAAACACGAAGCTTCCGGCTA
Organism: Roseivirga seohaensis; assembly: GCF_001592945.1. Taxonomy (GTDB): domain Bacteria; phylum Bacteroidota; class Bacteroidia; order Cytophagales; family Cyclobacteriaceae; genus Roseivirga; species Roseivirga seohaensis. The sequence goes on from NZ_LRPB01000045.1 coordinate 71,922, forward strand.
CAAGCACATCTGCACCTGCCTCCATTAACAGTGGTGCGTTTGTAGCATTTACTCCACCATCAATTTCAATTAGGGTTTTGGCATCGTTTTCGGCAATTATCTCCTTTAATTGACGTACTTTTTTATAAGTGTTTTCAATGAATTTCTGCCCGCCAAAGCCAGGGTTAACCGACATTATACATACCATGTCGATGTCGCAGATTATATCTTCGAGTAACTGAACATTGGTATGAGGGTTTAATGCCACTCCTGCTTTACAGTCGAGCGACTTAATTACCTGAAGGGTTCTGTGCAAATGATCGCAAGCCTCGTAATGCACGGTAATAGTGGCTGCTCCTGCATTTCTAAAGTCTTCCAAATAACGATCAGGCTGTTCGATCATTAAATGAACATCTAAAGGCTTTTTAGCATGCTTGTAAATGGCTTCACAAACAGGTAATCCGAAAGAAATATTCGGCACAAACATTCCGTCCATAACATCAACATGAATCCAGTCGGCTTGACTTTCATTCAACATTTCAACATCTCGCTGCAAATTGGCAAAGTCGGCAGCTAAAACGGAAGGGGCTATAATGGGTGCGTTCATGCCCCAAATATAAGGCTAATATTTTATGATTTTCTTCTTGAAACTGGTTCTTTGACCATTGATTCTAAGAATATAGATTCCAGCCGTTTGATTGCTCAAATCAATCTGAACACGGTTACTGCTCCTTTGTGGTTCAATTTGAAAGCTATTTACTTGCTGACCATTTATATCGATTAATGTTACAGTTGCAGATTCGCTCAAGAAGCCCTCTGGAAAGACGAGGTTAATAAAGCTATCTGAAGTTGGGTTTGGGTAAGCCAAAACTTCATTTTCTAACGGTTCTGGGGTAAAAGCCAATTCATAAGCCCTAATATAATTTGGTATGCCATAGCCCAATTCATTGTCTGGGCTATCGAATTGATGACCACTTTTTCTAATTAAATCCAACAACTCTAGGTTAGTGAGTTCAGGAAAAGCCTGCCAAAGACATGTTGCAAAGCCTGTTACCACAGGGCCAGAAAACGAAGTTCCATTCTGAAATGAGATATTACCAGAAGCGGTTATAACGGCTGTTCCCTGTCCTAATGCACTTACATCAGGTTTTATTCGGTTATCTGCAGAGGGACCAAAACTGCTAAAACTCGCCCTAAAGCCAGTAGCATCTATGGCGCCAACTGACAGAACATTTTCACTATCGGAAGGTGCAGTTATAAAACGCCATACTTTATTTCCTTCATTCCCTGCGCTGTTGATCAATGCTATGCCTTTAGTAGCTGCAATGTTAGCGGCTTTAGTGATAATTGCTGTTTCGCCATCCATATCGCTATAAGTATAACTCATGGTAGCATCATCAAACACACTGTAACCCAGTGATGTATTGATAACATCTACTCCGACACTATCAGCCATTTCTGCAGCAAAAAGCCAATTATATTCTTCTACTCGATACTCTCCTGATGCTTCGGTAACACATAAAATATAATTGGCGGCTGGTGCTGCCCCTATATATTCATTTGGGTTGTTGGCTGCTAGAATGGATAAAACCCTTGTGCCATGTGATTCATTGTTTTCAACAGTAGTGGTATTCGTCACATAATTCTTCTGAGCTACAATTTTGTTGGAAGTAAATAAATGTTGCAATGCCGCAATTTGACCAATGTTCTGAAAACCACCATCAAACACTCCTATTAACATTCCCTGTCCTTCAAAACTATCTTCATGCATTTCATCAATACCTAGCATGTTGTTTTGAAAGTCTGCCGCTCCTGCGTTAGCAAACTTACTGTTGGCTTCATTACCGCCTATGCCACCAGAGGGCACTTGGCCTGGCGCAACATATTCTACTCTTTCCACAAAACTTAAGGCTTCCACAAGGTTCACAGAGGACGTTTCCATTTCAACCAAAATGCCATTCATCCATTTGCTTCGGTGAATTGCCTTGATGCCTAAGTTGCTTAAGGCATCTATATAAGCCTGGTTTACGGGCAGGTCGTTTTCAGCAATTGAGATACGCTGTTTTTCCCTTCTTTGAATTGATCTTTGGGAAAGGTATTGACTTGGATTGCTAATGGAATATGGAGAGTTTAACTTATCGGTAAAGAAAACCATGTATCGGTCTTGGGCCGAAAGGCTAAAACCAATAAAGATTAATATTACAATTAGCTTAGTTTTTCTACTCATTTATAAAACCATGTGCATAAATGGTTTCTCTGTAAAATCGCCCTGATTCAATTTTTTCTTCGCCTAAGCATTCTTGGCGAGAACATATCTTCACTACATTATAGAGCTTAGAAATTAAACCAATACTATCGGCATAAATTTCTCGTCTTATGTTTCTGAAGGTAATTCCATCTTCATCATTTTCTTGCTCTATGGTCATGGTAGAGGTAGTCTCCAGGTCATTATTCACCGCTATATTGGTGAGCACCCCAAAGTTCAATATCTTAAACTGATCGGCTTCTTTAGTATTAAATATGTTTCCGTCCCAAACGCGTTCGGCCTGCGAAGGGAATACCATTTTTACGATTGAAATGTTGTTCTCGATCGAAACGGCCCTATCCTTTTCTATCCTAGCTGTCCAAACTGAATCTAAAACCCATGGTTGAGTATCGTTGTCGCGTGTTAAGCGATGGATGATTCTCGATTCCTCTCCTTGACTATTGACAAAAGATTGATGAACCTCTTCTCTCAATTGGTACACAAGTGTGTCGCTGATATCTACTGCTGAATACCTGATTTCACGTACATTATATTCGCGATACTTATTCTCCACCATAAAGAAATAACTCTTTCCTTGGTCGGCATCCGGTGCAGGAATTGGGTCTTCACCTGTTTGGCAAGATGAAAGTGCAAGAATGACAATGAAAAAGGATAAGCAGGCTTTTTTCCACATAGGACAAATATAGAACTTCAAAACAAACGAAATATCAATAGAATCAGTATAAAAAAAATGGTACTGCAAAAAGTATTGCACTACCATTTCTCTTTTTACCCGAACAAATATAAGGCTTTAGCTTATAGATGTCCTCACTTTTTGAGTGTATTCACGCAAGGCTGTTTTAAAATCAACCCCATTTTTTTCCATTTTCTCTAATATAAAAATGGCCGCAAACACATGTGTAAGTTGCTCACCCTCATCATCTCCTTGAATTTCTATGGCTGGTTTCTGCTCTTCCATCAAAGCTTCTTCAGCTGCTTTTAAATCTTCTAAGGCTACTTCCTCAACTAATTTTTTTATTACCGGAATCTTCATTTCAATTCAATTTCGAAATCATTTCTACTACTTGATCTTCTTTGTTGGAAGCAATGGTTTCTACCAACTCACCATTCTTAAAAATAGCGAAAGTAGGTAAATTAGATACTTTACCTAGGTTACGAGCAATTGGGCTTTCTTCTGCATCTACATCTAAGAATTTAATACCATCAAAACGCTCATCTGCTGATAGTCTTTTGAATTTCGGTGAAAACAATCTGCAGCTACCACACCAGCCAGCAAAATACTTTACTACCACTTTCTCATTTTCTTGAATTTCCTTTTCAAAACTCGTGTCGTTTACTAATACAACTGCCATTTGATATATTGTTCTTTGTTAAATATGCTTAAAAATCGAATTCTGATACTGTCTCTGCAAAGTAATCAGAAGCTTTAAAATTGTATGCAAAACAGCATTAATTCTATTAGTTTTGCCAGCATTCCGAATTCAAACAATCAATTGATTATAGAAAAACTCAATAGGCATGGCATTAAGAACTTTTGTAAAAGTAAGCGGTATAAATAACCTGAGCGATGCTCGCTATTGTGCAGGCATGGAAGTAAATCAGCTTGGATTTGAAATTGAAGAGAGTGCATCTAATTACACTGATATTCAGAAATATAAAGAAATTACTGAATGGCTTTCTGGTGTAGAATATGTAGGTGAAATATCCTCAGCCAATAGTGTTATAAAAGCGGTAATTGAAGGTTATCAGCTGGACGCCATCCAAGTTGAACATATTGAACAGATTAACGAAGCATTAGAAACTGGATTGGCAGTAAGCTTTTTAGCCCATGATATGGATTTGGTAAAAGCGGCCTGGGAAACTTCAGGTAAAAAATTGGCTTATATACTTCTCGATGCTTCTGAGATTGACCAAGCCATGCTTAATACTTTATCCAAAGATATTCCAATAGTTTTGGCCTCTGGGTTTACAGCAGAAACCGTAACAGAATTAGCCAAAAGTGACCTAAAAGGAATTGCCATTCAGGGAGGAAGTGAAATAAGACCCGGCTATAAAGACTTTGATGAAATGGCCGATATTTTGGAAACCCTTGAGATTGATGACCTTGCCGATGAGTAGTTTCCTTTACTAAACGCTAAAGAACTTTTTCTATATTGGCTTCAAATAATAATCAGACCATGAAAAAGTTCTTACTCGTTGCCCTGTTTTCTTTAAGCTTTTTAGGCTGTATTGCTCAAACCAATACGGAAGCGACTACTTTTATTTTAGTGCGCCATGCAGAAAAAGGAACGGATGACCCACGCGATCCATCATTAAATGAAGAAGGTAAGCTAAGGGCTGAAAAACTACACCGCATGCTATCTTCGGCTGAAGTTGCGGCTATTTATTCATCACCTTATAAAAGAACCAGAGAAACAGTTGTTCCCCTAGCCTCCCAACTCGGACTTGAAATTCAGGAGTACAACCCGAGTAAAAATAGTTTTGCTGATGATATAGTAAAGAACTACAAAGGAAAAACGGTTTTAGTGTCAGGTCATTCTAACACTGTTCCTGGTTTAGCGAATTACCTTTTGGGTGAAAAGAAATTTGAACAGCTGGATGAAAGTGAATACAGTAAAATATTCATTGTTACAGTTAATGAAATAGGAAAAGCCAGCGTAATGGTTCTGAATTATTAATTGCCTTTGCTTTTTGCCTCAATAGATTTTACCTGACGCAGGTAAATTAGCCCAATGAGCGAGCTAAACAGCGTGATTAGGAAAAATAGCGAGGCAAAAGCTAATGCCGCATTCTTATCTAAGTTGAAAAGATCTGGAGCAGCACCCAAAACCATTATACCTTCTCTTACACCAAGTCCACCGGGTAATGATATTGGAAATGCAGCAGCTACAGAGGAAGTTAAAAATAGCGTGAAGTAGTCTAAATAACCATCAGCAACGCTCAGGCTTTTCAGCATAAAAAATGCACATAGCACTTGCAGTATTTGCGAAACCAACGACTGTAAATTGGTAATATGGTTTACTTTTTTAAAGGTTGGAAAAAGAAAATAAACCAGAAGGTAATAGCATGGATAAGCGACAAACAATCCCACCCAAATGAGAAATCCGTAGCCTTGCATTAAGCTATATGCCTCTCCGCCAATAAGGGCCATAAGAAAAGTTAAGAAACCAAGTGCTACTACTCCGCTGATACGATCGAGCAGTGTGGCTGCAATTAAGCCTTTAACGGGTGATTTAAAACGTTTATTGAGCAAGTACACTTTATAGCCATCTCCCCCAATTCCTCCGGGGAAAACCTGATTATAGAGCATTCCCACATAATATAGCTTGAGGTTAAATTGGGCATTTAAATCAAGTTGAATGGCCTGAAAGAAATGATTGAGCCTAAATGCCGCTATTAGTTTGGATAAATTAAATGCTAAAACGGCCAAAACAAGCCAGCCAATATCCACCCCTAAAAGTCGGTTTTTATACTCTTCTAAGTCGATTTCGCCAATTACAAAGTAAATAGCAACTACGGCTATCACCAATTGGGCGGCTAGCTTAAGCCATTTATTACGCTTCTGCTTGTCCAACAAAGACTTCTTTTAAACGATAGACTTTCTTGTCTTGCGACTCATAATAAGTACGCATCATCAGTTCGGCAATAATTCCTACTGTAATGAACTGTATACCACCAAGTAATAGAATGGCTCCTAATAGCAATAATGGCCTGCCCCAAATATCTTCACCATAACCAAACTTTACCACTAAAAGGTAAATATTGATCATCATTCCTATGGCAAAGGTTAAAATTCCTAAACCTCCAAAAAGGTGCATGGGTTTTCTGAAGTACTTTTGGAAGAAGATCATTAGCATCAAATCGGCCATTACTTTAAATGTTCGATTGATACCGTATTTAGATTCTCCGTGAATTCGTGCGTGATGATTCACATTCACCTCGGTCATTTTAGCACCTTGAAGTTTGGCTAAAACTGGAATGAAACGGTGTAATTCACCATAAAGACCAAGGTTTTTGGCGATGTCTTTTTTATAAATTCTTAATGAACAACCATAATCTGAAAGACGAACGTCTGTCAGATTTCGGATCATCCAGTTGGCTATTTTACTCGGAAACTTACGCAACACAAAGCCATCTTGACGGTTGGCACGCACACCAGCCACCACATCAAATTCGCCTTCTTCTAGTTTAGCAAGCATGGTAGGAATATCGGCAGGGTCGTTTTGAAGGTCACCATCCATGGTTACGATGTATTCGCCTTGTGCCATATCAATACCAGCAGACATGGCGGTACTTTGCCCATGGTTCTTATTGAAAATCAAAAGCTTGGTGCGATTGTTTGCAAAAGATTTGATGTTTTTTACGGTATCATCAGTAGAACCGTCATCTACTAAAATTAACTCGTAATCAATGCCTTCTAGGGCTTCGTATTCTTTCTGACAAAGGGGAATAACGTTGTCTTCTTCGTTGTAAACCGTAACAACTACCGATAGCTTCATAGTGTATTTTTCTGCTTGCAAAATAAATGCTTTCAATCTTGAATACCTAACAGGACGTTAAGAGACTGAAAATGGTTCAAATCCATTCCTGATCGTTGTGCGTGCGCTCATGCTGCACTTCACCGGTATGTTGTGTTGCGGCAGGTTCGAAAAGCATCACCCAAACCTCTTCTCCGTTTTCTGTTCGTGGGTTGTGCTCTACTCCTTTCGGAACAATAATCATTTCTCCTTCTTTAATCGTTTCCGTTCTATCTCTAAATTCCATGATCAAAGTGCCCTTCCACACCAAAAACATTTCGTCTTCATTTTCATGGCTGTGCCAAACAAAATCATCCTTCAGTTTGGCCAATTTAACTAATTGACCATTGAGCTCTCCTATTATTTTGGGGGTCCAATGGGCTGAAAACTTGGAAAACTTCTCTGAAATATTGGCTTTAGTATTTTCCATAAGTTGATAGTGGCTTTTTAGGCCCTTTCTAGTGAGTAAATTTTTATCAGTTCATGCTTACCTCTCAATTCTTCTTCGCCAAGCAATTCTGGCTTAAAACCTGTCTGATGACGGATTTTATTATAGTAGCATTCTGAAACCAATAAAAGGCGATCGTATTGATTACATTTCTCTTGTATCCGAGATGTGATATTCATGGTATCTCCATGATAAGCGATTTCTCTTTTGATTTCACCGACTTCAGCCACACTAACTTCACCCTCGTTGATGCCCGCTTTAAAAACAGGCACAAGTCCGTATTTGGCCATATAATTGGCTTCACGTTTTTTTAGTTGATCTTGAAAAGCCCAAAAAGCCTTTAAACAAACTAAGTAGTCCATCGAAGGAGTCGACTTCCAGCTCAAAACCACTTCATCGCCTACATACTGGTAGACTTCAGCACCATATTCATGAATGGCTTGTAAATCGAAAAAACAATCCTGTATAAACTGACTGTAGCGAATATGCCCAAGAGTTTCGGCTATTGTGGTAGAACTCTTGAGGTCGATAAACATAAACACTCGGTTTTCTACGCGGGGAGTATAAAAATCACCTCTCAGTAATTTCCATAAATTACCATCGCCCAACGAGAGGTTGATTTGCCTTAACAAGGCCATAATAAAATTGACAAAGATGGAGTAAAAAAAGGCCAAAATTGCTGAAGGGTTGCTTATAAATTGCCAAAAATCGATTGGTTCATTAAAGCCAAGTGTAAATTTGATCATGAAATAAGCCATTATAAACATAATAGACATTATGACCACGTTGCTCACTAGCCCAAAGAGCTCTAATCTCCACAGAGGAATCCTTCGATATAAATAGCGCTCAATTTTAATTTGAGTTAAGCCAAACATAATACCAGCCAAAGGCCCAAAGATAATTACTAAGCGTAAAGCTTGTGCTGGTTCAGCAGTAGTAGGAACATGTAACGTTACACCATAGCTACGCATTATTACCCAAAAAATAATAGCTATGATCCAACCAATGATGTAATCTCGTAATATCCTTAGGTTTCTTTTCTTCATGCGAACTGTTAATGCGGCCCTAAGTTAAATCAGATATATTTAATGGCAATTTTTGAGTCAATCGAAATCTCCAGACTGGTAGAGAACTTAAGTAATGTTTGGAGCTTACGGAATTTATAGTGAATAAATCCAATATTGATTGCACATTTTTTTAAAGTAAAGTATTAGAACGAATATTTAATATCTTTGGCCCATGCCTCAAAGCTACAAAAGGTATAATTTGAAGACACCACTTTCGTTTAGCGTTTTGCTCTGTTTTTTCATTTTTGCTTGCTCAACACCAGAGGTTTCAAACACGGTAACCTTAGAGGTAAAGCATATAGAATTACAAAGCCCCAATGACATCCTTCCGCTGAAAGATTCACTAGTGGCTCCCCTATTGTATTCTCACATCAAGGGCATAGATACACTTGATGTGATTGAGAAAAAGAATAAGTTTATTTCTGCAGTTCTGCCTGCGGTTTTAGTAGCAAAATATAGAATTGAACAAAACAGAAATAAGGTAAAGAACTTACTCAAAAAAGAAAACTGGAGCGAACAGGACAGTACTTTCTATAAGCAACTTTGCACAGATTTTGGTACTGATAACCAAACGGTATTACTGAACCGAATGGTAACCCACCCCAACAGTATTATTTTAGCACAAGCCATAATAGAAAGTGGCTGGGGAAGTTCAAGGGTTTTTCAAGAGGCCAATAACATGTTTGGAATCTGGTCATATAGCCCAAATGAACCCAGAATAGCAGCTAAGTTTCAAAGAGATGGAGAAACTATTTACTTGCGTAAATACGAAGATTTTGCAGATTCTATTGAAGATTATTTAAAGACAGTTGCAAGAGTGAATGCTTATCGTGAATTTAGAGCAGCAAGACTTGTTACTTCAGACCCATATAAACTAATTTCCCATCTGTCTCATTATTCTGAGAGGCGCGAAGAGTATGTAATAGAACTCTCTGCTATGATTCGGTTTAATGAACTAACCAAGTTCGATAATTATATAATCGATCCTTCTTACATCAATTTAAGCGGCAGTATTCAATGAAATACCTTTTAACCTCAGCCTTACTTTTAATAAACACCCTAAGCATTTTAGCACAAGCAAGCATTAAACACGAAGTTACTTCTTTGGTGTATCACAGGTTTGGTGACGACCGATTTCCATCTACAAATATTGCTACTGAAACTTTTGAAGAGCATTTAAAATTTTTAAAAGCCCAAGGTTATACTTCTCTCACCATTTCCGAGGTGGTAGACGAAGTGAATGACAGCACAGCTGCGAAACGAAAGTTGGTAGCCATTACTATTGACGATGGTTACAAAAGTTTTTACGAAAATGGACTTCCATTACTCAAGAAATATGGTTTTAAAGCCACTCTGTTTGTAAACACTAAATCAATAGGTTATACCGATTACATGTCGTGGGAAGATATTCGCGAAGCACAAAAAGCAGGCGTTGAAATTGGAAACCACAGCCACAGCCATCCTTTCTTTTTAAGCGTTTCTGAACGAACACGAAATAGCTTTTTCAAAAGCGAAGTGCAGGAGAGTCAAAACCTGATGAAAACCAATCTCAACTTTACACCTAAAGTTTTTGCCTACCCTTATGGTGAACATGACGAAGAAATGAAGATTGCATTATCTGAAATGGGCTTTAAAGGTGCTGTTGCCCAGAATTCTGGAGTAATAACTGAATATTCCGATGTGTTTCAGTTTCCGAGGTTTCCCATGTCGGAGTCTTACGGAGATGTAGATCAGTTTAAAGACAAGATGAAAATGAAAGGATTAGCGGTAACCAATGCCGAAGCCATTTCTACGGGTTATAGTGGCAGTACCGAAAAGCCTAAAATACTTATCGAATTTAAAGAGAATGGCCTTTTTGTGGAATCCATGCAATGCTTTGTGCAAGGCAGTAAATGCGCTAAATCCATGAGAATTACGCGTGACGGAAATGTAGCTCTATCCATTCGTCCGCAAACAGATTTAAAAGCCCGAAGAACTTTATTCACCATTACCATTCCGGATTCTAATGGCAACTGGCATTGGTATAGTTTCTTGTGGGTCATTCCTGAAATTCAGTAACTTAAGTAGCAAATCAAACTTTCGCTATGGGGTTTTAGTTCTAATGTAAGGTGTTCCTAAACTATTGAATTATGTTAACCAGAATATGTCCTAAACTTCCAATGCGCATGAAGAGCGTGACTCAGGATTTCTATATTTCAAAATTGGGTTTTAACGAATTTGGAAATTATGAAGGCTACCTAATGGTAAAAAAGGATGATATTGAAATCCATTTTTTCGAGTTTAAGGAATTGGAGCCATCAGAAAATTACGGTCAGGTTTATATCCGAACCAATGATATTGATGGCCTTTATCAGTCTTTTGTAGACAACAACATTGAAATACATCCTGCAGGACATTTGCAATTAAAACCTTGGGGACAAAAAGAGTTTGCCATCCTTGATCCTGACAACAATTTGCTCACTTTTGGTCAATCAATTTAGGTTTTGTAGCTAATCATTGCCCAATGCCTCTAACAACTTTCCGTTTGCTGAATGTTCATTGAATTTATTAAACTCTAAAAAATAATTCCCCGGATCGAAGCCAACAAACCCTGAGTATTTACCTTCTTTATCGTTAGAGATACTATTCTCCCTCAGCTCAAAAGCTTTATGACCTTGCACATAGTTAAACCAACCTTCTAGGTCGTTTACCATAAAGCCTACGTTTACCGCTTTGTCCTTAGCATAAGAATGCATTCCCCTGCTCACATCTACCAAACCTATATAACTATCATCAGTAGTCCTATAAATCTTTGTCCATACCTGATCAGCGGCCAATTCAAAGCCCATTACATTTTCATAAAAATTCTGAAGTGGCAATAAGTCTTTGTAGTACAGCCAAGTAACTGAAGCATGAAAAGCCAAGGCTGTTTCATTATGTTTTGCTGAGGTCAATACATCATTGGTTTTAGCCAAATAAGGCACAAAGTTTTCATTCTCTTGGTGTTGTTTAAATAATTCAAATTCAAGCAAATAACCTTCTGGATCAACGGCAACAAATCCATCGTGAGGACCTCCCTCCTTTGGTTTATAAGTATACTTTATCTCTACTTTTTTCTCTTGCAAATAATCATACCATTCAGCCAACTGACGGGTAAGAAAAGCCACTGCCACAGACTTGGGTTCATCAGCAGAGTGCATTCCCTTGGCGGCATCAACCAGCGTAAGATATGACGAGTTTGAAATCTTTAATAAGTTTGCGTTATCGCATTCGGCCATAAGCGCCAAACCCATTACTTCAGTATAAAATTCAGTGGCCTTTTTTAAATCTTTGTAATACAGAAATACATTACTGGCTTTTACGCCAAAATCAGAAAGTCTTTTGTAATCAGTATTGGAAGCAATTTTATTGTTAATTCCCTTTGCCGAGTAACCCAGTAAGCGTCCAAGTCTTCTGGCAATTTCTTGCCTTTCTGCTCCTTCATATAAACCCGATTTTTCTAGCTTTTCTCTGTCTTCCTTTAATTGTATATAGGCATCATAGCTGTTGCCTTTATACAAAATGAGCACTTCTTTTCCTTCTGCTATTTCGCTATCAAATAAGTCAGTTTTTATCAGGTCAGCCTCTCGAACTAGCTTTACCCCATACTGATCGGCTATGGCTTTGGCCTTGGGCATAAACGCTTCCATATCCTCAATCGTCATCGGTTCGCTGAAAGCAATTTGCTTTGCACCACTATCGACCATTTCTGCAAATGCGGTTAAACTGCCCAATTCGCTACTCCATTTTTCGGGCTTATTACAGCCCATTAAGCAGTTTATTATCAATATTATAGCTAATGACTTAATTCTCATTTTAATATTATTTAGAAAACAAAGGTGGATGCTTTTCGTCAAAATCCGTCACATTTTGATACGCTCTGGCCAAGCCTAAAATCACCCCCTCATCGTATAAATTCCCAATTAAGGTAACACTAGTAGGTCGATTTCTTTGGTCGAAACCTGTAGGAATTGTCACTACAGGGTGTCCCGTTAGGTTAGTAGTTAGCAATTGGCTACCGCGAGAAGTTTGCGAAATGATTACATCATATTGCATAAAAAGGGCATTTACTTCTTCAATCAATTGTCTTCTCTGGCGGTTGGCCTGTAAGTATTCCACAGCGGGAATAAAGCGGGCTTGTCGTAACGAATTGGCCCTTGAGCCTCTTGTCTGCTCTACCATAAAATCTACTTCACCCGAGCGCACTAGATCATCGAAAAAGGCACCTGCTTCGGAACGCAAAATAATATCAAAAACATTGAAGGGATAATCTGAAGGAAGTTCGATGGCTGTGGGCGTAATTCCCATATCTTTAAATACAGCCAATGCCGACCTGATGTTATTTCCGGTAGCAGAAGAGTCTCGATCAATATCTCTTTTTAAATAAGCTACTTTAAGCTCGCTTGGCTTTTTGGTTGAACGATTAAAAGGTGCTGTGTTGGTTGTAGGATCTTTCGGGTCCTTGCCATAAATGGCGTCAAATACAATTTCGCAATCTTCAGCCGAACGACACATAGGGCCGATTTTATCCATCGACCAGCTTAAGCTCATTACGCCATAGCGGCTCACCCTTCCGTAAGTAGGTCGTAAACCGGTAATTCCGTTTCTAGACGAAGGTGAAGTAATCGACCCTAAAGTTTCTGTGCCTAAAGAAAAAGCCACTAAACCTGCTGCAGTGGCCGAACCTGGCCCCGCAGACGATCCGCTTGCTCCTTGGCTTAAGTCCCAAGGGTTTTTGGTTTTTCCTCCAAACCAAACATCTCCCCTGGCCAATGAACCCGACACCAGTTTTGCAATTAGCACCGCTCCTTGGGCTTCTAGTTGTTTAACTACGCTAGAAGTGTAATCGATCATTTGATGCTCATAAGGAGCCGCTCCCCAAGTGGTTGGATAACCTTCAACAGCCATCAAGTCTTTCACACCATAAGGAATGCCATGCAACATTCCTTTGTAGTTTCCTGCCGCAATTTCCTGATCTGCTTTTTTGGCTTGGGCCATTCCCAATTCTTCCGTTAGGTTGATTACGCTTTGAAGCTGGCCATCATAGCGCTTAATTCGGTCGATGTAGAGTTTGGTAAGTTCTACGGAAGTAATCTTTCTATTCTTTAACAGCGAAGCCAATTGCGGAATACTATAAAAGGCCATTTCCTCTTTATTGACAGGCAATTCTACGTTATCAGGAATAACAAATGGAGCGTTTACTTGAGCTTTTGGAATTTCAAAACCTGCAGGGTGCGGATCGAAAGTCATGGCAGGGAAAGTTTCGTTATGGGTTTCGTACTTCCTCAAGGTGTCATAGCCGCGCTTATTTCTACCCAAATACTGATACATGGTATCGATGGCATCTTTCCCGAAATTCATACCCATTAGCTTCTGCCCGCTTCGAATGTCCCTTTTTGTAAAACCATATTCATTGGTTTTACAGGCAGTGGAAAAGGCCAGAACAAAGCAGGTGGCCAAGATGATCGAGAATTGCTTATTCATAATATTTAGGTTAGAGGTTTTGTAATTGAATGTACAAGATGAAAGCTCAATAAAAAGTAAAAATAGGACGAGACACATTTTGCACGTTATTACAATAACCGAAATTCGGCAGTGATTTATAAGAGCAATTTACATCAGTGGAAAATATTATTTGGTGCACTATGTTCTCGCTATCAATAGAACATTTTTAATGTGAACAACGGAAACTGATCAATTCAACCTTTACTTATATAAAAAAATAATGGACTTCTCTTTCCGGGAAGTCCATTGTAGTCATAAATACATCTGTCTTGATTATTCCGTTCTCAAAGCCTTTACCGGGTTCGATTTGGCTGCTCTAATGGCATGATAACTAATTACCAGTGTGGTTAAGGCAAAAGCCAAAATGCCGCTTAGTAAAAACATGTCCACTCCTATATTGATTTGGTAGGCAAAGTCTTTAAGCCAATTGCTCATTAAATACCAGGTAAGCGGCACCGACAATACAATAGCGATAATCAGCTGCCAAGAGAAATCACTGAACAACATAGCAAATATTTTAATGGGTGAAGCGCCCAAGATTTTCCGGATTCCAATCTCTTTTACTTTCGTATTCACAATCAGAATAGTAAGGCCCAATAGCCCAATGCTGGCAATCAGTATACTTAAAACTGTAGCAATACCTACAATTTTATTTACCCTTGCTTCATCCTGATACATCAGACGCAACTTTTCATCTATGAAATCGAACCTCAATTCTTCGTTAGGGAAAGTGGAAGCCCAAGCTTGATCTAAGATAGATTTCACTTCCAAAAGGCTTGCTCCATTATACTTGAAAACCAATTTTGGAGTAGGCGAATCAGAGATACTAACATCGTTAATGCCAGAGAATATGAGTTGATCGTTTTGCGTAATCACCAAGGGTCTCACTGAACTATGCAGCGACTCAAAATTGAAATCTTCGGTAACGCCAATTATGGTGTGATTACCGAATTCTTCACCGGGTATTTTCTTTCCAATGGGTTCGGTTAAACCGAAATAGTCAACTGCCGCTTGATTAAGAATAACAGACTCTCTCTTGTCTAAATCCAGCGCAGGGTCAAAGTCTCTGCCTTCTTTTATTTGTATGTCAAAGCTGGAAATATAATAAGGGTCTACCACTAGCAAATTGAACTGCTTAAAGGCATCATTTTTATCATTAAAACCCACTTTCATCCATCCATTCGAACCAAAAATATGGCTTCCCATGGCTACATCCGATACATCAGGGTTGGCCTCCAACTTAGTTTTCAATAACTGACCATTCTTAAAACCTGATGTAAAATTATCGCCTAACCCCTGCCCCTCAGGATCTGGATATAAAGCCACCGACACCATGGCCTCACGGTTAAAGCCCAAATCTTCGTTCTGAATATAATTGAGCTGTTTTTTCATAATCAAAGTACTCGAAATCAGAAATACCGTGAGCAATAGCTGAAAAACCAAAAGTGATTTACGCAAAACGTTTTTTCCGCCCATGCTAGATTGACCACCCCTCAGTACATTGGTTAATTTAAGACTGGAAAGCACCAAAGCAGGATAAGCGCCCGTAGCCAAACCAATGCCCAAAGCCATTACAAAATACACCCAAAGCGACTCGAAATCAAAGGGCATTACCAAATTTGTATTGGCCAAATTGTTGAAAAACGGCAAGAGCAAATAGGCCACCACCAATCCAATCGTCATGGCAATAAAAGTAATTAGAACACTTTCTGATAAATACTGCCAAACCAAACCTGATTTCTGTGCGCCCACTACTTTTCTTACCCCAACTTCTTTGGCGCGCTTCATAGACTGCCCCATAGAAAGCGTGGTGTAGTTAATGCAAGCAATAAGTAGCACTAACAAGCCAATGGCTCCGAGTACATACACATATTTAGGATTACCCACGGGCATATTTCCCAAAGGGAAGTCAGGGTTTAAGTGGATGTCGGTGAGGGCTTGCAAGCCCAAAGTATATTCGCCTTCTTCCATCCTATCACCCAATACCGTTTTTATCATTGCAGGAAGTTTTTCTTCAACCGCTTTCAATGTAGAATTCTCTTTTACTAGCACAAATGTCTCTGGCGAAACATGAAACCAAGCTTGTAAAGCCCGTTTTTCGTACAGTAGCTCATCATTTGCATTCGAGATCATCATGTCAAAACTAAAGCCTGTATTCTTGGGCAAGTCTTGCATAATGGCCGACACATTGAATATTCTATTTTCTCCATTCATGAGTATGGAAATTGGTTCACCAATGGGCGTTTTGTTGCCAAAATACTTGGTCGCATAAGCCTCGCTAATTACGATGGAAGTTCTATCTGCCAATGGCTTTTCCTGATTTCCCATAACAATAGGAAATGTAAACATCTCGAAGAATTCCGGACTGGCTATGGCAATAGGCTCGTTGATTCTTGCGCCTTCTTCGCCTACCAAAAAGTTATTGCGGTTGTATTGCACCACTATTTCTATATCGGGAATGTGATCTTCCAGCGCCTTTTCTAAAGGAAGTGGCGAGTTGGTGTAAAAAAACTGTTGGTCGCCACCGTAATCTTCTAAAGTCCAGGTGCGGTAAATTCTATCTCCTTTTTCATGAAATTGATCGAAGCTGAGTTCTCGCTTTACATAAAGTGAAATAAGCAAAAAGCAAGCAATGCCAATTGAGATTCCAGTTACATTTAAAAGGGTATTTACCTTCTGCCGCCAAAGTACCCTTGCGGCAATTTTAAAGTTGTTGCGTGTCATTGTTACAATATTTGAGTTGAACCTTGTTGTTTTCTTGATATTGGACCATTTAAAAAAGCGCAGCACATTCCAGGCATAGCGCCAATTGGCACTTCGTTTTCCATGCACCCGATAGTTGACATGATAGATTTCTTCTAGGTCACCACTGATTTCTTCCAGAAATTCTTCCTTGCAGAAGAAAGTGAGGAAGCGAAACACCCAGCGTGGTGGCCTTATGAATTGTTGTTCTTTCATTAACTGCTGAATGAGATGTTGGGAATGCGGTTGTACAAGCTCATGCGCTGTTCTTGCACTTCGTCCAATGCCTTTTTACCAAAGGCAGTGAGTTCGAAAATGCGCTTTCTGCGGCCTCCCCTTTCATTAGTAGACCCGCCCATTTCAGATTTAACAAAACCCTTTTCATCTAACCGCCTTAAGGCAGAATGAATGGCACTGATATTTACCGATCGACCTGTCTCTTTGGCAATCTCATCCATAATGCCTACCCCATAGGCTTCTGGATAAAGGGCGCCTACGGTAAGCAGCACCAGTTCTTCAAATTCTCCGAGGTATGTTCCTTTCATGTGTATGGCTACGATTTGATTACTTACACAAATATAAAAGAAATATATCTTTCACTTATGTACAACTAATTAATATTGATACTGTAGTGAACTGTGGAATGGGTGTATTGGAATGTGAGGAAAAGTATTTAAGTGTGGAAGTATTGAGGTGTTGAGGTGTTGGAGTGTGGATGTATTGAAGTCGAAACCTTTGATAATTGCTTTTTGGTATTTGTTGTTTAGAAATGGACAGCCCTAATATTGCTACTACCCTAGTTGTCTTATTTGATTATGCTCTTCAGTATAGGCACACTTTTAATAATTATTGGCGCAGTCGTTTTAGCGAGAAGGAAAAGAGCTTAGATGGTCAAAAACAATAGAAGCGACTAATTAATCATCAGTTGAACGAGCAAGCCAATAAAAATAGCGAGCGTAAAGCTTAACAGCGTCCCGATTAATATGTACTCTGTCTTCTTTTGTTCTTTACCTTTCTTTAAATCTCCAAATCGAAAAACTGATTTTGCTGCTAATAAAAAGCCTATAGGTTCCCATTGGTTGAAAATGATAAAGGTTAAAATGAGTAGTCGTTCTATTATGCCAATCCATTTGCCTGCATCTTTTAGGCTTTCTTGGTTTTGTTTATCGCTTAATTGCTCTTGCCATGATTTGGTGAGGTAGCCAATCAGTACACCTGAAGGAAGAGCTACTATAATGTATGCAATAGCGATTATGAGGAACGTTGAATGAAATTCAAAGGAACTTAGATCAATCATTGCTGCGAATGGTTTTGGTATTAACAGCATCCATAGCAAGATAATGCTGATAAAGTGAGCAAATTGATCACCTAGATAAATCCACATGTTATCTTTCTTAATACTGATTTTTATCCAATCAATAATACCATGCGCAATTGCCATGGCCATTGGTGCCCACCAATTCGCCCAGTCGGCTATAAAGAGATAAGTCAACACCGCTACGATGACTAGGTGCCACCTGAATTGGGAAGACCTTGGGCCTTTTTCCCTCTTGCCTTTGACCATGCCGTTGGTTTGAAAAACAAAATCGGCCAAGAGGTGAGCTATTATTAACCTAAGGAGTATTGCTATTTCTGGTGAGTCCATTGTTGTGTCTGAGTTTCAAACCGTTTGATATAGGGCATCAATGCATCTATTCTACTGATGTCTAAACTTTTACTTACAGCTACCTGTGTTTTTCCTAGTCTATCTCCTATCTCTTTTTGTGTGATGCCTTGGTAGAGCAGGTTTAGGTAAACTGCATTGGCTTGAGCGGTTGTCCATCTTGCAACAATTGCTTCAACCATGGGTAAAACTGCTTTAAGCTCATTGTCTTGTTGCTCTTCACCAGTAACAATTGTTATCTCTTTATTCTTTTCTTTCATACTGTCTAAACTCCTACCCGACCTGGTAAAAGGTGCTCCACTTAGCTCGCGTAGCTGATTGTATTCAGGGTAATGCTCCAGCTTACCTATGCCCATAGCCATTCGAGCGTCCCATTGTATGGTTTGATTATTCCTTTCTGTCTGTTGTCTTTTTAGCCCTGCTTTTATTAAAAGGAGCATCAATAAACCTTGCTCAGGCTTTTTAGAAATGGCTTGAAAACTATCTCCCCTATAAACATCAATTAGGAATTGTTGATCTATTTGATCTCTTATGTCATTCGCTATTCGGTGTAAAACCTCTCTGAAATCACCTTCTATATCCGTAGACCTAATAATATCACCCGTAATAACAGCAGCAACTATCTTCATAGCCTTGAATTTATAACCTTCTTACGTTATAAACAAAGAATATAACCTTTAAAGGTTCTAAACAAGTAATAGAACCTCTAGCGGTTTTATTTACTCAGCTTCTTGTATCTCTATTATATTGATCTGACCTGTAATTGCTGCTGTAATTAAGGTTTCCGCCCTAGCAGACGAATGGTTATTTGAAGCCGCTGGCATTGCCGACTTTGTGGTCATCCAGCGCAATATGTCCTATTTGATTATGCTCTTCAGTATAGGCACACTTTTAATAATTATTGGCGCGGTGCTTTTGGCGAGGAGGAAAAGGGGTTAACCTTAAACAAACTCATCAGACTTATTGGGGTGGTCAGGCGAGTAACTTTTTCTAGCTTTTACATTTGCAGTGGAATTGATCGTTTATATTTATTCCAGTTAATCCGTTGTTGTTAACAAATCCGATGTAAAGCCCCCCGGTTCCTTGAATAATCAGAAGCAGAAAGGGTTCGTTTAAGTTGTTTCGTTTATACTGATCAAAGATCATCTTTAGATCAACCCCAGATGGTTTAGGGTGCTTTTCAGGGTGCGTATGCCATTCTCCAAGATAGATTGTCTTTTTTTTACTATTCGTAAACTCGTAATCAATGATACTCTGAGCAACTTTCTTGTTTCTTATAAAAGAAGTGCGACTTGATCTATCCCGAATTGAAGGCGTAGATACCTTCATAATGTAAACTCTATTGTTCTTTACCTGACCTAAAAGTACACCTCCAGCTTCTGGAGATTTACGGTCAGTCTGCTTGTAATTCCCCATTATCTCCAAAACGGAATCCAAAATGTAAATCTGGTATTCTTCAATCTGAATTTCCATCATCACCTAGCAAATTATAATTTATTGAACCTTCTATTAATCCCTTTCCATAATCTGATGCTTGAAGATTGAAATTATTCAAAATAGTTTTATCCCCAACCCAAGTAAAAGACTTGGCATTCGGCTCACCATTCGCAATGATTTTTGAAATATGTGGATAAAGAGCACCTAAAAAACTCAATACTTGATCAGCCGAATAAGGGGTGAAATTAGTTTGACATCCAGCCTCCTTCGATGAGAGAGCGGGATTACTCGATAGATACTCTGTACTACTAATAACGTTGAATTTAAACAGACCATTCTCATCGAATAGGCTACCATAATTGTTATGATTTGGTGTAATGTAAACACAATGCCCACCAACCAGATATGGTTCAACCCAAACAAACAGGATCGGGATTTTTATAATGTTTTCTGCTAGTTTACTTGCTATCCATTTCTCAATATTTTCTTCACCAATACATACGATCAAAAGGTTTGATTCATTTACATACTCAGGCTCATTTTCAACAACTCTGTGTATCGAAACATCTCTAGCAGTTACTTCTCTCGTTGGATTATTTTCTTTCAAAAAACCTTCTAAACCAAAAGCCTTGTTCTTATTCAAATAATCAAAGCCTAAGAAGTGTCTGCCGAGGTTTTCAACTTTTAGAATTTCTTTATCGATTAGACGAAACTCTGCACTTGGATGACTTTTTAGAAAATGAATGAGGTTCGACCCTATGCTCCCTACACCTGCAATTGAATAAATAATGGAGTTTACGGTTTTAGAATTCCGCCCCGAACTCCTTTTCTGCAACCTTGTTGAATTGAATAATTCTGGGCTGATTCTCTTTACCGGCTCACTATATTGAAAGGTAGAAAATGCTTGGAATGCCGTCAGTGAGCCTGACCGAAATCCATTTCGATTAAGCTTAGGGCGATTGTGTGACCAACCAAAATACCTCTGTTCGCTACTTAACAGTTTTGAGAACATAATAAGTTTAGGGTACTCCTGGCTATTCAGAAAAGCTTTATATGCATCGAAACTCTCAGGAGTCTCCTTTTTGACCAATTCAATTACATCCTTATTGGTTAGGTCGAATGGTGGGGTAAATTCACCTGTAAGGTTTCCAAGAAAGAAGGCCTGAGATTCTTTGAATTTTCTGCCGTGATTATTAAGAAAGGCCTTAAACCTTCTGGCAATACCCTCTTCCTGATGAATCACGTAAGATATTCTATTCGCAGGATTTTCTAACGAGATTAGTTTAATATTCGGGTTCAATGGTACTTCTACTAATAGGAGAAGATTTGTGAGGACTGTGTCTTTATTAGAATATTCGCCCTCCCAATATGCTGCAAACTCATCGTCAAAGTCGGGTTTGTTGGTGCCATTAATACCTTCTTCAATGATCCTCTTGGCTTTCCGTAAAGTTTCAATTACGACTTCTCCAGGAAGGTCAGGGTCAGGCTGCGCTTGATTGTCATAAGTGCAAACCAAGCGACTTACATCAACATGAGGAATGTATTTGATGCCTTCATAATCATCAGTTCCTAATATCACCTTTGGAAGTGATAGCGGAAAATCTGGAAGGAATATGAGATTCAACTTTACGTCTTGCTGCATCACATCTGGACCAGTAACTTCTGTAGAAACCTCCCATATATCTAATTTAGAACCAGGTAGAACTTTCTGCGCTTCCTTTTCAGAAAGAATTCGAACATTCTCTATGCGGCTTAGACTTTCATAAGCTACTTTCTTTGCCTCTTCATGACTAATCATGCACTCCTTGAATTGTTACTTTTTATCACCGGAGATGCTAAATAGGTCTTAGCTCCTTCAATTTCATCTTTTGCCAAATGAGTCGGAAACCGACTTCCCAAATGTTTTTGCCATTTTAGACTAGCGTCCTTTTGGTTGGGGTTTTCAAGCGCCTGATTCGCACTAGTAATAAAACTGTTAAGTACATTTCGGAAGTACTCCTTCTTTTCATCTGAATAGCCTCTAAATAAATCCTCACCTTTTGGAGTAGTAGGCCGGGGACATTTAAAACCGTTAAGTTCTAGCCAATTTTTAATGTTGACCAAAGTGTCGCGCAAGGCTACATCATCCCGATCACCTCCAGCAAAATTTGAATCAGAGCCCGCCAGTATTGTCATTACTACTCCTGGTGGCATATCTCCTTTCAAATGATCACCCCATGCTTTTAGGTACCGTACGATTCTCCGAAGCTGATGATCTGCCTTTCTTCGGTCATTTAACCACTCTTTATATTCTTCTTCAAAGAACTTGCTTTCCAAAATAAATTCAGCCTTAAATCCGGATTGAACCAAGTCTTCAAACCAAACTATGAATTCGATGGGGTTGCTTGTGTACCATCCATCTTTAGTATCAGCAAGGTCTGGTTCCTTGACGTTTATTGCATAATATATAGGAAGATCTACATGATAGTTGAAATCTCCGTTGACACCCTTATATTTCACCCTGACACACGTACTTCGGTCTTCTATCTCCTCAATTGTATTCTTACTTTCTCCTTTCTTGATGGACTGTATCACAAATTCATGAAAGGCTTCAGGATCAGGTCTGCTGTAACGGTCTCGACTACCCATAAAATAAACACCGTCATCAATATCGTATTCGTCTTCTTTTCTACTAGGATTGATGATCGTATCCATCACATAGGAACCTTGACTCTGAAACTCCATCTCCTCTTCGATGGTTATATTCAGACCTTCTAGCAGTAGCTGTTTCTCTTGTTTCAGTTCTCTAAATCCTCCTTTTATTCTGGATCTAAGATCATCTCGTCTCACTTTTAACAGGCCTCTCCTATCCCCATCAAGCTTAATCTCCCTATTGTACTCTTCAAATAAATTATGTGTGTTCGCCATTTTTAAAAATCATGTTGTTCGTTCTTACTTACCCATTTCAAATCGATGAATTTTCCTTTAGTGCTATATGGAAGTCTTTCTGTAAAATATCTCCCAGACAATACCTTGTCATTTGTACCGATCACCTTAATTATTTCGGTTCCGTAATGTGGAGGAAAACCTTGTTCCTGACTACCTTGATTTAGATATGAGTAAATCAGGTTGAAGTGTTTGTCACCGTTGGTTTTCTCAACATACATGCCTTGACTTTCGGAAAGTGAAGATGGCGAGCCATCAGTCTTTATTGTGAATGATACAACGGAGATTTTGCTACCTGTCTGATGGATGATCTTAACATGCTTCAAAACACCCTTCTTCACTTGACAATTCTCATCACGGAATTCATACTCTAATTGGCCTTCATATCTTCCTGAGAAATCATCAACCCAAAACATCCATGAAAAAAATTTGGTGTTCCAAAGCCACTTATCAATAACATACAGCAAACCTGTTATTACCGAAACTATGGAAATTGAAAGACCCCAGTAGTCCTTGGCTAAATACAGTACTACTGCCAGTATTGCTAGAAGAGTTACGAGAACTCCAGATTTATAATATTTGAAGTACCCGTTATTCATACGAGTTGTAAAAAAATGAAAAAGTACTTTCACCTCCTACTTTAATAGTATGTTGTGTCAAATTCATGAGCTGTTGATATCAGTAATAGTGCCAATCTATGGTTAACATGAGAATTACAGATTTTCATGACACAATTTCAGTGACATCTAGAATAATGTTGCATAAAAACCATTTTTTACCAAATATGTCAGAATTACTGACAGCGGCTATTCACAGATGACATATTTCAGTCTTAACTAGAAAGGATTTGTGTTACGGCTTTTATAGGCATGGGTACTTACTTCAATATACCTCCCAGTCGCCCCATAAAAAACGGCCATTTCGTTGACGAAAAACTGGTGAAACTCTTTCTCACATAAAAGTAGCCTCCATTGCCACTTCGTATTTAGGCTTTCCATCTGATCTTACATCAAATCACTTACTTACCAACTTTCTAAAAGGATTTGTCTCGTGGTTTTTATAAGCATGGGCGCTTACGGCAATGGTCAGTACTACAATCCAAAAAACAGCCGTCCATTGTATGCTCGGCATTTCGCCCCAATGTCTTACAGCTATGGCGGTGATGGCCCAGATGTCTACCACAGCAAACTCACGCATATTGCGGGTATAGACCATAAAAAGGTTAAGTAGTCCGGCCACAGAAATCATAATTAGGGTCCATGTGAGTTCACCAAAAACAGCTTCCCAACCTATTTTAGCCAAATAAGCGGCAATGTTGGCAATGGTAGCCACGGCTATCCAGCCACTATAGGCGCAGATGGGCCACCAAACCCAAGCAATTACTTTTAAAGGGGCATCCCAGCGCTCCATGTTTAACCTCAGAATAATCTGAACCAGGGAAAACAAGATCAAAAACATTACCATCACGCTGATGCCTGTTTGTTCATTCAACCAAAACCACAGCCATGCCGCATTACCAAAGTTGGCAATGATCAGCCAAGGGCCAATTTTTAAGATGCTGTCACAGTAGTCTGAGTTGGTAAAGGCCAGTTTAATCTGATGGATCCCCAAAACGATAAGGCCAATAAAGATGATCCCCCAAATGGAAAAAGCATAACCTGCAGGCGTAAATAGGTTGACATACTCAGCACTTAAGCCCCCTACCGTATTTCCATTGATGCCCGCAGTATTGCTCCAGTAGTTCCAAAAAATAACAGCAAAGATGACTAGGGTATTGAGGATGGCGTAGGTCTTTTTCATTTGATGGTTTTTTCTGTTTTGAACTCCAAACCCATAATTGATCGCGCTTGTTTAAAAATGGCATTACCATTATGGAAACGGGTTAAGGCTCCTACCTACTCGTCACCCCATAAAAAACGGCCATTTCGTTAACAAAAAGCTGGTGGAACTCATTGCTGATATAGAAGTAGCCACCATCGCCCCAATCAGTTCCCCACGAGTTTTTCAGGATAAAGCCATCGCTATCAAAACCTACAATTACTACTTCGTGTCCGCCATAAGCTTTTGGGTTTGGGTCGGTGCGTACTACTTTCAGTTCGCCTTTATGAATTTTCGGCAGTAGTTCATCGCCATACAGCCGCTTAGCTGCGTCCATAGTGATATTCGAGCTAATGCCCTTAATGGCAAAGCCCGAGCCTTCCAGCCTTAGCCTATCTTCTGGCTTTCCAGAATTATTCTGCCATTGCGGAGCATACACCGTATACCCCACGGGTATGGCTTTGTGGCCTTGGAGTAGCAATTGACGAATCAGATTAATATCTCTTCGCTCTTCCACACTAAAAACCTTCGATTGATTTTCGCCTACAAAAACTTTGGCTTTCGGAACATACTGCGCCATTAAAGAAACCGGCCCAATATCGCCTTCTAAAATCACTTTCCTCAGGTTAGAATCAAAGTCAGACCATTCTGTATAAATGGGGCTGTAAGGCAATTCATATTCGTTGATGAGTCCGTATTTGGCCAAACCAATGGCATAATTGGCTACAAAATCGCCAGCGGTAATATTGCCTTCCCCCATGTCCCATTCTACCATTTTACGAATGCCATAAATGTATTTTTCACTGATGTCTTTCGGGGCGCCTGGTAAAATTTCTAAAGCCGCAGCCACGGCAAAAGCAGTGCAAGTACCTCGGTAGCCTTGATTTTTTACAGGCGACTGATAGGAGCGATAATCGATTTTCAATTGCTGTGCCTTGGAAGTTTCAATTCCACCCCAAAAGAGAAGAGCAATACCAAAAAAATTGAACAGTGTTTTCATAAAAGTAATTTTTACTGAATCTATTAGATAATTCGGTTATTTCAAACTTTATTCATCTTGTCATGATAATTCAGTAATGCAGAAGCGATTGAATTTTTATAATCTTGCACTTGAAAGTATTTCGATTTTATGAAGAAGATTTTATTACTAGCCGCACTATTTATTTTCAGCGGCCATACGCTTAAAGACGAAACCGTTTTTTGGGGGCAAATTGGGCACCGTGCCGTAGGTCATATTGCTGATGGCATGTTAACAAAAAAGGCGCAGAAGCATGTAAAACGAGTTTTGGGCAATGAAACCCTGGCCGTTGTTAGTACTTGGATGGACGATATTAAATCGGACCGTTCGTACAGCTATGCCAACCCTTGGCATTATTGCACCATTCCTGATGGAATGACTTACGAAACCGCTCCTACTCAGGAAGGTGGTGATGTAGTTTGGGCCATTGAAAAAATAATTAGGGAATTGAAAGCGGGTGGTCTTACGCCTGAGCAAGAAGCGACTAACCTTAAATTCCTTGTGCACCTTGTGGGCGATATTCACCAACCGATGCACGTGGGCAATGGAAAAGACAGAGGCGGAAATGACACTAAAGTGGAATGGTTTGGCAGCAACACCAACTTACACAGCGTTTGGGACAGCCGTATGATTGAGGGCAAACAATACAGCTATACCGAGTTTGCGGATGTGGTAAACCACCCTACCAAAGCGCAGGTTAAAGAATGGCAATCGGCTACGGTTCGTGATTGGGCAATGGAATCAATGAGCTACCGCGATAAGATTTATGATATTCCTGAAAATGGAAGGTTGAGTTACGAATACTCTTATAAGTACTTCGATATTCTAGAACTTAGAATTGCCCAAGCGGGAGTTCGTTTGGCAGGCATTATAAATGATATTTATAAGTAAGCCAATCACATTCTTATTGTGTTCCGTCCCAAAATAGGTTGACGGTTTTTAAATAATTTATGTTGAACCCTTGGGGCTAGCCTCAAGGGTTTTGTTGTGTATAGGGAGGGCTACTTGATAATCAAGCCCTATGCATAGCAAGCACTTCTCTACTTAGGTTTTGGAGCTGAATTTTGAAGAATGGAAAGCTCAGCGTGGTGGCCTGTCATGTCTGCTATTTGGTAACAAATGTTACTCACTTTTAAATTAGAAATGTGTCTATTTACTTCGGGCTGCGTTAGCAGATTTTTTTCAACTTGATGAGACATTAAATTACATGAAACAGAAAAACATATTTTTGGCCTTAGGCCTATTATTTACAGCTATGTTATCAGCATTGGGCTGTAATAGTAAAAGCGATGTTAGCACAGAAGAGACTCAAAACTCGACCGATCAACCCACAGAGGTTATGGCGAATATTGATGCCGCTAACCTGCTTACAACAGTTTGTTATGCCTGTCATAACCCAAAAAGTGGGTCGCATGATGAAATGCTCGCTCCGCCCCTCGTTGGTGTAAAACAGCATTACTTAAATGCTACTGAAGGTCGTGACGGTTTTGTGGAACGCATGGCTGCATTCGTTATGAATCCGAATGAAGAATCTGCATTGATGAAGGGACCTATAAGACGGTTTGGATTAATGCCTAAGCCGCCAGTAACTGATGAGCAAATTAAGGCGATTGTTGCTTTTATTTATGATAATGAGCTTGCAGCTCCTGATTGGTTTGCGAAGCACGAAGAAAATATGCATGGCACGGATAAGAATTAAAGAAATAGCCAACTAATAGCTATTTCTTTAATTCTAGGATCTTTTTTTGTTACCAAAGTGAGCGTCTATCGCGGTTTCGTTTTTACTCAACTTCAAGCTTAAAAGAGGTTTATAAAGTGAATTATGTACTTGAACAGTCCAATAAATACCGTGACCTACATTTTTTTATTCATACCTCAGTGAATCGACCGGGTTGAGATAAGCGACTCTCAGGGTTTGCCAACTAACCGCAATTAAGGCAACCATAGTTACCACAAGCCCTACCAAACCGAAAACCCACCAACTAATGGCAACGCGATAGGCAAAATTATCGAGCCATTGTTTCATTAAATACCACGCCACAGGGCAGGCTAGAATGAAAGCAATGATTATAGAGTTCAGAAATGAACGGCTCAAAAGCCAGAACACATTGCTAGCATTGGCTCCATTTACTTTTCTAATGCCTATTTCTTTGGTCCTACGCTTGGTTTCGTGAAAAGCAAACGTGAATAAACCTACTGAAGACAACAGTAACGCAACGATGCTTAATGCCAAGTAGATTTTGCCTGTCTGTTGCTCTTTTGAGTACTGCTGAGCAATTTGATCTTCCATAGTGGTATAGGTGAAAAAAGCTTTTGGATTGATTTCTTGAAACAAACCTTCTAAAAACGCAAGCACCTCAGCTTGCTTTTCTGGCTTTACACGAATCAGTATATCGCTGTCCATATAGGTATAGTAAGAAAGCACTAAGGGGCGTATTTTTTGCGATAGGTGTTCATAATGGTAGTCTTTTACCACACCAATAATTGTATAACTCACTGATTCATTGGAGCGAGAATTAGTAGTAAGCTTTACTTGGCCAATATCATCGATGCCCCAATATTTCATGGCAGCCTCGTTAATCACCAGTTTTGGAGAGTTGTTCGTATCCAACGAATCAGTAAAAAAGCGACCTTTGACCAACTGTAAACCGAACAATTCTCTGTAATGTGGATCAACAGACATGCTGTTAACAGAATTGTAACCATCCTGCGAACCCACAACTTTCCAATCGTTTTGATAGGCAATATCATTAGGCATACTTCCTTGCGAAACAGCCAAAACATTAGGTTGTTCCTCGATGCGCGACATCACATATTGAAACTGGCGCTCCATGTTTTGCTGAGCTAAACTGTCTTGTGCGCCATTAGGCGACAATTCAAAAAAGTCAGTTTTAATAATGTTGGCTTGATTCAAGCCTGTGTCCTTATTCAGCATAAAACGCAGTTGAAGAAACACCACCGAAGTTGCAACCAAAAGCAATACAGTTACACTGTACTGTATGGTCGTCATTACCCGTTGTGAACGGGGAATTTTGAGCATATTCGCTTCCCCCGAAATGGCCTGCATCGTTTTAATTTTAGAAATTTGAATAAGTGAAGTGATAATCGAAATTATTACGATAACACCTATGGATGTCAGTAAGTTGAAGAGGTTACGTACTGGATTAGGATCCAGAGAAAGTCCTATTGTATTTACAAACCATGGGAAGGTAAATTGATAAAGCAGAAAAGCCATTCCTGAGGCTACTAAAAAATAGAGTAGCCTACTCACCACCACCTCAAAACCAAGGTCGAATTTACTCGCACCCATCACCTGTTTTACTCCGAGCTTCTTTACTAAAGTCAGTTGCAGTGTAGATTGTAAATTCACAAAACTGATGAGCGTAATAAGGAAAATGATAGCAGCGACAAACTGCATGGTCTGAAAGCTGGTGCTGTCGCCATATTTCGCAAAAAGTGAAATATTAAAGGGGCGATCATTATAGACCGTATTCAAGGGTATGGTGGAAATTTGGCTTTCAGGGAAGCGGGCATTTTCCCTGCCTAATGATTCAATTTGCTGATTGAAAGCCTCCCGATCAAAACTATAATTTGCCAAGAGCAAATCTTGCGGCATTCTTCGCCAAAAGCGCTTTGATTGCCTTGGAACTATAAAATCAAAAGAAATAGAACTGTTTGAAGGAATATTGGCTGTTATTCCAGCTACCTTATAGGTGCCCGTTTGGTCGCAGCGGATTGAAACCAATTTGCCCATTGGGTCTTCGTTACCAAAAACACGTTCTGCAAATTCCTGAGTGAGAACAATACTACTTGGATCGTTCAAAACTAATTCATCGCCTCGAATCAATTCAAAATCAAAGAAATCGAAAAATGTGCTGTCTGCAATCAATGCTTTCCCTCCAAATGCAACCTCATCCTTAATCAGCTTGATTTCATCTTCCCCATAAGTATGTACAATCAGGCTTTTCTCTATTTGCGGAAACTTACTGTAATCTAGATTGAAGATTCGTTGAACATGTAGCGGTGATAATTCAGCCTTGGGATTCAGTTTTGCTACAGCAATGTGAATTCGATCTGACTTGCCATGAAACTGATCCATGCTTTGCTCATTTTGAAGCCAAGCATTAATTAGTTGAAAACAAACGACCCCAAAAATGAGCGTAAGAAGGCTCATGGTGGCTACCATTCTGTGTTTGATGTAGTTTCTTGTTGCGCTTTTGACCATTAGTTTAAACATGCCGAAATAATTTAATTGATAGGAACCAGACATTCCACGGAGCAGACTGGGCCTTAATAGTTTGAGTGTTTCTATGATATATCGCCTTTTGGCACGGGCAGGAGAATACGCTTCTAGGTAATCTGTAAAAACCTCTTCCATGTCTCCTTCAATCTCTTCTAAATATCGAGGCTTGACCAAGCCTCGAAGAAGTTTAAGTGGCCATTTAGGTGGGTATATATGCTCTTTGGAATTCATAAATTTTGAAAACTTACTGAAACGTTTGGAATTGCGTTCCACAATTGAGCGCGAATATCTTTCATTTCGTTCAGTACTTTTGAGCCCGATGCGGTTACGGTATAAATTCGTTTGCGCTTACCCCCTCTTTTCTGGGTTGCTTCTCCAAATTCAGAATCTAAATAACCCTTCTCTTCTAGTCGCTTTAATGCTGATTGAACTGAACCTACGCTTAATGATTCTTTTAAACGAACTTCCAAATCGCGCTTAATTTCAACTCCATAAGCCTCTTCTCTTAAAACTAGCACAGTCAGTAGCACCAACTCTTCAAATTCACCAAGTTTTGTTTTCTTCATTTTATATTAATCGTAATTGCAGTAAATATATGTAAAACTATTTTATTCGCAATTGCAGTTTTAATAAAAGTGAATACGGTTGGCTATAATGTATACAGTTTAGCACAACAAAAAAGTCCCAGCCGTTGATTCGACTGGGACTCTAAGTAAGAAAATAAGTTTTTAGGAAATGAACCGAAGTCCATTAGAATTTTCGATACTCACCATCTAAAAAGGCATTGGCCTCTTCTTCTTTAAAACGGGCAGTTTGGCTGTTCCAGTGTAGCTTTTTGTTTGGGAATCGACCAGCAATAACACCTAATAGTATTGTTTCTGTCAGTCGAGCAGCGTATGAAAATGGTGCGCTAACCTGATCTTTCCCCATACAAGCATCCACAAACTGGTGATAATGCTTTTTACTCTCTGCACCATAGTCTTCCGTAGGACTACCTACATTTGAGAAAGGCTCCAAATCTATATCCACATATTCACCTTTCACAATGTGCTTAGGTA
Organism: Roseivirga seohaensis; assembly: GCF_001592945.1. Taxonomy (GTDB): domain Bacteria; phylum Bacteroidota; class Bacteroidia; order Cytophagales; family Cyclobacteriaceae; genus Roseivirga; species Roseivirga seohaensis. Next base: position 102,626 of record NZ_LRPB01000045.1, read on the forward strand.
ATTGCATAAAGTGCGGTAATAAAAGTCTCCCCTTCTCGCCCACAAACATAGCTCCTTGGTCAGGAAGCTGGTCGCCATTTGGCAATTTTAGATCTTTATGGTTTTTAGGCGCTCCCGGGCCATCGTACCAAACCCATTTAAATTTCTTGGTGGTATATTCTGTTCCTGGAAATTCGTAAGTAACAATATTGTTTTCTGGAAAGCCAAAACCTGTTGGTTTTCGGCATTTAGTGCGAATAGTTTTTGGAATATCTAAGGCCAAGGCATTGTAAGGAGTATCGAAAATATGTACGCCCATATCTCCTAACGTACCACAGCCATAATCCATAATTTTTCTCCAGTTCCCTGGATGATAAACTCTTTCTTTGTAAGGTCTTTCAGGGGCTGTTCCTAACCAAAGGTTCCAATCTAAAGTATCAGGCACAGGGTCGCTTCCTTCAGGGGCTGGACCATCAAAACCCCAGTTCTTTGGAGACCAAGCGTGCACAGCTTTTACTTTACCGATTATACCTGATTGTATTAAGGCTGTTCCTAATTTGTAATCATAAAATGAATGCACTTGAATACCCATTTGGGTAACTATGTTCTTTTCTTCTGCCATTTTACGCATGGCCCTGGCTTCAGTAACGTGGTGGGTCAATGGTTTTTGACAATACACAGGCTTATTCATTTCCATGGCCATCATTGAAGCAGGTGCGTGTGTGTGGTCTGGTGTAGAAACCACAACTGCATCAATGTCACTTCCCATCTCTTTCAACATTTGACGATAATCAGTATAGGTTTTAGCCTTGGGATGCATTTTAAGCGCAGCGGCCAGATTTTTAGCGTCTACATCGCAAAGGGCAGTAACTTCTACCGCGGGGTGCGATGCGATGGCTTTCAAATCTTCCATACCCATTCCTCCTACTCCAATATGGGCAGTTCTAAGTTTATCGTTCTTAGCTAAAGCCCAAAGAGATGAGGGCAACATAGAAGCTGAGGTAATTATAGCAGCGCTTTTTAAAAAGTCTCTTTTGTTCATAATAATGAATTAATGAGGGAATTAATTAATTGATAAATGAAAGAATGAGTCAATAAAGAAATTAATTATAGTTTTCTGATTTTGATGTTCTTAAACCAAAGCGGACTGTCGTGGTCTTGTAAACCGATATAGCCTGTTTTGAACGAACCGTATTTTGGGTAATCTTTCCATTTTCCAGCAGATTTTCGCTCATACCAATCGTCTGACCATGGCACAAAAGACACAATCATTTTCCCATTCAACCAATGCTCTACTCGCTCTGGGGTGAAAATAATTCTTGTTGTGTTCCACTCTCCTGCTGGCTTTACAATTTTTTGAGTAGTATCAGGTAAGTGCATGGCGTAATCTGCACCTGTCTTTTGCCATTCTTGGAGTTTGGCATTATTGATTTCCTCCCATTTAAGGTCATCTAACAATTGGTATTCAGGAGCTACAGCTGCTGGACCTCCTTCAATGCCTTCTTTCAAATGATAGAAAACACCACTGTTTCCACCTTCTGGAATTTTCCATTCTAAATACAATTCAAAGTTGTCAAACTCTTCTGCAGCATAAATAATATCTTTTCCTCCTTGGTGGTCAGATTCTAATCGTTTTTCGGTATCGAAGGTCAGTGCACCATCTTCGATAACCCATTGTGGAGGAAGTTTATCTCCATTATATGCCCTCCAACCCTCTGTGGTGGTGCCGTCAAATAGGTGAATCCAGCCATCGTCTTCAGTTTGAGAATTAGTACTACAAGCCGAAACAGTGGCTGCTAAAAATGTAAGTAGAAAGAGTTTTTTCATATTTAAGGTTGTTGTATTTGAAATTATGGTTTTGATTAGTTTTCGAGGAAACAATGCCAAGAAGTTTATTCTGTCACTATCGGGGTTAATTTTATGTTCTTCCAGCTTACTTTAATTCCTCCGCCATCGTGAATCTGAAGTGCTACTGCGCCCTTTCCAGCACCAATTTTTTCATCTACTAAGTGTACCATTTGAGTACCATTTAGCCAAGTGGTAACTTCAGGCCCTTCCACTCTAATTTTCATGGTATTCCACTCTCCCATTTTTAATACTTTGTCTTTTTCCGGATCAGGTTGAATTAACCAACCACGCCCATAAGATTCGTAAATACCACCCGTATTATCACCAGGAGGAGCTACTTCTACTTGCCATCCACTCACTTTAGTACCTTCAACAGTCGATCGGATAAACACTCCGCTATTGCCGTTGGCTTCTTGTTTAAAATCAAGTGTCAATTCAAAATCATCATAAAAGTCTTCCGTAGAAAGATAACCGTATTGGGCAGCAGGGCCACTTTCGCAAACCAGCAGTCCATCTTCTACATACCATTTTTCTTCACCGTGATTCACCCAACCATCTAAATTTTCACCGTTGAATAATTCAATGGTATTTGATTTTGGAGTGCATCCTGCAAAAAAGAGTGATAAAGCGATTGTAGCAATCGAATATTTGGGATTAAATCTCATAAAGCGTATCTAGTTTGGCCTATGGGCAAATTGAAAAAAATATCTAGCGCTGAATGTAAAGAATTACTCGGTTAAAAACGAAAGAAAATAGCTGACTGGTTAAATCACAATTAATTCTCGCTTTCGAGATTCTCTAAAAAACTCTTCAAATCATTTAGCCTTTGTTCGACTTCGATTTTTTGAAGGGCAAAAGCTTCGTCTTGTTTTACATTATTAGAATAATGTGCCCAATGCTTCTGCGCTTTTTTTAACACACGAGGTGTGATATTAAATTCTTTATGATCAAGTAAGTCTTCGGCTATTTTTGACACCTTAAAGCTTCCAAAAAGATAGAGTTTAAAAAGGTCTACGTAATTATTGCTTACATCAAATCCTTCAAGAGACATTAAAAGATCACCGAGAATTTCTTTGTTTTCTTTCTTATCAAATGCTTCGAAAAGTGGGGATAAAGCCGCTGAATTATTTTCCACCAAGCCTAAGGTTCTGGCAGCCATAAAGCGTGTTTCAGGGTTAGGATCGTTGAGCAAAGCAATCATTGCATTTACTACTTCTTCAGAACCAATACTTCCTAAATAATTTGAAGCGTTGAAGCTTTTGTCGTTTAGCTCGCCTGTGAGTTCTTTCAGTGCATTAGTGATTTCTATGGTCATTTGAAGGATTGGTTAGGTTTCGAAATTACATAAAATACTAGTAAGCACAATTGATCAACAAACGAGTAATTGTGTAAGCAACACTATTGGTCTTTAACACATTGGAAAGCTGATCTCATAGGAAGTACCTTCTCCCTTTTTCGACTTAAGAATGCATGTACCATTCAGCAGCTTTATTCTGCTGTCAATATTATTAATCCCAAATGTTGATTTAGTTTTTTTAATAGTTGACAGATCGAACCCACAACCATTGTCTTTAATCAGAATGTTGACAATGTTTTCTTGTTGAGTCATAGAAACGAGACAGTGCGTGGCCTGCGCATGCTTAATCATGTTATTGAATACTTCCTGCATAACCCTATAGATAGTCATGTATTTATCATCCGATATTTGGTCAGAATCAATTTGATATTCAAAGTCAACTTTTATGCTGGCCAGTGAACGAATATCTTCCATCAATTCATTCAATGCTAGCTTCATTCCGATATTCTGAAAAGCATTAGGTACAAGTGAATGAGCTATATTTCGAACCTCGTCTACGGAATTCTTTAAATGCTTCCTAGTTTTATCCATAAGAGCACTGTACTCTTCATTTACATTTTGGCTTTTCTTAATCAGTAAATCTAAGGTCAGCAAGCTTATTGTTAAAGTTTGAACCACTCCATCATGCAAATCTCTGGCAATCCTTGTTCTTTCTGTTTCCGCCCCTTTAATAATGGCATTAACGTAATTCCGCTCCATTTTATACCTATCCATGTACCATTGATGTCGTTCAATAGAGTATTCAATAGATTTCATTAAGTCTTTTGGTTGATAAACTCCTTTGACTAAATAATCTTGGGCTCCGCTCTTGATAATCTCTTTTGCTGTTTCTTGGTCTTCAAGGCCAGTAAGAACTATAATTGGAAACTTCGGTGAACAACTCATAAGTGACTCAAAGCTCTGAATACCGGTGGTGTCGGGCAGCGTTAAATCTAGAAAAGCCAAGTCAAATGTTTCATTTTTTAATAACTCTCTTACTTCTAATGAAGTAGAAAGTGCAGTCACATTGGAATCTGAAAGCCCTATCAATCGGAGGTATTCATTGAAAAGAAATACATCATTTTCATTATCCTCAATGAGTAAAATGTCCATAGTACATTATTTTAAGTTCGTAGTTTGGCCTAATAGATTTATGTCTATCGGCAATTTTCTATGCTTTTGGTATAGTAAAATAAAAAGTTGTGCCCACTCCTTTTTCAGAATCAATCCAGATTTGGCCATTATGTTGATTAACGACTCTTTTACATAGCGCCAAACCTATACCATTTCCTTCATATTGAACCTTTGAATGTAGTCTTCTGAAAGGCTCAAAAATTGACTCATGGTACTCAGGGGCTATTCCAATTCCGTTATCAGATATTTCAAATAAATATACTCCTTCATTCAGCTTCCAATCTATGCGAATTTCCGGAGTAGAATTCGTTTTTTTAAACTTGATGGCATTTGAAATTAAGTTCTGAAAAAGAATGTTGATTCTTCTCGAGTCACATTGTAGAGTTGGTAGTTTGTTTTTTGTAGTAATATTGACTTTGGATTCATTGATACTCGTAGCGAGGTCCTGCTCTAATTCACGAAACATGGCATCAAGATCCGTCATTTCAATTATCAAATCGTTGTTTTCTAGTCTTGAAAAAGAAAGTAGATCCGATATAAGGCCTTTCATGCGTCCAGCCCCTTTTTCAATAATTTCTAAGTATTTTTCACAGTTCTCGTCAACTTCACCAATTTCCATTCTGAGCAATTGAATGAAGCTGGTAATGGTTCTTAAAGGTTCTTGTAGATCGTGTGAGGCAACGTAGGCAAATTGCTTTAGTTCATCATTTTTCTTTTCTAGAAGCTCATTATATAACATCATAGATTCTTGAATCTGGATGTCTAATGTGTGGTCTTTTACTGCCCCTCTAACAACAATTACATTACCCGATTTATCAAATACACACTCTCCTTTTACGTGAATATGTTTTACCTTCTCTCCTATTTTGATTTTATGCTCAACATTGAAGTCTACTCCATTGGTTACGGTTTTTTCAATGGCTTTTTGAATTCTTTTTAAATCATCTGCATGAATGTAGTCAATATAGTTCTGTACAGAGAGAATTTTATCAGGGTTATATTCTCTTTCAAATAAATCATAGGTGCCTTTTGACCAATATAAATCATCAGTAGATACAAACCATTCCCAACTTCCTACTTTCGAAAGTTGTTCGGTTGTTTCAAGAAGGCGGGTTTTGCTTTTGAGTTTATGCTGAAGTTGATAACGATCAGTTATTAATCTGCCTTCTGGAATAAGTAAAGTTACTTCTCCTTTTTCATTAAGGATTGGGCGTATCGAAAAATCAACGGTCTCTCTAACATTAGCACCAATCACATGAGCATCAAACCTTATAAACTCGCCTTTTGCAGCCTTTTGAACCGATGAAATAAGGTTTGTTCTATCTTCCTCTTCTTGATATAAATCAGAAATTTCCCATATTTTTTTCCCAATAAGCTCATCTCTGGTTTTGCCGGAAAATCGAGTAATGGCTTTGTTTACTTCAATGAGCGTTCCATCGGTCTTCATCAACCCAATGAACTGAAACGTATTGTCAAAAATGCCCTGAATTTTCGTCTGCTGATCTTTGATTTCATCTTGAAGCAACTTGGCTTCAGAAACATCTTTTACAAAAGAAATAACAGTCTTCTGACCATCCATCTTTTCTCCCATAAATACGCTAAGCTCTGCCCAAAGCACTTTTCCTGATTTTGTAATATATCTTTTACTAATCTTATATTGATCAATTTCCCCACGAATCAAACTATTAAGTAACTCTTTGTTATACTTTATATCTTCAGGGTGAGTAATCTGCGCGAAATTCATCTCTACCAACTCTTCGTTAGCGTAACCTAGTAAACTAGAGAAAGTCTTATTTGCTTTAATTATCTTACCTTCACTATTTATGAGAGCAATGCCTATTACTGGGTTGTTAAAGATTTGGTTAAAAATGACTTTCATAAAAAGTGTCGATCATTGACTAGCATTATAAATTAAACTAAACATAAGCATATTTAAGCACAAAATCACACTCAATTTTGCGTAATGATTGCTTAATTACCACAATAGGACTTATGTTTAAAAACGCTTGAAACTTATTACCGAAGGTTATACATTAGGAAACTGATCGTTACAGTATGATAATTGACCCGACCGTTATTGCTATACCCGTTTATTTTCTTTTGATAGGAATTGAACTCATTGTACATCGCGTTCAAGCAGTAAAATCATACCGCCTTAATGATGCCATAACAAATATTAATTGTGGTGTAACCTCACAAGTAACAGGGGCTTTTCTCAAAGTATTGAGCATAGGAGTTTATACTTTAATATTTGAGAAATTTAGAATAATAGAATTGCCAAACTCAGCTCTTGTCTGGATAATGGCATTTATAGCTTACGACTTTTTCTATTACTGGGCTCACAGAATGAGTCATCAAGTAAATTTGTTTTGGGGTGGCCACAGCGTGCATCATCAAAGTGAAGAATATAACCTTTCTGTTGCCTTGCGGCAGAGTTCAACCCAAACTATTTGGACATTTGCCTTCTATATACCCATGGCTATTGCAGGTGTTCACCCTATTCTTTTAGTTTCGGTTTCAGGGTTCAATTTGCTATATCAATTCTGGATACATACCGAGTCGATCAACAAACTTCCTCGCTGGTTTGAGGCAATTTTTAATACGCCATCACATCATAGGGTTCATCATGCCAGAAACCCAAAATACATCGATAAGAACCATGCTGGAACATTTATAGTTTGGGATAAACTATTCGGCACATTTAAAGCTGAAGAAGAAAGACCTGTTTACGGTATCACAAAAAACCTCAACAGTTGGAACCCTATTTGGGCAAATATTGCGCATTATTCCGACATGTGGAGTGATGTCAAAACTATTCCAAAGTGGAGTGATAAGTTCAGATATGTTTTTGAAAAGCCAGGCTGGTTACCAGATTACATGGGTGGATATAGAGCACCAGAAGAAGTTGATTTAATTAAGTATAGAAAATTTGACACCCATACTGCTGCCAAACTAAACGTTTATGTATTGGTGCAGTACATCATTTTACTGGCCGGAACAGCCATGTTCCTTTTCAATTTAGATAAGATGGGCACCTCAGATAAGCTAATTTTTGCGGGAGTTATTATTTACTCGGTAGTAAGCTTTGGTGCTTTATTTGAAAACCGTAATTGGGGTTTCGCCATGGAATCGTTAAGGTTGATTTTTTTAGCACTCACAGCGTTCTATGCATTTTTTGGCCTTAATCCCGATCCCATAATGATTACAGTAGCTGCCGCTATTCTTATCATGTTTCAAATTTGGTTGATGCTGGTGCGCAAAGTACCTTTGCCAGCCAAAGCCCAATTGAAATGAAGTCATCAAAACTGGTTGTAATTATTCTCTCATTCTCATTACTAATCACAGCTTGTACAAAAAAAGCAGAAGTTGGTGATTTCGATTCTGTAAAATGGATTGGAGATCAAAACGGCTGTTTGAATCAGAGGTCTGAAATGGTACAGGACTTAATTAAAATCAAACCGAAACTATTGGCCTTATATCATAAATCAATAATAGAAGTATTGGGTAAGCCCGATGCTGAAGAACTTTACGAACGAAGTCAAACTTATTATTGGTACTATATTGATCCTTCTCCTAAGTGCGACCAACCTTCGGAAAACCCTAGAAAATTATCGATTCGTTTTACTGCAATGGGCATAGCCAACGAAATTGATATTAAGTAGCGATAAATGGATTTTCCTAATAACAGCTGTAAAACGCGGCATTACCACCTAAAAAATCCGTTATTCTATTTATTATAAAATAATATTTTACAATTCGGGAAAATTACCTAATTTAATGGTACCTATCAATCTAGCAATGATAGGTACTAACAAGCTTTAAGCCCTCTGTTTTCGAATGGAGTGTGTTAGTTTAATTAAACTAAGTTTAAGTTAGTTTTAGTTTTATAGGTAGTTTATGTGAAGGTTAGTCTCTCCTCAGGCTAACCTTCCGCTTTTAAACGCACCTCGTGATCAAAAATTTCTATTTGACCAGCTTTATACAAGCCTCCTAAAATTTTCTTGAAGTTCTTTTTACTCATACCCAGCTTATACTTAATTTCTTCTGGGTTGCTTTTATCTCCTAATGCCAAGCTACCAGTAGCTTTAATTTTATCCAACACCAGCTGGCTCATATCCTTTACGGCTTCATAACCTTGCTTTTGTAGCGAAATATCTATTTTACCATCTTCTCTAATGGCCTTTACAAAGGCAGTCCGCTCATCACCAAGCTCAACGTGGTCAAAGATTTCGTTATGGAAAATCAAGCCTTGAAAAGTTTTGTTGATGATTACCTTATAACCCAAAGTTGTTTCTTGCCAAATTAAAATGTTTACCTCCTCTCCTTCTTGTAGTTCATCATGATGCTGGCTAAGAAAAGGACCGATCTTAGAGGTTCCAATCATTCGATTAGTTTTAAAATCTAGTAACACCTTAACAACGTACTTTCTACCCACTTCCATTTTTTGACCTTGTTCTTTAAAAGGAACCATTAAGTCCTTTTCTAAACCTATGTCCATAAATGCGCCAACACTGGTGACTTGTTTTACTTCTAAACTTGCAATATCACCTACTTTAGCTAAGGGTTGAGCAGTAACCGCTACAGGTCGGCCAAGTGAATCAACATAAACAAAGACTTCAATTTCATCTCCAATACTGGTATCGGAAGGCACATATTTCATTGGCAAAAGAATATCTTCTTCGCCATTAGTTAAGTATAGACCAAAATCTACTTCACGAGCTACTTTTAATGTGTGATTTTTACCTATTTCCATGCCCATTATGATTTATCTTTTAACTAATTTGGTTCACTGATTGACAAAGTTATGATTAACCAATCGTGTTTTAGGTATTATGGTCAAAAAATAAACGCTGTATTATGCGGTTACTTCTTATTGATCTCTGTCCATGTTTATGGTCAAAAAGCGTATTTGGCCAGCGAATCCTTTGATCCAAGTCCAAGAAATGAAGATAGGGTCAGACTTGCCTTCTACAATGTAGAAAACCTTTTCGATTACTTTGATGATAGTTTAACGATAGACGAACAGTTTTTACCTCGAGGAGATCATTATTGGACCAAATCACGCTATACTGAAAAACAGAATAAGTTAGCCAAAACTATTTTGGCGATGGGCGGATGGGACGCCCCTGAATTAATTGGTTTTTGCGAAATTGAAAATAGGTATGTATTAGAGTCGCTGACACAGTTTACTCAGCTTAAATCGCTAGGATATGAAATTATACATAAAGACTCTAGAGACGCAAGAGGAATTGATGTGGCTGCTATTTACAGACCCGATAAGCTCAAATTGTTGAATTACGAATATTACCAACTCAATTTTCCCTTTGACATTGCAAGTCGTACACGCGATATTTTACATACAGTAATGGAGCTACCTAATAAAGATACCCTGCATTTCTTTGTAAATCATTGGCCATCAAAATTTGGAGGTGAATTTGAAACACAACCTAAACGTATGTTTGCAGCTCAGTTTGTTAGAACAAAGGCAGACTCTTTGCTTAAATTAAACCCTAATGCTCATATTGTAATTACGGGTGACTTTAATGACGAACCTGATGAGGAAAGTATGCTCAATGGGTTAGCGGTAAACACCGACATTAACACACTTAAACCAACAGACCTTTATAATTTAATGTACGAACTAAGGTTTGTGGCTGGTACTCATAGTTTTGAAAACAAATGGGGAATACTGGATCAGTTTGTGGTTTCTGGCAATTTACTGTTGAAACAATCTAGAACCCGCGTTCGTGATCGAACGGCTCAAATATTTGATATGGACTTCTTAATTATGGAAGGCGCTACTGGTGCAAGAAGACCATTCAGAACCTATCAAGGCCCAAAATACATTGGAGGTTATAGCGATCACCTGCCCATCATTCTAGACTTAATTTTAGCTTATTAAGCTTCTAGGTTAAATATAACCATCCAATTGCCAAACTATAATTCCATATACCACAAACCTTAAAATTCTGAATGAGGAGTAAATGAAATACTTTTTAGCTGGGTACGACATTGAACCCGTAAACAAGCTGATGAGTGAAAATGGAAGTGGAGTTAAAGCGGCAACAATAATAAATCCTCCCCCATACTGTTCATAGCGCCTCTGAAATTTGCGTAGTCGTCTTTTAAAAATTCGGTGAAAGAACTTCTTAGTACTTATCTTTTTTCCAACCCAATAATTAACCCATCCGGCAAAGAGTGAAATAACCGTCATTGTAGCTACAATTCCCGTATAAACCATAATTGGGTCATCAATGGACCATATCATAAAAAGTTCTGGAGGCAATATGCCCACGAAAATTTCGGAGATAAGGAAAATAACGAGCATAAGCCCATAATCATCTGAAACCCAATGCTCGATGGCGTCATGCTGTTCTTGAAAATAACTCTTAAAAAGTATAATGGCGAGAACCAGAACAGCCAAATATAAAAAGCCCTTAATCAGGTTTTTAGTAAAGTAGTTATAGAAACCCTTTTTCTGCTTTTTCATCTGCTGAAACTAATCAACTTAAGACTTATTTAGATCTTGCTGGCAACCTTGGAATGGTCATTATTTCATTCTGACGACCATCAATGTACCAAACACCCGATTTATCGAAAAAGGCCTCTTCTTCCAACATTATTCGAATTTCTTTTTTCCATTCTTGAATATATGTTGCAGCATTCAATTCAATTGAATAGGCAGTATTAAGATGCAAAGGGTAATCGCCTGTAACTGGTACGCCTCCTTGCGAATCCCACATACCCAAGGTAGTGCCTGATGCGTGACCATGATACCCAATTGGATGGGTATAAATTGAAGGTTTAATCCCTTCAGCAATGGCTTGTTCGCGAGACATTTTTAATACTTCGTTGCCGGTTCTTCCCTCTTTAAAATTATTGGTGAAAATATCTTGAAGGCGATTTCCATTTTTAAATGCTGTTTGTAAATATAGAGGTACTTCTGTTTCACCTGGGCGTAAAACATAGGCATGTTGCTGTTGGTCAGTGTTGAGTCTTAAGTAAGTAATTCCGAAATCGCAATGCAAAAGGTCGCCCGGAAGTATAACATTCTTTTCTGGTCGTTTAGAAAAAGTGCGTAAATGATCAAAGTTTTCTGGATCGGCCCTTTGTACATCAACTGTGGGGTGAAACCATGTTTGAAGACCAAGTTCTACCACTTTATCGCGCATCCACCACACTACATCTTCAGTAGTTGTTACTCCGGGGGTAATCACTTTGTCGGAGAAGGCTTCTTGGATAATCATGTGTGAAATTCGAACGATATGCGGATAAATTGCCATTTCGGCTTCTGTCCGGGTTTCTAACCAACCAATAGCTACTTTTTCTGCCGAGATGATTTTTGCTTGATCTTTCTTATCTAAAGCAGCAGTAAACTCTTCTAAATCGGTGGCTACTACCCCGTCTGTAATTCCAAAATACTTAGATTTATTGACAGCAATTTTCTTTGGGTTTCTTTCACGAATAATTTCAGCTACTCTTGCCCATTGGTCGGGTTGTTCTTCAGGGTTCCAAGCACTTTTAAAGCTTGAGCCTACATCGTAACGGGCTACGGCAATCGATTCAATTCCTTCCTTTTCCCCACGATCGAACATGATTAGAATTGTTCTTCTTCTGGCCGCTAGCCAAGTTGCTGGCAATAAAGTCTTGATTACGGGATCTTCATTGTATTCACGAGACATCACTACCCACATATCTACCCCTTCTCTTCTCATGATGCTTGGGAGGTAATTCTGAATTTTATCTTCCAGTAACCGATCAATAGTTTCGGCCCTGTCTTTCATAGAAAGAATGTGAGTACTATTGGCTTGAGCGTGTGCGGATGAAATGGCATAGGCCAGAAAGGCAAGTGTCAGAAATTTCTTCATGGTTTAAGGTTGTTTCCTAAAGCTATACAGATTTCCACTATACACAAAACCTAAAACCATTGTAGACTAAAGAATCCTTCTTACTATTTCGATTTCTTCATGCCAAACTCTTTTTCGTAATATTCCATTATGGGTTGAAATGGGCCATATTTGTGCTGCTCAGCGGAAAAAGCGTCTGTCCATGGACCATAAGGTGTGGAAACAGGTTTAAGTTTCTTATCAGGGAAATCGAGCTCTTTATTCGCCTTTTCTGGTCGGTCGAAACTGTTGATATATGCCGCTACATGATAAGCCTCTTCATCGGATAAAACAGGGTTATCCCAAGTGGCTTGTAAATATGGCATGTTACCCTTTATAAATTCTGCTGCGGTAATTACTCTGTGCATTCCAGCGCCATCATTAAAGGTATCATTGCCCCAAAGTGGTGGGTATTGATAAAGGCTGTTTTCATTAAGTCTTACCCCTTGACCATCGGCACCATGACAGCTTACACAATTTTTTTCATAAATAGTTTTCCCAGTTAACAAATCAGCCTTTACGTTCGGTAATTCGACCTTAACAAAGCCTTTATAGATATCCACTTTTTCTTCGGGCACATCTTCACTCAGCCACTTGATATAAGCAATCATGGCTTTCATTTCTAAGCTGGTTTCAGGTAATGAATCACCGTTCATGCTACGTTGCATACAGCCATTGATACGCTCTTCAAGAGTACCTATTTTATTTTCCCTCCCTCTAAACTGTGGGAATCGGTTAAAAACTCCAACAAAAGACCCAGCACCAGGTTTGGTGCCAGCCTCTAAATGACAATTCTGACAGGTGAGATTATTGCCTGCCAAACGCTTTTTTTCGTCAGCCGACAATGGCCCAATATACTGTGGGGTTTTGGTGATCAATTCGTGACCAAACCTAATCAATGAAGCCTGACTTTCGCCTTCTAAATCAGTAAGTACTGAGCGGGGTTTCCAATTGGCGGGGTCTACTTTTTTTGAGCGAAATGCTTCTGGATTAAATTGAAGCATCAAAACAAAAACAATTAGAACTACTAAAACCGACAATATCAGTTTCAGTATTTGACTAATCGCTTTTATTCCTTCAATAGGGTTCATTTTCCAATTTTAGAAAATGTAACTCAAAATCAAGTCAGAATGAAAGAAATCGGCACGATTAATTAGATAAGCGGAATTTGAAACCGTTTCTCCGGCCAAAAATCGTCCGGCCACATAGAGTTCTGCCGAAAAACCACGTAACTTATTTTTAGGGCTATACTTAATTGAACCATCTAAATGAGCAGTAGATGGTACTTGATATTTATTCTTAGAAGCATCTGTTGGATTTGGTAAACTGTGGTAGCCTAAACTTGAAAACATATTAAGCTTATAGTTTTCTTGATCTAAACTACTTTCCCATTTCACAACTACAGCTGTAACATCACTAATCCCCTCCACTCTAGTTCTTCTTTGGAAAGTATAGAAAGGCTCTTTCCCCCATTCTCTAGGCAAAAGTAGTCGACTTCCATCTCCAATTCTTGTGAAGGCCAAAGACAAAGCGCTTTTTGAAATGTCCTTCTTTACCATAAACCCAAAACCACTCGCAGATTCATCTTGCTTGTACTGAAGAATGCCAGAATTATTCCCTCCATCTCCTACTTTGGTTTGGTAAATAAACTGACCAGCAATATGCCAATCCTTATCCTCTCCTACATCAAATTTAGCTTCTGTAAAAATTGTGTTCGAAATATTGTCGGTGTAATAATTCCAAAATGCTAAATCTAGACCACCCGAGAATCGGTAGCCTAATTTTGTGATGGCTACAAAATTGGAATTAGTAGCTGTCCAGTATTGACTACCGCTGCCGTCTGTTCCCACACCAAGGCCTCCGGCCCCTATGGTATTACCAATATTCTCGAAATCTCCTGAAAATCGAGAGGCAATTCTGTCAATAAATGCGGCTTCGGCATTAAAACCTACTAGGGGTTGATATTTATACCAAAGCCCTTTTAGTGCATTTGGAAATGGCCAGCCCTCGCCATTTATGGTTGGTGAGTCTTCGATAAACCTTCCTACTCTAATCAAATGACTATCAAACTTAAAATCGAGATAAAGTTCAGGTAAACTAAATTCTGCTGAGCCAGACATTAGCCTACTGTTCCAAAGGTTGGCTTCATAAATCGGCCCTGAACCTGTTGTTTGATCTCTTTTGTCAATTCCGTCTGTACCATAATGAATCAATCCATTTCCAGAAACCCCAAATTTAAGCCAGTCGCGCAGCTTAATATGATAGCCAACTTTACCATAAGATGTTAGGATAGAGAAATCCTCTAAGTTTCCTTTATTGGAAGTTTGCATGTAGCGGGTGGTAACTGATCCAGACCAAAAACCACGTTCCCTTTCTCCTTCTTGGGCTAAAGCTGTAACAAATGGAAGGTTAAAAAAGCAAATCAAAAATAAAGAACGAGTCCGTTTCATAGTTTCTAATGTGGTAGTTTATGTCTTATTTTTCCGTAAACAAAAGTGCCCAAAAGCCCCGATGCGATGGCCACGAAAATAACAAACACACCATTACCAGCCAAAATAAACATAGGGCCTGGGCAGGCTCCGGTTAACGCCCAACCAAAACCAAAGATGATTCCGCCAAGTAAGTAACGCCAAATAGAGAGTTTCTTTGGTGCTATGACAATAGGTTCGCCCTTGGCATCTTTCATTTTGGTTCGCTTGATAATTTGAGTGATTATCACTCCTAAAACTACAGCAGAGCCTATAACCCCATACATATGAAACGACTGAAAACGAAACATTTCATAAATTCTGAACCATGAAATTAATTCTGCCTTGGTAAGTACAATACCGAATACAGTACCTAATATTAAATATTTAAAGTATTTCATTATCAGTAATTTAAGCAGGTAATATTAAAGGAAGAATAAAGTAGGTAATGGTGAGTCCACCGATAAAGAAACCAATGACAGCGATTAAAGAAGCAGGCTGCAAATCGCTCAAACCTGAAATGGCATGCCCTGAGGTGCAGCCGCCCGCATAGCGTGTTCCGAACCCAACACAGAAACCACCTAAAACAATAAATATCAATCCTTTCAGTGTGAACAGTGACTCGAAACTAAAAATGGACATTGGCACAATGTCGGCACCAGGGTTTTCTAATCCGTAGCCTTGAAGTTCAGTTATGGTTTTCTCTGAAAGCGCAATAGCATCACCGGAAGACAGGTATTGACTAGCAATGAATCCACCCAAAATAGCTCCTATGGCAAACACCAAGTTCCAGGTTTGTTTTTTCCAATCGAAATCGAAGAAATCGCATGACTTGCCTGCGCCAAACATGGAACAGATGGTTCTGAAGTTTGCAGAAAAACCAAAGCTGTTTCCGAAATAAATTAATGCAAACATTAATAATGCAATAGCCGGACCTGCAATCCACCATGGCCAAGGAGAGCTAACAATCTCAATAATATTATTCATAAGAAATCTGACGTGAGTAAAAAATAAAACCAGCTACCCTTGATCTAGTAGAGATCAAAAGTAGCCGGAAGAATGCTGTTTTAAACTTTATTTAGTTATTTAAGCGTTGTAGGGCAAACGAAATTTGTGATTGGTAAATCGGTTTCGCTTATGGCTTTAAAACCACCTGCCACATCAATCACTTTATCAAAACCTCTAGACTTAAGGATTGAAGAGAAAATCATAGAGCGATAACCTCCCGCACAATGAATGTGATAGGTTTTGTCTTTGCTGATTTTATCCATATTCTCATTAATGTAATCAAGAGCTACGTTTTCAGCACCATCAATATGTTCAGCAGAATACTCTGTTGGTTTTCTAACATCAAGCACATTCAAATTACCAGACTTAAATTCTTCTGCCAATTGAGTAGCCGGAATAGACTCAATCGTGTCAATCTCTTTTCCTGCCTTTCTCCAAGCCTCGATTCCGCCTTTTAAGTAACCTAATGTGTTATCATAACCTACTCTTGATAAACGAGTTACCACTTCTTCTTCTCTGCCTTCATCGGCCAAGAAAATGATCGGTTGTTTTAAGTCGGTAATTAGAGCACCCACCCAAGGGGCAAAACTTCCATCTATACCAATGAAGATAGAATTTGGAATAAATCCATCTTTGAAATCAACTTGATTTCTGGTGTCTAAAATTAATGCTTCCTGATGGTTAGCAATGGCTTCAAAAGTATCAACATCTAAAGGAACACTTCCTTTTTCAAGAATTTCGTCTAATCCAGAAACTCCTG
This sequence comes from Roseivirga seohaensis, assembly GCF_001592945.1. GTDB lineage: Bacteria > Bacteroidota > Bacteroidia > Cytophagales > Cyclobacteriaceae > Roseivirga > Roseivirga seohaensis. Next base: position 119,045 of record NZ_LRPB01000045.1, read on the forward strand.
TTTTATTCAACATTGCATTTTTCTGGAAATATTGCGGTGGAGGTAAAATACCTGTGGTAACTTCTTTAATAAATTCTTCACGTGTCATGTTCGCGCGAAGAGCGTAGTTCATTTTCTTTTGATTCCCCAATGTATCAGAAGTTTCTTTACTCATGTTTTTACCACAAGCCGAGCCTGCACCGTGTGCTGGATAAACAATTACATCGTCAGGTAAAGTCATGATTTTATTTCGAAGGCTATCGAACAACATGCTCGCTAAATCTTCTTGGGTTAAATCAGATTTAACCGCCAAATCGGGTCTACCCACATCACCAATAAAGAGAGTATCTCCACTAAATAGCGCTACCTCTTTTCCATTCTCATCTATCAATAAATAACTTGAGCTCTCTTGAGTATGGCCTGGAGTATGTAGCACTTTAAATTTCACATTTCCCAATTCAAAAATCTCACCGTCTTTGGCCTCATGAATATCAAAACTGGTTGTTGCATTTGGGCCATATATAATGGTAGCACCAGTTTTATTGGCCAAATCTAAATGGCCAGAAACGAAATCGGCATGGAAATGCGTTTCGAAAATATACTTAATTTTTGCTCCATTTTTTGCCGCCTTGTCAATATAAGGCTGAGTTTCACGAAGCGGATCAATAATAGCCACTTCTCCATTGCTTTCAATGTAGTAGGCTCCTTGAGCCAAACACCCTGTGTAAATTTGATCTATTTTCATCTCTTTATATTTTCCTTTTCATTGTACTTTATCAGTACTATATTTTTAACAATTACAATGTTTTTTCGTTCGCTTGCACGGCTAAATTTGCGTGCTGATTTTTAAAATCCTCTGATATACAATATGTCACAGCTTCATCGGTAGTCATAAAGAAAATTTCAGAAGCCTTTTCGCTAAACAAGTGATTTCTGTGGAAGGCATCGCGCACTGGACCAATTACTTCCGAAAAAATCAACTCTATTTCTTTCTTCTTCAAAGTATCAATCAAGTCACGAATGCCATCAATGCCAGTGGCATCAATGTATGATACTGGGCCTGCATCTATTATTACTTTTTTTAGTTTTCCTTCTCTCTTTTGTATTTCATTCAAAACCCATTCTTTAATGGTTTGAATATTTACAAAAGCAAATGGGGCATCAATTCTGATGATAAGTAGGTGTTCCCAAGATTCTAAATCTTTAAACCTTTTTTCATTTCGGTATTCTGTAAAGCCTTTTATTCTACCTAAAACAGCCATATGTGGGTTTGCGGCTTTAAAAAGTAATAGCAAGATTGACAGTGCCACTCCAGTAACGATACCTTCTACCATGCCAAAACTAAAAGTAACCAAGAAGGTAATTAGCATTAGCGCAAACTCCATTTTACTTGTTCGCCAAAGGTATTTGAGGTAAGCAAATTCTATCAAATTGACCACCGCAATCATAATAATAGAAGCTAGAATGGCCTTGGGTAAATAGTAAAATAAAGGAGTTAGGAATAGTAATGTAAGCGTTACAATTACCGCACTGATAATTCCTGCCAATGGTGTTTTAGCACCAGATTCGTAATTCACAGCTGATCGAGAAAAGCCTGCTGTGGCAGGGAAGGCTTGAAAGAATGAACCGAACATATTGGAAGCTCCTAAGGCAATCAGTTCTTGGTTTGGAACAATCTTATAACTCTTCGCTTTCGACTCCATGGCTTTTCCCACAGAATAAGCTTCAATAAATGAAATAACGGCTAATGTACCCGCCAAAGGCACCAGTGTTTTGAAATGTGATAATGTAATGTCAGGAATTATAAACTGAGGTAAACCAGATGGAATGTTTTCTACAATACTTACTCCTTGATTGTGAAGGCCAAGCCCATAAACCGCGGCAATACCAAGTACTAAAGCCAGAAAAGCACCTGGCAACTTCTTATTCCAACTTTTTATAACCTTGATTAATATAATTCCTAAAATGCCAATAACTAAAGTCAATACATGGGTACTCCCAATATTTTTGATTGCGGAAATCAGAATTTCATGACTGCGATTGCTCTTTACCAACTCCACCCCTATTAAATCTTTCAGCTGGTTAAGCGCAATGATGAAAGCTACTGCAGAGGTAAACCCACTGATAACTGGCTTTGAAAGCAAATTGGTAATAAACCCCATTTTTAGAACCCCCAATAAAAACTGTAATGCGCCTACGAAAAAGGCAAGTAGTATAGCGAAGGCCAAATAGGTTTCAGTTCCTTCTGTAGCCAGAATAGATATACCAGAAGCTACCAATAAAGAATCCATCGCTACGGGGCCAACTGCCAATTGGCGTGAAGTGCCCATAATAGCATAAATCAGTTGAGGGAAAATGGCAGTATATAAACCATATACTGGTGGTAAACCCGCAATCATAGCGTAAGCCATGCCTTGAGGAATTAACATTACACCAACTGCTAATCCAGCGAAAACATCACCATTCAGATTTTCTTTCTGGTAATTCGGAAGCCAACTAAGAATAGGAAATAATCTTCTAATCACTGAATGCTAGTTTGTCGAGTGTTGAATTACCCGATTGCAGAACAAAGATAACCAAAGTTAAAAGAAATGAATTGGCTATGTAACCTATGTTACATAGGGCTAGCAGTCGCAAGTAAAATCTTCAATATGTTTATAATTTTCAGCGTAGCATCCGTTAATGCTAATCACTTTGTCTAAAGGGATTTCAACCCCAGTACTCAGAATAATAGTTTCGCCTGCTTCGCTCTGACCTATACTTTTTATTAGTGCATCTACAGAATAAAACTCTCGGTATTCATTAAAAAAAGTGATTTTGGAAAACTGCTTACCAATGAAGCATTCATGAATTTTAGTTTCGAAAGAAGTAAGCATAGTAAGATCAGCAGTTAGGGCTTAATAAGTTTTCTCATTAACATAAAACGTGCGAAAACCCGTTTCAAATTGGGTAGAATAATTGACAATTACTTTATTCCATTTTTACACTTTAGTCGAATTGAAAAATAAGCCCAATAATTCTTAATTTCGATCAAAATTAAAGCCATGAGATTTACCTTTTTAATTTTCAGTCTTGTAATATCTGTATCGCTGAATGCTCAAAACTTTACTAGGCAAGATACGCTTCGCGGAAGCATAACACCCGAAAGAGCATGGTGGGATTTGACCTATTATCATCTTTCCATTAAAACCGATATTGACAATAAGTTTTTGAAAGGCTCAAACCTTGTGCAATACAAGGTGCTAAAACCAGCTCAGCGCATGCAAATCGACTTGCAGTCTCCTATGCGAATCACAAGAGTAACTCAAGCAGGAAAACCACTTAAGGTAGAACAAGAGGGCAATGCTTATTTCATAGAACTTGTTGGAAAGCAAACTAAAAATAGCGTAAACGAGATTTTAATCGAATTTGAAGGTAACCCTGTAGTCAGTAAAAACCCACCTTGGAGTGGTGGTGTAACATGGAAGAAGGACAGTAACGGTTTAGATTTTATCGCTACCAGTTGTCAAGGCGATGGAGCTAGCCTGTGGTGGCCAAATAAAGACCATATGTACGATGAAGTAGACAGCATGCTAATCAGTATTACCGTGCCAGAACATTTAATGAATGTTTCAAATGGTAGATTAAGGTCGGTAGATCAAAATGCAGACAAAACCAAAACCTATAATTGGTTTGTGAATAACCCCATTAACAACTACGGAGTGAATATGAACATTGGCGACTATGTTCACTTTTCTGAAGTTTACAATGGAGAAAATGGCCCATTGGATTGTGATTACTATGTACTGCGCGATAACCTAGACAAGGCCAAAGAACAGTTTAAACAAGCTTCATTGATGTTAGAAGCCTTTGAGCACTGGTTTGGTCCTTACCCTTTTTATGAAGACAGCTACAAACTGGTAGAAGTGCCTTATTTGGGTATGGAACACCAAAGTTCGGTAACCTACGGCAATAAATACGCAAATGGATATTTAGGGCGTGATGTAAGCGGAAGTGGTTGGGGATTGAAATTTGACTTTATAATTATTCATGAGTCTGGTCACGAATGGTTTGCCAACAATATAACCTATAAAGACATAGCCGACATGTGGATTCACGAGAGCTTTACCTCCTATTCAGAAAACATATATGTTGATTATCATTTTGGAAAGGAAGCGAGCCAAGAATATGTAGTTGGAATTCGTAAAAACATAGCGAACGATAAACCGATAATTGGTCCATATAATGTGAATGCCTCTGGTTCTAGCGATATGTACTACAAAGGCGCCAATATGCTCCACAACATCAGAACCATTATTGACAATGATGAAAAATGGAGAGGCATATTAAGAGGCTTGAATAAAGAATTCTACCACCAAACCGTAACCACAGCGCAAATTGAAAATTACATCTCTAAAGAGGCAGGAACAGACTTGTCGAAAGTCTTTGACCAATATTTAAGAGACACTAAAATTCCTGAGTTTGAATATAGCATTCAAGGAAGTCAACTTACATACCAGTGGAAGAAAGGTGTTAGTGGGTTTAATATGCCACTTGATATTATAGTCAATGGCAAAAAGGTAAGAGTAAAGCCATCCACAAAAGCACAGACTAAAAAGTTCGATAGCGCTATTCAAACAGTAGAAGTAGATCGAAACTATTACGTAACAAAAAAGGAAGTCGAGCAGTAAGGTTTAACCCACTCTTTCTACTAATAAACTTTCGCACACAGCTTGTGTGAAAGTTTCAGAAGCGCGGTTTTGATAACTTAAAACCATACTTCCATCGTAAGGCTCAATAGATTTGATTTCTATCTCCGTGCCTAAACTAAGTTCACGGCTGTTCAGAAATTTTAAAAATTCAGTAGAAGAATGACCAAGGGCTGCAAGTTTAACTTTTCGGCCTACACTAAATTTACTTAGGGGTTCATAAGCCGATTCGGATATATTACCATTCCTATCGGGTATTGGCGAACCATGCGGATCTACCAAAGGAAAATCCATTAGTTCATCCATTCGATCGAACAGTTTGGACGAGCTAACATGCTCTAGTTGCTCAGCAATCTCATGTACTTCTTCCCAACCAAATCCCATTTTCTCTACCAAAAACATTTCGGTAAGTCTGTGCTTACGAACAATTAACGCAGCAGCCTTTCTCCCCTTTTCCGTTAGCGAAAGTGGCTTGTACTTTTCATACTTCACCAAGCCCTTAGTTTTAAGGTTTTTCACCATGCTGTTTACGGTGGGATTACTCACGTTAAGGGCAGCGCTTAATTCGGAAATATTGACCTCAATTTTCCCAACAGATAGCGAGTATAATGCCTTTAAATAATTTTCCTCAGTTTGTGAAGCCATGTCTTTTCGTCTCTGTGAAAGCAAAAGTATAAAATTTGTTTTGATAAAATTTGTTAGAAGACTCTAACATATTAGTTTTGCATATCGAATTAATAAAATCGATTACTCTAGCACCTCCATTTTATGAAGCATTATATACTGATTACGCTTTTAGGAATTTGCTTACAATCAACTTCATTTGCACAAACAGGAACAATCTCTGGCACTGTTCGCGATCAATATGACGTACTTCCATACGCCACCGTAATCCTAGCAAATTCTAATATAGGAACAAGTACAGATGCGCGCGGTAAATTCAAATTGGAAAAAGTACCGAATGGCCAATACACTTTAACGGTTAGTTCTGTTGGCTATGAAAACTTTAACCAAGCCATTGAAATCACTGACGGAAAAACACTGTCAATTGAGGTATTCTTAACAGAAAGTAAATTAAACCTTAATGAAGTAGTAGTAACGGGTACCAGAACCGCCAAAAGGAAAATCAATACGCCTGTAATTGTAAACCTGATGGACAGTAAAGAATTGGACAGGGTTGTTGCTACAAATTTATCGGAAGGGTTACGCTTTCAACCTGGTTTAAGAATAGAAACGGATTGCCAAACCTGCAACTATACTCAATTAAGAATGAATGGTTTACAAGGTGGTTATTCTCAAATCCTCATCAACGGTCGCCCAATATTCAGTCCATTAACTGGACTGTATGGAATGGAACAGATTCCGGCCAACATGATAGACCGGATTGAGGTGGTGCGAGGCGGTGTATCGGCCCTATATGGCTCAAGTGCGATTGGCGGTACAGTAAACGTGATTACCAAAATTCCAGATCGAAATGAATATACCCTTACCAATACCTTTCAAAGTATTGATGGCCAAGCTGCCGACAATATTCTTTCCGGAAACGCCACTTTAATTAACGAAGATGAAAACGCTGGAGCAACATTCTTTGTGAACAACAGAACCAGACAAGCATTTGATGCCAATGATGATAATTTTTCGGAAGCACCTGAATTGAAGAATACTTCCTTCGGCACAAATCTTTTCTATTTACCTACCGAGGACCAAAAGCTTTCCATAAGCCTAAGCAGCATTAATGAATTTCGCTATGGCGGAGAAATGGTAAATAAGCCTGCACATTTGGCCCAACAGTCTGAGGAGCGCACGCATAATGTTTTTATGGGCAGCCTCGATTATCAGATCAACTTCAACGACAATAAAAACTCTTTCATCGTTTACTATGGTGGTCAAAAAACTGATCGGCAACATTACACGGGCATCATTCCTGATGATGATGATGAGTTAAATGAATTTCTGGCCAGCCCGCCTTATGGAGTTTCGGATGTAGTCACTCATCAAGGAGGTCTTCAAATGAATAATAGGTTCGATGAATTTTTAGGCGGAAACGCGGTTTTAACTTTTGGTACCGAATATGTTTATGACAAGGTCTATGATGAAATTGAGGCTTACAATTACCTTGTAAATCAAACCACCAGAAACATTGGCGCCTTTGTTCAGCATGACTGGGACGTGACTCCAAAGTTAAATTTCCTTTCAGGATTTAGGCTCGACAAGCACAATATGCTAAACAAGGCCATCTTTAGTCCAAGGCTATCGCTGCTGTATAAATTACAGCCTACTGCCCAAATTAGGTTGGGTTGGGGAACCGGCTTTAGAGCACCTCAGGCCTTTGATGCCGACCTTCATATTGCATTTGCGGGTGGCGGAATTTCAAGAATTTCATTGACCGATAACCTGAAAGAAGAACGTTCAAATAGCCTAACTGCCTCTTTCAATTACGATAAAGCTACCGAACATTTTATTGCAGGCTTCACTCTTGAAGGTTTTTACACCAATTTAAATGACGCATTTTTCCTTGCCCCATTAGGAACAGACGCATTTGGTGAACGTTTCGAAAAACGGAATGGTGATGGCGCCACCGTACGCGGAATTACCTTAGAAACTAGAGCAAATTTCGATTATGTTTTTGAAGTGGATGCTGGGTATACTTTCCAATCGAGCTTGTTTTCTTCGCCCGTTGAAAACATTCAAGGCTTGCCTAAAAAGCGAGAATTTTTAAGAACTCCAAACCATTATGGCTATGCTACACTTACTTATACACCCGTTAAAAATTGGTCGTTAAGCGGAAACTTGATTTATACAGGCGCTATGGAATTGGTTCATTTTGGAGGTGCAGCTACAGGGAACAATGAAGACAAATACTTCACCTCTCCTACTTTTACTGAGTTAGGAATAAGGCTTGGGCATATGGTAGACTTGCCTAAAATCAAAACAGGTATCGAGTTTTTTGGGGGAATCAAAAACGTATTCGATGCCTATCAAAGCGATTTCGACTTTGGTAAAAACCGTGATAGCAATTACGTTTATGGGCCAAGCTTACCTCGTACCTTTTTCTTCGGACTAAAAGTAAAATCCAATTAGGTGAGAATGGTAAAGAAGGCTCTCAACATATTCATCATATTCTTAATTTGCTTCAGCACAACCAGCATTACTGATAATGGGCTGTTTGCACAAAAGACAAGTCAGGTGAATTGGCTTAATTTTGAGCAATTAGAAGATTCTCTACAAGTGAAGCCTAAAAAAGTATTTGTCTTTTTTTATGCAGATTGGTGTACCTATTGTCATAAAATGGAGCGCGTTGCTTTTGAGGATGAATCGGTGATTGAGACTTTACAGAACGACTATTACGTAGTGAAAATGGATATTGAATCGGAGGAAACTATTGTGTTTGGCAATACCGAATTCAAGAATAAAAATATCAATAAGCGGAAGTCTGTTCATGAAATTCCTCTGATGATGGCCAGCAGAAAAGGGAAGCCATTTTCATTGCCTGCAATGGTTTTGTTAGATCAGAATTTCGAGGCTAAAGCCCGCTACTTTCAATATATAGATGCTCAACAAATGCTTGAGATATTAAAAAATTAGAATATACTTGATCAATATATGAACTCAGAATCGTTAAGCGAAGTCCATTCTTCGGTACGTACCGACAAAAAAGGTTGGAGAAAGGTTTTGGCATTTCTAGGCCCAGCCTATTTAGTAAGCGTAGGCTATATGGACCCCGGAAACTGGGCAACCGATATTGCCGGAGGTTCTGAATTTGGCTACAAGCTTATTTGGGTATTACTCATGTCCAATATCATGGCTCTGTTGCTTCAGTCGCTAAGTGCCCGATTGGGAATTGTGAAAGGATTAGATTTAGCGCAAGCTTCAAAAAATGCTTATCCAAAATGGGCTAATATTCCACTTTATATTCTAGCTGAAATCGCTATTGCCGCCTGTGATTTAGCTGAAATTGTGGGTATGGCGATTGGTTTAAGCTTACTATTCGACTTGCCTTTGATTTGGGGAGTAAGTATTACTGCCCTAGATACTTTTCTGCTGCTTTTCCTACTCAAAAGAGGAATGCGAGTAATGGAGGTGTTTATAATTTCATTAGTTTTCATCATAGGCGTCTCTTTCATCATACAAATGGTAATTGTAGCCCCTGTTTATGGCGATGTAGTGAAAGGTTTTGTTCCTTCAGATCTTGGCGGAAATGCATTGTACTTAGCCATAGGAATTATCGGGGCTACGGTTATGCCACATAATCTCTATTTACATTCATCATTAGTACAAACCCGTAAAATAGACCGTTCCTTTCAGGGTTTAAAAAAGGCCATTAAGTACAATTTTATAGACACTGCTATTGCCTTAAACATGGCATTTTTTGTGAACGCTGCCATTCTAGTTTTGGCAGCAGCAGCCTTCTATACCAACGGCTTTTATAATGTAGCCGAAATACAAGACGCTTCTTTACTACTAGAAAACCTCTTTGGCAATATTGCACCAACATTCTTCGCTATAGCGTTAATTGCCGCAGGGCAAAGCTCTACAATAACGGGCACGCTTGCTGGTCAAATTGTAATGGAAGGCCATTTAAACTTAAGAATTCAGCCTTGGCTCAGGCGATTAATCACGCGTTTACTGGCTATTGCTCCCGCCCTATTTACTATTATTTATTTTGGGGAAGAAGCCTTGGGAAGCCTTTTAATTCTTAGTCAAGTAGTTTTGAGTTTACAGCTAGGTTTTGCTGTAATTCCGCTTATTCATTTCAATTCAGATAAAAAAATGATGGGCGAATTTGCCATCAAACCTTGGGTTAAAGCGCTTGCATGGTTAATTGCCGCCATTATTGTTTATCTCAACATTACCCTAGTTATTGATGAAATAACTTCTTGGGCAGTAAACTCTGGAGATAATCAGATTTATATTTATACGATTGTTATTCCACTAGCCGTGGCTTGCCTTGCTCTATTGGTTTATGTATTTATTCATCCATTCCTTAAAAAGAACGAGCAGAATGAACAAACAGAAACCAACCATTTGCCTCACGGAAAAGCCGAAGACTTTTCTGAAGGAAAAATGATAGAATACAAGCACATAGGAATCACCATTGATTTCTCTGGGAATGACCAACTTGTAATTCAAAACGCTTTAAAGCAGGGAGGGAAATCGGCTACTTATATTTTTATACACGTAGTGGAAAGTGCGGCAGCGCGTTATTTAGGTAAGAATACCTTAGACAACGAAACCCAGTTGGATATTGATAACCTAAAACAATATCAGGAAATGTTGGAAGAGCTAGGTTATAAAACAGAGCAAAAAATAGGCTTTGGTAGCGCTCCAACAGAGATTGTTAAAATTGTGCAGGAGAGTAAAATTGATATGCTTGTAATGGGTGCTCATGGCCACAAAGGCCTTAAAGATTTGGTTTTCGGAACCACTTTAGATGTGGTTCGTCATAAAGTAAGCATCCCTATTTTGATTATTAGTTAATCGCAACAGGCTATAAAAAAGTAAAAAGGCATTAAGCGGAAACCTCCATTTAATGCCTTTTTTGATCGATATTAATCTCCGTCAATAATTCTTCCCAATCCTCCCAAAATAGAGCCCTCTCCTTTTGAAGAACCGCCCGCTCTTGGCGCGTGTTGGATGATTCTGTCGGCCAACCTAGAGAACGGTAAACTTTGTAAATAGACTGTTCCCGTACCCCTTAAAGTGGCTAAAAACAAACCTTCTCCACCAAAAAACATGGATTTTAAATTTCCTGCTCGCTGAATGTCATAGTCAATACCAGGAGAAAATGCTACGATACAGCCCGTATCAACACGCAAGGTTTCACCATTTAATTGCCTTTTTACTACCGTGCCGCCAGCATGCATAAATGCCATTCCATCGCCCTGGAGCTTCTGAAGAATAAAACCTTCGCCACCAAAAAATCCAGCCCCTAATTTTCTATTAAAAGCAATAGAAACGTTTGTTCCCATTGCAGCACATAAGAATGCATCTTTCTGACAGATAATGCTTTGGCCTATTTCGTTTAAATCAATCGGAATGATTTTACCGGGGTATGGCGCTGCAAACGTCACTTTACGTTTGGTATACCCCATATTCGTAAAGTGAGTCATAAAAATGGATTCACCAGTAAGCACTCGTTTTCCTACGCTTAGTAATTTCCCGAAAATGCCGGTATCTGGTTCAGAACCATCACCCATTTTGGCCTGAAAATCAATGTCCTCTTCCATCCAGTTCATGGCTCCTGCTTCTGCAATAACCGTTTCTTGGGGATCAAGCTCTATTTCTACCATCTGCATGTCATCGCCATGCAATTCATAATCTATTTCGTGCGATCTCATATATGAAATTTGATTTGAAATTTATCAAAAAGGAATATTCTCATTCTTTAGAATTAAGCCATTTCTCTGCTTTCTTTCTTTCTTTAAAAGCATGAAATTCAACGGGTTTCATACGTAAGCCTAAATCTATACCAGAAAAACGTGTAATAAATTTAGGAGATAGTACATGAGCCATATAACGCAAGCCAGATTGAACTGCCACAGGTACAACGTTTGCCTCAATCCACTCATTTATTTCTAAAAAATTACTAGTAAGTAAACTATTATCGTTTAATAGTTTTCGGCAGCCAGAAATTGCAAGAAGGTCTAAAAAAGCTTGAGTTCCTTTTTTAACATCCTCTAACTCTATATCTCCAATCCAGTTGATATAGATCCAACCGTTCTCCTGATCGAGGTTAGCCTCGTAGAAAATCTCGTTTTGGGCGTTTCTAATTATCTGTTTATTCATGTCGTTCTCTCTGCCATGATAAACCAAAAAATTGAAAAATTGATCTAAAACAGATGAAAAAAATAAAAAATCATTGTTTTAACTAAACTGAGGTTGTTTCACTATGGTACAGTTACCCGTTTTCAGATGTGTTCTTTTTACTAAAACCATAAGAAATTTGACCCCAAAACCCTTTAGGGAATTTCTTAACCCCAGGAAATCCAAGTTTGATGTTTTGGCCGCTATGCGGAATATAAGCTGTTCCGAAGATGTAATCCCAGAGGCTTAATGTCAGCCCAAAATTCACTCCTGTTCTTCTTTCCTTAGGTAAATCGTGCGCATGGTGCCACATGTGCATGTTGGGGTTATTAAAGATGTATTTTAAAAAACCTAGTCTAACATTAATATTGGCGTGGTTCCAATGCCCCACTGCTAATGTAAACATATGGACAAAGAAGAAATCATCGATACCAAAACCAATCATGGCCAACGGCAAGTATTCAATAGTACGATATACTATCGTTTCCATCCAGTGATAGCGCAAATGCGCAGCAAAGCCCATTTGTTCTACAGAATGATGCACTTTATGGAATTCCCAAAGCCTTGGCGAAGCATGTAAAAGTCTATGCACCCACCATTGAATAAAATCACGAATGATGAAAAGCATAAACAGTTGAGCAATTTTAGGCCAGGCTTCAATCTTTAGTGCTACTACATTGGTAAGCCCAAAAATGCCTAAAAAGTCGTTGAATAGATTTACAAATACATCAGAAAGGGCATTAAAAACGATAAGCGAAAAAAGAAAAAAGTTGAAGAACATATAGAAGGCATCGAGCCAAAAATCCTTTCTAAACTTTGGTTGTTCTTTTCTCCAAGGCCTCACCCATTCCCAAATAAAAAAGAACACTGAAAGAAGAATCAAACCCCAAAAATAATTTTGCCAAAGTGGCTTATAATCGTATTGAAATGTGATTTCATTCCAGATATAATTCGCATATCCGCTGTAAGACTCCTTTGCTAATTCCCAATACTTGTTCATTTCAATATTATCTGCAACCACTAACATAACCATTTACCCTTTGTGTTAAATAAAAGTTCCACAATAATGTCATTCAGTGTTCATTTACTCATTGGTCAAAAATTCATTTAACCACTTTAATATGAAATTGAAATTAAGAAACACAGCAATTTTAGCGTTGTCTTTCGCTACAATTGGGGCATTGCCTACGGAACTCAATGCCCAAAGAAAAAAGAATCAAACTACTACAGAACAGTCGGTTCCAGAAGTAAAACCAGAGAAAAAAGAAAAAGGATATTCAGACCTTATTAAAGGGTTAAACGAAGATGAAGGCCTATTCAAGCTTTATCAGAAAGACGATAAAGTCATGTTTGAAATTCCTAAATCTGAATTAGGAAAAGACATGCTTTGGGTAACGCGGGTTGTGGCTGTACCTGAAAATTTCGGTGGCTTTATTGGTAGTGGCTGGAAAATGAGCGAGCAAGTAGTTAAATGGGAGAAAGTGAATGAAAATATTCTACTTAGGTCTATTTCTTTTAACAATGTTGCCGACACTACAGATGCCATTTCTAAATCAGTAGCCGATAACAACCTATCTCCCATTATTGGCGCTTTTAAAATTGAAGGTCAACCTGATGATAAAGAAGCTTACTTAGTAGATGTAAGTAAATTCTTTACTCAAGACACAAAAGCCATTAGTGCGATAAGTAATAGCATGCGTTCACAGTTTCAGGTGCGTAGACTCGATACCGAAAAGAGTTATTTATCTTCAGTAAAAAGTTTTCCTATCAATATAGAAGTACGTCAGGTAATGACCTACGATGCTGGCAGACCACCTTCAAACTCTGAGTTGGGTTCAATGACAGTGGAAGTAAGTCAGTCTATGATTAAGCTACCAGAGAATAAAATGATGCCGAGATTGGCCGATGAGCGTGTAGGTTGGTTTACGCAAAGCAATATCAATTATAGCTCTTTAAAATTGAAAGGTGATCAACAGACCTTTTTACAAAGGTGGAGATTAGAACCAAAAGATCCAGCCGCATATGCCAGAGGCGAATTGGTTGAGCCTATCAAACCTATTATTTATTATTTAGACCCTGCCACTCCAGAAAGATTCGTAAAATGGTTTAAACTTGGAATTGAAGATTGGCAAGTAGCATTTGAAGCGGCTGGTTTCAAAAATGCCATTATCGCCAAAGAAGCTCCAAGCAAAGAAGAAGACCCAGATTGGTCTCCAGAAGATGCCCGTTATTCAACAGTACGCTATGTGGCCAGCATGACAAGAAATGCGGTTGGGCCTAGTACAGCCGACCCTAGAACAGGTGAAATCATTGAAAGTGATATTGTTTGGTTTCACAATCATTTAAGATCATACCGAAACTGGTACATGATTCAAACTGGCGCTGCCAATCCTTTGGCCCGAAGCCTTGATGTGCCTGAAGATGAAATTGGTGAAATGATGAGAGCGGTAATAGCGCATGAAATTGGCCACGCTTTAGGTTTGCCTCATAATATGAAAGCAAGTTCGGCCTACCCTGTTGAAAAATTAAGAGACCCTGAGTTTACCGAAGAATACGGTGTAGCACCTACTATTATGGATTACGCTAGAGTAAACTACATTGCTCAGCCTGGTGATGGTGTAACGCGCTTTATTCGTAAAATTGGCCCATATGATAAATATTCTATCAATTGGGGCTACAGAGTAATTCCTTCTGCCAAAACACCCGAAGCCGAGTCTAGCACATTAGACCAATGGATTATGGAAAAAGCCAATGACAAAATGTATCGTTTTGGAAGCAGCAATGGAAGTAACCCAGAAGCTCAAACAGAAGACTTGGGCGACAATGCAGTGAAAGCGAGTATGTATGGAATGGAAAACCTTAAAAAGGTAGTACCTAACTTATTGACTTGGACAACCACTCCTGGTGAAGATTATACCGAAACCAACGAAATTTATAATGAGATCATCGGCCAATGGAGACGTTTTACTGGGCATGTTACTACGGTAATAGGCGGTATTACCGAAGATTTAAAATCAGCCGATCAATCAGGGACTGTTTATAATGTAGTTCCTGAAGCATACCAAAAGGAAGCCATGGCATGGATGCAGAACTATGCTTTCAGTACACCAGATTGGTTATTAGATGAAGAATTGCTGCGCAGATTAGAAAGTTACGGTGCGGTAAATCGTATCAGTGCAACTCAATCTTCTTTCCTCAATTCGGTTTTAGACCCAACCAGAGCCCAAAGATTGATAGAAGCTGAAGCCTTTAAGGGCAGAAACACTTATACTATATATCAGCTATTTGGTGATATGAGGTCTGGCTTGTTTTCGGAACTTAAATCTGGTGCTCAAATAGATACTTACCGTAGAAACTTACAGCGAGCATTTGTTGAAAAACTTGAATCATTGATGACCACTGACTCGAATTCATTTCAAGCAAGACAGGTGAATGTTGCACAATCAGATATTCGCCCAGTAGTGAAGTCGGAATTGAAAACCCTTCAGCAAGAGATTAAAAGCAACAAAGGCAAATTTACCGATAGAGCAAGTTCTGTTCATCTAGAGGATTTGCTAGATCGAATTGCTGAAATTCTTGATCCGAAGTAGAGGTTTTTACATTCTAAAATTAAGGCTGTTTCAGTTAATTCTGTAACAGCCTTAATTTTTTATAAGCCAAAAATGGCAATCACTGGTATACCAATGTTCCCCACTTAATTACACAGTTGTGTAGAAAAACCACACACCAAATTTCTTATTTATATAACTATTATTAGTATCAATGTTATTATATTTGTTTTTAAGCCATAATTCATTGTCGGCAAGGTTCTAGTCACTCTGAGGTCAAAACCAAAAATTTAAAAACATGAAAAAGATAATAATACTACTAACATTCCTCTGCATCGGTGCAATGGCCATGGGTCAAACAAGTTATGACCGTTGGAGATTTGAAATCGGAACTACTCATAATAAATTGCGACAGAATTACGATGACGGTATGTTCAACTTCAGTGATATAGACCATGTAGGGTTTAGAGTTGCCGCTGACTATTACATTAACCCTAGCTTAAACGCAGAGTTAGCTTTATCACGAGGTAAAATGCAACACGAAAATGAGTTTAGAGCACTAATTACAGATGTTGTAACTCGTTTAACTTATAAGTTTAATAATGGATACATTATGAAAGAAGATGCATTTTTTGCACCATTCTTATCCACAGGTTTTGGTATCACCAATATGCAAGACCAAGAGTATTTTTACGGTGAATATGACGGTACACATGCATTAATTCCATTTGCAGCAGGTTTTAACCTTAACATAAACGATAAGACTAGTCTTGTAACCCAAGCTACTTACAAAAACACTATTGATGATACCTATAGCTATCTACAATATAATATCGGTGTTAAATTTTCTTTCCAGAAAGATACAGACTCTGACGGTGACGGCATAATTGATAGAAAAGATGCATGTCCTGATGTAGCTGGTGTTGGAGAAAATAACGGTTGTCCGTTAGCAGATGATGACAATGATGGTGTTGCAAATATTTATGATGCTTGCCCTAACGTAGCTGGAACAATGAACGGTTGTCCTGATAGCGATGGAGATAAAGTACCAGACATTTATGATGCTTGTCCAAATACAGCTGGTAACCCTGCACTTGGCGGATGTCCAGATTCAGACAACGATGGTGTAGCAGATGCTCAAGACCCTTGTCCAAATACTTACGGTACAGTAAACGGATGTACTCAGCAAGCTATTGACGCAATGAACCCACAATCAGAAGAAACTATTAAAGTGAAATTGATTGAAGCTGCTCAAGACATTCTTTTCGAATTAGATAAAGCTACCTTGACCCAAGGTTCATACGAAGCACTAGATGATATTTTGAAAGTTTTACAAGAAAACCCGAACATCAAACTTGACATCAACGGTCATGCTGATAGCACAGGGTCTGCCGATTACAATTACCAGTTATCTAAAAAAAGAGCTGAAACGGTAAGACAATACTTTATTGACAAAGGAATTGCCGCAAATAGGTTAATGTCTGAAGGTTTTGGAGAAAAAGCACCTAAAACAGGTAACGCAAGTTCAGGCGAAAGAGCCTTAAACAGAAGAGTTGATATTGATTTTGTAATCAACAACAACTAAGCACTAACTAGTTAGCATATATTGAAAGGTCATATCGAGAAATTCGATATGACCTTTTTTGCTTTAATGCCCCATATTCACTTCCTACTTAAAAATTGTATTTCAAGATTATCAGAAATTTGACTCTTCTACTCCTTCAAATCGAATAGTTACCACTCTTATATTTGCCTTTGAAAACAGCAACCGTTTCTTATATATTACATTTTTTATTTTCAACAATTCAAAGCGCTAAGAATGAAACTACTACTAATGAAAACCATTCGCGCGGTTTTCCTTATGCTGCTTACGGTAAGCACAATTGGCTTAAAGGCCCAAAGTGACCCTACCGGTGAATCAGCAGTAACCCGAACCTTCGCCATCACCAATGCAACGGTGATTCAGGCCCCTGGTAAGGAATTAAAAGGAGCAACCGTGGTGATTAAAAACGGCTTAATCGATGCCGTAGGCACCAACGTAACGGTACCTAAAAACGCTCAATTAATTGACGGCAAAGACATGTACGTTTATGCAGCTTTTATTGATGGCTTGTCTAACACAGGTGCAAAACGCCCTGAAAACATGCCTCGTCCTAACAACCTTTTTAGCCCAGATCCTCCAAACGATTATGCCGGAATTACCCCTGAGCGTAGTCTTGTAGATCAACTGGACATAGAAAGCAACACCATCGGTTCTTTGAGAAAAGAAGGTTTTGCTATCTCACACTCTGTACCTTACGGTAGAATGTTACCAGGTTCAGGTTCTATCATCCTTTTAGGTGATAAGAAACATGCCGATGACCTTGTTTTATCAAAAGATGTTTCAATGTTCACTCAATTTGCTGGAGCTCCTGGTGCTTACCCTGGTAATGTATTGGGTATTATGGCGAAATTCAGAAACCTATATCGCAATGCTGAAAACGACAAAAAGCATTTCGATTCTTACGCTCAAAACCCAAGTGGATTAGAAAGGCCAGAAAGAGACAGAGTAACTGAGGCATTCTTCCCAGTTGTGACTAAACAACGTCCGGTTATGTTTGATGTATCTGGTGTTCTTGAAGTGCAAAGAGCTATAAGGTTACAAAAAGACCTAGGCTTTAAACTGATGGTAGGTAACGTAAAACAAGCATGGGATTTAGGTCAAATGTTTAAAGAAAACGGCACCAATGTGTTCTTATCTCTTGATTTACCTGATGCGCCTAAAGAAGCTAAAGGAAAAGATAAGGATGAAATGACTGAAGAGGCCAAAAGATTAGAAGCTAGAAAAATGGACTTCTATAAGAAATATACAGGTCAAGCAGCCTCTCTTGCTAACACAGGAGTAAAGTTTGGCTTTTCTTCGCTTGATGTAGCCAGTAATAAAATAAAGGCTAATCTTTTGACTATGATTGAAAATGGTTTGAGCGAAAATGATGCACTTGCTGCACTTACTACTAACCCTGCTGGAATCTTAGGAATCGATAAAATTGCCGGTACAGTAGAGGCTGGTAAAATTGCCAATATCATGATCAGTAACGCACCATACTTCACTAAAGACTCTCAAATCAAATTTATGTTTGTAGACGGTGATAAATATGATTTCGAAATCAAAGAAAAAAGTGCTGCAGGAAATGGTAACAGATCTGCTGCTGCAGGAAACGACCCAGTGGTAGGTACTTGGACTTATAATTTCGAAACGCCACAAGGGGCTACTACCGGCAAAATGATCATTGGAAAAGAAGGTTCGGAATATAACGGAAAATTAACCAGCAATGATGGTGGCCCAGACAACGACATGCAAGAAGTGAGCTTCGTAAATGGCACACTTAGCTTTTCGTTCTCAATTGACGCAGGAGGTCAGTCTGTTGAACTAGTGGTCACAGGAACTGTTACAGGCAAGCAATACGATGCCGAGGTTTCTGTTTCTGCATTCAATTTCTCTACTCCGTTAACTGCTACTAAAGATGACGGCCAATAAAATCTGAAAACATGAAAAAGAATATTTTAATACTAACCCTTATTCTCTTTACTGGCTTTATTGCAAATGCTCAGGTAAAGAAGGGAGATGTGCTAATTAAGAACGCCACTGTTTTAACCATTACCAAAGGTACTTTGGAGAATACAGACGTTTTAGTTCGCGATGGCAAAATCTCTAGAATTGGCAAAAATCTTAAAGCTCCAAACGGAGTTCAAGAGATTGATGCTACAGGTAAATTTGTAATGCCTGGAATTATTGATGCTCACTCTCATATTGCCCTTAGTGCAGTAAACGAAGGAACAAGTCAGGTAACTGCAGAGGTAAACATGGGCGATGTTATAGATCCTTTCGATGTTTCTATTTACAGAGCATTGGCTGGTGGTGTAACTTCTACACACGCACTTCATGGTTCGGCCAACGTAATTGGTGGTGAAAGCGAAACTTTAAAACTTCGTTATGGAACTACCAATCCTGAGGAAATGAAGTTTGAAGATGCGCCAAGAACTATCAAATTCGCTTTGGGTGAAAACCCTACTAGAGGTGGTCGTGCTCGTGGTATTCAGCCATCTAGCCGTATGGGTGTTGAGGCCATGTTAAGAAACTCGTTTAACGATGCAATTGCCTATAGAGCCAAATGGGATGCCTACAAAGCAGACAAAAACCCAAGGAAAGTAGCGCCAGAATACGATTTAAGAATGGAGACCTTGGTTGATATTCTTGATGGAAAAGTTCTTGTTCATTGCCACTCTTACCGTGCCGATGAGATTTATATGTTGATGAAAGTTTTTACCGATTTTGGAATCAAAAAACTTACCTACCAACATGCTAACGAAGCTTACAAAGTAGCTTCAGAATTGGCCGAATTTGGTGCAGGTGCCTCTGTATTTGCCGATTGGTGGGCTTACAAATTAGAAGTATACTGGTCTACAGCCTATAATGCTACCATACTTACAAGAAATGGTGTATTGACTTCAATCAACTCTGATTCAGGTGAGTTGATCCGTCACTTATTTCACGAGGCGGCTAAAACACAAAAGTATGGTGACTTAAGCGATGATGAAGCCCTTTCTTTAATCACATTAAACCCTGCCAAACAATTAGGAATCGACAATAGAGTTGGTTCAATTGAAGTAGGAAAAGATGCAGATATCGCAATTTTCGAAGGTCACCCCCTATCTGTTTATGCCATTCCGGTAATGACTTTTGTGGATGGTGTTAAATATTTTGACAGAGCTACCGATGTTGACGATCAGCGCATCTATATCAACCCTGAAGAAACGGTTGAAAACATTTCTATTTTCAACCGTCATGATGAAGACAGATGTATGGAAGAAGGCGTAGTTAGTTTCGAGGCATTATTCTCCAACAAAAAATAGAAAGAAGCTATGAAAAGAATATTTCAAATACTCATTATCGCTTTAATCGTTCCACTTCTTTCTTTTGGGCAAGAAGACGACCAAGTGATGAAAGCAAGAGCGGGTAAATTCGCGCTCACAAATGCTAAAATTTATACCGTAACAAATGGTATTATCGAAAACGGTACATTAATCATCAACAATGGAATAATTGAAGCCGTTGGTGCCAATATTACAATTCCAGATGACGCGGAAGTAATTGACTGCAAAGGCAAAGAGATTTACCCAGGTATGATTGATTCTGGTACCAAAGTAGGTTTACAGGAAATTGAAAGTATTGATGTATCTCAAGATTACAGTGAAAGTGGTGCTTTAACTCCTCAAATGCAGGCTTTAACTGCGGTAAACCCTAATTCTGCTGTAATTCCTGTTACACGTGTGAGCGGTGTTACTACTGTATGGACAACTCCTAGCGGAGGGTTTTTACCAGGCACGGCTGCAGCGATCAACTTGTTCGGTTACACTCCAGATCAAATGTTTGCGGGTGCTAAAGGAATCATCATGAACTTTCCTTCTACCGCTGGTGGAGGACGTTTCAGAAGAAGATCTCCAGAAGAACAAGCTAAGGCTACTGAAAGAGCATTAAAAACAGTAAACGATGCTTGGGACAAAGCAGAGCTTTATGCTAAAATCGAGGGCGCTAATGACGTAAGGAATTACCCTGAAATTGAAGCTTTAGTACCTGTAGTAAAAGGCGAAATGCAACTTTTTATCGAGGCAAATGCAGCTAAAGATATTCTTGCAGCTATTGATTGGGTGAAAACTAGAGGATACAAAAAAGTAGTTTTAACTGGTGTTTCTGAAGGCTGGAGAGTAGCTGAAGAAATTGCTAAGTCTAAGATTCCTGTAATCGCTGGTCCTATTCAGGCCATTCCAACACGTGGTTCGGATAGATATGATGCAGCTTATGCCAACCCAGGAATTATGAGTGCAGCTGGTGTTAAAGTGGCTCTACGTACTGGCGATACTGAAAATGTAAGAAACTTACCTTACCATGCTGGCTTCGCTGCTTCGTATGGAATGGGAAGAGAAGAAGCATTGAAAGCTATCACTATCAACGCAGCAGAAATTTTGGGCGTTTCTAATAGTATCGGATCAATTGAAGTAGGTAAGAAAGCAAATGTTTTTGTTTCTACTGGCGACCCATTCGAAACGGCTTCTAAGATTACTGACTTGTTCATTGATGGCTACAAAGTACCAATGACTTCTCAGCAAATCAGATTGTATGATGAATTCTTAGATAGAACCCCAGGTGTTAAAAAGAATGACCCTGCGATTAAAATCATTAAGAAATAAGCACATTTCTATTACCATAAAAAAAGCGACTAGTGATAGTCGCTTTTTTTATGTCTATACCTCCTTGAGTTATTCGTGTATTGGTTATTCGTTAAGAGTGGGCTCCCGTCTTCTGACTTCCAGCAATAAGTATTCACTGACTGAGCTCTTTTATTCTTTCAATTTATCAATAGCGTTAACCCTAGAAGTTTTTAACAATTGAAATCCAACCACTAGAAGAACGGCCAGAAACATAATGAAGCTTACTAAAATAGCTTGTAATGGATTCAGGTCAATTCTTACAGCATAATCATTCAAGTACTGATTCATAAGCCAATAAGCTATTGGCAGCGCTATGGTCAAACTAACCCCAAGACTGGTGAAAAAGGGTTTTACTAAATGAAGGAAAAGTTCTAAGCTTTCGGCTCCGAGAATTCTTCTAATGCTGATATTCTTGAGTTTACTTCCTGCATACATCACCGAATAGCCAAGCAAATTCAACAAGGAAAGCACAAACACCATTGTAGATAAAAAGCCTGTTAATGTGGTAGCTTTCTCTTCCCTATCAACTGTCCAATCTTTCTTAGTTTCTAGGTTAATTACCTCAGGAGAAATAACTCTTTCATGACTTCTCCAAACTGCTTCTAGTTTCCTTATCAATTGGGCTGTATGTTCTCCATCATGTTTAATCAATATACTATGAAAACTATTTTTCTCACTTACCACAAACACTCTTGGATCAGCATCGGGGCTTGAAAGTCCCCAATCAGTGTAGTCCTTCGCTACCCCTAAAACCCTTCTGTTCACATCTCCAAAATTGATCACCTGACCAACTATATTATCTCCTAACTGCTTGGCCAAGGCTTCATTGATCACACAGGTACTATATATTGAAGGCACGTTAGATTCCGTGAAACTATTTCCTTCAACTATATCGATATCCATTAGATCAAAATAGTTATTGGCAACAAGTACGAGTGCTACATCATCCTGAATCAGTGTATCACCTTTATCATATTTTAAACTTCTATAACCATTCATAGTATATGGGAATGGCCCACCGGAGGTTCTTTTAACACCTTCAAGCGACTGTATCTCATTCAAAATTGCGGTGTAGTTCTCTTGAATTTTAGTGTCTCGCTCTATCTGAAATGCAAGCAGTGACTCTTTATTATAACCAAAATCGAAGCTAAGCATCTTTTTCACTTGCTCAATTTGAACCACCGTTCCGAAAACCAGAATGATAGTCACTACCAATTGAATTATCAATAAAACTCTTTTTAATCCAAACCCAGCACTTTGGGGGCCATTGTAACCCGTCAATATCTTAACAGGATTAAGCTTGGAGATTACAAAAGCTGGATAGAGTCCCGCTAGGATTCCTGTAATTAAGGTAAAAACAAACAATTCAATCAATAGATCAAATTTTGAATAATCAATACCAATGGGCACTCCAAAAAGTTTGGTGAAATAGTCACCAGTAAGCTCTAAGCTAACTATGGTGATCAATAAGGCCATAAAAGCATAGAAAATAGATTCTGATAATAGTTGCTGTTGAATGTCCTTTCTGTTGGCACCATTTACCTTCCTCACTCCTATCTCCTTAGATCGTTTAAGGGAAAGCCCTAAGGATAAAGACAAATACCCCACAATGGCACACAGCAAGATTCCCAAGGCTACATAACCCACGGTGTTAATTAATGCTTTGTTCGCTCCAATAAATGAAGAATTTTGAGCACCACCAGCATAATCGGCATAGGAATATCCCCAATAAGTATCGTTGAGGTTCTCCGAAAAAACACCGACAAATTTACCCTCGGGAAATAAGTTTTTATAGGTTCTAAAAAGGTTTTCCTCTAACTCATACTGATTAACTCCATTCATTACTTTAACATGGGTAAAGTTTACCCACGAATCCTTCCTTCGAGGATCATCCTTGTACATTTGCTCCCTAGTAAAGACAATGCCAGGATTAAGCAAGCTTTTAGATGGTACATCTTCAAAGACTCCAGAAACTTGAAAAGTGCCCTTTTTATGAACATTTATAGATTTACCTATTGGGTTTTCGTCTTTAAAAAGAATTTCCGAGAGGTTGGCGGAAATGACCACATTATTTATCTCACTGAAAGCATTAGCTTGACTACCAAACTTCAACGGAAAAGTAAAAACATCAAAGAGTCCCTCATCTGCATAATAACAGCTTCTCTCTTTAATGTAATCTTCCTCATTAGTGGTTAAGTATAACTCACCACCAGGCACAATATCTAACAAGCTTACGGATTCAATTTCAGGATGCAATACGCCTATTTCAGAAGCGAAACTGTAAGGTAAATAGGTGTGTCTCCCATCTTCTACCATTTCAACCATTACTCGATAAACCCTATCCGCATCTTTGTGATTAGAATTTCTCGTGTACTCAAAATCGATATATACACTGGCTATAATAAAGCAAAACATACCAATGGCCAATGAAAAGACCATGAGGGAGATGTACCATTTATTGTGTATGAAGTTTTTCCAAGCCGACTTTATATAATGCTGAGTATTTGAATTCATGGCTTTATCAATTTTAATTTAGTCCATTAGTCATTAGTGAAAACGAAAAACCACTTCTGACTTCCTTCTTCGGTCTTCCAACTTTCTTTCATTAATTTCCTTTTCTCATTCTTTCATTAATTCCTTCTCTCATTATCTCATTATTTCATTCATCTTTCAATATCTCCACTGGGTTAATCAAATAGGCTTTTATGCTGTGAATGGAAACAGTAATAAAAATCACGATGGAGGCAACGGCAATGGCTCCGAAGATTAAGAAGACAGGCATTTCAATTCGATAAGCAAAAGAACTGAGCCAATTGTCCATCCAGTACACGACTACAGGTACTGCAATAGCCACCGCAATCAGTAGTTTCCATACACTTGAAACATTAAGTGTTTTCTGAATACTCAAAAAGCCGGCTCCCAGCACTTTACGAATGCCCATTTCCTTTAACCTCCTTTTTACAGAGTATCCAGCAATACCGAACAAGCCAATAAATGCTACCAAAGCCGCAATCACCGTAAAGGTGTTTAACATGGTAATCATCACGTTTTCCTGTTTGTATTGAGATTCAATGCGGTCTTCAAAAAAGAAGTAAGAAGGTTCTCTCAGATTAGGGATGTCGTTGTAATAATCTAAAACTCTTTTAGTACTCACAGCCCAATTTGCTCCATCAAGTTTGACTAAAAACTGATTGCTTGGCGAGCCTTCAATTACCTGTTTAAAAATTACAGGTTTTATGAGTTCCTTTTTAGATGCAAAATGGAAATCACTGACTACACCAATAATTCTCCACGAAGAACTTGGGCTTAACGTCTTACCTACTGCAGTGTTTTCATCATAGCCTAATTTATGAGCAGCAGTGGCATTAATCATCACCAGATTAGCGGAATCGACATCTTCAGGTAAGAAATCCCTCCCTTCCAATAGCCTTACCCCCAAGGTTTGAAAATAATCGTCATCTATCTCAAAGAAGCTAAAGTCATAATCTTGTCCCTCAATGCTTACAGAAGACCCAACGTCATTTGGGAGTTGACTGCCACTACTGACCGACAATACACCTGGCAATTTTAACAATTCATTTTTATGTACTTCTCTAGTTCTCCAAGGCATGTTTTCCAATACAAGCTGATGATCTTTATCAAAACCTAGGTTTTCGTTTCGCATAAAGCGCATTTGTCGGTTAGCAGTAACCGAAACGCAGATAAGCACTACAAAGACCATGATTTGAAAAATACCAATCGCTCCAATCAATCGTTGGGAAGAGAAAATACCTTTACCATTTTTAAAGACTTGAACCACCTTTAATTTTGTACTCAAATAAGTGGGATAGAACGAGCAAACAAGGGCTATAAGCGAGGCGAACATAATGCCTTGGAGCAAAAGCATGGGCTGTGCTAAAACGCTGATGCCTAAATTCCTTTCTACTAAAACTTCTAGTTGAGGAATCAATAATTCCACTAAAATCATGGAAAGCACAAAGCTGATAAGGACATGCAATAAAGACTCGATTATAAATTGTTTACGCAGCTCTCTGCTGCTGGCGCCTGCCACTTTTCGAACTCCGATTTCTTTTGCTCTTTCTATGGATTGAGAGACTGATAAACTGATATAATTAAAAATGGAGCTCGCTAAAATGAAAATGGCTACAAATGCAAAAATAGAAACGTACTGACGGTCAGTTTTCTCATTCACTTCATCTTTTACATCTAAGGAGTAATGAACATCGGAAATGGGTTGTAAGGTGAGTTTTTTTCCTTTTGCCCATTCATTATTAGATGTATAGTGTTGTGTAAGTTTTTCCTTTAGGTCACTTATAATTGCATTCTCATCTAGGAGTAAATAACATTGCGCACCTACGTTCCAACTCCAAGAACCCTGACCATAACGGGCATGTATAATTTCATTGAGCATAATAACATCACCCTTGATGGATGAACTACTTGGTAAATCACGAAAGACACCATCAACTACATAATTCGCCTTATTATAATTAATTACTTGACCCAAAGCATCAGAAGTTCCATAAAATCTCACTGCTGTTGACTCGCTTATCAATACCGAATTAGGAGCCTCCAGAACCGTTTCATTAGTTCCATAAATATAATCTATGGTGAAAAAATCTAGAAACTCAGGATCAACAATTAGGGCTCCTATACCTGATTCTCCTTCGCTATCCTCGTTAAATGAAAATGGAACCGGCTTCTGTATGACTCTACTAAAAGCCTCAATACCTGGTATGCTCTCCACAAATTCAGGGGAAAAAGCATAGGACATATTGGCTTCCTTTTCTACACCGAAATCGCTTTCAAAAGTCTGTACTAACCTATAAATCCTGTCCTTCTTTTCATGAAACTGGTCATAGGCCAATTCATTCTGAAGAAAAAGGTAAATGATAAAGAATGAGCCCAAACCGATACTCAGCCCAAGGATGTTCAGACTTGCATAGAGCTTGTTCCTTCTCAGGTTTCTAAAAGCGACTTTGATGTAGTTTCGTAGCATGGCGATTTAGTTATTGGTTAATTAGTCATTAGTCATTAGTGAAAACAAAAAACCACTACTGACTTCCATCTTCGGTCTTCCAACCTTCTTTCATTAATTCCTTAATTTCTTCTCTCATTATTTCACTCATTCCTCAAAATATCCACAGGGTTTGTTCTAATGGTTGAAAGTGCTCTACTCAGTAATATTAATGCTGAAAAACAGAGAATGCTGATCACTGTAATGACTCCAAACGAGGCGTTCAAATCAATCCTGTTTGGAAACTGGTTGAGTGCGCTACCCATAAAGTAATAGGCCAATGGTATGGAAACCAGAGACGACAGCAGAATCAACCAAGCATAGGGTTTTCCTAAAATAAAGAGAATGTTATTTGCACTCGCGCCAAGTACTTTTCGAATACCGATTTCCTTGATTCGCTGTGAGGTTTGAAAAGTAACAAGTGAAAAAAGACCAAAGAGGGAAATGACTACAATTGCAGTGGTCACTCCATTAATAATTAAAGTAATGTTTTGTAGCATACTTAGCTTGGCCTCATAAGCGTCATCTAAAAACTGGTATTGATACGAATTCTTATAATCAAACTGATCCCATATGGCATCAATCTGCCCTAAAGTACTAGCCATATTCTGAGCATTTATCTTGATTAATAGGTTATTTACTCTTCCGCTGATTAATGGTGTTAACATCAAATCTCTCACTGTCGACATAGAACCACTAATGTGAAAATCCTTAATTAAGCCAATCACTCTTTTGGTACTTCCTTCAAAGATCAGTGTTCTCCCTATGGGATTCTCCATTTCGAGCTTTTGGGCTAAGGATTCATTAATTATGATTGAATTGTCGAAATCAGATGAAATTTCAGGATCAAAATTCCTTCCTGCTAGTAATGGAACTTCAAGCATCGTGATGAAACTTTCATCTGTTTCAACCCGAGGTACATTTCTAAAAGTTTTTCCTTCATATTCCAAGGTATTAAAGCCAAATGCACCTCCAGGAAGTGGCCCCGTTGTTACCCCTTCTACACCGCTAATATTCTTCACCTGCTGCATAAAAACCTGAGGCTTTTCAGACATCTCCTTCGTCATGCGAATACTCACCACCCTTTCTTTATTAAAGCCAAGATCGAAGTTGAGGTAATGGTTGATCTGCTTATTGGCCACCAAAAGCACAATGATCATAAAAGCGGAAATGGTGAACTGAAAAAAGAGCAAAATGCTGCGATGAGAAAAGCGAGAATGACCTTGCTGTTTTTGTCCTTTTAGTGCTTTCACTGGGTTAAAGCGAGACAACAACACTGCGGGGTAAATACCCGCTAAAAGACCACAGAACAGCGCATACCCCACTAAATAGCCCAAAATGGTAATGTCTTGATAGTCCATCTTTAGACTAATTCCCATAATTTGAGAAACGGAAGGCAAAAGGATTTCTACCATAATAACTGCCACCACCAAACAGAGTAAAGCGAAGAAGAGTGTTTCACCCAAAAACTGTTTGATCAGTTGATTTTGAGTAGCTCCATTAACTTTACGAATACTTACTTCTTTGGCCCTTTCCATGGCTTTGGCAGTCGCCATATTCACATAATTAGCCAAGGCTATAAATAACAGCAGAAGTGCCATTCCAGAACAGATGTAAATGATGTCTTTATTGGCACCTAATCCACGCTCACGATTGTTCATTGCGGCCCCACTGCCAGTTTGTGCCCAATAAGAATCAGCAAAGGAACCTAAAGCGGCATCCTCATATATTGAACCTTCAGGTTTATTAGTGTTATATAAAGAAGCTATTCGTTTTTGAATGTCATCTAAGTTGGCATTGGGCAAAGTTTTAATATAGATGAAAAATGTATTATCGCTCCAAGAGCCTAGGCTGGACATGCCATTCAGTGAAAAAGAAAAATGAGGCTGGAATTGAGAATTCTTAGGGAAGTCCTTTAAAACACCAGTCACTCTATAGTCTCCTTTGGTATCTACAGAAAGAATTTCTCCTACTGCGTTTTCCTTACCGAAATACTTCAGTGCCATTTCTCTAGAAATCACTACCGATTTGGGGTCGGTTAAGGCATTGGCTCTATTTCCATGGATAAATGGAAATGTAAAAAGATCAAAAAATGAATTTTGTAAAGTGTAATACTTCTCTGGTAAATAGTCTTGTTCATTCTTAACAACATACATGCTCCCAGCGCCAGACAGCGTGGTGGTCACGCCTTTCAAACCTGGTACACCTTCTCCTATTATATCAGCAAAAACAGCAGGGAGCAATTGGTTATAAGACCCTCCCATTTCCTCAATAAATTTGAGTTGAACAATATGAATATCTTCTACATCCTCATGAAACTGATCATAGGAAAGCTCGTAACGAACATACAGCCCAACCAAAATAAAACAGGCCATACCCACCGAAAGCCCTGTCAGGTTAATCAATGTAAATACCTTGTTTCTCTTTATTCCTCTTAGCGTGGTGGTGATGTAGTTCTTTAACATAGTGTATTGGTTTATTAGTTAATTGGTCATTGGTCATTGGTGAAAACGAAAACCCGCTTCTGACTTCCAACATTGTTTCATTAATTCCTTATCTCATTACTTCATTAACTCATTAATCCCTTCTCTCATTAATTCATTATTCACTTCTCAATACATCAACTGGGTTTTTCTGAACACTGAAATAGCTATGCAAACCAAGCACAGTAATGGCCAATACACCTACCATAATGATGGCTTGAACAAAGAATGGAGTGAGGTTTTCTAATCTGTATGGGAACTCGGCAATCCATTGTTCCAAGCCATAATAGGTAAGCGGAACGGCTGCTATAAAGGCCAATACTATCAGCCAAGTGAATCGCTTATTTAAAGTTTGCGCTAAGTGCAAATAGCTTGCGCCAAGTACTTTTCTGATCCCCACTTCTTTTTCTCTTAACTTATTCTCGAAAGAAGAGAGCGCAAAAAGTCCTAAGAAAGCCACCGAAACAACCATCAAAGTGAGGAAATCGAAAATAGTAATGAGCTGCGATTCTTTCTCATATGCAGGTGAGAAAAAGCCTTCAAGCTCAGTTAAGTTAGGGTCTGCTTTAACCCCTAGTTTATTGAGCGCCAAACGTACTTGCGCTTTCACGCTTTCCTTATTATTAGCTCTATACTTAAACTGAACAAAACCACTTGGATTAGCAGAATAGGTAATCATAGCGGGTTCGATTACATTTTTAGCAGAAGAGAAATGAAAGTCTTTCACTACTCCTACCACCCTTCTACCATTAGGCATTTTTGCGCCAATGGCTGGGTTCAAGCCGAGTTTCTTTTTTGCTGTTTCATTGATGATGACCAAACTGTCCAATTGAGATTTTGGTAAGTTAGAGAAGTCCGTCCCCTCTAAAACTTCAAGTTCAAAGAGCTCATTAAAATTTTGGTCAGCTGCACCAGAATAAATGGTAATGGGAACAGGTTTTCCATCTACCAAGATCATCATAGGTGGCGGAGGCGCAAACATAGGCAAAGGAGAAGAAGTTACTTTTTCGATTTGCGGAATAGCTTCTAGCGCATTTCTTACCGTCTGATAATCGAGCGATCGGCCTTCCTGATAAAGGCTAAAAGTCATTATGTTTTCCTCGTTATAGCCCTTATCCAAATTTATTAGGTAATCCGATTGCCCACGAATAACCAAGGCTGTAATGAGCAAACCAGTACAAATCATAAACTGTAATACGAAAAGTGATTTTCGTAGAATATTCACTTTGGATTGAGGCAGGACTCCTCTGAGTACTCCTGAAATACTGAAAGAACTCAATGAAACGGCTGGATAAATCCCAGAAATCACCACTACAAGAATGAGCACAGCAATAGGTAACAATAATAGCTGTGGAGCTTGACTAAAATTGATATCCAATTCTTTACCAATAAGTGGCTGGGCGTATGGCAATGCTAATTCGAGCCCAATTAACGCCACTATTAAAGCGCAGAAAGACAAAGCAAAAGTTTCTACCATTTGAGAAAGAACCAAACGGCTGCGACTCGCACCCATTATTTTTCGAATGCCCATTTGCTTTACCTTAGAAAAGGAAAGGGCTGTAGTAAGATTGATGTAGTTAAAGCAAGCAACAAATAGAATTAAGCCTCCAACAAGAGAAAAAATATATAAGTACTTTGATTGACCACCAAACAAGTTTTTAGCATCATAGCGTTCGGTTTGCCCATTGAGGTATAGATCAGAGAACTTAAGAAATGTAAGGCCATCCGCCACTTGAGTAACATCATGCAAGGCCAAAATTTGCTTGGCATCTGCCATCAACTCATTTGGTGAATGTCCTTCTTTTAATAGAAAATAGCTGAAGCCTGACCCATTCAGCCAATTGTCTTTATTGTAATCATAATTCGATATTTCGGCATTAATCGGCCCTAGAAAATCAAATTTCAAATGACTGTTTTTAGGAATAGGGTTGAGTACTCCTGCTATTCTAAAACTACCTTTATTTTGAAAAGTAAGCGTTTCTCCTAAGGGGTTAACTCCTGGAAAAAGGGTTTCTGCCATGGCTGAAGAAAGAATAATATCCGAGGGATCTGTCAGTGCCGTTTCTTCATTGCCAAATTTTAAACCAAAATCAAAGACTTTAAAAAGTGATGGAGAAGAGAAAAACAGTTTATCCGTTCGTATCCATTCATTATTGACCTTATAACTAGCATAAGAGTTTCTACTTATACTAACAGCGTCCAAAACAGCAGTACTCTCCTCTTTCAATGCATGCATCAGTGCATCAGATGGCCTTACTTTAAATGAAGTACCATCTTCTTTTTTCAACTCCAAAGACGACATATAAATGTTGTCAGCATTCTTATGCCAACGATCATAGGTCACTTCATCTCGAACATAAAGAGCTGTCACTAAAAAGCAGAACATGCCAATACTTAAACCTATAAGGTTAATCAATGTAAAGGCTTTCTCGCGTTTTAAGCTTCGGAGTATATTCTCAAAATATTTCATTAGTCGTTATGGTTTATTGGTTCGTTGGTCATTGGTGAAAATGAAAATCTGTTTTTGTCTTCTAACCTTCTTTAATTAATTCATTGTCTCATTCCTTCATTATTTCATTATCTCACTCATTCCTTATTTCATTAATTCATTAATTCATTAATTCATTCATTCCTTATTTCATTGATTCATTCATTCCTTAAAGAGTCCACAGGATTAGCATTGGCAGTTTTAAGTGATTGAAAGCTTACAGTGAGAAAGGCAATTCCAAAAGTGATTATCGCTGGCAGCAGAAATAAGCCCACACCAATTTCTATTCTATAAGGGAAACTCTGAAGCCATGTATTTACCAAGAAATAAGCAACTGGAACTACTATAATGAAAGACAGCAATACCAGTTTGGAAAACCCTGCATTCAACAATAGTAGCAGGTTTTGCACCGAAGCCCCTAAAACCTTCCGTACTCCAATTTCCTTCTTGCGCTGTTCGGCAGACAAGTGTGCCAAGCCAAATAAACCCAAGCATGAAATGAAAATAGTCAAGAAAGATGCGTTTGTAATAATGCTCTTCCATCGTTCTTCTTCGGCAAAAGCATTTTGATTTTCTTCTTCCAAAAACTTGAAAGATAAAGGCTGATATGGCTCAATCTTTCTCCACGACTTGAGTAATTCATCTTGGATCAGGCTGTCGTAACCAGACCTGTACCGAACCAACACCTCTGCATATTCCCCTGTGGATTTCCCTGAAAACAATACTAAAGGGCTAATTTTAGAACGAGCTGTCGCAAAATCGTAGTCCTTTACCACACCTACTATTCTAAAAACCTCATTGCCACTTCCATCGCCAAGAGTCGTATTTAAAGGTTCTTCAATGCCCATTTCTTTGATGAAAATTTCATTGACAATTACATTTTCTAGGGTGTCTGTGCCTCGATAAGTGTAATCTCCTCCTCCTATTAGCCTTCGACCTTCAATAACTTCAAGGCCTTTTAAATCCATATAATCTCCATCTATGATATTGGATATTCCAAGCAGTTTTTTACCCTTGAAATCATATTCTGAACCGGAACCGTAGCCATTAGAAAGTGCCACTCCAGTGAGGTTGGGGTTTGAGGAAAGGTCTGTTTTAATAATCGAAGCTTTGTCTTCGAACATAAACATGTCCATATAGACAAGGTTGGAGTCATCGAAACCTAAATCCTTATTAACCATAAAGCCAATTTGCTTATTAATCGCTACCGTTCCGACAACGAGAATTCCTGCTATGGCGAACTGAAAGAGCACAAGCGCCTTAGATACATAGCGTCTATTCGAAAGTCGGAGTTTGCCGTTAAGGCTGTCAATAGTAGAGAATCTCGAAATTGAAAATGAGGGATACACTCCTGCTAACAATGCTGTAGCTAATACCAAAAGAAGACATAAAACGAGTAAAATTGGGTTGTCTATTATACTCGAAGAAAACTGTTTATTGGTAAGTTGACCGAAGGCGGGCAGAAATAACTCAGCCAAAATAAGACCCAGAATAAAGGAAATTGACGATACAAAAAGCGCTTCACTCAAAAACTGTTTGGTCAATTGTGATCTTTTGGCACCAAGTACTTTTCTTACCCCTATTTCTTTTGACCTCGGCAATGACCTAGCAACAGTTAAATTGGCAAAATTGATGCACGCCAAAGCCAATATTAAAATTGCAATCCCACCCAATGTCAAAGCATGCGTGGGGTTACTATTCTTCTTTATTCCAGCCGAACCTCCGTTATAGCCTTTTGTAAAGTGAATGGCCGTTAAAGGTTGAAGGAAATTTTCTATTCCTCTGGCAAACTCACCGTCTTCTCCTGGGTTCTGAAGGTTTCGCACCTCTTTCATTTTTTGCTGAACCAGGTTGACATCCGCATCTTTACGAATCATGATAAAGGATGTGTTGCTAATATTGCCCCAATCGCGACTGGTAATAGCGCCTTTTTTGGCAGTTGTTGACCAAGGCAATATCACTTCAAAGTTTAGTGAAGAATTAGATGGAAAGTTCTCAATTACTGCATCTACAAAATAAGACTCGGGTTCACCAGAAATTTTGATTCGTAGCTCCTTACCAACCACATCCGTTTTTCCAAAGTACTTAGCCGCTACAGAACGCGTTATGACTATACCGAAATTGGATTGCAATGCAGTTTTAAAATCTCCATGAATCAGTTTAAAATCAAACAAATCAAAAATCTGAGGGTCAGCATACACTCCTTTAAACTGCCTTACATATTCTTCACCTTTCTGAACAATCAAAGTAGCATTGTTAATTCTGGCAAAGGCCTCAATCTCAGGAATAGATTCGGCATAGGCAGCAGCTTCAATTTTATTTGTTGCCGCTATTTTCCTTTCGTTGCCACCAAAATTCACCTTGGAGTTAATACGGTATATTCGATCTGAATTATGATGGAATTTATCGAAAGTGACTTCATCGTTGATGTAAAGAAAAATCAGCAAACAGGCTGCAATTCCAATGGCCAAACCACTGATATTAATAAATGAATACCCTTTATGTTTGATTAAGTTTCTAACCGCAATCTTGAAATAGTTCTTAAGCATATTATTGGTTCATTAGTACATTGGTCATTGGTGAAAACGAAAAGTCACTTCTGACTTCGGTCTTCCAACCTTGTCTCATTAATTCCTTACCTCATTCCTTCATTATTACATTAATCTCCTCTCTCCTTCCTTCATTGATTCCTTATACCCTTTACTCCTTATATCCGTTAACTCACTCATTCCTTAAAGAATCCACTGGGTTTGAAAATGCTGCCTTCACAGATTGATAAGAAACCGTTACCATCGCCACCATAACAGTCATCAAACCCGCGACAAGGAAATAATACCAACTCAAGTCAATACTATAGGCAAAGCCCTGTAGCCAGCGACTCATGGCGATATAGGCGATTGGCCAGCCGATAAGGTTAGAAATCAAAATAATTCGGACATATTCTTTAGAAAGCATCATCACAATTTTGGAGACATCGGCACCAAGCACTTTCCTGATACCAATCTCCTTAGTGCGTTTTTCGGCTAAATAGGAAGCCAAGCCAAACAGGCCTAAACAACCGATGGCTATGGCTAAAACCGTAAAAGTCAGAATGATTTGACTCAGTTGTTTATCCTTTTCGTAAAGCGCTTTAACAGCTTCGTCTACATACTTTAATTCAAACGGACGATTGGGAACTAGTGAAGTCCATACTTTAGCCATTTCTGCCTTAACCGACTCAATTCGAGCCATATTTACTTTAGCATATAGCAGTTGCTTATAGTCTTGTGGGCCAGTATAAACCGCCCAAGGTTCTATATCATTGTGGAAACTGGTAAAGTGGAAATCGTCAACTACTCCAGCGATGGTGCCCATCATACTTTCGTCTATTCCAAAGCGCTTGCCCACTGCTTCTTCAGGTGTTAAACCGAGCTTTTCAATGCCAGTCTTATTTACCAAATAGTAGACTGTAGTATCCCAATCCGACTTGTTCTTAAAACCTTCGCCAGCCAAAAGATCGAAACCAAAAGTTTCTAGAAAGTCTTGGTCGCCATACATACCTCTAAAGGAAATGCTGACATTTTTTGGCAGTCCATCCATCACTGCTCCCCAGCCAGAAAGCACATTAGAAATTTCGTTGTTACTTCCCGTTACTTCTTCTACTCCCGTAATGGTTTGGAATTGAGTTTTTAAAGATTTATAGGCATTTCGGGCTGCGCGATCTGGAAGTTTGAGATACACTACCTGATCTTGATTGTAACCTATATCGGTATTTTGAACATACCGGAGTTGATAGAAAATCACTAAAGTGCCAGTGATAAGAAATACACTCACAGTAAACTGAAGGGTCACTAGAATTCTTCGGAACATATTCCCCCCTTGAACATTGAAAGTACCTTTGAGTACTTTTACAGGCTGAAATGAGGAAAGGAATGAAGCAGGATAACTGCCCGAAATAATGCTAACCAGCAAAACAAAGCCGATCAATATGAGCATTAAACTAGGATCGCTTTGAAGGTCAATAGCCAGTTGAGTACCTGCCATTTGATTAAAAAAAGGCATTAAAACTTCGGCTAACACTACACCTATTACCACTGACAAAAGCGTAATCATAAATGTCTCTCCATAAAACTGAAGAATCAACTGCCGTCTATGAGCGCCCATTACCTTACGAATACCAACTTCTTTGGCTCTTTTTTCAGACTTAGCTGTACTTAAGTTGATGTAATTGATACAGGCGATTAGTAGAATAAAGGCAGCAATTCCCACTAAGGAATACAATAACTCCCTTGATATTTTCTCTGAGTAGTCGGATCCTTTGCTAGTATCAAAATGCATTAGGGTGATGGGCTCTACATCGAACGACATCTTGAACCCTCCAGCCGTCATCTGATCACCAAAATCATCTTCTATATATTGATTTAGCTTGCTTTTAAAGCTTTCGGCAGCTGATTTATCATTGAGTTTTACATAGCTATAATAGTTCATAGGAAACCACCTAGTATTATCAATTTGGCCAAAAATTGAATTCATAGATATGACCATATCAAAATCCAAAGCGGTGTTTCCGGCAGGGTTAGCTACTACCCCAGTAACTACAAAATCGCTACCGTTGGCATTTATCGTTTTGCCGTATGCATCGGCTGCGCTAGCAAAATACTTCTTAGCAGTCGATTCAGTCAATACAATCGATTGTTCCTCTGTAAGAGCATTGCTGGAATTGCCATCCAAGAAACGATATTGAAATACCTTAAAGAAGCTTGAGTCAGCATAAAAGACATTTGTTTCCGTAAATGTATTGTCTTCATACCTCACCAAAAACTCTCGGCCTACGCTCCAGTCAAAAACAAAAGTGGCTAATTCGGTTTCAGGAATATGCTCTAATGCCACCTGAGTAACTTTACTTGGGGCGATTGCAATCTGTTCTGTTTGTCCAGATGTTTCAAAAATGGAAGTGACTCGGTAAATTTTATCCGCATCGGGGTAAAATTTCTCGTAAGAGGATTCATTTCTGACATAAAGCAAAATGATGATACAGGCCATAATGCCCACCGACAATCCTGAGATGTTGATCAGTGAGTAAGCCTTCTGCCTTTTTAGGCTTCTAATCGCAATGTTGATATAGTTCTGTAACATGACCTTGTTGTTTTTAATTTTTGAGTTTATTCGTTACGTAATGAGTCCACTGGGTTTTTTCTGGCCGAATGAACTGACTGATAAAGTGTAGTAAGCCAGGCAAAAAGCATTACCAAGACCACTGGCAATGCAAAAAGAGGCCAATCAAGTTTAATTCTAAAAGCGAAAGTGTTGATCCAATCTTCAAGGAAATAATACACCAATGGAATCACCAATGCGGTACTGATCAGCAGCATACGACTGATACCACTGTTCATTAACCAAACCAAATGAATGTTTGAAGCGCCAAGTACTTTTCGTATACTGAATTCTTTTAGTCGTTGCTCAGCCAAGAATATAGTAAGCCCAAACAAACCGAGCAATGCGATTAAAATGGCCACTCCACTAAACGTGGTAAATATGCTGGCCAAACGCTGTTCCTTTGCATATTGGGCAGCAAATTCTTGATCTAAAAACGAGTATTCAAAAGGATAAAGATTGGCGAACTTTTCGTAAGTGGCTTGAATAGAAGCAATCGTGGCTTCCATGTTTTCAGGCTTTACCTTTACATAAGCCAAGTTATTGTCGTTAGGCCTATAAAGGTAAGCTGCTGGAGTTACCTCATCCTTCACCGAAAAGAAAACAAAATCTTCTACTACTCCCCCTAAATTTGGAACGCCCACATCATCCTTAAACACGTTCTTACCCATTTTATCTTCAATCTTCCATCCGCCCACTTTGGCCAAGGCTTCATTTACAATTAGAAAATCATTTCCCTCCTTACCTAATTCAGGTTGATAGAGCTTTCCTTCAAGCAGTTGTATGTCAAATTTTTGAAAGAAATCTTCGTCCACAGGAAAAATAGAAATGGGTGTAACGTCTTCGCTTCCATCAATTTCTAAATAAAACTGAGCCTGACCACCAAACACTTTTGGTCCTGCTCCTGTCATCCATTCAATTGATGGGTTTGAACTCAGCTCATTTTTGAAAGCCTTATATGATTGTTTGATAGCTTGGTCATTCAACGGAATTATAATCACTTGCTCTTTATCAAAGCCCAAGTCTAGCCCCTTTAAGTGCTTGAATTGCTGATAGATAACATTGGTAGAAATAAACAAACCAATACAAATAAAAAACTGAACTACCACCAATACATTTCTGAAAAGCAGACCTGATTTTCCTTTGGTTACACTGCCCGATAAAATTTGGGTGGCACTAAAACGGCTGAGGAAAACAGCGGGGTAAAGCCCTGCAAAAACGCCAATGCCTAAAACAGCCAATACCATAAATAAGTAGGTAATAGGGCTTTGATAATCAATGAATATGGAAGAGCCCGCAAAAGCATTAAATGAGGGCAGAAGTATTTCCGTAAAGCAAACTGAAAGCACTACTGCTATAAAAGCAAGAGCAATGGACTCGATAAAAAACTGCATGATAATCTGGCTTCTGTAACCGCCAACTGTCTTTCTTATCCCCACTTCTTTGGCTCTTTTAAGGCATCTGGCTGTTGATAAATTGGTGTAGTTTATACAAGCAATAAACAGAATCAGAAGCCCAACAAGCATGTACAACCTTATGAATTGCTTATCGCCAGTCTTCTTAAAAAATGAGTATAATTTACTGAAGTAAACTTCACTCACAGGTTCTAAACGAACACTCATGTTCTTAATATGAGGTTGAAGAAGTGCCTTAGCTTTGCTTTCAATAGTAGCAACCTCGGCTTCTTTATCAACCTGAACATAGAGTGGAAATGCAGACATCATTCCCCAATCTCGATAACGGCCATCTTCACCATAAGCTTTATCTGATTGCTCTATGGGTAGAATATACTTGAAGTCCATGTGGGTTTCTTGACCTAGGTCATTAATTACTCCAATCACTTTAAACACTCCATAGCCATTCAATTTTACGGTTTTGTTAATGGCGTTTTCCGCAGAATCAAAGAGCTTGTCAGCCTCAGACTTCGCCAAAACAAGCTCACTTACCGCTTGTTGATCTAGTGGCTTAGATTCCTCTAATACATCAAAATCAAATACATCGAATAACGAAGGATCAGCATAATGAAGAGACTGAATTTTAAATTTTCGCTGACCTGCCTCAACAACTAATTCAGAGGTTTGACCGAACCTCACTGTATTTTTAACCTCTGGAATACCTTCTTTTAGCAAATTCCCCATTGGAAATTGAGTCATGATTTCCCAATTGGGCTCAACTTGAGTAGAGTCATCTCTGGCAACCAAAACCCTATAGATTTCTTCTGAATGAGTGTGATAAGAATCTTTATCAAACTGCTCCCTCACATATAAGCTTAAGATTACAAAACAGATCAAGCCTACGGTTAATCCGAATATATTCAGAACAGAGTAAAGCTTGTTCTTTACTAGGTATCGAAATGCAATTCTAAAAAAGGAGGATAACATGAATTCTATTTAGGTTAAAACTAGAATGATTGAATTATTATACAAATACTGTTTGCTGCTATCCAACTGTCATACCAAAGTTAATTAACTATATATCAATAATTTAAAACAAACAAACTCTTACTAATTGGTCGCCATCGCACTTTGCCGTCCGCTAGCGGACGGCAGCATTTGTTTGTATATTCGACAAGCTTTTGATTTGTATCAAGATTGAAAGACAAATGTAAACCCATACTAAGGCGAGACATGATGAGACAAAATCCCCCCAACCCCCTTTAAGAAAGGGGGAAGGCTCCGAATAGACAACATTGGTTAGTTAAAGCCGAATACAGAAGGGTAAAGAAAAGATGAAGCAATATTGAAAGGAAATGGCATCGTTAATGCCTCCCCCTTGGCCAAGGGGGTTGGGGGATTGATAAGTAACTTATGACTAAATCATATTACAATAAGAAGCTAAAACCATTAGCTCGTGAGCTCCGAAAACATGGAACTCCCGGTGAGGCCATCTTGTGGGCTCATGTGCTCAGGGCAAAACGGTTTTATGGGCTTCAGTTTAACAGACAATTCGCCATCGAAAATTACATTGTTGATTTTATATGTAGAAAAGAAAGGTTGATTATAGAACTTGATGGCCGATCGCATGATGGTAAACAAGAACAGGACAGAACAAGAGATTTACGACTAAATGAGCTGGGTTATAAAGTCGTTCGAATTGCGGAAGTAGATGTTAAATATGACTTAAAAAATGTAATTAGAACGATTGAGGGCCATTTATCTGAAGAAACATTGAATAAACCAATAGAGTAGATGAAATCCCCCTAGCCCTCCCGAAGCTTCGGGATAAAAAAGGGGGACAGCTCCGAACAAGCATGAAAGGTTACTTCAATACGAAAGATGAAAAGACCAATAAACAGAAGGTGCAAAAATTGAAAGGAATCCATATCGTTACCGCCTCCCCCTTGGCCAAGGGGGTTGGGGGATTGTAAAATAGACATAATGAAACAAGGAAAAATACTAATCATAGACGACAATGAAGATTTACTAAAAGCAGCAAGGATTTATCTGAAGCGGCATTTTGGTCAAATTGATTTGGAAAAAGACCCCACACTTATTCCTGATTTACTTCAGAATGACGCTTACGATGTGATTCTGCTCGATATGAATTTCACCCAAGACGTGAACTCTGGGCAAGAAGGTTTTCATTGGTTGGATAAAATATTAGAGATCGACCCATCCGCAGTGGTTGTACTGATAACCGCTTTTGGTTCAGTGGATTTGGCCGTAAAAGCCATTAAAGCAGGTGCTTCTGATTTTGTAATGAAGCCTTGGGAAAACGAACAACTGTTGGCCACACTCCTTTCTTCTATTCGTCTAAGGTCTTCTAAAGAAGAGCTAAAGTTGATGAAAGATCGGGAGGATACTTTGACCCAAGACCTCGATCATAAATTCAAGGAAATTATTGGTCAAAGCGGATCGATGATTCAGGTTTTCGATACCATTGATCGAGTAGCCAGCACAGATGCCAACGTTTTAGTATTGGGTGAAAATGGAACAGGTAAGGAGCTGATCGCCAGATCAATTCATAGAAATTCAAAAAGAGCAGAAAAGCCTTTTATCAGTGTTGATTTAGGGGCTATTTCTGAAAATCTTTTTGAAAGCGAACTCTTCGGTCACGTAAGAGGATCTTTCACCGATGCCAAAACAGATCGGGCTGGACGCTTTGAAATCGCCAATGGAGGCACCTTGTTTTTAGATGAAATCGGTAACCTTTCGCTTCCCTTGCAAGCCAAACTCTTAACCGCAGTGCAAAACAGAAAAGTGAATCGAGTGGGGTCGAATAAGACAATTGATGTGGACATTCGCTTGATCTGCGCCACCAATATGCCACTTTACGAAATGGTGCAGAAAGGTGAGTTCAGACAAGATTTGCTCTATCGGATTAACACCATAGAACTGAAATTACCAGCTTTGAGGGAACGCATAGAGGACATTCCCCTATTGGCTGAACATTACCTAAAAGACTACGCTAAGAAGTACAATAAAGATATTTACAAGTTCAGTGAAGCCACCCTTAAGCGCTTGGAGAAATACAGCTGGCCCGGGAATGTGCGTGAGCTACAACATGCCGTAGAGCGAGCGGTCATCATGAGTCGTGACAACATTCTTCAACCCGAAGACTTCTTCTTCAATAATAATCAGCCTGTTCGCGATAAAGATGATATCAATTTGGAACAGTTTAACTTGGAAGATGTCGAGCGAATTCTAATCAGAAAAGTATTGGCCAAACACAATGGAAATATTACCCATGCAGCTCAGGAACTGGGTTTAACCCGTTCATCCTTGTACCGAAGACTAGAGAAATATGGGCTTTAATCGCTTTAGAATATTCGTGCTGATTCGCGTTATCGTTTTGTTCGTTACGGTAGCCACTTTCGTGTATTTGCTCTTCTTCGATCAGAAATATGTCACTACGGTGGTCACTGGTTTCTTAATCATTTTCGAAGTATTTGAGCTTTTTAATTACATAGAAAGCACCAATAAAAAGCTAGCTCGCTTCTTCGATGCTATCAAATACAACGACTTCAACATGAGTTTTACCCACGATAATAAACTGGGAAAAACTTTTAAAGCCCTGAATCTGGCTTTCAAAGATGTAATTGACGCCATATTGGAAGAACGTAAAAAGAGTGAGCAGTCTTTTCAGCAGTTGCGCGTAGTCGTTGAAAATATTGGTACAGGAATCATCGCCATAAATGAGACAGGAGAAGTGAAATTAATCAACCGTTCTGCGCTTCACTTATTGCAGCTAGAAAGCCTTAGAAGCCTTGATGACCTCAGACAAAAAGCACCTAACTTTCACTTTACTATCGATCATCTTAACCCCTCTAAAAGAGCGGCTTACAAAAACGAAAAAGGACAAGAATTGGTAATTCTTGAAACCATGTATAAACTGGGTGGTGAGCTTTACAGATTGATTGCCCTACAAGACATTAAGGCAGAACTGCAAGCCAAAGAATTGGAAGCTTGGCAGAACCTTACTAAAGTACTTCGGCACGAAATCATGAATTCCATTGCCCCTATTTCTTCGCTCACTTCTACCCTAAGTGAGGTGTTGAAGGAAGACGTAATTAAGAAAAACGGACTCAATACCATCGAAGATGAAAGTCTTGAAGACCTGACCGAAGGCTTGAGCACCATTTCCAGCCGGAGTGAAGGCTTAATCAATTTTGTGAATGCCTATCGCGATTACACCAACCTACCAGAACCCGACAAACGTCCAACGGATGTTAAGTCATTGGTGCAAAACACCACAGCTTTACTTAAGAATGACTTCCTTAAAGCGAATGTAGTTTTAGAGGTGATTCATGCTGAAACCCCAATTCAACTAAATATTGATTATCAATTGATTGAGCAGGTGCTGATTAATATTCTCAAAAATGCCTTAGAAGTGGTTGAAAACAAAGAAAACGCTAAAGTGAAACTAGAAACCAGTGTGCATGGAGAATTGGTGACTGTATCAATTAGCGACAATGGCGCGGGCATTACGCCAGAAGCCACTGAGAAGATTTTCATGCCTTTCTTCTCTACAAAAAACCGAGGTTCAGGTATTGGTCTCAGTCTTTCTAAGCAGATTATGCAGTTGCACGGAGGAGATATTCAGCTAGAAACAGAACTGGGTAAAGGCGCTACTTTTAGGATGGTTTTTCATAGTGAATAAGCCTTTTAGATCCTTCGTCCCTCAGGATGAAAAGCATTGTGCGTTTAGTGATGGTTGGAC
The DNA here is from genome assembly GCF_001592945.1 of Roseivirga seohaensis. Classification (GTDB taxonomy): domain Bacteria; phylum Bacteroidota; class Bacteroidia; order Cytophagales; family Cyclobacteriaceae; genus Roseivirga; species Roseivirga seohaensis. The sequence goes on from NZ_LRPB01000045.1 coordinate 161,593, forward strand.
TCGTTTTTACCTTGTCAAGTTCATTTTAGCAAAACGTAGTTTAGCGTTTATTTCAGCTCCTCTCGTTGATTGAAAGTTAACTGCCCATTTTCCTTTCCTGAGGAACGAAGGATCTAAGTCTTCTACCCTATAGAAAACAGGGAGCTATCACACAAACCCCTCTACTTTAAACCTTGGGTTCGGATAAGTATAAAAGCCCTCTCCAGTTTTTACACCCAGTTTACCTGCATCAATATAGCTTTTCAGTAAAGCCGCAAAAGCCTGACTTTTCTTATCGGATTGACTGCTGGTGATATGCCAAGCCGTATCTAGCCCCACCGTATCTAAAATTCCGAAGGGTCCCATTTCCATTTTAAAGTTACCCATCCAGCTTCTGTCAATATCTTCAATAGAACCAATGTCCATTGTTCTGAGTGAACCTGCAGCTCCCAAAAGCGCCATCAGCATGTAGTTGAAGATGTAACCCGTGTTTTCCTTTTGAACGAAGACTGGAGTTTGCCAAAGCTTCTTACCTAATTCCATCAATAAATCATTGATCCAAGCTTCTGTTCCCGCATGCGGCATTACGTCCACCACATTGGAATAGAATACATCATGGAAATGGAAGTTGCAAAAACGCTCAGGTCGGCCAGAAGCATCTGCTATTTGCGAACCGAGTAAATAGGAAGTGTTGGTCGTAAATAGCGTCTTTTCAGGGCAAAGCGCACCAAACTGCGCCCAAACCTTACGCTTCAATTCGAGGTTTTCGGTGACAGATTCGCTCAGGAAGTCGGCATCATCAGCCGCGGCTTCTGGGTCAGTGGTGAAAGTCAAGCGGCCTTTGGCTTGCTCTGCTTGTACCTCGGTGAGCTTTTCATTACGAATCAACATTTTAAGAATGCTGGCCTGAGTTTTAATGGCAGTATCGAGTGCTTTATCTGAAATATCATAAATGGTTGTTTCAAAACCACTAATGGCGCATTGCAGCCCTACCCTTAAACCAAGCGTTCCAGCCCCTAGGATAAGTACTTTATTGATGCCTTCTATTTTTAGTTTCATAGTATCAGTTCAGTGTTTAATGTTTAAAGAATTACATTTCTAAATTCTCCCCTTTTCTAAAGCCTTTACCGCATTGGCACCACAGGCTTTAACGGCATAAATCAAATTCGCAAAACGTGGATCTTGGGTCAGCCCTTTTTTATAACGAGCGTAAATCTGCTGAATGATTACTCCAATTTTAAAAGCCCCAAAGACATAATAAAATACTTGATCTTTCAGGTCGAAGCCTGTTTTTTCTGCATAACGCTCTACCAATTCATTTCGAGTATAATTGCCCGGTAACCAAGTGAGACTGAAAGGTTTTAAGGCGTCAGAATCATCGGCTTGCGCCCAATAGGCCAAGGAAGTGCCTAAATCCATCAATGGATTGCCCACAGTCGACATTTCCCAATCCAATACCGCAATAATTTCATCTAGCTTTTCGGGGTTCAATACGAGGTTATCGTACTTATAATCATTGTGAATAAAGCTGATATATTGCTGCTCTGGAATGTGCTTTTGCAACCATTCGGCTACCGTATCCATATGCGGCAGCTTATCCGTTTCGGATTTATAATAGCGTCCAATCCAACCTTCCACTTGTCTTTGGGTATAGCCCTCAGGTTTACCGAAATCTGCCAAACCAGCCGCATTCAAATCCATGGTGTGAAGATCTGCCAAGTTATCAATGCAGGCTTCAGAAATAGACCGCATTAATTCAGGTTTGAGCGCAATGTCTTTCGGGGCTTGACTTCGTAGAATCACGCCTTTTACACGTTCCATAAGGTAGAAATCGGCTCCCATCACCGAATGGTTGTCGCAAAATAATACAGGCTTGGGTACTTTGGAATACACAGGTTTTAAAGCTGAAAGCACCCGAAACTCTCGGTGCATATCATGTCCGCCTTTGATATTCGCTCCAAATGGCGGACGCCTCAATACATATTCCTTTTGGCCTGATTTGATTAAATAGGTTAGGTTCGAAAAACCGCTTGGGAATTGAGATACTTCTAACTCTCCAGAAAAGCTAGCTAGGTGATCACCCAAGTATTCAGTCAGCTTTGTGAGGTCTAACTCCTCTCCTTTCCTGATGTCTTTTGCCTTGTCAATCATTGGTTAGTTTAATAGTTATTGGTTATTAGGGAAGAGTGTATTAGTTATTAGTCAATAGTCAATAGTGAAAACTCAAGAAAACGCTAAACATGCCGTCATTCTGATGACGAGGAACGAGGAAGAAAGAATCTGTTAGCCCTTGACTATAGAAGCATAGAACAGACGGATACTTACGGTTTCGCCCCAAAAGGCTCTACCTCAGTATGACGGCTACTTTATACCTCAGTCTTCCCACTTCTTACTTCTGCCTTCGGACTTCCGTCTTCTAACTTCCAGCTTCCTCACATCCCATACCCTTTCAAAATCGCCTTGGCCAAACTCGCTTTATGCACTTCGTCTGGACCATCGTAAATTCTTGCACCACGCTCATGCCTGTGCCAAAACGAAAGTAAAGTATCATCGGTAATGCCCAGCGCGCCATGTACCTGAATAGCACGATCGAGCACTTTCATTAGCACATCTGCCACATAAAACTTAATGGTAGAAATCTCTAAACGCGCTGCTTTAGCTCCTTCATTATCAATCTTTTGCGCAGCATGAAGCACCATATACCTTGAAGCATTAATCTCTGCCCTACTTTCAGCAATCCAGTTCTGAATGGTCTGTTGGTGCCCCAACATTCTGCCGTCTCTTAATTCTCTTGAAGCGGCTCTCTTGCACATTAGATCAAAAGCACGTTCGCAGATGCCAATCCAGCGCATACAGTGGTGAATTCGGCCTGGGCCTAAACGCTGCTGCGCCAACATAAAGCCACTACCCATTTCGCCAATCAAATTGCTTTTCGGCACACGGCAATTCACATAGTGGATTTCGGCATGACTCAAATAGCCTTCTCCCACATCGCCCATAATGGGGATATTTCGGGTGAGTTCAAAGCCTGGGGTATCAGTAGGCACTACAATCATACTGGCCCTTTTGTGTGGTTCCGCATCGGGATTGGTCACTGCCATTACAATGGCAAATTCAGCCCCATCAGCCGCTGTGGTAAACCATTTATGGCCGTTGATAACGAATTCATCGCCCTCCAAAACGGCCGTGGTGCCCATATTCACGGGGTTCGAACCCGCAAAATCTGGCTCGGTCATGGAAAAGCAGCTTCTGATTTCTCCTTTCATTAAAGGCGCTAAGTATTTTTCTTTCAATTCAGCCGAAGCAAATTGATGCATCAGTTCAATATTACCAATATCTGGTGCTTGGCAGTTGAGCACATAATGACCTAATGGCGTTCTTCCCAATAGTTCAGACAATTGCGCAAACTCTGTAAGTGTTAAACCTGCTCCGCCTTCTTTTTCAGAAAGATAAGGTGCCCAAAGTCCCAATTCCTTTGCCTTTTCGCGCTTGGCTTTCAAAATATGGTTCACTTCGTCCCAAGGGTCTTTCAAAAAATAGAGTTCCGAAGGGTACAATTCTTCCTCTATAAACTGCTTTACTTTAGGGTAAAGGGCTTTTAATTTATCGGTAGCGAATAATTCAGTCATGGGGTGTGTTTAGTAATTATTGGGTAATTAGTTATTGGTTAAGGGTTAAGGGTTAAGAGGGATCAGTAAATCGGTGATCAGGGGAATATAGGATAAGTTAATTGATCTTTGGTTTCTTAACAAAAACTCTGGGTCATTTATTGAATGATTCTCTTTCATTTCAAGACATAAAAAAATCCCAAACTTATTGAAGTAAGGGATTCTAAATTCTTAAACCAAGAATTGTATGTCGTATAATTAATTCAATTGTAGCATCCCTTTACTGGCAGCCATCAGGTTGATCATTCTGTAAAGCGCCCTAGCGCCCACGTTAGCATCCCATTCGTCTTCGCTAGGCGAAACTTCATTCAGGTCGCAACCAATGATTATACGTCCTGATTTGACTACCTGCTTGATTAAATACATTACCTGCTCCAAATCAAAACCTCCTGGGACTGGCGTTCCCGTATTCGGGCAAAGTTTTGGGTCAAGACCATCAATATCGAATGAAATATACACCTGCTGCGGAAGTTCTTTGATGATCTCTTCGCACTGCGTAGCCCAAGTTTTCCCTGCGTATTGGTCGTGCTTTAACTGCTGATCGAAGAAAGTGACTACTCGCCCATTAGAATTGGCAATTAGCTGCTGTTCTTCGTCACAGAAATCACGAATCCCCACCTGCACCAACTTGGTTAACTCCTTAATTTTAAGTGCATTCGTCATGATACTGGCATGCGAAAACTCAAAACCTTCATAGGCACCACGTAAATCGGCATGGGCATCAATTTGCAGTAAACCGAACTCGCCATAGTGTTTTGCGCAAGCTTGGAAATGGCCCAATGGAGTACTGTGGTCGCCACCGACTAAAATGGTGGTTTTCCCCTGCGACAGCCAATATTCCGACTGTTGCCTTACATATTCCATCAGCTGATGCGTTTCTTTGTTGATTTCGGCCAAAATAGCCTCCATCTCTTCACGCTCATCTTCATCGCTGCCTTCTTCCAACCAAGCAATATATTCTTCCGATTTTTCGCGCAATTCGCTTCCTAACGAATACCAAACTTCAGGAATATCGGCCATTGCTACCCCGAGTTTCCAAGGTTCCGCAATGTCTAACTGACTAAAGTCGATTTGAGAAGAAGCTTCTAAAATAGCTTCTGGCCCATCGGCTGTGCCCGCTCCATAAGATACGGTAACGTCCCAAGGCACTGGAATCACCACTACTTTGGCGGAATCGGTATCAAAAGGCAACCCGAAAAGGGTGCCCTTTACGCCTACGTCATTAGGATTAAAATTGTCTATATCGGCCATATATTAACTGATCATTTCAGCTACAAAACTAGGCAAAGCAAAGGCAGCTTGGTGAATACCTTCGTTATAATATTTCAAACCATGCTTTTTAGCAAAAGCCTTGCTCTCCTCTGCATTGAAATCCTTTAATGGATGTGCTTTTCCTTTAGAAGAATAAGAGAAAGACCACATGCCTGTTGGGTAAGTTGGGATGTAAGCCAAGTAGCAATGCACCTGATCTTGCCCAAAAATAGAACGATATACTTGGTAAATTTCTTTAAATACTTTGCTGTTGAATCGAGGAGATTCACTTTGCGTGATCATAATTCCGTCATCGCTCAAAATACGGTACACTTCTTTGTAGAATTCAACTGTAAACAAGCCTTCTGCAGGCCCTACTGGGTCGGTAGAATCTACAATTACAATATCGAAAGAGCCATCTGCTGCATCTTTCACATATTTGATTCCGTCATCTACAATCAGGTTCAATTTTGGATTATCGAAAGCCGAAGCAATACCTGGTAAATGTTCTTTGCAAGCCTCAATTACTTTATCGTCAATCTCTACCATCACTACTTCATCGTAGCAATCGTGGCGCAATAATTCACGGGCAGTACCGCCATCTCCACCACCAATCACCAAAGCTCTTTTTGGCTTAGGGTGTGTTAAAGTAGGAATGTGCGTAATCATTTCGTGGTACACATACTCATCCTTTTCGCTGGTCATTACCATGCCATCCAAAGTAAGTAGGTTACCGTAAGCTTGTGTTTTATATACTTCTACTTTCTGAAAATCAGATTGTACATCGTAAAGCTTTCCATCATGCTTTAAAGAAAGTGCGATTTTATCGTCACGTTCGGTAAACCATACATCTCTGGTGCGGATTGGACTGCCTTCTTCGCTGCTTTTTTCATCGCGCATGGCTTTGATATCGAAGTCTCTTTCTTTCAAAAGCGCCTTCTCTCCTCTTAATAACTCTACTGCCGAACCATGCCCGGCTTCAAATTTTTCTTTAAGAATTTGATAAGCCACCCAAGGGTTTACGGTATCGCCACAAGTAAAAATATCTACTGAAGCATAACCGTATTCTGGCCAAGTATGAATAGCCAAATGGCTTTCTTGAATTACCACAACACCTGATACGCCATAGGGCGAAAAGTGATGGAACGTAGAGTTAATAATGGTAGCGCCTGCATCTTCCGCAGCGCCTTCCATACTTTTTTCGATGTGTACTACATCGTTTAAAATTTCTGATGAGCAGTTGTAATACTCGACAATGATGTGTCTACCCAATGAAGCCATTTAATATAATTTTTACACAAATATGAGGTCTTCATTTTAAACGGACTAAAACAAAATAAAAAAACTTACTTCGAGTTCATTCCAGGATAGTAGTAATCTTTGGTTTCTGCCATTCCTCCCGACACTTGTTCCCATTGATCTGCCAGCACTTGAAGCCATGCGCAGCCTGCTGTTACAAAGCCCCCTTGCGAGTCGCCAGTAAGGTATTCATACAAGTGGCTAATGGATGGATTATGGGCTAAAATCGCCACATTTTCAAAAATATTATCCACCCTATTTACAGCCGCCATCATCACATTTCGGGTAGCTTCATAATATTCTTCAGACGATATTATGCGTGGTGACACTTCTAACTGCTGTATGATTTCGGCACAAGTTTGTAAAGTACGCACCGATGGACTTGTATATATAGTATCTATTTTAAACGGAAGTTTCTGTAAGTACTCACCCAGCAATGCCGATTCACTTCTCCCTTTCTCACTTAACTTCCTTTCAAAATCACGCTCGTTTCTTTGCGGCATTTGCGCATCGGCATGTCTTATTAATAAAAGATTCTTAACCATTCTTCCTCCTCCTTAGTTACGGTTGCTAAAACGTGTTTTTTTCCTTCTTCATATAAATAGATGCAGGGTAAAAATGGTTTCGTTTGTTTTTTTGAAACATTTATGCCCATCTTTGGCGCGGTCAAAATTAAAAAATCACGAGTTTATGTCTAAAAATCTAGTCATTGTAGAGTCCCCAGCCAAGGCCAAAACCATAGAAGGTTTTCTGGGAAAGGATTACAAAGTTGTATCGAGTTATGGCCATATACGTGACTTACCTAAAGGCAACAAAGCCATAGACATAGCCAATGGTTTTAAGCCAACTTACGAGGTAACTGCAGACAAAAAAGAGGTAATAAAAACCTTGAAGAGATTGGTCAAAGAATCGCAAATGATTTACCTCGCAAGTGATGATGACCGCGAAGGAGAAGCCATTAGCTGGCACTTAAAAGAAGCCCTAAAACTTAAAGATGATAACACGAAACGTATCGTTTTTCGTGAGATTACTAAAACAGCTATTCAAAAGGCAATTGACAACCCCAGAACAATTGACATTGATTTAGTAGATGCGCAGCAAGCCCGTAGAATCCTTGACCGACTTGTGGGTTTTGAGCTGTCGCCAGTACTTTGGAAAAAAATTAAACGAGGCCTTTCTGCCGGTCGTGTGCAATCGGTTGCGGTGCGCATGGTGGTAGAAAGAGAGCGTGAAATAGAACAGTTCACACCAGTTTCTTCTTACAAAATAACCGCCATTTTCAACCTTGGCGATGGTGTTGAATTAAAAGCTGAACTTCCTTCAAAATTCAATAGCGAAAACGAAGCCCACGAATTTTTAAAAGGGTGTGTAGGTGCGAAATACTCAATTCTTGACTTACAGAAAAAACCAGCCAAGCGTTCACCAGCGCCTCCATTTACTACTTCTACCCTGCAGCAAGAAGCCAGTAGAAAGCTAGGTTATTCGGTGTCGCGAACCATGTCGTTAGCGCAAAAGCTATATGAGGCAGGTAAGATCTCCTATATGAGAACTGACTCTTTAAATCTTTCTGATGATGCCATAAAAAGCGCGGTAGGTGAAATTTCTTCTGCCTATGGTAAAGAGTTTGTAGAAACCAGAAAATTCAAAACCAAATCGCAATCGGCACAAGAGGCCCACGAAGCCATTCGCCCAACGAATTTTGCTAACCACTCAGCAGGCGCAAATTATGACGAGCAAAGGCTTTACGACCTGATTTGGAAACGCGCCATTGCCTCGCAAATGGCTGATGCTCAATTGGAAAAAACTACGGCTTCTATTGCTATTTCCACCCGAAAAGAAACCCTTTCTGCTTATGGTGAAGTAATTAAGTTTGAAGGTTTCTTAAAGGTTTACATCGAATCGACAGATGATGAAGACGGTGTAAACGAAGCCAAAGGAATGCTACCTCCATTAACGGTAGGCCAAGCTTTGGAACTCAGCCATATGACAGCCAAAGAAGGTTTTTCTCGTCATGCAGCAAGATTTACCGAAGCCAGTTTGGTAAAGCAACTGGAAGAAATGGGCATTGGTCGTCCGTCTACTTACGCTCCTACTATTTCCACTATTCAAAAAAGAGAATATGTGGTGAAAGAAAACCGTGAGGGCGTAGAAAGAAATTACCAAGAATTGGTTTTAGCGAACGATAACATCAAAGTAAAAACCAAAACAGAAATTACCGGAGCCGAAAAAATGAAGCTCTTCCCTACCAATATGGCCATGATTGTGAATGACTTTTTGGTAGAACACTTCCCGAATGTGATCGATTTTTCTTTTACGGCTAAGGTAGAAGAGCAATTTGATGAAATTGCCAGTGGTAAGCAGGAATGGCCAAAAATGATTGCGGCCTTTTACGGAGATTTCCACCAAAAAGTAGAAGACACAGAGCAACTGAACAGATCAGACATTAGCTCGTCTCGCGAATTGGGTATCGATCCGGAGAGCGGAAAGCCATTGATCGTTCGTATGGGTAAATTTGGTCCTATGGCGCAAATTGGCGAGGCCGATCCTGACGATGAAACAGCCGAAAAACCAAAGTATGCCAGTCTTAGAAAAGGCCAGTTTATAGAAAGCATTACTTTAGAAGAAGCGCTTGACCTGTTTAAGCTACCGCGTACTGTTGGCATGTATAAGGACAAAGAAATTATTGCTGCCATTGGGCGTTTTGGGCCTTATGTAAAGTATGAAGATAATTTCGTTTCATTGCCAAAAGGCGTTGATCCTTTGGATGTTGAATTGGAAGAAGCCATCTCGTACATTAAGGAAAAACTAGACGCAGACGCCCCTATTTATACTTACAAAGGTTTGCCTGTTCAGAAAGGAAAAGGACGTTTTGGGCCATTTATCAAATGGAACAATATGTTTATCAATGTCAATAAAAAGTACGACTGGGATAATTTATCTGATAATGACATTGTTGAACTGATTGAAGATAAGCTTCAGAAGGAAATCGACAAGGTGGTTCATAATTGGGAAGATGCCGGAATCAGGGTAGAGAAAGCCCGTTGGGGACGACACAACATTATTAAAGGAAAGACAAAGGTTGAGCTTGCTAAAAATGTAGATGTTACCGACATGACGCTAGAGCAGGCCAAAGCCGAAATAGAAAAGGCCGCGCCAAAGAAAAAACCTGCCAAGGCCAAGAAGAAGTAAAAGCATACCCAGACCTATAAGGTTTTTAAAACCTTATAGGTCTTTTTTTTAAGATAACCTACCTGCTACTTATACAGTAAAAGTCCACTTTTCCGTCATTGCGCCTTCGCTGAAGCTTCAGCGCAAGCGTTGCGAACCTAGCAGAATCTAACAATTATAAAGGTGCGTAGTGAACAATCTTATCTAAGCGAAGCTATACCCCCAATAGCTGCCATTATTTGGTGTTTAATAAGAAAGTTTTAATAAATTACATGAAAAATATACGTAACTAGTTGCGTGTATAGACACGTTAGCAGTAAGCCTATAGAAACAACACAATCATTATGATTTCTTCCTTAACTATAAAAAACGTTGCGACTTATAACAATATAAATGGCGTGACTATAAATGACTTGAAGAAAGTCAATTTCTTTTTCGGGTTCAACGGATCAGGTAAATCGACCATCTCTAAATACCTTAGAAATCTGAGCTTAGCTGCACCACAACAAAGCCAGAATTTTAACAGTTGCTCAAATATCGGTTATGACAATTCACTACATCAAATATTGACATTTAACGAGGAATTTATTGAAGAAAATTTCCGAAGAAGCGCTGACCTCAAAGGAGTATTCTCTTTAAATCAGGCTAACGCAGCAATAGAACAACAGATCACAGACGAAGAAGCAGCAATTCAAGCATCCGAAATATTAAAAAGTAAATATCAGAGTAAGATTGATGGTCTTGAAGCTGACAAGAGGGCTAAAAATGATGCACTTTTAAACCATTGCTGGAATCAAAGACCTACATTCTCGACCTTTTCAAAAATTAGCCTAACCCATTCTGGGAGTAAACCAAACCATTTGCATGAAATCCGTAGAATTCTCCAAAACCAATATCAGATTTTAACCATACAGCAATTAACAGAGCAGTATCAAACACTCTACGAGCAAGACCTGAAGGAGATTCTTCAAAAAATAAATACACATTCCTATTTGACAATAAGGAGGACAGAAGTTCATCTAGAAAAATTATTACAGGAGGTGATTGTAGGAAATGAAGATGTCGATATAGCTGCTTTGATTACAGCCCTTGGTTCAAGGAACTGGGTAGAACTCGGATTAAACTTTGTAAAACCTGATAATAATACTTGTCCTTTTTGTCAAAATGAAACTATTGACTCAGACTTGAGGGAGCAGTTTGAAAAGTATTTTGATGAAACTTATAAAAACAAACTTGCCGAGATTTCAAAGCTGAGAGATCGCTATCAACAGGAATCAAATAACTTGATTGCTAGCATCACAGCTATACAAAATGTTTTTAATCCAAATAACCAAGTTTCAAATCTTGTTCTTATACTCACTACTTTTTTTGATAATAACCTTGAAATTATAGATTATAAAATCTCGCATTCAAACGAAAAAAAATCTATAAGATCCATTAGTACTTTAAAAAATACCTTGTCAGATGTTCTAGATAAAATAAAGACCAACAATCAACTTTATAAAGACCTTGACGCAAATAGGCAAACGCTTCTTAAGGACATTTGGAATTTCATGGCGGAACAATGTAGGACAGAAATTAATAAATATGATGAAAGGCTAACTAAATACTCTCGAATCGGTGGGGTAGCGGCAGAATTAAAGAATAAATATTCCGACAAAATTGTAGCCTCTAAGCAGAATATTGAAAATTTGAGAAGCCAAACTGTAAACACAAAAGACGCAGTTGACAACATTAATCTAATTCTAAAAAATGCTGGATTCGAGGGCTTCGAAATTGCCGAAAAGGATAAAGTCAACAATATATCGAGATACTTCCTCAAGCGACTAAACGCAACAACCGCTAATCCAATTTTTAAAAGCCTTAGTGAGGGGGAAAAAAATTTCATCTCTTTTCTGTACTTCTTCCAGCTTTGCGTAGGAACCGATGATTTGCAAAATAATAGCACCAAGAAGAAGATCATTGTAATTGACGACCCAGTTTCTAGCTTGGACAGTCAAGCGTTGTTTATTGTGGCATCTCTAATTCATTCATTAATACTTAGAAAAGGAGATAACCCCAAGGCCGATAAAATGCTTCTAAAGAATACTACCCTTGCCCAAACTTTTATATTTACACACAATATTTATTTCTACAAAGAAGTAACGTTTGAAAGAAGACCCATTTGCACGGACTACTGGCATTACAGAATTACAAAGCAAAATAATCAAACTTCAATAACAGGAAACTACAACAAATCTGTCTTTGATGACTACTCCCTGATGTGGAAAAACATTAAAGATTTAAAAGCTAATATTCCGAATGACTCTTCCTTGAACATTATGATCTCTAACTCGATGAGAAGAATTATTGAGAGTTATGTGAATTTCATTGGATATGGAAAAGACTCTTGGGCAGCATTAATCAATGAAAATCAAAACGACCCAACTTATTATGTAAAGTACTCTTTCATTGCGACAATAAATGATGAAAGCCATAAGGTATCTGCGCTGGACAACGCCTATTACCAAAAGATCATTAACGAGCAACCACAGACACTCTTCACAACTTTTGCCAGCATTTTTAAGTCAATTGGCAAGGAACATTATGAAATGATGATGAACGAACAATTATAAAATAAATGAAAAAAAAGCCTACTGCTAATCGAATACACAGCCTCGCCATTTGTAACTGACGAGGTGCGCTTCCCGATACTTCGTTAGGGACACACCACCAAGCATACAAGTATTCACGAAACAAGAGCTCTGGAGAGGCTGAAATTACCAAATCATCACCTTTATTTAACTCAAATGCTCAACCCAAACCTCCAAATCATTACAGACAATTTCTACAAGCCACTAGGCTTTGAACTCACCAACTTTGAAGCAGAAAGGGAAAGTCAAGATTACGGAGCCTGCATATTCCAGCTTAATGGCTTACAGATTGTTAGTAGAAAAGCGAAGGTCACTCCTACTAAAATTGGGCAGTTTGTTACACTTTGGAAACGATTGAACAATGGTTCCATCCAGCCTTTTGATGTTTCGGATCACATTGATTTTGTAGTCGTTAATGTAAGTGCTGAAAATGAACTAGGGCAGTTCATTTTTCCTAAAAAGGTGTTGCTAGAAAAAGGGGTTTTCTCCACCGCTTCCAAAGAAGGAAAAAGGGCCCTTCGAGTTTACCCTTTATGGGACAACCCCACAAGCAAACAGGCCCTCAAAACGCAGCAATGGCAATTGGATTACTTCCTAGCGATTGGTGAGAACGGTAAAACAGATGTAGAGCGTGCTAAAGCGTTGTATTTGAATGTCTAAACTTGGCCATTTAAATGATATCACTTGTCTTATTGATGGGCTTGGGCTATCTTTCTTTTCAGATTCCTTTATACTTTTTTAGGAAATGACCCTATTACACTAATAACTAAATTACAGTTTATGAAGAAATTATCGGTACTGAATATAGCGGCTTGTTTTGCGCTGCTCTTTTTGGGCTTTTTACCCATGGCCAATGCACAAAAGGCCGTTCCTGTATTCGAAAATGGCGAAGCACAAATTGTTCCCGCCTTCAACGATCCTGAAAAATGGATTCGACATGACCTTTGGGTTGAAACAGAATTTGACACGGATGGAGACGGCAAACCAGACCGCATGCATGTAGATGTTACTCGCCCGTACCAAACCGATACAGAAGGTTTAAAACTACCTATTGTTTATGAATCGAGTCCTTATTTTGCGGGAACCGCTTCTTTGTCGGATGGTGTATTATGGAACGTTAAACACGAATTGGGCGCTACCCCACCTGCAAGGGTAAACCCTACGGTAACGCGCAGAGGCGAGCGACCAATCATTTCAAATTCTCAGATTAGAACATGGGTGCCACGTGGCTATATCGTGGTGCACTCTTCCTCTCCGGGCACAGGCCTTTCTCAGGGCTCTCCTACCGTGGGTGGCGACAATGAATCATTAGCCCCCAAAGCGGTAATCGACTGGCTAAACGGTAGAGCAAAAGGCTACACCAGCCCAAACGGAAATGAAGAAGTAAAGGCCTATTGGAGTACTGGAAAAGTTGGTATGACGGGTACTTCCTACAATGGAACCATTCCATTGGCCGCAGCCACCACAGGCGTTGACGGTTTAGAAGCCATTATTCCTATTGCACCAAATACTTCCTACTACCATTATTATAGATCGAACGGATTGATCAGATCTCCGGGAGGTTATTTGGGCGAAGACATTGATGTGCTTTATGATTTTATTCACAGCGGTGATGAATCGAAACGTGCTTATAATAATAAGACTGTAAGAGACACGGAAATGAAGAACGGCATGGACAGAATTACAGGCGATTACAATGACTTTTGGGCCGGCCGTGATTACTTGAATGATATGGGGCCGATGAAGGCGGCACTATTAATGTCGCATGGTTTTAACGATTGGAACGTAGTACCTGAGCATAGCTTACGTATTTATGAAGCCGCAAAGGCCAAGGGCATTCCCAGCCAAATATTTTACCACCAAGGCGGACATGGTGGCCCTCCCCCAATGAGCATGATGAACCGTTGGTTTACCCGCTATTTACATGGGATAGAAAATGGGGTAGAAAATGATGCAAAGGCTTGGGTAGTGAGAGAAGGCGATGCAATGGACAAGCCCACCGCTTATACCGATTACCCCAATCCAGAAGCAAAACCTGTGCAATTCTATCTATCGAAAGGCGCTCCTAAAGCAGGTGGACTTAGCACTAAGCGTTCGGCAAATCAAGGCAAAGAGACTTTGGTAGATAATTATTCTTTCTCGGGTGCCACTTTAGCGCAAGCCGAAATCACCGAACATAGATTGTTATATGTTTCTCCAGTGCTTACTGCCCCAGTACATATTTCTGGTACGGTGAAAGTTTCAATTAAACTAGCCAGCAGTAAGCCTGCCGCTAACCTTTCGGTTTGGTTGGTTTCTTTGCCTTGGAGAGAAGGTAGAAATTCTAAAATTACCGATAACCTCATTACCCGTGGTTGGGCCGATCCTCAGAACTATAAATCATTAAGAGAAAGCAAGCCTTTGGTACCAGGCAAATTCTACGAAATGTCTTTTGATTTACAGCCAGACGACCAAATTATTGCTGCCGGACAGCAAATTGGCGTGATGATTATGTCTTCTGACCGTGAGTTTACGCTTTGGCCAGCACCAGGCACCGAACTCACCGTTGATTTAGACGGCACCAGCATTTCCATTCCTATTGTAGGCGGAACAGCCGCTTTTGAAAAGGCAATGAAGAAGTAATGAGTACTGTTTAATTAGTATTGAGTAAAAGGATTAACGCCCGTTTCTTATGGTAGAAGGAACGGGCTTTTTGTTGGGAAAATAAAAACACCCTTTGAGAATATATATCCGCAATAAGTTTCTTTACAACTACCATTATTTGGCGTGTAATAAGAAACTTTTAATAAATTACATGAAAAATATACGCAACTAGTTGCGTATATAGATACGTTAGCTGTGATGCTAAAAACACGACCGTACAAAATGACAAAGACTAAAAAAACATTATTCGGTGGACTTTTAATAACTGCAATTACAATATTGACAATGAACATATTTAACTTATTCGGACAAAACAAACAACAAGACGACCCATATTGGGAGTTTGACCAGACTAAGCATTTCAGACCAAAACTGGACAGGGGCGAGTTTTTCAAGTTAACAGGTTTTGACTTTGGTTGGTTTATTCTTGAGCCAATTTCAGGATTTATCCAAGACAGAAAAGGCGAACTGACAAAAGGTAACACAATATCTTACGGACAAAAGGCACTTTATTATTGGTGGTATGTTGACGCTCAAGTTACAAATGGTGGGTTTACTCAATTTTATTATAACGATTATGGAATATATGTGCCGACAATAATTAAAGGTCTAAAACATATTGGCGACAATAAAATGGCGGAACTTGTAAATCGTTCTTACGAATTATATTTGAAGAAAAACAAGAAAATAAAAGATGCTAGAAAAGGTGGTTTAGAAGCTTTTAGTAATCTGTACAAAGAAATCACAGATTTTGACGAGCTTGATGACGAATACTACAAACTCAATGAACAGACAATGAAAAACATTGAGAATTACATTCGTAAAAATCCAAATGAATTTTGCTTAGATGAAGACGGAAATGAATTTGATATGTCATTTGTTGGCGAATTAAAAATATTCTATTCCCCAGACAAACCAAAAGAAGTTATTCCAGTTTCCAATGGTGTTGTTTCAGGCACGTACAAAAGCTACTATGAAAATGGTAACCCAAAAGAAATAATTGAATACTTAAATGGCGAACAAGCAATCGAAAGAATTGAATTTTACGCAAACGGGAACAAGAAATTTTCAATCTCAAAATCAGACAACCCAAAGGGTTACTTGCATTCACATTTTTACGAAAATGGAAATTTGAAATCAACAGAAATCTATGTTTCTAAGTATGACAGAGATGGGAAATGGGTACAATATTACCCTAATGGTCAAATGAAAAGTGAAACAGAATTTATTCAAAAGGAATTTTTTGTTAAAAATTGTTGGAAAGAAGATGGAACGCAAGTTCTTAAAGACGGAACAGGTTTGTACATAAATGAGTATTCAATCTTTGACGGTGTTGTTGACAGAAACGAGCAGGAATATAAAAATTATAAAAGGGACGGAAAGCAATATTCATATAGTAATGGTAAACTGATATTGTACCAAGAAATGGTTGATGGAAAAGAACACGGAGTGACAAAGACCTATGACGAAAATGGGAACGTAAAGGAAGAAACTATCTATGAAAATGGAAAGGAAATATCAAGAAAGAAAATGAAGTAACAATAAAAGCACCACAGCAAACAGCACCTACCCAAAAGTGGCGGTTCAGTGGTTAAATCAAGCTCCACTGGTCTTAGGTCTCGCTGAGACTCCACTAATCCTCGTTTGCAACGAGGATTACCTCCCTTACATAAAGACTAACACTTTATTAAGCAGACGTCACTCCGTACAACTTAGCGACTGAAAGTAATAGCCTAAAAATGGTTAAAACCATTGCTCAAAACATTCATTCACATAGCCCACGGTTTAAACCGTGGGCTATGTGCTCCCCTACCAATTTCAACCGTTTTAACGGTTTCTACTGATAAACCGAGACTATCCCCACTAATCTTCGGTTGCAAGAAGGATTTAAGCCCACCCCTACTGAAAAATCTAATAAGCTTTGTATTATAGTCTTAGCGAGACGATAAGACTAGTGGATCTCGCTGAGCCCCCATTTAATATTTAAAAACAGAAATGTAATTAGCCCTTCAATCTAAGTAACCAAGCGTTCTACTGAAATCTAATCAGCTTTGTATTTTTGTATTAGCGATACACAAATACAAGCGGAATCTCCATTGTTGACAGTAAGACTTTTATTAATTTTTAAATTCACGAATGCTTATATACTTCACCGTTGTGATGTATTACAAAAATTACGAAGTAAAGAAAATGACCCAATCCGAACTTATCATTTTAAACCTGGAAGAAATAAGGAGAAGAAGCATCAAGCTTTGGAAAGGACTTCCTGAAAATTACTACAGCTGGAAACCAGATGAAAAAGCTATGACTGCTATAGAAATGGTGAGGCACGTTTTAGAAGCCGATTATGGATGGAATATTATTATCAATAATGGGAGCATGACAAATTATAAAACGCCTTGGGAAAATCAACCGTTTATAAGCGTTGCCAACGAACTTGAGTTTGTCAAACCTTACAGAAAAGCCTTTTTAGAAAGTATCCATCAATTTTCGGATACAGAATTAAACCAAACTGAAATCATTCACCCCGGAAATGGAGAGAAGAAAAATCTTGGAAAATATTTGTTGCGAATCGGGTATCACGAATCTGTTCATGCAGGACAATTCCTCTCCTATTTAAGAGTAATGAATATTAATCGGCCAAAAATATGGGACTGACAATGACGCAATTCAATGTTTATAGTTAATACTACTAATAAAGCCTTTACCGTAAACCAACATAGAAAATTGGGCTTAAATAAATTATTCTAATGCGTACTCCCCTATTTTCAATGAGAAAAAGTAATACACTCAACAAAGACAATATGAATTGCTCACAAAGTAGGCTAAGGTTTAGAGAACTAAAGATGGACGATGCTAAACGTTTATATGAAGTTTATTCTGACAAAGAAGCAATGAAATTTAGAGGCAGTAAACCAATGGAAACTTTAGAGGATGCAAAAGAATTCATAAGAAATCAAAGACTTGTCAATCAAGAACTTGTTACGGTTAGGCAAGGTGTTGAATCATTAAAAGAAGCCGAATTAATTGGGAGTATCATGTACAGATTCAATCGCGTTAAAAAAAATGAATGTGAAATAGGTTATTCAATTGGTCGAAAGTTTTGGGGACAGGGGTTTGGGAATGAAATTGTAAAACTCATGGTTGAAACACTTAAAAAAAATACCGAAATAGAAAATGTAATTGCATGGAGTAATAAAGCCAATATCCCATCAATTAAAATTTTAGAGAAGAATGGATTTACCTTTATTGAACAAGAAGGTCAACCATCAGACAACTATTTTTTAGGGTTGCACATTTAGTTCTCAACTGATTGATTATCAAACAAAAAATGTTTTATGATTTGTATCCTGATTTCTGAAGTTTCGGGAAAAGGAACTGTAATTAAGCTCTATAACACAGAAAACTAACCCAGCCCCAACTTTTTCTTACGCTCTAAGGCTTTGCGTTGGCTGCGTCTAATCACCGGATAACTCAAAACAGCGGCCAAAATAATGAGGGTTCCGTAGTAAAAACCTGCGCTCATTTCTTCATTTTCTCCATAAATAATAACAGCCAAAATGATTCC
Organism: Roseivirga seohaensis; assembly: GCF_001592945.1. Taxonomy (GTDB): domain Bacteria; phylum Bacteroidota; class Bacteroidia; order Cytophagales; family Cyclobacteriaceae; genus Roseivirga; species Roseivirga seohaensis. Next base: position 179,802 of record NZ_LRPB01000045.1, read on the forward strand.
GTACACTGGTTCTAAATTGATAGTAAGGTTAACTACATAGGCTGTAATACGCTTCATTAATTCTACAGAAGCAGAAAACGCATATACCGTACAAACCACAGAAAGAATTAGTAGCAGTCCCCAATCTCTGGTTGTGGGTAAGGCATAAGTGGCGGTTTCAGCCAAAAAGAAATATTTATAGAACGGAATAAAAATGGCTATACCAATGGCTGCGGCAGCCATCTCGTAAAAGGTGATGGTGTATTGAGATAACTTATGAGTCATTTTACCATTCAATACTGAAAAAAGGGCAGCCATAAATGCCGAAGCCATCGCCAAGCCTAAGCCCAAAGCATTATTGAATTCAAAACGAAAGATGACGTAAAGCCCACTAATAACAACCAAGCCTAGAATTACCTCAAACAACCTGATCTTCCTTTTATTGAAAAGTGGTTCAATAAGGCTCGTCCAAAAGGTGGTGGTGGCCATTCCTGCCAAAGAAACCGAAACGTTCGAAACTCTGGCCGATTCAAAAAACAAAAACCAATGAATGGCAATGATAAACCCCGTAAGTACGAGTGGCATCATATCCGCTCGGCTCACCTGAAATGTTTTTGACTTCAAATACATGAAACCCGCCAACACTATACTGGCCAAGGCGGTACGGTACATCACCACATCGGTAGCCGGAATGGTCATTTCATTACCCAGAATTGCGGTGAAACCCCATAGAAAAACGATAAAATGGAGTTTGAGAAAATCCTTAGGAGAGGCTTCCATTACTTAGGAACAAAGCGATAGATAGAGAAACCAAGCATAGCAAAAATAATATTGGGCATCCAAACTGCAAGCAGCGCATCCATTGAGCCTGCCTCAGCAATGCTCTTTGTAGCGATAAACAAAAGTATGTAAATAAAAGCCAAAAGAAAGCCTAAAGCAATCTGAAAACCTACCCCTCCCCTTGTCTTTTTTGACGACAAAATCACACCAATAAAAGTCAGAATTATGGCCGTAAATGGAGACATAAACCGAATCAATTTTTCGATATGATAAATCGGTATGTTGTCAGCTCCTTTTAGCTTCAGGTCGTCTATATAGCTGTATAGCTCTGGAATCGTAAGCGTTTCTTGCAGTCCGGTTTGACTAGAAAAATCATCGGGACTCATGTTGATTTTAATTAAAGTATCGTTTACACTCTGATATTGGAATTCTTCATCTAGCTCGTTAAACTCTCTTAAATTCCACTTTCTTAAAATCCATGAGGTAGAAGTTGAATCCCAAAAAATTTCGTCTGCCGAAATTTTATAAAGCATCTCTTTATCAACAATCTCTTCAAGGGTGAAATCTCTACCAGAATTTCGGTAACTATTATAGCTGCGCAAATAAACATAGGTGGTAGGGCTCACTTTAAAATGAACGTCCTCACCTGTATACTGATAGGGCTTATCGGCAAAGAATTGTTGTTCAAATTTAACCCTGAATTTATTGGCTTCTGGAATAATCCAACCTGTGAAAACAAAACTGATAACGGCTATAATTACCGCCCCAGTTAAGAATGGCTTCAACATTCTGGGGTAACTCACTCCACTGGCTAGAATAGCGACAATCTCAGTATGACTGGCCATTTTTGAAGTGACAAATACTGCTGCTATAAATACTGTAATGGGCGTAATTAAATTGGCAATATAGGGGGCGAAATAGAGGAAGTACTTAATAATCAACCAAGTACCTACTTCATTTTTAATGAAACTCTCATTCCTTTCTGAAAACGTAAGAATGAGTACGATGGCTACTAAAATACCTACTACAAAAAGGAAAGTTGTGAGGAACTTTGTTAATATGTACTTGTCCAGTATTTTCATCAGAGGCGTTGTGTCACTTTTTTGACCATTCGGTTTTTCCAATCAACAAACGTGCCTGCTAATATCTGTTTTCGTGCTTCTTTAACCAACCATAAATAAAAAGTTAGGTTATGAATGCTGGCAATCTGCGCCCCTAAAATTTCTTTGCTGGTAATCAAATGCCTTAAGTAGGCTTTTGAGTAAAAGGTACTGTTATAGCCTCCCAAATTCGAGTCAATTGGGCTATGATCGTTTTTCCACTTTTCGTTGCGCATGTTTAAAATACCTTCACTAGTAAAGAGCATTCCGTTACGGGCATTTCTAGTTGGCATAACACAATCAAACATATCTACTCCTAAGGCAATTCCTTCCAAAATATTTTCGGGTGTTCCCACTCCCATTAAATAACGTGGTTTGTCTTTAGGAAGAATATCACAGACGATCTCGGTATGCTCATACATCATTTCTGCTGGTTCCCCCACAGACAATCCTCCAATGGCATTTCCCTCGCGCTCATACGAAGCAATCGTTTCTGCCGACTTCACCCTTAAATCTTTGTAAGTACTCCCCTGCACTATCGGAAAAAGCGTTTGGCTATAACCGTACTTTCCTTCAGTGGCATCAAACCTATCGCAGCAGCGCTTGAGCCAACGGTGTGTCATTTCCATAGACTTGCGGGCGTATTCGTAATCGCAAGGGTATGGCGTGCATTCGTCAAAAGCCATCATGATATCGGCTCCAATGGTGCGCTGAATATCCATTACTCCCTCTGGGCTGAAGATATGTTTGGAGCCATCAATATGAGATTTAAAGGTTACCCCTTCTTCCTTTATTTTTCTGGTGCCCGAAAGTGAATACACCTGATAACCACCACTATCGGTCAAAATCGGTTTGTCCCAGCCATTGAATTTGTGTAAACCACCAGCAGCCTCAATTACCTCTAAGCCAGGTCTTAAATACAAATGATAAGTATTTCCTAAAATGATTTGTGCCTGAACATCATCTTTCAATTCGCGCTGATGAACCGCTTTAACCGACCCTGCTGTGCCTACAGGCATGAAAATAGGTGTTTCAATTACACCATGGTCTGTGGTTATTTCCCCTGCTCGGGCCTTAGATTGTTTGTCTACTCCAGCTAAATTAAACTTCATTCCTCATTTTTGATCGCACAAAAATAGCAGGAATCATTTATTCTTATTTCATTCATGCATCATTTCATTTTCTGTGAGTTTAGAAATTATCTTTTGTTTCGTATTTATTCTGGTTGCAGCCGTTCAACTGTACTACCACTGGGCGTATTTCAATCTGTTGCCCAACTGTGTAATTTCAGACAAGAAAAACACAACACCATCGCCCGTTTCTATAGTTGTTGCTGCCAGAAATGAAGCAAAACTTCTACCTACATTGATTATTAAGTTACTGGATCAAGACCACCCTAATTTTGAGTTGATTATAGTCAACGACAGGTCTGAGGATGAATCAGCATCTATTTTGAATGAACTAGAAGCTAAACATAAGAAACTTAAAGTCATTCACGTTTCGGAACTACCTCAAAGCTGGAACGGTAAGAAAAATGCTTTGCAATTAGGCATTGAAGCTGCTCAGCATGAGATTATTCTACTTACAGATGCCGACTGCATTCCTAATTCAAACCAATGGATTAGCCAAATGGCTGGCAGTTTTAAAGACGAAACTGACTTTGTATTGGGCTTTTCTCCTTACGAAAATAAAAAGGGTTTTCTGAATCAAATAATACAGTTTGAAACCTTACTTACGGCCATACAATACCTTTCATTTGCAATTAAAAGACAGCCATATATGGGGGTTGGAAGGAACTTGGCTTATCGTAAGTCGGTCTTTTTAAAGCATTCATTCCAAGGTTATGAGTCTAAAACTGGAGGTGATGATGACTTATTTGTGAATGCACATGCTACTGCTGCAAATACTGAAATCTGTATTCACCCAGACGCTCATGTCACCTCTATTCCAAAGTCTACTTGGCGTGATTATTTCAGACAAAAACTGAGGCATTTGTCGGTTGGCAAAAACTATCGTAAAAAAGATCAAACGAGACTAGGTCTTTTTGCGTTAAGCTCGCTGACAGGATGGATAATGCTATTTTGGGCAATTTTAGCAAGCTTCAATATCGGACTCATTTTGGTGATTGTCGGTATCAAGAGCTTGTCATTTTATGTTATCTTTACCCGTTCAGGTCGCAAGCTGAAAATGAACATGGCCTACTGGGCACTTCCATTCCTCGATCTGTGTTTAAATTTGTATTACCCAATGGTGGGATTAGTGGCGCTAATAGCAAAAAAGGTTAAATGGAGTTAGGTAAGCAGTTTTCTGAAAAGGCACTCAAAGATTTTAAGTTAATAGACCTGGCAGTTGAAAATCATGATCAACAAGCGTTTGCGGAGTTATTACAACGTTACCGTAAACCTGTATACCACATGATTTTGAAAATGATTCGGAACGTTGATGATGCAGAAGACCTTACAATTGAGGCTTTTGCAAAAGCTTTTAAGAACCTTCATAAATTCAAAAAGGATTTCACCTTTAGTACTTGGCTTTTTAGAATTGCCACAAACAATACCATTGACTTTATCCGTAAAAAAAGGCTCGACACCATGAGTTTGAACACAAGCTTTAGTGATGACAATGGTGAGTCAGTCAATATTGATGTTCAAGACAAAAACCTGAACCCACAAGAAGAAGCCATTAAAGCGCAAAAGATTGAATTGGTTCAGCTCTTTGTTACGAAGCTTCCTGCCAAATATCAGCGATTGGTAAAGCTGCGTTACTTTGATGAGCTCAGCTATGACGAAATTGCGAAAGAATTAAATGCGCCTTTAGGCACAGTTAAGGCACAATTGCACAGGGCTCGTGAATTAATGTACGACCTTGTAAAGGGTAAAAAGGAACACATCTAATTCTTTTTTGTTAATTCGCACTCAAATGGAATTAATCAAAAAGCATTTCCCCTTATTAACAGAGAAGCAAATTGCTCAATTTGCCCAATTAAAACCTTTATATACCGAATGGAATGAAAAGGTAAATGTGGTATCTAGAAAAGACATTGAAAACCTTTACGAGCGCCATGTATTGCATTCTTTAGGCATTGCTAAGGTTTTTAAGTTTCCTGAGAATACCGATATTCTAGATGTAGGAACGGGAGGTGGTTTTCCTGGAATTCCATTGGCAATAATGTTTCCTGAGTCTAATTTTCATTTGGTAGACTCCATAGGAAAAAAAATAGTAGTGGTGAAAAACATTAGCGAAGCACTAGGCCTTAAAAATGTAATTGCTGAACAAGTTCGTGCCGAAGCCATTAAGCATAGAAAGTATGACTTTGTGGTAAGTCGTGCGGTAGCCCAACTTAAAGAGTTTTATCCGTGGGTAAAACATAAGTTTAAACCCACTTCAGAAGTAGCTTATAAAAGTGGCTTGCTTTATTTAAAAGGTGGCGATTTAACTGCCGAAATCAAAGAGTCTAAACTGGTGAAAGTGCGTGTTCACAATCTCGAGAAATTCTTTGAACCAGAATTCTTCGAAACCAAAAAAGTGGTTTTCGTTCCTCGACAATAACTAGTTTGTTCTTCTTTCAAAATCATCCTCTTCACGAGGTTTTGCAGTATAAATTAATATACTGTATATACCTATTAATGTACCAACTGGGAAACTTATAATGCCGATAATTCCATAAACCAAAGCTGGCATCATTGCCCACCTACGCCCATTTACCAAACCAAAGCCAATTACGATTTTAGGAATAAGGAAAAGGATGGCGATTGCCCATAATATGGAATCTATAAAATCGAAAATCCATAGCGCTTCTGGAGACATAGGATCGTTATCCATAGCAGCCAAATTGAGTACAAAATCCATGAAGAAATCATAGAAAACTAAACCCAGTAACCCTAAAGCGCTGAAAGCAATAAAAAGTATACCTAAGATTTTCTTGTGCGAAGATTCGTTAAAGTTCATAGTTTCTAAATTTACTTCAATATAAAAAAAGCCCCGATAAATCGAGGCTCTTTCGTCAGCAGCATATACCGCTTATTCAAATCTTAAGGCTTCAATTGGGTCAAGCTTAGATGCTTTATTCGCTGGAATAACTCCTGAGGCCAAACCTACAAACACACAAACAATTAAGCCCACAATAATCCATAACCAAGGAATAACAAAGGCACCACCAAGGGCAGTGGCCAAAATATTCCCTATTCCAATCCCCATTAAAGCCCCAGCAATACCTCCCATCTGACAAATTACAATGGCTTCAATTAAAAACTGTTGACGGATTCTATTTGGAGTTGCTCCTAAGGCTTTTCTAATCCCAATTTCTCTAGTTCTTTCTGTTACAGACACCATCATAATATTCATTAAACCTACGGCCGCGCCTAAAAGCGTAACAGCTCCAACTACTAAACCGCCAATTCGTAAACCGTTGGTCATATCGTCTAAGGCCTCCGTAGCAGAATCTGACCTAACTACTTCGAAAGAACTTTCTTCACCCAATTTGTTTCCTCTGATTTTACGCATGTAGCCCGTGGCTTCGCCCATAGCGTAGTCTATTTGCTCTGGCTCATTAATCATTACGGTGATGTTGTAACGCATTCTACCGCTCCTGTCTAGCCTTTTAGCATTTAAAAGCGGGATGATGATATTTCTATCTTCTTCAGTATCACCTCCAAAGCCCCCTTTTTCTTCCAAAACACCAATAACACGATAATTATTACCGTAGAATTTCACTGTCTTATTTAAGGGATCTTCATTTTTATCGAAGAGTGCTTTAACTACTTCAGTACCCAGAATACAAACATAATTTCCGAATTCGATTTCTAATGCCGAGAAATTTCTACCTCGCTCAATCTTAACATCCTTAATCGAAAAGTAATTTTCATCTCCGCCAGTGATACTCGTATTTGGGTTGGTCTTTTTATCTTCATATTTGATTTCAGCCGAACCAGAGGCCCTAGTGTAAATTGTTACGGTTGATGGAAAATTGAAGTCTTCTTTGAAGCGAACCGCTTCATCGTATTTAATTGGTGTATAAGATTTCTCCCTAACCCCATTCATATTTCTTCTACCAGAAGTACGACTTTCCACATCGAAACTGTTTGCTCCTAAGCCCGACATACTGGCTTCTATTTCACTTTGAATACCGTCTACTGCGGTAAGCATTCCTACCAAAGAGGTAATACCAATAGCGATAATTAAACCTGTTAAAATAGTTCTTAGGGTATTCGATTTAATCGACTTTATTCCTTCCCTGACGTTTTCTCTGAAATTCATTGAGATAAAATGAGTTTTTGATCGTTACGAATTTAATCAACCATTGGTCACATATTGCCAACAAATTTATAAATTCAACGATCGTTCTGTTAAACGGTTCATAATCCAGTTCACAATGAGAAGACTTTCGATTTTATTGATTTTGGCAATGTTTAGCCTTTCCAGCTACGCCTCCAAAATTTTGATCCCAATGGATCTTTCACAATCAAATCACCTAAAAGCTTACGGCATTGCTTACTGGGTTCTCAGTAAAGACGCATCAATCGACTGGATGTTAAATTTTAGAGGCGGAAGTTTTTTATTACCCTCTTCTGCGGCAATAGAAAAGGAATTGGTAATTCGCGGAGTGAGCTACGAAGTGATATCTGACGCCACAGCTACGCAATACGAAAATCAGATTGCCTCTCCTTCATCTAACATGGACATGATGAAATTAGAGAAGGTGCCAAAAATTGCAGTGTACTCGCCTAAAACAAAAATGCCATGGGATGATGCCGTAACCTTGGCCTTGACCTATGCGGAAATTCCATACGATATTATTTATGATGATGAGTTAATGGCCGATGAACTTCCGAAATATGATTGGCTGCATTTACACCATGAAGATTTTACAGGCCAGTATGGTAAGTTTTATGCCACTTACTCTCCTTACAGTTGGTACCAACAGCAACAAAAAGACTATGAAGCTTCTGCCAGAAAACATGGTTTCGCAAAAGTATCGCAACTAAAATTGGCCATTGCTCAAAAGATAAGAACTTTTGTGGCAGGCGGAGGCTTTCTCTTTGCCATGTGTTCTGCCACCGATTCTTTCGATATTGCGCTAGCTGCCAATGGACTCGACTTTATTGAAGCCATGTATGATGGAGACCCTGCCAACCCAGCTGCCGAATCTCAGTTCGACTTCTCTCAAACTTTGGCTTTTGAAAATTTCAAACTAAAAAAAGATCCTCTCGAATACGAGTTCTCCGATATTGATAATACCGATGCAAGACGTTCAAGATCATTAAATGAAGGCAACGATTTCTTCAAACTTTTTGAATTTTCTGCAAAATGGGATCCGATTCCAACCATGTTGACCCAAAACCATACGCGTTTAATTAAGGGGTTTTATGGCCAAACCACAGCATTTAAAACCAGAGTAATCAAGCCCGATGTGGTAACCATGGGGCAAAACGATGCGGCTGAAGAAGCAAAATATGTTCATGGAGTTTTCGGAAATGGCTTCTGGACTTTTTATGGCGGCCACGACCCAGAGGATTATCAGCACAGAGTAGGCGAGGAACCAACCGATTTAAATCTCTATCCTAATTCTCCTGGTTACCGATTAATTCTGAACAACATTCTATTTCCGGCAGCTAAGAAAAAGAAAAGGAAGACTTAAATGAAGAAGTAAAAGGTGTATTCTCAATGCATTCTATCTCCTCTAACTTCAAGAGACTTTAAAATATTTGCTTCCTCGATTAAGAACTCTTTCCAGCGGGTAAGTACATATTCTTCTGGCATGTAAATTTTAGCCAAACTTATGAAGTTCTTATAATGACCTGCCTCTGAGACCATAAGTTCATAATAGAAGTTTTTAAGCTCCTGATCTTGAATGTTTTGAGAGAGAATCTTAAACCGTTCACAACTCCTTGCTTCGATTAGAGCATTCATCAATAGTCTTTCTACTAATTGCTGATCTCGGCTACCTCCTTTTTTAACTACTTTCTGAAGTTGAATGACATATTCATCTTTTCTAGCTTGACCAAATGACATTCCTCTTTTCTTAAGTTGCTCCAAAACCCTTTCAAAATGATTCCATTCTTCCGCCACAACAGGCGTTATCATTTCAACCATTTCTGTTTTTTCTGGGAACAAAACAATCAACGAAATGCACGATGAAGCTGCTTTCTGCTCACAATAGGCATGATCTACCAGAATATCCTCTATGTTCATCTGGGCAATATTTACCCAACGAGGATCAGTTGGTAATTGTAATCCTAAAAGGTGGTTGCTCAGTTCTTCATTCATTCTACAAAGTTAAGCCTACTACTCAAATATTAAAAAGTAGTAACTTTACGCCCTTAATTTTTATTGAACCTGCTAAATTGCAAAGCATTTTAAAATCAATTTGATTATTTCAATTTCCAAACATTGACATTATGAAGAAAACACTACTCATTTGCCTTACCCTCTTGGTGGCGTATACTGCTCAGTCGCAAACAACGGCTGACTCCGTAAAATGGGAAAGAAATGGCTCTTTAGGATTCACCTTCGCAAACGTTGGTTTATCTAATTGGGCTGGAGGAGGCGAAAGCTCGGTTTCGTTGGGTACAATTTTTAACGCATCGGCAATCAGAAAAGCCAATCAATCTACCTGGAAAAATCAAATTGACTTTGCTCTTGGTGGGGCCAAACTAGGCGACAAAGACTTTAGAAAAACAGATGATGCTATCATTCTATTAAGTCAATACAAAAGAAAAATTAACGAGAAATTTGGCTACAGCGTGTCTAGTATTTTGAGAACGCAACTACTTGAAGGTAATAATTATGTGGCTGATCCCTTAAATGCTGGAGAAGAAATTGCTGAGAAAATATCCAATTTTATGGCACCTGGCTACCTTTCTGTTAATTTAGGTATGGAATACAGCAGCGGTGACGTACTTACGGTTTCTTTTGCCCCTGCAGCGGGTAAATTCACTTTTGTAATGGACGATGAACTTTCAGCCGCAGGTGCTTATGGTGTTGACCCAGGCGATAAAGTTAGAGCTGAATTTGGTGCAAACATGCTTACTACATTAAACTTGAAGTTAATGGACAACATTACTTTCCAATCTAACCTTAACTTCTTTACAGCTTATGATAGCTTTGGTAATGTAGATACCAACTGGGAGACTTTATTGGTGATGAAAGTGAACAAATGGTTCAATGCTACCTTTGGTACACAGTTGATCTACGATGACGACATTTTAATCAAAGGTGAGGACGGAAATGTGTCTAGAGAAATTCAGTTTAAACACGTGTTAAACCTTGGCGTTAACTTTAAACTATTTAGCACAGGTAACTAAGGTTTAATAAACACAATTCAGAGAGTCATTCTGGAAGGCCTAATCAAATTAATTGATACCGCTTTCAGAATGACTTTTCTATTTTAAGGCTACTTAATGCGAAGATTTTTAATTGTAGAATGACCAACGAACGCCCATGTCTAACGTACGTTTTACGCCAGTATAATAAGGTGTTAAGAAATAACCATCGGCAGTAATGCCTTGATTAAAATGAGCTGACTTAACGAAGAAATGAAAATTCTCAACTTTGAAATTCAAGAATAAATCGGCCTTAACAAAAGCATCATTTTTAAAGTCGTTTTGAAGATAATATTGCTGAACAATAGGGTTATAAGCATTGGCATAATAGGCAGAACGGTAGTGCAAATCTATTCCAGTATGAACAATCATTTTTCCGTTAAAAACTACATTTTTATACGCCAATTGCCCATTCGCTAACATATCGGGAAGGCGATAAAGATCTGACGAACCTCCAGAAACTGTATTATAATAAAAACTACTCGACCATTTCCATTTTGGCGACAGATTGAAATCAAAATGGAACCCCGGAGCCAAAATTACGATATCGCTTCCCGCTTGATTTGGGCGCTTATCTTGACCATAATAGAGGTAATTAGCAATTCTATTGAATCTGATCAATGGCCTGAAACTCATGCCCTGAGTGTTAATTTTAATTTCACCATAGAGGTTTTCGGACTGCTCGTTTTTAAACCCGTTGATCCAATAGCCCTGCTGACCAGCATAAAGTTCAGAAAGGTAAGAGGGTTGGCTAGATACTTTAGAAACTCTAGCATCGAAGAAATTACTAGTAAAGTCTCCTTCAACAAAAAAGCCACCTCCAATCAAATATTCTCCAGAAGCTTTCAAGAAAATTTTTGGCGTAATTTTCTGCCTTAAAGTTCCTCCCAAATAACTTTCTAAATCAGCACCTTCTCCACCTAAAATTCTATTGTCATATTTCAAATAACGAGAGCGATAAAAAACTGTGTATGAAAAACTTTTGGTATAACCTTTAACTCCAAATTCATTAGAAAGCTCATTATAAGTAGTTCTGTCCATGATGGAATCTCTCACCAAATTACGCCCCACAGGTTTATAAACCAATGAGTCTGAACCGGCCAAATTATACACATCAGTATACCTTACTACCTGATTATAATAAGTACCAGAATGATACACCTGCAATACTGAATCTAAATTGTATTGCTGAAAAATATGTACTCCCCCACGCTTATCATAGCTTTCGGCATCATCGAGTAACACGTTGGCATCTTTATACTTAAAATAGGTAGCTTCTGCACCGTTCTCATCATTAGCAGGGTCGATGGCAGGGTCAAGAATTCCTCCCTGCTCATCTACGCTAAATTTCATTTGAGTTACATTAAACAAGGCCAAATAGCGAGGTAGTTTTTTGGGACGAATAAAGCCGAAGAAGTTATAATTGGTTCCTTTCGACTGAAAATCGCCAGTGCTTAAAAATGCCAACTGTTTTTCGGCCCTCACACTTTTATACTGAAAGCCCAAATTCAAATAAACACTGTCGTTTAGAGCGAAGACAATATCTGTTTGTCCTCTTCGGCCACCTCCATACACCACATTGATTTCTGTAAATGGAGATTTGGTATCGAAATACTTAATATCGTCAGGGCCAACATAAAACTCATCATAAGCATTATAGCCTGACCGCCTTCCAATAGTCATAGATGGTTCATAATACAAACCTCGGTAGGCTGTCCCCAAATTGCCCAAATTTTGACCAAGATTGCCATTTCTTTCAATATCAGTATAGCGATGAAGGTTATCAGGAATAGTATCTGGATAATTGAAAATGAGGTTATTGAATTTGAAATTCTTCTCGTAAGTGTAGCGAGTGGTCAAAGGACCGTATACACTCTCAACAGTATCTTTTAAAAGTCGATTTTCTCTCTGACTTTTCAGTGAATCTCTATTGACACTAAACGTGGTGTTACCTTGAGAAAAAGCCGCAGCACTTAACACCAAAAAACTTGAAATAAATAATACCCTCTTCAGCACGCCCAAAATTAACAATTCAATTGAGGTTTTTCTTTTGTTCTAGCACTTTAAACAAGCGACTGGTAAACTTCTCTTCTTCTTCCATTTCAAAGCGAATGGGAATATAAAAAGCTGTTGTCTTCTTAAAAAGTGGATGTTCGGCAAGTGTCAAAAGTCGTACCATGTCTTTCTCTGTCGTTACAATCTTTATCTCTTCTTTCTGTGTCTGTAAATAAGTCAGTAAACCGTCTAAGTCTTTTGCAGTAAAACCGTGATGATCTTGAAAAACAAATTCCTGTTTTATACTATAGCTTTTTTCAACCTCAGTTTTGAACATTTTATTGTCGGCAATAGCTGTTAGCAATAACACAGTGTTTCCTTTCATTAATTCACCTAACTGCTCCTTAAACACTGGCTTTGGTTCATCATAAATAATCCTACTAAAGAACACTGGCTTTTCTCCTAAATAGACTTTTACGTTCGCCTTAATTTCTCTTCTCTCCTGTTCATCAATGGTTTCTGGGCTTTTGGTGATAATAACACAATCTGCCCTTTTGGCTCCACTTCTACTTTCGCGTAATTCACCAGTCGGTAAAATATAATCTTCGTAAAAAGGGTGATTAAAATCGCTCAAAAGAATATTGAAATCTCTGGCCACTTTTCTATGCTGATAAGCATCGTCTAAAAGAAAAACCTCAATATCTTCCTTCTCCATAAGAGCCGAAGGAATGGCTATAACTCTTTCTGCACCAACGCACACTGAGATATTTGTTCCGAACTTTCTATAATATTGATAGGGCTCATCTCCCATTGTTTCGGCAGTATCGGTTTCGGAAGCCATTCTATAGCCTCTTGTTTTCCTTCCGTAGCCTCTACTCAAAGTGGCCAATCGATAATCCTTTTGTAGTAACCTGATTAAGTACTCCACCATGGGCGTTTTACCCGTTCCACCCATAGAAAGGTTACCAACTGAAATAATGGTACGATCAAATTCTACCTGAGGCTTCTTGCCTATATTGTAGAGGTGATTTCTGAAACTCATCAGCCCACCATAAAGGGCAGAAATGGGAAATAATATCCATCGTAAGAGTTTCATTCTATTCAGGTTTCTATCTTAGCATTCTAAAAGTTACAAAGATGGTAAAAATCAAGGAGATCATTGAAGAACTGGAAAAACTTGCACCTCCAGCATATCAAGAGTCTTACGACAATTCAGGCTTAATCACCGGAGATAAAAACTGGAATGTAAGTGGAATAATGGCGAGCTTGGACTGTATTGAAGCCGTTATTGACGATGCTATTAATAAGAAGTGCAATCTGATTGTCGCCCATCACCCGATCGTTTTCAAGGGCCTTAAAAAGCTCAATGGAAAAAATTATGTGGAGCGAACCATCATTAAAGCCATTAAAAACGATATTGCTATTTATGCCATTCACACCAATTTAGACAATGTGTATTTGGGCGTTAATCAAAAAATCGCCAATAAAATCGGACTAATCAATACGAGAATTTTAGCACCAAAAAAACAACTTTTAGAAAAGTTGGTGGTGTTCATTCCCAAAGAAGATACCAACAGGGTGCTTGATGCACTTTATGCTGCTGGAGCTGGAGAAATAGGGAATTATTCACACTGTAGTTTTAAAGTAAATGGAACCGGCAGCTTTAAGCCCAACGAAAAGGCCAATCCGGTAATTGGTGAAAGAGGTCAGCTAGAACATGTGGATGAAGATCGGGTAGAAATCATGTATCCGAGTTATTTAAGCAGTAAGGTTATTCGCACTTTAAAAGAAAATCATCCTTATGAAGAAGTAGCTTATTATATCAGTCAGTTAGAAAATGAAAACCAAGAAGTAGGTTCTGGAATGATTGGGCAACTGGAAAAGGAAATGACAAGCCATGAATTCCTAGCGCATTTGAAACAAACCATGGAACTGAATACCATTCGTTACACCGCTAAAAACACGGATTCAATCAAGACAGTAGCACTTTGCGGTGGAGCCGGCAGCTTCCTTTTATCTACTGCTATGGCTCAAAATGCCGATGCTTTTGTGACTGGAGATTTTAAGTATCACGAGTTCTTTGATGGGGAAGGAAAAACGCTAATTGCAGACATAGGGCATTATGAAAGCGAAAAGTTTACAAAAGAGCTTTTGCATTCATTATTGACAGAAAATTTTGCTAATATTGCAACCTATTTGACAGAGGTGAATACGAACCCCGTACTGTACTTCTAAAAAAACGTGAATGGAAAAGACTGTAGCACAAAAACTTGACGCCCTTACTAATCTTCAGAGAATTGATTCTGAATTGGATGAAATCAAAAAAGTAAGAGGTGCCCTACCTGATGAAGTAGCTGATTTAGAAGATGAGATCGCTGGATACCAGACAAGAATTGATAAATTCAAGTCTGAAGCTGGAGATCTTGAAACTAGTATTGCAGATTATAAAACCCAGATTAAAAACTCTGAGGCGCTAATCAAAAAATACAATGAGCAACAAATGAACGTGCGTAACAACCGTGAATATGATGCCATTACAAAAGAAATTGAGCTCCAAAATTTAGAGATTCAAATTTCTGAAAAGAGAATTAAAGAAGCCTTCGCAAAAATCGAAATCAAAAATGGTGAAATCGCCAAAACTGAAGAAGAATTAGCGGAGAGGGAAAAAGATTTGAATAGCAAAAAAAGCGAACTCGAAACTTTGACCAAAGAAAGTCACGATGACGAGCAGAAGCTAATGAACGCAAGAACAAAAGCTACTAAAGACATCGAAGAAAGACTTTTGGTTTCTTACAACAAACTTCGTGACAACGCAAGAAATGGTTTAGCAGTAGTACCTGTAGATAGAGGAGCTTGTGGTGGTTGTTTCAACGTTGTTCCTCCCCAAAGACAAGCCGATATTCGTGAGCGTAAGAAAATTATTGTTTGTGAGCACTGTGGAAGAATTTTAGCAGACGTTACGGACGAGATTGTTGTAGAAGAAGCTAAACCAAAAAGAAGCAGAAGAGCTGCAACTAAAGCTTAATTTGATATTAATGTATCTAAAAATAAAAAAATGGATAGGCGTTTTCGTCTATCCATTTTTCATTTTAACACAAACAATTAGCTTTGCCCAAAGTCAAACTCCCAACTTTGACTTGGCCTACCACACCACTTTGAATTTAAACTTCAAAGCATCAAAATCTATTCTATCCTCGTTAGAAAGCACAGAAATACCGATGGGCGAGCTATATGTTGCTAACCTGAACGATGTATTAGAACTTATTTTTAGTGAAGATGAAGAACGCTATGATATTCTGAAAAAGAATGAAAGTGAAAGATTAAAGCAACTTGAAAATACTTCAACCGAATCTCCATATATCGATTTCTTCAGAGCTGAAATTAAAATGCAATGGGCGTTTGTGAAACTTAAATTCGGCAACACGCTGAATGGCGTATGGGGGTTAAGAAATGCTTACAAAATTACGGAAGACAACATTGAAAACTACCCAGATTTCAAACTCAATTTTAAAACCATGGGCTTGCTCCAGGTTATTTTTGGAGCTGTTCCTGATAATCAACAATGGATATTAAATGTGTTGGGGCTTGAAGGTGACGTAGAAAATGGGTTAATGCATTTAAAGGAGCTCTCTAAGGAATCTACTCCTTTTACACTTGAAGCAACGCTCATTTCTTCCATGATTGAATCCTACCTTTTAGAGCAGCATGAAGAAGCTTTAAAGAACCTTAAAAACAATACTTCTGATCAGAAAACAATGGCTGAAGTGTATATTTCTTCTCTCATTTTGATGAAAGCACACAATGCAAATGCAGCTGCCCAACTACTTACAGAAGCCTTAGAAAACCAAGAGGCCAGAGCTCCCCTATTATTTGAATACTTACTGGCCGAAGCACTTTTTCAGGGTGGAATGTACAATCAAGCCAAAACACATTATTTAGCATATATCAATCAGTTTAAAGGTAGAAACCAGCTAAAGGACTCGAGAATGAAGGTGGCAATGTGTGAATATTTCTTAGGAAAAAACACTTCATTTAAACAATACTGGGAAGAAGCAAAGACCACGGAAGGCGCTACCTCAGAAGCTGATAAAAATGCCTCAGTTATTTTGGAAGCAGACGCGCTGCCTAATTTTAAACTACTCCAAATCAGATACGCTATTGATGGTGGTTATTATACATTGGCCAGTAAAGCCATTTCTAAACTGAACCTTGAGAAATTAACCATTATGGAGGTTCATGAAATCACCTATAGAAAAGCAAGATTAGCGCAACTAAAGTCGAATTACGCTGAAGCCATGGAGCTTTACGAGGAGGTAACTTTTAACGAAAATATACTCCCTGAGTCTTATTTCATACCCAATTCTTTCCTTCAAATGGGCTACATAAAATTGGAAGAAAAAGATAATGAGCAAGCAAAAGCATACTTCAAAAAGGTATTAGAATTTAAAAAGCATCCTTATAAAAACAGCTTAGATAGTAAAGCTAAAATAGCCTTGGCTACTATAGATGGCGCAAATGACTAATTTCATTATACCTATCTAACACAAAAGTTTTTCCGGTGTAGGTAATCTCGTAAAGGCCCAAATTATTGTGTAGAAAGTAATCCATTCCACTAATTGGGTAATTAAAAATAGTGGCCAGCATTAAACGCATAGCTCGGCCGTGCATGCAAATCAAAACGTTATTTTCGTTCTCTTTGGCCATAATATAAGATAGCCCTGCACGTAACCTCTTCGCCAAACCCTCAGGGCTCTCTCCGCCTTCAATCGACTTGTGCGTTTCACCCCTTTGCCAACTGTTTATCATTTCGAAGTAATAAGCGTGCTGCTGTTCGTTTACTTCTGCCCCTTCGTGAATACCCCAGCTAATCTCGTCTAACTCAGGTAGCGCTTCATAAGGTAAGCCTTGCTGAATAAAATTCTCCATAGACTGCGCGGTTCTTTTAAGCGAAGAAATGTAGAGCTTATCAAAAGGAATATGCTTGTATGCTTCATGAAATGCCTGAGCCTGAGCCCTTCCCATTTCATTTAGGTCAGAATCTACACCTCTGCCTTGCACAATACCCTGTTTGTTAAAATCCGTCTGTCCGTGGCGCGTAAGGTAGATTTTTTTGATCATCAATTTTGTTCTATTTTTGCCCAATTCAGGCACAAATCTAGAAACTAATTCAGAACCTTCATGTTTCATCCGGGAGTTAATATTTCAATGGTTAATCAGTTCAGCAAGAATACCATGGTTGAACATTTGGGTATAGAGATTACAGAAATAGGTGCTGACTTTATGCGCGCCAAAATGCCTGTTGACCATAGAACAAAACAACCTTTGGGGCTGTTACATGGCGGGGCGTCTATGGCATTGGCAGAAACACTTGGTAGTATTGCTGCGCACTCTGTAGTAGACCCTGAAAAGCAATATTGCGTAGGTTTAGAAATCAACGGAAATCATATTAAGTCTGTAAAAGAAGGCTGGGTTTATGCAGTGGCAAGACCACATCATGTTGGAAGAAAAACACAGGTTTGGGAAATTAAAATTACCAACAAAAATGATGACTTGGTCTGTATCAGTAGAATCACCATGGCAGTGATGGATAAAAAGTAAGAAATGAATCAAAAGCAATCTGCAATATCATCCCTTGATTTTACGGGATTTGAAAAGACTCATACGCTAAGATCAATATTTCAGGTAGCCGTAAATTTAGGGCTACCGTTGGCCGTTTGGCGAGCACCGCATCAAAAGGAAGTCAATCTAATGGTATCTTTTAGCAACGCCCAAGAAGTTGAAAGACCCAATTTAGAAACTTCCGAGAAAGGCTTTATCTTCTCTCCTTTCAACCCAAAAAGTAGTTCCACATTATTTATTAAAAGTGATTTCCACGTCTCTTTTGATTTCGATGAAGTCATTCAGCATGAAGACTTAACAAGCCAAGAAAACATGCTTCATGCAAAGTTCTTCATGCAACTAAAGGAACAACTCAAAAAGCCAGAGGAGAAACTAAACTACCATGTAAAAGATCAGGAGAAAAAAGGTGCTGACCTTGATTATAAAGATTTAGTGCAGCTTGGGGTTGATGCCATCAAGAATAACGAGTTCCAGAAAGTTGTACCCGCTAGGTCGAAAGCTATTTCTCTTAATGTAGATTTTGATTTAATCACCAAGTACCTTCAATTGTGCGATGCTTATGCAAACGCCTTCGTTTCAATTGTTTCTATGCCCGAAACAGGAACTTGGTTGGGCGCTACTCCGGAATTGCTTTTAGAGGTCAATCACTCGCAGTTTAAAACTGTAGCCTTGGCAGGAACGCAAAGAAGAGATATCGCTAAATCCATTTCTGACACTGCATGGACACAAAAAGAAATCGAGGAACAGGCGCTGGTAAGCCGATACATCATTAATTGCTTTAAGAAAATCAGACTTAGAGAATACGAGGAGAAAGGGCCAAAAACGATTATTGCAGGAAATTTACTTCACCTTAAAACAGAGTTTGAAGTAAACATGAAAGAAACGAATTTTCCTGAACTTGGCACCGTAATGTTAGAGTTATTGCACCCCACTTCCGCCATTGCCGGAATGCCTAAAGAAGCAGCTTTAAACTTTATTCAACAACACGAAGGCTTTGACCGATCGTTTTATTCAGGTTATTTAGGGCCAGTTCAAAATGAGCAAAAGACTTCTATTTTCGTTAACCTTCGGTGTATGCAATTACTCGAAAACAATGCAATTCTTTACGCTGGTGCTGGAGTAACAGAAGACTCTGTTGCTGAAAAGGAATTTGAAGAAACTGAAATGAAATTCAATACATTACTTAATATCTTGAATTCACAATCTTGATCCTTCAACACATCTACGATATCGCAAGTGTTTGTGCCTCGCACGGCATTCAATCTGCTATTATTTCACCAGGTTCAAGGTCGGCTGCGCTTACTTTGGCTTTTGTTCGTCACCCAGAAATTGAGACTAAAATCATTCCTGACGAACGTTCTGCGGCCTTTATTGCCATGGGAATGGCGCAGCAACAAGGTAAACCAGTGGCTCTAATCTGCACTTCAGGATCGGCTGCTTATAATTATGCACCCGCCATAGCCGAGGCTTTTTACCAAGAAATTCCATTACTCATACTTACTGCAGACCGCCCCCCAGAATGGACAAATCAGTATGATGGACAAACTATTCAGCAATCAAACATTTACGGAAAGCATGTTTTAGCAAGTTTCGACCTTCCGGTTGAGGTAAATCATGAAGATGCTAAATGGCATTGCAATAGAATTGTGAATGAAGCCATTAACGCAAGCATAGGTAGAAAAGGTCCTGTTCATATCAATGTACCAATTAGAGAACCGTTCTATCCTGATTCAAATGAACTTGTAAACTTTCCCAAAGTTAGAGTAATCAAGAATACTCCATTTCAAGAGAATATTCATCTCGCACAATGGATGAACCTTGGCAAAAAATGGCAAAATCATACAAGAAAAGCCATTGTGCTAGGGCAAATGGAATATTCTAAACCGTTGCACACTGCTCTGTATCGTTTTGCGGAAAAAGCTGGCATTCCAATTATAGCAGACGTAATCTCCAATCAACATGACTTACCTGGAGTAGTCTTCAACCAAGATTCTTTCTTGAATCCTCAGCTCAATACTAACAATAGAGAATTAGCTCCAACGCTACTAATTACGCTAGGCAAGTCTCTAATTTCTAAAAACTTAAAGCTGTACTTAAGAAACAACCCTCCTACGGAACACTGGCATATTTCTTCTTCAGAAAAATTAAACGACAGCCTGCAGCACCTAACAGAATTGATAAAAATTGATCCAGAAATTTTCTTTGGTGAATTTGTTCAGCATGTAGGTGGCAAAAGTAGCTTCAGCTACTTAAATCAATGGCAACAGGCAAACCAAATTGTTGAAACTGCTAAGGCTAGTTTCATGAAAATGAAGAAGTTTAGTGAATTTCAAGCTTTTAATACTGTGCTTGAAATGGTTCCTAACAAGGCAAAGTTGCACTTCGCAAATAGTATGGCAATTCGCTACGCAAACATTATTGGCGCGCCCAAAAATAAGCAGGTAGAGATTTTTGCAAATCGCGGAACTAGTGGAATAGATGGCAGTAATAGTACTGCTGTTGGAGCTGCCTTATCTCAAAAATTACCTGTCGTATTATTTACGGGCGATATGGCCTTTTTCTATGACCGCAACGCTTTCTGGCACAATTACAATCTCAAAAATGTACGTGTTATTGTTTTCAACAATCATGGAGGCGGAATTTTCAGAATGATTGACGGACCAAAACGCCAACCCGAATTAGAAGAATACTTCGAAACCAAACAAAAGCTAAATGCCGAAAATACAGCAAAAGATTTTGGCTTTGAATATCACGGTTGCTCGAACCTTAAAGATTTAAAAGAATACTTAGAAACCTTCTTCAACACTTCTAAAAATGCCAAAATTCTAGAAATACAAACTAATTCGGAGCGCAATACAGAGGTGTTTGCAGAATATAAGAGAGCTATAATAGAAGCGTTTAAGTCCTGATGTGCTATTTGTCAGTTGAGCGTGTATTGATATAGTCAATCGGCATTAAATCTCCCATTTTTTCAATCGCCCAATAGTCGGCAACAAGGTAATCAAGCGGGTTATAAACGTAGCCATTCTTCTCAAACTCAATAAATGTTTTTCCTTCCAGAAGATAAAACTGCGAACGCTGCTTATTACCACTCACTGGTACTTTTGATACGTTAATAACAGAGCCCATTTCTTCTGAAACCAACTCTTTAGTGTAAGTAACATAGAGTATGTGTTCAAACTCTAAACGTTTAGAGTTCTCTGTAGCCCCTGGCTTCACAAACTGATACAAATCCAGCTCATTTCTATCTAAATACCTTTTGCCCTCAATATCTCTTGCCATTTGAACCACGTAACCATCCTTCTTCAGGTTATTATTAAATAAACTACTAAAAAAATGGTCGACAGAGCCTAAATAGGCTATTTCTCTATTTTTTAACCATCGTGCTTTCGGCCTCTTATCTCCTCTTAATTCTTCGTATGATGGGTAACCCCAATAAGAAGAGTATTTCTCATTAAAATAGACATAGTAACCTTCCAATACATATTTAATTTTGTACCCAAGCGCCTTATTCTCAATAATAAGCGGTTCGCTGGCAAAGGCTTCAAAAATATTATTCTCTTCATCAAAGTAGAAATCAATTACTTCTTCATTAAGAATCTTACATTGTTCGGCAAAAGGAGAAGTACCTAAAAAGCCAATTTTGAAATCTTCCAAATTACGTCTCCATTTCTCATCTTTCTTCGCCATAACGGTTACACCACTCACCTGCCGAGTGTCCACATCTAGTTTCGCTGTAACCACAATGGTTTGAGGCTCAAAAAACTGAATAGATTGGGTGAAGGTTTTATAGCCAGCAAATTTGATAATTAAGTCATATGAGCCTGATTTTGGTACATTTAAAACAAAATCTCCTTGATGATTTGAGACCGTTCCAACGGTAGTATTGGCTAAAAAAACAGAGGCATACGGAAGCGTTTCTCCTGTCTGCTTATCCGCTACATTTCCCTTAATCACAAACTGTGAAGCGTTTTGGCCAAAAACTGAAAGTGTAACAATGAAAAGAAAGGCAAGTGTAAGGGTTTGAACTCTAATCATAATGAACTAAAATTGGCCTATGAGCGGCAGTTTGATATGGAATGGTACAAAAAGTTATTTTTCAAAATTGCTATTATCGCAAGAATCAAGCCACGACCAAGCCTATATTTCAGCAGCTAAGTTCATAAATGAATGGCGCACTGGCAAGCAAAGTTTTGCCCAAGAAACATCCGGTTCCACTGGAAAGCCTAAAACTATTCACATCTCAAGAGCACAAATGATTGCAAGTGCTCAAAGAACCGCCAAAACACTAAATCTCGAAAAAAACATTTCAGCATTACTATGCATCAACCCTGAATTTATTGGTGGTAAAATGATGCTGGTAAGGGCTATGGAGTTTGATTGGAATCTTACGTTGGTTTGCCCAAGTTCAAACCCCGAAGAATATTTGGAAGAAGACCAAAAGTTCTCTTTTGCTGCACTAGTTCCACTGCAGCTTGAACGCATGTTGACGACTGACAAAGGAAGAAAGCAACTTAACAACATTGAAAGCATTATTGTAGGTGGCGCACCAATAAGCGCTCAATTGGAAAAAGAAATACAATCACTCTCAACACAAGTTTTCAATACTTATGGTATGACGGAAACCGTTTCGCATATCGCCCTCAAGCCTATGAATGGTATGAACAAAAGTGATCTTTTTACAGTGTTGGATGGGATTTTGGTAGAAACAGATTACCGCAATTGCTTGCGAATAAAAGCGGACGTAACGCTTAACGAATGGATTCAAACCAATGATGTAGTGGAGCTCAAAGGAAGGCAGTTTAAATGGTTAGGAAGGGCTGATTTTGTAATTAATTCGGGGGGAATAAAAATACACCTTGACCAACTAGAAAACCAGCTTAGTCAGTTATTAGCTACTGAAGTAGTTCTTTTAAAGAAAACGCATCCGCAACTTGGTGAAACCTATGTAGCGGCAATTGTAAATAAAAATGATAGTACAATTGAAACGATTAAATCGGTCATAGAATCTTCCTTAACCAAATACTATAAACCTAATGAATTATTCTTGATTGACACTCTGCCTAGAACTGCCTCAGGAAAAATTGACAGAATAGCACTTTATGAAAAGCTCAATATCCAAAAGCATTAATTCAATCTTGGATGATGATCTTTCAACTTAATTACCTCTTGTTGAAGGTCTAAAACAATACTCTTCAATTGCTCAAAGTCCATGGTATCGTCAGAATAATCGGGTAAATCCATGCTCAAATACGCTTTTGCTTCCCAAATTTCAATAACATCACTTACAGGAATGTCGTAAGGCGAGTAAGCTTTATTATCCGACACCAAAAATAGCTTTCCATTTTCCAGAGTATAGTCGAAAACACGTTTGTACACCACTCCTTCTTCTTTAGAAAGAATAACATAGCAGCGTCCATTTTTAATATCCGTCACATCTTCCAAGTACTTACCAATCACAATCGTACCTGGTCTTAACGGAAGCATAGAGTCGCCTGTGATTTCAAAAGCACGGTAAGTACCCGACTTTGGTAAATTTGGTAACTGAAATTTTGGAAGTTCCTCCAAATACTCTGGATCGGCATAACCGTTCAGGTAACCAGCAGAAGCCTTTTGAGGAATTAGATCAATTAATTCCTCGTTATTTTTATCCACTGTAATAGAAAGCACTTTTGAAGACGGTTTTCTTGGTGCTGATAATTTCAAGATTTGCTCTTCACTCAGGCTAGAAAGATCTTTCGATATTAGAAAATCTACTGGCACCTTAAATACCTTTGACATATTCAGCAGGTTATTCAGCCTAGGGTCTGCCCTGCCTTCTTCATAAGCCCCAACTAGCGATCGCTTAATGTCGATTTTTTCTGCAAAATCACCCTGTGTCCAGTTTTTAAGTTTTCTAAGGTGCTTTATGTTTTCTGAAACTATGCTCATGTCAAAGATTTTGAAACCAAAAATACTAATTATTTTAGACACACATCAAAGTATTTTAGCATTGATAGTGCTGAATTTTTTGGCACATTATTGGCTTAAAACCAAAAGTCAAAACAACCAACAACATGTCAAAATACTTTTTAATACCTGCATTACTTCTCTTTTTCCCTGTATTCTCTAAAGGTCAATCTACTTTCGGTTTAAGCCTCAATGGCTTTGCCCCTATGGGCGACCTAAAAAAAGACTCCCCTGAAATCTGGGGTGGCGGTTTCAGTTCAGATATCGCTTTTCAAATCAACGGTTCTCCTATTCATTTGGGCGGTATGCTCGGGGTAACTCGTTATGGTTCCGAAGTTCGTGATGGATGGCATGGTGATGATTTAGGTGATGTCAGAATCAGAAGAAATAATGAAATGGCCTATATGCTCGGACTCATCAGGATTAAGCCACCGGTTTCAGAAGGCTTTCAACCCTATGCCGACTTCTTTGGAGGCTTTAGCTACATTGCCACTACGGCTCATTTCAGAGATGGTCCATTGCAAGAACAATGGGATGTAGTTAGAGACATTGATGACTTTGCCATGAACTACGGCTTGGGTGGAGGATTAGAAGTTTTTATTAACGAGTTTCTAAGCTTAGACTTTAACATAAAAGCCATTAAATCTTCTACTGCAGAGTACCTAACCCCACAAAGCGTGAGTTACAACAAAACCGAT
This sequence comes from Roseivirga seohaensis, assembly GCF_001592945.1. Taxonomy (GTDB): domain Bacteria; phylum Bacteroidota; class Bacteroidia; order Cytophagales; family Cyclobacteriaceae; genus Roseivirga; species Roseivirga seohaensis. The sequence continues at coordinate 204,243 of NZ_LRPB01000045.1, forward strand.
GAAGTGTATGATTTGACCGTGAAAAAATCACGATTCGATCACCTGAATTTTGGATTAGGTATTAAGCTTCTGATAAGTGAATGGTAATTGAAATTCTAACCATTCATACAGCATTGTTTGCGTTCTTACGAATTGAATTTCTGTTTTTAAGTTCTTGGTTTAAATTGTTAAAATTTCATTTTCAATCAAATCAACAACTTAATGAGTATTCAGCATTTAAAGCTATTTAGACCTTCAAAAATCAGATCGATTTTGGGCCTAACATTCATGCTACTCTCTGCTTTGGTTTATGGCCAAAAAGTAGACATGGATCTTTTCAAAGACATGAAAGCCAGGAGCATCGGGCCAGCCGCCATGAGTGGTAGAATCACGGCCATTGATGTAGTGGAAAGTAATCCTGAGATCATCTATGCAGGAGCTGCATCAGGTGGTTTATGGCGTTCAACTGGTGGTGGCCTTAACTGGGAGCCTCTTTTTGACGATGAAGCCGTGCTTGGAATTGGTGCCATTTCCATTTACCAGAAAAATCCAGATATTATTTGGGTTGGAACTGGTGAAGGAAACCCGCGTAACTCTGTGAGCGGTGGATATGGTGTTTACCGTTCTATCGATGGTGGTGAAACTTGGGATTTGATGGGGCTTGAAAAAACCCGAAATATCCACAGAATTTACATTCACCCAGATAATCCTAATATTGTTTATGTTGGCGCAATCGGTTCTCCTTGGGGCGAACACGAAGAAAGAGGCCTTTTCAGAACCAAAGATGGAGGAAAAACTTGGGAGAAAATACTTTATACCAACAGCCTTACTGGTGTAGCCGATATGGTGGCTGACCCTTCTAACCCAAACAAGATATTCGTTGCCATGTGGGAACACAAAAGATGGCCTTGGTTCTTCAAATCTGGCGGCCCAGGTTCAGGACTTTATGTGACTAACGATGGTGGAGACACTTTCAAAAATCTTACTGGAGAAAAAGGATTACCAAAAGGCGATTATGGTAGAATTGGTTTGGCGATTTCACGCAGCAGACCAGATTATGTTTATGCCATGATCGAATCAAAAGCCAATGGTCTTTACCGTTCTACTGATGGAGGCAATACTTGGGAACTAAGAGCAGCCTCTGCAACTACTCAAAACATTGGAGATCGTCCATTCTATTATGCTGACATCTTTGTAGATACCAAAAACGAAAACAGAATATATAGCCTTTTCTCTAGGGTTTCCAGGTCTGAAGATGGCGGAAAGTCTTGGGAAGAAATCATTCCTTACTCTGGAGTTCACCCAGACCACCACGCTTGGTGGATTCATCCAGAGGATCCTTCTTACATGATTGACGGTAATGATGGAGGTTTGAACATTACACGTGACATGGCTAAAACATGGAGATTCACAGAAAAACTTCCTGTGGGTCAGTTCTACCATGTAAATGTAGATAACGAAATGCCTTACAATGTGTATGGCGGAATGCAAGACAACGGTTCGTGGGTTGGGCCTGCTTATGTATTTAACTATGCAGGAATCAGAAACCACGATTGGCAAGAATTAAGCTTTGGTGACGGTTTTGACGTAGCACCAATTCCTGGTGACTCAAGGTATGGTTACACCATGTCGCAGCAAGGAAGTGTTTCGCGTTACGATAAACTAAGTGGATATACAAAGGGTATTCAGCCAACAGCACCTGATACTGCTACAAGCCTTCGCTTCAACTGGAACTCACCAGTAGCCGTTGATCCACACAATTCAAACGCTGTATATTTTGGGTCTCAGTTTGTTCATTATAGCACAAACAGAGGAGATGACTGGACAATCATTTCTCCAGATCTTTCGACTAATGACCCTGAAAAACAAAAGCAAAACGAAAGTGGTGGTTTAACGCTAGACGCAACTGGTGCTGAAAATCACACTACTATTATTGCCATTGCTCCTAGCCCACTCGACAAAAACGTAATTTGGGCTGGTACTGATGACGGAAATGTGCAGGTAACCAAAGACAAAGGAAAAACTTGGACTAACGTAGCGGCTAAACTTCCTGGTTTACCTGCAGGTAGTTGGATTCCTCAAATAAAAGCATCACACCATAATGCGGGTGAAGCTTTTGTAATTGCTAACGATTACAGAAGAAATAACTTTACTGCTTATGCATATCACACTACAGACTATGGTCAAACTTGGACTAGAATTGTAGATGATAGCGATGTATTTGGGTATACACTTTCCATTCTTCAAGATGAAAGAGAGCCTAATTTGATTTTCTTAGGTACTGAAAATGGTTTGTACGTAAGTTTCGATAAAGCTCAAAACTGGAACAAATGGAACCACGGTTATCCAAACGCTTCAACTATGGACTTGGCTTGGCAAGAAAGAGAGGATGATTTAGTAATCGGTACTTTCGGTAGAGCGTTCTATATTCTTGACGACTTGAGACCTTTGAGAGAGTTTGCTGCGAAAGGAGTTGAAACGGTGAAAAATTCTGACATCGTAATGTTTGATGTAGCTGATGCATATCAAATGACTTACCGTCAGCCTCCAGGCATGCGCTTCCCTGCTGATGGTGGCCCATTTGAAGGTGAAAACAAATACTTAAGCTCTGCTAACGTGAAGTTCTGGGTAAGAGATGACGCCAAAAAAGAAGAGGCTGTAGAAGACAAATCATCACGTAGAAAGCGTAATAGCAAAGAAGCTGAAACAACAGAAACTCCTGAAAAGAAGCTACCTACTAAAGTGAAAATGATTGTTCTAAATGCTAGTGGCGATACCGTTAGAACTAGAACTTCAAATATTAAGAAAGGAGAAATCAATACCATATCTTGGAATTTAGATAGAAGAAACCCTTACCCAGTTGAATTCTCTGGTGGTGGAAACCGTTTCGGTGGCGGAACTCAGAACCGTGAGCAATCTGCTGGATCGGCCCTGCCAGGTACTTACAAAATAGTGTTAGAATTTGGTGATCAACAGGTTTCTAAAATGGTAAAAGTACACCTCGATCCAAGAATGGAAATCAGCATGTCTGAGCTACAAGCCAATAAAGCCTTTGAAGATCAAGTACTGAAAATGTCTCAGTCTTTTGCTGAAATCACAAACAAGGTTAGATCTGCGAACGAAATCATTGAGAAAGTAGAAGCGCAAATGAAAAACGTTGATGCTGACAGAGTGAAGGATTTGAAAAAGGCTGTTGAAGAAGTAAAAGAGAGTTTCTTACCCGTTAGAAAACTTACTATTGGTGTACCTGGAGAAAGAGGACAAGCCGTAGTAAGAGAGCGTTTTACAACTGCAAATAACTATATTCAGGAAGCCAGAAGATACAACAACTCTCGTATGGGAGCACCTGGTGAAACAGAAAGAAATGCGGTAAGAAAAGCAGAGCAAATGATAAAGCTAACAGAAGAGAAAACGAATGAGTTTTTCAATACTACATGGCCTAAATTTAAAGCAGCTTACGATAAAGCCGATTTGAGTTTCTTCAAGGATTTTGAGTAAATATTAGTTTAACTTATTAGCAAAAAGGCCATTCAACATTTTTGAGTGGCCTTTTTCTTTTGGTTCGAATTACTTTGTTTGGGTTACACTAAATTGAAAATTTTCATTTTCATCTAAGCTAATCACATATTGGTATGTCGCCCCTATTTCCGCACCAATCCATTGAACTAGGGCATTATTTGGCTTAATCACAGCTGACTGAGAATCGTATTTAAATGTAATGGAATCGGCTATATAAGTATTCTTAAATGGGAATGTGCCTGAAGACTCTAGGCTACCAATCGATCCATAGTTTTGAATGGCTCCACCTAAATAAATGGTTAGCTCATCTAAAGGTAGCGTTGCCTCATTCTTTACCATCAAATAAACTAAAGCATCTTCATCTGAATTCTCACAGGAACAAAAAAACAAGGGAATCAAGATGACTGCAACAATTAACTTTTTCATATTTCAATAGGTAAGCACTCATATAGACACAACCAAGTATATGTGAGTTGTAAAACCCGACATAGACAATTTTAACAGATTTTATTTGAGCTTCAAGAACATTAAGCAGAAAATGGGTTTATAACATATGAAATCACCTTCCGATTTTAGTATTAAGAAGAAAGTATGGGTAACCTTCATTATCATTATTCTAGTGATTGGAGGTGGAATTTATTGGAGTTATGAAAGCTATCAAAAACTCAGTCACTCCATTAACCTACTTTCTCAACCTGATGAGAAAACCCCTCTTATTCAGAAAACCATTCAGGGCATTACTAAAGCTGAAAACTATATTCAGTATTACATCTTATCCAATGACGATAACGCCTATACAGCGTATCAGAATGAAATAAAACAAACACAACTCAGTATTGATGAGCTAAACAAGAGAATGACTCAAGATAGTCTTCAGATACAAAGAATAGATTCACTGGAAATACTTTTTCTTCAGAAACTCAATTATCTAAGCGACTTCTTACTTACCAAAAAGAATAGGCAAACCAAGAATTTCAGCAATGAGGCCCTTGAAAAAATCACAGAATCTACTGAAGACAGCGCAAGTACTGAATCAAAAGTGCTCGCCAAAATTAAAACCACAGAAGAAACAAAGCCTACGATTAAGCATGATTTGGTAGCAACTGAATACAAAGAACCAGGTTTATGGGAAGGTGTCAAGCGTCTATTTGGAGCCAAAAACATTCGAGTGGATACTATTACTACAGTTCAAAATGATACACTTCGCACAACAGAAGTAGTTATCGACACACTCACCTTGGTGAATTACAACCCCGACAGCATGCTGCTTAAAGTGAAAGAAATCCTTCAGCAGGTGGCAAATCAAGAGTTCAGAAGTCAATACAACCTTTCTTCTAAGGAATTAAATCTACTGCGGCAAGATATGCGCCTACGCGCTGAAATAGATGAAATAATTCAGCAGTTACAGAATTATGAGCAACAACTTGCCGCAAAAAAACGACAAGAGAGTTATCAGATTTCTCGTGATTCTACCTTTGCTGTGCTCATTATCGGCATTTTAGGAATCGGTCTTGGAGGTTTTTTCTTAGTTGCAATTGGCAAAGATTTAACAAACTCTTACTACTTAAGTAAAAGGTTAGAATTAGAAAAGAACAAAGCAAATCGATTGGCCAAAGTGAAAGAAGAATTTTTGGCCAATATGAGCCACGAAATAAGAAATCCGCTAAACAGTATACTTGGTTTTTCAGACCTTATAAAGAACACCAAACTGAATGAAACCCAACGAAAATATTCCAACGCGCTTTCGGAAAGTACAGAATATTTAATGACGCTTGTGAATGATATTCTCGACTTTTCGAAATTAGACTCAGGAAAGGTAAGCCTACAGAAAAAGCCATTTTATATTCCAGATTTGGTTAATCAAATGGAAGATATTTATGCCTTGCAATGCCAAGAAAAGGAATTGAATTTTCTGGTTTCGTATGACCCTGAATTACAACACATTGATTTGATTGGAGATGAATTTAGGATAAAGCAAATATTGATTAATCTGCTGTCTAATGCTGTTAAGTTCACCCATAGAGGCCAAGTGGCCTTACAGGTTTCTGCTCAAAAAAAGCATGATAAATATGACTTAACCATAAGAGTTAAGGACAGCGGAAAAGGAATAGCTCCTGACAAGCTTAAAGGTATTTTCAATTCTTTCGAGCAAGAAGATGCCTCTGTGACCAAACAATATGGTGGCACCGGTTTAGGCTTGGCCATTGTAAAAAAATTAGTGGAAGCAATGAAAGGCAAAATAAGTGTTGAAAGCCACCCAGATCAGGAAACTACTTTCACCCTTAAATTAAAATTACCGTACCAAAAACATATTGTAGAGGCACAGAAACTGAACCCAGAAAACTTAACAACAGATATAGCCAATATACATGTAGTAATTATTGAAGACGACCATTGGAATGCCACTTTGCTCAAAACCATACTTCAGCCTAAAGTGAATAGATTAACTGTTTTTGAATCTGGAACAGAAGCTTTAGACTTTATTCGAGAGGAACATCAATCCATACAACTTATTCTCACCGACATTAATATGCCTCAATTGAGCGGTATAGAAATACTAAAAGAAGTGGGTAAAATTAATAATGAACTACCTATAGTTGCTGTAACAGCCCATTCTCTGCCCCAACAATTGAAAGAGTTTAAAAGCATGGGTTTTTCGGCTGTGCTTACAAAGCCTTATCAAGAACTAGCCATTGACCAAATACTGAAAGATATGCTTCATCATTCTAACAGTGCAAATAGTAATGCGCAAAACAATGTAGATTCCGTAACGACAAAATTTAATTTCGACCGTATTAAACAGTTTTCAGGCGATGACGAGGAATTGTTGGCTGATTTGGTGAGAGAGTTAATCCGAAGTAATGATAAAAACGTATCTGACTTCAATCGATTTCTTGAATCTAAAAATCTAGTGCTTCTGGCCAATACGGCCCATAAAATGGTGCAAACTTATGACAGCATAAACCATACGCCAATTTCCGAAACACTAAAAAGCATTGAAGTTTATCATCAGCTAGAAAAGCACGAAAAAATGCTTGAAACAGCACACGAATTGCTTCCTACGCTTATTCAGATGAACAAGGAATTGTTAGCGCTTAAATCTCAATGTTATACTTAGCTATTTTGTTATAAAGCGTTGATCGATCGATATTTAACAGTTCTGCGGCTTTAGATTTATTATACTTTGTTTCTAGTAGCACCTTCTCGATCGTTTCCTTCTCTTGAAGTTCTTGCATAGCTTTCAAATTGTGTAATAAACCTCGGCTTTCTGGTTTGGTGGCTATCGGTTTTTCGTGTTCTTTTTCTTCCAAAACCTCATTTTCATTCATTAAAGTATTTGGAATTTGAGCCAATTCTATCAGATCGGTTTGACACAATAGCACTGCTCGTCTCACAATATTTCTTAATTCCCTTAAGTTACCAGGCCAACTATACTGTTGAAAAACCTGAATTACTGCCGAAGAAAAACCACTCACCGTCTTTTCTAACTCACTATTGGCTTGGTCTAAAAAAAAGTTCAAGTATTCATCTAAATCGCCCAAACGCTTTCTAAGTGGCATTAGCTTTAGTTCAAACTCATTTAACCTATGAAAAAGATCAAGTCTAAATTGCTGTTCATCAATGGCTTGTTGCATTTTTTCATTCGTGGCCGAAATTAATCTAACATCCACAGAAATATCCGTTTCACTCCCCACCCGTTTAATTTTTCGCTCTTGCAACGCCCTTAGCAACTGTACCTGAACGTCATAAGGTAAATTTCCTACCTCATCTAAAAACAAAGTTCCACCTTCGGCCAGCTCAAACTGTCCTTTTTTATCTTTAAGCGCCCCAGTAAAAGCCCCTTTTACATGCCCAAACAATTCACTTGCCGCAAGCTCTTTTGAAAGTGCTCCACAGTCTACTGCTATAAAAGTTTTATCGGCCCTTTTACTGCTTTCATGAATCATTTTTGCAGCATACTCCTTCCCGGTACCACTTTCACCCAAAAGCAAAACGCTCATTTGAGTTGGTGCTACAAGCTTTATATGTTCCCAAAGTTGCTTAGAAGCCGCTGACTGACCGATAATGTATTTTTTATTTGAAGATGGTAGATTTCTCTTCTTCTCAGGTTGTGCAATGTCCACTTTCTTTTCCTTCTGATTCAAAGCGGCCTTAATAGTAATTAACAGTTCGTCTGGATTTACTGGCTTCGTTACAAACTCAAAAGCCCCAAGCTGAATTGACTTCACTGCCGTACGAATATCAGAGTAATTAGTCATCAGAATAATGGCCATTTCAGGAACTTTAGCTTTAATAAGCTCAATCAACTCAAGTCCATCTAAATCAGGTAGTTTGAAGTCAGTCAATACTAAATCGGGCATTTCATTGCCCATACTTTCCATGGCTGATTTTGAGGTATAAACTGAATTTACCAAAAAGCCATGCCGCCCTAAAAAAGCGGACAGCATTTTGTTGAACGAAGGGTCATCATCAACTACAAGAATTCTTTTCTGCATTGGGCGAAATAAAAAATGTGTGTTTTGTACCAACGCATAGCTTTGCGCTATGCATATATGTATTCAAACTGTACTTCATGATAAATCTTGTAAAGGGCAAAAATGTTTAAACGAATTGATCAATGGCTTAAAATTCCTATTTATGAAATCGTAAAGCATTTATCATTTTGCTAGCTTTGAGTTATGTCTAGAAACAGTCTCTACCTCCGTTTTGTCCGTCAAATTCTTCCCTCTCCATTTTCTATTGCAGTTATTCTAACCTTGGTCACCTTTATTCTGGCTTTAGTTTTTACTGAACGACCAGAAAATTCGGGCTCTACTTACAGTATGGTCATTTTAGGCTATTGGGAAATAGGCTTCTGGGAACTGTTAGAATTCACCATGCAAATGGCCTTAATTCTTATTTTGGGACATGCATTAGCACTCACCTCATTTGTTAATAATATCATCGATCGCTTTACTATTTATTGTAATACATCGGCCAAGGCAGCATTTACCATTAGTTTACTCACCATTTTAGTAAGCATGATCAATTGGGGTTTGTGTTTGGTTTTTGGGGCTATTTTCGCTCGAAAAGTAGCCGAAAGGGCAAAGGCTCATGGGTGGAAGATGAATTACCCATTGCTTGGTGCTGCTGGTTATAGTGGTATGATGTGCTTTCACGGAGGCTTTTCAGGTTCGGCTCCTTTGGCTGTAGCCAGTAAAGATCACTTCCTCATTCAAGAAATTGGACAAATAGGGATTGGGCAAACGCTGCTGGCCACCCCTAACATTATCACTTTTGTCCTACTCCTTATTATCGTTCCTTCAGTATTCTATCTGTTAGGAAAAAGAGGCCACGATACAGAAATTAATGCAGTGTTTAAAAAAGAAACACATCATGTTGGGGAGAAAAGTCAAGGTGCAGAAAGGATTGATAACTCTAAAATTGCAGCCATTGTCTTAGGTGGAATCATCTGTTTTATTGCCTTGCGTAAAATATGGGTCAGTCCTTCTCTGGTTGGCTTGTCATTTATCGACCTAAACTACATCAACTTCTTCTTTTTCGGTTTAGCAGTTTTGCTTCACGGTTCCTTCGCTAAATTTCTCTCTGCGATTGAAGAAGCCATTGGAGGGTCGGCTGGAATCATTATCCAATTTCCGCTTTATGCTGGTATTATGGGTATCATGACCTATTCAGGACTAGGCGCCTTATTCTCTCAAGGCTTTATGGAAATATCAAATGCCACTACATTGCCGATTTTCACCTTCTTCAGCGCAGCCATTGTAAATATATTCGTTCCTAGCGGAGGTGGCCAATGGGTAGTACAAGGCCCAATAGTAACCGAAGCTGCTCAAAATCTTGGCGCTTCTATTCCTAAAACAATTATGGCACTTTCTTATGGCGATCAACTGACCAATATGCTTCAGCCTTTTTGGGCCTTGCCACTATTGGGTATTACTAAGTTAAAAGCAAAAGATATTCTCCCCTATTCCTTCTTAATCATGCTTGTAGGAATGGCCATCTTTCTGATTTCATTGTTGCTCTTTTAGACTTTGATAGAAAAACTTGAAAAATACAGCTTGGTAAGGCTTTTTAGTCTGCTTTGTTAATTTTATTATTTACGAAAAGTGATAACTTTGTCAACCCTTGACGAGTTATATTTTATTTACCCAAGAACCCTAAAATTCCATTATGGCATTTGACATAGACATGATTAAAGCTGTTTACGCGAAGTTCCCTTCACGTATTGCAGCGGCTAGAAAAGCGGTAGGGAAACCCCTAACCCTATCTGAAAAAATTCTTTATTCACACCTTTGGGACGGAGACGCCAACACGGCATTCGAAAGAGGTAAGTCTTATGTAGACTTTGCTCCTGACCGCGTAGCCATGCAAGACGCTACGGCTCAAATGGCGCTACTTCAGTTTATGCAAGCAGGAAAGCCCACTGCGGCAGTTCCTTCTACCGTTCATTGCGATCACCTTATCCTTGCCAAAGAAGGCGCTAAAGATGATTTAAGAAATTCATTGACTGCCTCTGGTGAAGTTTTCAACTTCTTAGAATCAGTTTCTAACAAATACGGCATTGGTTTCTGGAAGCCAGGCGCTGGTATTATTCACCAAGTGGTATTAGAAAATTATGCATTCCCTGGTGGAATGATGATTGGTACCGATTCGCACACGGTAAACGCTGGCGGATTAGGTATGGTAGCCATTGGTGTAGGTGGTGCTGATGCTGTAGATGTAATGGCAGGTATGCCTTGGGAGCTTAAATTCCCTAAACTAATTGGTGTTCACCTTACAGGGAAATTGAATGGCTGGACAGCCCCTAAAGATGTAATCTTGAAAGTAGCTGGTATTCTAACTGTAAAAGGTGGAACTGGAGCCATTGTAGAATACTTCGGGCCAGGTGCTAAATCAATGTCGGCTACGGGTAAAGGAACCATCTGTAATATGGGTGCCGAAATTGGTGCTACTACTTCTACTTTTGGTTATGACGAATCTATGGATCGTTACCTAAGAGCAACGGATAGAGCAGATGTAGCAGATTTAGCCAACGAAATCAAAGAACACCTTACTGGTGATGATGAAGTTTATGCTAATCCACAACAATACTTCGATCAAGTAATCGAAATTAACTTGGACGAGCTTGAGCCGTACATCAACGGACCATTTACGCCAGATAGAGCTACTCCAGTTTCTAAAATGAAAGAGGAAGCTGAGAAAAACGGCTGGCCAATGGATGTAGAATGGGGATTGATTGGTTCTTGTACCAACTCTTCTTACGAAGATTTATCTAGAGCTTCTTCTATTGCTCAACAAGCCATAGATAAGAACTTAAAAACGAAATCGGAATTCGGAATTAACCCAGGTTCGGAGCAAGTACGCTATACAGCCGAAAGAGATGGCCTTTTAGGTATTTTCGAAGACTTAAACGCCACTATCTTTACCAACGCTTGTGGACCATGTATTGGTCAGTGGGAAAGATCAGGTAATAATACAAGAGTAAACACTATCGTTCACTCATTTAACCGTAACTTCTCTAAAAGAGCAGATGGAAACCCTAACACCCATGCCTTTGTAACCTCACCAGAAATGGTAGCGGCCATTGCAATTTCGGGTAATTTAGGTTTTAACCCATTAACTGATACCCTAACAAACGAAAAAGGTGAGCAAGTAAAATTAGACCCGCCTGTAGGTTCTGAGTTACCAGCCAAAGGTTTTGCAGTAGAAGATAACGGTTACCAAGCACCAGCCGAAAATGGAAGCAGCGTAGAAGTTATTGTTAAGCCAGATTCTAAGCGTTTACAATTGCTTGAGCCGTTTGCTCCTTGGGATGGTAAAAATATTACGGGCGCTAAGCTTCTGATCAAAGCATTTGGTAAGTGTACTACTGACCATATTTCTATGGCAGGTCCATGGTTAAGGTTCAGAGGTCACTTAGATAACATTTCTGACAACTGTTTGATTGGCGCAGTAAATGCATACAACCAATCAACCAATTCAGTAAAAAATCAATTGACAGGCGAATATGGTCCAGTACCGGCTACAGCCCGTCAATATAAAGCGGCAGGTGTTCCTTCTATTGTGGTGGGTGACCATAACTATGGCGAAGGATCTTCTCGTGAGCATGCAGCCATGGAACCAAGACATTTGGGCGTGAAAGCAGTATTGGTAAAATCATTTGCCAGAATTCACGAAACCAACTTGAAAAAACAAGGAATGCTAGGTTTAACATTTGCTAACGAAGCAGACTACGACAAAGTACAAGAAGATGACACCATCAACTTCTTAGACTTGGTTGACTTCGCTCCTGGCAAGCCATTGATGATTGAGTTTGTACATGCAGACGGCAGCAAAGATGTTATTGCAGCTAACCACACATACAACGAAGCTCAAATTGGCTGGTTTAAAGCGGGTTCTGCCCTTAATCTGATTAAAGAAGAAAGCAAAAAAGGCTAGTATTTAGTAGCTAGTACTTAGTATTTAGAAATATTGAAAAGCCTGATTCGTGAGAGTCAGGCTTTTTTGTGTTGGTTAAATCAGAAGTTTTGGGGAACTTCCCTCTAATCACTCGACTAATCCTCGTTTATAACGAGGATTTAGCAACGAAGCTTACAATATAAACTTCAGGCTTAAAACTGATGTCCTATGTGTTTCTGAAAAAAAACCTTACAGGGTGACAGAAAAGCAAGCAGAGCCACTGAAAATAAATTAATAGCAGAAGCGTCTAACTAAGTCATGTTACAAACATCATCTCCGAACAGACAGACTCTCACGGTTTCGTTTTTCAAACATCAACCTCAGAGTGACGGTATGTTGTAGGGTTCCCCACTAATCCTCGTTTATAACGAGGATTTAGCACCGAAGCTTACATTATATTTCAGGCTTCTAACGATTTGACTTACACGGTTTTCAATACAGACGAACTCTTTAAATGGAATTGTATAACTAAGATCTCAAGAAGGAAATAAAAAAAAATAAAAAGTGAAAAATGTACTATTTTTTGAAAACAAATCCCTTAATTTATTAATCATGAGGTTTACATATTTTATTTTTCTACTCTTTTCAGTAAGTACGGGACTTTTTTCGCAAGACTGCAAGCAAGGTACACTTAAGGAATCGATTTATGAAAGCATGGAATTAGATTCTGTTTATTTAATAGATATTGACTTTAGAATTAAGTATTACGCCAAACTCAGTAAAGAAATACTACCAAAATATAGTATGCTGAAAAGTCAAATCAAGGAACAAATCAAAAACTCTGATTTAGAAAAAATAGAAGAAATAGCTATTCTCTATGATAACACACGAAAAATAATATTGAACGAGATAAAGGAGAGTCAACGAAGAATTTATCAAGATGTTAACGCCTATAGCAAACTTAATTCTATACTTATCTTTGAAACCCTAGATCTTTTTCCTGATAGCTATGCCCTACTCACAAATAAAAGCAGGATTGGCAATCAACTAAAGGATCAAGAATATCAATTAATTCTAAATATATTCTCGAATTACGAACACTTGCTGCAAGAGAATAATGACTGCATAAATAGTTTCTTTAACGAAATGAGTCAATCGAAGAAGGAGTTAAACATTATTGAAATTTTCCAAAATACCGGCAATAAAACAGAAAGCGAAACTAGGCAAGGCAACCTTATTGATTTACTTATTTGGGCGATAAATTAGATATACTTGCGATTTTTTCGATAATTGAAACTCGGCTAATCCACATTTGTAACACCCACTAATCTTCGGTTGCAACGAGGATTTAGCAACGAAGCTTACAATATAAACTTCAGGCTTAAAACTGATGTCCTATGTGTTTCTGAAAAAAAACCTTATAGGGTGACAGAAAAGCAAACAGATCCACTTAAAATAAATTAATAAGCAGAAGCGTCTAACTAAGTCATGTTACAAGCATCATCTCCGAACAGACAGACTCTCACGGTTGAGTTTTTCAAACATCAACCTCAGAGTGACGGTATGTTGTAGGGTTCCCTACGAATCCTCGTTTATAACGAGGATTTAGCACCAAAGCTTACATTAAACTTTAAACCTTAAACTGTTTATCAAATTAACCTTCACTGCTTACCATTTTCTTAAATGGATTGGTTTTACGGTTTTTATAGCCATGAACACTTACTGCAATTAACAAGATAACCACCCAGAAAACGGATGTCCATTGCAATAATGGTATTTCATTCCAATGTCTGACGGCAATGGCGGTAATAGCCCATACGCCCACCAAAGCAAACTCACGCATATTTCTGGTGTAAATCATAAAAACATTTAGAAGCCCAGCAATACTGATCATTATCACTGTCCATTGCTCGGCAGAAAAAAACACTTCCCATTCTATCTTACCCAAATAGGCCGAAATATTGGCGATGGTTGCTACGGCTATCCAGCCACTATAAGCACAAATCGGCCACCAAACCGTTGCTATTACCTTTAAAGGTGCATCCCATCGTTCCATGTTCAACCTTAGAATAATCTGAATTAGCGAAAACAGAATTACAAGCATTACGATTACGCTGATCCCCGTTTGTTCATACAACCAAAACCACAACCAAGCAGCGTTACCAACATTCGCAATAATTAACCAAGGTCCTATTTGAAGAATACTTTCACTGTGACCCGCATTTGAAAAGGCCAATTGGACTTGATTTACTCCTAATACAATCAAACCAATGAAAATGAAACCCCAAATAGAAAACGCATAGCCTGCCGGAGTAAAAAGATTGAAGTACTCACTACTTAGTTCACCAACGGTTTTACCATTTATGCCTCCGGTATTACTCCAATAATTCCAAAAAATTACCGCAAGTATTACCAGCAGGTTGAGTACAGCATATAGTTTTTTCATCACAAGTATTTATCAGTTGTATCGGGTTAACACATAATATGGCGCTTGTGTTTAAAGCGATAATAAACTTGATGACTTGCCCTTATATTGTTCTGGTTGTTTCAGCTTTGGTCATACCGTGAGTGGCGGTTTTGTCTATGCTTTTTCTTTTTATTCTAAGTAGAAGAATAAAGACAGAAACAGCTCAATAGGCTTCTCGATTTTTAAATAATTATAATCAATATGCTTTGATTATAATTTTCTAGCACTGATATTCAAAACGCAATCATTGATCTGCTCATTACTTGAGTATTTAAACTATAAAACGAATATGAAATTCTCGCTTTCCCTACTCCTTTTAATCATTTCGATTTCCGCAACCGCTCAAACTTGGGCTGTAACTCAAAAGGGCGATACCATATACATTTATGACGATGGAACATGGAGCTTTGACAGGGACGACAGACCTCAAGAAACAGGTATTCTAGATTATCTCAAAACATCGTTTAAATATGATACTCTTTCAACCCCTTATTCTGTTTCACCAAATGCTAAGAAAAACATAGCGAGCAAATACGGTTTTTTTGAAGTGTTTTACGATGAAAATGTTTGGAGAAGAGTGCCACCTGCCCAGCTTAATGATGAAGCAGAATTCGCTTTTATGGGAAAAGACAATGACATTTATGTAGCTATTTTATCTGAAGAGATAGAAATTGGACTTGATAATATTTATAAGATTGCCAAAAACAATATTGAAGAAAACCTAAATACAGAGGTGGACATTCTTAAATCTGAAATAAGAAACGTAAATGGTTCTGATTTAATACGAGGAGTAATGAGCTTCGATTTGAACGGATTAGACTTAGTTTTTGATTCTTATTACTACTCTGATGAAAGAGGAACCGTTCAGTTTACTACATGGACAGCCACCAATTTGCACGAAAAGTATGAAACCAAAATTCTCGAGTTATTAAATGGAATTGTAATTAAGAAGAAATAGAGTCGCTTTTTAGATTTCTTTGGGGAAATCTCCCCAACCCTTTACCTTATTATAAAGCAGCTCGCCTTTTCTGATTTCTAAGGGAGAATCTATGTTATTATGATAGAGTTGGCCTGTACCTAAACCTTGTGGTAAGGTGGGTTGGTACTGAGCAGTAAATTGCGCAATGGCATTTAAGCCAATATTCGCTTCAAGCATAGAGGTCATCCACCAGCCAATATTGAGGCTTTCAGCTATTTCAATCCATTCTTGGCAGGAAAGAATACCACCCAATAAAGCGGGTTTTAAA
Source organism: Roseivirga seohaensis (assembly GCF_001592945.1). GTDB lineage: Bacteria > Bacteroidota > Bacteroidia > Cytophagales > Cyclobacteriaceae > Roseivirga > Roseivirga seohaensis. Next base: position 219,855 of record NZ_LRPB01000045.1, read on the forward strand.
ATGATAAACTGTGGTTGAATGCGTTCTAAAAGTGCCTTTTTATCTTCTTTAGTACTTACACCAATAAGCTCTTCATCTAAAGCAATAGCCAAAGGACTTTCCTCACAAAGCCTTTTCATGAGTTCATATTGATGAGGCTTTACGGGTTGTTCTATTGAATGGATTTCCAAAGCAGCCAATTCCTCCAACTTATGCATCGCATCAGCCTCGGTGAAAGCACCATTGGCATCTACTCTTAATGTTATGTCATTGACGGAATACTGTTCTCTAATACCTTCCAATAAAGCCAATTCAGTAGCAAAGTCGATCGCTCCTATTTTTAATTTGATGGTATTGTACCCTTCCTTCAGCTTTTCATCAATTTGCCTTTGCATAAAGGACTTCTCTCCCATCCAAATCAAACCATTGATTGGAATTCGGGCTTTGCCTTGCGTAAATGGAGTATCAAAAATTATTCGTTTGCCTCCGTTATGTAGATCGAGCAACGCAGTTTCTAAGCCAAAGCGAATGGAAGGTTTTTCAGTTGGTGTATTGGCGGAAATGAACTCAAGCAACTCGTCAGTTTCTTCTGGAAAGTCTAATGCAGTAAGGGTATTCAACAAAGTTTGAAGTTCGGTTTCGTAGTTAGGGCTATAGTCTATGCTCAAACCTTTAAGCGGACTGGCTTCTCCCCAACCAACGCAGTCAGGATTTTCCTTTTCCCAAACCTTGATAAACCAAGTTTCCTTTTCCGTAAATGATCCCCGGCTGGTGCCAGCTTCGAAACGAAATTTTAAGAGGTGCGGAATAACTTCGAACTGTAAACGCATTACTTTCCTAATAAGCGCTTGACGTACTTTCCTATAATATCGAACTCAAGGTTTACCTTGTCACCCGCCTTCAATTGGTGGAAACAAGTATGCTCGTAGGTATATGGAATAATGGCTACTCTAAAACTTCCTTCTTCAGAATTGAAACAGGTCAAACTTGTGCCATTCACACAGATAGAGCCTTTTTCTACGGTAACATTCCCTAAACTAGAGTCATATTCAAAGTCGAAAAGCCAACTTCCATCCTGTTCCTGCACTTGGGTAACTGTACCGATTTGATCCACATGACCTTGCACCACATGCCCATCAAAACGGCCATTAGCTACCATACAGCGCTCTAAATTGACTACAGTTCCTGTTTGCCAGCTGGCCAAGTTTGTCTTTTGAAGTGTTTCATCAATGGCGGTTACCACATGAATACCGTCCTTCACTTCTACTACGGTAAGGCAAACACCATTGTGCGCTACACTTTGGTCTATTTTTAGCTCAGCACTCAAGTTACTTCTCACAGAAAAGTGAACGTTCCTACCTTCTCTTTCTACTTTCGTAATCTCGCCTGTGGTTTCTATAATCCCTGTAAACATTGCTTCCCCTATTCTATTTTACACCTAGCTCTGGATATTTACCTGTTTTGGTACGGTAAAATGCCTTCATTTTTTCAATATCTTCTTCTACATTTCCCGAAGGATAAATGGTTGGGCCAATGCCTGCTATTTTATGCTTGTAATCTAAAAATCCCAACACAATGGGCACCCCTCCTTTAATCGCAGTATAGTAAAAACCGGTTCTCCATTCGGGAACATATTTTCTGGTTCCTTCTGGTGTTACCATAACCGCCAGTTCTTCTCGGCTTTGAAACAAACCAGCCATAGCGTCTACTGTGCTCTGGCGTTTTTCTCCGGGTTTCTTGGGTGATCGATCAATTGGAATTGCCCCCATACTCTTCAGCATCCAACCCAAGGGACCTACCATAAATTCCTTTTTGATAGTGTAATTCAATGGTACTTCTAACAAATAGAAAGCAGCCCTAGCATATACAAAATCCCAATTGCTAGTATGAGGTGCTGCCGTAATTACCACCTTCTTTACTCCTTCAGGAAATTTTCCTTCAAGCTTCCAGTCCGTAATCCAAAACAAAAACCTAGACAATAATTTCATCATGAGGCAGTAGTTGAAGTTTGTGTTTTGGCTTTGGTTAAGAGTTTAATTACAGCAGGGTCGTCTTGATGAGTATCAAAGTAATGATGAGCCGATTCGTAACCAATTTTATAAATCTCGTGAGCTTTCTTCATGTCGAAAGTAGAGTATTTTCTTAATGAAGTGGGTTCAATTAGAATATCACAATGCTCTTTGCTAGCCGACACATTGGCGTTTATACCTACCATTGAAATTCTTTCAATCATACGCTTTGGCCCTCCCAATTCATTTTCGCGAATGACTGGCGCTACGCTCACTCCAATCACGATATCACAAGTGGAACGTAGAACCTCAGCAGGCAAATTATTTACAATTCCTCCATCTACATAGGCTTCATCACCAATTCTTACCGGATCGAAAATAAAGGGAATACAGCTCGATGCCATCATGGCTTTTACCAAAGGGCCTGTTGAAAACACATGTTTTCTTCCTTCATTTAAGTTTGTAGCAATAATTTGTAAAGGAATTTGAGCATTATCGAAGGTATCTTCTTTAAAGAATTTCTTAAAAACATCTTCACTTTTGCTCATGTTAATCAGGCCAGAAAGACTAAAAGCAGGCCAGATAATTTTAAAAAGATTAGTTTTAGAAATCAATTCCAAAGCCTCTGTAGGCTTATAACCATGGGCATAAAAAGCGCCAGCAATAGAGCCCGCACTGGTACCTGAAACTGCATTAATCTCTATACCAAGTTCATCTAAAGCCTGTAAAACACCAAAGTGGGCAAATCCTCGAGCACCTCCGCCCGATAAAGCTATTCCTGTTTTCATTTTATAATACTTCTGACAATGGAAAAGTGCGATCTAATCTTACTCCTTTTTCCGTGTTTTTGACAGTACAACACTCGTTCACTGAATCGTGTTCAAGAAAAAGGATGTATTCGTTATCTGCCGCTTCTTTCAAGAATTTTTCCTTTTCTGAAAGGGTGAGCAACGGACGCGTATCATAACCCATAACATAAGGTAATGGAATATGACCAGTAGAGGGTAGCAAATCAGCCATAAAAACAATGGTTTTGTCCTTATACTTGATTTTAGGAATCATCTGCTTGTCGGTATGGCCATCAGCAAAGAAAATATCGAACTGAGAAAAGGGAGATTTTCCATCCAAAGGAACTTGATTCAAATGTCCGCTTTCTTGAATGGGCAAAATGTTTTCTTTTAGAAACGAAGCCTTTTCACGTGCATTCGGTTCGGTAGCCCATTTCCAATGATCGGCATTGCTCCAATATTTTGCGTTGGGGAAATGTAGTTGAAGTTTATCTTTATTATCTCCCACGTAATCAACTCCGCCTCCGCAATGATCGAAGTGCAAATGGGTTTGAAACATGTCTGTCACATCATTGGGTGAAAACCCAGCTTTCTTTAATGAGCTGTCTAAACTGGCATCTCCGTGTAAATAATAATGACTGAAGAACTTTGCGTCTTGTTTGTTGCCAATACCATTGTCAATTAAAATCAATTGATTTCCATCTTCAATTAAAAGGCAACGCATGGCCCAAGTGCACATATTATTTTCGTCTGCTTCGTTGGTTCTTGTCCAAAGCGATTTGGGCACAACACCAAACATGGCACCACCGTCAAGTTTAAAAAAGCCTGTATCTATAACGTGTAATTTCATAAGCAATGGATTTCAATACATTCAGATTATTCCTGAATTCGTGATTTACTGCAAGGTCGCTTAATTCAAATATTTGCCCAAATGGAATTATGAATTTAAGGTCGCTCCGCTGGAGCTGATCAACTCAACTTCTCAATCAGTTTACCCATAAACTCCATCCCTTGAACCAGTTGGTCTTTATGGATGAATTCATTGGCACGGTGGGCTTGGGCAATATCACCTGGGCCACAGATTACGGCCTGAAAACCACCTTCTGCAAACTGGCCTGCTTCCGCAGCGTAGGACACAGCATCCAGTTTGGGATTGCGAACCAAATCTTTCACTAAAGCCACAACCTCTTGATCATTGGCAGTATTTAAGCCCGGTACGGCAGGGTGCACATTGCTGGTCGAGATTTTAAAATCAGGGTGAATTTTTCTTAACTCAGCCTCTCGCTGCCTACAATAGAGATCGAATTCCGCTTTGATTTCTTGTGGTGTTTCCGATGGAATGGTGCGCACATCCCAACTGAATTTACATTCTTGGGCAATTACATTGGGGGCAATTCCACCCTTCACCATTCCAATATGAATGGAAGTGTGATTAGGAGTAAAACGATCATCGGTTCTGCCCGCTTCAATCAGTGAATTCATTTTGTTCTCAAGCCACAGAATTAAACGCATGGCTTCGTGAATGGCGCTTACTTCTTGCTTAATTCGGCTACTATGGCCTTCAGAACCGCTCACGGTAGTTTCAAAAATACAGATCCCTTTTTGGCCTGTTACCGGGCGCATCATGGTAGGTTCTCCAATAATGGCGAACTTAGGTTTTACTTTGTAGTGGGCATTGATGGCTTTCACCAAATCGGGAGCGCCTAAGCAGCCAATTTCTTCATCGTATGAAAAGGCAAAGTAAATTGGTGTCTTTAAATCGGCCTTGAGCATGGCAGGTAAAGCAGCCAAACAGCAAGCCACAAAGCCCTTCATATCGCATGAACCACGGCTGTACAGTTTACCATCTTCTTTATCGGTCAAAACCCAAGGATCGGTATTCCAAGCTTGACCTTTTACAGGCACAACATCCATATGTCCAGAGAGAATCACACCACCTTCCGCTTCTGGACCAATACGGCAATGGAGATTGGCTTTAGTTCCGTCTTCATTTGGCACACGGTGATGTTCTACCCCATGTTTATCGAGGTACTCTTCAATCCAACTTAAAATAGAAAGATTACTTTCGCCCCCTAATACTGGGAATGAAACGAGTTTGGTTAGTATTTCTTCTACGGTCATAATTTGGTCATTGGTCAATAGTTATTGGTCATGGGTCATGGGTATGAGCTTCTCAATACCTAATACTTACCCTATACCTTAAAAAGGCCCCCAGTCGATGCTCACACTGAAGAGCAAAAATAGCCATGAAACTACCAGAATCACCCCCACAACAGGCATAATAAATCTGAGCCAGCGGTCGAAGGAAATTCGGCACATGGCGAGCATGGCAATTAAACCGCCCAAGGTTGGGTTGAAAAGGTTAGTCACTCCATCTCCTATCTGAAAAGCGAGAATAGTGGTTTGACGCGTTAAGCCTAAAACATCCCCTAATGGAATCATAATGGGTAATGTAGCCAAAGCCTGTCCGCTTCCCGAAGGAATAAGAAAATTAATACCACACTGCGCCAAAGACATTGAAACAGCGGATGCATATGTGGGTAGGTCGCGAAGCGTTTCTGCCAAATTGAAAGCGATGGTATCGGAGATATTGCCCATTTCCATGGCTACCTTAATGGAAGTCGCTAAACCCACCATAAAAGCCCCTGGAGCGACAACGGCTACGGAAGATAAAACGGTCTCTCCTATTTCTGTTCCTGACATTCGCGCAGCAAGGGCCGCCACGATGGAGATAATAATGAACATGGCGCTGATTTCAGTAAGGTACCAACCAAAGGTGAATACGCCATAAAGCATTACTACCAAACCACCAACGAAAATGATCAGCATTAACCAATCTTTGCCTTTCATTCCATAAGTATCCAATGGCTTTGAAAGTTGAAAACCCTTAGTGTCTAGCCCAATGGAAAGGCTCTTTTCTGGGTTCTTCAATATTTTTCTGAAGTAACGAACATTGACATAAGCCAAAGCGCTAAGCGCTACAAAGCAAAGCACTGAACGCAAGAGCCACCCCGAAAACATGGGCATTTCGGCCAAAGAGTGGCCAGTACCAACAGTGTATGGATTGACGGGCGAAAGACCAAAACCCACCGTAACTCCTCCTACGGCAATTCCTGCAGCCAACATTAAATCGCCCCCTAAAGCCAAGCTAGCAATGGCCGCAATTGGAATCATGGCGATGTTATTTTCATAGCCAACAAAGACACCGAGAGCACCAAAAAGGTATGTCATTATTACAACCAGCAGCATTCTTCTTTCGAAGCCCATTTTCTTAACGAAGGTACCGACTGCGTTTTCGATCATTCCAGTCTTTTCCAAAACCCCGAACATGATACCGCTGGAAAGCACAACAAAAATGATAAGAATGGCAGAGGAGAAGCCTCCTGGAATGGCCCTGAACATGTCTAGAAAAGACAAAGGCGTTGGGTCGATTTGATGGTAAGAGCCCGGTTCTACCATTTGGCGACCATCTACTTCTACTCTATCATAAGCACCAGCAGGAATCAAGTGGCTTAATAAAGTAATGAGTATTAGAATACCGAAGAGCATCACAACTGGATGCGGAATACTCGAATACCATTTCTTCTTTTCCATAGGCTATTTTGGTAGAAGCTAAACAGGTCAATAGTAAGTGAAAAATTTCGGGGTAACACTCATCCTAAACATTGCATTTAGTTTTAATTTATTCATTCTTAAAACCACTTTGTTAAGCCACCGAATGCCCTATTTACTATATATACTATTTGGCTCATGTTCATTCTACTTTCTTTTCGTTCTTCCTATCAACTGTCCGACTAAATAAACTATCAACAAATACGGTGAATAGAAAACAAAAGTCATGATAGCTTTTAAGGGCCAACCAACTCCGAAATATCCAATTTCCAGTTGCTTAACTCTTTCGAAATTTTCGGGTTCAACATTTACAAATCGTCTATTGTCATTCATTGCATCAAAGTCATATCCATAATGACTCATTAAAAGTCGGTTGGAATAGTCCCCCCACCATACAAATGTCCACATGATACCTGCGGTAATTATCAAGCCAAAAATAAGATAGGTCCAAAAGTCAAATTTTAGGCTAATCCATTTTCTTATTCCTACAAACAGAAGGATAGGAACTATAATCAGCGCGATTAGAAGAATGGATGATATTATCGTTGCCAATGTTGCCTTTTATTATTCTTAGTCTTCAGTTTTTAGAATTGCACCTAGCTCTTCATTACGAAACCTAATACATAAATCAGGTTAAAAAAAAGAACCCTCCAAAAATTCGAAGCTTTTGGAGGGTTCACTTAAAAGGTTGGTGTTTATTTCAATTCTTCTAAAGCTTTCTTAATTGCGTTGTATTCTGCTTTAAGCTCTTCTAAACGTTCGTAAACATCTTGTCCTGGCGCTTGGTCTGCTCTGCTTAACATACCATTTAGGTAGCCTAGCTGACTTTGTAGCATTCCCTGCATGTATGTGCCTGGAGGGGTTACTATTCTATAGTATAATGCATCCAAAGTATCTTTCTTCTTTTGATCCTTTTTACTGATTTTCTCCTTGTTCAATGAGTTATCTAAAGCTTCCCTAGCCTCGGTAACGCTGATTAACAAACGAGTAACATCCTCTGAAAAATCCTGAAGTAGTAAGGCTACTCTTTCTTGTTCCTTCACATCAGCATCGGTTACCAAAGTAGCTCTTGGGTCTAAACTCAAAGTAAACTTCTCTGTTAACACCTTATCGCCTACTTTTAATTTTACAGTAAACTCACCTGTTGACACCATTGGACCAAAACCCTGATAAGATCTTCTTGGGTTGGCATCCCAGCCACCTGCATTACGCATATTCCAAGAAAAACGATTCAGACCTTTGTCTTTGCTCAAACCAGAAGATGGAGGAGGCATAGAGAAGCCTGTTGCCATATCTACTTCAAGGTTTTCTACTGGAGCCGGTCTACCACTGGTAAACGACTTCACGATTCGCCCTTCTTCGTTAATAATATCCAATTGAACTTCTTCATCAGTGTCGTTCAAGTAGTAATCAATTGCTACTGCCGAATTTGGATATTGAGGAACACCTCTTCCACCACGATACCTAAATCTGTAAGTATCTTTCGGTTTGAAGAGGAAGGCATCAGCCTTAACGGCAGCCTCCATATTATAAAGGCTAGTGATGTTATCTAAAATCCAGAAGCCCCTACCCATGGTAGACATGGCGATGTCGTTCTTGTAAATCTTAAGGTCTGTAATTGGTGTAACAGGAAGGTTGTTTTGGAATGTCACCCAATCTTTTCCATCGTTCATAGACATGAACAAACCGAACTCTGTACCTGCAAAAAGAAGTCCCTCTTTGGCCGGATCTTCTCTTACCACTCTCACTGGATAATCATTAGGAATACCTTTGGTGATTAGCTCCCAAGTTTTGCCATAATCTTCTGTTTTGTAGATATATGGTCTGTAGTCATCTAACTGATAACGTAATACGGTAACATATGCTTTTGCTGGGTTATGCGGTGAAGGTTCAACCGAATCCACACGACCATCCTTCGGCATGTTTGGTGTTACGTTCGTCCAGTTTTTACCGCCATCGCGTGTTACATGAACAGGGCCATCATTGGCTCCAACCCAAATTAATCCAGGCTGAATCCTTGATTCTTGAATAGAATAAATCGTGCTGAAATACTCTTCACCTGTAACGTCTCTTGTTATTGGTCTACCTGCAGAAACTTGCTTAGTTGGATCGAAAGCGGTTAAATCTGGAGAAATAATTTCCCAAGTTTTACCGTTATCTGTCGTTTTATGTAAATACTGAGAACCGTGATAAACTACATCTGGATTATGAGGTGAAACGGTAATTGGCGCTACACGCTGGAACCTAAACTTTAATTTATCGCCATCGTGACCATAAATATTCATGGCACCCACACTGTACTGCATTTCTTGACCTGTACGTTTATCATACACTCCAAAATTTCCTTTACAGTTTGAATATACCACGTCTGAATTTCCTGGTTTTGGTACTGCCGGTCCAGTTTCGCAACCGCCTAAGTTAAAGATTGGGAAATCGTTTGAACCTGTTGGTAAACTAGGTACAGCCAAAGTAGAATTATCTTGCTGACCTGCATATAACCAGTATGGTTCTTGGTCGTCAATATCTACTTGGTAAAGCTCGGCAGTAGGTTGGTTCAATTGTGTGGACCATGTTTTACCATTGTTGATGGTTACGTTTGCGCCACCGTCATTTCCTTGTACCCAAATTGAAGTATCGTTAGGGTTGATCCAAATGTCGTGGTTATCACTATGTGGGGTTGAAACTCCTCGCCATGTTTTACCTCCATCAGATGACTTAATAAAACGCAATGCACTATTATACACTACATCGGCATTTTTCGGATTGGCATAAATGTTAGTGTAATAGAATGGTCGATTAGTAAGGTTTGAATTATCGCTTACAAACTCCCAAGATGCACCACGATCATCAGATCTGTAAAGTCCACCTTTATTATCTCCTGCTTCAATATTTGCATACACTCTATTTGGGTTTGCTGGAGAAACAGCAAAATCTATTTTACCAATCAGGCCATTTGGAAGACCGTTGGTTAGTTTTTTCCAAGTTTCACCACCATCAGTAGACTTGTATACTCCGCCTTCCATAGACCCAGAAATGATATCCCAAGGTTTTCTTTCGGCACGCCATGCTCCAGCGTAAATTGTATTCGGGTCGTCTGGTGCAAATTCTAAATCAGAGAAACCAACACTATCAGAGTGATAAAGCACTTTATCCCAGTTCTTACCACCATCTTTAGTTCTAAAAATACCTCGTTCAGTATTTCTTCCAAACGCGTTACCAATAGCGGCTACAAAAACAACATCAGGATTATTGGGGTGAATTTCTACTGCTCCAATTTGGCCTGTTTCTTTCAGTCCAATAAACTCCCATGTTTTACCTGCATCTGTAGATTTATACATTCCTTTACCGGTAATAACGTTTGATCTAAGGCCATCAGAACCAGTTCCTACATAAATAATATCTGGTTTCTTTTGGTATACCGAAATGGCGCCAATTGAAGGGGTTGAAAAATATCCGTCTGAAATGTTTTCCCATGAATTTCCATAATCATCGGTTTTCCAAACGCCTCCACCTGTAGCTCCCATATAGAACGTAGAGGGTTGTGATTCTACCCCCATAACGGCTGTTACACGGCCACCACGGTTTGGACCTACATTTCTAAATTGAAAGGCATCGAGTTGAGGGTTATCCTGCGCTTGGCCGAAATTAAAAATCAGCAAAAAAAGCGCGGAAAGGGTTAGTAGTCTAGTTTTTCGCATATCCTATAATTCTTGAATGGGAAGATAAGAAACTAAGATTTAGAACCCTTCAAAAATTGGTTGACTGGTAATATGCTTATGGTTACGACATGAAATGAGCTAATTATGCGGTTCAATGCACTGTCAATTAAAGAAAAGGCCAAACTCGGATAATTGACCTTTTCTTCATTCACCAGATTATAATTTCTCTATTTTATTTCTCTAAGCTCAACCTTACAATATGCACCCAGCTATCAGAGAATTTATTTTCTTTTTTCAGTGCCAACATGGCCTCGATTGCTTTATCAAAATCTGAGAAAGCCATAATATAAACATAATCATAGCCGCGTTTTTTACTCTTGAAAATTCCTGAGTTTGGATAAGTTTCCTTTAAGCTATTTAGATTTTTTGCTGCCAAGGCACTATTGTATGTAAATGAATTCACTACTAAAATATAATCTCCATTCACCTGATTATCATCTACTTCCTCTTTGATTACTGATTCTCCCTCCAATAATTTACGTTCGGCCAAAGCTTTTTCCTTGGCTTCTTGAGCTAAGCGATCCTCTTGCTCTTGTGCTCTATTTTGGGCCTCCAACTGAGCTAATCGCTCTGCTTCCTTTCGTTCATTAGCTTCTGCTTGTAAACGCGCTAAACCTTTGTTTTTTACTGCTGAAAGAATATCTTCAAAAGCTTCATTTGCTTTTATTTCCCTTTCTTTCTTATTCCCTTTTTCTAATGATGATAGGTAAGCAAGCACCACTTCCTGATCTGGAGTGCTGATCAGCTTACGCTCATAAATTTCATCTTTCTGGATCTTATCAATGATGGAAAGCGCCTCGGTTTCTAACTTTAGACTTTTCTCTTTTTTATTCTGAAAGGTGAAATGCAACCCTATTTCATTAAATCCATCAGAGACAAAAGGAACATCGCTTTTACCAAAGTCATAATTATAAGTAAACAACATGTTTGACTTTATTTTTACGCCTATTCCTGCTGTAGCTCCGTAGTTTTCTCTATAACCAGTACTAAGCTGAAATTTATCATTCAAATCTAGCTTAGCAGCCAAATCAAAAGTACCACCCAGTACTTCCTTATATCGCCATGTAATAACTGGAGTGAAAACGATTTTATTTATGGAGTTAATTCGAAATGCATACCCTAAAGCCGCCATGTAATCGGCTCTATTATTATCATTTAGTTCTACAAAATCATCGTTTGAAAGGCTTTCATCTATAATATTAAGTGCAGAAAAATGAGCCAGCAATGATCTGTATTGATAAGAGAGCGAAAGGTTCATATTTAAAGCACTACCATTTCTACCCAATAGATTCTGAATCAATTCATCATTTAAGCTTTCAATACTGATTTTCGATTCATTTAAACGATAAAGAGAAGCCCCTATTTCAGTGCCCACTGAAAGTTGATGAGCTTTCAAATTAAATGCTTTTGAAAAACCTGCGCCTAAATAAGTCTGTTTTAAAAAGCCAAATTCAAAACTATGTACATTGACATTGTAGCCCCATTTATTCTTTAATGGATTGGAAAAACTCAAAGCAAATATTTCAGGAGCTCCTTCTAGCCCCGACCACTGCCCTCTATACAATAAGCTTAGTTGAGGACTATGCGAAAGCACACTTGCTGAAGCATAACCAAGTGAAGGTTGGGTGAAATACTGATTGAACAAAGGGGCCTGTTGTGCGCTAACTAAATTTGCCAGCCCAAATAAACCAAATATTAAAAATGTGTTTCTTATTCTATTCATCTTCTTTGGGCTATTTGGTAAGGATTAAAAGCATGCCTCTTATAATGGCCTTTCCGTTAGAAATATTCACCTCGTAGTAATATGTGCCGGATGGTAATAATTGACCTTCAAACTTTCCATCCCAATTATTTTGGTATGACTTGGTACTGAAAACAAGCTTTCCGCTTTGAGCAAATACTTTTACTTCATTTTCAGGATTATCCAGAATATCTTCGATTACCCATACATCATTTACTCCATCACCATTGGGAGTAAAGAAATTCTTAATTCGGGCGGTTGGGCTATCTTTAGTATAATCTCGAATGTCTTCATTCACTACATTATTTACCGCAATCTCAAAGGACTTTTCAAAGGTTAAACCACCCGAATCAATCACTCTTACACGAATTGAAAGCAGTTTATGGGTCTCAAAATTTATGGCTTGAGAAGTATGCAGTTCATTATTAACAATCTTAAAAAAGCTGTTACTATCATCTCCGTTTCCAGTTACTAATTCATAGGTAAAGCTATCACCATTATCCTGGTCTTCGGTAGTAAACAGACCTACCAATATGTCTGTTTCATCACTTTCATCAATCAAAGTATTGCTTAGGCTAATATTAGTAGGTTGCTCATTTAGGTCATTAACAGATATTACAAAGGCCTTTTCAAAGACACCTCCTCTTCCATCATCTGTTTTAATTCTAATATTATAAACAGACTTGGCTTCAAAGTCGAATATCGATGCCGCCCTAAGCTTGTTAAAAGTGATACTGAATTTATCGTTATCTTCTGAACCTATACCTGCTACTAAACTATAGGTCTGAACATCACCAACATCAGCATCGACTGTGGTAAATTGCCCAATTTCAGTTGCTAGTGAATTGTTTTCGTCAATACTTAACCCAGACAATGAAATATCCATTGGCAAACTATTAAAAGAAATATCTACAATAGTTTCAGTGGCGTTGGCATTAGCAGCCAAATCATAAACTGTGTTGGCCGGCAATGTTAATCTTACGTCTTGGTTCGACTTGGCCTTAAAGCTGACATTAAAATTGATATTATCTGTAGTGCTAAAATCAACCAATTCAGCATTCACCAATTGAAAATCAGCACCAGCAAAGCCCGTCACTTTTTCAGAAAAGGAATATGTAATGGTAAAAGGTTCGAAATTATTCAGTTCAACAGGAATACCTGACATGCTTACCTCTGGAGCGGTCAAATCTGCAATAATGCTAAATTGTGTTGCCGCTACATTCCCATTTCTGGCTACATCTTCAGCAATATTTTCAGGAACATCCACAGTTACGACCCCATCAGTTAATGGACTAATTGAGGTCGTGTAAACTGATGGATTGATTGAGGTAAAATTACTTGCCGTACCATTTGCAACCGTAATATCTCCCACCGCAAAACCAGTTACTGCTTCGCTAAAGGTAAAGGTAGCAGTAAATGCTCCGTTAATTGGATTTGCCGCAGTGCTTGAAATAAGTACGGTTGGAGCCGTTAGATCAGCAGTAATACTAAACTGAGTGGCAGCGGTATTTCCATTCGTAGCGGCATCTTGGGCTACATTGGCCGCTACATCAATGGTTACAGCACCATCCGTAGTTGGAGTTATTAATGCCGTATAAACCATTGCGCTGGTGGCACTGAAGTTAGAAGCCGTACCATTTGCAACCGTAATATCTCCTACTGCAAAACCAGTGACTGCTTCGCTAAAGGTAAAGGTAGCAGTGAATGCTCCGTTAATTGGATTTGCCGCAGTGCTTGAAATAAGTACGGTTGGAGCCGTTAGATCAGCAGTAATACTAAACTGAGCGGCAGCGGTATTTCCATTCGCTGCAGCGTCTTGGGCTATATTCGCGGCAACATCAATGGTTACGGTGCCATCAGTTGTTGGGGTAATTAAAGCGGTATAAACAGAAGTACTTGTGGCTGTAAAGTTTGAGGCTGTAGCATTTCCTAAAGTAATATCGCCCACCGCAAAACCTGTAACTGCTTCGCTAAAGGTAAAGGTAGCAGTAAATGCACCGTTGATTGGATTTGCCGCAGTGCTTGAAATAAGTACTGTTGGACTGGTCAAGTCAGCAATAAGGCTAAACTGTGTGGCAGCGGTATTGCCATTCGTTGCATCGTCTTGGGCTACATTCGCGGCAACATCAATGGTTACTGTCCCATCAGTTGTCGGAGTGATCAGGGCAGTATAAACCGTTGTGCTGATGGCTGTAAAGTTTGAGGCAGTAGCATTTGCAACTGAAATATCACCTATTGCAAATCCAGTGACTGCTTCGCTAAAGGTAAAGATAGCCGTAAATGCTCCGTTGATCGG
>NZ_LRPB01000046.1 GCF_001592945.1 Roseivirga seohaensis
AGTCAATAGTCAATAGTCAATTAGGAAAAACTTAAATCCAGAGATAGGGTTATCTTTTTTTACTGATTACCTGTTCCCTGATTTTCTGCCCCACTGTTGCCCTAATCAACCGATTCACTTGATATCTAGAAAATTCTGAAGGATGCGTTCTCCTACTTTTCCACTTTTTTCAGGGTGGGCCTGTAATGCATAGAAGTTATCCTTATTTAAAGCCGCACTGAACGTATTCACGTAATCAGTGGTAGCAATGGTATACGGACTTGTTTCTGCATAATAGCTATGTACATAATACACATAACTATCAGTTTCTATTCCTTTAAACAAAGGCCCAGTAGTATGTTCTAGGTTATTCCAACCCATCTGAGGCACTTTTAAAGTCGGTTCAAACTTTTTTACCTGCACATCGAAAATACCAAGACAATCGGTATTGTTTTCTTCGGAATGAGCACACATAAGCTGCAAACCCAAGCAAACGCCAAAAACGGGCTGCTTTAGGTCTTTAATCACTTCGTCCAGCTTTCTTTCCTTCAGAAACCTCATGGCAGTACTGGCTTCGCCCACTCCTGGAAAAATGACGCGGTCTGCAGAGCGAATCACTTCCGGATTGGCACTGAGCACAGGAGAAACGCCCAAACGCTCTAAAGCATAAGTAACCGACTGCACATTGCCCGCATTATAATCTACAATAACTACACTCATATTTTTGAATGAAAAAAGCGGTTTAAACCACCGCTTCTTTTCTCTGTTTTAATTTCGCTTCAATTTTAGATTTAATCTCTGGCAGAGAATTGTACAATTGCTCATACGACTCAATAATAAAGTAATTCTCTTGCATTTTATCCTTTCTGTAAGGCGTTTCTAAAATTTTATCTACGTCATACTCAAAGTGGTTGGGCTCATCGCTCAACGAGTATTTAGTTTCACCCGCAGACGATAATATTCCTGCTCCGTATATTTTCACTTCACCCTCTTCTCTGATCAAGCCAAACTCAATGGTATACCAGTAAATTCTTGACAATAAATGAATTGCCCATTCATCTTCGATCCATTCGTGACCAAACTGACTGATGGCCTGAAGGAAGTCTACAAAAGCCTGATTGGTGAGTAATGGAATGTGTGCAAATACATCGTGAAACATATCTGGCTCTTCCAGGTAATCCAACTGACTCATTTTCCGCACCCAAGTAGTGGCAGGGAATTTCTTGTTGGCCATAAGCTCAAAGAAAAGACCATCTTCTACAATTCCGGGCACTGCGTAAATCTCCCAACCTGTTAAACCACGAAGTATCTCATTGGTTTTTTCAAAGTTTGGAATTCCTTCATTTGTGAAGTTCACCAACTTTAAACCCTTGGTAAATTCGGTAGTTGCGGCTTTAGGCAAACTAGGAAACTGTCGGTCGAAGAGGATACCCCAAACTTTCTGGTCTTCGGCTGTGTAATTCTCATAAATCTGTTTCATTCTTTCCTTTTTAAGGACTCCGCTGGAATGGGCTAAAAAACAAAAAACCCGATTCTTGCGGAATCGGGTCTTATATGTTTGATTAATTGTTTCTATACAATTTACATAGCGCTGCCGTTCCGATCGTTCGGGTAGTAATAGTAATAATGATGTGCGCTGCTATGTAACATTGCCCCAAAGGTAAAATGCATTTTCGAAATGGCAACTCTTTTTTTGAAAAAGAATTGGGTGGGGCGAAAATCTATTTAGGGTTTTTTGTTTAAAGTCTAATGAAGCTTCCTTTTGCATGTTCTCTGATTCATCTGCCCTTTGGCATAACCTGTAACACCTTATAAACCAAAGGACTCTGTCCGTGAATGCAATAATCCATAAGATTTCTTAACTAAAACCCAATCAAATTTCTAAATTCAAGCCATGACTGATAATGCTTTCAAATAAGGACGTAATTGAATCTAGGATCTATTAAAAAACATAATCGGCCAAAATGAAGCTCTCTCCTCCTCTAAAATATAGCCTTGTATTTTTAGCATTAACACTCATTGGATTAGCTATTTTGAATCACACCAATTTTCTAAATTATGAAAGGCCATTAACCTTCGATAAATACGATCAAATAACATTTGAGAACTTTCGGGGCCTGGAGTTCTTTAAGAAATCACTCTATGGAAGTAAAAGGTTTGCCTACGTAGTTACATCCATTGAAAGTGAGGTTGACGATAATTATGTAACCGTTTGGTCTTTATTTCACCCGTCACGCTCTTTCGTTTATAAAACGAACACGAACAGCAAAGAGCTTTTAACCCATGAAAAATACCACATAAAAATAACGGAGCTATTTGCGCGAAAGGCCAAAGAGAGCATATCTCAACTTAGTTCTTTTGAAAGAGAAGAAGCTGAGAAAATAATTAAAAATGCAAAACAAGAGGAAAGAGCTTTTCAAAAAGAATACGACTACAACACTTTTCATAGCTATATTTTGAGCGAACAAAAAAGATATGAGAAAGAAATCGACAGTTTATTAAATTTACTGGCCGATTTTAAAAAAGCTAAAATTACTTTAAATGATTAAAGTCAAACATTTCCTTTTTATAGTAAGCTACCTAATACTAACAAGCTGCAACTCTAAAAATCATCAATTCCCTCTTGATAAGAGGTATTGGGACCCAAATGACTACGATAAAGTAGGAATAGAATTGCGTTTTAATTATGAAAGTGATGAAAAACTTCCAACGTTCGACAATCCAGAAAATAAGATTATCGTTGAAAAACTTACTGATGAACAGAATTACAAAGTTGTTCTTGAAGACGATGAATTAGGTTTAAAACATAGAAATGAAGTTGCCGAAAAATTCTTTGCCGAATGGAAGGACATGTCTGGCATCTATACCGCAACTGACAGACAAGACAAATATCTTTATGATATAGAAATGCTGGCTGTATGGCATTTTGGCTTAGGACTTCAACTGAGATACTTCAAACTGGGGAATGATCTACTCAAAGAAAGTGCAGATGATCCAGACGCTCAGCAAGTCAAGAGTAGCATTAATTCTAATGTCAATATTTTGATAAATAACTACCTATTCTATTTAGATGAAGTAAATAATGAAAATGCCTTCACTGAAGCAGGGAAAGTGAAATTTGCTGGTGGAATTGATAAATATTTCTCAGAGTTAATCAAACTATACCCTAGCGCAAACTATAGCGGAATGAAAACCAAGGCTGAGTTAATGCTCAAAAAAAGTGAGTCAGAAAGCATCAAGACTTCCCTAGAAAAACTAATAGCATTAATTACTTTCGAAGGTTCTCCGAACCTGTAACACCTTATAAACCAAAGGACTCTGTCCGTTAATGCTGTAAATCCAAGATGTGAGTCATTCCGTAGGAATCCTTTCACGCCCCACAAGTAAACCCCTTCTGTGTTTCTGAAAAAGATCCTTACAGGATGACTTAAAGCAGGCGATTGAGCTAGAGTATACTCTGCGTTTCTCAACGTTCTTTGTGGTTCAAAATATACTCTGGTGGCGTATATCAGCCTTTGCTCAATTTCTGAATACCTTCCAGTAGTCGATCTACATCGGCAGTTGAGCTATATAAATTTGGGGTTACGCGGATGGCTTTTTCATTCTCTGGTAAATTCCTTTTAACGGTAAATACGCCAAAGTCATCATAAAGCCTTTTGATTACTTCATCGGCATCTAGGTTACGTAGTTTGAAGGTAGCAATGGCGCAACTTCTTTTTGCTTCCGTGGGCGTAAGCAATTCAGCATTAGCAATCCCTCCTATTTCCTTTGTCCAGTAGTTTTGCAAATACCGAAGTCGTGCTTCTTTCACAGGGATGGTCACCATATTATTAAATTCAGTGGCTTTGGGCACTGTAAGCAAAGTGGGGAATGACAGCGTTCCGAAGTGGCCCAGCTTGTTAATATTGTCTTCGCGCTGGCCTACATCACCAAACATTGGACTGAGGTCTTTAATTCTGCTTTTCTTCACATACATAAGCCCCATGCCTATGGGTGCACTGAACCACTTATGCAGGTTGACGCCCACAAAATCACAGCCTAAATCTGGAATTTTAAAATCGAGGTGAGCGAAACTGTGTGCAGCATTTACAATTACCTCAACACCCTTAGGCTTAGCCATATCGGCAATGGCCTTTACTGGCATAATCTGTCCTGTTAAATGAACCAGGTGTGTCACCAAAATACAGCGTGTTTTGTTAGTCATGGCTGCTTGGTATAAGCTTACAATTTGTGCGTCACTTTCCGGAATCATCGGCAGCTCGATTCGCTTGATTGTAATGCCCTTTGTCTTTTCAAGCATTTCAAAGGCCTCAATCATGCTTGGGTAGTCTTGTTCGCTAAAAATCACTTCATCACCTGGTTGAAAGTCGATGCCTTGAATCAGAATATTCAGCGCTTCCGTGGCATTTCTGGTAATCAGCAATTCTTCACGCTCTGCTCCCGAAAACTTAGCCAGCGTGTGCATTACAGCAGACATGTCCTGATTAAAGTTTTTACGTGCATAGCCAGAACTTTCGCTATTCACCTTTTTAATGGATTCCACGTAAGCGTCTACCACCATTTTTGGCTGTACCCCAAAATAACCATTCTCAAGATTAATCCACTTATCGCTTACATCGTAGTGCGTTTTCTTAAAGGCTTTCCAAAATGCTTCATCTTGAGTTTTGGTTAGGTCGAACTCTCCTTTCCATTCTGCAATACTCTCTTTAGGCAAATACTCGTCTAAAGAACGACCAATGAAGGGTAAGGAAATTGCGCCAACTGCGAGTTTTTGAAGTAAGGATCTTCTTTTCATCTCAAAAAATTTGATGGTGATATGGGTTCTAAGTTAGCAACTTATGTCGTTGCCAAATTTAAAATCAAAAAATCGTTTAATCCCCTAATGTGAGAGGCTCATCTTTAATAAAAATACAGAAGTAGAATTGTAACAAATCATATTTGATACCTTCTTAAGTCTAAACGAATTAAAAACAAATGCTAGTTTTAGAAATCAATCTGTAATCCGTAAATGGGTTGGGTTGAATTTTATTTTATAAATGGGCTGCACAAGCGCTGTGAGCCAGTACTCTATGAATAAAGCAGAAGTCATTAACCATATAAGTGATTCATATTCTCCTTTAACACCAACATGTAAAGGTGATTTACTGAATAAATCAAGGTTCGTAACACCTACTAAGAACACGATTCTGGTCAAGGAAAAACAGTACTCGGACAAATCGTTCTACATTGTAAAAGGCTGTGCAAGAGCTTATTATTTAACTGACGGTAAGGACATTTCAGACTGGTTTGCTTTCGAAGGTGACTTTATCAGCTCTATTCAAAGCTTTTTTCTAGGCGTTCCAAGCCCGCATTATATAGAAGTACTGGAAGACTCCATTCTACTTGAAATATCAAGAGAAAGTGCGGACGAGTTAAGCAACAAACACCACGATTTTGAAAGACTAACTAAAAATGTAGCCATTAAAACAATGCTACAACAGCAAGAAAGAATCGTTGCAATCCAATTTCAATCTGCAGAACAGAGGTATCAAAACATCATATCACTTCGCAGCGACATTACCCAAAGAGTACCTTTGACACATATTGCCTCCTATATCGGGATCACTCTCGAGACTTTAAGCAGAATCCGTAAATCACAAAGTCGAATTTGATATAGATCAAATGCTGCATCGGTATTTAGCCTGACATTTGAAAAATGACAAGGCGAATACATTTTATATCAGGATTAACAATTACAATCTTC
Organism: Roseivirga seohaensis; assembly: GCF_001592945.1. GTDB lineage: Bacteria > Bacteroidota > Bacteroidia > Cytophagales > Cyclobacteriaceae > Roseivirga > Roseivirga seohaensis. The sequence continues at coordinate 5,723 of NZ_LRPB01000046.1, forward strand.
ATTGTTTTCCACCTCCTCAATCATACTTACAGCCTCTTTGGAGTAGAAGAACACATAGAGCTTATGGAGAAATTCCGTGTGGTATATAGAAATGCTTTTGCTGAAACCATTTTATTACTCTCCGTACTTGTACAAATCATTACTGGTTTTAAACTGTTTTTAAAAAGGAGAAAAGTTACCAATAGCTTTTGGGGGAAACTGCAATTATGGAGCGGCCTGTACTTGGCTATTTTCTTTATATTTCACCTTGCTGCTGTGTTCTTGGGAAGGCTAGTTTTAGAACTCGACACGAACATCTATTTTGGAGTTGCAGGCTTAAATACCTTTCCGTTTAACCTATTCTTTGTACCCTATTACGGACTGGCTATCATTTCCTTTTTTGGTCACATTGCTGCAATTCATGCTCAAAAATTCAAGAATGCCATTTTGGGAATAAAGCCGCTCCAGCAATCATCTGTAATTCTGGCTTTTGGAGTATTGTTATCATTAACCATACTTTATGGATTAACAAATGGATTTAACGGAATTGAAATACCAAGTGAATACGATATTATGATTGGAAAATAAAAGGAGTTCAGGCCCCATTCCTAACCTTCCAACTAACTGTAAAATAAAGAAAACATGAAGTACCTTATATTTTTAACCATACTATTCAACAGTGCTTGCAATCAACCAACAGGAACAGAAAAAGTTTTGTTGGTGGGTTTTACACAAGAAAAAATAACCAACAATCTTTATGTTTTAAAGTCGGTCAATTACAACACAAATACTGGGGTATTTATAGGTGAAAATGGATTGCTTTTGGTAGACCCAATGTCTGGTGTAAGTAACCATCAAAATTTACTGAAAGCAATACAGCAACTTTCAGAAAAGCCAATCAAATATGTTCTAAACACACATAGCCACCCAGACCATAGTGGAGCAAACGCCTTTTTTGCTGAATTAGGGGCTACCATAGTTTCGCAGGAGAATGCCCAATATTCACAAGCGAAACACGACCTCACTTTCAAAGACTCTTTCTCCTTAGAAATGGGAAATGAAACAGTCGAGTTACTTCACATTGCTGCTCATACTTTTGACGATGCGCTGATCTACTTCAAAAACAGCAACACCATATTTATGGGCGACACTTACATGACCAACTCATTTCCACATTTTTATTACGGTGGTGGCGGAAAAGGTCATATTGAGATTTTAGATAAAGCATTATCAATTGGTGACACAAAAACAACAATAGTTTCGGCCCATGGTGAACTGATTTCTAGTAAAAGCGACCTAAAAGCGTATAAACAAAATTCACAAAAATGGATCGATAGAATTGCTCAACTCTATGAAACAGGGAAAAGCCCTGAAGAGATTGCGAACGACCAACAGATTAAGCAGTTGAGCATTGTTTTTAACGATAGCAAAAATGTTTCTAGCGAATCGATACTACGTACCATTAACAAAACCATTTCAGCTGATTTAGTCTCTAATTTTTCCATTTCGGAAAACAACCTAAAGCAATACGAAGGTTTTTATCAATACGAAAATGGGCAAGTTGATGAAATAATTTTGGAACAAGGTAAGCTGATTTTAAGAAGTGAGGGAGCCTACATTTTCGAGATCACTCCTATTTCAGAAACCCAGTTTCACCTAAAAGGTCAGTTTCCAAACAAACACCTTACTTTCAATGCTGCCAAAAACAGCTTTGTCTATTTCAATGGAACTGAACGCCTAACAGCAACGAAAAAATAATCCGTCAAAAACGATTTTATCCTTCCTGAACTATTGTAGAAAACCAAAAATTAATGACCCAAGAACCTAGAAGTGCCTTCAACGTCAAAATATTATTAGAAATCATCACTGTGTTAATCGTCATGGTTGGAATCAAGTCCATTGCCGACTATTTCGGAATCAACGGAGCTGGTTCAATTGGTATTTGGTGTGGAATCATTGTCGCCACAATTTTTATGAAGCGCCCTAAAGAAAAATGGCGAAAATATGGTCTGACTCTACCAAAAGGTAAAAGAGAATGGGCAATCAATATAGGTTTAGCCTTATTGGCCGTAATAAGTGTATTTCTAGTTATGGGCCTTATTCTTGACCCTATCCTTTCCCATTATGGGCTAGAAAAACCGACTGATGTAGCCGACAGGTTTCAATTTTTTCTTGGCAAACCAGTTTATTTCATTTTATACCTTGTAACCGTGGTTTGGATTGGAGCCGCCCTTGGAGAAGAGTTACTGATGCGTGGCTTTTTACTCAATCGCTTGTCCGACTTTTTTGGCAAAAGCAAGATTGGCTGGGTAGTTTCACTAATTGTTCATTCCGTATTTTTCGGAATGCTCCATAGCTATCAAGGCTTAGCCGGAATAATTACAACAGCCTTTATAGCACTGATTTTTGGAGCAATGTATTTAATATCAAAAAAGAGACTTATACCCGTAATACTAGCGCATATGATTATCAACACCATTAGTCTAACCGCCTTTTACCTTACGGGTGGGGTTGTAAATTAAGGCTGACAAACCGAATAGTTATAAAACAGAGGTTCGATTTTTCATTTTTTATACCTCAATGATTTTAGTGATTATTGCAACACGATATTTTTGAAGATACTCAACATCATTTGTATTCTTAACCCATTGCCTTTATGCAATCATTAATTCACTACTTTTTACACTTTGGATTTCCTTTGGTGATTGCTCTGGTATTTTTTAAAAAGGACTGGAAGAAAACTTACTTGATTTTACTGGCGACTATGCTTGTAGATTTAGATCACTTATTCGCCAACCCAATTTTTGACCCTGGCCGATGCAGCATTAATTTTCATTTTCTGCATACCTATTATGCCATGGGCTTTTACGTTGTCCTTCTATTTTTCAAAAAGCCCTTCAGAATTATCAGCATCGGCTTACTCTTTCATATGCTTACTGATTATAGTGATTGCTTAATGATGTAACCAAGAACTCGAGGTTATCGACTTTAACTTACAGAAACATTAAAACTCAAGACAAATGCGGAAAATATCGCTCTTCATCGCCACAAGCTTAGACGGCTACATTGCAAAACCAAATGACGACCTTAGTTTCTTAAAGCTAGTAGAAAAAGAGGGGGAAGACTATGGCTATCAGCAATTTACAGACACCATCGACACGCTGATTATTGGCAGAAAAACCTATGATTATGTAATAAAAGAAATCGGTTCATCTCATTACGACAATGGACAAAGAGATGTTTATGTCATTACAAGAACTCAAAGACCAAGTGTTGGAAGAACAACCTTTTACACAGGAAGCTTGACAAATTTGGTTAAACAACTAAAATCTGAAAATGGTAAAAATATTTATTGTGATGGAGGTGCAGAAGTAATCAACGAACTTCTAAAAAATGACTTGATTGATGAGTTTATTATTTCAATCATTCCAGTTTTGTTAGGAAATGGGACAAGGTTATTCAAGGATGGACGCCCCGAACAACTGCTTGAATTTGTAACTGCTAAAACATTTGAAACGGGGTTAATTCAGTTGCATTACAAACGAAAAAAACCATAATGAACTACTGACATAGGGTTGTCACTTGTTGGGTTTAGGTTTGCTCCAATGAACAGTTAACCCATATAAGGCAATAGACAATTTTAAATGAGTAATAAAAAAACAGAAACCTATTGTCCTAAAAGCCGAGCAGAATGGCGCGAATGGTTGGCGAAAAACCATACGTCTGAACAGTCTGTTTGGCTGGTTTATTTTAGGACATCCACAAAAATTAATTCTCTTACTTGGAGCGAAGCTGTGGATGAAGCCCTTTGCTTTGGGTGGATAGACAGCACCAAAAAAACCATTGACGAAGAAAGGTACATGCAGTATTTCAGCAAAAGAAAGCCTAAGAGCATGTGGTCTAGAGTAAACAAAGAAAAGGTGGACCAACTTATCCAAAATAACCTCATGACCAAAGCTGGTTTGGCCAGTATAGCAACCGCAAAACAGAATGGTTCTTGGACATTCTTAGATGAAATTGAAGCCCTAGTTATTCCAGAAGATTTAAAAGTAGCATTGGCCCATCACAAAGGCGCCACAGACTACTTTGATGGCCTAAGTAAATCCGCTAAAAAGATTTTATTGCACTGGGTAATCTCTGCGAAAAGACCAGAAACCAGACAAAAGAGAGTTTTAGAAATCGCAGCAAATGCAAGTGAAAACTTAAAGCCAAAACAGTTTAGGTGAAAAGCTTCAGCGCTAAAATTGATGGTGTGTTTTAAGGAAGTTTTGATAAATTAGATGGGTAATTTACGATACAAATTTGTCGCATATATAACGCTAGCATTCATTAAAGAATGGAAAACATATACACATACATAATGGAATTCCGTGGAGGCACATACACAACTCAAGTGAAATCCAATAATCTTGAAACCTCAATAAAGGACTGGACTGACAGAATTCATGAGGAGCAAAAACAAATAGGCCAACTTGGATTAAAAACAATTAAGGAAATTAAAGAGCAATTACTTAGAAAAGATTCTGACGAAAAACCAGTCTTTTTAAACGGATTAATGAATGTTTGGTATTTCACAGTTAGTACCAAAAAGGGATTTGGGACTGTACACATTATTAAAACTGAAAAAGAATAAAAAGACACTCCTATAAAAACTAAAATGCGTACACAGCTAACCTAACCATTGCATAGTGTTTTATCCACCGCTGTCGCGGGTTCTCCGAACCTGTGACTAACTATTAATCAAGGACTCTGTCCGCTTTCTTTAGCGCCTCCACTCTGAACCAACAGACTCTCGCGGTTTCGTTTTTCAAACTCAACCTCAGAGTGACGGTTATAATTGAGCTTGTTCAGAGCGTCATTCTGAGAGAGATTATTGCTCGATAGAGAAATAACCGACCGAAAGAATCTGTAAGTTGATAGCACTAATTTGAACAAACAGATTCTTCCGAGAATTCGGAACGGTTTTTACCAAAGTACCAACAAACCATATTCGTTCAAAAAGAGCGCTCTCCCTTTGATGCATAATTATCGAAATTAGTTATCTTGGAAAGTGAGTACTACAAGCCCGCTCAACGGTAGCCGTAAATGTCCGTAACCTGAATTAAGAAGCTTATTTTAAATAAATAATGAAACAAATCATTTGTCTATCCATATTGCTTAATACCGTAATACTGCAAGCGCAAGATTTCGGTAAAGACCTTGAACATTTAGCAGAAATAAATCAGAAATGTTTAGACGAGGGCAGATTTATGCTTGACTGTGAAAGAAACTACTATATTAAAATTGACAGTATGCTGAATGTGGTATACAACCATATTAGAAAACCCATGACCGAAGAGCAAAAAAGCGATTTAAAAACGGCTCAGTTATCATGGTTAAAAGCAAGGGACAAGAAATTTAACGAAATTAATAAGGAAGATATCGGGTTAGGCGGGCAAGATGAAATGATGATCAAATATCAAAAGAAAGCTACTTATGTTCTCGACCGAATTAATTACTTCATCAAACAATATTTGAATAAAGACGAGTAGCGGAATTAATTCTAAAAGAATGAACGAACCCTTACAGTCCACTGTCGCGGGTTCCCCGAACCTGTGACCAACTATTAATCAAGGACTCTGTCCGCTTTCTTTAGCACCTCTCCTCAGTACAAACAGACTCTCGCGGTTTCGTTTTTCAAACTCAACCTCAGAGTGACGGTTATAATTGAGCTTGTTCGGATCGTCATTCTGAGAGAGATTATTGCTCGATAGAGAAATAACCGACCGAAAGAATCTTTAAGTTGATAGCACTACTTTGAACAGACAGACTCTTCCGAGAATTCGGAACGGTTTTTTCGTACCCCCACTGTCGCAGGTTCTCCGAACCTATGACTAACTATTAATCAAGGACTCTATCCGCTTTGTTTAGCACCTCCACTCTGAACCAACAGACTCTCGCGGTTTCGTTTTTCAAACTCAACCTCAGAGTGACGGTTATAATTGATCTTGTTCGGAGCGTCATTCTGAGAGAGATTATTGCTCGATAGAGAAATAACCGACCGAAAGAATCTGTAAGTTGATAGCACTACTTTGAACAGACAGACTCTTCCGAGAATTCGGAACGGTTTTTTCGTACCTCAAAAACACTCAGAGTGACGGTAAGTGATGAGGCTTTGCGCTACTTTGCGGTTTCACTACACCACCAACAAAATTAAAGAGACCGCCCTTCAACGGTCTCTTTTGGATTAGACAGCAGTCAAAATATTGCCCTAATTTAGCTTGAGCGATAGCTTTTAACCAATCATACATTGCTCCATATCTGTACTTCAATTAACCTCAAGGGGGATGTGTGATTTTCATCACCTATTGCGTAAATTTGACACATATGGATTCTCAAAATATAAAAGTCGCTGTAGACCCAGTTGTTTTCGGATATGAGAATGGTAGCCTATTTATTCTTTTGATAAAACAAAAGTATGGCCCCATGAAAGGCAAATGGGTATTACCTGGAGGTTTTGTAAAAGACAATGAACCGCTTTCTGTGGCAGTAGCTAGAGAGTTAAAAGAAGAAACCAACGTTACTGTTGATTACTTAGAGCAGTTGTTCACCTTTGGTGACGATGTAAATAGAGACCCCCGAGGACATATTATTAGCATTGCCTACTTGGGTTTGGCAAACCCTAAACAACTCGATATTCAAGCCAACACTGATGCCTCAGATGTAAACTGGTTCGAAATCAATAAGCTACCCCAACTCCCCTTCGACCATAACCAAATCATTAAAAAAGGATTAGAAAGACTGCAATCTAAAGTTCATTATAAACCGATTGGTTTCGATTTGCTAGGTGATGAGTTCGTGTTTTCTGATTTAGAAAACTTGTACCGAACAATTCTTCAAAAAGAAATAGATAGAAGAAACTTCAGAAAGAAAATACTGAGCTTCGGGCTTCTTGAAGAGACAGGTGAATTGAGAAAGACTGGTAGCGGACGACCAGGGGCTGTTTATAGATTCAACAAAAGGAAATATAGTCAACTAGAATCGTCTGGATTTCACTTCGATATTAAATTTGCGTAAAAATAACACAAAATAGTTTTTGACATTAAAAATTTAGCACACATATTTGTGTACAAAATACGCAAATATGATTCTTAATCTTGATCCTCATTTCTCTCCCTGTCCAGATCTGCCACAGATAAACTTCAATCTATTTACCTTCCCAGGAGGTGAGTCACATATTAGAATTGCTCCAATTGAAGGGAGTTCCAAGGAAATAACTATCTCTCACAGGATCACGAGCTTCAACAAGCTTGGAGAGTTGCTCATTGCCACTGATGCACTCAAAAGAATGGGAATCACCAAGATCAATGTTGTAATCCCCTATTTCCCAGCAGCAAGACAAGACAGGATGATGACTGCAGGTGAACCATTGACGGTAAAAATTTATACTGACATCATCAATGCTCAAAACTATAATCGGGTTATAGTATTTGACCCTCACTCAGAAGTAACTCCTGCATTACTTAATAATTGTGAAGTAATCGACAACACAGATTTTATTAAAAAGGCAATGGAAGAACTTCCTAAAGAACTTTTACTTGTTTCTCCAGATGGTGGAGCACTTAAGAAAATATACAAATTGGCTTCAAGCCTTAAGGAAAATAAAGTAGTTGAATGCTCAAAATCCAGAAATGTTAACACGGGAGAAGTCACGAATTTCCAAGTGTATGCGCATGACTTAAATAATAGACCTTGTCTAATTGTAGATGACATATGCGATGGCGGTGGCACCTTTATGGGTTTAGCAAAAGCCCTCAAAGAAAAGAATGCAGGAAAACTTTATTTGGCCGTAAGCCATGGCATTTTCAGCAAAGGGTTAGAAGCCCTAAGCACAGTTTTCGATCATATTTATACTACGGACTCGTTCAAAACCATCCATCAAGCAAAAAACTTTACACAGCTTAAACTGAATAGTGATATTTTAAAAAGCGACACGCTCAATAATTAACACAATAACCTTAAACACAAACGTCATGAACCCACTTCTACTCACAGACGGATATAAAGTAGATCACAGAAGGCAATACCCTACTGGCACTACACTGGTTTACTCTAACTGGACGCCCAGAATGAGTAGACTGGAGAATATAGACGAAGTAGTTTTCTTTGGTCTTCAATATTTTTTAAAAAAGTATGTGATCGAAGACTTTGAAAAAGACTTTTTCAGTCAAGCCAAAGAGCCAGTGCTTAAAAAATATGCACGAAGGATCAATAACTATTTAGGTCCTAATGCCGTGGGAACCGACCACATTGCCAGACTTCATGATCTAGGCTATATACCCATGATTTTCAAAGCGCTTCCAGAAGGCTCTTCAGTACCTCTCAGAGTTCCAATGTTTACCATGTACAACACAGTTGATGAGTTCTTTTGGCTTACTAATTACTTTGAAACCTTGCTTTCTACTACGATATGGATGCCTTGCAATTCTGCAACTATTGCAAAAGCCTACAGAAGAATCCTAGATAAATTTGCGGAGGAAACCAGCTCTACTCCTGAGTTTGTAGATTGGCAAGGCCACGATTTTTCCATGAGAGGAATGGCTGGATTAGAGGCTGCAACCGTAAGTGGAGCTGCCCACTTATTAAGCTTTAGAGGTACCGACACCATCCCTAGCATCGATTTCTTAGAAGAATATTATGGAGCAGATTCTGACACAGAACTAATAGGTGGATCTGTAGCCGCCACAGAGCATTCAGTAATGAGTATGGGTACAGACACAGGTGAATTTAAAACCTTTAAACGATTGATCACTGAGGTGTATCCCAATGGAATAGTTTCTATAGTATCAGACACATGGGATTTATGGAAAGTGTTGACCAACTTCCTGCCTCGACTGAAAAGTGAAGTTTTGGCTAGAGATGGAAAGCTGGTTATTCGCCCGGATAGTGGTGACCCTGTGAAAATCATTTGCGGAAATCCTGAGGGAAAAATCGAATCGGAGAAAAAAGGAGTAATAGAATTGCTTTGGGATGAATTTGGAGGCAAAGTGAATCACAAAGGATATAAAGAATTAGACCCTCACATTGGCGCAATTTACGGAGACAGCATCACCTTAGAGCGGGCTGAAAAAATCTGTAAAAACTTAAAATCAAAAGGTTTTGCATCCACGAATGTAGTTTTAGGAGTTGGCTCTTTCACTTATCAGTATAACACTAGAGATACTTTTGGTTTCGCCATGAAAGCCACCTATGGTGAAGTTAATGGAGAAGGAAGGGAGATTTACAAAGACCCTGTTACAGATGATGGCACAAAAAAGTCTGCAAGAGGATTGATGAAAGTGGTTAAAGAAAATGGAAGCTTTAAATTAATAGACCGTGTTTCATGGGAGGAAGAAAAACAAGGTGAGCTGAAAGAAATATTTAGAGATGGTAAATTACTTATTAATCAATCATTGAAGGACATACGAGAACAAATCATTTGTTGAAATGCTTAATTTTCATCAGCAAAGAGATCACCCTTGAGCGGTCTCTTTTAAGATTCGGAGCCATTCAAAAGACCAAATCGAAGCATATGTACTTAGCACCTCCTCTCCAAACCAACAGACTCTCGCGGTTTCGTTTTTCAAACTCAACCTCAAAGTGACAGTAAGTGATGGGACTTTACAGTTTACTCATTCAATCTATACTTCTGAAAAAGAGATTCGTAGCTGAGTGACGATAGAGCAAGTTATATGCACCCTGCTTTTCATCCTGAGTGAAGCGAAGGATCTAAAAAAAATAGCCCACGGATACTGAAACGCCCCGAAGCTTCGCGGGCAGGATGACGGTTCAATAAAGCCTATTCGAAGTGTCATTCAACGGTGTCTTTTGGATTATATAGCAATAAATCCAGAAGAACTTCCATTGAAAAACCCCCAATGGATAAATCGCTATCCTTAAATGCTAATCGCCTAATACCTAGGAGTGGCTCCTGAAACATTGAGGGTAAGTGCTAGAATGAAGTAATTTCTTGATTGTAATCAAGCCCTACATATAGAAATAAAGAATATCTTTATTTCTATATGTTTGCAGAAGTCAATCCAAATTAAATCAATTATGAAATTTGCCAAGTTAGTTCCCAATGTCTATTACCTGGATATCAAAGACGGATTAAAACTATTTATTGATTGCCTTGAGTTTAGCATTGGACATGAAGAATTGATGTCAAAAAGTCCATTTTGTGTGATCGAAAAGGGTGAGTTACAAATGTACCTTTTTGAAAATAAAGAACTAGCAAAGGAACATAATCCCGAGTTTAGACTTGTAACAAATAGTATTGACGAGATATACAAAAAGATAAGTTCATCATATCCCGAGTTTTTGCATCCAAATCTTAGTAAAGTCACACTTCGCCCTTGGGGAGCAAAAGAATTTGCAATTAGGGACAATCAAGTATGCATCATTATTCAGCAATGGTGAATCTTTAAGGGAATATTGAATCCTTCCTGTCGCAGGTTCTCCGATTTATCTGCTGGCAGCACCTTTGACAATCTATTCATTAAGAACTCTGTCCGCTTTCTTTAGCGCCCCTCTGCTTTTAACTGAGTAGCTAACGGATCCTGCGAGCTCAGGATGACAGTTCAATTGAGCTTGTTCGGAGTGTCATACTGAATTTGTTTCAGTATCTCTCAAGTAACCTCTTTGCTGTTTAAGAAAGCAAAGAGACCGCCTTTCAACGGCCTCTTTTGGATTAGACAGCAGTCAAACACATCTGACCCGGTCTCTTTAAAATTATTGCTTTTGAGTTTTGATATAGTTGAGCGTTTGCTCAATCCAATCAGTATCGGCCTTTAAAGCAATATCTGGTGCTACCCCTATTTCTTCGTACTCAATAAATTGCCTTTGTCTCATATCCGTAGGGTAAAAACTAAATAGCCCAGAAGAGGAATGAAAGGTTTTGCCATAGTTAGAACCATAACTAATGGCACCATAAGTCCTTTGTCCTAATTGAGTTGCGTTAAAAAGTTGTTTTAAGCGCACAGTAGTCATTTCCGCATTGGATCCAGTATAGAAATTCGTGATCACATAAATATGCTCTGTCTTCTTTTTCAATGCTTTCAAAATCGGAAGCGAGATCTTGTCTGCTCCTCCTCCATTGTTACGCAAGTCAATGATCAAGTTTGGGGCTTTAAGCTCATTCTCAATTTGTGTAATCAGTGCATCGCGCTTAGTCGCCATAGTCCTGCGGTTAAAGCTATTCAACCAAACGTATTGCACATCATCTGTTAAATTCGACAGCACATAACCCTCCTTTTCTTCCCCATTGATCAAGCTATGGTTCTCTCCCGCATTTTCCTTGATCACATTAGAGAAAAGCATTCCATTGGCAAAGTATTGAGCTTTCGCGAATGTCAAATGCTTATAAACTTGATTGTAAAAAGCGATATCGTAATGAGCCACTTGCTGTGTCTCTTTCAAATAAGCGAAAACCTGTCCTAGTGCCCAAGTACCAAGTTGCGATTGTAAAATCACGCCCACTAAACTGTCGGTATCATCAATGCGATAAACACCCATTTTCATCACACTACCAATGTTGTAAATACCTTCAATATCGCTGGCAGCTTTCAATTTTAGCTCAGCAGCTAAGACATCAAGGTCGATTGTTGCTTTAGGGAAATTGAGGAAAGCATCGGTGGCTCGGTATGCTTTTACAAATGCCGAATCGTATATTTTCTCAGCTTCAAAATCAGGCTTTTTTTCAAAGACTTCAGCATGTTTATCGTTCACTAATGACATCAACTGATTGAGTTTCCAGAAGCAGTCTGGTAGACTCATTGGCTCGGCCATTTGAGTGCTTAATTTCTGATAAAGGCTTTCAAAAACTTCTTTCTGATCTCCCTTGATTTGGTCTTTGAAAGAATAGGTAGTCTGCATTTGCTCGTAGACGAAATCTAGCTCTGGTTTACAGTCGCAATTGGCTTGTGCCGAAAGATTAAAACTTAAAGTAATAAGGAAAATTAGGGTCATTAAATTTTTCATGTCTGTTTGTTTTGCGTGTATTTATGTGTTTGACTGATTCAAACGTACAAACAGAAATCGGCCTTTAAACCTATTTAATTAGGGTTGTGGCGAAATCACACTATTCTGTGGTGGAATTGACGGCTGCTTCTACTGCAGCCTGATAAGTTTTTGAAACGGGTACTTCAAGGTCGCCTGTAAGCATTACATTTACTTTACGGTTTCCCGTTTTCCACTGCCTAAAATGGTAAGGATTCATCAAAAAAGAACGGTGGGTTCGGATCAATTCTGGACGTTGCTCCTCCACAGCCGTCAGCTTATTTCTGATCAGCTGAGTCTTTAAATTTCCTCCTTCGTCAAAAGTCACTTCCACATAATTATCAGACGACTGAATGCAAATAAGGTCGTTCAATTGCAGACGCAAACTCTCGTAATTCCCCGTACCTTTGATTTCGATTTTATCGTTCTCTAAACGCTTCTCTTTGTATTTACCAAAAGACCAACGGCCTATGGCGACCATAGGGAAAACCGTGAGTGCAGCGGGCAAATAAATGGCAGTAGCAAAATAAGAAATGGTATAGGCGTATGGGTCAGAGTCCACCACCAAATAGTAGTACACCAAACGGGTAGCCACAAAACCGATAATGATGACGAAAGACATAAAAGTAAGTTCGGACCAAACAAGCCAATGCCCTACTTTTTTAGACAGCCAATACTGAAATGGCAAGCAAATGAGATAACAAACAGAACCAAAAAAACCATAGAGCGGCAGATAAGTCAGCTTTTCATTCAAGTAAAGCTGACCTACATCAAGCGGTTCGGTAAAAAAGAGAAACACAAAAACCCATACTGCCAAACCAAGTGCTATCAGTACATGATGCTTTATGGAAGGATCGAATGGGTAATGCTGTTTTAACATATCTGGCTTTCGCTTACAATGATATTGGAAAAGCCGTTCTTTTCAAGGGATAAAATAACAAAGTTCACTTCATTGGGGAAGGGTCTGTTTATGATATTTAGGGTAACGAAGACTTATTCTAAAAAATCCATTTCTCTCACCGTTACTTCCTTTTGGGTAAATAGTTTGACGGCAGCATTTCATACACACCTTTATTACCCAAATAGCCATAAGTCATAATAGAAAGTGGGTCTTTCAGCATACCATTTGGGTAGACAATGGCCCTTGTTCCAATCACTTTTATGTAACTCAAAGGCGTGGTTTCTAACTCTTCAGTTCCGGGTCCCACGTAAAAAACCTCAATTACGCCATCAAAGCTCAACTCGTAGAATTCTTTTTCTTTATGATAGATCAAGTGGACATTTCCTTCTGAATACCCTGTTGAATCGATTCGAATCACTTCGGTCTTTCTACTCATTTTTTTTGAATCGAATGACGAAGGGTTATAGTTGGTAAGGCTTGCTAAAAAATTCTCTTCTGTCACTTTATTCTCTATCAAACTACGCAAAAAATGCGTTAATGAACCGTAGTAAGCTTTCTCTCTGTTAGTTACCCACTGCTTTTGTTGTTCCTCATTCTCGGGCCTCATTTCTGTAAAAACAGGGTAACCAAAAAACGATTTCGCTCTATCGGCCATATAAAATGCAAAGTTGTAGTAGTCAATCTGATAGCCAAGGTGCTGATTAACAAAATTGAGGTCATAGTTTGCACTGTAGATAGTGCTTTTAGAAGTCAAGTCTTTTAGGTCGATGATTTCTGCATTTGTAAGTTCAATATCCTTGTCATCATAGCCAGTGCCTAAAACCATATTGTAAAAGTCGCCTATCTCTCTTCGTCTTTTCCGTGCAACTCTACCTTTGCCCTTCGTGCTTATCTCAACTTGATCAAGTTCAACTACTGCTGGATCGAGCTTTATAATTAAGGATTCAGGAAGCCTTTTCGGGTCATACACCAATATTCTATTTTCATAAGCGATATGAGAAACCACAATATTGAGGGTCTCATTGGGCAAGTCTTTAATCTCAAAATAGCCGTCCTGATCGGTTATACTTCCCAATGATGTACCCACCAAAGCAACCGTACAATAGCTGATGGGATTTCCACTCTCTTTCTCTACTACCCTACCTTTCAGTACTCTAATTTGGCCAAAGCCTTCTTGTGAAACTAAAGTCAAGCTGCTCATAATGAGCATTAAGCTGAACAAGAATCTAAATCTAACCATGCTTATTTCTTTTCGATTTTATAGCTTTTCACCAGATGAAAAGGCTCACCAGACATTGAAAGCCCTTGAACATCAATCATCACTTCTGTATCCATATCGCTATTCCAATAGTCAAATGTAATTTCACCATCTTCAATCAATAACATCGGTTTCCAGAAAAGCACTACCCTGCGGTCTGGCTGACTATGCACAGGTTCCTTTACATCGTATTTTGGAGCATAAAACTCTCTCGGTTTATCATAGCCATTCTTTAGCCTTTTGGTGATTACATTTTTGGCTCCCTCTTCTTTAGAATAAAATGCCAATACCCAACCTAAATCAGCTGTATTAAACACGTTTCTCGTTTCTTGATAATAAGCCTCTACCCTGTCAATCATGCTGGGTGCCATAGAAACTATTTGATCATAGGTAATGAGCTTATCATCCAATAAAAGACGGGGCATACCATCATTGCCTGTACCACCCTGTCCCTCTTTAGTTGTTCCTCCTGGGTTTCTGATTGTGATGTAATTGGTCATACGACCGGCACCATCGAATGTCCCTATATTATCCTCGCTACCACTGTTACCAGCAATATTGGTTCTAAAACCAGGGATTCTGTTTTCTAAAGCATCAAGTGGATTAATATAGGTTTTTATGTTAATATCATTGAAATTTATCACATAATTACTTAAGCCATAAGTACTGCTGGCCAAGCGAGAAACAGTTTCTCCTCGCTTTTTCCCTTCTACTGTTACAGAACCTAGATCTCTGAACATAAGGGAGTCAAAACCATAGGTAACCACATAGGATTTGCGGAAGTTACTTTTTTCTGTATAGCTTGTAATCTCTTCTGGTTTAATCTCTTGCGTCTCAAAACGTGATTTAAAGTCCGAACTGAGTGCAGGTGTATTCGTAGTGCTGTCCAACACAATTTTCACATATTTATCTCCTTTGCGCCCCGTGCCGCGCAAAATCACATTATCGGTATTTGAATACCTAAGATTATTAAAACTAAACACTCCTTCTTCATCTGTATGAGTTGTATTGAATAATTCCATATTGTCTGTTTGACTAATCATGGTAATTTCACCTTCAGCCTGTGGTTTCTTTCCTGATGTATTCATCAACCTTCCAGATATAGACAGCCCCTTTTCCACTTGGTATTCTGGCTCGGGCAAACCTTGTAATATTTCATCCCAAGAAAAACGTGTCCAGCCATGACTCATCATTACCAAATCCAGGTGTGCTTTTGCCTTTTCACTGTTGGGGTCAAAGTAATACATCGGGTTATCGATGTAGCCCTTAAGGTCAGAAGTGAGGAATAAATCAGAATAAATGGTTTGATTGGGTGCTCTGTCAAGCGTTTGCCCTAGATCCAAAACACTTACAGAAAACAAACCTTCAACAGGCATTCCGTTCGATTCTTTAACATCGATCTTAGCAGTTACTTTACTTCTAGGCTCATAAGTTTCCTGATCGGTACTCACTGTGATTTTTCCTTTGGGATTATCCACAAAAATGAGTCGCTCCAAAACAACATTCGACTCGCTATCGAATAAAGTAATGTGCGAAATACCGTTAGGAAAGTGGATTTTAGGCAAGGTAATCAGGTTCTCACTTTCTGTAAGTTTGAGTTCTAGGGCATAAATTAACTGGCGCTTAGAATGAATGATTAAGCTATAGTTTTGCGCTTTATTCGTGTTTTCATTAGACCTCAATTTCAGTTTTAAAAGGTTCATATTACTGTTATCTACTTCAATAACAAAACCTCTATCTTCCACCGTTTGCAAAGGGAAGCTTGTTGAACTGCCTTCAATTTTAGCGCTGTACTTCTTCCCCATTTCTGGTGTGAATGAGAAAGTCCCCATTCCGTCATGTTCAGTAGTAAAGTCAGTAATGGCGTTACCCGATTCGTCAGTCACTTGACCCGAAACAGAAACCCCTCGACCAGAAACATCAATGGCTTTGAAGGCTACTCTGCTCTTTACGTTATCTACCAAGTGTCCGCCTTCTGGGAAAAACTGAACGTCTATATCGCTACTGTTCACTTCTGTTGGTGCCCATGAATCATCCATTACCAGTAATTTCTTTTCGAACATGAATCCCTCATCGAAATTTTTCATCCAATTAGTGTAGGCCTTCAGAATATAAACTCCAGCTTTCAGGTCACTCGGTAGTTTAATGTCACCATTACCAAAACCTCCATTCGAATAGACTTTCCGTTGCGCTATAAGCTTGTGTTCCGAATCATATAGATCCACCATAATACTTCCGCTCAACCCAGAGGGTTCAAGCGTTTTTCCATCAACCAAATAGGCTTGAAACCATACCATTTCACCAGCCGAATAGTACTTTCTATCGGTATGAACATAGGCTTTCTCGAAGGGAAAAGAGGTATCGTAATTTTCCAGCGACTGGCTAATCTCTTCAATGCCCGAAGCCTTTTGAGCAAACACCAAGCAACTCTGGCAAATTAGAATGAAGCAAATGGTCAATTTGGATTTCATAAGGGTTAGATAAGGTTGAAAACAAGAATTACACAAAAAATAAAAACAACGTATAACTAAGTTCAATGTACTCGGATTCAGAATAATTTCAAAACAATAAAACACCTAACAAAAAAAATGACCTTACTATGGTTAAATTTTTTATAGTAAAAATAAATTTTAACATAACACTTAATTACTCAAGTTAGCACTCGTTCAATTTATTACTTACTAAAAAGTAGAACATATTTAAATTTGTTTCTTATATTTGTTCTACAATCTAGTAAGTTATGAAAGAAACACGCTTAGGAGACTTTGAAGAGACACTTCTGCTCTTGGTTGGTATTTTAGATAAAGAAGCCTACGCTTTTAAAATTGCCGAAGAGTTTGAATCGCAAACCAGTAGAGCCGTATCCATTGGGGCGGTGCACTCCACTCTTAACAGATTAATGGAAAAAGGATTTCTAGAATCAGAAATGGGGGAATCTACTGCCGAACGTGGTGGACGAAGAAAACGAATTTACACAATTACAGCCTCTGGTCAGAGAACGCTACAAGAGGCTAGAGATTTTAAAGTATCACTTTGGAATCAGTTTCCGGCCTTTGCTGGCAGTAAACTAAATTTTAACATCTAGGCGTCATTACGAGAAACAAGCTTCGCGGTAGCGGAAGTTTGTGACGAAGCAATCTCGGGATAACGATTATGAGATTGCTTCGGTCGCTCCATTGCTAGCGCAAAAGGACCTCTCTCGCAATGACGATTCATAAACAATGAAAAACTCCAAGAACCATATCACCCCTCCTCGCCTAGCTGAAAAGCTACTCAACTGGTTTATTAAAGATGAACTGGCAGAAGAGGTTTTGGGCGATTTGGACGAGAAATTCCATTCAACATTAAAACAACATTCAGCCCGAAAAGCAAAACGCAACTATTGGTTTCAGGTCATTAACTATCTGCGTCCGTTTGCTTTTAAATTCTTCAAAAACAAAAACTCAACAATTAGTCCTATGAAACTTCACTTTAAGCTAGCCTTTAGGCTATTTAGAAAAAATACACTTATCAGCTTTGCCAGCCTTACAAGCATAGTAGTTGGTGTATTCAGTACATTTCTGATCTATCTCTGGGTCAATTCCGAACAAACCACCGACCAGTTCCACACCAATTATGCTAAACTGTATATCCCAGTGATTCAGCAAAGCGCTGTAGACGAATATGAGCCAATCAATACGAGTTTATTTTTCAAAGCGGATTATAGTAAGTATTCAGAAATAGAGGGCTCAGTACAAACCATTTACATGAGCCCCAACAGACTCAAATTATCATATAACAATGAGATTTACAGAGGTGGTGGAATGATTACGGACAGTACATTCTTCGACTATTTTGACTTTAAACTAATTGACGGAAATCCGAATGAAGTACTGAAAAAACCTTCGAATATTCTCTTAACCCAATCGATGGCTAAGCGGATTTTTGGAGATTCTGAACCAATTGGGGAGTTAATTGAAATAAGCCAACGAGGTTCGTTTCAGGTTGCTGGAATATTGGAAGACATCCCCTCCAACAGCTCCATGACCTTCGACTTTATTTTACCCATACACGCACAAAGTTTCTGGGGTACAGCAGGCATTGAGTTTTTACTTGTGAACAACTCTTTCGACAAAAATGCCTTCGATGAGAAAATTGCTGGGTTAGGCCGTAACCATCCGCAGTTCAAAGAAAGCACCCTATCAACGGTAGCATTTAGTGATACCTACTTCAATGAGCAATTAAACACTGACCTTTTAAGCAAACACGGTCAGGCCTATGAACTAGACACTATGCGCTTGGTTGCTCTTGTCATTCTACTTGTCAGCATCTTGAATTTCACCAATATGCAATCGACACTATCTTTTTCTCAACTCAAGGCAAAAAGTATCAAACAAATACATGGAGCCGAAAAGAAAGACTTTGTTTTTGAATTGGTCGCCTCAAGACTAGTCTATATGGTTATTAGCATAATAGTAACCTATGTGCTATTCCTCGTAATTAAACCTACATATCTCAACTTCTTAAACTTAACCCTTGACATGAATGAATTGAATGTTCTAGGCTTAATTAGTGCCGCCACATTTGTATTCATAATTGCTACAACGCTTGTGGCACTTCTTCAAACAGTTAGAATATCATCCGTAAAAGCGCTATCAGGTCAGCTGAATAACATTAAGAGCTTTAAAGCCGGAAAGGTGCTCACTACAGTTCAATATGTGTTTGCCATCGCACTTATAATTGCTACAGGTGTAATTTTCAAACAGTTCAAGTACATGCAAAACAAAGACCTTGGTTTTGATAAGGAGAACCTAGTCAGTTTTGGTTTCTTCGACAGGGTAGAATACTCTGGAGATGATAAAGAGTTTTATGAAAAGAGCCAAGAACAGAAGAAGAACTACGACTTTGTGGTAAACGAATTGGCCAAGATTCCTGGGGTAGAGCATTTTTCTCAAGGGAAAACACCTTTTGATAATTCTATTTCTGGAATGCCTTGGAAGTTGGTAAACAGTAATTATGAATACTCAGAAATCAAGCTTTTAAGTGCAGATGCGAATTACGCTGAAACTGTTGGTCTTAAAATAATCGAAGGGCGCTTTTTTTCGGACTCTCTAGATGTTCAAAGACAAAACAAAGTGGTGATTAACAAAGCCGCTATGGAGTTTTGGGGAATTGAAAACCTTGAAGATGCAAAATTGGCAAGTAGCTATTGGGGCGGAGAAGGTGATCCTTATCAAGTGATTGGTGTGGTAGAAAACTTTCACTATGAGCACTTATCAAGAAAAATAGCTCCTCTCGTTATGGTTAATTTCGAAAATATTGAGAACCCCTTTACACTTAAAGTACAGGAAGAACGCTTTAAAGCAACGATAGAGAGTGTTTCTGAACTCTTTCAAACATTTAATCCAAACCAAAAATTCACATATACCGTGTTGGAAGATAAGCTGAACACGCAATATGAACGGGAAAAAAAGTTAACCCAAACCTTTGTGATATTTACCCTGATCGCAGTAATTCTTTCATCTATAGGGCTGTTTACCATGGCCCTATACGAAACCCAAAAACGCATTAAGGAAATTGGAATCAGGAAAGTTGTAGGGGCCAGCACGGGACAAGTGATTGCTTTGCTGAGTACTAACTTTATGAAATGGGTGCTGCTTGCTTTTATAATAGCTTGGCCAATTGCTTGGTACTTAATGGAAAAATGGCTCGATAACTTTGCCAATCAGACACCATTAAGCTGGTGGATTTTTGCTGGAGCTGGCTTGACGGCAAGTATTCTAGCAATGCTCACTGTTATAGGTCAGTCTTTTTCAGCAGCCAGCCAAAACCCAGTTAAAGCCCTAAGAGCTGAATAACAAAATTGTTCCTAGGAACATGAATAAAAACACTAAAAACCATATTACCCCTCCTCGCTTCGCTGAAAAGCTACTCAACTGGTTTATAAAAGATGAACTAGCAGAAGAGGTTTTGGGCGATTTGGACGAAAAATTCTACGCAACACTAAAACAACATTCACCCCGAAAAGCAAAACGCAACTATTGGTTTCAGGTCATTAACTATATGCGTCCTTTTGCTTTTCGGTTTATCAAATTCAAAAACTCAAATACTATGTTCAACCACAATTTTAAAGTGAGCTATAGACAAATGCTCAAAAACAAAGGCTACTCTTTTATTAACATTTTTGGTCTTGCCATGGGCATGGTAGTAGCCATGCTTATTGGCCTTTGGGCTCAGGACGAACTCAATTACAACAAATACCATAAAAACTATGATCAAATTGTTCAGGTATTGCGGGCAGAAGACAACGGAGAAGGAGGTGTTTCAGTAAGCAATTCACTGACAACCGGAATGGGTACACTCATTAGAGAATCCTTTCCCGATCAGATTGAAAGTCTGTTTATGGTTAGGTCGAGAACTCAAGCACCGGTAATCGGAAATGGAGAATTGAAATTTAGACAGATAGGAGTTTTTCTTCAGCCAGAAGGCCCAGAAGCCTTGAGTCTAGAAATGATTTACGGAACAACTCAAGGGCTCAAAGAGAAAAGGTCGATTCTGCTTTCTGAGTCATTATCAGCAAAACTCTTTGGTAAAGAAAATCCAGTTGGACAGAACGTTCAACTCAATTCTTCTATTGATTTATTAGTGGGCGGAGTTTATAAAGACCTGCCAAAAAACTCCAAGTTCAGTAATGCCACCTTCTTTTCCCGTCTATCATTATTACTCGGAGAAACACCTGAAGCCTTTAATGTTTGGAACAATTACAATATTGATGTCTATATCAAGCTAGCCAACAATGTTAACCAAGATCAACTTTCAGCGCTCATTGCTGAAAAAGTGAAGAGTAATTATGATGATTGGGCTAAAGAATCAGGTCAAACCTTGTTTCTCCATCCTATGAAAGACTGGCATTTAAGGTCGGAATGGAAAGATGGAAAGAACGTTTTGAGTAATGAAATGAAATTTGTGAGGCTGTATGGCGCCATCGGTATTTTCGTATTGCTTTTGGCCTGCATCAACTTTATGAATTTGAGCACCGCTCGCTCTGAAAAAAGGGCCAAAGAAGTGGGGATTAGAAAAACATTAGGCTCAATGAGAAAACAGCTCATTTCTCAATTTTACATTGAGTCATTACTTTATACTTTAGCGGCCTTCTTAATTTCACTTTTGCTGCTTAAAGCATTATTACCTTGGTTTAATGAAACCGCAGGAAAAGCCATTGTTGCACCTTGGAATATAGCTGAGTTTTGGTTGCTTAGTCTCGGATTTATACTCTTCACAGCACTCGTTGCGGGCTCCTACCCTGCGGCTTATCTTTCTAGTTTCAAACCACTCAAGGCGCTTAAAGGTGGACTTAAGTTTGGAAAAAGCGCATCCATTCCTCGCAAAGTGCTTGTAGTGTTTCAGTTTACTATTTCAATTGCTTTAATCATTGGCACCATAACCGTGAACAACCAAATTCAGACCGCCAAAGACAGACCTATAGGCTATTCGCCCAAAGGCATGATTACCTTAGCCCCAGCATCTCCTAACTTTAGAAATCAAAAGGAACTATTAAAGAAGGAAATTCTTAACACAAGCATGGCCGAAGCTGTCGGTTTTTCTGATTACTCGGTAACGAGCACCTTTGGCTGGAACCATGGTTTTTCTTGGGAAGGAATGGATCCCAACTACGATAAGTCATTCAACACAATCACTATTTCTAACGGATATGCTGATGCGGTAGACATGGAGTTTATTGCTGGACGAGACTTCAACCCAAATTTAGAAACGGATAAAAATTCCATCATTATCAACGAATCTGCTTTGAAGGAAATGAACCTTGATAACCCTATCGGAACGATAGTTAGGTACAACCCCGGATGGAGAGAAGCCAAAAATTATACAATTATTGGCGTGGTGAAAGACATGATTAAAGGCTCACCCTTTCAACAAACAGATCAGTCGGTCATGTTTTTAGAGCAGGAACAAGACTATATGAGTTATATGTTCATCAGGCTTAACCCAATTGTAAGCGCGAGCCAATCATTACCTGCAATCGAAAAAGTTTATAAAGAAATACTTCCCGAAGCACCTTTCGATTATCACTTTGCAGATGACGATTACAACAGAAAATTTGATGCAGAACTGAGAATTGGTAGCCTAGCAAGCTTTTTTACATTGCTAGCGATTCTTATCAGTTGCTTAGGATTATTCGGGCTTTCGGCATTCGTTGCGGAACAACGCACCAAAGAGATTGGCATTCGAAAAGTACTTGGTGCCAGTGTAATCAACCTATGGAAATTGCTCTCAAAGGACTTTACCTTACTGGTTATAATCTCCTGCTTTGTTGCTATTCCAGTCTCTTACAATGTTCTCCAAGGCTGGCTAGATGGCTACGAAGTAAAAACCCAATTGTATTGGTGGGTGTTTGCCATAGCTGGGGCTGGAGCCATCTTGGTGACTATTGTTACGGTGAGCTTTCAGGCCATTAAAGCAGCCATAGCAAACCCCGTAAAAAGTTTAAGGTCAGAATAACCATACTTACTTCTGGTCAGACTACTTCGTGTGGTCTGACCAGTGTTTTTTTCTTTTGATGGCTGGCGTTACATTTCGCAACCTTTTGCCCTTGACACTGTTTAAACATAAAACTCACAGCTCAAGACTTAGTTCTTTCGTAACTATAATGAGTTTTCAAAACGTCTATGATTAGATTTAAGAAGCCTATATACTTATTATTATCAGCGATGGCCTGCTTCTTTACCGCTTCTTGTCAATATAATGAGCCTGCAATAACACATATTACAAATCCTGATTTTTTCACTACTTGGGTCTTTACAGAAGAAGAAGCCGTCTGTAGTCAAGGCAGCACCTTCCCTAGCGGTAGTCAAGAAGAGCATATTGAATTAAAAACACTAATAAACTCAAGCTATGAATACACTGTAAATGGTGAACTTCAACAGAAAGGTACCTTCATAGCCCTAAGCGAAAAAATAACTTTTAGCCCTCCCATTTTCCCCAATAGTATTGACATCAACTCTACTTACGTATTAACCGGACCCAACTTGGTAATTACAACTACGGAGCTTCTGAATTCAGGAAGCACCGAAACCTGCACAGTAAAGCGGAAATACAGCAGAAAACGATAAAGGAGTTTCGATTATTGAAATCATTCAACGGTTTGACACCTATGTACATATTATAAAGAAAGTCAAACTTCAAGTTTACCACCTACTACAAATCAAACTTGATAAACAGAAGCAAACAATTAACTTGAAGCTAATTCTGAGATATCAATTAGTTAAAAATCTTCTATGCGACATATTAAATTCCCCTTATTGTTCCTACTCACCTTCTTTATCTTCACTAGCTGTTTATCCGAAAAAGAAGAGCCCCCAAAAACAGTAGTAATTCAAGGAGAGCTTATCAATTTTAATAACGCCACCAAAACCCTAAGCGCCAGAGGCAGCCTAGCAAGCTTAACAGGCATTCAAAACGTTGAGCTTTCTGTAGATGCCAATAATCGTTTCTCTACTTCTTTTGTATTGGAAGAAGAGGGTTATTTTAGTGTGGGAAGAAATCAACTCTACTTAAGCCCTGGCGATAGCTTGGTGGTGAGCCTTGATTATATGGATCCGAACAAGGCTACTTTTGAAGGCAAAGGTGCAGAAGTAAACCGCTATTTAATGGACGTTCCCTTTCCAAAAAGTGGTTCCTACCTTTCGGGCGGAAGAGAGGTTAAATCTCCAGATGTGCAAGATATCGTTAAACTGGCCGAAACAGAAAATGCAACCCGATTAGCCAAACTAGAAAACGTGAAAAATGCTTCCGCGAAGTTTATAGAATTTGAAAAACTGAGACTTGATTTAGACTACATCAACACCCTAGAAAGTTTCCCTATTTACGCCAGTTTTAAAGATTACTTTGAGTTTAGTGATGAAAATTGGATTAAGGCCATGACGCCAGCCAAAGAAATTCTGAATGAAAAAACAGCCAACTTAGACCAGAATAAATACATGGAACATCCTAATTTCAGAGATATGCTAGGAGTATTCGGTAACGAGAAATTCAGAAGTAGTGGCTTTTTCACCGATTTTACTTTAACCCCTGAAATGAAAGAATTCCAGAAAACAGAATCCTTTTTATACTCTCTCAAAAATGCGGGATTAGTAGACAGCATTGTAGTTCAATCGAAAACCGTAATGGCCGAATTGAAAAACCCCGACTACCAAAACGCCATTGAATACACCCTGTCTTCTTACAATAGCCTCGACCCCGGACATGCCGCTTATGATTTTGTAATGAACACCGAAAGCGGTGAAAAGCACCCGCTTTCTCAATACAAGGGCAAAGTCATTTATGTCGATTTTTGGGCAACATGGTGCGGGCCTTGTATAGCGGAAGAACCAGCTTATGAACAGCTAAAAGAAGACTACAAAGGAAAAGACATCGAGTTTCTTTCCGTTTCCATTGACACAAATGTTAAGGCCTGGGAAAACTACATTCAGAAGAAAGGCTGGACGGAAAAGACCTATTTAATCAGTCAGGCAGAATTGGCCGATTACAAAATCAACGGCATTCCACGCTACTTGCTTATTGACGAGAATTTTAATATTGTTACCGCCTTTGCTCCTCGCCCTTCAGAAGAGAAAGTACGCACAATGATTGACGAACTGCTTTAAAAATTGACTTATTTATTTAGAAACTAATATGAAAAACCTATTGCAAAAAACCACCTCCTTACTTTTACTCACTGCTGTACTTTTTGCCTGTAAGCCAGAAGTAAAAGTAGCACCCGATAGCTTTACAGTAACGGGAACGCTAAAAGGGCTTGATACCGAATTTATGACTAGAAGCTATAAGGATGCCGAGGGGAATAGAGTTTCTGACTCCATTTTTGTGGAGAATGGAAAGTTTACCTACACTGCAAAAATCAGTGAACCCGAGTTTATCGTTTTTTGGCCAAATGTAGAAAACACTATTAAAAGAACCGACAGAGGCTATTACCCAGCCAAATCTTCTCAATTTGCTTTTTTAGCAGCTCCCGGAGATTACATCGAGTTTAAAGGAGAGGTGACCGATTTTGTAAACGCCTACCCTACCGGAACTCCAGCTAATGACGATTTGGCGAGCATCAACAGTAAAATATTTCCCCTACTAAATCAAGCTGTGAATATGCAGCTAGAACAAAACAAACTAGAAGATACCGACCCACGATATGATATACTTACCGATTCTATGAATCTTCTGAACGAGAAAGTGGACGAAATGAAAAAGGCATTTGTGGCATCAAACCCTAAATCACAAGCTGCTGCTTGG
The DNA here is from genome assembly GCF_001592945.1 of Roseivirga seohaensis. GTDB lineage: Bacteria > Bacteroidota > Bacteroidia > Cytophagales > Cyclobacteriaceae > Roseivirga > Roseivirga seohaensis. Next base: position 31,153 of record NZ_LRPB01000046.1, read on the forward strand.
TATTTGTCAGATATGATGGTGCGTAGCCAAGTTTCGCAAGATGAGGCGATCAAAATTTTCAAGTCTTTCGATAAAAGCTTAGAAGGATACACTTACTACGAGGCTGTAGCGCAAAGAGTAGAAGGAATTGAATCCACTATGGAAGGAAAAATCATTCCGAACTTCACCAGTAATGCCACACCAAATGGCGAGACTTTCGAGCTTTACAGTTTAAAAGGAAAATATGTATTGGTAGATTTCTGGGGAACTTGGTGCGCGCCTTGTATTGCCGAAATGCCAACCGTTAAAGAATACCAAGAAAAATACAAAGATCAGTTAGTCATCTTGGGCATCAACAGCGGAGACAGCATGGAAAAGATGGTTCAGTTTCTTGATAAATACGACTACGACTGGCAACAGGTATTGGCCCAAAACGAAACCGAAGATCTTGTGCTAAAACTCAATGTAGCAGGTTTTCCAACTAAGTTTATTCTAGACCCCGAAGGAAAAATCATCAAGCGTTTTGTAGGCAGTACCGAAGAAGCTTTTGATGTTTTAGATGAGATTTTGGAATAATACTTCAGAATAAAATAGAGCATAAGAAAAGGCCATGCTAACAATTAGAATGGCCTTTTTGCTATTTATGACCTATGGACTCATTTATTAATGAGAATAATATTAATTCCAACCACCACCTAGCGCCTTATAGATATTAACCATGGCGTTCATTTGCTGCATTTTGGTTTCAACCAATTCAAACTTCGATTCTAATGCATCGCGCTGTGTCAACAATACTTCCATATAATCTGCCCTTGCTGATTTGAAAAGGTCATTTGAAATACTGATCGACTGTGAAAGCGCATCAACTTCTTTCGCCTTCAAGTCATAGCTCTGCTTTAAATTTTCAATGTTTGAAAGCTGATTGGCTACCTCAACAAAAGCACCTAAAATCGTTTTCTCATAATTGAAAACAGCCTGAATTTGCTTTGCATTGGCATTATTATAAGTGGCCCTAATCTCATTCTTATTGATCAAAGGCGCCATAAGATCACCTGCCAATGAGTACAGTAATGACTCAGGGGCTTTAAGCAAAAAGCTTGGGTTAAAAGCTTGAAGTCCAACACCAGCAGTAATTCCTACTGAAGGATAAAACCTAGCTCTGGCTACTTGCACATCCAATTTCGAAGCTTCTAGCTCTAATTCTGCCTGCCTAATATCAGGTCGGTTGGCTAGCAATTGCGAAGGAATTCCTGAATGAATTTGTTTAGGCAACAGATCATTGAAAGTTTTAGAGTCCCGCTCAATTGATTGAGGGTATCGCCCCACCAAAAAGTTGATCCTGTTCTCTGTCTCAATGATTTTCTGCTGAATATCAAATTGTAAACTACGAGTATGGTATACCTCAGCTTCGAATTTACGCACCGCCAGTTCTGTAACTCTAGCAGCCTCTTTTTGCAGCTTTACTATTTTCAAAGCACCAGTCTGAATTACAATGTTCTGTTTGACAATATCTAACTGATTATCTAATGCTAGTAACTCATAATAAGAGTTGGCAATTTCTGCAATCAGATTGGTGACCATAAAATTCTTCCCATCAACAGAAGAGAGGTAGCGCGTTAAAGCTGCCTTTTTAGAATTACGCAGTTTGCGCCAAACATCCACTTCCCAAGTGGCATAAGCGCCAACCATAAAGTCGCCTAGCGGTTCTGGAAATTCTCTGCCTGGTTCGATGTCAGTATTGGCTTCAAGCGCACCATTACGAGTATATCGTCCTACTTTGTCTACTCCCGTTCCCGCTCTTAAATTCACCGAAGGCAAGTATTCTCCTTTCTTCGCACTTACCTCGTTTCTTGCAATTTCAATTTCTTGAAGAGTAATATTCAATTCTTGATTATTGCTCAAAGCAGTATCAATTAATGATACCAAGTAGGGGTCAGTAAAGTATTCTCGCCATTGCATATTGGCGGTGTTAGTGGTATCCTGATCGCTGTAATAACGATCAGGCACATCTGTATTAGCCACTTTTTGCGCTAATTCTGGAGCCGTACAAGCCGAAAAGGCCATCAACACACTGGCTACAACTATGTGTTTATATTTCAATCTATTACGCATTTTTAAATCGTTCTTCGGTTAATGGTCTGTCGTGTTCATCTCTAATCAATTGACGGCCTTCTGCCATTTTCGCAAAAATGAAGTAGAGCCCAGGAATTATAATTACCCCGAAAATTGTTCCGAGCATCATACCCCCTAATGCCGAAGCGCCAATTGTTCTGTTTCCAATTGCACCGGCTCCAGTGGCTATTACAAGCGGAATCAAACCAGCCACAAAAGCAAATGAAGTCATCAAAATTGGTCGGAAACGCGTTTTTGCTCCCTCAATAGCTGCTTCAAGAATTGTAAAACCTTGCCTATGTTTCTGCACAGCAAACTCTACAATTAATACAGCATTCTTTCCAAGTAAACCCACCAACATAATCAGTCCAATCTGTGCATAGATATCGTTATCTAAGCCCATCAATTTGAGCAATAAAAACGAACCAAATACCCCCACTGGAATTGATAGAATAACCGCAAGTGGTAAAAGGAAACTTTCGTACTGAGCTGCCAATACAAAATACACAAAGGCTAATACAATGATAAAAATGTAAATAGCTTGATTTCCACTACTGGCCTCGTCATATGACAGTCCTTCCCAAGCAATATCATAACCCTTAGGTAAGGTTTCCTTGGCCACCTCATTGATTGCCTGAATAGCATCTGCAGTAGTATATCCTTTTGAAGGTAAACCCCTGATAGAGGCTGAATTATACATATTATAACGGGTTACCTCATTTGGCCCTTGCTTCTTCTCAATTTTCATAAAGGCTGAATAAGGCACCATTTCTCCATGATCGTTTTTAACAAAGAGTTTTAATACATCTGAAGGAAGTTTTCTGAATTGTGGGTCTGACTGCACATAAACTTTGAAGAAACGTCCGAACCTGATAAAGCCCTGCTCATAAGTACTACCAATCAAAATATTGAGGTTTTCCATAGCATCATTAATAGAAACCCCTTTTTGCATTGCTAATTCATTGTCTATCACCAATTCGTATTGTGGGTAATTGGCAGCGAAGAAGGTAAACAGACCTGTTAGCTCTTCGCGCTTGCCCAAATCCTCAATAAACTGCTTATTGATTTTATCAAATTCTTGGTAATCGGTATTGGTAGTTTTATCTAACAAACGCATAGAAAAACCACCCGAAGAACCGAAGCCAGGTACTGCTGGTGGCTCGAAAAACTCTACCACGGCACCAAGCCCTTTCGACTTTTCTTCCAACTCTTCCATGATTTCCTTTACAGATTCTTCTCGATCTCCCCAAGGTTTGAGGTTGATAAGACAAGTACCTGCATTAGAGCCCCTTCCTTCGGTCATAATTTCATAACCTGCCAATGAAGAAACCGATTCTACCCCATCAATTTCTTCACAGATTTTCTGAAGCTTTTGAGATATTTGATTGGTTCTTTCCAAGGTAGAGCCCGGAGGAGTTTGGATAATCGCATAAATAGTACCTTGGTCTTCGCCCGGAATAAAGCCTGAAGGAAGTACTTTGCTTTCTAAATAAATTCCCGCACAAAACGCTATCAAAATACCGAAAGTCACTACTCTTCGGTTTACAATTCGCCTTAACAATGAAGTATACCTTCCAGTTATTTTTTCAAAGCCATTATTGAATCCATCGAGCAACCTGTTCAATACCGTTTTTTTCTTTGGCTGGCCGTGTGTATTCTTAAGGATTATAGCGCAAAGTACTGGAGTAAGCGTAAGCGCCACCACACCAGAAAGCACAATTGCCGAAGCCATGGTAATAGAAAACTGCCTGTAGAAAATACCCACTGGACCAGTCATAAATGCCAACGGAACAAAAACGGCTGTCATTACCGCGGTAATGGCTATAATAGCACCACTGATTTCATGCAATACCTCTTGTGTAGCCACATAAGGCGAAAGGTTTTTCTCTTCCATTTTGGCATGTACAGCTTCCACCACAACAATGGCATTATCTACCACTATACCAATGGCCAATACCAGCGCAAAAAGTGTAATTAGGTTAATGGAAAGACCGAAAAACTGCATAACGAAAAATGCACCAATCAACGAAACAGGAACAGCCAACGTGGGAATTAAAGTAGATCGCCAGTCGCCTAGGAATACGAAAACCACCACAGCAACCAGAATAAAGGCTTCGCCCAAAGTGTGGAGTACTTTATCAATTGATGCATCTAAAAATTGAGATACATCATAGCTAATTTTATAGTCCATTCCGGGAGGGAAATTGGCTTTCATTTCTTCCAATTTCGATTTTACCTCGGCAATTACATCACTCGCATTACTTCCATAGTTCTGCTTTAATACAATAGCGGCAGAAGGATGCCCATCTAAATTAGAGTAGATATCGAAAAACTCACTCCCCAATTCTGATTTAGCAATATCCTTTAAGTGAATGCTTTCCCCTTCAGAATTAGCCCGAATGATGATATTATCATATTCCTCAGGTTTGTTAAATCGGCCTTTATAGGTAAGCACATACTCTAACGATTGGGCTGCAATACCAGAGCTTTGGCCAATTCTACCTGGTCGACCAATAATACTTTGCTCTGCCAAGGCTTCCATCACTTCCTCCACAGAAATATTATAGGCGCGCATTCTATCTGGGTTCAGCCATATACGCATGGCATAAGTTCTACTACCCAAAATCTGCGATCTGGCAACCCCTTTAATCCTGTTTATTTCGGGGATCATCTGAACGTTGGCGTAATTGTAAAGGAACTTCTCATCCATACTTTCATTGTCCGCATACAGGTTAACATACATCAGCATACTTGGCTGAATGGGCGTAATGATTACCCCTTCCCGTTGTACTAATTCTGGCAGCAACGGCATTACTTGGTCTACCCGAGTTTTCACTCGGATAACCGCGAGATTGGGGTCTGTACCGGGTTCAAAAACTACGTTTATGGTAGCCTCTCCAGCGCTTGTAGCATCTGTGGCCATATAGCGCATGTCTTGAACACCGTTGATTGAATTTTCTAAAGTAATGAGGGTAGACTTTACCAAAACATCGGCACTAGAGCCAGGGTAAGCAATAAATATACTAACCGTTGTTGGTGCTATTTGGGGGAACTGAGAGATAGGCAGCTGCTTAATGGCCAGCCCACCTATGAAAATGATAACGACCGAAATCACAATTGCGAAGACGGGTCTGTGTAATATTTTATTAAACATCTTTTTCTGATTTTTAGGAGGTAGATTATTCAGCGTATAAATTCAGATTAGACAGTACTGCCATTGGCTGCACAAAGTCATAGCTGATCTCATCGTTTTCCCTAACCAAACGTAGGCCTTCTAGAAGGATTTTATCATTTTCTGACAAGCCTTCTGAAACCGCAAATACATGGGGCATTTCAGCCGCAATTTTAATTTCTCTAGACCTAACTACATTGTGTTCGTCTATCACGAATACATATCTTTTGTCTAGAATTTCGAATGTAGATTTCTGAGGAATTAGCAGTGCGTTTTCCAGTGGAACGCTCATTAATACGTTGCCTGTTCCGCCATGGCGCAATAGGCCATTCGGGTTGGGGAATGTTGCTCTGAAAGCAATATTTCCTGTTTCGTTATTGAAGTCAGCTTCTATCGTTTCTACAACTCCGGCCTGATCGAATTGCTTATTATTGGCCATTAAGAGTTTTACGTTAACGGCCTCAATACTCTGTATTTGAGATTTATAATCTAAGTATTCAGCCTCTGGTACATTGTAATACACCCACATTTGGCTATTGTCAGAGAAGTTTGAAAGCAGCTCGCCTTCCTCTAATAAACTTCCTTCGCGAACATGAAACCTGTCAATGATTCCATCAAACGGAGCTCTAATTTCTGTGAATTGTAAATGAACTTGTGCCAATGACAATTCGGCCTTGGCCTTTTCTAGTGTGGCCTGCGCCAAAGCCAACTCATTTGGAGCTACCACATTGCTATCGGCCAACTTTTTAGTGTTTTGGTATTCTATTTCTGCAAAATTGACCTCAGCTTGAGCCTTTTGTAATTCGGCTTCATAAAGCTTAGGCATAATCTTAAATAGCAGTTGACCTTGCTTTACAGACTGACCTTCATCTACATAAATTTTCTGCAAGTAGCCTCTTTCTTGAGCACGTAACTCAATATGGCGAATAGAGCGAATTTGACTTACATAATTTTTGGTTATGGAAGTGTCCATGCGAGCAGGACTTGTTACTGAAAACTTGGTTTCAATTTCATGAACTTCCTTTTTTGATTCACAGCTTGTGTATAGCAACAATGCACACAAACTCGTAAGCATGAGAATTTTCTTCATCACAATTTTGGGATTTAAAAACAATAAGATTTTAAGGGTATTTCTTTTGAGATATGTGCTTACAAGCACAAAATGATCTCTTGTGACTTTTATAGGTCACTTAGTTATAGAATTTTAGACCGGGCTATTAGACAACAACCTAACCTACTAGAAATAAGTATTATATGCGAAAAACCTGATATACAATATACCAGTGGCGGGAAGTTAAATAGGAAAAACGCTGTGTAAAAGTTACCTTCTTTACCCTTCGGCTAGAGAAAAAGCCAAGCAACAATAAGCACAAAATAGCCGCCATATATGTGCTACTTGCAAGGTGCTTTTTTGAAGAGGTTAGCTCTTCTTCAATCTCAGTTTCAACAACATCAATATTGAAAGTTTTTTCAAAGTCTGACAATGGAGCTTCTGAAAGAAAAAACTGATGATCTTGAGCAACGAGAGGTATAACTTCAGTGCTTTCATTCAGCACTTCGGAGCATATTACTGAATCCTGATTTAATTGTGCGTATGGATAGCCCCAGACATTCAATATTAGAATGCCAATTGCTAAAAAATACCCTAAACGCAGATTTTTCATTAGGCGCCAAAGCTACATTACCGTAATAATATAGCCAAATACAGATTTGTTAATTTTTCATTAAATATCAAAAATTAAAATAAGCTGGTTTTATAAGATGATGTAGAGTGTAGTACCAACCTTACTTTACGTCTCGCTGACCACTGAACAACCAAAACACCTCTGCCTATCGAATATATTGAGCAAGGCTGCCAATTATAAATTTCTAACATAGCTAATTTTGAAGTAAACGATAGTATTGTTGACCTCCAAAGACATTGGGCTGACTAACCGTAACACATTTAAGAGGGACTATTTGAATATAACTGCACTTTTTGTTTCATTACACAGCCTTGATTTCCATAGTATAACACTTTAATTGCGGACGCCTTTGAATAATGAGTAAAAGACAACTTATAGATTATGTGCAAAAAATTGTCGCACTAAACGATATTGAAACAGAGCAGTTTGTGTCTTGTTTTGAAGAGGTGAATATAAAAAAACGACAATTTATTGTTCAGCCTAACTTCACAAATAGCCATAGGTCATTTGTAGTAAAAGGTGCTTTCAGAAGTTATATTGTATCGGCTGAAGGACAGGAACATACACTTCAATTTGCCATTGAGAATTGGTGGGTTTCAGATTTCAATAGTTACATCTACCAACACCCTGCAACTCTATTTATTGTTGCGTTAGAAGACAGTACCATCCTACAAATTGAATTCGAAAAAGAACAAGAGTTAAAAGCATCTAACCATAAGTTCGAAACATTTTTTAGAATAATAGCAGAAAAAGGCCTAGCCTTTGAACATCGAAGAATTCTCTTCAACCTTACTCAGTCTGCGGAAGCACGATACGAGAATTTTCTGTTGAATTTCCCCAATTTCGTTCAACGCGTACCTCAATACGCGTTGGCTTCATACCTAGGAATGACCACCGAGTTTTTATCCAGAATCAGAAATAAGAGAACTAAAAAATAGTTGAACTAGATCAACCTTATTTCTTAAACTACTTCATATTTATTGCTTTTGAATTGCTGGACTTTTGTCATGTCGATATTGACAAACAATTCAAAAAAACAAAAATGGAACAATCTTTAAATGAAATTTTATCAGCCAAAAACGAGCTGGTAAGAAAAGGGCAAATTGTAGAAGCCACAGAAAAGTATTTTGCTTCGAATGTAAAAACCTTGGACTTTGATGGTACTGTAACAAACAACAAAGAGGAAATGCTAGTCAAAATGAAAGGTTTTGCCAACGCAATTGCTAAAGTGAATGATATCATCATGCATAATGCTGCCTTGATTGGAGATATTTCTTTTGCTGAATTTACTTTCGACTTTGACATGAAAGACGGTAGTAAGGTTTTTTGGCACGAGATTCTTAGAACTGTTTGGCAAAACGGGCAGGTAATAGAAGAACAATATTTCAAAGCTTAAATTAGGTTGGTATGAGATTCGTAACTAAGAATATGCACGCCTTTCTGGACTACCCTGTAGCTTTAGCACTTATAGGTTTACCATTCATACTTGGCTTGGGAAATTCAAACTCATTCGCTTTACTGCTGTCTGTAGCTACAGGAATTGCAGCTTTTATCTTAACCCTGCTTACAGACCATCGATTAGGTGTTTACCGAATCGTTCCATACAAATGGCATCTCATAGTAGATGCACTGGTAGGACTTGTATTTGTTACCGCTCCTTTTCTCTTTTCATTCAGCGGAATAGACGCCAACTACTTCTGGATAAATGGCGCAGCCGTTTTAACAGTGGTGAGCTTGCATAAACCTGAACAAGCCAGTGAAATAGATTAAGGGTAATTAATCTCTAAAAAACACCCCCATTCGCGATAAATAGAAGATAAATATTTTCAGAAACCTAACTATTTATAGTAAGGAAAAGAAGCAAATAAGGTTTGCACCAATCTATATGGTAAAACATGAAACCACTGTGAGCATGTCAAAAAATTCTTCCGAATAAGATCGATAAAGAATGAATTCACTTGAGTGGATTTTGTGATATCAAACAAGGTAACATCCAGTTTTATAACCATTTACTTTTAAAAAGGGGGGACAGGTTTTCAATCAGAAAAAGCATTTAAAACAAACATTCAATAAAATTTAGAAACAATGAAAAAGTCGATTAACATTTTAGTAGTAGTAATGATGATGGTACTAGGTACAAATGTCAGTGCTCAGAATAAAAACGCCAACAATATTGATGACAGTAAAATAGCACTTCAAGGTTATAGCCCTGTTTCGTATTTGGATTTAGGTATCGCTCAAAAAGGCCTAAAAGAACACAAAGCTACCCATGATGGACTAGCGTATTATTTTACAAGCGAGGCTCAAAAGAAATCTTTCGAATCAAATCCAAAAAAATACTTACCTCAATACGGTGGATATTGTGCCTTTGGTGTTTCAGTTGGTGCAAAATTCAGGGTTGATCCAAATAAATTCGTAGTAAAAGACGGGAAATACTTCTTGTTCCTATATGATTTGGAAGTAGATGCACAACAACTTTGGATTACTGGTAATCACAAAGAGCTAGTAGAGAAAGCCAATATGAACTGGACAAAGTTGAGTAAATAATAATTAGGTGAATGATTTAAGGTATTTGGTGTTAGACTAAAACGCCCGATACCTTAATGTTTTTTAAATCAATGAAAAGAAGCGTTAAAGTCCTGATTTTAAAACCATTGCTAATCATAAGCGCCAATAAACTAGCTTTAGCTACTGCTTCGGAACTGATTTCCTGTTCCATTGAAAACACTGAATGTCAGGAGCAGCTTTCGGTTCTACCAACAGACCAACACTAGATTAAAGAAAAATGTAATACACAGGTTACACTATATACTTTTACTTTATATAAACCCATAACCATGAAAATTGAGTTGAAGCGACTTTCAGAAGTAAAAAAGTCTATGATTATTGAATTAATGAATAATCAGTTGGTAAGACGACAAATGCCCTTGCTGACAGAATATTTTAATGAAAGTATGTGTGATGCATTCATTGCTAGTAAAGAACAGTTATGGGCTGAAAATGGCTACGGGCCATGGGCTTTCATTGTCAATGGCCAATTCGCTGGCTGGGGTGGATTACAGCCAGAAAAAGGAGAAGTAGACTTGGCTCTCGTACTACATCCAGACTATTGGGGTTTAGGGAAATTCATATACCATCAAATTATAGACAAAGCATTTAATGAAATGCAGCTAAAATCAGTAACAGTATTATTTCCTCCTACAAGAACAAGAACCAAAGGCCTAATACGGCTAGGATTTAAAGAAGATGGTGAATTAGAAATTGAAAACAGAAGGTTTATTAGATACAGAATAGAAAACCCTAACCACAACGCTTAAAATGATCAAACCGAAACTTAAATATCAACATATAAATTAGTAAAAAGTGGGTAATTTGTAAATACAAGCCTCACCTCTGATCCTCTTTCTTATGCCTAATTGTTTAAACCTATTTCAGAACAATATCCTCACTAACCATCGTTTACAACGAGGATTATCGCTACTGTCAATACTCTTCACCAGTAGATCTACTACATTAGTCCGTTATTCGCACACTACTTTTAATCCTGACCTCGAGAACTAAAGATGTTCGTCCCTTACAGGGCTTATTTGATTTTGTGCTAACAGGGAACGGGCTACGCCCGTCCCTACAATATCTCGCCCTTACAGGGCTTTCAGTTCAAAAAAACCTAGCTTCTTAAAACACATAAAGAGCAAAAGCATTCAGCTTCACAAAACCCTGAAAGGGCGCCATATCCAAACGAAGGGCGCAACCCTTCGTAAAAAACCACCTCTCCTACTTAAGCCCTGTAGGGGCGTAATAAATTACCTTGACAACGCTATTAGAGGCTTTCCCCCTGTCGCAGGTTCTCCGAACCTGTGACGATTATAGTTCAGGACTCTGTCCTGATTATCACTCAATAAAACGAACAGACTGTCGCGTCACAAACCTTAGCTATCGCTCGGTTTATTCCTCACAGTGACGGTTCAGGGCGGTGGTTTATATAATAGACTGTTAACTGTACTTAATTTAAAATCCCCCACCTACCGCCCCACCTCGCTTTGCAGAAGCTTCGCGTAGGCAAGGAGGGCGGACATGCGTGCGAATATTGAATTACGGATTTCTCACTCATCAAAGGACACAATCAATATAAACTACAATCAAGGTAAAAATAATTTACTACTCCGCTTGCTTCCTTTTTTATATTAACTACATTTAAGGTAAATAATAAAGCAATGGGTAAACATAACCTTGGTGAATTCGAAGAAATCGTGCTCTTAACCGTGGCCATTTTGCATGGCGAAGCCTACGGAGTAGCTATTATCGATGAAATGGAGTCGCGTTTGGGTCGCTCGGTAAGCATTGGCGCTTTGCAAACGGTATTAAGAAGATTGGAAGACAAAGGTTTTCTCACTTCTGAATTTGGCGAAGCTACAAAAATGAGGGGCGGTAAAAGAAAACGGTTTTTCACGGTAACCAGTTTAGGCAAAACCACACTTCGCGAAGCCAAAGAGCAGCGCCTGAGTTTGTGGAAAGCCATTCCAGAAATAGCACTTAACGATTAATCGTCATGCGGTCACATGACAATATTCAGCCTTCAAAGTTTTGGCTCAGGTTCTTCAGGTGGTTCTGTAGGGCGGAGTACAAAGAAGACATTGAAGGTGATTTATTAGAACGGTTTGAGGTGAATGCTGAAAACCACGGAGTACAAAAGGCAAAAAGATTATTCAAGAAAGACGTGCTAAAGCTGTTCAGGCCCAGCATGATCCGAAAATTAGAAGGAAATCAAAAACTCAATTATTACGGTATGTTCAAACACAACTTATTAGTCAGCTACAGAAATTTTCTGCGCTACAAAAGCGCATTTCTAATCAATCTAATTGGCCTTTCCACCGGATTGGCCTGCACCCTACTCATCTACCTTTGGGTAACCGATGAACTCAGCGTAGACAAATTCCACAAGCTCGATGACCAGCTTTATCAAGTCATGCTTCACCATGAAGAGTCGGGCACGCTCAATACGCAAGAAGACACACAAGCCATACTGGCCGAAGCCTTGGAGCAAGAAGTGCCAGAAATAGAAATTGGTTTACAGGCCACTCCTTCCTTTTGGTTCGGTAAAATGCCACTAACGACTTCTGAGAAAACGATTAAAGCTTCGGGCAGATTTGCCGGAAAACGCTATTTCGAGCTTTTTACATTTCCGCTGATTTATGGCTCAGCCACAAGCGCATTAGAAAATAAAGAGTCGATTGCTATTTCTGAAAGCTTGGCCACAAGCTTATTTGGAAACCCAGGAAAAGCCATGGGCAAAAACGTAAAATGGCAAGTGCTAGAATTCAGCAAAGACCTTCAGGTTTCGGGAGTTTTCGAAGATGTACCTGCCAATTCAACAGAAGAATTCGACTTTGTTTTACCCTTCGATATCTTCGCTGATATACTGGGCGAAGGTAAACATTGGGGCAATTATAATGCGCTTACCTATGTCAAATTGGCCAAAGGAACAGATGTTGACCAGCTCAATCAAAAGCTTACGCCATTTGTAAAAGAGAAAGCGCCTAAATCTAATGTAACTCCGTTCGTTCGCCCCTATTCCGATAAGTACCTGTACTCCAATTATGAAAATGGTGTACAATCGGGTGGTAGAATAGAATATGTAAGACTCTTCTCTATTATTTCAATTTTCATTCTGCTGATTGCCTGCATCAACTTTATGAACCTTTCTACGGCCAAAGCCTCACGAAGAACCAAAGAAATTGGCGTTAAAAAAGCCATTGGTGCCAGACGCGAAGCCCTAATTTGGCAGTATTTAGAAGAGGCATTTCTCATGACCTTCATTTCTATTCTAGTAGCCTTGGTGTTGGTGGTGCTTATTCTTCCTCAGTTCAATGTGATTACGGGCAAGCAGATCGTTTTTCAACTCAGTTCTAATTTGCTCATTTTGCTTTTCGCCATTCTAGTAATCACTGGATTGATAGCAGGAAGTTATCCTGCGCTTTACTTGTCGGGATTCAAAGTAACTACCATTCTTAAAGGGAAAATCAAGAATTCATTGGGTGAACTTTGGGTCAGAAAAGGCTTGGTTGTTTTTCAGTTCACTTTATCTGTAGTACTTATTGCAGCCGTATTGGTGGTTTCAAAACAGATTGAATTCGTTCAGAACAAAAACATAGGCTACAATAAGGAAAACCTGATTCTCTTTGCCAACGAAGGCAAAGTGACGGAGAACCTAGATGTTTTTTTCGATCAGCTGAAAAACACCCCTGGGGTAATCAATGCGGGCGGCACGCAACATACCATTATTAGTGGAGGAAGTTACACCACCGATGTGCACTGGCCAGAAAAAAATGAGGCAGTGCAAACCCGGTTCGGCAATATGACGGTGACTTATGATTTTATAGAAACGCTTGGAGTAGATATTATTGAAGGCAGAAGTTTTTCTAGAGAACTAACCACAGACATTTCTAAACTCATCATAAATCAGGAGGCAGTTAAGGTAATGAGGTTGACCAATCCAATAGGGCAAATCGTAAGGCTTTGGGGCAAAGACATGCAGATTATTGGTGTGGTAAAAGACTTCAATTTCAGTTCTTTACACGAACCAATCACCCCAATGTTCTTCAAATTAGAAGACCAAAGAATGATGAACATTTTGGTTCGGATTGAACCCGGACAAGAGCGCAATACCATTGATAGAATCTCAAAGCTTTATAAAGAATACAATGCTGGCTTCGATTTCAATTACACCTTTTTAGACCAAGATTACGCGATTCAATATGCTGCAGAAGGACGTGTTGCTACACTTTCTAAATACTTTGGAGGAATAGCCATTATCATTTCTTGCCTAGGTATTTTTGGATTGGCTGCTTTTACCGCAGAAAGACGTTCTAAAGAAATTGGCGTAAGAAAAGCTTTGGGCGCCAGTAATTCAAACATCGTTAGGTTACTCTCTGTCGATTTTAACCAAATGATTGTATTGGCCATTCTGATTGCGCTTCCTTTAAGCTATTTCTTACTGAAATCATGGTTGGATGAATTCGCCTATCATATCGATCTTGAAATCTGGTATTTCTTATTGGCTGGCCTTGCTGCGCTCGTCATTGCATGGCTTACCGTAGGCTTACAAACCTTTAAGGCCGCCAGAGCAAACCCAGTAAAGAGCCTTAGAAGCGAATAACGATCTTCAAAATCAGCCCTCCAAAGCTAAACAAGATTAGTTTGGAGGGCTTTTTATTTCCTTCCATTGAAATCATTCACTCTCCTATGAATGAAAATCAACGCTTATAATCTTACTTTTGCTGAACTAAGCAACAAACATGGCGAAAGAGGAGCCCACCAAATTAAGTCCAGAACAGATTCGCCAGTGCATTGAGGTATTGGAGAGTCTAAATAACAATACCAACCAAATCTTCGATATTCCCAAAGAAGAACGACTGGCTTTGATTATAGCGGCAGGTACTTTTTCGCGTCCGAGTAAAGAAGAACTTTTGAAGCGCAAAAGAGGCGCTAAAAAAGTAATCAAGAAGAAAATAGCAGCCAAAGATAAGGAAGCAAGAAACGCCACTGGTATTAGAAGTGCGCGGGAAGCCTCCATCTTCATTGCCCCTACTATGATTGACCTCACGGGCAAAGAGCATGAGAAAGAAGTTGAGCTGGAATCTCCAAGAGAGTGCTACGTTTGCAAAACCACTTTCAATAAACTTCACCATTTCTACGACACCATGTGCAAAGAATGTGGTGACTTCAATTATGCCAAACGTTTTCAAACCGCAGACCTCACCGGCCAAGTGGCCTTGGTCACAGGCTCTAGGTTGAAAATCGGCTACCACATTACTTTAATGATGCTGAGGGCTGGCGCTACCGTAATTGCCACTACCCGCTTCCCTATCGATTCGGCTTTGCGCTTTTCTAAAGAAGCCGATTTCAAAGATTGGGGTCATCGTTTGAACATTCATGGCTTAGATTTAAGGCATATTCCGAGCGTAGAAATCTTCTGCAATTTCATAGAACAGACTTACGATAGGCTAGATATTCTAATCAACAATGCGGCACAAACCGTGAGACGACCTGCTGGTTTTTATGCGCATTTAATGCCCAATGAAAGGCTCAAATTTGAAGAATTAACACCTTTCGCTCAAGACCTTTTGGCTGATCACAATGACTGCATACAAGAATTAAGAACTTTAAGTGCTGGCTTTGCCGAAGGCGAAAACAAGAACTTGCCTGTGAGCTGGCATGGCAAACAATTGGGCATTGGCCTCAGTGCTTCGGCTCAGCTCTCCCAAATCCCATATAGCATCGACAATTCACTTACTGCTAAAGAAGTCTTCCCCGAAGGGAAACTAGATGCGGATTTACAGCAGGTGGACTTAAGAAAAACGAACAGTTGGCGATTGAAGCTAGGTGAAGTGCACACCAACGAAATGCTGGAAGTACAATTGGTGAATTCCGTTGCCCCTTTTGTATTGTGCAACCGTTTGGTGAACCTGATGAAAAAGGAAAACACTGGAATAAAGCACATCATTAATGTATCGGCCATGGAAGGTAAATTCCACCAATTCCATAAAGAACCGCGGCATCCGCACACCAATATGGCCAAAGCCGCTTTGAACATGATGACGCTTACTTCGGCATCGGACTTGGTTAAATTTGGAATTTACACCAATGCGGTAGATACGGGTTGGATAACAGACGAAGACCCAGCAGAATTGGCCAGAAGAAAAGAAGAACTCCATGATTTTCAGCCACCTTTAGATATTGTAGATGGCGCTGCCAGGGTAATGGATCCTTTGTTTGATGGAATTAATACGGGCAAACACTGGTGCGGAAAATTCTTGAAAGACTATAAACCTACTTCTTGGTAAGTTGATTATTCAGCCTCGTTCACCCTTTTCCAATACACCGATTTACCGAACATAGGCATTTTCATATAACCCCTCACCTCCAATTGGTCGCCATCCAGTTTGAGAATGCAATCGTATGATTTTCCCTTTTCAGGGTCGTATACTTTTCCTTCCACCCACTTTGAATCTTTGAAGGTGAAACCTTCGATCAAATCAATACCAATGAGTGGCCTTTTCTTCAAACTTTCAATCTCATTATTAGCGTCACGGATGACATGATCGCTATTGGCACTTGCTTTCAGCCAAATAATTTCACCAGAATAACGACCCGCTTCTTTATAAATCCTCACTTTCGCCTTCTTTCCTTCCGTCCACCAAACACCCAAAATGGCATCGGCAGTATCGGATGGTGCTTTAAAAACAGACATCGTTAAAAAAAATATGGTAGCAATTAATTTCATAGGTAATAACTCTGTTTCAACCTCATCAAGCGATCTATTGTTCTAAAACACGAAGGCTATGATCAAAGATTGTGCGTATTCAAAAAATCTGCCAAGACCTTTAATCATTGCGAAATAATCGGCTTAAATATAGAGCTCAAAATTATCAGACATATTTTTGGTCTTACCCGTTTGTAGCAAAGACTTCCACTTCGCCCGACAATTCGATATCACATTAAATAATATTAACTGGAATAGACAGTTCTCTGAATGAATAAATTACTATTTTTGAACGAGTTTAAGCAATCGTGAATAAGCAAGAAAAGAAAGTCAGAAGGAAGAAAAAGGTTGGTTCATACCAATATGGCAGTGTCATTTTTAGTGTGACCTTGGCTCTATTTGTGGTTGGACTTTTCGGAATGCTCCTATTACATACCAACCGTCTCACTTCGGTGATTCAGGAGAATATTGAGATTCAGGTATACCTCAACAAAAACACGTCAGAAAATCAGCGTAACCGCATTCAGCGCGAGATTTCTACAAGCCCTTACGTGCTCAAAAAAGAAGACAAACCTCAAATCACCTTTATTTCGAAAGAGGATGCGGCCGAGCAGTTCGTAAAAGACACAGGTGAAGATTTTTCTGAATTCTTAGGCGATAACCCACTGCGCGATGCCTTGGTGGTAAACATTGCTCCTGAGTTTCAAACTAATGCTAAACTTGATAGCATCGGCAATAAAATCGAAACCATTAGCGGTGTTTATGAAGTCACTTTTGTAGAAAGTCTTGTAGATTCCATCAACAAAAACCTTAGAAACATCGGGTTGATCCTGATGGGCTTTGCCACAATCCTTCTGATTGTAGTGGTCATGTTAATTAACAATACCATTAAGCTCGCTCTTTTCTCTCAGCGATTCTTAATCAGAAGTATGCAATTGGTGGGTGCTACCAGTGGTTTTATTAAAAAACCATTTCTAAAAAGAGCAATTTTTCATGGTGCTATAGCAGGAGTTGTTTCATCGCTATTGCTTTATGGACTGCTTCAATTTGCCAATACCAAAATAGAAAGGTTAGTAGAACTTCAGCAAGAAGTTTTCATCTTGGCCCTTTACGGCTTACTCATTATCCTTGGAAGTTTCATTGCCTTTATCAGCACCTATAGGGCCATGAATAAGTATTTAAAAATGTCACTAGACGAACTATACTAATATGTCTGAAAATAAAAAGAACTTCGCCTTCGGGAAAGAAAACTACAAATGGATGCTCATTGGATTAGGCGTTTTGCTCTTGGGCTTTATCGTTATGTCTTTAGAAAGCAACCCACAAGGCCAAGGTTTTCTTGGGCTTACTTTAGGACCGATCATTATTCTTGCGGGTTTCATTATTGAGTTTTTTGCCATTTTCAAGAAAGATAAGAACGATTAATGACCATTATTGAATCGATTATTCTTGGCATCGTTCAAGGGTTAACAGAGTTTTTGCCTGTAAGTAGTAGTGGGCATTTAGAAATAGTAAAAGCCATTTTAGGCGACACTAGTGTTCCTGAAGAAAGTTTATTGATGACAGTAGTGCTACACGCTGCCACTGCCCTAAGTACCATTGTAATTTTCAGAAAAGAAATTGGTGAATTGGTCATGGGCCTTTTCCAGTTCAAGAACAACGACCAGTTCAAGTATTCCTTAAAAATAGTAGCCTCAATGATTCCTGCAGCCGTTATTGGCGTGCTCTTCGATGAAGAAATTGAATCGCTATTTGGCGGACAACTGTTATTGGTGGGCTGTATGCTTATTCTTACTGCTGGTCTTCTATTCTTAGCCGACAAAGCCAAAAAAACCGACAAAGCTGTATCAATGCCCAACGCAATCACTATCGGTATTGCACAGGCCATTGCTATTTTACCGGGCATTTCGCGCTCTGGCGCTACCATTTCTACTGCCGTACTTTTGGGCATCGACAGAGAAAAAGCCGCTCGTTTCTCTTTCCTAATGGTGGTTCCATTAATCCTAGGAAAAGTAGCCAAAGACATGCTGAGTGGCGATATCGCTTCTAGCCAAATTGAAAGTGCTTCACTTATTGTTGGCTTTTTAGCGGCTTTTCTCGCAGGCCTTGTAGCTTGTAAGTGGATGATCGCCTTGGTGAAGAAAAGTCAATTGAAATATTTCTCATTCTATTGCTTTGCCGTTGGTTTAGGTGCAATAATCTACACCTTCATATAATGCCGAAATCTTTAGAAATAGATCCATCCCTCAGTAAAGAAGAAAATTTCAAAAACGGTCAGGTCATTCTAATCGATAAGCCTTTAGAATGGACATCTTTTGGGGTAGTTAAGAAAGTCAGGTACAACATAGGGATTAAGAAAATTGGCCATGCAGGCACTTTGGATCCACTTGCTTCTGGACTTTTAATTCTTTGTACAGGGAAAAAAACCAAGTCTATTGAAAGTTATATGGCCGATGTAAAAGAATACACGGGCAGCTTTACGTTGGGCAGCACTACCCCTAGTTATGACTTGGAATCTGAACCAACTCCCGCTGTTGATATATCGCATTTAACAGCTGAGGAAATACAGCAAAACACCGAAAATTTCATCGGAGAAATCACCCAAACCCCTCCTATTTTTTCTGCCATTAAAGTAGATGGAAAGCGTGCTTATGATTTAGCGCGTGCGGGTAAGGATGTAGAATTAAAATCAAGACAAGTAACAATTTCGGAATTTGAAATAGTAAGCTTAGATTTACCTAAAGTCAACTTCAGGGTGGTCTGTTCAAAAGGTACCTATATTCGTACACTGGCCAATGACTTTGGAGAAAAGTTAGGCGTTGGCGCATATTTAAGTGCATTAAGGCGAACTAAAATTGGTGAACATTCAGTTGATGAAGCCTGGCAACTTGAAGACTTTATAAACTACGTGAAAACGATAGAATGAAAATTCATCTCGGAACAAACGACATTACAGAACTACGCAATGCAGTAGTCACCAGCGGTACTTTTGATGGCGTACACGTAGGCCACCAGAAAATACTTGCTCGCTTGCGCGAAGAAGCCGACAGAATTGGTGGAGAAACAGTGTTAATTACCTACTGGCCACATCCGCGCCAAGTGCTCAAACCTTGGGATAATTCTTTAAAACTGCTGACCACTTTTCCTGAAAAAGCTACCGTTCTAGAAAAGTATGGAGTAGACCATTTGGTCAAAATCCCTTTTACCCAAGAATTTGCCCAAATGAGCAGCGAAGAATACATTCGAGTTATTCTGACTGAGCGTGTTCATACCAAAAAACTAATTATAGGCTACGACCATCGCTTTGGGAAAAACAGAGATGGTGGACTGAAAGAGCTACAAGAATTTGCTCCCAAATACGGTTACGAAGTGGAAGAAATTCCTAGACAAGACATTGACGAAATCGGAGTTTCTTCTACCAAAATCAGAAGATCACTAGAAATAGGAGATGTAAAAACCGCCAACGAATATCTTGGCCGTCCGTATTCTGTAGCAGGAATGGTGGTGCACGGACAAAAAATTGGAAGAACCATTGGCTTTCCTACCGCCAACATTCACGTAAAAGAAAGTTATAAACTTATTCCAGCCGATGGCATTTATGCCGTTCAGGTTTGTAACAAGTACACCAAAAGAGACGGTATGCTGAACATTGGCAACCGCCCAACCATTGGTGGCGATGACAAAACCATCGAAGTACATATTTTCGATTTTGATGAAGATATTTACGATTCGGAAATTAGTGTAGAGTTTATAGATTTGATTCGTAGAGAAGAAAAATTCAGTTCGGTAGAAGCACTTAAAAACCAACTGAAGCAAGATGAAATCGCTGTGAAAGCCTGTTTGTCAAATTATAAAGCAAAAAATCATGATCAATAAGGTAGTTGCTAATGCTGATGAAGCTGTAAAAGACATTCCAAACAACGCAGTATTGATGTTGGGTGGTTTTGGGCTTTGTGGTATTCCAGAAAACTGTATTTCTGCCCTGCTTAAAACGGGAGTAAACGGATTGACCTGTATTTCTAATAACGCTGGTGTTGATGATTTTGGGATTGGCTTAATGCTTAAAACCCGTCAGGTAAAGAAAATGATCTCTTCTTATGTAGGAGAAAATGCTGAATTCGAAAGGCAATTGCTTTCTGGAGAATTGGAAGTAGACCTTATTCCACAAGGCACCTTGGCCGAAAGAATCAGGGCTGGTGGGGCTGGAATTCCTGCTTTTTATACACCAGCAGGTTACGGTACCGAAGTGGCCGAAGGCAAGGAAACTAGAGAATACGATGGTAAAATGTATTTACTCGAAAACTGGTTGAAGGCTGATTTCGCTTTGGTAAAAGCGTGGAAAGGCGATACTTCTGGTAATCTAATCTTTAAAGGAACCGCCAGAAACTTCAACCCAATGATGGCTGCAGCGGGTAAAATCACCATTGCCGAAGTTGAAGAACTGGTAGAACCTGGCGAGTTGGATCCGAATCACATTCACACTCCCGGTATTTACGTGCAGCGCATTTTCCAAGGAAAGGACTACGAGAAAAGAATTGAACAGAGAACGACTAGGCTTAGATGATTTGGTGATGTGATAATTTGGTGATTTGAAGATTTAAGACCAGAAAAATGAGGAATGATAAACCAAACTTGATAGTGGATTTGACCTTAGCATTTTCAGTTAAAATTATCGAATTCACTGAGCTTCTAGAAAGCAAAGGGAAAAGAGTAATCGCCAATCAGTTACTAAAATCAGGCACCAGTATTGGAGCAAATACTTACGAAGCACAGAACAGCGAAAGCAAAAGAGACTTTATTCATAAATTCAAAATTGCCGCAAAAGAAGCGGACGAAACAATGTACTGGTTAAAACTTTGTGAAATGACTCCTAGTTATCCTTTTGATGAAACAATCAAAACAGACCTAGTTTCTATCTCGAAGATTATCTCAAAAATAATATCCAGCAGTAAAGATCCGTGATTTGATGATTGGTTAATTTGATGATTTGAAAATAATCGGAAAAACTGATTCAGTGAATAATTATCAAATTAACACATCCTCAAATTTTCAAATTATGTTATCACCAAATCAACACATCCTCAAATCTTCAAATCATTATGTTAGATAAAATCGGAATAGCGAAAAGAATAGCACAGGAAGTTCAAGATGGTACTTATATCAATTTGGGGATTGGCATTCCCACCCTTGTAGCCAATTTTATTCCTGAAAACATCAGCGTTGTGCTTCAGTCTGAAAATGGTTTATTAGGCATTGGCCCTTTTCCGGAAGAAGATGAAGTAGATGCAGATTTGATCAATGCAGGCAAGCAAACGGTAACCACTACCAAAGGCTCTGCGCTATTCAGCTCTTCTCAGAGCTTCGAGATGATTAGAGGCGGCCATGTTGATCTTACTATTTTAGGCGCTATGGAAGTGTCTGAAAATGGAGACATTGCCAACTGGAAAATTCCAGGTAAAATGGTGAAAGGAATGGGTGGGGCTATGGACCTTGTAGCCTCGGCCGACAATATTATAGTGGCCATGCAGCATTGCAGCCGCAGTGGAGACTCTAAACTTTTAAGTGAATGTAGTTTGCCCATCACTGGTTTGCGTTGCGTTAAGAAGATTGTAACCGATATGGCGGTTTTGGATGTACTTCCCGAAGGAGGTTTTAAACTTTTAGAACGCGCCCCTGGCGTAACTTTAGAAGAAATCAAAGCAGCCACCGCAGGCAAACTAATCATCGAAGGTGATATTCCTGAGATGAAGATTTGATTTTAAGTGTCATTTGGAGCACCATGCTGAAGCGAAACTGAAAGCATCTGTATTTTCTAGCAGAATCAATTTAGACCCTTCGTAACCTCAGGGAAAGAAAAGAAGCAGTTTAACTTCTAGTAAACTTAATCAGGAGAGTGAATTCCTGTCGCGGCTTCTCCGAACCTGTGACGTCATATTAAACAGGGACTCTAGTGTCCCTTTCCTTTCAACTCACATACGCCCGAAGCAAAAAAATTTCACACTGTCAACATAATAAGTACTTTTAATAAATTACATGGAAAGTAAACACTATGGCAGAGATAACCGCAAGTGAGAAACTAATGGAGTTAGCTTTTAAAGGATTAGATCACGGAATCTATTCAATAAAAGATGGAGACGGCCCTTTAATTCCATTTATAATGATTCAAACTAAAGGAGAAATTGAAATGAAAAGGTTTTTGGCAGAAACCTTAGAACACTCCTTACTGCAAGCAAGAAAACACATTGCAAACTTGACCAATGAGCTTGATTGTGTAGTCTTAGTTTATGATGGAATGTTAACAATTCAAGGGGCAAAATATGATGCCATTATGGTGGACTCGTTTGACATTACCGACAATAAAGGATATTGCTTTGCTCAAAGGTATAAACCAAAAAAATTTCTTTCTAAGTTTAAGGAAATCGGAAATGCAGCATTTGTAGGTGAGATTGAAAGCTTATTGGAACATAAATAATTACTGACTTACCAGTTAGGAGCTCCGCAATTAAGCCTGTCTATGTTACTGAAAAGACCCTTACAGGGTGACTTAGAGTGATTTATTGGTTCATACTTTTTGGTTCTGTTGTAAGTGATCCAAACAAACGTTCAGCAGGCGAATCCTGTGAAACACCTCGAAACTTTGGGATAGTTCAAACCTCTCAAATTTGTCTCCGATTTAGTCTTTGATAATCAAAAAAAACATACCCAATTTTCTTATGCATAAGAAAATTATGTATACTTGTGCATGTCATCGAGTAAACTATTAAAAGGAAGTCTGGCCACCATTGTTCTCAAGCTGCTGGAAGAGAACGAAAAAATGTACGGCTATGAAATCACGCAACGGGTAAAAGAAATTACCGCAGGTGAATTCAAAATCACGGAAGGCGCCTTATACCCTACCCTTCATAAATTAGAAGCCGAAGGAATGCTTTCTACCGAAACACAAAAGGTAGACAATCGCATCCGAAAATACTACTCCCTTACCAAAGAGGGTAATGCCGAAGCCCAAAGCAAAGTGGCCGAACTGGAAGAGTTTCTGTTGAATTTACAAAAGTTGTTGAACCCTAAATTAGGTATGGGATGAAATTAACGGTAGAGCAGCACGAACAGGTAGTCTTCTACCTTCAGCATTTAGACATTGACTCTCAAGAGTTATTCGAGGAGTTCTACGATCATATTGTTTGTTCCTATGAAGCTAGGCTCAAAAAAGAACCTGAGTTGGAGATTAAAACACATATTTGGCACCACCTACATATTGAGTTTGGCGGTGTAACCGGCTTTAAAGAGGTGATAAAGAAACACCAAAAGGGAATTCACTGGCAAGTCACCAAAAAGTTTTTAGCCATAGCGCTATCTTATTTTAAATGGCCCTCTGTAATCTACACTGCATTAATATTTCTTGTGCTTTTGGGAATTGCAGAAATATCAAACACCCCTATAATTATCTACACATTTGTTATGATATCCCTACTCACCCCTTACGCCATCATTTTACTGAATCAAGTAAAATTTAAGAGAGATATTAAGGTACAGAAACCAGGGTACTATAGAAATATGCGAAACAGTGCCATAAGTGAGATTGGTGGCTTCACAGCGCTGAGCACCTATTATTTATTCTATTTCAGTACAAGTATGCGTGAAATACTTCTTTTTGAAAAGTACTTTAATCAACTGCCTATTATTCCAACAATTTTAATGGCCTTTTCTACCCTCTTTTCAGTATCACTGCTAAAATTGATCAAGGAAGATTTCAAAACCAAACTGCTGACCACATGAGCCTAACCACTACACAGCATGACATATTGGTGAAGTACCTCAAAGATGTAGGCATTAACCTTCAAGAACCCTTTGAGGAGTTTTATGATCATATTGCTACAGCTTTTGAGAAAAGCGATGCAGACGATTTGCAAGTCTATATTCGAAAAGTTGCCGAGCCCGCATTTGGTGGAACAAAAGGAATTCAAACCATGCTAAAAGAAGGTTCTAAATCATTAACAAGACATTATAGAAGAGTACTAAGACAAAAGATGGCCTTTTACTTTAAAGGGCCTAACATGCTTGTTCCAATTTCTCTGTATTTTTTGCTTTATACCCTATTCAATACTACTGTGCCTAAGTATGCTTTCTCCGCTATTCTAAGTGTTGCGAGCGCCACCCCCGTGCTCTACGCAATTATTATAGGTTACAGGTTTCAACGCAGCTGCAAAAAGAATGGCGCTAATTTCAAGTCATCCTTAAAACACCAAGAGTTGCACAGACTAAGTATTGTAGGTATGCTAACATTGAACTTGCATAACTTACTTTTTCTAGACACAAACATTTCTGAATTAAATGCGGGCCTCATAAAATGGCTCCCTCTAGTAATATCAGGTTTAGTCATTTATATAATATGGGCTATTAGTTGTTTTCAGATGGTTAAAGAAGAACTGACACCTAAACTAATCATCCAATGAGCCTAACCACCGCACAGCATGACATATTGGTGAAGTACCTCAAAGACGTGGGCATTGGACATCAAGAGCCTTTCGAGGAATTTTATGATCATATTGCCACAGCAATAGAAACAGACAAACCAGAAGATGTAAATACTTTTTTAAGAGAAGTAATTCAACCTTCTTTTGGAGGAACAAAAGGGATCAAAAAAATAGTGCTAAACCAAAGAAAAGCACGAACAAGAATGATATGGAAGAGAGCTAAACAAATCTTCTTTAGCCTTTTTGGCTGGCCCGCAATTGGTATTGTAATGGTAAGCTTCATTCTCGTCCAAACCAGCTTTATTCAACTCGGAACAAAATTCACAATACTTATAACTGTTGGGTTAGGCCTTATTCTGCCATATATAATCATTGCTTATGGTACCATTAGCTTTTATCAAGATTGTAGAAACAAAAACAAAGGATATCGAAATTCTGATCTGAATAGCTCTTTATGGCTGTTCATCCATTTGCCTTTTACATTCATTAATATTTTTGGAAACTTCTTAATACCAGTACTTGTAGGAAGAGAAGCCTTCAAGATTTTTGCAACTGAAAATCTCTGGTTCAACACTTCACTATGCGCCATTGCGCTACTTTATGGCTTTACCTGCTTAAAGCTTATGAAAGAGCAGTTCATTTTTAAATTAACCGTGAGATGAGCCTAACTACCGAACAGCACGACATATTGGTGAAGTACCTCAAGGATGTAGGCATAAAAGACCAAGAACCCTTTGAAGAGTTCTATGATCATATTGCCACTGGCTTTGAGAAGAATCAAACGCTTGAACTAAGCACTTATATTCGTGAGATATCAGAGCCAGCTTTTGGTGGAACAAAGGGCATGTTGAAAATTGTAAATGAGCAGAATAAAATTAGAAAGAGTCTGATTTGGAAACGATCTAAAGAGATTTTCCTGAGCCTATTCGGTTGGCCAGCTATTGGTCTAGTCATGGTTTCATTTGTTCTCATTCAAATTGGTACTGACTTATTAGGTACAAAATTCATCACCATCTTCTCTCTAGCTATAGGCTTATTAATTCCCCTCGTTGTGGTTATCTATGGGCAAATCAGTTTTTACAGCAATTGTAAAAGACGAAAACTCCCTTATACCAGTAGTAATTTGAACGCTTGGTTGATGACTTTCGTCCATCTCCCAGTAGCACTTCTGAATTTATCTTTGAATGGCCTGATCCCTCATGTTTTTGGTGAAGACATGGTCAAAGGATTTTTAAGTGCTTACCCTATCGTTAATGTTTGTTTGTCTACTCTATTTTTACTTCTTGGCTTCACTTACCTTAAGCTCCTAAAAGAGCAGTTCATTTTTAAACTGGAGGTGGCATGACAGCAAAAGAAGAGAAGATCATTTCGGTATTTATGAAAGATCATCGACTGCTCTTTGAGGAGTTGTATGCTGAATTTTATGATCATATAGCCAGCTCATACGAGGCGAGAGCAGACAAAAGCCAGGACATTAACGCTCACCTGAAACAGGTTTTAAAGGACTTTGGCGGAGAGGATGGCATGAAGAAAATTGTGTGGGAACGACACAAGGCTTATGCTCGGGCTTATCGAAAAATTGTGTTCAGTCATTTCAAAACCTACTTCAGGTGGCCTTTGCTAATGACTACGCTTCTTATCTCCATTCTGATTTTTCAGTTAACTCAGGTTTTTCAACCGTATTGGGTCATATTCTATACCCTTATTGCCACAACAGGCTATAGTTTCTTTTTTGGAGTTAGAGACATGATTGTATACAGAAGAAGCTGTAAAGCATTGAAGTTGCCTTATAAGTCCAGTCTTAAAAATGAGGCCATTGGTTACCCTTTTGTTTTGGGAAGTTTCTTTCTTAACTCTTATAATGTGCTGAATGTAAGAACACTTGTAACCAACCATTTCGATACACACGGTCAGCTTATAATTGCCGTAACAGTAGTTTTATCTACTCTATATATGGTCTATTTTCTTGCTGCTGAAAAAGCATATAAATCTGAACACAAACTCAAAGTTGAACTGATATGAAACTAGCACACTATCAAATCGAACATATTCGGGAATATATCGATCGACAAAGCATTTGGTACGATGACATCAAGAGTGAATTGCTCGATCACATCATTTGTAATGTGGAGCATCGGATGGCAACCAGTGACATCAAGTTTGTAGAGGCCGCTGCCTTAGCCATTGAAGAAATCAATCCTTCGGCAATACAAAAAGAAAGACTGAAGGTGGAACACATTGCTACTTTTAAGGAGGTTTATCAAGAGATTATTGGCTTGTTCTCTGGCACTAAGATTTACCTGGCCGTGGTGGCTATTTTGGCTGGTGTACTTTTGACCACAGTCAGTAACGATTTGGAGGAAACACTAAGATTATTTAGCACAATGGCTTTAACCGCCCTCTTTGTAAATTTCTTTGCTCGCACTTATTTCAATCGAAAATTTAAGCCTTTATACAACTCGTTCTTCATGAGTCGGCTCAATACTGTTTATACTTCTGCATTACTTTCTACTTCACTAGTTGGCTTATTGTTAACCGACTGGCTAGTTCAAAACCCAGTGGCTTTGATTATTTATATAAGCACTTTCAACCTTTACCTCATTGCAAGTTTTAGGGTATTAAACCGAACTTTCAACAAACTCAGAAACCATGTCGCTTACCGTTGAGCAAATAGCAGCAATTAAAGCCTTTATTAACAAACGTGGCTTCAATACCATTGAAGTAGAAATGGAAGCGCTTGACCATATGGCCAGTAAGGTAGAAGCATTGCTTGAAGAAAAACCCGATATGAACTTTGATTTGGCTATTACCAAAGCTCATGCAGACTTGGGCATTTTTGGTTTTGCTACTTTTGAAGAAGCTATTTTTGCTGGGTGTAAAGAGCGATCTAAAAAAATCCGCAAGGCTGTACTCCGCGATTATCTAAAAGGCCCTAAGCTTTTAATAACTTTAGCCATAATCTCAGTCGCATTTCTCATTCAAAAATTTTTATTAAACCTACCATGGTCTGAAGAAGCTATGGTTGTTTTCATTTTTTCGGTTGTCCTAGCCATGATCATTCTTCCATCTATCTATTTCATAAAAACAAAAAGGAAATGGGGCAAGAGATCGTTTGTGATATCAAACACTTTTGCAGGAACCAGTGGAACAAGCCTAATCATATTCTACATCACGAGGTTCGTACTTGAATTTGGCACACTGTCTCCACTATTAATGCAAATCACATTTACATTCGTAATCCTGACACTCAGTTTAATAGCTTTGATCAACTTTGCCATTATAAAAGAGGCAATCGGTTTCACTGAAGAGAAATATTTAAAATATGCCTAGTCTACCTCTTACTCAAGAACAGATTGCAGCCATCAGGACTTTTATCAACAAGCGTGGCTTTAACACCATTGAAGTAGAAATGGAGGCACTTGATCATATGGCGAGTAAGGTTGAAGCTTTGCTAGAGGAAAAACCCGATATGAACTTTGATTTGGCCATTACCAAAGCGCATGCATCCTTCGGGGTTTACGGCTTATCTACTTTGGCAGAATCAATCGAAGGCGGTTTGCTTCAGCGTTTCAAAACACAGTTCTTCAAAGAGCTCCTATCCTATTTCAACAGTTCCAAAATACTTAGACCCATTGGATTGGCCATAATAGGCTACTTTCTTCTAACCCAATACCCACAAAACGATAGAGGAATGTTTCTCCACTCGGGTTTCCTGATCTATGGATTTCTTTTAGCAGTAATTCCTTATTCCATTTTTAGAAAGCAAATGAAGCGATGGGAAAAGCGATCTAGTTTTGCAAAAATGAGCACCTATGGCTTATACATTACCCAGTTCTTTTTTGGCCAAGGCTTCGGTGTAATCACGCAAATGCTGTACGAGAAGCAGGCGGCAGCTTTTCCTTATGTATTTATAGCTGGCTTTGTTCTGACCTCGCTTACCGTTTTCATCAATTATGATTTAATGAAATGGGGAATCGCTACGGTGAACGAAAAATGGGCAAAGTACATGCCTGAGGTAGCGGTGTAGTTTTTAGACCCTCAATATTAGTAGATTAAGTTTAAACACCACAAAAAAAAGTCTGCTGAAATAAATCAACAGACCTTCTGTTTTACTTGATCAAGCTGTTTGGCTTAATCTCTATTTCCTTTATTCGGTCTTGAGTTTCCGCTGCGTTGGCCGCCAGAATTACCTCTAGGCGCTCCACCGCCTGAACGTGGGCCATCAGAATTTCTTCTTGGGGCACCTCCTCCAGAACGTTGTCCTCCAGTACCGCCAGACTTGCGTTGTCCCCCGCCCTGTCCGTCAGTTCTTCGCTGACCAACCTGACCTTCATTTCTTCTTTGCCCGCCTTGACCACTACTACCTTGACTTGAACCTCCTTTACGGAACTCCCGTTTTCTGCCTCCATTAGACCTTCTTGGTTCATCTTTTGGTGCAGGTGGTGCAGCACTTGGCTCATAACCTTCCATTGTTTCAATCTGAAGCTTTTGTCTCAAGAGCTTCTCTATACCATGCACCAAATCATGCTCATCGTGACTGACTAAGGAAATAGCTTCACCACTTGCTCCTGCCCTACCTGTACGGCCAATTCTATGCACGTAATCTTCTGCCACGTTCGGCAATTCAAAGTTGATTACATGTGGCAATAAAGGAATATCCAAACCTCTGGCTGCAATATCAGTAGCTACCAAAACGCGTGTAGTTCCATTCTTAAAACCTTCCAAAGCTTTGGTTCTTGCGCCTTGGCTTTTATTACCGTGAATCGCTAAAGAGGCGATTCCATTTTTCGTAAGCTTTTCGCTTAGCTTATTAGCCGCGTGTTTGGTTCTTGTGAAAATCAACACCTGACTCCAGTTACCTTGAGAAATCAACTTGGTTACTAAAGAGGTTTTCTTTACCTTATCTACATGGTACACCTTCTGAATCACCAATTCCGCTGCGGTGTTCTTTGGTGTAGCTTCCACCAAAATGGGGTCGGTCATAAAACTACCAGCCAACTGCTTAATTTCAGTAGAGAAAGTAGCCGAGAACAATAGATTTTGACGCTTTCCTGGCATTAATGCCAATATCTTTTTGATGTCGCGCAAAAAGCCCATATCGAGCATTCTATCGGCTTCATCTAAAACTAAAATTTCTACCTGACTTAACGATAAAGCCCTTTGGTTATATAAATCGAGTAAACGACCTGGGGTAGCTACTAAAATATCCACTCCATTGCGCAAAGCACGCACCTGAGGATTTTGGTTTACTCCGCCAAAAATAACGGTAGACTCGATGCTTAAGAATTCACTA
This sequence comes from Roseivirga seohaensis, assembly GCF_001592945.1. Classification (GTDB taxonomy): domain Bacteria; phylum Bacteroidota; class Bacteroidia; order Cytophagales; family Cyclobacteriaceae; genus Roseivirga; species Roseivirga seohaensis. The sequence goes on from NZ_LRPB01000046.1 coordinate 61,127, forward strand.
TACTCTTTTACGTTTTCATATACCTGAGCAGCAAGCTCACGCGTGGGTGTTAATACCAAAGCCCTAATTGGTCTTCTTTTAGGCTGTTTGCTTTCAGATAAAATCTGTAGCATTGGCAAGGTAAAACCTGCCGTTTTTCCCGTTCCGGTTTGGGCAGAAGCTAGAATATCTTTTCGCTCTAAAATGGGGGGTATTGCTTTTGTTTGGATGGGAGATGGCTCAGTATAACCCTTTTTTGTGATCGCGTGTAAAAGCGAATCAGAAAGCCCTAATGACTTAAATGACATATAAATTAATTACGAAACAAGCGAACGAGAGCGCCCACTAAATGGTGGAGCTTGTCACTTGATGATTTGACTATGTTAAAATATTAAGCAGAAGAAATGTCTGGTCAATTTCACAAGCCATTTCGAAGTGCGAAACAAAGGTACACCTAATTTCTGCCATTGTTGGGTTTTATTGAGAGTTTCGGAAACAAAAGGATGAGAATCAAAACCAGATTAGACCTAAATTTAATAATATACATTAAGCAAACTGAAGCGATCATTCCCTTATATTTAATGTTAGTAAATATGGAATTCTTATTCCAGCCTTCTAATTAAAATCAAACATGTGAAAGACTACAAAAAATTAGTTGACGAGACTTTATTCTTTATTGCTCAAAAAGGATGGGCCATTAACGAAAACTCTTTCTACGATTCGTTAGCGTTGTTTTTAGGCGAGAAATTAGACATGGCTTATGTGCTAATTGACAAAATTGGCGAAGAAGAAGGGAGCGTAGAAACGATTACATTTGCTGCAAATGGTGAGATAAAAACCAACATTTCATACCCTCTTCAAAACACCCCTTGCGAAAACGTAGTAGGCAAAAACCTGTGTGTTTATTCTAACAATATTCAGAAACTTTTCCCTAAAGACGATATGTTGGTGCCTCTAAAGGCTGAAAGTTACATTGGCATTCCTCTATGGGATTCTGAAGGAAAGGCAATAGGCTTAATTGCTTTATTAGACACAAAACCAATCACTAACGCCTCGGCCATTGAGACCATCCTACAAATTGTGGCTGTTCGGGTAGCTCATGAGATAGAGCGGAACAATTATGAACAAGCGCTGCTTAACAAAAACAAGGAATTAGAAAGGCAAAACAAAGAATTAGAACAATTTACTTATATCGCTTCACACGATCTTCAGGAACCCTTGCGCACCTTAACAAGTATCAATCAGCTGTTTCAGAACGAGTTTCAAGGGAAATTAAATGAGCGAGGCGATACTTATTTAAAGTTCATCAACCAATCGGCTCAGAGAATGCAACTCTTGGTCAAAGGTTTATTGGATTACTCTAAAATTGGAAAGCTCGACAACTTTACTGAAGTGGATTGCAACCAAGTAATTAGTGAAGTTTTAGCTGACATTTCACTGACTATAAATGAAAGCAAGGCGAAGATTACAATTGAAAATTTACCTATAGTGCGAGGCTATAAAACTGAACTGAACCAGCTCTTTCAGAATTTGATCGTCAATGCAATGAAATTTAAGGATAAAGATGTAATCCCTGAAATCGAAATTTCAGCCACTGAGCTCGAAAAAGAATGGTTGTTCTCTGTAAAAGACAATGGTATTGGCATAGATGAAAATGATAAGGAGAAGATTTTTGTGATCTTTAGAAGGTTACATGATAGAAGTAAATATGAAGGTACTGGGATTGGCCTTTCCAACTGTAAAAAAATAGTAGAGCTACACAACGGGAACATTTGGGTAGAATCTGTGTTAGGAAAGGGAAGCACTTTCATTTTTACCATTCCCAAAGTTTAAATCTGTGAATAATAAACTCAACTGCATATTGCTGATCGATGATGATGATGCCACGAACTTCATTCATCAAATCATCATTAAGAAATCTAATATCGCAGAACAGATCGTCACAGCCTTAAATGGGAAACAAGCAATTGAATTTTTAACTAAGAATGGTGAAGATGCTAATACCGAGAATACTCTCCCTTCATTAATTTTTCTCGACATCAACATGCCTGTAATGGATGGCTGGGGGTTTATCGAAGCCTATAAGGGACTAAGTGAAAGCATAAGAAAGCAGATCGTTATTGTAATGCTCACCACATCATATGATCCTGACGATAAAAAAAGAGCGCTACAGATTCCTGAGATTTCTGAGTTCGAAAAGAAACCTTTAACCTTTGATATAATCAACCGACTAATGGAAAAACACTTTCCCGAAAATAGTTAAGTGAAGAAAAAACCTTGATTGAGAAGTGAGTTTGAGAATTAAACTCTTACTTCAAAAACAAGTTTGCATCCTCAGTCCCCACCCTAAAAGTAGAGCACATATCAGTCGTTATAATAGTGTTCCTTCTTGCAAGCCTTTTCCAGTAGCGATATTCTTTACGGTTTCCTAAAATTTGTAGAGAGTGCCTGTAACCAAGAATAGGAGGTTGTTCTTCCCAATATGGGAAGTCTCCTTTTTTTACACGATTCCAGTTAAGTTTATCTATTCTTTTACCAACAACAATGTATTTCTCCCCCAACTTGAACCACATGTTGCAACTGTCCATACCAAACTGGTTGACGATAACGGTTTTTAATTTGGATTCACCCTTAATGACGGAATCTATTTCGAAAATAACATTCATGCCTCCTTTACTTTCATTTGAAGTAAAATCAGGCTTCTCATCATCAGGATGGAGCACCTCAATGGCACTGCCCACAAATACATAATCATATTTTTCGATAAGTCGCTTCACCACAGCGTCATCTATTCCAGCACATTCACATGCATTCGTTATTTGCGGTAAACATAGCAAAGCTAAAATCAGAGGAAGGATCACAAGTCTCATCATAGGCATATTTAAATCCATATGAACTTACAAAAGAATCAACAACTAATCTATTCGTTAAACAAAAAAACCTGTCAGTCTAGAAACTAACAGGTTTAAAAATCATAGTTCTCTCTTCAACCTAAAAACTTTCTCTCAGTTCGAAAGTCTTGCGCATTCGGTTGATCATTTTTGTAGACTCTTCAAAGTTCAGCGTTTGCTGGCCATCAGAATAGGCTTCTTCTGGCTTTTCATGCGTTTCGAAGATCACGCCATCGGCACCTGCCATAATACTGGCCAAAGCGATAGGCTCTACAAAGTCACGGATACCAATTCCATGCGATGGATCTGAAATCACTGGTAAATGCGTTTTCTCTTTCAAAACAGCAATCGCATTCAAGTCCATGGTGTTTCTTGTGGCGCTTTCATAAGTACGGATACCTCTTTCGCAAAGCAAAAGCCTTTCATTTCCTCCACTAAAAACATATTCCGCAGAAGAAAGCAGTTCGTCAATGGTGCCAGAAATACCACGCTTGATCATTACGGGTTTATCTACTTTACCCAATTCATCCAGCAGGTTGAAGTTTTGGGTGTTCCTCGCCCCTACCTGATAAATATCGGTGTACGGATACATTTCAGCAATTTGCGAAACCTGCATAACTTCAGTAATGATTTTAATACCTGCTTCTTTGGCCAATTGATACCACAACTGTAAGCCTTCAATACCCAAACCACGGAAAGAGTAAGGCGAGCTTCGGGGTTTGTATACGCCTCCACGCATAATAGAAATGCCGTTTTCTTTCAAGTGACCAATCACCTTTCTGATCTGGTCTTCACTTTCGATAGAGCATGGCCCAGCCATAATTTGAAAACCACCTTCTTCAATCACAACGCCATCGCCAAGGTCGATAATGGTAGGTTTTACCTTCCACTTTTTCGATACCAGTTTATAGTCGTCAGATACAATATGAATATCGCTGATGCCTTCCATATGACCGATTTCACGGATATCGAAATCTTTTTTACCGGTTCCAATCAGGTATTCTCCCTTTTGGGTAATCACGGTGGTCGGCTTATATTTCAAGCCCTTTACTCTATTGACAATAGCCTCTTTTTGGGCCGAATTAATGTCTTTCTCGAATTGTATAATCATGGTATTTAGTCATTGGTCAATAGTCATTGGTCAATAGTAACCAGTGACTATGAATTCTAATTTCTTTAAATATTTTTGGTGCCTCTAATCCCTGTTTTTCTGATTCACAGATATACTGTTTCACTGATTCCTGATCACCCAATCACTGATCTTACAAAACCAGAAATCTTCTCTTCCAAATTCCCCTCTTCGGAAATGGCTTTAATAAAGGCACTGCCAATAATGGCTCCGTTGGCATTTTCACAGGCTTTATCAAAGGTTTCTGCATTTGAAATACCAAAACCTATGAGGGTCGGATTTTTCAAGTTCATATTTTTTACGCGAGCGAAATAGTCGGATTGATCGAGTGAAATACTGGTCTTTGCCCCAGTGGTACTCGCTGACGATACCATGTAGATAAAGCCGTTTGAGTTTTCGTCAATCTGCCTAATTCTGGCCTCAGAAGTTTGAGGAGTGATTAAGAAGATATTGTACAAGCCATGCTTTTCAAACATTGGCTTATAAATTTCTAAATACTCAAACATCGGTAAGTCAGGCAGAATCACCGCGTCTACTCCTACTTCTTCGCACTTTGCGCAAAAATTTTCTACACCAAACTGCACAATTGGGTTTACATACCCCATCAGCACAATCGGTACAGAAACTTTGTCTCTAATGCCTTTCAATTGGTTAAACAACACTTTCAATGTCATGCCGTTTTCCAAAGCCACACCATTACTTTCTTGAATGGTCGGCCCATCGGCAATAGGGTCGGAATACGGAATCCCAATTTCGATCAAGTCGGCACCCGAAGTTTCAAGTGCTTCTAAAATTGTAGTGGTATCGTTCAGCTGTGGGTAACCCGCAGTAAAGTACACGTTCAATACGCGCTCCTTTTTGTCCTGAAATAATTTATCTATTCTGTTCATTTTTGTGTGTCTTGGGTCTTGCGTAATCAGTGTTGAGCTGATCACTCAACACTCAATACTATCTACTCCATACTCCTAATATTTTCCCCATTTAATGTAAGTCTCCAAATCTTTATCGCCACGGCCAGAAAGGTTGATGACCACTACATCGGAAGAATTGAAAGTCATTTGATTGAGTGCGGCAAAAGCATGCGCGCTTTCTACGGCTGGAATAATTCCTTCGGTTCTGCTCAATAGCACGCCTGCTTTCATGGCTTCTTCATCGGTTACGCTGTAGAATTTCGCTCTACCTGTTTCAAATAAATGGGCATGTACTGGGCCAATTCCAGGGTAATCCAGTCCTGCAGAAATTGAATAAGGTTCTACAACTTGGCCGTCTTCCGTCTGCATTAAAAGTGTTTTACTACCGTGAAGAATACCTGGTTTTCCTAAAACCGTAGTTGCTGCAGATTCTCCCGTATGATTTCCCAAACCAGCGGCTTCCACCGCTACTAACTGCACGTCTTCTTCATTATAATAATGATAGAAAGCGCCAGCAGCATTGCTACCTCCGCCCACGCAAGCAATCACATAATCTGGGTTTTCTTTGCCCTTCTTCTCCAACAATTGGGCTTTAATTTCTTTGCTTATGACCGACTGAAAACGAGCCACCATTTCAGGATACGGGTGAGGCCCCACTACCGAACCGATAATATAGTGCGTATCGGTTGGGTTGTTGATCCAATGACGCATGGCTTCGTTAGTGGCATCTTTTAGGGTTTTGCTTCCGCTTGTGGCAGGACGAACCTCAGCGCCTAAAATGCGCATCCGCTCTACGTTTGGTTTTTGACGCGCCATGTCCACTTCGCCCATGTACACAATGCATTCAATGCCCATTAGAGCACAAACCGTAGCGGTTGCTACCCCATGCTGGCCTGCACCAGTTTCAGCTATAACCTTCTGTTTGCCCAGCTTTTGCGCCAACAGGATTTGGCCTACTGTGTTGTTCACCTTATGCGCTCCCGTATGGCAAAGGTCTTCTCTTTTGAGGTAAATTTCCGCACCGTACTTTTCAGACAAACGCTCTGCTAAGTACAGCGGTGTTGGGCGACCGACAAAATCGCGCAGCAAATGATTGAATTGCTTTTGAAAATCAGGCGCCTGAACAATCTGCTCATAGTTCTCTCGTAGTTCTTCAATGTTTGGATAAAGCATTTCAGGAATAAAGGCTCCACCAAAATTTCCGTAATACCCTCTTTCGTCTACTTGTATTTTCATTTCCTTTTGTTTTCTAAACTCTTATATATTCGAACCGTCATTGCGAACGCTTGCGCATTAGCTTCAGCGTTGGCGAAGGAAGTAGACTTGTCGATAGACAAGGTTACGACCGCGCCAATCTGTTTATTCCAACCTCGAAACTGCCGCGTTCTTTATCTCCCGCTGGTCGAAAAGAACTCGCAGTGACGGCTCTGTACACTGTCCGTTCGAACCGTCATTGCGAGAAACAAACCTTACGATAGTGAAGGTTTGTGACGAAGCAATCTCACTGTATCTAAAAAAGAGATTGCTTCGTCACCTTTCTTTGCTATCGCAAGAAAGCCTTCTCGCAATGACGATTCTAAATTAAATTCTTCAACTCCTTCAATCTCTCCACATCCTTCAACCCAGGTTCAATCTCAAACTTTGAGTTGACATCAATAGCATAAGGTTGAACTTTCAAATCGCTTAACGATTCAATGTTTTCTAGGTCAATTCCACCACTTAAAAAGTAAGGAACTGCACCATCATATTCATTCAATAACCCCCAGTTAAACAGCTCTCCATTCCCTCCTCTTTCTTTTCCTTTGGTATCGAAAAGAAAGAAATTAACATTGGGCTTATACCTTTCTAATTCACCGAAATCAAAACTTTCTCCCACCGAAAAGACCTTCATTACCTTAATTCCGTTCGCTTTTAGGTCAGAACAGTACTCTGGTGTTTCATCACCGTGAAGCTGCACTAAATCCAAACCAAATAGAGCTACTCTTTCTTTCACAAAATCAAGTGTTGCATTTACAAAAACACCTACCTTTTCTATACTAGAAGGAAAAGCATTCAACAACTGAGCATCCAAACCATCCGCTACATCACGCTTCGATTTTCCGTAGAAAATAAAGCCCATATAATCAGGCTGTAGCCTCAACAGCTCGCTGATATTGGTGCTTTCTCGCATGCCACAGACTTTTAGTTTCATGGTTAGTTATCAGTTATCAGTTATCAGTTATCAGTTATCAGTTATCAGTTATCAGTTAAAACGAATTTTTATCAGCGATTTCAGTTCCCTGTTTCTCTGTTTTCTGATCAACTATTTCATTTTTTCCTGATTTCTGATTTTCTGATCAACTTTTTCCTTTTTTACACTGAAAGCTGTTTCCTTACTTGTTCGACAAACTCAGCTGCTGCACGCTCTGGCCTGCCGGTTTTCATAAAGGTCTCGCCAATTAAAAAGCCTTGGAAGCCCACCTTTTTCAACTCAACAATCGTAGAAGGGTCGCTAATACCGCTTTCCGAAATCTTCACAAACTCGTTCGGGATTTTGTCCACCAACATTTTTGAAGTTTCAATACTGGTTTCGAAAGTCTTGAGGTTACGGTTGTTTACTCCTACCACATCTAAATCTGGTGAGAGGTACGGATGCAACTCTTCTTCATTGTGAATTTCCATGAGCACTTCTAACTGAAGCGTTTTGGCAAATGCCGCTAATTCCTTCAACCGCTCTGGTGTCAAGCAAGCCGCAATCAACAAAATAGCATCAGCACCAATCGACTTGGCTTCAATGATTTGGTATTCATCAATGATAAAGTCCTTTCTAAGTACTGGGCAGAAGTTGAATTTTCTGGCCGTAGAAAGGTCTTCGTTCTTTCCTCCGAAAAACTCAGAATCCGTCAATACAGAAAGTGCCGAAGCACCTGCCTGCATGTAACCGATTGTAGTTCTTTCTACCTTGGCGTGGGCATTAATCACGCCCTTCGAAGGCGATTTACGCTTGAATTCGGCTATAATTCCCGATTTATCTTCGCGCAGCAAATACTTTTTCAACGAAACTGTTTTGCTCTCGAAGTAAATGCTCTGCTCTAATAATTTAGGAGGAAAAAGCCCCTTCCGTTCAGCTACTTCTTTCTCTTTGTGTGCTATGATTTTTTGTAAAATATCCATTCTATGTCAGTTATCAGGGATTAGTTAATCAGTGGATCAGTGAATTATTGTCATCCATTCTACTGATTACTGATTCCCTGTTTTCTCGATTTTATAAATCTAATAATGTCTTAAATACCTTGAGTGCCTTCCCCGATTCAAGCGATTCCCGTGCGTAACCCACTGCATCATCGGAGCTATAGCCTTTACCGCATTGTAAAGCCATAGCCGAATTGGCAATCACTACCTCGTTTTGGGCTTTTTTACCTTCGCCTTTTAATATCCTCTCGAAAATTTTGGCCGATTCTTCCACGGTTTCGCCACCAAAAATGGCTTCGGGCTGAATTCGGGTAAGACCTAAATCTTCAGGTTGAACAATTTCTTCCTGCAAATGCGTGATTTTCTTAAAACCTCCTGTCAATGAAATTTCATCATAACCATCGAGGGCATGCAAAATCACAAACTGCTTATCGGTTTTTTGGTAAAGGTAGCCGTATAATCTGGCCAACTCTAGACTAAACACTCCTACCAATTGTTTTTTCGGGAACGATGGATTTACCATTGGCCCCAACATATTGAAAAAGGTTTTTACGCCTAAGTCTCTTCGAATGGGTGCTACGTTTTTCATAGCTGGGTGAAAAAGTGGTGCATGCAAAAAGGCAATTCCGCTTTCGTCCAAACTCTTTTTGAGCTTACCAATGTCGTTGGTGAATTCGTAACCGAAATGCGCCATCAGATTCGAAGAACCAGAAACAGAGGACACGCCATTGTTTCCGTGCTTGGCTACGTTCTGCCCTGCACCAGCCACTATAAATGAGCTTAGTGTAGAGATGTTAAAGGTGTTCTTTCCGTCTCCGCCTGTTCCACAAAGATCGATGGCATCGTATTCTGGAATATCTACCGGCACACAAAGTTCTAGCATGGCATCGCGAAAGCCTTCGAGTTCCTCCACTGTGATACTTCGCATTAAGTACACCGTTAGAAATGCCGCCACCTGACTCTGATTGTATTTCCCCAATGTGAGGTTCATCAAAATCTCCTTTGCTGTGGTCTTATCCAGCGATTTATATTCTATAAGTTGGTTTAATATGTCTTTCATCTTCTTTTATTAGTTATCAGAAATCAGAAAATCAGTGGATCAGGATTTAGTAAATGAGGTGAGTTCCTGTTTTCTGATCACCGTTTCACTGTTTACTGAATCATTGAGCCAATTCTCAAGCAATTTATGCCCATACTCTGTCATGATGGATTCTGGGTGAAACTGCACTCCTTTAACATCATATTCTTTATGACTGATGGCCATGATTTCACCAATTTCGTCATAGGCGGTTACTTCAAGTTCACTTCCTAGATCCTCCTTACTCACATTCCAGCTGTGGTAATGGCAAATTTCATATTCGCTTGGAATGCCATTGAAGAGTCTGTCCTCAGGCTTCACCACTTTAATTTTGCTCGAAACACCATGCAATACTTCGGACATATTATAAAGTGAAGCTCCATATGCCTCGGCAATGGCCTGATGCCCCAAGCAAACACCTAAAATACTTTTGGTTGCCCCATAACGCTTTATCAGTTCAGGCATAATTCCCGCTTCTTCTGGAATTCCTGGTCCAGGAGAAAGCAAAATCTTATCATAAGCCTCCACTTCGTCTAGTGCAATTTGATCGTTTCGTACCACGGTCATTTCTGCATCGCCCCCCAACTCGCGCAGGTAATGCACCAAGTTGTAGGTGAATGAATCGTAGTTATCTAGTATTAGTATCTTCATTTTGTTCAGTTATCGGTTATCGGTATATCAGGAATCAGTTTATCAGGGTTTATTGTTTCTCCTGTTTGCTCTTAACTAAGTAATTGATGTAGCCGTTAATGATTCGAATACATTCTTCCACTTGTTCATCGTACTTCTTTGCTAGTTTCTCATCAATGTATCCTTCATCATAGGCCACAGTTATGTGGTCTTGTATTTCAGTTAAAGAACCTCTAGAAACCCTACAAAACTGGATATTCTCCTGATAATGAAACCTTCCGTAGCCTTCAGCTAAATTGGCAGTAACAGATCGCGAAGCCCTGATAATTTGATCAACAAGTTTGAATTTCTCCTCGACAGGAAAAGTCTTTGTCAAAGCCGATATATCGTTCCTTAGCACTCTACCCTTTTTCCAAGCTTCTAAATCCTTAAAACTCTTCATCTGATTATTTTTTTCTCCGTTCCTAATTCCTGATCCACTGATTTTCTGATCCCTGATTACTACTATCTAATATTCTCCGCCATTTCAATGGCCTTTCTCAATGCTCCTAGCTTATTATTTACTTCTTGTAGTTCAGAGGCTTTGTCTGATTTAGCGACTACGCCAGCACCTGCTTGAAAGTGTAGATTGCTGTTTTTGCTCAGAAAAGAACGGATCATAATGGCATGGTTGAAATTGCCATCGAAACCCATGAAACCAATAGCGCCACCGTAATAGCCTCGTCTAGTTTTTTCGTATTCGTTGATCAGTTGCATGGCACGGACTTTCGGAGCGCCAGAAAGCGTTCCAGCTGGGAAAGTGCTTGTTACCATGTCGGTTGATAGCACATCGGCATTCAGTGTTCCTGTTACCTTCGATACCAAGTGAATAACATGCGAGTAGTATTGAATTTCTTTATAGGTATCCACTTTCACATTCGATCCAGCACGACTTAAATCGTTGCGTGCCAAGTCCACCAACATGACGTGTTCCGAATTTTCTTTTGGATCATTATGAAGTGCCTTGGCCAACTCTGCATCTGCCTCATCGTTTCCTGTACGTTTGAAGGTTCCTGCAATCGGATGGATAGTGGCCTCGCCATCTTTAATCACCAATTGTGCTTCGGGCGAAGAACCGAATATTTTGAAGCTACCGTAGTCAAAGTAGAAAAGGTAAGGCGAAGGATTTACCGACCTTAGGGCACGATAAACGTTAAACTCATCTCCCTTAAAGCCCTTCTGAAACCTTCTCGAAAGCACAATCTGAAATACATCCCCTCTGTGACAATGATCAATTCCTTTTTGAATGATGTTCAAAAATTCATCATCTGTATAGTTAGAGCTTTCTTCGGCTATGGTTTTGAATTCGTAAGATGGATAGTTCTTATTGTTCACCAAATTGATAATTGGCTCCAAACCTTTAGGTGCAGTTCCTTCTGGCGAATGCTCAAAAACATAGAGTTCGTTTTTGAAATGATCGATGGCGATGACATAGCGGTACACATGGTAAAGCACATCGGGAATTCCATATTGATCTTCTTTCTTTTCGTTTACTGGAATGTTCTCGAAATACTTGACCGCATCGTAGCCAATGTAACCGAAAAGGCCATTATTGATGAATTTGTAAGGGTTATCATCTGACTCGAAGCTCTTTGAAAAGGCACTGAGCTCATCACCCACCTTACTGTTTTCTACTTGGTATTGCATTTCCACTTGGCCGGGCAACTGCTTTGTCAATTGACCATCTTTCAACCTAAAACTGGCCAAAGGCTCGCAACAGATGTAAGAAAAGCTATTGTCATTTCCATGATAATCAGAGCTTTCCAGCAAAATTGGATTCTCGTATTTGTCGCGCAACTTTAAGTAGATACTCACCGGGGTGACGGTATCTGCCAATAGTTTTTGCGAGGTAGTATTTAATATAATCTTGTTCATTTTTCGGTTCTTCAATGGCCTAAAACAAAAAAAGCCTGCGTGAAGCAGGCTTTTGAATATCGTTATATTACATATAGCATGTGTTTCACATCAACTGAGTTCAGTTAAATGCCACCACCATGCGCTATGTAAATTTGTGTTTCTCATTATGCCCCAAATCTAGGAAAGGATTTTTCTAAAGCAAACAGAAAATTAAAATTTTCCATTTGAGGTTACTTTTCTATCCAGAAACTGAAGTGAAAAGCCATTCAACCGACATTCTTGTTTTTATCATTGAGGAATACCTTAAATTGTGAGCTCAAAAAAACGCTTAAGCCATGACCCGCAAATTGAATTTTTTAGTTGCTGCAATTCTTCTTTTTTCTTTCAACTCGTTAGCCTTTCAGGGGCAAAAACTTCAAGAACAAGTAGACTTAACTTCTAAGATTACTGGCCATACGGAAATCAAAGGCAATACAAAACTAAAGGATCGTCATGCACAAGAATCGCGTGAAATAGTAGCTGATTTCTTAAAGAATGAGCTTTCTGAGTTTATCGATCAAGTTGAAATTGAGAACTACAGCGCCACGGGAAATAATGTGGTAGGCACCATTATGGCCACTACAAAAACTGATGAATGGGTAGTTTTAGGTGCTCATTATGATTCTGTAAAAGATTGCCCTGGCGCAAATGATAATGCCTCAGGTGTGGCTTTGGTGTATTCTGTAGCCAAGCATATTGCAGGTTTAAATTCACGTAAATACAATATGAAGATTGTTTTCTTCGATGAAGAAGAGCGCGGCCTAATAGGCAGTAAAGCTTACGCTAAAAAACTAAAGGATGAGAAATTCAATATTGTTTCGGTACATACCATTGACCAAATGGGTTGGGACAATGATGGCGACCGCGGTTTTGAATTGGAAATGCCTACCGAAGCACTAAAAGATCATTACTTAAAAGTAGCCAAAGATTATGGTTATGAATTCCCAATCCATATGTCTACCGTAACTTCTACCGACCACCGTTCTTTCAGAAATGTGGGCTTTAATGCCATTGGTTTGACTGAAGAATATGTAAACAAAGACACTACTCCACATTACCACAAACCAACCGATACTTTCGAAACCATCAACTTTGAATACTTAGGAACAATTACAGTATATGTACAAAAGGTATTTGAGGAGTTGTTGAAGTAAAGGCTGCATAATTATTAATCCATGAGGCTTAACCCTATTTTTGGCTTTCTTATAAAATCAAATTGATATGCTCGGTTTAAAACTTGCCACAGACCCACGTTGGGCACATTTAGCAGAAACTAATATTGAAGAAATTCTAACAGACCATGCTTGGTGCGAACAAAAAGCAGCTACCAATGCCATCACCATTATTGCGGGGAATTCGGAACATACTGAACTGGTAACTGAACTACTGATTTTGGCGCAAGAAGAGCTCGAGCATTTTAGAATGGTGCATGAAATCATAAAGAAACGTGGCTATACTTTAGGGCGAGAACGAAAAGACAGCTATGTCAATGAACTTTTTAAAGCGAGAATTAAAGGTGGCAGCAGACAACAAAGCTTGGTAAACAGACTCTTATTTTCTGCCATGATTGAAGCCAGAAGCTGCGAACGCTTTAAAGTGCTCTCTGAAAATATCAAGGACGAAGAACTCTCTAAATTTTACTATCAACTTATGGTAAGTGAAGCTGGGCATTATACTACATTTCTAGGTTTTGCCAAAAAATACGGTGAAGGTTTAGATGTAGATAAACAATGGAAAGAACTGATTGAAATCGAAGGCGAGATTATACAACGCTACGGTAAATCAGAGACGATTCACGGTTAATTCGATCAAGCAATAGTAAAGACTATAAAAAAACGCCCTTTCAAGAAAGACTTGAAAGGGCGTTTTTTTAAGGTATTGATTTTTAATTATTATTCAACCGAATCATAACAGGCCTGTGGTCGGATACTTGAGATTCAAATGTGGTTTGACAATTGTCGAGTTTCAATACTAGGGTTTCTGTTGCCTTTGTAAAAAGCTCATTAGTGATTAGAATTTGATCGATTTGGCTAGGCCAAGAAGGGTACGACCATTCACTTGAAGGCCCTTGAGCAATAGGCATGGTAGCAAATTTATAGTTCGCATTGTCATCGATAAAGTTCTGATAAACATTATCTGCTTGGTCTACAATTTCATCATTAAAATCTCCGAGTAAAATCACATTCTCATTTGGCAAATTAGTATCAATGTAGTCTTTCAGTAATACAGCCCCACTTCTTCTTCTGTCTTCTGAACCATTACAACACTTCATATGAACATTAATGATGTTCACCGTCAAGCCGTTAATATGCTGAAATTTCATGTATAGTGGCCTTCTTACACTGGTGAAAGCAAAATTGTAATCGTCATTACTGCTTTCTGGAAATAGGTTTTCGGGTTGCGTCAATACTGTAACTTCAGAAGTCTTATACATATATCCCACCCACTGTGAGCCTGCATAGTCCTCAACATGACCCGACCAGCCATCTAAAGCATCAACAAGAGCATTAAACTCTGACTTTGAGGTAATCTCTTGAAGTGCGATTACATCCACATCTGTATCTTCAATGATTGTTTTTACCGCGACCGCAGTATTGGTGTGCACCGGGAAATTTTCAATATTCCAAGTCACCACTTCTAGAGTACTCTCTCCAACTTCCGGCAGACAAGCATCGTAATTTGGGGTTTCTACCACCGGATCTGGCGTTGGGATATCTCCTCCCCCACAAGCTGTTGCCAAAAAACAAATCACTACCACCGATCTCCACAACTTCATAATGTTTTTTTTGTGCAAAATTAAACGATATTTCATGCATTGCATGATTAATCTCTATCAATTCGTATTAAGCTAACATTACCTTTTTCGCGCTGAAAGTCAAAGATCTACTCACAAATACGGCCATATAGTTTCCAATTAGAAATCACCTTTACATAATCTCCATCGACTTGAAAAACTTCACTGATCGGTTTCCATTTAGCATTTGAAGTATCAAAAGCTCCAGAAACATCATAGTCTGCAAGCTTCCCATTTACTACCGGCACTTGGATTTCGACTACATCTTTCGTCTTCACCCAAACCTCTACCTCAAAGGCTTCCGCTTTAGGATTGATTAAGTAGGTAAACGTTTCGGCTTCCCAAGTTTTCAAGTCTACCTCGCCTTTTGATTTCTTCACTACTACATCTTCAGTTCCGAAATCATCCAAAGCCAATTTGAATCTAATTTTGACTCCTTCGTGCATGCAAAATGTAACGGTTTCTGTTCCAAAATCAAGTTCGGTAACCGTAACTTTTGGAGTATTTTTTAAGTGGTGAACATTTGGAAGTTGGGCACTAAACAGTATTATCGAAACCAATACCGTACACAAGCCAAAAGAAATCCGAGAACCCATTTTTAGACGTATTTTACTTATTTAATAACCTTAAGCGACCTCTCATTCATTACTTTCCAGCCCGCCAAAAAAGTAACCAAAAACGACAAGGCAAGAATAACCATTTGATTTAAGTCCTCAAAAGCAAAACTACTTCCCACAGTAGCATAACCCGCTTTAAAAACGTTAATAAAACCCAGAACGCTAGCAACAAAAACAGTAATTAGCATGGCCAAATTCATTCCAAACCCATTCCTATGTACTTTGAGGTAATTTGAATTATTACAGATTAGCCAAAGAAAAATAGCGATCACAGGAAGGATTAACCCATTGGCTGCCTGGGCCAAAATTATTACAGGAATGGGCTTCACGCCTGTCATACCGAAAACCAAGCCAGTGAGCATTACGCTTCCCCAAGCCAGCCTATATTTTAAGCCATTGGCCTCCCAACCTTTTTCACTTTTGGCTACACTCTTTAAAGTAATGGCTGCTGCTAATGGCGCTGTAATGCTGGAAGTAAAGCCTGCCGCAAAAAGGCCTATTGCAAACGTATAGGACATCCAAACACCGTTATTCTTTGTCAAAGTAGCTGCTAAATTTTCAAAGCTGAATTCCCCCACTACCGAAGACCCCGCCAATAAAATGGCCGTAGAGATCAATCCGCCAATTAAAATGGCCAGTACCAAACCAAAACGCATAAAAGACAAGCTTTGCCCTTTCGCCAAGCCTGAACCCATAAAAATATTATAAGGCACAATGGTGGTTCCTACCAAGCCTAAAGTGATCAAAACAGAACCCTCTGATAAAGAAGGAATGAAAGCACCCTTCAATAAATCTGCTCCATTAATCGGAGTGCTTAAGCCCGAAATCAGAAAAGCGACTCCCATAATGGCCACCACAAAGCCCATAATATTGGCTACGGTTTGCGTTTTACCGCTCCACAATACAAGAGTGCTTACTCCTACAATAATCAAAGTGAAAACGGAAGGTTGGATACCAGTAAAAATCAATGCAACGCCTGAAATCGCACCCAAAATATTTCCAGCTTCATAAGCAGCACAGCCCAAAAATATAGCTACTCCAATGCTCAGTGCTACTTTTTGCGACTTAAACCTATCCTTAATGGCTTCGCCCAAGCTGAGTTCGGAAGCAATGGTAATTCTAGCCGCAGATTCTTGTAAGATAATACAAGCAAAGACCGAAAACACCAATGCCCAAAGTAAGCTATAACCATAGCCAGCACCAGCGGCAGCCGCTGTAGTTACAGTACCGGGCCCAATAAAGGCGGCAGCAACGATCATCCAAAAAAGTAAGCTCCACAGTTTTGATTTCATCTCAGCAAGTTAAAAAGTAAAAGCTAAAAACCCTTTCACCAAATATTTGCCCTAAACTCATCAAAACCGTTATCTTGGCACTCTATTAAAACTATGCAACGACTTTTAATCACCTCATTTCTCATTCTCTTGTCAATCAATGCCTTTTCTCAAAAAACTTGGGAACACAAAGGCATTACCATGACTCAATTAGACACCCTTGGAGATGGATATGAGGCATTAAGAGGTTCCTTTATTATAAAAAATTCAAGCATCTATGAAGTCATGAACCTCATTTTAGATGTAGATGGTTATGACTGGGTAGAAGGTGAAAGCAAATCCAAAATGCTCTTGGTAGATAAACAGGATTCCTCTTTCACATTCGATTTCTTTGTCGACATCCCCTGGCTTTTTGTCAAGAAAACAGGTCGAGTAAAAGTAGATGTCAGGTACGAAAACGAGACTTTTCATACTCGATCCACCCAAATAAAAGAGTATAATAGAAATGAGGACTACGATTTAGTGGATTTCTATTCTGCTCAATGGAAATTGCAAAAGCACGGGGCAAATGATGTGAAGGTTAACTACTTGGGCGTATATCAGGATCAAAAAATGGTAATTAACCTAAACAGTATCATTATCAGTAGAATTAGAAAACGATTGAGCGGCACGCTGTATAACCTAAAAGTAAGGGCTTCGGAAAAAGTAAACCCCGTTCAATCGCTGGCATGGCCAATGGAAAAAGCCAATACCCAGTTCAAGTCAGATAGAAATCAGTAAATACCTTTATTCCTGTCAAACTCACTTGAATAAATTTCTTAAACCAATATGAATATTTAGTTCTCTTGGCGTTATTCACGTGTACAAATTCATTTACTTTTTAGATGTCAAAAATTAAAGTTGCGGTGGTTTTCGGTGGGCGATCTACCGAGCACGAAATTTCCCTTATATCTTCAGAAGGTATTCTGAAACATATTAATAGATCGTTGTTTGAAGTCATTCCACTGCGAATTGACATTGGAGGCCATTGGTTTTTACAAGACACTGAAAACACGCATGATAAAGTAGGAACCTCTGTAACCTTGATTCAGGGTGAAAAAGGAGCTGCAGTGCTGGAAAACGGCTCTGGAAAAATATTAAGAGAAATCGACATTGTCTTCCCTGTATTACATGGGGTTTTTGGGGAAGACGGAACCATTCAAGGCATGTTGAAAATGCTCAATGTGGCCTTTGTAGGCTGCGGAGTTTTAGCTTCAGCTACCTGCATGGACAAAGATGTAACCAAACGTTTGTTGCGCGATGCCAACATTGCCATCGCCCCTTATGTTTGCGCTACATGGACTCATCAACCTAATTTCGAAAAGGTAGAGCAAGAGCTTGGTCTTCCACTTTTCATCAAGCCTGCTAATTTAGGTTCTTCCGTAGGTGTGCATAAAGTAAATTCCAAAACGGAATATGATGCGGCCTTACAAGATGCGCTAAAGTACGATAGCAAAGTGCTTATTGAACAGAATATCAACGGGCGCGAAATCGAAGTGGCGGTAATGGGCAATGAAAAGCCGCAAGCGTCTTTACCTGGCGAAATAGTAAACACAGCTGGTTTTTATGATTTCGAATCCA
Source organism: Roseivirga seohaensis (assembly GCF_001592945.1). GTDB lineage: Bacteria > Bacteroidota > Bacteroidia > Cytophagales > Cyclobacteriaceae > Roseivirga > Roseivirga seohaensis. The sequence continues at coordinate 79,153 of NZ_LRPB01000046.1, forward strand.
AATATGTAAGTAAAGATGCTTCGAGCATTCATATTCCAGCCCAACTCACCGATGAGCAAATCAACGATGTTCGCGAAATGGCGAAAAGGGCATACACTACATTAGGTTGTGAAGGCCTTGCCCGTGTCGATTTCTTTATCAGCAACGATGGCACTATTATGATCAACGAGATTAATACGCTTCCAGGCTTTACGCCTATTAGTATGTATCCAAAAATGTGGGAAGCCACAGGTGTAAGTTATTCTGAATTAATTGAGTTGCTTATTCAGTTTGGCTTGGAAAGATTTGAAAGAGAACGACAGTTAAAAATTGTTGCTCGAGAGGTGAAATAACGGCCCTGACAAATCAGGTTAAAACAGATATTCTCTTTTTATTTGCCCTAGCCCTTGACTTTTTAACTTTTAAATAGAAATTGCCTTAAAATTGAATCAGAAATAAACTATGAGCTCACCAAGTCCCAAGCCAAGGGTAATTAAAGATTTTGACAAGCTGGACGTAGAAATCCAAGAGCAAATTAAGCTTGAGTATCCTGAAGGCTTTGAAGACAACCTTATTTACTTTACCAATAAAGATGGTAAACGTGTATCTGCCCTTCCTTTCGAAACTGAGGAAAAATATTACCTTGTTCGAATGACCGTTGAAGAAGCACAACAAATCATTGAAGATGACGATGATTACGATGCAGACGGTAACCTCAAAGATGAGATTAAAGAGGAATACGAAGAAAGACATGCTGAAGATGTGGATGACGAAGACGAAGGTACTGGCTTCGACATTGCAGATGATGAGGACGAAGATGATGATGAAGACTAATCTTCATTCCTCTATTCAACCTCTTACTTAAAACTTACTACTTCTTATACATTATGAAAATTGGCATTATTGGTGGCACAGGCATGTTGGGTCACCATTTGGCCATAGCCGCCCAATTGCGACAGTACGAAGTAGTGATTATTCATCGAAAAGACTCCAACCTATCCCATATTAAAGACCTTAAGTTCGAAAGCCGTATTGCCGACCTAAACGATAGAGGCAGTATGATTCGAGCCATGGAAGGATTAGACTATGTAGCCAATTGCGCTGCCTATTACCCTACTGTTCCCAAACCACTCGCTCAAGAAATTAAGACTGCCCGTTTGCAAATGCAGTTCTTTATTGATGGCGTTCGCGAAGCAAAAGTAAGTCGAGCATTGTATGTGGGCGGTTCCATTGTTCTGCCCAAAAACCCTAACGGCTTAGGCCACGAAAGTCTAGACTACCCTCAAGAGCCAGAAAGCACTAATGCCTATTTAAGGGTAAAATGGCTCATGGATTATATGGCCAAAATAAACGCTGAAGACGGCCTGCCTCTTGTAATTGGAATTCCAAGTATGACTTTTGGTGAATATGATTATTCCCCTACCACAGGCCGGTTAATTCAAGATGCGGCCAATGAAGAAATCCCGGCTTATGTTCATGGGCTTCGAAATGCGGTTTATGCTGGCGATGCAGCCCGTGGTTTACTATTGGCATTAGAAAAAGGTCGTTTTGGGGAGCGATACTTGATCACTGGTGAAAATACTTCGATAGAAGAAATCATTAAAATGATTTGTGAGATTGCCCAAGTTCCCATGATCAAAAAGACCATTCCTTTGAACATGGCCAAATTCATTTCTAAATCACAAGAAATAAAATATACGCTTTTCAGAGGCTCTCCTCCTACTCTTTCCTCAACGGCAGTGGCCATTTTAGCTTACGGTCAGCATTTGGATGGAAGTAAGGCTAAAGAAGAATTGGGTTACGAACCTGACCTTACCGTGAAAGATGCTATCGAAAGAGCTTACAATTGGTTCAAGAAAGAAGGTTATATTGAGTAAATTTTAACTCCGCTGCCTTATGTCGATACAAGAGAACCGCCTGCTTATCGATCAGTTTTACACTGCATTTGCCCAAAAGAATGCCGAAGCCATGAATGCCTGCTATGCCAAACAAGCTGTATTCGAAGATCCAGCCTTTGGTCGATTAAATGATTCAGAAATCACTTCTATGTGGTCGATGTTGATAGAAAGAGGTGGGAAAGATTTGACGGTGACCCATAAAATACTTGAGGTAACTAACGGAAAAGCCAAAGCTCAATGGACGGCTGTGTACCCTTTCAGCAAAACACAGCGTGTGGTGCACAACAAAATTACTGCAGAGTTTATTATTGAAGAAGGGAAGATTGTTTACCACAAAGATCGTTTCAATATGTGGAAATGGTGTTCGATGGCACTGGGTTTACCCGGAATGCTTTTAGGCTGGAGTGGCTTTATGAAAAACAAAGTGCAAAAAACTGCTTTATCATCACTTCATAAGTACATGCAAAAATGAAACAAATAGACATCAATTGCGATATGGGAGAAAGCTACGGCAACTTTTCAGTTGGCAATGACAAGGCTATTTTTCCTCATATTACCTCCACCAATATTGCCTGTGGCATGCATGCTGGCGATCCTTACCATATTCAGAAAACCATAGAAATGGCCATTGCTCAAGGTATTCAAATCGGTGCGCATCCTGGCTATCCTGATTTACAGGGTTTTGGTAGAAGGGTGATTCAAATGTCTGTTGAAGAGTTGTCTGCCTCTGTCAAGTATCAGGTGTCTGCTTTAAAAGGAATGGTGGAAAGCGCTGGAGGGCAACTGAAATATGTAAAACCACATGGTGCACTTTACAACGAAATATCCAAGAATGAAAAGGAAGCTGCCACCGTTGTGAAAGCCATTAAATCCATTGACCCAACCCTTATGATCATGGGCTTAGCAGGCAGTCACATGAAGCACATTGTGGAAGCAGAAGGCATGACTTTTATTGCCGAAGCATTTGCCGACAGGAGGTATGAAGCTGATGGAAAGTTGATGAGCAGAGGAAAAGAAAACTCAGTAATTCATAATGCTGAAGCCGCTGTTAGTCAAGTGCTATCAGTTATTAAAAACGGCTATACTCAAACACTGAATGGCGAAAAGGTTGAATTGCAAGCGGAAAGCTTTTGCATTCATGGCGACAATCCTCAGGCGGTGGAAATTCTAAAAGCCATTAAATTAGGTTTGGAAGAAAACGGAATAACTCAAAAAGCCTTTTCAACACCATGAAAATTGTGCGCTTTGGCGATTCAGCTTTGCTCGTGAATTTTGAGCAGAAAATTGATGAAGCCATCAACAATCAGGTGCTTTCACTGTATAAACAACTTCAAGAGCACAAAGAAGTTACTTTTCTTATCCCGGCTTATTGCTCGTTAACAGTGGGTTTTAGTGAGAACACTTCGTTCAAAACTCTCTCTAAACAAATTGAAGAACTAAACTCAAAAATCCAATCGAAAAACCTAGAGTTAAACTCAAAAATCATTCATATTCCTGTTTGCTATGAGGCACCTTACGCGCTCGACATAAATGAAGTAAGTGAAAAAACTGGCCTGACTCAGCAGGAAATTATTGATACACATTGCCAAGAAACTTACAAAGTATACATGCTCGGTTTTGTAGCGGGCTTCGCCTATTTAGGCAGTTTGCCCGAGCAATTATTCTGCCCTAGAAAAGCAGAACCAAGAAAAGAAGTTTTGGCGGGTTCAGTCGGTTTAGCGGGTTTGCAAACTGGAATTTACCCAGCAAATGCACCGGGCGGATGGCAAATTATAGGCCGCACTCCTATCCCTACTTTCAACCCTAAAACAGAAAACCCTACGCTTTTAAAAGCGGGTGATGCTGTCAAATTCAAATCTATTTCTTCTTCAGAATTTGAAGAGATAGAAAAGCAAGTATCCAGCAATACATTCAACTTAGAAGAGTATTATGGCTAGGCTGCATTTTTTAAAACCGGGTTTACAAACTACCATACAGGATTTGGGTAGACAAGGTGTGCAGGATTTGGGCATCCCCATCAACGGAGCCATGGACAAAGCTTCGGCTCAACTTGCCAATCAGTTGGTTGGCAACAATGCTAATTCCCCAGTTTTAGAAATCACTTTACTAGGGCCGAAAATTCAATTCGAAGGCCCATGTCAAATTGCGATTACGGGTGCTGACCTTTCTGCGGAAATTAACGGAAATACAATACCATTATTCAGAACAATAAACATTGAACATGGGGATGTATTGAGCTTTGGTAAACCCCTTATAGGTTGCAGGGCTTATCTGGCCATTAATGGAAAGTGGGACATTCAAAGTTGGTTAGGAAGCTTTAGTGCTTCGGCCACAAACACAGCCCAAACTACACCTGACAGTATAATCGTCAAAGATCAAATCTTAGAGATTATCCGTGGCAAAGATCAGCCTATTATTACTATTTCTGAAAGTGAAAGACCAAGTCTATCCATTGAAACCCCAATAAAAGTGTATCCCGGGCCAGAATTTGAGGCTTTTTCTGCTGTTGAAAAACAAAGCTTTTTTGGCGACCGCTTCACCATTGGCCAAGATTCGAATAGAATGGGTTATAGACTAAATGAAGCGCTTAACGGCTATACCAAAAAGGAAGAAGTGATTTCGTCAGGGGTAATTCCCGGCACCATACAAATCACCAATTCAGGTCAACCCATCGTTTTAATGGCCGATGCTCAAACCACTGGCGGCTATCCAAGAATTGCCAATGTAAGTTCAACCGAGCTGGATAGACTGGCTCATTTTAAACCTGGAGATACAGTAAGGTTTGAGTTGATAAGTTTTAAATAATAGCCTTTAAAATAGACAAGGCGATCTCCGTCTGAAATCGCCTTAATCAACCTTAAACTAAACTACTAGCTATACTATTATTTCAATCGATAGTATTTCGTGTTATACAAAGACGACAAATAATCTGCCTGTCTGTAAATTCTCAAACCTTCTTCGCTCAATTCGGAAACCATACCTTGCAAAACCAAGTTGCCTTCCGCATCGAATACTTTTACAGTTTGAGGAGCTTCTTCGAACACCATAGGACTTGGTTCCATGTATGCGTCAACATACTCTTGAACATCCTCTAAATAGGATAAGTCTTCTTCGAAAATTGGGGTGTTGGAATCATTAGATTTAGCGTCAACCGATGTAACGATTGTAATTGCTAAAAAAAGTGCGATTAACGCAGAGATGTTTTTTTGACCTAGATTTTTCATGTTGTTGCTTTGATATTTTGAGTTACCGCCCGACCAAAGGCGGCTAATTTTAACCTTATTGTTTTTAACCTTGCCAACTTCTTTCCAATAGATGTGCCAAAAGATCAAACCATTTGATTATCAGCTAATTAAACAAAACAAAGGAAATCAACCACTCAAAAAGTGTACGGAAACGACCGATCATGTGAACACTTTCGAATACCCAAAAACAGTGAGGTCGGCATTTCTGCCGACCTCACATAAATTTGTTAAGTTGATTAGCACTCAATTCAGCGCTTTGTTTTTGGTTTAGGACTAACGATTTTACTCGCTTTCCGAGGACGGTTAACGCCAAAACTTCCGTTGGCGATTTTGCCTTTCTTGGTTTTTATGTCTCCTTTTCCCATAATATTGATTGTTTAAGATTTACTCATTTTACTAATCGAATAGAAAAAAGTTTCAATCTATCTCCGTTTACGGTTGTGCCTTAATAAATTGCACTGCAAATGATGAAACCAGAGAAAGAGATTAACCTAAGCAATTACACCTACTCGCTACCTGATGAACGAATTGCTAAATATCCGTTAGCCAAAAGAGATCAGTCTAAGCTTCTGCATTATCATAATGGCTTAATTGAGCATAAGAGTTTTAAAGACATTGAAGCACTCATTCCTGATCAATCCACACTTTTTTTTAACAATACTAAAGTAATTCCAGCCCGATTAATTTTCCATAAATCTACTGGTGCCCAAATTGAGATTTTTCTACTCAAACCCATTTCCCCTTCGCCTATTCTAAGTGTGGTAATGGAAGAACGTGAAACCGTGATTTGGGAATGCATGATTGGCAATGTCAAAAAATGGAAGGATGATATTCCGTTGGTGAGGCAACTTACTATTGGTGAAAAAAACATCACCCTCAGTGCCAGTATTCACGATCGCGAAAGCCGACAAATTCAATTCAGCTGGAGTGATGACTCTATTTCGTTTTCAGAAATAGTTGAAGCTTCTGGTAAGGTGCCGCTTCCACCCTACTTAAACCGACAGCCAGAAGAAGATGACAAACCCCGCTATCAAACTGTTTATTCAGCACATGACGGTGCTGTGGCGGCTCCAACAGCTGGTCTGCATTTCACCCCAGAAATTCTGAAGTCTTTGGCTGACCGAGGGATTAAAGAAAGTTTCCTTACGCTCCATGTAAGTGCTGGTACTTTTCAGCCTATTAAAACCGAGAATATTTTGGAGCACCCCATGCATTCGGAACAAATGGTGGTAGATAGACAGAGTATTCAGAGTGTAGTTGAGGCCGAAGGAAAGATCATTGCCATTGGCACAACCTCCATGCGTACTTTGGAAAGCCTTTATTGGTTTGGTGTTCGGCTAATGAATGGAAATGAAAATTTCGCGATTGAGAAGCTAGAGCCTTACCAAAGCCCACAAAAAGCCAGTCGTTTAGAAGCCTTTTCTGCCATTCTGAAATGGATGGATAAAAACGAATTGAGCCAAGTAATTGGCACAACAGAGATTTTCATTTTTCCTGGCTATCAATTCAGAGTTTGTGATGGTTTGATCACCAATTTCCATCAGCCCGGAAGCACTTTGATTTTACTGGTTGCAGCATTTATTGGTGAAGATTGGCGCAAAGTATACCAAGAAGCCGACACCAATGGCTATCGTTTTTTAAGCTATGGCGACTCATCTTTCTTACTGCCTAAGTAAAGAAATGTGTTATATTGGTAACCACTTATGCAAAACGACTTAGAAGAGGTATTATCTAGTTATGAACAGTTAATCACCTCTATTAATGATAATATCCCATTCATCAGCGAGCCTATTTCTTTTTTAGGCATAGAGTTCACCATCGCTGAAGTGGTTCTGCCTGTTGTTTTCTTGATATTAATTAACCTATTGGGTAATCTGGTTAGGTCTATCTTAATCAATAAAGTGCTGGGTAAGTATATTGAAGACCGAAAAACAATTCTTTCAATAGGAAACACTACCAAATACATTATTCTGTTTTTCGGTTTGCTAATGGCACTTACCGCTATTGGAATAGATAAAGACTCAAGTTTAAATTTTGCACTAAGCAAAACTGGAGAAAACCCATTAATGTTCTTCGAACTACTCAGGGTGATTTTTCTTTTGATTTTACTCATTTTTTTAAGTGGAAAACTTAAAATCATCTTTGTAAAACAAATCATGAGTCGTTATTCCGATGACCTCGGTGTGAACCAGTCTATTGGTACTATTTTTCAATACACCGCGGTTTTAATTGGAGGTCTCATTATAATACAAAGTACAATTGAATTAGGCTCTTTAAATGTATTGGCAGGTGCACTTGGTGTTGGTATTGGTTTTGGTCTTCAGAATATTGCTAACAATTTTATTTCGGGTCTGATTATACTTTTTGAACGCCCTATTAAAGTGGGTGACAGAATTGAAGTAGGGCAAGTGACAGGTGATATCGTCAGGATTTCTTCCAGAGCTACTACTGTGAGTACTAACGATAATATTTCAATCATTATTCCTAATGCCGAATTCATCAGTAAGCCAGTAATCAACTGGAGCCATAGTGGTAGAAATATTCGTTTTCATGTTCCTGTGGGGGTGGCTTATAAAGAAGATCCAGCGCACATTAAATCAATTTTATTGGACATAGCCACCAAACATCCAGATGTACTACAAACTCCTGGACCCGATGTACTCTTCTCAGAGTATGGCGATAACTCTCTAAATTTCGACTTGTTAGTATGGACAAGCACCTATATAAATAAACCAACCGTATTAAAAAGTCAGTTGTATTATTTAATATTTGAGAAATTTAAAGAGCACAATGTAGAAATACCTTTCCCTCAAAGAGATATTCACATAAAATCTGGAAGTGTAGTTTCTCAAAAATGATAGAAATCCTTTTTGGCATATTGTTAAAAGCATTTACTTGCACCACTAGGATTTAAGCTAAACATAGCGATTTTCGGATATGACAATGAGAGTAATAATTGCGGGTGTTGGAAATGTGGGATTTCATTTGGCTAAATTACTATGCGCTGAAGGTCAGAACATTGTATTGATTGACCAAGTGGCAGATAAATTGAAGTCTGCGTCAAACTCTGTAGATGCGTCTACAATTAAAGGAAACTCCACTTCATACAGTGTTTTGGAGGAAGCGGGAGTTTCAGAAGCAGATTTACTTATTGCCGTGACTTCATCAGAAGACGCCAATATAGCCACGGCCATTATAGCCAAGCATTTAGGCGCAAAGAGAACCATAGCTAGAATTTCGAATACCGAGTTTATCTATCAAAAAGATAAACTCAACCTTAAACATCTAGGGATTGACGATATTATTTCCCCAGAGTCGCTAGCCGCCAAAGAAATTAAAAGACTTTTAAAAGAAGTAGCTCTCACCGACAGTTTTGAATTTGAAAAGGGGCTTCTTTCTTTAATTGGGGTAAATATCGCAGAAAACAGCCCTCTGAATGGTAAAACCATGATGGAGGTAGCCAAATTAAATCCAGATCAGAAGTTTATGACCGTGGCCATATTACGCCACGATGAAACTTTAATTCCTTACGGAAACACTAAGTTTCAGGTAAACGACCATGCCTATTTTGTAGCACAACCTGACGGGGTTGAAAAACTACTCTTCTTGGCTGCCAAGAAAAAAGAACCCGTTAAAAGTGTAATGATTCTGGGGGGCTCAAGAGTTGGGTTTCATGCGGCTAAAATCTTAAGTAACCGTTACAATGTTAAAATCATTGAGCGCGACCCTCAGAAGTGTTTCGAACTTGCCGATCAACTTCCTGACGCCATGGTAATTAATGGAGACGGCAGAAACGTAGACTTACTTCACGAAGAAGGCATTAGCGATATCGATGCATTTATTGCAGTAACTGGAAACTCAGAAACCAATATTATTTCCTGTTTGGTAGCCAAAAACAATGGGGTAAAGAAAACCATTGCTATGGTAGAAAACATGGACTACATCCACCTTTCTCAAAGCATTGGAGTGGATACTATGATCAACAAAAAGCTGATTGCAGCCAACTTTATCTTTCGCCATATTAGGCAAGGTGATATTGTATCTATTACCAGTATTCATGGTGTAGACGCTGAAATTCTTGAGTTTGAAGTAAAAGAAGGCTCAAAGATTACCCAGCAACAATTAAGAAATCTTCAATTCCCGAAAACCGCTATTATTGGCGGTGTTATTCGTGACGGCAGAGGTTTCACCACTCCTGGTGATTTTAGATTTCAACCAAAAGACAGAGTAGTTGTGCTATCGAAACCAGAGAGTATCAATAAAGTAGAGTCTTACTTTATTTGATAAATTAAGGACAGATGAGGTTCAATATTAAAGCAATTTCAAAAGTCCTCGGTATTCTTCTTATGATGAATGCTGGCTTTATGGCTCTTTGTCTGCCTGTATCTATTTATTATGGCGAACATGATTTAATAGCCATTGCCTCTTCAGCAGCCATTACGGCATTGGTGGGGTTTTCAATGAAATTCTTTACACGAAAACTTCCAGACAAAGAACTCAAAAAGCGTGATGGATACATTGTTGTTACATCAGGCTGGATTTTCATGTCAATTTTTGGAGCACTACCTTTTGTATTGAGTAATAGTATCCCTGATTTTACCAATGCTTTTTTCGAGACCATATCTGGCTATACTACCACAGGAGCTTCAATTCTTAATGATATAGAGGCAGTTCCAAAGGGTATATTACTATGGCGAAGTCTTACCCAATGGATTGGTGGAATGGGGATTATTGTATTGGCGGTAGCCATTCTTCCATTTTTGGGTATTGGTGGCATGCAGCTTTTTGTAGCAGAGGCCCCTGGCATTACGCCCGATAAACTTCAACCTAGAATTCAAGACACCGCCAAACGCCTTTGGTTCATTTATGTAGGATTAACTGTTGTAGAAGCTATTCTGCTCTACTTCGGTGGAATGACTATTTACGATGCAGTAAATCATTCGCTTACCACCATGGCTACCGGAGGTTTTTCTACTAAAAATGCCAGTGCAGCACATTACGACTCTCCTTTTATTCAATATGTATTAATCGTGTTTATGTTTTTAGCGGGTACTAGTTTTACGCTTACCTACTACGCACTTAAAAGGAATTTTAAAAAAGTATTTAAAAACGAAGAGTTCATTGTTTACAGCATTTTCACCATCGTTATAGCGCTTATTGTTACCATTACGGTATTTATTGCTACGGATAGTGGGCTTGAAAAATCATTCAGAGATTCACTCTTTCAGGTGGTTTCAATCATTACAACAACTGGCTTTGTATCAGCCGACTATACTGCTTGGGCACCTTTTCTAACCACACTTTTTTTCATTCTATTATTAGTTGGAGGTTCTGCTGGTTCCACAGCTGGTGGTGTTAAAGTGATTCGACATGTAGTGTTATTTAAAAACTCATTTCTAGAATTAAAAAGGCAACTCCATCCATCGGCAGTTATTCCCGTAAGAATAAGCGGAAAAGCCATTGAACAAGGAGTTGTGTCGAATGTGCTGGCCTTTATTATGATCTATATTTTAGTTATGATTTTGGGAGTAATCTTGCTCTCTACCATGAATGTAGACTTCGACACTGCCTTTGGAGCCGTGGCGACATCATTAGGTAACGTTGGGCCTGGAATTGGAAATGTAGGCCCTTTGGACAACTTTTATAATATACCGGCCCCAGGAAAGTGGCTCCTCTCTTTCTTGATGCTTTTAGGTAGGCTAGAGTTATTTACCGTACTTATGTTGCTTTCTCCTTACTTCTGGAAGAAGAATTAAAATAACTTGCCAAAAACGGACTGCTTTTTTTCTGCCTTAAATCCTGCTTGTTCAACCGCTTGAACAACTCGGTCAGAATCAATATTTTCGGCCTTCACGGTAAGCAGCCTATCTTTACTGCTTAAATCTACAGACCATTCGGACAGTTCTTTTAACTCATTTAAGAAAGGCGTAACCGTAGAAAGACAGCTACCACAATTAATATTGGTTTTATATACGGCTTTTTTCATTTAATTTTCAATCTAAATTGTAACAGGCTTAGGCAATTCCCTAAGTCTCATAAAGATAAATCACACTTGACATTTAAAGAACTTAATCTCCACGAAAGTGTATTGGAAGGTTTGGATGCTATGGGTTTTGAAAACCCAACCCCTATCCAAGAGCAAGCTATTCCAGTAATTATTGAAAACAAAGATTTAATTGCTGTGGCTCAAACAGGCACCGGAAAAACTGCTGCTTTCTTGCTACCAATTCTACACAAAATCTGTTCGAACGAAATACCAGACGGCCAAATCAACACCTTGATTATTTGCCCTACCAGAGAGCTTGCCGTGCAAATAGATCAGCAACTTGAAGGCCTTGGCTACTTTACTCCGGCTACATCATTGCCGATTTATGGTGGCGGTGATGGCGATGGATTTTCAAGAGAAAAGAAAGCCTTGACCACAGGAGCTCATATTATTGTAGGAACACCAGGGAAACTTATTTCTCACCTTAATTTGGGCTATGCGAAAATTGACCATTTAGAACATCTTATTCTTGATGAAGCCGATCGCATGTTGGACATGGGCTTTTATGAAGACCTAATGCGCATCATCGGTTTTCTGCCTAAAAACAGACAAAACCTGATGTTTTCCGCTACTATGCCTCCAAAAATCAGGAAGCTGGCTAAAGACATTCTGCAAGACCCGCATGAAATTAGCATAGCCATTTCTAAACCAGCCGAAAAGGTGGTTCAGGTAGCTTTCAATACCTACAATAATCAGAAAATTGGACTTGTAAAGCATTTGTTGCGCTTCAACGACATTCCTAGTTTGGTAATTTTTGCTTCTACAAAATTGAAGGTAAAAGAACTCACCAGAGAGTTGCAGCGTGAAAAAATGAATGCGAAACCAATTTCTTCTGACTTAGAGCAAAAAGATAGAGAAGACATTCTTCGAGAATTTAAAAGCCGAAAACTTCAAATTTTAGTGGCTACCGATGTAATTTCAAGAGGTATCGATATTGACAATATTGACATGGTAATTAACTATGATGTACCCAACGATGCGGAAGATTACATCCACCGTATTGGCCGTACGGCCAGGGCTTCTTCTGAAGGTGAAGCGGTAACTTTTATCAATGAAGAAGATCAATTCAAATTTTCAAAAATTGAAGATCTAATCGGTAAACCCGTGCGTAAAGTAGCTTTACCTGAGTTTTTGGGCGAGGCTCCTGTTTATGACCCTGTCAAAAATAAAAGCAAGGGCAAACGTTCCTTTGGCAATAAAAAAGGATTTAAAAGGAGGTAGTATAAAACCTCCTTTCATGGCAAGACTTTCTGATTTAAGCGCTAAAAAACATTAAATCAGATGTTTAGCCATCTGCTGCATTCAGTTCTATCCCTTCTGTTAATCAAAAAAACAGTACATAAATTGTACGAATGCGTTCATAATTCAGTTCAATAGCGAACAGCAATCGTAACTCACACCAATCATCTTCAGTATAAAACACTGATTAACAAATCATTAAAGCCAATATAAAGCTTTGGCATCTTTAGTGGTACTAACCCTGTTGTTCATCAGCTTTAAACCACTTCTATGAAGAATTTTTCCTACGCCTTCAGGGTCTTACTTCGCAATAAGTTTTATTCATTCCTAAATATCTTCGGTTTAGCTATTGGCTTGGCTGTAGCTATTATCATCCTTCTTTATGTTCAAAGCGACATGAGCTTTGATAAGCACCATGAAAAGTACGATCAGATTTATAGGGTAGAATCTAAATTCAGAATCCCTCCTAAGGATGATGAATTTGCGCTTAGCTCTTTTGTATTGGCCGAAATGATGAAGGAAGAATTTCCTGAAATTCAGAATTTCACAAGGTTTATGGGGGCTGGAAGGCAATTATTCAGAATTGGTGATAAAAATATTTATCAAGACAACCTATACTTTGCCGACTCTTCTGTATTTAGCATTTTCACTCATGAATTTATAGAAGGGAACCCTAAAACGGCCTTAGTAGAGCCTAGCAGTATTGTGCTCACGCAAACAGCCGCCAAGCGTATTTTTGGTAATGGCGAAGCAATGGGGCAAGTAATAGAAACCGATAACAATAACTTAAAGGTAACGGGTATAATCAAAGACTTACCAGACAACGTCCATCTTACATTTGAAGGATTGATTTCCATCTCAACAATTACGTCTGGGCAACCTGTACAAACAGGTCAACAAAAAGCGAATCAGTTATGGAATATCTCCCTATATTCTTACATCATGCTTCCGAAAAACTATGATGTGAATAACATCTACAACAAGTTTCCTGACTTTTTTGAAAAATACATGAAGCCTTTGGTGCTACAAGCTGGCTTGGGAGATGCTGGCTTTAGCCCACGACTGATGCCTTTAGCAGACATTCATTTTAATTCAAAAGTACAATATGATTTACCCACTGGTAATCTAACCTACACAAAAGCCTTTACCGCCATTGGTATTTTCATTCTTCTATTAGCCAGCATAAATTACATGAACTTGGCCACAGCAAGGGCTACCAACCGATCTAAAGAAGTTGGAGTACGAAAAGTATTGGGGTCTAGCAGAGGAAAACTTCGTGCGCAATTCTTAAGTGAATCGGTCATCATTACTTTTCTTTCTTTGATGTTGGCCATATTAATCGTGAACATTTTAATTCATGGTACAAACTTAAATGCACTCTTAGGAAAAGACCTTCAACTCAACTTCTTTGGCAATCCACTCCTATTGTTTGGGTCGCTGGGAGTTGCTATAGTCATCGGTTTATTTTCAGGCATTTATCCTGCTTTTTATCTGTCTGCTATTTCAGTATTAGTGGCTATGAAGGGAAGTGTGAAAACTGGCCCTAAGAGTGTTTTCTTAAGAAAAGTCTTAGTGGCATTTCAGTTTTTTATCTCCATTGCGGTAGTTATTACCACTCTACTAATGAATAGCCAAATCGACTTTTTGAGAACCAAAGACCTAGGCTTTAATAAAGACAATGTGGTGTTAATTCCATTGCAGGACACTACAGTTAGGAATAGAATGGAATTTATAAAAGCAGAATTAATGCAGAACCCAAATATTCTAGGCATTACTGATGCTTTTGGTGTAGGCAGAGGTGGAGGAAATGTAGGTAATAATCTTTTAGGGGCTGGCAGACGACTATTAAGTGTAAGTGACAATGAAAACAACATTACTCAAGACACCTACAATGTTCTTACTGTTGGAAAAGATTACTTCAAAACAATGGACATTGAAATTGTTCAGGGAAGAGATTTTGACGAGAAAATGCCTACCGATATTACTCAAGGGGTAATTGTTAATCAAGCTGTTGTTGATGCTATGGGTTGGGATGACCCTATTGGACAAACGGTTTCACCTATTGGCTTACCAGAACCTACTAAAGTAATTGGTGTGGTTAAAGATTTTAATGCGTTTTCACTTCATGTAAAGGTAGAACCCACCGCTATTTTTAGATACCAATTACAAAACGCTGGAGCGCAGGGATTACCCACCTTAATGGTTCATGTGAATGATGGTGCTATTGGCCCAACCATGAATTACTTAGAAAATAAATTTACCGAATTAGACCCTAATCATCCATTCGAATATGAGTTTCTAGATCAACAAGCGGAAGAGCTTTACCGTGGAGATCAACGACAAAGCAAGCTTACAGGAATACTTTCATACATCTGTATTTTGATCTCTTGCTTGGGTTTATTAGGTCTATCGTCATTCACTACGGCTACTCGAATAAAAGAAATTGGGGTGAGAAAAGTATTAGGCGCCACAGTTCCTCAATTGGTCTTCATGATTTTCAAGGATATTATGGTGCTAGTACTGATTGGCTTCGTATTGGCCGCACCTGCCGCCTACTGGTTAATCAATGATTGGTTAGATGTATTTGCTTATAGAATGAATTTGCAAGAAGTTATACTTCTTGCGGCAGGTATGTCGGGAATATTGGCCTTAGTTATCTCTTTTATAACGGTCAGCTTCCATTCGCTAAAAGCTGCAAACCAGAACCCTGTAAAAGCATTGCGATACGAATAAGAACTTCAATCTCAACTCAAATAAAAGGCAACCTCGAATGGGGTTGTCTTTTTGCTTTTTAGGTAACCCTATTAGTTGGTTTAACTTTTAGTTAAGGCTACCTTAAAGTCAACGAGTCAAACCATATATAACCGTATTACTAAGCCGTAATTAAATATTACTCATTACCCGACAAACTAATTTAAGTGTATAGAGAAGTAAAAAACTCATTTGGTTAATGACGGATAGCAAAAAAAAATCTCCCTGCGAGTAGAAGGCTACTTACAGGGAGATCAATATGTTTTTAAACGGTTTTTAAGCGCTTCAGTTCATCTTAATTGTTAGATACAGCACCAAAGTTCTTAGCCTCAGTTTTCTCTATTAAATCGCCTTCTTTAATGGTTTTAGATACCACTAAAAATGGACCAGAAACTACAACATCACCTTCTTTCAAACCTTCTAATACTTCGATGTTATCATAATCACTAATGCCAGTTTTTACTACAACCATTTTAGCTTTTCCACCTTCATCAATGAATACTACTTCTTTGGTTTCATCCTTAGATGAAGCATTTGTAGTTGCAACCGCATTGGTTCCTGTGGTCTGTCCTTCTGTTGCTTTAGCGCTTGGGTTTCTTGTAGTTACCGCTGAAAGAGGAACTGAAAGTACATCTGCTTTAGTATTAGTGATAATCTCAACACTAGCCGTCATTCCTGGTCTGAAAGGAGAAGCACTTTGAATCTCAGAAAGTAAGTCCGCAAAAGACTCGT
Organism: Roseivirga seohaensis; assembly: GCF_001592945.1. Classification (GTDB taxonomy): domain Bacteria; phylum Bacteroidota; class Bacteroidia; order Cytophagales; family Cyclobacteriaceae; genus Roseivirga; species Roseivirga seohaensis. Next base: position 95,043 of record NZ_LRPB01000046.1, read on the forward strand.
TCAATATTCTGATTTTCACTTCAAATTCAGTTACTGCATCTGCAGATGATTTAGCATTTGCAGTATTTGCAATTGAAGTTACAATACCTTTGAATTTTTTATCCATTGAGCTGTAAGAGTCAACATCAATAATAGCTGTATCACCTTGAGTTACACGAATGATGTCGTTTTCATTAACATCAACTCTAACTTCCATCATTGTTAAATCGGCTATACGCATCATTTCGGTACCTGCCATTTGCTGAGTTCCTACCACACGCTCTCCCTTTTCAACATCTAGCTTCGAAACAGTACCAGACGATGGCGCTCTTACTACAGTAAGTCTAACATTTTCTTCTGCTTCTTCTACCGTAGCTTGACTCGACTTAATAACAAACTCAGATGCCTTAACACTTTCTTTTGCAGCGTCTAAGTTCTTTTTTGCTACTTCATAATTTGCTTTTGCTGTTTCAAAATCAGACTCTGAGATTACATTTTCTTTTCTAAGCTGCTCCGAACGCTCAAAAGCTTGTTTAGACTGAAGCAACTGAGCTTCATTTCTAGCTACCTGAGCAATACTTGAGGCTAAATTGGCCTTCTGCTGATTTAAGTTTGCTCTTGCTCTTTCTAATGCCGACTGTAAGTTATCTGGTCTGATTTTTACCAAAATCATACCTTCAGTTACAAAATCTCCTTCTTCAACATTCAACTCGATAATCTCCCCTGCCACATCTGGACTAAGCTTAATTTCTGTTACAGGCTGAACTACACCAGAGGCAGTTACTTTCTCTATAATAGTAGCTTTCTTGGCAGATGCCATCTGAACTTTTAATGTTTTCGGCTGGCCAATAAAGCCTGCTTGCTTGCCAACCACGGCAATTACTAAAACCAGTACTACTGCTACCAACAGTATATAGATTAGTTTATTTGATCCTTTCTTTTTCTTTGCCATGTTATTGTAATGTAATTGGGTTCCCTAAATAGAAATCTAAAATCTTTGTTCTAAAAATGTATTCGTATTTGTTTCGAATTAAATCTGCTCTTGCTGAAAACAAGTTGTTACTCGCAATTTGGTAATCAAGATTGTTCACATCACCTACGTTGTATCTTTGTTCAGTTGACCTGAACGATTCCTCTAAAGCGGCTACACGCTTAAGGGTTGCATTGTATGTATTTAAAGCTGCCAAAGCACTATTATAAGCAGACTCGATACTTTGTCTTAACTGGTTTCTTGTATTCATTGATGTGATCTCTGCACGTTGCTTGGCTATTTTTGCTCTTTGCAGGTTAGCACTATTTGAATACCTGCTGAAAATCGGAACGTTTAAACGAATAGAAACCGACTGACCAAGGTTGTCATCATACTGATTTAATACCCCGTAGCTCTCTGAGTATACCGGAACCGTTTGTTGGCTTGGGTTAGAAAAAACAGATTGATTAGTTCCATCTACAAAACCAATATTCTGTGCTGGAACTGTTACTTGCTGTGTTCCTATTAGCTGTCTAGCTCTTCCCGAATGGTTAGTAGAAATGCTACCACTTAAACTTAAACTAGGCAAGAAAGCACTCTTAGCAAGATCGACTCCCACTTCGCTACTTTTTACTCCAAGTTCAGCACTTTGTATCTCTGGTTGTACGCCCATTGCAATGTTATATATCTCATTTGGACTTTGAGATATAAATCCCATATTATCTACCGAAACCTCTGGCGCTTCAACTTCTAAAGGTTCGTCAGCTGGCATTTGCATAGCCTGCTTTAAGCTTAAAGTAGCTGCCCTAAGGTTATTTTCTGCATTTACTACAGATACCTCGTTTGTGGCCACTTGCGACTCTAAATCCAATTGGTTAGTCATTGGCAAAGAACCCGCGTTTACTAATTTTTTGGTTCTTTCTAACTGTGCTTGAGAAGACTCTAATTGAAACTTAGCATTCTTAAGCTGTTCTCTTCCCAATAAAACATTTAAAAAGTTTGTTGCTACAGTTACCCCAATATCATTTTTTGCCTTCTGTAGATCAAATTCACTTGCATCAAGGTTAAGCTCATTTCTCTTAATGGTATTTCTCAGCGCTCCTCCATTAAATAATGTAACAGAAGAACTAGCAGAAACCCCACTACTCACAAAGCTTGTACTAATAAAACCGTTTGTAACTGGGTCAATGGTTCTACCAAATGATTTACTCAAATTACCTCCACCACTTAGGCTCGGTAAAAGAGCAAATTTTGATTCCTTCAAGGCTATTTCACTATTCAACTTGTTCAGCTCGCTTGAACGAACGGTTAAATTATTTTGCCATGCATAATTAATGCACTCTTCTAGCGTCCAGTTATTCTGCTGACCGTAGGACGCCATTAGCATAAAGAGCCCTGTGAGACTCAGGTAAATTTTTCTTTTCCAAATCATGTTTGATTGCTTTTTAAAAATCTATATCGGGTATGTAAATGACCTTTTTGACCCAACTTAAATGGTTTAAATATTCAATAGTAATTTTATCTAATCCTGAATCGGCTTCAATACAATGACAAGCCATATCAGATTTGCCTTTACGGTTTACCGACATATTTGCGATGTTACATTCAGAATTAGCTAAAATGCTTGCGATAAACGCTATTGCTCCTTTTCTATCGTCTGCTGTAATAATCAAAGTGTGCAAATTGGCATTAAAGCCTGTAGAAAATCCATTTACACTAACAATTTTTATTACTCCTCCTCCTCTACTTTCTCCTATCACCTCAATGGTTTCTTCCTTGGCGGTCGCTCGAATCTTAACCGTATTAGGGTGCATGGTGAGCGAGTTACCAACTGACCTAAAAGTGTAAGTAAAGCCTGCTTTCTCAGCTTCATCAAATGATGTTTTAATTCTAGCATCATCTGTTTTAAAATCGAGAAGTCCAGCTACAATAGCTCTGTCGCTTCCATGCCCTTCATAGGTTCTCGCAAAAGAATTATAAAAAGTGATTTCAGCAGTATCTGGTTGGCAACCTAAAATTTTTCTAGCCACCCGCCCAATTCTTACCACTCCGGCAGTATGCGAACTAGATGGACCAATCATTACAGGGCCAATCATATCAAATACGCTACTTTGTTCAGCCATAACCTAAATTTATTCTACTTTCAATATTAGAGAATAATCCCCTACTTGAATTGGCAATCTGTTTAAGTGGTTTATAGAATACATGAAAGCGATATTTAATTCCCGACTCATCGAAATTGACAGCGTAGCGCTCAATATAAAAAACCGAGCGTTCTGCTATGGAGACGGCCTGTTCGAAACAATTGTTACAGGCCCTAACAGAATTAATTTGACTGATTTTCACTTACAAAGATTAGCAAGGGCTTGTCAAGTATTAGAACTTGACCCACCTCAAATTTCAAGTCAAAATTTAAATGAAATGATTTCACAACTATCTGAAATCAATCAACTTAAAGGAAACATAAGGGCGAGAATTCAAGTTTGGAGAGAGGATGGCGGACTCTATACTCCTGAACAATATGCATCTTCTTTTTTATTACAAGTAGCCGAAACTACAAAACCTGTCTTTATGGAAGGCGGGGCAGTTGGCGTTTCAGAGTCATCAAAAGTGAGCCATACCGCCATCTCTTTTGCTAAGACCATGAGTGCACTGCCTTATGTATTGGCTGGCATAGAAATGCGACAAAAAAACTTAGACGAAATTATTTTACTGGATACCCAAGGAAATTTAGCAGAAACCCACAGTTCAAATCTTTTTTGGGTTGATGGTGATAAAATATTCACCCCTTCTCTCCAAACGGGTTGTATTGAAGGAATAATGAGAAGATTGATTCTAGAAACCTTAGAAGTAAAGGAAGTTTTGGCTAAACCTGAAATTCTTCTTAAAGCAGATTCTATATTTAATTCTAACGCAAGCGGAATTCGTTACTTCACTTCTTTTGGCAAAAAGAAGTATTCAAACCCAAAAGAAAAACTGATGGAAGTGCTTAAACAGCTACAGCCCCTTTAATATGTGGATGGGGATCGTAACCCACTAATTCGAAATCCTCAAACTTGAAGTCAAAAATATTCTTCACATCAGGGTTAATCTTCATGGTTGGCAATGGGCGGAAATCTCTTGACAATTGAAGTTCTGCTTGTTCAAAGTGATTAGAGTATAAGTGGGCATCACCGAAAGTATGGATGAATTCACCTGGCTCTAAACCACAAACCTGAGCTATCATTAACACTAACAAGGAATATGAAGCGATATTAAACGGCACACCTAAAAATACGTCTGCACTACGCTGATACAGCTGACAAGAAAGCTTTCCATCTGCCACATAAAATTGGAACAATGCATGACAAGGCGGAAGCGCCATATGATCTACGTCTGCAACATTCCAAGCGCTCACCATTAATCGTCTGGAATTAGGGTTTTTCTTAATTTGATCGATAAGTTTAGTGATTTGATCGATTGTTCCACCATCTCTGGCAGGCCAATTTCTCCACTGATAGCCATAAACTGGGCCTAAATCTCCATTTTCATCTGCCCAATCATCCCAAATGGAAACACCATTCTCTTTCAGGTATTTTATGTTGGTATCGCCTTGAAGAAACCAAAGCAATTCATGAATGATAGACCGTAGATGGAGTTTTTTGGTGGTTACCACTGGAAAACCCTCAGATAAATCAAAACGCATTTGATAACCAAAAATACTCCTAGTACCTGTTCCTGTTCTATCTCCTTTGTCCACTCCGTTTTCAAGAATGTGTTTCATTAGGTCATGGTACTGCTTCATACGTAAGGGTATTTTCGAATTAAGAATTGATCATCAAAATAAGTTATTTTAAAGATCAATCCGAAGTTTGATGGCGCCTTTTTGGCCACTATTCTTTTCAATATTTATAAAAAATAGTGGCCTAAAGTTTTACAATGAGTCTAAATCAACAATATCTAATTTTGGCAACCATTTTTTATAACCAAACATAAGGTTGAGCCCAAAACGAAGATCGAATTTAGAGTACTGCTCAGGCTTGTTTGAAACCAAAGCGTTATCGGTTGCTACATAAAGTTGTATAGGACCAATATCAGCAGCAATGTTCATCCCCATATTAAATTCGTTTTGAGGACCTCTATAACTACCTAATAGTCCGAATGTGAATTTATTCACCGTATGGTTATAAGCAACAGCAAAAGAAGGATCGATTTCCTTGAACACATGATTATTGAATGCCACTACGGTAAACTTATCTTTCGAAGTCAAAAATAGCGAAGCTGCCAAATAGGTTTTCGTAGGTAAGCTTGTACTGAATTCATTTTGAGTCTCGTTTGATCTGAATTTATTTTCAATACTATCTCTAAATACTTCAGAAGAATTTTCTAAGCCTCTTAACTGCACACCATTAATGGTTACTGTAGTGTCGTCAGAGTTGTAATTCCTTACCTGCTCTTTCCATTTAATGGTACCAATATCATTCATGGCAGCCTCGACTGTGAGCCAATCCAACACCTTAAATTTCGCCCCTAAATCAAAGGCTACTGATTTGTTTTGGTTGTTCATAGCATATTTAGAAGTAGCATTACTTTCGTAATCATCGCTATTCATTAATAGGTCTAATCCAGCAGTGTTCACTGTTGCGTTTTTCAGTGAAATCCTCCAGCTGTTGTCTATTTCATTGGTATATAAGGTTCCACTTGCGCCTTCGGCAGTCGAGGCATGAAATAAACCTGTAATAACTTTAACCCTAGCGCCAACTGTTAAGCGGTCTCCTAAAAATTTACGAGCATGTCCTACCCCAATTTCTTGATAAGAATTTGCAAAAACTCTAGATTCAGAAAGGTTAATTTCACCTCCAATTCGGTTTGAGTTACCGTTGGCCATAAACTCCATAAAATCCTTTCCATACCTTAGGTCTACAGAAGCTCTGGCATTGGCAAAAAGGCTAAACGCACCATTCTTGGTTTTATAGCCAATATGAAAAAGGTTTGCGGTTACATCTGTGCTTACTCTGTTTATTTCTGCGGAAGCTCCCAAAAGCACATTAAAATTGATCTCAAAATTAATATCTCCATCAGGTTTAGAAATTAGTTCGCGAAGTCTGAAGTCTGATTGCGCCACGAAACCAGCAGTTGGCAAGCCAAAAGTAAAAGTATTGTTAGGAATAAAGGCTGGCTGTAAACTCTGTGTCTGAGGAACTAGTTCTCTTAGTTGAAAATAAGAAAAGTAGGCTTGAGAATATGACAGTTGAATACCGAATGCCAATATTAACGATGTAAGTAGAAGTTTTTTCATGGCTTAGATTAATCGTTAGAGGTTATTTCAATATCGGCCTGCGCGGCTAACTTAATTTTGAGTGTGTAGTCTGAAAAGAACTTCACGATCTCGTTAGAAGCAGCGCCAGTTGTCGTCATTCGAGTTATCACATCAATACTCGTTGCGTTCTCTAAAAGTCGAATATCAGCATCTGCAAAATGAATATCCACAATTTTAGAGGTTGCTTGAGTTGTTCTGCCGTCACTTCCTACTGGAGCACCATCAAACAAAGCTCTTTCACTTACAGTAAAAACTGCATTGTTATTAGCATCTTTAAAAACAAGTTCTATTTCACCACCTAGTGGTAAATTATTTTCGGCAATCAACCTTAGCGTTAATTGCTTGGCTTGCTCTAAATCGTCAGCAATATCAAATTCAACGTTTTGTGTTGAAACCAAACCATTGATGTTCACAATCATTGGTAATTCTAATCGTACCCCCACATTTAATTCACTACCGGCATCTACAAAATTATACTGTGCTGGAGCATTTGCAGGGTTCGCTTCAGTATTCACTTCAATAATCACCTTTTTCGGCATTGAGCTTATCAGTTCTGGAAGGTTAGAATTGGTTGAATTTAAATCTAAAGTGGTATTTACATTTGTGCCAATTGCATCAATTAACGGACCGTTAACAATACCTGGAGTAGTAGCTGCACTTCCTGTTAAAGGAATAATTTGGCCTTGTTGAGTAATGGCAGCAATTTGATTGAAGCTAACGCCTAATGGAAACCCAAAACTATTATCGAAAACAAAGCTAAAACGAGGTTCTGAAAAGCTTATCGTTCCTTCTCTAAAGGAGTCAAAGAAATCGAGATTCAGCAACTCAAAGTTCACATCAAGTCTTCTTTCACCTACATAACCGTAAACCAAATCAAACTCTGGATTTGAAAGGTTCATTGTAAAACTAACTCCATCAGTTGGTTGAATCACAGAGGTTGGTGATACTCTCACTTGATAATCTAGCTTCACAACAATTTTATTTCTTACCGCATTCGCATTCGTGTCTTTAGAAAAATCGCCCAAATACTTGTTCAACGCATCGGTAAAACTTGCAGAGGAATTAGATGGGTTCAAAACCCCTGAAACTACCAATGGCTGATGAGTTTCATTAATAATCAGTGAGTTCAAGGTAAGTGTATATGCCACTTCTGCATCCAATTCGGAAGACATCAAAATATCGAGGTTTCCTCCACTAAAGTTCACGCTGTCATATTCTTCATTCTGAGTGGCCGCAAGATCAAATACGAAAACCTCATTATAATCATGTAGAGAAGAAAAGCCTTGGGCGTTAATATTTAAACCAGCATCTACACTTTGTCCGAAACTCTGATTGGCCAAGGTTAGAAAACCAGTAGCACTTTGAGATTGCAATTGCGCTTCATAAGTAAGCATTACAATGTCATCTGAATTCTGACCGATATCTACTCCAGCGCCACTCAACTCATCAAACAGATCTTCTACAGTATAGGAAAGTTCGCCAATTGGAATTGCCAAGGAAGGTTTCCATACAAAATCATTCAGCTTGGCATCTGCAAAATACTCGAAATTACAGCCCACCAATATTGCTGTAGCGCATACTGCAAGCAGAAAGCTCTTTATTCTTTTTATCGACATAAAAATATTATTAAGTACACACTTTAGTTATTCCTGAGGCATTACTATCCACAGAACTATATAGACCAAAAGCCCAGAAAATGCGGTGAAAATTGTGGCGAATACATACAAAACCCTAACAAGGCTAACGTCCCAACCGAGCCATTCTGCAAGACCTCCACATACTCCTGCGATTACTTTATCAGAAGTTCTTTTAAGTTTTTTATTTGATGACATGCGTAAAAAAGTAAGCCACTAAATTAGTGACTTATTGAATAAATACCTACTACTGGAAAATGGTCAGAGTAGTCTATTTCGCTTAATGTGTTAAAGTCAAGGGCCTTTAACTTACTATTATAGAACTGATTATCGATTCTTAAAAATGGTAATTTTCCGTTATAGGTAAACCCAAAACCTCTTCCGGCATCTTCAAAGGCATTATTGAATTCTCTTGAAATTTTAAAGTAATTGTAGCTATAGGGTATGTCGTTAAAATCGCCTGCAATAATGATCGGGTAAGTAATGTTTTCTGCATGCTTGAGTAAATCGTTAATTTGGGCAGTTCTTCTTACTGAACCATCTTGAAACTTTCTACGCACTGTTTCATACTTCTTTTCAAATTCAGCCTGATCAATCACTTCTTGATCGACATTTATGCTCATAGACTGCAAATGCACATTGTACACCCTCAGTGTGTCCTTTCCTATTTTCAAATCGGCAAAAATTATATTGTTGCTCGTCTGTTTTTCATAAAACACGCCTTTGTTCAAAATAGGATATTTCGAAAATATAGCATAGCTGTCAGCATAACCTCCAGTAAAACTATTATACTTTCCCGATTGTGAAATGGCTTTCATTACATTTTTAGAACCTAGAAATTCTTGAAAGCATTTAATATCACAAGGATGAGAGGCAATCCACTGAAGCATATCCTTTTCATTTCCTTTGTTCATCCTCATCATATTGTAATTCATTACTTGAAAAGATGAAGGAGCTTCATTGCTTTTACTTAAAGAGAATGTTGATTTAATAAAGGGAAGCCCAATGAGGAGCAACACGGCTGGTATAACTGCTATTCTTGACCTTGCAAATAAAAAGATCAAGAAGAAAATTAGGTTTAGAATCAGTAAAAAAGGAATACCCAATGAAACCAGCCCAGAGTATTTAAACAGCTCAGGAGAAACCCATACACTTCCGTAAACAACTAGCGTTAGAATACACCAAATGAAAATGGGAAGTTTTAAAATGCGCTTCATTGATTAAGGTAATTGTTGCTATTCTAACCATTTTCGGTCGTAATTCTAATATTCAGAGCATAAAAAAAGCAGTTCAAGTACGAACTGCTTTATAATCAATGAGATAATTCTCTATTCACTTCGAAGCGATTTTACTGGATTCGCTCTTGCTACCTTAATAGATTGATAACTCATAGTGAGTAAGGCAATTGCAAAAGCAGACACACCCGCTAAAACAAATGATAATAAACTAATTGGTGGTCGATATGTAAAATCTTGCATCCACCAGTTTACTCCCCAATAGCCCAAGGCCGATGCTAACACAAAGGATATAAATACCAAAATTGAAATTTCTTTCGACATTAAATACACCAATTGAATAACTGATGCACCCAATACTTTTCTGATTCCCACTTCTTTGGTTTTCTTTTGGGCGGTAAATGCTGCTAAACCAAATAAACCTAAACAAGCGATTACAATCGCTAAGGCTGCAAAAACCGTAAAAATTTCGCCCAATTTACTTTCGGCAGTATACATGTTTGTAAAGCGATCATCTAAAAACGAATACTCAAATGGTTGGCCTGGAGCCATTTCATCCCATTTGGCTTCCGCATCTTTCACTTGAGCGCTAAGATTTTCACTATTCAACTTTATACTTAAATACCCTGTAGTTTTACCCAATCGCATAATCAAAGGCTCAATTCCGCTTTTTAATGACTCGAAATTGAAATCTTCAATGATTCCAATCACATTGTAACGATCGAGCACTTCTGCATTATCACCAAAGGTACCTATAATACGGCCATCAATTTCTTCTATCCCAAAATCCTTAGCTGCAGTTTCATTAATGACCATGGCAGTAGAATCCGATCCATATTCTTTAGAAAAGAACCTTCCTTGTTTCATCTTCATGCCAAAAACATTAAGATAGTTCTCATCTACTCGCCAGTTTTGACAAACCATGCCTCGGTCCTTATCAATCACTGCGTCAGGAAAAAACACGGTAGAAGAACGACTACTTGATGTAGGCAAATAGCTAGAAAATGAAGCTTGCTCTACATCTGGGCTTTGTAATATCATGTTCCGAAAGGCATCTGAATTATCGCCTAACATATAAGCGTTATGAATCACCAAAACCCTATCTCTTTCAAAACCCAACTTCTTATTCTGAATAAAATTCAGTTGGTTGAGAATACTAAAAGTAGCGATGATTAAGAGTATGGAAACAAAAAACTGAAAACTCACCAAGGCTTTTCTAAGACCGCCCGATTTCCCGCCAGTACTCACATCGCCTTTTAAAACCTTAGCCGGACTGAAAGCTGAAAGGAAAAATGCTGGATATAACCCTGCTAAAAACCCAACTAAAACCGACCCAATAGCCACAATTGGCAAATTGGGAATAAACTCCAAAACCATCTGTCTATCGGTAAAATCATTGAAAAATGGGATAACGACCACAGCTAGTGAAAGCCCCAAAAGGCCAGAGATAAACGTAATAAGTATAGATTCGGAAATGAATTGACCAATTAGCTGAGACTTAAATGAACCTAAAACCTTTCTAACACCTACTTCTTTTGCCCTATTGGCAGAACGCGCGGTAGATAGGTTCATAAAATTGATACAAGCGATTACAAGAATAAAAATTGCAATTGAGGTAAATATATAGACATAGGTAATGTCACCTTCAGGTTCAAAGCCACCATAATTATTCGACCTCAAATGAATATCAGTTAATGGCTGCAAAAAGTAATTGAAGTTATTTCCTCCAGCTTTAAACTGCTCAAAACTCATATTAAGGTATTGCTGAAGCTCCAAGCCCATTTTCTCAATAGCAATCTCGTTGATCTTGTTCTCAACAGAAGCAATGTCAGCATTCTTATTAATCACCAAATAGGTGTCAAAATTCTGGCTCAACCATTCCTGATTATTATAATCGCCTCCTCTAGTGATAAATGAGAGTATAAAATCAAAATGAAAGTGGCTGTTATCTGGAATGTCTTCATACACTCCACTAACTATCCATTCTTCGTCATTATCCAGCTTGAGCACTTTACCCATTGGGTCTTCTTCCCCAAAATATTTTTTGGCCTGGGTCTGGTTCAGCACCAAATGATTTGGTCTCGACAAAGCTTCCTCGGGGTTACCTTGAACAAGGTTTACAGAAAACACTTTAAAGAAAGTTTCATCTGCAAAAACTAAGTCGTCTTCGTTGAACACTTTATCGCCATACTGCACCACCCAGTCGCCAGTATTCCTAAAACGAAGGCGTTCCTCGACTTCAGGAATTTGCTCTTTAAATGTTGGTCCGGCTGGGGATGGATTTTGGGAACCTGTGAAATCACGGCCATTAAAGCGGCCTTCAATCACTACTCTGTAAATCTGTTCCTGATTTTCGAAGTGTTTATCGAAACTCAGTTCGTAGTTTACGTAAGTCATGATTAACAGCACACAAGAAATGCCTATAGCAAGTCCGGTGACGTTTAAAAATGAAAAGAACTTATCACGCAAAAGGCTGCGGAATGCAATTTTGAGGTAATTTTTAAGCATAGGGTTGTTGTTTGAGTTGTTTGACCTTAGCCTGCTATCCAACAGGCTCAAAAACAAGACGACACCAATAGTGGATTGGTTGCATCGAGCTAAAAACTTTCTAAATGTTTAATTTCCTGACCATTGAGCGTGGTGTATGACTTCATTAAATTGGCAGTAAGACATGAATGGATAGGAAGTACACCTAAAATATCACCTACTTCAATGGCTTCAAATACTTCAGGCGTTGCCCTAAGCACACCGTGTTCTTGTGAAAGAGAAACCAATTTAATCCCCTCTAGAATTGGCGACCAACCTTCCTCTTCTAACACTACTACTTCTCCAAAAAATCTTTCTTCGTTTTCATCAAAGAGGTGATCTTTCGAAAAATGAACTGCTCCGCCATGAATAATGATTTCGCTTTTATTTCCATTTTTAGCCACTACTGGGCAGGCCATGGCTACGGCAATATCGCCCTCGGTGCATACATCTAGGTAATTCATTACTAAATCGTAGAAAACGAAATTGCCAGGCCCAATTTCGTCTATCCCTTCCATTTCTTCTACCACAGCGCAGCCTGGCGTATCTCCCATTCTAATTTTCAATGATGCTCCAATGGGTTCTAAAGCAGTTTTAACGGCCAACATTTCTTGAATTACACCCGCCCATATGTTTTTAATTTCCTCCACCGAATTAGCGTGATACGTATTTCCGGGGTGACAATACAAACCATAAAGGCTAGTCATACTTCCAGCCTCAATCAATGCAGCTAATTCTTTTACTTTAGCAATATCTTTTGTAGAAACACCAGACCTACCATATCCAGCATCCATTTCGATAAACAAGTTTACCGGAGCTTCCAGTTCTTCATTCAACCGATCAATCACCTCCGTATTCACCACAAAAAGAGTAAGCTTGATATTTTGCTTCAACATTCTATTCACGGCCGGAATTTCATGCATATTGAAAGGAAAAGCTACAGTAATATTACTCCAACCTGAACGTGCAAAAAATTCAGCCATCTTTACAGAAGAAACCGTGATGTTTTCAATACCATGGGCCTTAAACCACTCCCCAATTTCTGACGACTGATGGGTTTTAAAGTGAGGAACCAGTTGCACATTCAAACGTTTGGCTTTGTCGGCCATTCGCTGAATATTAATTTTGCACTGTTTTTCGTTTAGTAATAAGGTTGGTCTGGTAATTGCAATCATTGGATTCGAACGATTAAAAACATTAACATGAATATAGCCATGAAGAAACCACTTTTTATCCTGATGTCCATACTTATTTTGAGTAGTTGTGAATCTGGCAATAGCAATTACCTTGGGCAAGAACTTGCAGATGTAGAGCGCGAAAAGGTTGCGGTAGGATATGGAAACCCAAATGAAAGCATGAAGCTTTCTGCCGATAGTTATTCAGGTAGAGCAATGGCTACCTCTAATTTTGTAGAGCAAGACCAAACCTCAAAAATTATAACCACAGCCGACCTAAATATGGAAGTGGCCAGTTTAGAAAAATTCGAAGCTAGTTTAAGCGAACTATTGAGTAAGTACAAAGCCAATGTAACCAACCAAAGCCGAAATGATTCGGACAGAAGGCTGGATGCTTATTTTACTATTCGTGTTCCACAAGATCAATTCAATAATCTGTTTGACGGCTTAAAACCATTTGCTAAAAAAATCGAACATCAGTCGCTTAATCAGCAAGATGTTACTGAGCAATTTATTGATGTTGAAACTAGGTTGAAAAACAGAAAAGCACTAGAAGCACGTTATTTAGAACTTCTGAAAAAAGCCAACAATGTGAATGATATGCTGAATATCGAAAGGCAATTGAACCAAGTGCGTTCCGAAATTGAATCTCAAGAAGGAAGACTGAAATACCTCAACGATCAGGTAGATATGAGCACTATTCAATTGAATGCTTATGAAGTAAAGCCTTATGTGTATGAGCCCGAAAACCAAGACAACTTTGGCCAGCGTATTCTGAAATCGTTAGCGAATGGCTGGGCAGGTCTTATCAACGGAATCATGTGGATCATAGGTCTATGGCCTTTATTCCTTGTAGTTGGCCTAGTGGTGTTGGTGGCAAAAAAGAGAAAAGCGTAATTAGTTATCTCTCGAATAAGAATTTTAAAAGTGGCAAAAGCCACTTTTTTTTATGCCCAAAAAATCAAGACCAAGCCCTTTTTATACTGCGTAGTAAAAATATTCAGAACCTATTCTTTCGTTCTTCCGTAAAATGAGTTACTTTGATATTAAATTAATATCACTTTAAATCAACTCAAAACACATACATCATGAAAGAAGAAAAAACTTTTGAACCAAGGTCGGGTTTCCCAATGCTCTTATTGAGCTTCCTTATTTTATTCGGAACAATAGCCGCATTGATTGTTACACGGATGCCGATTTTCGCATTATTCTTCCTCGTATTCTTTATTATGCTTTTAGGCTTTTTCGTAATTAACCCAAATTCATCTCGCGTAATGGTATTTTTTGGAGACTACCGCGGAACCGTTAAGAAAAATGGTTTTTTCTGGGCCAACCCCTTCTATTCTAAAAAGAAAGTATCGCTCAGAGCTTATAATTTTGATAGTGAAAGACTAAAAGTGAATGATAAACTAGGAAACCCAATTATGATTTCGGTAATCTTAGTATGGCAGGTAAAGAACACCTACAAAGCCATGTTTGAAGTAAATGATTACGAACATTTTGTCCGCGTTCAGTCCGATGCCGCTGTACGTAAATTAGGTGGAAGCTACGCATACGACAACTTTGAAGACGATGGTGAAATTACTTTAAGAAGTGGCATGAACGAAGTAAACCACGACCTTGAAGAAGAACTTCGTGAAAGATTGGCCATGGCTGGAATTGATGTAATTGAAGCCAGGATTGGTTACTTGGCCTATGCTGAAGAAATTGCAAGTGCTATGTTGCAGCGCCAACAGGCTACTGCTATTGTTGCAGCCAGACAAAAGATTGTTGAAGGTGCTGTGGGAATGGTAGAAATGGCTTTAGATGAACTGAACCAAAAGAGTATCGTAGAATTAGACGAAGAAAAGAAAGCCGCAATGGTATCTAATTTAATGGTAGTGCTTTGTTCCGACAGGGCCGTAACCCCAGTAGTCAATACCGGCACACTAAATCATTAATACCAAAGTTCATTCTCACATTAATCGATTAAAACATTAATTCTATGGAATATAAAATTATACATAAAGGGCCATTTGAGAAAATAGAGAGCTTTGAGAAAAAGCTCAATACCCTAGCCACATCAGGATGGCGAATTGTTACTTCGTATAGTGGTGGTGCATATCTCATACTAGGCCGATCTAAACACTAAAGCTTATGTCAAAGAAAAAGCCATTTGTACTACGACTTGACCCTGAACTATTGGGGGCTGTTGAAAAGTGGGCTGCGGACGAATTTCGTAGTACAAATGGGCAGTTGGAGTGGTTGATCAATAAGGCATTGAAAGACGCTGGCAGATTAAAAAACAAATCTAAAAATGAAGAATAATGGAAGGAAATGAATTGCTCATAGTACACTTGGTGATCGCATTTACCGTCATACTACCCGCAGTATTGATGAAATTGGTCGTATCAGAATACCCAAACACATTTGTGGGGTATAGAACTCCGGCCTCGTTGAGGAGTAAAGAAGCATGGGATTTTGCCCAGCCTTATAGTGCTAACCTCATGCTTTGGTCTTCGGGCGCCACATTATTAACCCAAGTGATTACTTATTTTACGGTTCCTCCCGATGCATCAATACTCATTACATCAGGAGTATTAGTAATAGGTTTGGCAGTAGTAATTATACTCACTGAATTAGAACTTAAAAAGCGATTCGACAAAAAAGGCAATCCAAAATCTAAAACCATTATTAGAGGAAACTAAAAGCAGGGGTGATTATTTAATAATCACCCGCTGTTTTCTTCCATTAATTGGTGCTTCAATTCCTTCTACCTGAATAGAAAAGCGCAAATCGAATTTACCCTCAATATCAGGCAGTTTCACTGTTACCGTTTTAATCAACTCTTCGCCAGGTGCAAGACTAATTTTCAATAGCTCGTGTACATCGGTTTGTATTGGGTTTAACCCTTCTAGGATATGCGCATTTAGATAAACTTCCCTTCCATTCACGTCAGAAAAATCAACCGCATAATCGTAGTTGTTTTTCATGGTAATGTTAAGCGTTACCTCTTCACCAGGCCTAAACTCATTGTCATCAAGTTTATCTACTTCAACATTCACATTTCTAAACGACCTGAAATTCTCTACTACCCTGTAATGAATTCCCTTACCAATTGAAGTAGTAAAAGTTTCATACTCCCCTTTACGGTTATGCCTATCTATTAAAAAAATGGTTTTGCCTTGTAAATTCTCTTCCAACGGCCATAAATCGTGCTGCGTTTCTCTGTAATCAAAAGTGTTATAACAATGAACAATATCGCCAGTCAGATAACTATATCTCGAAGCACGCTCATAGTGGTTTATAAACACAATGGGAAGTCCACCAGAAAGGTCTTCTACTTCTTCGGCCCAGCCATCCCAGCCATGAAGTACGTCCCATCCCTCAGTCCATTTTGAAGGAAGAAAATCATACATCAAATAAATACGCGCGGGAATAAATAACACCAATGAAATCACGCACAGCTTCATCATCCACTTTCTCCAATTTTCACGGCTAGAAATATATTCATGCCCTAAAAGAATTAATGGAATCATAACTACACTTGTCCAGTGCTTGTGAACTTCTACCCTAAAAGCAGAAATTAAGAAGAAGATAAGCACCCCAACAATATTGAATTTTAGCGCTCTATGAAAAGCCGATTCAGTCTTGTGCTTATAAGCCGCTGCAAATAGCATTACGCCAATTAGAGGACCAAAAACAAGCGGTTGAATACTGATATAATAAAGGATTGTACCGAAACTGAAACCTAAATCAATACGATTGTACAGGTGGAATTTAATACTCGCAAAATCGTGAGAATACTGCCAATAGGTATGTGGCAGCATGAATACTACTGTTAAACCTACAATGGCCCAAAATGATTTCTTCTTAAATAGCCCCAAATTGGAAAGCACGGTAAAGAAGACCACCAAAACGCCATGGTACTTGCTCATCATCACCAAGGCAATGTTTAAAGCCAAAAGCACTACGGTTTTCCAATTATCTTCTTTTAAATATTGTTTATAGAAATAGAAGAAAGTGGCTGTAAAGAATAAAAGAGGCACATCTGTTTTTACCAATAAAGCACCTAGGTGAAAAGGCAGTAGCCCCAGCATCATCCAGACAAAGAGCTTATCATCGTTAACTTCTAGTGTTCTGCGCAGCACAATAATGGTAAGAATGTTCGTAATCAACATTCCCATTCTCAAGCCCATATCGTTCGGAAAAAGCCAATAACCAGGAGCGGTAACCACCCCTACCATAGGCGGATGATCTAGGTAACTCCAATCTAAAAACTGAGAAAACAACCAATAATAAGCCTCTTCACCACTTACCTCTGTAAAATAGTTTTGTATTAGGCCTGCAATTGTCCAAAGGATTAAAAAATAGAAAAAGAACCGTTCATGTTTACCGTTCTGCTGCGTATCCAGTGAAGTCATTCCAATAGTCAAGTTTAAATGGGAGTTCAAAAGTACAAGTTTTCGCGTTACGAAAATTGTTCAGCATATTTGTATTTGACTTAACCTAAAAAATCAGACCTCAGCATACTTCATGTTTGAATTAGGCTTCAAATTTTTAAAATTCAGCGCAGTAGGCCTTTCTGGCCTCGCTATAGATTTCTGCATCACTTTTTTAACAAAAGAAAAACTGCGCTTAAATAAATATTTCGCCAATAGCCTCGGCTTTGTATTTGCCGCTACCTCCAATTATTTACTCAACAAAACCTGGACTTTTCAGGACACCAATCCATATGCGGTCACTCAATTCTCAAAGTATATTCTCATTGCCCTTATTGGCCTTGTTATCAACAATTTAATCATCTACTTATTGGTTAATAAGAAAGAAATAAGCTTTTATTGGGCGAAATTAGTAGCCATAGGAATTGTGGTGTTATGGAATTTCATCGCCAATTACAACTTCACTTTTGTTGCCAATTAATCCTGTTTTAAGAGCTATAAAAATCAGAATTGCTTTAATCTTAGCTGGCCTCTCTCTTTCATGCAAACTTTAAACAAAACAGCCTTTCTCCGATTGAGTATGTTTTCTTAAATTTTATTACCCTACTTTTTCGATAGACTTTATATTTATTAATCAAAATATTTAGATTTGCGTATTGATTAGTTCACTATAAAACGCAAATGAAATGAGCATTAGATTAGGAGACATTGCCCCAGATTTTAAAGCAGAGACTACTGAGGGCACCATTAATTTTCATGAGTGGTTGGGCAACAGCTGGGGAATGCTGTTTTCACACCCGGCAGATTATACACCCGTTTGCACCACTGAATTAGGCAGAACCGCGCAACTTAAATCAGAATTTGAGAAGCGCAATGTAAAGGTTTTAGCGGTTTCGGTTGACGGACTGGAGTCGCACAAAGGCTGGGTTAAAGACATTGAGGAAACTCAAAACACCACTGTTGACTTCCCCATCATTGCCGATGAAGATAAAACCGTAGCCAATTTGTACGACATGATTCACCCCAATGCAAACGATACGTTAACGGTGCGTTCTGTATTTATTATTGGACCAGACAAAAAGGTAAAACTGACCTTGACATATCCAGCTTCTACTGGCCGAAACTTTCACGAACTTTTGAGGGTAATCGACTCTCTTCAACTGACAGCAAATTATAGTGTTGCTACCCCTGCCGATTGGAAAGATGGAGAAGACACGGTGGTCTCTCCTGCTATCGCTACGGAAGATATTCCTGCGAAATTCCCTAAAGGGCACCGTGTAGTAAAACCTTATTTACGATACACACCACAGCCAAATAAGTAAGTTTGGGCAAAATTAAAGGACTTCAAAATGAAGTCCTTTAATTTATTCATTGTCACAAAAAAGGATATTAAGACTTCCGAGACTTTGGAATCAGGACGACTAGTAGCTTGATTATTTCCCAAAAACCTTTTTAAGTAATTCCGAAGTACGAGCCCCAGCATTCTCTCTGATATTAAGCTCTTCTTTGGCAATCATCACGAACAAGCCATCAATGGCTTTTGCAGTAACATAAGCCGTTAAATCCGTTTCTACTTTCTTCACAAATGGCACCTTGTTGTAAGTACCCATTACATCTGACCAATATTTAGTAGCATTTACCTTTTGCAGTGACGCCTCTATAATTGGGTTAAATTTTCCTTCTAGCGAAGTGGTTGTTTCTCGCTCTAAAAATTGAGTAGCCGCATCTTTATCACCTTTTACAATGTTTATAGCATCGTTAATGGTGAGAGATTTAATGGCCGCAATAAAAATATCCTTGGCTTCATAGGCAGCATTTTCTGCTGCACGGTTCAAAGACTCCACCGCTTGATCAACTTGATTCCCCAAACCGAGTGCTCTTAGCTTACTTTCAACCGCTTGCGCCTCTTGCGGAAAAGGAATCTTGATTTCAGGGTTTTTATAATAACCATCTACTTTAGAAAGTATATCAACCCCTTTTGAAGTACCTTGCTCCAAAGCTTCTTTAAGCGCATTGGCCGCTTCTTCTTTAGAAAAGGCTGCTCCTCCTCCACCTAAAATATCTTTAGCCTGTTTAAATATTTGGCCTTGAGCGGAACAACCGAATAATAGGAAAAGGGAAAATAGTAATGTTAGTTTTTTCATAATGACGATTCTTTGTTTGAACCTAACGAACGACTTGGCAAATACTACACCAAACCCATATAATTTTTTAAAGTGGTCAAATTTAAATTTAGTGTAGCTCAATTTATTCAACGAACCTCAAATATTGTGTTCAGAAACAATTCATTATCGATAATAAATATTCACACACTTTAATGTTGCTCCTACCATTGTTTTAAATAGAAATTAATTGCTTATTTTTAATTGAAATTTTAAATTTAATTCAAATCATGGCATATTCAATCACACAAAACATCGAATCACTTCCAGAAGAACAGAATTTTGAGCATAAACTTACTACTACTTTAGAGAAAGGAAAGTTTCTTGCCATTACGGAAAACAAATTAGAAGAAGGATCCAATCAAAGAGTTATTACAGCTCAAATTATGTCTATGGAAGAGGCTGAAGGAGGAGAAACTTCTGTACCAATTACTTTAGTAAAAGGTGAAAAAGAAGATAGTATAAAAGTAATAGTCAATGATGAAACTGGAAACCAAATAGCCAGTAGCGAAACAAAATATTAATTAAAAAAGATTGCCGTCAATATTCAGTTTTAGATTAAATATTGACGGCCAATTTGGTTTCTCTTCAAACTCTCCTTCTGATTTTCACATCTACTCCTTCATAAGTAGCACTAACCCATTACAGGGTAATGCGATACACCGCCAATTAAAGCTGTCTACAGCCTAATAAAAAACACTAATAAAAGAATTGTAGCCTTATTGGTTTTAGTTTTTTGGCGTCCGTTAAAACACTCTCCTCCCCCAACATAAACACCATTCAAGCACTTGATTATCAATACATTTTTAAAGACACTACTTATTATCAGTAATAACTATTTTGATAAAAATAGCTGAAACACTTTCCATAACCTCTTCCGAATTTAAAATGGAAAGCGGGAGAACTCCGACCCGCTTTTGAACCAATCTCTTCCCAAAACAGTTGGCAAAATCTATATAGAAATTTCTAAACACCAACGACCCAATATTTAGAAAATCACGGGTCGTTCTTGGGTTAATCCAGAGACTAAAAAAAGCAAATTATTATTAAAATGAATATTACTGAAATTTTAAACAGACGTTATTCCACTAAGGAATTTGACACAACAAAAACCATTTCGGACGAAGATTTCGAGCAAGTAAAAGCATTACTAAGATTAAGTCCGTCAAGTACTAACCTTCAGCCTTGGCACTTTATTATAGCCAACACAAAAGCCGGGAAAGAAAGAATTGCTAAAGGAACTCAAGGCTTCTTCCAATTCAACAATTCTAAAGTATTAGACGCATCTCATGTGATTGTTTTCTGTTCTAAAATTGATGCGGATGAAGAGTTCTTAAACCGCATTTTAGAGCAAGAAGATAAAGACGGTCGTTTTGCACAACAATCATTCAAAGAGCAAATGAGAGGCGGTAGAAAAACGTTTACCGACATTCATCGCTATGATTTGAAAGACCTTCAGCATTGGTTAGAAAAGCAGGTTTATTTAAATATGGGCTCACTTTTACTTGGCGTAGCCGCATTAGGCATTGATGCCGTACCTATGGAAGGGGTTGATGTAAAAACTCTCGACCAAGAGTTTGGCTTACGCGAAAAGGGGCTAACCACATTGGCTGTTGTAGCTTTGGGTTATCGTAAAGACACTGACTTTAATGCGACTTTGCCAAAATCGAGACTACCAGAAGAAGAAATCATTACTCAATTGGATTAGTCAACTTGATATTTCCGCCTGCAAAAAAACGAACATGGATTTAGAAAAGAATAAACAAAACGCCATTGCTTTCTATAAAACGGCCTATGAAGGAAATCCTCAAAAGGCAATTGAACTGTATGTTGGTGAGGAGTATATTCAGCATAATCCCGATGTTGAGGATGGAACAGCGGGGTTTGTCAACTATTTCAAACGAATGCAGACCGAATATCCAAATAAGTCGATTGAGTTTGTGCGCTGCATTGCCGAAGGGGATTTAGTAGCGCTACACACCCATCAAACTTGGCCGGGGAATGACCAATACGTGACCATGGATTTTTTCCGCTTTGATAAAAACGGAAAAATCTGTGAACATTGGGATGCCATTCAACAAATACCAAGCGTATCGAAGAATCCCAACACCATGTATTAAAACCTACATCAAACACCTCTCTTTCCTTAAAAAAAGAGAGGTGTTTTCTTTTTAATAATAACTCAACTTAAGCTCCTTCTTTAATCAACTGAAGCGCATCCATTCTTACACGTGAACTTTTTATCAACCTTGAAAGCATGGCTTGTTCATTCAGAGCTATTTGGATTTCTTCTGACCTAATATTTTTATTTTTCTCATGCAGTGAAGCCAACCTACCAATTTCGTGATTCATAGTTTGACTCATTTTTTTCAGCCCTTTTATAACTTCCTTCTCTCTATGTTCTTCCACCAATTCTGTGGCGCACTTTATCATATGAGGAAGAATAATATCTACCAAATACTCATTCTCCAGCAAATCATTCACTTGCCCTGGCCGTAATTGCTGATCGAACAATTCAACAGGGTATTCGTCTGTAACCTCCTCACCACTATGATCCACTACAATCCTCAAAGGTGTATTGGGAAGAAAACGATCTACGTTAATATTTTTACCTCCAGATGTTTCGAGTACAAAAAGCACTTCCAAAAGAATCATTGAATTCCCTGTTCCGCGAAGCACTCCGTAACTGGCGCCTCCCGTTCCTGAACTGAGCACCATATCTATGGCACCTGTAGCCATCGGGTGATCCCAACTGATAAAACTTACATCTTCCCTACTCAATGCGCGTTTCCGATCGAAGGTGATTGAAATCCCTTGGTCTGGAATGGAAGGAAATTGAACCGCATTGGATTGCTTCGGATGTAACAAATAAGTTCTTGACGCTAAATCTTCCGTATCAATTCCGAACTGCTCAAAAACTTGAATCATGTACTTTTCTAAGTCCATATCCAGGTCGGCAGCTTTAATCTGTTCTACCAGTTTTTCTGCAACTTTTGGCCTAAAAGAATTCATTTCAAGCAATCGATCCCGGCCTTTGGCCAGCATTTTCTTTAGCTTTTGATGATAAGCCGCGGTATCGGCAATCAGCGATTCAAGTTGGTAAGCCGAGGCTTCATTCGCAACAGACACTGTTACTTCCTTCAGGCGATTGTAAAACAGCTGCACCAGTTGATTTCCACCCTCCAAATTTTCTTCAAAAGCATTCAATCCTTCGTGAAACCATCGAACAAGCACTTCTTGCGGACTTCCCTTAAGGTATGGCACATGAATTTGGATATCTTCCAATTGCCCAATCCGATCCAAACGCCCAATTCTCTGTTCCAATAATTCAGGGTGAACCGGCAAATCGAAGAGAATGAGGTGATGTGCAAATTGAAAATTCCTTCCCTCGCTCCCTATTTCAGAACAAAGGAGTAAACGAGCACCATCGGGTTCAGCAAACCAAGCCGCATTTCTATCCCTTTGCACAATGGTAAGGTCTTCGTGAAAAACGGCCACTTTTATGCTACTGAGCTTTTTTAAAGCAGCTTCCAAGGCCAGTACTTTTTCTTCACTTCTACAAATCAGCACCGCTTTTGACGGTTTTAGTTGCTTCATCAGCTTCACCAACCAACTCACCCTGGGGTCTTCATTAAACCAAAACCTTTGCTTGACCGAAGCGGAGTCTGATGGCTCCATATCGAGTGTATATTCCTGTGATAAACGTTTTACCCACAGGTCATGCTCTTTTGCTGCTTGAAGAGGAATAAGGTGAACTTTTCGCTTCGGAAAACCACTCATGGCTGAACGTGTGTTTCTAAACACCACCCTTCCTGGGCCATGTTGGTCGAGCAAATCTTCGATAAGATGGTTCTTTGCTGCTTCGCTTCCTTTAGCAAAGGCATCCATTCTTTCTTTGCCAAACATCTGTTCCAATAATTGAAACTCAGCCGCCACTAAATCCTTGCCCGATGACAATTTCTCTACAATATTGGCAATAGCAGTATTGTCCTGCGATTCATTCTTAAAGGTATTATAGTCCGCATACCGCTCTGGATCAAGCAATCGAAGCCTTGCAAAATGACTCTCTACACCCAATTGTTCAGGTGTGGCCGTCAATAATAACAGGCCCTTTGCTACTTTGCTCAATAGCTCTACAATGGCGTACTCATGACTTACTTTATCAACAGACCATTCCAAATGATGAGCTTCATCCACCACCAGCATGTCCCAGTTGGCGGTTAGGGCCTGCCGAGCACGCTTTTTTGAACCCGCCACAAAAGAAGTGCTGCAAATAATCAATTGATCATCTAAGAACGGGTTCCCTTCTGGCGCACTTTCATCGAGCGAAGCGCAGCGCTCTTCGTCATAAATATGAAACCACAGGTTAAATCGTCTGAGCAGTTCTACAAACCATTGGTGTACCAATGAGTCGGGAACAAGGATTAACACCCTAGAAATTCGTCCGCTCAAGAGTAATCTATGCAAAATCAAACAGGCTTCAATTGTTTTACCAAGCCCTACTTGATCTGAAAGCAGCACACGCGGTGCATAGCGAGAACTGACCTCGTGGGCAATATATAACTGATGGGGAATAAGGTCGATTCGGCCACCCACAAAACCATTGATGGGCGAAATTCTTCTATGGTGGTCGTATTCTAATGTCTTTCTACGTAATGCGAATAATTGAGGGGTTTCAACATCTCCCATAAACAAGCGATCGTCAACCCCGTGCGTTACGGATACATCTCCAAGTTCTGCTTCCGAAAGGCTTCTATCTTTCCCTATATAGAGGAATAAATCACCTTTCTCCTCTACACGATCCACCAATAAGGGTTGCTGGTTCATATCCACGATGGTATCTCCAGGTTTGAAAACTACCCTACGCAATGGAGCATTTTCCATGGCATACTGTCGCGTTTCATCTGGTACAGGAAAATGAATCGTGACCCTCCCTTTGCTGGTTTCTGTAACGATTCCCACGCCTAGTTCAGGCTCTCCCTCACTTGTCCATCTTTGCTCTGGAAAGAAGTTTCCCATAGAATTATTCTTATTTGGTGAATGTTGAAATGGAGCAAGACCAAATGGATTTTCCTCTGGATTGCACCGCTCTCTTCTTACTCAGCAAAGTTGACGAACAAATTCAATATTGACTTACAAATGTTTAGGAAATGTGATTAGACTCATTGATCTGAAGGTCTCACTCAGACCAACATAAAAGCCCAAACCATACGCTTGAACTAGTGCTAGGCACTTAAGTCAAAAGCACATTAACTTAACTTTATAATTTAAAGATTTACCAAAGAATACAAATCAAATAATAATGACATTCGTTACATTAGCACTATGGAAGCAAAACTTAAAGAGCATTTAATTCAGATTGCGGATCAGCTTACACCGGAGTCAACTCTTGAAGATGTTTTTGAGCAACTTTCACTTCTTTCAGACATTGAAACCTCTGAGCAACAAGAAAAGGCGGGTGAAACGCTAAGCCACCGAGAAGTTAAAGAAGCCTCAAAAGCATGGCTTTTATAATCCCACCACAAATATCCTCCACCCATTTTATTAACCACCTCAGCATTCCTTCCTTTTTCTTGCCTCCGAAGCTTTCACTGGTGGACTGTAGCCTCTGGAGAAGAGCTCAGCGAAGTAGCAGAGAGGATTAGGGAGGTGATGGAATACAAAAAATCAGTAGATTGAGGGAAAATATTAGGAGAAGTGAACCAAAGCACATCTACTCTATTGCTACAAATAGTTTATGCATCATATTAACTAAAAATGAGATTCGGTAAAACAATAAAAATATTTCTTATTGACGGTGATCCAAATGGAAGAATGAGTTGTGAACTTTCCAACTGGTCTGGAAAAGCATATAAAATCCCAAGGATTAAAATCAAAGATTGCACAGACCGGGATGACTTAACAAGTACAGGCGTTTACTTGCTTTTTGGAAAAGATGATACTGGAAAAGACCAAGTCTATATTGGCGAGGCTGAATCAATTTTAAAACGACTTAACCAACAATTGAATCAGAAGGATTTTTGGAATGAAGCAATCATTTTTATCAGTAAAGACGAAAACTTAAACAAAGCGCATATAAAGTATTTAGAGAACCGTCTTCATGAAATTGCAAAATCCGCTAATCGCTATACTGTTGACAATTCAATTATTCCTACTCAATCCTCAATCTCAGAATCGGATCGTGCAGAAATGGAGGAATTTATTGAGTATATAAAAATGCTAGTAAACACTCTAGGACATAAAGTATTTGATGAAAAAAGGGATTTCAAACCAAAGAAAAAACAAGAGACTTTTTTTATCAAAGCAAACCGAGGTGCTGACGGACAAGGCGAGCCTACATCGGATGGTTTTGTTGTTTTTAAAGGTTCAAAAGCTGCCGGTTCAACAGTCAATTCGATGACTCAAAACTTTGTAAATCTTCGACAAAAATTAATTAACGAAGGGGTTCTCATGAACAAAGGTGAGTATTATGATTTCCCTGAAGATTATATTTTCAGTAGCCCTTCTACTGCTGCTTCAATTGTTTTGGGAAGGAATGCAAACGGGTTAACCGAATGGAAGTTATCAAATGGAAAGACTCTAAAAGAATTCGAATCAAATGAGAAATCAACTAAAGTATAAATCAGGCTTCGCCTTCTGGTCTTCGCGTCTCACTGAGACCAACATAACACAAAAAAGGCCCATTCCACAAACAGAATGAGCCTTTTGACTTTTAATTACTTTACTCCTTATTCACTCCTCAACTTTTCTGCAGGATTAGCGGTGGCTGCCTTGCGGGCATGATAACCCGTGGTAAGCACGGTGACTATCATAGTGCCTACCAAAACAGTAGCGAAGATTGTGAACCCC
This sequence comes from Roseivirga seohaensis, assembly GCF_001592945.1. GTDB lineage: Bacteria > Bacteroidota > Bacteroidia > Cytophagales > Cyclobacteriaceae > Roseivirga > Roseivirga seohaensis. The sequence goes on from NZ_LRPB01000046.1 coordinate 121,293, forward strand.
GGAGTTATATGAAATTGGAAATTTTCTAACCAATCCATCATAGAAAAATAGCCCAATACTGATGCTGGTATAGCAGCTATCACAATAAGAATTACAAAATCTTTAATAAGCAAGCTAATTAATCCTTGTGTATTAGCGCCAAGCACTTTTCTGATGCTAATTTCCTTAGAGCGTTGCTCGGCAGTGTACGAAGCCAAGCCCAATAAGCCCAAACAGGCTATCAAGATTGTCATGCCAGAAAAGCCCAAGAACAATTGACCACGGATTTTATCAGCCTCGTAACTCTTCATGAATTGCTCATCGATAAATACAGGTTCAAATGCTGTGTTTGGATATGTTCTTTCCCATGCTTCCCTGATATAAGCAACCGTAGGCGCCACATCACCTGTTATTTTAATTAATGCAGAAGGATTAATACGACCTGGGGTAAACATTAAAGCCGCAATTGGCTCGTACAGCGATTTTTGATGGAAGTCTTTGACCACACCCACAACTACGGCAGGAGGCAGAGACTCGTCTCCTGATATATTCACTTTTTTTCCAATCGGGTTAGTCCAATTCATTCTTCGAACCATGGCCTCGTTTACCATTACGGCCTGAGATGAGTCTGAAGGATAATCCAACGAAAAGTTTCTACCCTCAACCACATCAATACCTAGCGTAGGAAAGAAATCATAGTCAACCTGATAATGGTCTAATCCACGATTATCCATTGGCCCTTCTTCAGTCTCAATTGGCATTACGTTTTTAGCATAACCATTACCTGGAGTGGTGCTAGCAGATGCGATTCCACCTATATTGACATTTTGAGCAAGTTCATTTTTAAGAACATTCCATTTCTCTACATCGGCCCTACTTCTAAAGTCTATTTGCATCATCTGCTCTTTGTCGAAACCTAAATCTGTGTCCCTTAGAAATTGCATTTGACGATAAATAACCAAAGTACCGATCAACATAAAGATGGAAATGGAAAACTGAAGCGTCACCAAAAACTTCCTTAAGAATTTACTGCCAGATTTTCCGCCACCTCCTTTAAGCACAGCCGCTGGCTGAAATGAAGACAAAAAGAATGCGGGGTAACAACCACCCAAAACCCCTGTAATAAATATAATACCGATAACCGCCAATATCACATTGGTGTTAAGCAATGCCTCTATAGCCAAATTAGTACCCACAATGCTATTTATTGCTGGAACCACAGCCATCATTACCAAGATGCTTAAGATTAAAGAAATTATTGTAATAAGAATTGATTCAGTTAAAAACTGACCTATTAGACCGCCTCTTTGAGCACCCATTACTTTTCTTAAACCAACTTCCATCGACCTTTTGGCCGACCGTGCCGTGGCCATGTTCATATAATTGATACTGGCAATAACGATAAGGAAAATGGCTATTGCCGTGAAAATTTGAACATATTCCATATTGCCTACCGCCACGGGCTCTCCTTCAAAGTCGGACGTTAAATGGATATCTTTTAACGGAACTGGTATCATTTTAACCTTGATATTAAGCGGGTCAAAAATTGGAGCAATATATTTGGCAACAGTCTCATCAAGCTTCACCTGTAAAGCTTCTTGCGTCACACCTTCATTCACTAAAACATAGGAAAAAACACCCCAGCCTCCCCAGCTGCCATCTCCATCTGGGAAGATCATCTTCCAAGAAACCAGTGCTTCGGCAATAAGGTGAGAAGTTTGAGGCATGTCTTTGTAAACCCCAGTAACTTGTAAGGAAATCTCCCTATTCCCATCACTTCTAATTGTTTTACCAATGGGGTCTTCATTCTTGAATATTTTTTTGGCCATGGACTGATTGATGACAATCGAATTTGGAGCCTCTAGTGCAGTTTTAGGATTTCCTGCTACAAATTCAAAATCAAATACTTCAAAAATTGTTGAATCCGCAGCGTATACATTATCTTGATAATAGTCTACTTGATTATAGTCGAATCGCCTGCCTCCTTGACCACTGATACCAGACAATCGAGTGGCCTGTACTACCTCTGGATTTTCATTTTTAATTGTAAATGCAGCAGACCTTGTCATAATGGCCCACTTAAATGAATTGTCAGGTTCCTTAATTTCAGTTGAAAGACGATAAATCCGATCACCCTTAGAGTGCTGCTTATCGAAACTCGTTTCATGAAAGATGTATAGAAGAATTATTAAACTAGAGGCAATACCAACGGTGAGTCCAATAATATTGAGTGCCGTGTAGCCGGGTTGTCTAAGCAGGCTGCGGAAAGCAACCTTAATGTAATTTTTAAGCATGTGTGTTGTTTTTAGATTTGAGAATCTGATTAAAAAAAATTGACCGCTATAAATGTAATAAAAATACGTAATGCCTTACGTAGAAATTATAGCTATTTTAAAACCCATTCAAAAACTCTTCGGATTAATGATTCATTCCATTGCTCTCTGAGAGCATCATTAAGTTTTCGCACCTATGAACATCTGCCGATTATTAACCACCAAAGCATTCCCTGCTTAAAGAGGGTTAGGGAGGTGACAAAGCGGTAAAATTTAGTAGATTGAAGAAAAAATGACTCCAGAATACGGTGAAGAAATTTATGAAATCCTATCTAAGTTAATTGGATTAAAATTCAAGGCGCAAATAAAAGACAGCGGAATTCAACTCAAGAAAATTTATAGAATCACTGATCTAGAAACTAGATCAGAATACTACTCTATAATTATAGATAATGAGCATATAAACTTTAAGAGTAAGGCTGAATTCATAAAAGGTTTCATATTACTTCTAGAAGACAACATTAATGAATTTCATAGAAGGTTTGAAGAATTGCAAAAAACAAGAAAAAATAGATGGACAGATGAAAATCAAATTTTCATGGAACACGATGAAATTGGATACTATAGCTATAAACAATCCAAATTATTAAACAAAATGAGAGAGTTTGAGAAATAGAACCCACCGGTCTCATTCTCGGTGAAACCAAAAAAGTCCAAGTGAGACACATGGACTAGTTGAGGCTTAGTATTATGCGGACAGAGTCCTAGAAATCATAGTGGGTCACAGGTTTGGAAAACCTGCGACAGTAGCTAAGGGCATTAACAGAAACTTGAACTCAATCCTTCTTCAAAATCACTTTCTGATTCTCGGTAATCGCATCCACCATACGCACATAACTTACACGCTCTCCAGTTTCAATCGACTCGTAAAAAAATACCAGTTCTTCCAATACCACTTTACAATCACCCAAATCATAGCGCAACGAGGTCACTATATCGCCTTCGTTGATGGGATTGCTATTCAGATCGAGCAGTTTTGGCGCCTGCTTTTCTTTGGGCTTCTTTTTAAATAAACCGAACATAAATTTCTATTCAATGATTAAATATAATGGCTCTTGCCCAAAGGGCACGAATAATCTCGAAAATGATTTCTTCAAGGGCGAAAAACACTATTTTTGCACACTTTAGATATTAGAAACGGTTAAGCGGCAATGGCAGATTATAATCACAAGCATATAGAACCTAAATGGCAGGCATTCTGGAACGAAAACCAAACGTTCAAAGCCACAGTAGACAAGAGCAAACCTAAGTTTTACTCGCTCGACATGTTCCCCTACCCTTCGGGCGCTGGGCTTCATGTGGGTCATCCGCTGGGCTATATCGCTTCCGATATCGTTTCTAGGTTCAAAAGAAACAAGGGCTTTAACGTATTGCACCCTATGGGCTTCGATGCCTTTGGTTTACCTGCCGAGCAATATGCCATTCAAACGGGGCAGCACCCCGCCATTACCACCAAAGAAAACATCGACCGCTACAAAGAGCAGTTGAAGAACATCGGTTTTTCATTTGATTGGGACAAAGAAATTCAAACCTGCGACCCTGCGTACTACAAATGGACGCAGTGGATTTTCCTTAGAATTTTCAACAGTTGGTACAACAAAGCCACCGAAAAGGCCGAAACCATCGACCAATTGGTAGCTACTTTTAGCCAATCGGGCAATGTAAATGTAAATGCCGCTTGCGATGAAGACACACCGTCTTTTTCAGCATACGAATGGAATGCTTGGTCGGAAGAAGAGCAGCAGCGCATGTTGCTCAAATACAGACTCACTTACCTTTCTGAAACCTCAGTAAACTGGTGTCCCGAACTGAAAACCGTATTGTCTAACGATGAAGTAAAAGATGGTTTTTCGGAACGCGGTGGCCACCCCGTAGTAAAGAAAAAAATGAAGCAATGGAGCATGCGCATTACTGCCTATGCTCAAAGATTGCTCGAAGGTTTGGACAATCTTGATTGGCCTGAACCATTGAAAGAAATGCAGCGCAACTGGATTGGCAAGTCCATCGGTGCCGAATTGGCTTTCCCTGTAGTTGGTCATGATTTGAAAATCAATGTGTTCACCACCCGTATCGATACGATTTTCGGGGTGACATTCCTTTCTTTAGCGCCAGAAAGCGAAATGGTGGCCGAATTGACCACAGAAGACCAAAAAGAAGCGGTGGCTGCTTATGTAGAAACGGCCAAAAACCGTTCGGAACGCGACAGAATGAGTGATGTAAAAACGATCTCAGGCGTATTTACGGGCAGTTATGCCACCAATCCGTTCAACGGAGAAAAAATTCAGATCTGGATTGCCGATTACGTTTTGGCGGGTTATGGTACTGGTGCAGTAATGGCCGTGCCTTGTGGCGACCAGCGCGATTACGACTTTGCAAAGCACTTCGATTTACCGATTGTTCCAGTAATTGAAGGCGCAGACATCAGAAGAAAGGCTGACCCAACCAAGGAAGGCGTAATGATGAATTCTGGCTTTTTGAATGGTTTGAACTGTAAAGACGCAATTGCCAAAGCCATTGAGTTTGCAGAAGAAAAAGGAATTGGAAAAGGCAAAATCAATTTCAGAATTAGAGATGCCATTTTCGCACGTCAAAGGTATTGGGGCGAACCTGTACCTGTCTATTTCAAAAACGACATTCCTTATTTGGTTGACGAGGCCGACTTGCCGATTATTCTACCCGAAATTGATAAATATTTACCTACGGAAGATGGCGATCCGCCATTGGCCAGGGCCGAAAACTTCAATTATACGCCAAAAGGCGAAACAGAAGCTTATCCGCTAGAAATGAGCACCATGCCGGGTTGGGCAGGCTCAAGCTGGTATTGGTATCGCTATATGGACGCCAAAAACGATACGGCTTTTGTAGACAAAGACATTCAAGAATATTGGGAGAATGTGGACTTGTACATTGGTGGTTCTGAACACGCCACAGGTCACTTGCTGTATTCTCGTTTCTGGAATAAAATCATGTTCGATTTAGGCATTGTCAACCAACAAGAGCCTTTCAAGAAATTGATCAACCAAGGGATGATTCAGGGGGTTAGCGCTTTCCTCTTCAGAACAAATATATTTCTATCGGGAAAAGGTTTCAATGATGATAATCAGCCCGAAAGACCATTTGTGTACCTAACTAAAAACCAATTTCAGCAAGCACTAAGTAATAACCCCGAATACAAAGCTAATCTGAACAAGCTAGCTACTCAGATATTTCCGCCAAACATCAAGGATCAAATTGAAAATGGTGAGGTAAAAGTTCATAGTAGTCTTGGTGAGCTACGCATAGATATACAACACGTTAATTCAAATGACCAATTGAACATTTCTAGTCTCCTGAATGATTCAAAATTCTTATTCAATCAGGAAAATGTTGGAATTAAAGGTTGTGTTTTCTTAAAAGAAAATTGGGAAATAATTAACCCAGAGAAGGATACGTTCACTGTTCATAGAGAAGTTGAGAAAATGTCTAAGTCCAAGTTTAATGTCATAAACCCAGACGATATTATTGAGCGTTACGGTGCCGACACGCTTCGTCTGTATGAGATGTTCCTTGGGCCTTTGGAGCAATTCAAACCTTGGAATACCAATGGCATTGATGGCGTTTCCAAATTCTTGAAAAAGCTTTGGAGACTCTTCCATAATCAAGAAGGCGAGTTTATGGTAAGCGATGAAGCGCCAAGCAAAGCGGAGTTGAAAGTGCTTCACAAAACCATCAAAAAAGCGGAAGAAGACATTGAGCGTTATTCGTTCAATACTTCTGTCAGTAGCTTTATGATTTGCGTAAATGAGCTTACCGCATTGAACTGCAATAACCGTCAGGTATTGGCTGATTTAGTCGTGTTGATTTCGCCTTACGCGCCACACATTACTGAAGAGCTTTGGAGCTTATTGGGTAATGAAGGCAGTATTGTAAATGCGCCTTACCCTGTTCTAAATGAAGAGTTTTTAGTCGAAGACGAGCATGAATACCCGATTGCCATTAATGGTAAAATGAGGGTGAAAATGAGTTTCGCAGTAGACAAGCCTAATGCTGAAATTCAAGCCGAAGTACTCGCCAACGAAAACGTTCAAAAATGGCTCGAAGGCAAAACCCCTAAAAAGGTAATCGTAGTGCCAAAGAAGATTGTGAATATCGTCATCTAGTACCGAGTAGATGGTATTGAGTATTGAGAAAAAAGCCTGATTCGAAAGAGTTAGGTTTTTTTTTGGTTTCTAACCCCAAAGCACGCAAAGGAACGCAAAGCTTAAATCAGAATCGTCACTGCGAACACTTACGCCTTAGCTTCAGCGTTGGCGCAGAAGCAGGCCATGCGACAGCAATGGGCTGTAACGAAGCAGTCTCAATTATGGGAGAAGTGAAATTGCTTCACGTTTTCTTATCCACTTCTATACACATATATAGGTTCGCAATGACTACAAAAATAACCGTCACTCTGAGGTGAGCCTTTTTAAGCGAAACCGAAAGAGTCTGTCAAATCAAACCACAAAGCACGCAAAGGAACGCAAAGCTTAAATCAGAATCGTCACTGCGAGGCACAGGCCATGCGATAGCAATAGGCTGTAACGAAGCTGTCTCAATTATGGAAGAAATGAGATTGCTTCACGTTTACTTATCCACTTCGATTGACATTTATAGGTTCGCAATGACTACAAAAATGACCGTCACTCTGAGGTGAGCATTTTTAAGCGAAACCGAAAGAGTCTGTCAAATCAAACCGCAAAGCACGCAAAGGAACGCAAAGCTTAAATCAGAATCGTCACTGCGAGGCACAGGCCATGCGATAGCAATGGGCTGTAACGAAGCAGTCTCAATTGCAGAAAAAGTGAGATTGCTTCACGTTTTCTTATCCACTTCGATTGACATTTATAGGTTCGCAATGACTACAAAAATGACCGTCACTCTGAGGTGAGCCTTTTTAAGCGAAACCGAAAGAGTCTGTCAAATAGAACAACAAATCCTAACTCCCAACCCCACTCCTAATTTCTTCCAACATCTCCAAAATCGTTTTTTTAACGAGGTCAGATTCATTCCAAGGCAAAAAGTGGTTTTGCTTGGGCAGCATAATAATTTTATGAGGTGCGTTAACCAAAACGCTATCTGCAAAAGGCCCATTTCCTGGGTGAACAAGATCATCGGCTTCACCTTGAATTACAACACTAGGCATTTTAACATCCTTCCAAAGCGGCATCATTAACTCAAGTTCCTCTCTTAAGAAAATAAGTTCTTCGTTAGAGATTCTAAATATTTTAGGGAAAATTCCTTCAATAATTGGCCAACGCATTGGTACCCTAAACCAATCCTCGTGCGGTTCTAATTCAGCAGAAAGCGCTGGTGCTAGCATAATAATGCCATCTACCAGCTCTGGATAATCCATGGCCATTCTGGCTACAATAGGCCCTCCCAATGAGTGACCGATCAGAATTCTTGGCGCTGGGTATTTCTCCAAAATAGGTGCTAAATATTTGGCTTGGGTTTCTAGTGAAGCCACTGGTTTACCATAGCTCGACTTCCCAAAACCTGGCCTATCGGGAGATACTATTACCGCTTTATTATAAAGCGCGCTATCAACAAAATAATCAATGAAGGCATCCCAAGAACCGGGCGTGCCGTGTATAAATACGAATGTCGCAGGTTGTTTTAGGTCCAACACTTTATAGTGCATTTCATAGTCGTCAACCGTATAAGTATCGCTGACTGGTTTTACAGGCTGGTCTTCAAAAAATTTGACCACCTCTTTATCGCTTTTGGAAAAGCTAATACAACCGCTTACTATTTGAGAAACAGCTATAATAAGCACCACGCTTGAAAAGCAACCAATTCTCACTCTTTTAAACCACTTCGATTTCTTTTTCATAAGCATTTGAAACATACCATAAAAAAACCACTCCCTACCGGAAGTGGTTTTAAAATTTATGAAATAGTTTCTGTTATCTTAAGAAAAGCATTTCTCTGTATTTCAATAAAGGCCAATCCTCATCGTCAACCAAAAGTTCAAGTTTATCCACTGCATTGCGAATTTCATCAAAGTACTTTCCTTTAATTCTATCACAATACGCAATTGCTCTATCTCTAGATTCTTCGATATGGTTCACCTCGCCTCGCTCATCATTCATGGCATTAACCTTGGTTTGAATGGTTTGAATGTAACCGTTCACCTTTGTTATTACCGCCATAATATGAGAATTATCGAGACCCAAACTTGCAAGCTTACTTGCATTATCCATTAGTCTGCTTTGGTAATCAACAGCTGCAGGAAGAATCATATTCATTGCAATCTCACCCATTAGTCTGGCTTCAATCTGCAATTTCAGAATATAGTTTTCTAATTGAATCTCATTTCTGGCTTCAAGCTCAACCGCATTCATCACCTTAAATTCCTCAAACATTTTGATGGAATCTTCAGCAACATAAGCATCTAGAGCTCTTGCTGTATCTTTCACATTTGGAAGACCTCTTTTCTTTGCCTCTTCTGCCCATTCTTCAGAGTATCCGTCACCTTCAAATAAAACAGACTTAGATTCTTTAATGTACTTTCTCAGTATATTAACTATCGCAATTTTCTTGTCCTCACCTTTGCCAATCAACTTGCTTACCTCATTGTAGAACTCTTTTAATTGATTTGCTACAATTAGGTTCAGCACAGTCATTGGCTCTGCCACATTTTGGTCAGATCCAACAGCTCTAAACTCAAACTTATTTCCTGTAAAGGCGAAAGGAGAAGTCCTGTTTCTATCGGTATTATCAAGTATGATTTGAGGTATTTTATCGATCCCCAATTTCATATACATGTTATCGCCTTTGTCAACTTTAACGTTTCCGTTGTTCTCCAATTCTTGTAAAACTGAAGTAAGTTCAGAACCAATAAATACCGACATAATAGCTGGAGGAGCCTCATTCGCACCTAATCTATGATCGTTACCAGCAGAAGCAATACTGGCCCTCAGCATTCCTGGGTGCTCGTGAATAGCCTTGATAGTGGTTACTAAGAAGGTTAAAAACTGCAAGTTTTCTCTAGCGCTAGAGCTTGGCTGAAACACGTTTACACCAGTACCTGTGATAAGCGACCAGTTATTGTGTTTTCCAGAACCGTTAAGTCCAGCAAATGGCTTTTCGTGGAAAATAACCTTTAGGTCATGTCTTTCAGCAACACGATCCATCACATCCATCATCAATGAATTGTGATCAGTTGCTATGTTAATATCTTCGTATAATGGAGCTACTTCAAACTGAGCTGGAGCCACCTCGTTGTGACGGGTCATTACAGGAATTCCCAATTTCAACGACTCAATTTCAAAGTCTTTCATGAAATTGTAAACACGGCTTGGAATAGCACCAAAATAATGATCATCTAACTGTTGCCCTCTTGCTGGGTGGTGACCGAAAATTGTTCTTCCGCTCATTACCAAGTCAGGGCGCGCATTGAATAACGCTTTATCGATTACAAAGTATTCTTGCTCAACCCCCAATGAAACACTAACGTTAGTTACATTTCTATCGAAAAGCTGACAAACTTTAGTAGCTGCTTTATCAACCGCCTCTACTGCCTTTAATAAAGGCACTTTATGGTCTAGGGCTTCACCTGTATAAGAAACAAAGATGGTTGGAATACATAAAGTTCTACCCCAAATGAATATCGGAGAAGTAGGATCCCAAGCAGTATAACCGCGTGCTTCAAAAGTACTTCTGATTCCGCCATTCGGGAAAGAAGAAGCATCAGGTTCTTGTTGAATCAACGCACTGCCTTTCAACACTTCTATTCCTTTTTGGGCATCAAAGAATGAATCATGCTTTTCAGCAGTCGATCCTGTTAAAGGCTGAAACCAGTGTGTGTAATGGGTAGTCCCCTTAGAAAGGGCCCAAGTTTTAACCGCAGAAGCTACCTCGCTGGCAGTTTCTAGGTCTATTTTCTTTCCTTTCTTTATTACCGCTTCAACTTTCTTGAACGTTTCTGGAGTCAAAGTTGACCTCATTTTCTCAAGTGTGAATACATCATCGGCAAAGAAATCTGAAATTTTGTCTGCAGGGGCGAAAACGCGCTCTGTAGTTCTTGTTTGAACGATATTAAGCGCTCGTTGACGTTGATTTAACATACGATAGAACTGATTGGTTAAAATTTACACCCAAAACTAAGTGAATTACAGCAAATAATTCAGAAACAGGGTGATTTTTTACCCTACTTTTTCCAAAAAAACGAAAAACCCCTTAAAATCAGGTGCAACAAAGTATTTTCAACTTCAAAGTCCAAAGCATAACCTGAAACAGACTCACTTCAAGCTTAATACTTCTGAATACTAAGTTAAATGCTTAGATTTGCAGCCCGAAATGAGAAAAGTAGCATTTTATACATTAGGCTGTAAGCTGAATTTTTCAGAAACGTCCACCATTTCCCGTCAGTTTGCTGAAAAGGGTTATCAAAAGGTAGAATTTTCTGAAACACCCGATATTTTCATTATTAACACCTGTTCGGTAACTGATAATGCAGATAAAAAGTGCGCGAAGATTGTTCGCGAAGCTCAAAACATAAACCCCAACGGTTATGTAGCTATTATTGGCTGCTACGCACAACTAAAACCTAAAGAAATTTCGGAAATCCCAGGTGTAGATGCAGTTTTAGGTGCTGCGGAAAAATTCAGACTGATTGAATTACTGGATGGCTTTGTAAAGCCAGAAAACACTCAGGTATTAGCTTCTGAAATTAAAGAAGCGACAGCCTTTAATAATGCTTACTCTATTAATGACAGAACACGTACTTTCTTAAAAGTACAAGACGGCTGCAATTATCATTGTGCATTTTGTACCATTCCTTTGGCGCGCGGCAAAAGCAGAAGCGACAGTGTGGAGAATATTTTGAATTCGGCACGAGAAATTGCTGCTTCAGAAGTGAAAGAGGTAGTACTTACTGGTGTAAACATTGGCGATTTCGGAATTCAAGACGGAAAAAGAACTGAACGTTTTGTAGACTTGGTAAAAGCCATTGATGAAGTAGAAGGCATTGACCGAATTCGAATCTCTTCCATCGAGCCCAATTTGCTTACCAACGAAATCATTGAATTTACTTCAACCTCAAAACGTTTTGTACCTCACTTCCACATTCCGTTGCAATCGGGGAATAACAAAACGCTCAGAAGAATGCGTAGACGCTATTTGAGGGAGTTGTACGAGGATAGAATCAACAAAATCAAGCAACTGATGCCCAATTGCTGTATTGGTGTGGATGTTATAGTTGGTTTTCCGGGCGAAACGCATGAGGACTTTTTAGATACCTACAACTTCTTAAACGAGTTAAACATTTCTTACCTCCACGTTTTCACTTATTCAGAAAGGGCTAATACCGCTGCACCAGAAATGGAAGGACGAGTTCCTTTAAATGAAAGAAAAGAGCGCTCGAAAATGCTTCGAATTCTTTCAGAGAAAAAGAAACAACAATTCTATAGAGAGAATCTGGGTTCTACTGCAACTGTTCTTTTTGAAAATGATATTGAGAACGGTATGATGCACGGTTTTACTGAAAACTATGTGCGCGTTTCCGCTAAATATGACCCGATGCTCATCAATGAGCTAAAAACGGTTACACTAAAGTCTATCAATGAAAACGGAACTGTTGATGTAGAAGAACCAGAAATGGTTTTTGAAAAGCATTAAAACTCCTTCTTCTCAATAAATTTAGATATCTGCATGAAAATCTAGAATTAGTAAGGTATATCTTACACTTCATCTCAAACCCTTCACCCCAAGTCTCCTACCACTTACCCTCATCGAGGAACCCAAACGTATTTTTTACGAAAACCAACATGTCACTAAACTCAAAAAAACATGGCAAGCGGATTAGGTTTCATATTAGATGCGAACAACAGAATGATGAATAATAGGGCTCTACTGAACAGAGGAGGCTCTTTTAACATCCAGTCAGCAAACAAATTCATCCAACCCTCTGGGCGCAAATACACTTTCAAAAAGCTGAGTGCTCTAGGGTCAACAAAAATCAGAACACAAATTCAGCAAGAGCAGTTAGAAGAAAGAAAAAGAACACTACTTCTAATCACACTCAGCACAGCGGCATCGCTTTTACTCTTCTGGGGAGGTTATGAATTTCTGAATTTTATCTTCTAAGAATACTAAAAATAGTCGCAGTACATAAAGTCTGCGGCTTCCATTTTTTATACAAGCGCCTAATTTTATACAGAAATATTTTTCATATTTGAATTAGCACCGAATGTTCAACCGCTAATTCTTAACCATGAAAAAAATACTTCGATACATTCTTCTCTTCATTCTTTTTGCATTTGTTGTTATTCAATTTATCAATCGCCCTGAAAAAATAAGTGAGCCAGTTACTGATAACGACATCATTCTTTCCCTCAATATAGATGATGAAATTGCAGCCATGCTTAAAACTTCTTGTTATGATTGCCACTCAGACCAGCCTCGTTACCCTTGGTATTCAAACGTTGCTCCTTTAAGTTGGTGGATTGGCGATCATATTGAACACGGAAGAGACGAATTAAACTTTTCATTATGGGGTACTTATACTGCCCGTAGGCGTGACCATAAATTAGAGGAAGTAGTCGAGTTGGTTGAAAAGCGTGAAATGCCACTACCTAACTACCTCCCAATGCACAAAGATGCCGAACTTTCTGACGAGCAAATTGAAAAGCTCAGAAATTGGGCAAATGCAGAAAGGGCCAACATTGCCGCAGAAACAGAAAATTAAACAACCATTATTCAATAAAAAAGGGAAGGCTTTACCATGTGGCAAAGCCTTCCCTTTTACTTTAAAGCCATTTTACGGCTTATACATCCTTATTAATATAATTCTGGAAATTTAACTGGATCTACCTCATTCATTAAAGCATAAGCAGTATCGAAAACAGTTTCAACGCTTGGTTTAGAGAAATAATCTCCATCAGAAGCATATGCTGGCCTGTGCTCTTTTGCTGCAATGGTTACTGGCTGAGAATCTAAATGGAAGTAAGCACCTTGCTCCTCTACTACTTTCTGCATCATGTAAGCCGAAGCACCTCCAGGCACATCTTCATCAGCAAAAATCACCCTATTAGTTTTCTTAATTGAATCCACTATTGAATGATGAACATCAAAAGGAAGTAAAGTCTGAACATCGATCACCTCTACTGAAATTCCAATCTCCTCTAGTTCTTCGGCAGCCTGCATTACAATTCTACACATTGAACCGTATGTAACAATAGTCATATCGGTACCCTCCTTCAATACTTCAGGTATACCCAAAGGCAAAGTGAACTCACCAATATTATTTGGAATTCGTTCTTTCAGGCGGTAACCATTCAAACATTCAATAATCAATGCTGGTTCATCCGCTTTCAGCATGGTATTATAGAACCCAGCTGCTTGCGTCATATTTCGAGGCACTAACACATGAATTCCGCGTAAGCTGCTCAAAATCATCCCCATTGGCGACCCTGAATGCCAAACACCTTCAAGCCTATGCCCTCTTGTTCTAATAATCAATGGTGCCTTCTGGCCACCAGCAGTTCTGTATTGAAGAGAGGCTAGGTCATCAGAAAGAATCTGAATAGCATAGAGTAAGTAATCCAAATACTGAATTTCGGTAATTGGCCTTAAGCCCCTAAGTGCCGCGCCAATTCCTTGTCCAATAATGGTAGCTTCGCGAATACCAGTATCGGTAACTCTTAACTGTCCGTATTTATCTTGCAAGCCAGCAAAGGCCTGATTTACATCTCCGATTTTCCCTACATCTTCACCAATGGCAAAAACCCTAGGGTCGCGGGCTAAAGCGGCATCAAAACATGCTTGAAGCACTTCTCGACCATCTACCAATGGAGATTCATCTGAAAACTCTGCTTTAATTTCATCCACTTTTAAAGCTGACTTTGCAGACTCGCTTAAAAGATGTGAACTGAATCTTTCTTCGTTTTTCGCTAAGGTATTTTTAAGCCAAGCCGCTAACTCAGTTCTTGCTTCCGTATTTTCTGAACGAGTCAGCCTAAGCACTCTTTTAACCGCTTTGATCGAATCCAATCGAATTGGATTCATCGTTTTCTTTAGGTCAGATGCCGCTTGGTGTATTTCTCCGATGAAATTACTGTCTTCAGCACATTTCTCGATCGCTGCAATCGCTTCGTTTTGCTCGGCTTTTATGTCTTGCATAAAGGCATTCCATGCAGCAGTTTTTGCCGACTTCGCGCCTTCTTTGGCTTCTTTTTCTATTATATCTAAGTCTGCTTCTTGCGCCAATTCATTTTCTAGAATCCATTCCCTCATTTTTTTGAGGCAATCAAAATCAGCTTCCCACTGAAGCCTTTCCTTTGATTTATATCTTTCATGAGAACCAGAAGTAGAATGACCTTGAGGCTGTGTCATTTCAACCACATGAATAAAGGTAGGCACATGTTCTTCTCGCGCTATTTTGGCGGCCTTTTCAAAAGTTTCGACCAATGCCATATAATCCCAGCCTTTCACCACAAACACCTCAAAACCAGGTTTGTCTTTTGTGCGCTGTATTCCAGCTAAAAACTCAGATATACTTCCTTTTGTAGTGTGGTATTCTTTAGGTACTGAAATACCATATTCATCATCCCAAACAGACATCACCATTGGTACTTGCAGCACCCCAGCAGCGTTAATCGACTCAAAAAACGGACCTTCAGAGGTTGATGCGTTACCAATTGTTCCAAAGGCTACTTCATTTCCTGTTATCGAGAAATCAGAGAATTGATGTAAATCTTTATTTTGGCGATAGAGCTTTGAAGCATAAGCCAAACCCAAAAGTCTTGGCATTTGACCAGCAGTTGGAGAGATATCTGCACTGGAGTTTTTCATTTCCGTTTGCTTCTTCCATTCTCCATTTTCATCTAAAAGTCGAGTACCGAAGTGGCCGTTCATGGATCTTCCTCCACTCGCAGGTTCTGCTTCAACATCGGTATGAGCATACAACTGAGCGAAGTATTCCTGAACACTAAGCTGACCAATAGCAAACATAAAGGTTTGATCGCGGTAGTATCCTGAACGGAAATCTCCTTTTTTGAAAGCCTTGGCCATGGCAATTTGAGCTACCTCTTTACCATCACCAAAAATGCCAAATTTAGCTTTCCCCATGAAAACTTCCTTTCGCCCCATCAAACTCGCTTCTCTGCTTTCGCATGCCAAACGGTAATCGTTCAATATCTCTTCTACCCCTATGCTCAGTTTTTTATCTGTTTTAGTCGCTCCCAAGATCTTATATGTTAAATTTTTAAAGCACGTTTTACCCGAATGTGAACAAAAATACAATTTTACAGATACGAATCAAATTTGGCGTAAGCTAAATTACAAACGGAAATACAGAATAAAATATATTAAAATCAACAATTTCAATATATTATTTTGAATAAGTTGTTCGAACGAAATTTTATTCCTCATTAACCTTGAGATAAAATTTTTCATCAAAGTGACTATAAACCCCTAAATAAAAACCTTTTATATCAGCGGACTCTTTTTCCTCTGACTTTGCCATCGTTTGATGTCTAGCTTACTATATTTGCCGAGTAACATTAAAATTCAGATATCATGATCATTGGTGTACCAATCGAAATTAAAAACAATGAAAACAGGGTTGCTTTAACCCCGGGTGGTGCCTTAGAACTTATTAAGCGTGGTCACACGGTTTATGTTCAGGATAATGCGGGCTTCAATAGTGGTTTCCCAAATGAATTATACGAAAGTGTAGGGGCTAAAATATTGCCTACTATCGAAGCTGTATATGACATTGCGGAAATGATCATGAAGGTGAAGGAACCGATTGAAAGCGAATATAAATTGATCAAAGAAGATCAGTTGTTATTCACTTATTTCCACTTTGCTTCTTATGAGCCATTGACTAAAGCGATGATTGAAAATCGTTCAGTTTGTTTGGCTTACGAAACGGTTGAAAAAGCTGATCGCTCTTTACCTCTTTTGATTCCTATGTCGGAAGTAGCTGGTAGAATGGCTACCCAACAAGGCGCTAAATACCTTGAAAAACCTATTAAAGGTAAAGGTGTATTGCTTGGCGGTGTACCAGGTGTTAGCCCGGGTAGAGTGCTTGTTTTAGGCGGTGGAGTTGTTGGTACTCAAGCTGCTAAAATGGCTGCTGGTCTTGGTGCTCAAGTAACCATTATGGACATCAACCTTGACCGCTTGCGCTATTTGAACGATGTAATGCCTGCAAACGTGGTAACTCGCTATTCTAGTGAAGTAAACATTCGTGAGTTAATTCCGATCATGGATTTGATTATTGGTGCGGTATTAATTCCTGGTGCAAAAGCGCCTAACTTGATTACAAGAGACATGTTGAAAGACATGCAAAAAGGAACTGTTCTTGTTGACGTTGCGGTAGACCAAGGTGGTTGTATTGAAACATGTAGACCAACAACTCATGAGAATCCTACTTTCATTATTGACGATATTGTTCACTACTGTGTAGCTAACATGCCTGGTGCAGTACCTTACACTTCTACTGTGGCACTTACTAACGCAACCCTACCTTACGCTATTGAATTGGCAAATAAAGGATGGAAAAAAGCATGTAATGAAAACAGAGAGCTAGAATTAGGCTTAAACGTAATCAAAGGAGACGTGGTATATAAAGCTGTTGCTGAAGCCTTTGACTTACCTTATGTTGATGTTAAAAAACATTTGAACTAATAAAGATTTATTCTTTTATATAACAAAAAATGGCCGCTTTCAGTGGCCATTTTTTGTTTCTCCCATTCACCAAACTACAAGCCTTATTTACCACTAATAAAGAATTAAGAGAAAAATAATTTCAAACCCTTGCAACAATGTTGCACTTGCACTATCGTTGCATATATTGCATTCGAATTAGAACTGATCTTTAAGTATATTTAAAAATATAACGTTTAATAATTATGAAACTCACACGTATCAAGCTTTATTCCTTAGCCGTATTTGCAGCTATTTTGACTACAACGGCCTGTGGTTCTGACGATCCTGAACCAGTAAATGAAGAAGAATTAATCACCACTTTGAGGGTAACTTTTACAGGAACAGGACCTAACGAGGGTGAGGTAGTAACAGCTACTTTCAAAGACCTTGATGGCACAGGAGGAAATGATCCTGAAATTACCAACCCAGTAGAATTAGCCGCCAATGGCACTTACGATGTGAGTGTAGCTTTTCTAAATGAAGCAGAATCTCCTGCAGAAAACATTACTTTGGAAGTACAGGAAGAAGGTGATGAGCATCAAGTATTCTTTGTTGCCAACAATATCACCTTCACTTACCAATATGATGATCAGGACGTTAATTCGAAACCAATTGGTTTATCGGGTTCTGTTTTAGTTGGTGCAGCAGGTACAGGAACTTTACAAGTACTTCTTATTCACGAACCCAATAAAGATGCTACTGGAGTTAGCGGTGGCGACCCAACTAATGCTGGCGGAGAAACCGACATTAGCGTTACTTTTAACGTAACTATCCAGTAAAAGAATTAGTAATAGTTTTAGTTAGTTAGCAGTTATACACGTATCGATTTTTCAATCGGTACGTGTTTTTTTTATACCTGAATTAAAACAAAAAGAGCACCTCTTCTGAAGTGCTCTAAATGGCAAAAGCTCTTGTGTAAAATTCCCTTGACGGCCTTTCACCCAACTTTTACACAACCTAATCCATATAAGATTTAATGATTTCTGATACTTTAGCCTGTACCTCTGTGCTATTGTATTTCTCGACAGTAGCCATTTCATCACCTAAAGCAAAAAGTACTTCGTAAAGCATTTTATCATCAAGACTTTGCGCATAACTAAAATCAGGGTTAGCAGCATAAACTTCAGCCCAAACATATCTCACATCAGCCCAGTACTGCTCATTTTTCTTCCACCACTCTTGTGCTGCAGCACATTTACTATCTTCCACTTTCGTGTATACATTCATTCCCTTCTCTTCAGCTAAAAGCTCATCTCCTTTTTCGGTACGATTAACCTTTCCATTATCTTGTTCATGAATCCACCCAAAATCTGTAAGCTCATGCCTATTGGTACGAAGCATAACGTTATAATCACTTCGCTTTGAATATTCTCTTCTTGGCAAAGGTGAGTCTGAAGCACCTTCCCAATAATGTTTCCCATCTACATGCACCCAAGAAGCGGAACTCTCATAGCGGGGGCTGTCGTCTACATGGTAAACCTTTTGCGACCACTGCCCTTTCACTGCTGATTTTGGCAAAGTATGAAGCTTCCAACCATTGTCTTTAACATAGCTGTAAAGCCCTGTGTTTTCATAAAGCCAATCCTGTCTCCAGTGCTTAACAATTTGACCACCACCAACAATCAATAAATGTTGCATAGAGATTTCATTCTTATCATCTTTTATTAGTTGCACCCACTCAAACCCTTTGGTTCTATAGTTGTCATGAAACTGATAATCTCTCTGATAATCAAAAGTTTCCGCAAAGTTAAAAGTGATTTCATAACAGCCACACATCTCTTTAATGGCTTGTTGATCTTGCTTCTTTTTACTCTGTGCCAATGCAATAGTGGACATCATCAGCATTAGGCAAATCAGTATATTCTTCATTTTACTTATTATTTGAATGTGTATTAATACTTAGTTAAACTTGAATGATTTGAGTTTTTGACCTTGTTGTTCTTATTGAACCAATAAATCATACTGAATTTGAGGGTAGCCTCTTTCACCAGAAATTGGGTCTAACATTCTGGTGAATTTCAGTTTGTAATAGTTGTTATCACTATCTTTCACCACATAGAATATATCTGGATTCACTCCGGTTTCTTGATCAGAGCCAGGCTGGGCAACAATCCTCCAATCGCTTCCAATTGTAGCTAAATCTGAAGAGTAGCTTAAGTCAGTGGAGTTGGTAAATGTGAAATCTTCATAAGCATAATCCGATACAGCTACTTCAGCTATTTCCACATTTGCTCTGTTTTGAATCACAAAATCTTTGTAAGCATAAGGTATTTTGGAAGTGGCGTCAATAGGTAAAAGGTTAGTGAAAATTGTGAAGCAAATGTCCCATTTAGTTTTCTCTGGTTCTACATTCACCAAACCTTGATTAAAGTTGACGTAATTGAAATTGTAGTTACTGTCTTTATTAATCTGTATTTCACTGAAAGTTGCTGAATTGATTTCTGCATATTGCATTTTATACCCACTACCCTCTCTAAAGAATCGAGCTTTCATCCATCCTCGGCCTGATCCATCAGCATTTTTACCTCGATTGATAATGTAAACTTTGTTTTGCTCAGCTATAGTAGATACTTCAGCAATGGCAGTTCCTTCTAAAGATCCATCTGGCTGATCCATCCAAGTTTGGGCTAGAGGTAACCATTCCGCTGGCGCTCCAAACAATGAACCGAAGATGGCATCAATATCCATTTGAGCCCCCATTCCTACGGTATCTTCAGCAGTAACTTCGGTCAAATCAGTTTTGTCAATTGCCTGAGCAAGCATACTTGCAGGATTGTTCAAAATCACTCTAAACTCGCTACCCGCATAGAAACCTAAATCCCAAGAAGCACGATTAACTACTGTTTGAGTTTTAGAAGAAAAATCGATAAAAACTTGGTTAGGTTGATCAGCCCCTCCCACTTCTGCATCTATAATTGCGCTTGAAACTGCTGGGTCAACTTTAGGTTGATCATCTTCAGAATCGCAAGCATTTAAGAAGCCAATTGCTACTAAAGCAAGAATTAGCTTCAAGGTGTATTTACTGTTCGTCATTTTAATTTTAGGTTATAGTTTAATTTTATGAAATAGCTTCTTCCGTAGGATACAGGCACAGAAGCACCGCCAGAGTGTGTTCCGCCTGAAACTCCTGAGTTATTGATTCTTTGAATATCTAGTAAGTTTCTTGCCCCTAACACCATATCAAAATGGGTGAAAAAGGTTTTGGATAAGGTTAAATCTAGCCAGTGGTAGCCCTCCACTTCACCAATGGTTACCTCTTGTTCGCCAGCAGTATTTTCCGAGAAAATGTAGTTTCTTAATGCCCCTGTGTATTTGTAGAAAACATTGATTTTTGTTCCAATCGCAGCCCAATCGTACTGAATATTTCCATTGAGCTCTGGTGTATAGAAAAACTTGTTTAAATCGTTTTGCTGATTTTCGTCTAAACGGTTATACCTACCAACATACGAAATCCCAAAACTCGTTTTGAGCTTCCCCCACTCCATTTTCTGGTTTACACCAAGCCCTAAGGTTTTGTATTTATCAATATTGACATAGGTGGTAGCCGTTGCATCAGAGGCTGATTGGGCGATTCCAATCTGGTCGTCAATCGTATTGTAGAAGAGGTTAATTGCAGCTTCTGATTTAGCATTTCTTACCTCGTAAGATTTAGTGAAATTAGAGCTTAAATGATGAGAAAACTCTGGCGTTAAATTTTCATTCCCAAAAATTCTATGGTTCGAGTCAACAAACTCAAAATAGAGTTCCCGAACAGAAGGCGCACGATAGCCTCTTCCGTAAGAAAGTCTTAAATCTGCATTCCCCTCAAACGATTTCTTGATTTGTACCGAAGGAATTAGCTGTGTTCCGAAAGCACTATTCGAAGCCAAGCGTAGGCCTGGACGAACAAGAATATTCTCAGCCATTTTCCACTCGAGCGAGCCATAAATAGCCAAATCGTTAATTTCTTGTTCGCCTTCTTGAATTCTTCCACCACCTACTTTTTCAAAGCTTACATTATAACCTGTCTGTAGATCAATTTTATCGGAAAAAGATAAATATCCAGCACCTCCGAATTCCCATACATTATATGTACTTACATCTTGGTCGCCATTAGCAGTGGTTAACTGTTCTTCACCTGTAACCAGGTTTTTCGAAACTTTTCTCTTTATTCTTTCAAAGTCAGAATAAGAGGCAAAAGCATTGTAGCGGCTCAAAAAAGGGAGTTTGCCTTCCGCTTGAATATGATGAATAGCACGCTGAGTTAAGTACTTTTCATCTATAGCGAAAGGCTGATTTTCTCCCGAGGGTAAATAATTATTATTTGATTTACCGAGGTCATTGATCGTCTCGTCTAAATAATCTAATCTATAATAAATGGAGTGATTTTCAGGGCTAAATCGAAGTAGCGCATTGCCCTGATATTGCTCTTTAGGGTTCCATTCCCTTGGTCGGCCTGTTTGATTTCCTTGAAAACCCTTAAAGTCGTTATGCAATACTCCTATTTGCCCAAACCATTGCTTAGCAATTTGTTGCCTTACATCTATGCTTTGAATGTGCCTTCCTTCATCTGCCCCAAACTCAGAGCCTACGGTTTCTTCTTGTATACCCACTGAAATTTCGGTGGTGTTTTGTGCGTCTTTATAAGAAATAAGATTGATTACCCCGGCCAAAGCATTCGCACCATAGTTCACCGCCATTGGGCCTTCCACAATCTCAATTCTTTCAATGTTATTTAGGTTGATTTGAGAAAGGTCGGCCGCATTTCCGTTTCCGTTTCGGTTAACCAAAGGAACTCCGTCTAGAAGAATCTTTACATTCTGACCAGAAATTCCCTGCATGCTAATTCCGGAGCTTCCGATGGCCAAATCTTGAGATGCACGAATATTTAAAGTGTTGGAAAGCGCTTCAGATAAACTCACCGCTCCTCGTGCTTTTATTTCCTCTCGGTCAATCACCTTCACGGTGAATACCGATTGTTCAGCAGATTGAGGATTAAACTGTCCTGTAACAATAAAGTCACCGAGCTGAACCTTTTTTGGCATAAGGTGAATCAAATAATCTTTAGAAGTTTTTAATGTATCTGAATAGGACTGATAACCAACATGTTGGGTTTTTATGACGATAGGGAAGTCGATCAATTTCAGTTCAACCACACCAAGATTATTGGAAATAACTTGCCCACTGTAAGTGCCATTTAAAGGCTGAAACATAAAGGCCACTCCTTCAATTAAATCGCCCGTAGTTTGGTCTCTTAATGTAATTTTCTGCCCAAAAACGGTAGAACAAATGAGTATAAATATGAGAATATTAGCGCTGCGCACGAGTGTTATTTAGATTGATTCTTAATAACACAAAGGTAGCTGGCTTTTAAGTTGGCTTACAATCGCTATTGCTAGGGAAAATAATCACTAGCATTAGTGACTTATTTACGTTCTAAGCTCACCCAGCCTTGTTCGGCAGCAAAGATGATAAGCTCTGTAGGAGATTTGAGTTTCAGCTTTTTAAGTATGTTTTTGCGGTGTGAGTTTACCGTATGAATGCTAATACTGAGTATATCTGCAATTTCAGAAGATGAATTTCCAGCAGCAATCAGCTTCACTACCTCCTTCTCTCGTTCAGAAAGTTCAAAAAACTCATTACCTTCTTCAACCAACGCTTTGAGCACTCTATTGCAGTAGAATGTCTTACCATTTTTGATTGCGCTTATGGCCTCAAGAATTTCCTCTTCACTACAAGATTTGGTTAAAAAGCCATTCACTCCCATTTTCAGTACGCTGCGTATTCTATTACTGTCTACATCATCAGTAATAACCAGCACATTCAGGTTAGGATGCGTCTGAATCCATCGGCTAAGTTCGTGCACAAAGCCTTCGTCTTCATTTTGGTAGTCTAAGATTATAGTTTCCGTTTCATGACTCCCAATCCACTTCTTGAGTTCTGAAGTGTGTTTAAATACCTTCACCTCACTAAAATGACCGCTATTATTGGCCAAAGCCAGCAAACCCTGCTGAATTAAGTACTGCGGAAAACAGATGTAAAGTGGGGCGAGATTCAATTGACTATCCTTATTTAGACTAATTCTATACAAAGGTAAGGCAAAAAGGTAAATAAGAAACAGATGGGCTATTTAAAAAATCATTTCTTACAAGATGAAACCATAAATGAATAGTCAATAAGACTTAATGAGCTTTCCTTCCTTTTCTCCCTTTTTCCTAGTTATTTCGTCTGAATTCATAAAAACATAGATTATGAGATACGAAGCAATAGGAAAAGACCTGTTTATTAAAAACAGAGAAAAACTAAAAGCCCGTTTAAAGCCAAACTCAGTTGTTGTAGTTTGCTCTAACGATATTATGCCCACCAATGCAGATGGCACCATGCCATTTCGCCAAAATAGCAACATGCTCTACCTTTCGGGAATCGATCAAGAAGAATCCATACTATTGATTGCTCCTGATTTTCCAGACCCTAAATTCAGAGAAGTATTGTTTGTAAGAGAAACCAATGAGCATATTGCCGTTTGGGAAGGACATAAATACACACAAGAGGAGGCCACGGAAACCTCAGGCATTCAGACGGTGATTTGGAATGACAAGTTCGAGAACACTTTCAACACCATTCTTGCCGAAACAGAGCACATCTACCTTTATAATAATGAGCATATTCGTAATGCCACTGAGGTAGAAACCCGCACAGATAGATTTACGAAATGGTGTCATGCCAACTACCCAAACTATGAGTATGAAAGACTAGCACCAATTATTTACGACCTGAGAACAGTTAAAGAGAAAAGAGAAATCGAACTCATGCAAACTGCCTGTGATATTACTGAAAAAGCTTTCAGAAAAGTACTAGGCTTAACCAAGCCGGGCGTTTGGGAATACGAGGTAGAAGCTGAATTTCAGTATGAATTTGTAAAAAGAAAATCTAAAGGGTTTGCATATACTCCAATTATTGGTGGTGGGCCAAATGCTTGTGTTCTTCATTATGTTGAAAATAAAGACCAATTGAGAGATGGTGATTTATTATTGATGGATGTTGGAGCAGAATACGCCAACTACAATGCGGATATGACACGTACAATTCCTGTCAATGGCAGATTCACGAAAAGACAACGCGCGGTTTACGATGCTGTTTTGAGAGTGAAAAAAGAAGCCACCGCTATGCTGAAGCCAGGGAATAGGATTCCTGAATACCATAAAGAAGTGGGTAAAATTATGACGAGCGAACTAATCGGTTTGGGCTTAATTGACAAAACCGATGTAGCTAATGAAAACCCAGATTGGCCCGCTTATAAAAAGTATTTCATGCATGGCACTTCTCACCACATAGGTTTGGATGTTCATGATGTAGCCAGCATTTATACAGAGTTTAAAGAAGGCATGGTCTTCACAGTTGAGCCGGGTATTTATATTCCAGAAGAAGGGCTTGGTATTCGCTTAGAAGATGATGAATTAATTACGAAAGATGGTACGTTCAACCTAATGCGTAACATCCCGATTGAGGCCGAAGAGATTGAAAGCATAATGAACGCTTAATTTCAAATGGCTATAGAAATTTATCACGGAACACTTTCAGAGGCATTAAAGGTCTTAGGAAGTGTTCCTGAATTTGATCCACTGTTGGATTCAGATTACTACGAGGGAAAAATCAAGAATAAAGCCCATATCGTATTATTGGCTAAAATTGATGGCGCCATGGTAGGTTGCAAATTGGGTTACCATAAACACAAAGACGGCTCATTTTATAGTTGGCTGGGTGGTGTTTTACCAGAATACAGAAAACTTGGCGTAGCTAAGGCCCTAGCCAATGAAATGGAAGTTTGGGCCTTAGATAAAGGTTATTCCAAAATTCGTTTTAAAACATTAAACCGCCATAAAGCAATGTTAGCGTTTGCACTTAAAAACGGCTTCGATATTTTTAATGTGAAACCAAAAGACGAACTTGAGAACTATCGCATTGAACTTATAAAGCATTTAAAATGAGTACAGCAGCCGCAGCACAAGCCGCTATTCAACAAGCCATAAAAGCATCTGGCGCAATTGTCAAAATCGAAGCCAATGATTTTAGCCGAATGCTTTCAAAAATGGATGACGGTTTAGTAATTGAGCATCAGAGTAAACTATTTTTTAAAGACGTTTATAAATACAGCACCTCATATAAAGGCTTTGTATTCTATTGTAAATCGAATGAAAAGATTACGATTCCGACTAGATTAGAGAGCATTTCCGCCAAACACATTTGGGTTCCACAATAACATAAGACAATGAGCGACAAGCTAAATTCAAATAGAGCACCAGAGCCTGTAGGCTTATATCCGCATGCGCGAAAAGTAGGTAACCTCCTATTTCTTTCTGGCGTTGGCCCAAGAGAACGAGGTACAAAAAACATCCCTGGAGTTGAATTAGATGGTGAAGGCAATATTCTCTCTTACGATATTGAAGCCCAGTGTCATTCGGTTTTCAAAAATGTAAAGCTCATTCTTGAAGATTCTGGAAGCAGCTGGGATCAGTTGGTAGATGTTACAGTTTTTCTGACCAACATGAAGGCTGATTTCAAAACCTATAATCGCATCTACGCGGAATACTTTAAAGACAATCAACCTTGTCGTACAACTGTTGAAATTAACTCCCTCCCTACCCCAATTGCCATTGAACTAAAGTGCATCGCTGCAATTTGAGTAATTCTCTTTTCTGAAATAATTACACTAATAAACCATCTGATTTGATAATCAATGATTTATAAGTAGATTTTGGAAACCTTAATTCGTTATGCGCAATTTCTTTAAACGTATTTCTAGAGCAGTTAAATCTTTCTTATTAAAAATAACCCCCGGGAAAATTGCTTGGAAAGGCGCTAACAAAGCTATCGCCACAACCGCAGTGGTAATTTGGGTTTTAGGAGCAATGTTCATGTTTGTGTTAGAGCCCGGTACTCCAATCGGTCTAATTCCTTTAGCCCTCGGACTGATTCTTGCATTTCTGTGTAGTGCCAGTTTAATTCTGTTGCTCCTTATTCTTAAAAAATTACCCAAGAGTTTTCTATGGGTGTTGCCAGGTGCTTTCTTCTTAACCACCATGATTTTTGGAGATAGCTTGGCCGTAAAATTTCCATTGCTCGTTATCGGTTTTTCAGGATTAGCGGGCGCAGGTTTGTTTTCGCTTACAAAAAAGAACAGAAGTACACTTTCTATTTATCAACTTATCGTATCAAGTTTGGGCAGCCTTATTGGTTTAGCAGGCTTAGTCTGGGGCCTTATTTGGTTGTTCGACACAGGAAACTTACCAGAAATAGCGCACATTGATGCAGCCCAAACCTCTCCTTACAAAGCCCCATTAATTCAAACCCCAAATCCTGCCGAAGAAGGCGAATACAAGGTTGCTTACCTCACTTATGGTAGTGGAAATGATAAACAGCGAAAAGAATTTGCCGAAGAAGTCACGATTGTTACGGATTCAGTAGACGGCTCTCGCTTATTAGACAATTGGGAAGGTTTTGCAGGAAAACTACGCACTCGCTTTTGGGGGTTCGATGAAGAAGCACTACCTATCAATGGGCGAGTTTGGTATCCTGAAGGTGATGGACCTTTTCCTCTAGCATTAATTGTTCATGGCAATCATGGTATGGAAGATTTTTCAGACCCCGGTTATGAATACTTAGGAAAACTCCTAGCCAGCCAAGGA
Source organism: Roseivirga seohaensis (assembly GCF_001592945.1). GTDB lineage: Bacteria > Bacteroidota > Bacteroidia > Cytophagales > Cyclobacteriaceae > Roseivirga > Roseivirga seohaensis. The sequence continues at coordinate 147,946 of NZ_LRPB01000046.1, forward strand.
ATGATAATGGTGAGTGTAGATGAAAATTTCATCAACAGCTCGTGGAAAGACATGTTTGGTGATGGCTTGGATGAGGAAAATGATGCCCGAGGCTGGTTGCTTTTAGAGCACTTAAAATACTGGAGAAAGTGGAATAATGAAAGCGACAATATTTTTCAGAATAAAGTTGACCTAGAAAATATTGCTGTAATGGGGCATTCGCGGGGTGGCGAAGCAGCTGCGGTGGCTGGCTTCTTCAACAAATTGCAGTTCTATCCAGATGACGCCAAGCAAAAATTCGACTTCGACTTTAATATAAAATCTGTTGTAGCTATTGCTCCTGTAGATGGACAATACAAACCAGGAGAAACTCAAACGCCATTAGAAAATGTAAACTACTTGGTTTTACATGGCGCAAATGATGGTGACGTTCAGTCGTTTGCAGGCTTAAGACAATACGAAAGAGTCAAATTCACCGATTCCCTCTATCATTTCAAATCGGCTATCTATATATATGGTGCAAATCATGGGCAATTCAACACCACATGGGGCAATTCAGATTCAGGACAACCCTATGGTTCTCTTCTGAATAAAAAAGCTTTGTTACCGATGGAAGATCAATTGGAAATTGGTAAAGTATATATAAGTGCATTCTTGCAAGCCACATTGCAAGGCAAAAAAGAATATGAAGTTCTATTTAAAGACCATCGAAGCGGTAACAATTGGCTTCCTCCTACTATTTACCTCAACCAATACGAATCATCAGACTGGAAAGTCATTGCCGATTTCGAAGAAGACTTAGACCTTACCACTAATTCAAGTGGAGGAAAAGTAACCTCAGAAAACCTAACCGTTTGGAGAGAACAGTTGGTAGGCATGAAATGGGGCAACAAGGCAACTCAAGCTGTTTATGTAGGTTGGGATAGTTTGGCTTACAAAGGGAAGACTGCGTGGATTGAATTTTCTGTTGGCGATCAACAAAAACTGACGCAATCAACAGCACTTACATTTGAATTGGCCGAATCTAAAGAAAGCTCTTACCCAGATAAAGACAGAGACAAAAAGAAAGCTGACGAAAGTTCGAACGAGAATAATGACTCGGACAATGACCAAAACAATTCAAATAAGAACGATGAGGAAACAGAAGAAAGTAAAAAGGAAGAGGATGATGACAAAAAAGCACCAGAACCTATTGACTTCAGTATCCTACTCACCGATGATACTGGCCACACAGTACAGTTTAGCTTAAGTGAATACAGTTATTTGCAAAGACAGCTTACCGTTGACGTTCTAAAAAACCCTAGTCTTCAATCCACGAAAACTTCTGAAGCCGTTTACAACACCTTCTTTATATATGAAGAAATATTAAACGCTAAATCGCCAGAGTTCAATCTTGACGCTTTGGCAAAAATACGTTTTGTATTTAACAAGAGTTCTAAGGGCGTAATTATCATTGATAAAATAGCCTTGCATTAAGCCACCTACAGAATTTAATTATTCCCAACACCCTTATTTTACTCCCAAAATGGGATACTTCTGCACGCTAAGAGAAATACCTAATAAATTTATGTGTATCTGGTAGGGTATACATACACATATGTGTATTTGGTACAGAGATTGAAACAACTTTCATCAAAGTATCGCATATGAGAACCATTACAAATAAAATGAAAGCGCCTTTTTTAACGTCTATACTTAATCTTTCAGGAGGTATCTTCTTAAAGACAGTAAAGCCATTTAAGACAGGTGACTTCATCGAAATAAATGGTGAAATAGGTTCAGTAACATCTAGCAACTGGATTAATAGCGAAATTAAAACGATTGATGGCGAAAAGGTTTTAGTTGACAATTCTCAATTCATATTTGGCACATTGAATAACCTGAGCAACAAAAACATAATTAGGTTAGACCTAAAACTTAATGTGTGTTATTCAGAAAATATGTCTGATGTAAAAGAGGCTATCAATACTTTTCTGAAAGAGCACACTAATATTTTAAAATCTCCTAAATCAAGAATAATAGTAACTAAGCTCCATGAAAATTATGTTGAATTGAAGGTTTCACCATGGTGTTTGTTAGATCATTTTTTAGAACTCGACTACAAATTAGAAACAGCACTACACAATTATTTAATTGAAAAGGGCTTTAAAATGCCGATTAGTAAAGAAGCATTTATTCAAGTTAGAGAAACAGCTTAAAAGAAACTATAAATTGAAATATCACAGCCCTTGTAAGAAGGGTTGAAAAAAATTTGAAAACAGGGATTAATAGAAATAAACGACTGAATAAGGGTATGGCAAAATCAGAAGTCAAAAGCAAGCTTTCTGATTGTATTCCATAACCATCAATTCTGATCTTCAAGTCGTTAAATGTATTTAAATAACAAAATACCGTATACATTATGCGTATTTTTATATATTTGCATTCCTTTCACTTAATCTCTTTCACCTCAAGCCTAGCCGAACATTAGTGTGTATTTGTTCTTAAAACTGGCAAAGGCATTATTGAGAAAAAAATTAAAGATTGCTTTTAACCAAAACGTGTGTATAAAATGTTAAAATCTGTACTCCATCCTGTCTTCAGGAGTGCTTTTAATTTTAAGAAAGGTCTACTAACACTTGTGTGTTGGTTTTCTTTGTTTATTTCAGCCAATGCCCAAGTTACACCAGTTCTTAACTTGAACTCAGCTGGAAATGCCTCTCTTGATTTGGCCTCCCTTAACTTAAATAACTGTTTCACATCTACTCCGTACATGCCTACTGCAGCGGTTGGTGATGGTCATGCAATGTGGTTAAGCAATAACCCATTCCCTTCAAGTACTACAGATTTTGTATTTAGTGCTGGAGCTTCATTTATTGAAGATGCAGATGGAACTGCTACCCTAAAAGGTACTTTGACCAATACAGGTAACCCATTAGACCAATGGGAAGTTAATCTATACCTATCTAGTAAATCTAATTGGACACAGTGGAGCGGCTTAGGCAGAACCTACAAAGATGAGTCTGGCCTAGTTGGAAATAATTATACCAATTGGTCATACTATATAGAAAACCCAAATATAGCGAGTACCATAGTGGGGTTATCTGGAAATACAGGTAAGACGGTAGAAATTACACACATGCCGGCTAGCTATAATTTTGGTTTTCAGATTGGTACAGCTGCGAATAACAAAAACTCTGGTTTTGGCCTGTCGGGTTGGTTCAGTTATTCATTAGATGGACAAAACTATCACCAAGGAGATTTCAACCTTGATCTTGCTCAGGTACAAAGGGTAATCAATCACACAGCAAGCCAAACTACCTTCGACTGCTCAAACTTAGGGTTAAATACGATTACAATCACTTCAACCGATCAGTTTGGCGATACTTGTACTCAGCAAGTTGACATTAATATTAAGGATGTTACACCTCCTGTAGTTGTAACGAAAAATGTAATCCGTACGCTGATGAATGGAACAGTCACCATATCAGCAAACGATGTACTAGATTTTAATTGTAGCACTGGAGGTATTTCTAGTTTATATGGGCCAAATACTCTTAATGCTGATGGGAAAATAGAGAGTATTGTTGCTCCAAATGAAGGTGGCGAAGATTTTTTCTTTGCAAAGCCGTGTACATCAGACAACTGCTCTATTGCCTCCTATGTGATAAGCAAAAAGACTTTCGATTGTTCCAATATTGGAGAAAACATTGTTACAGCAACGGTAACAGACCAAAGTGGAAACGTAACCACGGCAACTGCAATAGTTTATATCAGGGATAACACCATTCCTGTGGCAAAAGCAAAAAATATTACTGTTGCTTTAGACGCAAATGGTATTGCAACTATCACTCCTCAAATGGTTAATAATGGATCTAGTGATGCATGTGGAACAATTAACTTATCATTAAATAGAACAACATTCGACTGTTCAAACCTGGGTTATAATAACGTTACTTTAATCGTAACTGATAACAGTGGAAACACAAAAACTGCTACAGCTTCAGTAAATGTGGTTGATAATACAGCACCTATAGTTGTTACACAGAATATCTCATTGGATCTTGACGAAAACGGTCAAGCTTCAATTGACGATGTACTTGACTTACTCGTTCTTTGCGATGATGCTGTTGTCGAAATTGAAGATGATGGTGGTGATGATGGCGGCTGGGGCTGGGAGCCTGGAGCTGGCGAACCTGCTAATTTTATCCCTACCCCATACTATCAAGAAGCAACCTGTACTAAAGACAATTGTGCTATCACTGAAGTTAGTGTAGATATTACTGATTTTGACTGTTCTAATATTGGGCAGAATATAGTTACCGTTACTGTTTCTGATGCCAGTGGTAATTCGACTTCCAAAACAGCTATTGTTACTATCAATGACATCACGCCTCCAACAGTAAATACAAAAAATATCACTGTAAATTTAGATGCTAACGGAAATGCAGCCATTACCCCTGCACAAATAGATAATGGCTCTTCTGATGTTTGTGGCGTCACCCTGTCTCTTGATAAAACTTCCTTCGGTTGTTCAGATGTTGGCACTCAAACAGTAACATTAACAGCTACTGATGCAAACGGAAACTCTACTTCTAAAACTGCTACTGTTACTATTGCTGATAACACCGCCCCTACTATTATCACACAAAACATCACGCTTCCGCTTGATTCGAATGGAAACGTAAATCTTACTGCTGCACAAGTAGATAACGGATCTTATGACAACTGTGGCATTACGCTTTCCATAGATAAAACATCGTTCAATTGTGCTCAAATAGGTGCCCATACAGTTATGTTAACAGGAACAGACCCTAGTGGAAACTCTGCTTCAGCTCCTGCTACGATTACTATTGTAGACAACACTGCTCCAACCATTATTACTCAGAACGTAACAGTAGCACTTGATGCGAGCGGTAATGCCTCTATTACTAGTACTCAAGTAGATAACGGTACAACAGATAATTGCGGAATCTCTACGATTGAACTAAGTAAGGTAAATTTCGATTGTTCAAACCTTGGTGACAATACTGTAACTGTAACTGCTACAGATACCAATGGTAATGTTAGCACCAAGTCGGTAACAATTACTGTAACTGATACCACTGCTCCAACCATTATCACTAAGAACATTTCCGTAACACTTGATGCCAACGGAAATGCAAATATCACCGCTGCCGATATTGACAATGGTTCTTATGACAACTGTAGCCTCACTTTATCTATTGATAAAACTTCATTTGATTGCTCTAAAGTAGGTGCGCAGACTGTTACCTTGACTGGAACTGATGCGAGCGGAAACACTGCTTCGGCTACTGCTACAGTGACTGTGGTTGACAATACTGCCCCTGCTGTAATTACTCAGAATATTTCTGTATCGCTGAATGCTAGCGGAAACGCAATCATCTCTGCTACTCAGATCAACAACGGTTCTTCTGATAACTGTGGAATTGCAAGTATGACGTTAAGCAAAACAAGCTTCGACTGTTCTAACCTTGGTGATAACACTGTAACATTAACAGTAACTGATAACAACGGAAATACTAGCACTAAAACGGCTACTGTAACGATTGTTGACGACATCGCCCCTACTGTTCTTGCGAAAAACATCACTGTAGCGCTTGATGCCAACGGAAACGCAAACATCACTAC
>NZ_LRPB01000047.1 GCF_001592945.1 Roseivirga seohaensis
TGTAGAAGGCTTTCTTGATGGAGATAGCCAAAATGCAATGTTTTTCGAGCCAAAGGCATTGGATTTTGATTCACATGATAATCTTTTTGTAGCTGATTGGGGCAATAACCGAGTAAGGAAAATCACCAGTTCGGGAGATGTTTCAACTATTGCAGGCAATGGACAAGGTAGTTACTCAGATGGGAATGCTTTAGAAGCTGGTATTTCAGGGCCAATTGGATTGACTGTAGATTCTAATGATAACATTTATGTTTCTACAGTAAACTACAGAGTCAGAAAAATCACAATAGAGGAGAACTATCTACTCAGTGGCACTGCTATTTATCAATCAGGTATAAAGGGCGTTGAACTTCGGGTGGATGATGGGTTTGGAGGTTCTGCCACACAAATTTTTAACATCACTGTAAACGATATAACACCGCCTGTATTCACTTCACCAACTACTGTAACTTATACAGAAAATGAAACAGGTACAGCCTACACCATTGTTGCCACAGATGCGAATGATATTACTTATAGTTTAGGCACGGGAAATGATGAATCATTTTTCAACCTAACAGAGGGTGTAGTAACCTTTAAGGCATCTCCAGATTTTGAGACGAAGAGTAGTTATACTATTCAAGTAAAAGCGAATGATGGCTCAAACGAGTCTGCTCAAACTGTAACAATTACAATCATTGATGTAGATGAAATTCCTCCAGTATTTACTTCAGCAACTGCGGTAAATTATGCTGAAAACGGCACAGGTACAGCTTACACTATTGTTGCCACCGATGCTAATGATATTACTTACAGCTTAGGTACGGGAAATGATGAAGATTTCTTCGATATCGCTTCAGGTGTAGTAACCTTCAAGACATCACCAGACTTTGAGACGAAGAGCAGTTATACTATTCAAGTAAAAGCAAATGATGGACTGAACGAGGCTACCCAAAACGTGACGATCTCAGTTACGAATGTTAATGAAGCACCGACTGAATTATTCATCAATAATACCTCCATAGAGGAAAATAATGAGGTAGGTGGTGAAATAGGTCAATTGACTACTGCGGACCAAGATGCTGGAGATACACATAGCTATACTTTGGTTTCAGGTTCTGGAGACACAGATAATGCATCATTTGAAATCGTTGGTAATAAGTTGGCTGCCAAATCATCATTTGATTTTGAAGCTAAAGCATCTTATTCAGTTAGAATCAAAGCTACTGATGTTGGAGGCTTGTCGTTCGAAGATAACTTTATCATCACAATCACAAATCAAGCAGAGGCAATTTTAAGGATTGAAGGCGGTCAAAGTGCTGAAACCACCAATGTAGGGGAAACCTCTACACTAGAAATTTCAATACTCAACGATGGTGATGGTGTAATGGAAGTGAGTTCAATTACCTATCCAGATGGTTTTACAGGCCCGGCAACGATTGACGCAATAGCTCCATCTGCAAGTAAATCGATCACCGTAAGTTTTGCTCCTACAGAAGCCAAGACTTATTCTGGTGATATTGTAATTAGCTATAATGGAGGTTCTGGTATTAAATCAGTAGTTGCCGTAGCCGAAGTTGTAACCTCAATTGATAATGGATTTATTGACGAGGTAGCAGTAAGTATCTATCCAAATCCTGCTAATGATCGTATCACAATAGATTTGAGTCAGTACAATGGAAGACCTGTAGAGGTTTCAATATTTAATGAATCTGGACATGGTCTCTATAAGAGGTCGAATATTAGACATTTGACTCACGATGTTGAGGTTAGTAATTATGTTCAGGGCATTTACATTGTATTGGTAAAGTCTGAGATTGGTGTGGTAAGAAAGAAACTGATGATTTTCAGATAGAAAGTTTTGAACCTTATTGTTTGAGACAGAAAACCGGGGGAGACTTCGGTTTTCTGTTTTTAATTAATGTGGTGTTGACGAATTGGGCTTTATAATTCACTTTAACTCTCCCGCCTTAGCCTTTCCCACCTAACCCGATCTAATACCATTCAACAGAGGAATTGAATGTCTTTAGTAATCCACGATTTTTTGAACCCTATTTTTTACGTAAACTCATGGTTTAATTGAACAAACTATTAATTAGCCTATGAACCAGAAAGTCAAAAAATGGGTATTAGGGGCACTATTTTTATTTAGTGTTTCACTTCAAGCCCAAGACTACAACAACGCTAATCAGCTTGCACAAAGACTGAAGCAGTTGGCCGGGTCTTCACCCGATGTAAAATTAGAATCAATCACAAAAACCGATGGAGGCAAAGACATTTGGATGCTGACCCTTGGCAAAGGCGATGTAGATAGCAAACCAGCTATGGCCGTTGTTGGTGGGGTAGAAGGTGCTCATATTCTTGGAGTAGAAATGGCCGTGCGCTTTGCTGAAGGTATTGTGAAGGATAATGCGAGTGTTTTAGAGAATACTACTTTTTATGTTTTCCCAAACATGAGCCCTGATGCTACCGAACAGTATTTCGCAAGCTTGAAATACGAAAGAAGTGGCAACGCAAAACAAACCGATGACGATCGTGATGGAAAATTGAATGAAGATCCATTTGAAGATTTAAACGGTGACGGTATTATTACTTGGATGCGTGTTGAAGATGCTACTGGTGACTGGATTACTCACCCTGCAGATAGCCGTGTAATGATTAAAGCTAACAAAGCAGAAGGTGAAAAAGGTAAATACAAAATATTTACCGAAGGAATGGATAATGACAAAGATGGTAACTTCAATGAAGATGGCGAAGGCGGAATTCATTTCAGAAAAAATTTAACTTATGAGTATCCATATTTTGTAGCGGGTGCAGGAGAACACTCTGTATCTGAAAAAGAAAACAGAGCCTTGTTAGACTTACTCTACACTAAGTGGAACCTTTATGGTGTTTTCACATTTGGCCCAGGCAATAACCTTTCAAGCCCTTGGAGATTTAACCGTGCTGGAGCCTCAAAAAGAGTGGTGACCAGTGTTTTGAGCGATGATGCTGATTTGAACAAATTCATTTCAGATGCTTATAACAAAACTACAGGAATGAAAAACGCACCTGCTTCTGGCGAACAAGGTGGTGATTTCTTACAATGGGCATATTTCCACTTCGGAAGATTGAGTTTAGGTACACCAGGTTGGTGGGCACCTACTGTAAAAGATGAAGAAGGAGCAGTAGCCAATAAAGACAAAAACCAAGAAGTAAACTTCTTAAGATGGGCAGCGCAAGAAAATCTAAGCAACTATTTTGTTGATTGGAAAGAAATCAGTCACCCTGATTTTCCAAACCAAAAAGTAGAAGTAGGTGGTATTGCACCATTTAAAATGAACAACCCTCCAATGTCAATGGTGGCAGATGCTTCTAAAAAGAACAATGATTTTATTGTTGAATTAGTAGGGATGCAGGCAGACGTTAAATTGATAAATCTTAAGTCTGAAGCCGTAGGTAAAGGAATGACAAGAATAACAGTAGACGTTTACAATGCAGGTACATTGCCTACCCATACGCAAATGGGAACCCGTTCGCGTTGGTTAAGACCAATAGTAGTTGAAGTGAAGCTTGGTAAGGATCAAGAAGTGATTTCTGGACGAAGAATTATGACAATTAATAACCTTGAGGGCGATGGATCGCAACAATTTACTTGGCTTGTTAAAGGAAAAGGATCGGTTCAAATCGAAGCTGGTGCTCCACATGCAGGTATTGACAATGTTACTGTAAACCTTAAATAATAAAACCGATGAAAAGATATATATCAAACTTATTCGCTGGTTTAATCATGGTAGGTTTAACACTGCCAGTAACCAGTTTTGCTCAGAATGCCGATGAAGTTTTTAGGGCAGCAGGCTCGCCTCACAACCCTAAGGTAAACATTGCCTTTAATCGCTATTATACTTCTGAAGGATTGGCCGAGTTATCAAAAAAAATAGCTGCTGCTCACCCAGATTTGGTAAAGCGTATTTCTATAGGTAAATCTTATGAAGGACGTGATCTTTGGATGCTTCAGATTACGAACTTCAAAAAAGGAATCGCAGACAGAAAGCCTGGATATTATATTGATGGTAATATTCACTCTAATGAAATTCAAGGAGCTGAAATTTCTATTTATACCGCTTGGTACTTAACAGAAAACTATGGTGATGTAGACTACATTACTGATATGCTCGATAATCGTATCTTCTATATTGTTCCAACCATCAACCCAGATGCAAGGAATCATTATATGCAACAAGCGAACACGGGCAGTTCTCCTCGTTCAGGTATGATGCCTTTGGATGATGATCGTGATGGTTTAGTAGACGAAGATGGTCTTGATGATCTGGATGGTGATGGCTCTGTTACCAGTATGCGTAGAAAAAGTGAGTATGGCGATTTTATCGTAGACCCGCTTGATCCACGAAAAATGCTCCAAATTGGACCAGATGATGTTACTACTGCACAACGTTACGAAATGTTGGGTTCTGAAGGAATTGATAACGATGGTGACGGTAGAGTGAATGAAGACCGACCGGGCGTTTATGATCCGAACAGAGACTGGGCATGGAAATGGCAACCTGATTATATTCAGCGTGGTGCCTTAATGTACCCTTTCAGTGCACCTGAAAACCGTGCTGTAGCTGATTTTGTTATGGCTCATCCTAATATTGCTGGAGCCCAAAGTTTCCACAATTCTGGAGGTATGATTTTAAGAGGCCCTGGGGCTGAAGAAGATTTAGCTACGTACAACCGTGCTGACCTTAGAATTTACGATGCCATTGGTATGAAAGGACAGAAAATGCTACCAGGCTACCGTTACTTAACCGTATACAAAGATTTATACTCTGTATTTGGTGGAGAGTTAGATTGGTTCTACGGAAGCAGAGGTATTTATACTTTCACTAATGAGATCTTCACTAGCTTCGCTTACTATAAAAATGAGCGTGGCGGAAGAGATGAGGGTTATGACTTTGATAAAGAATTATTAGCAGGTGATGCTTTTACTCCTTGGGCTCCTTATAACCACCCAACTTATGGTGAGGTAGAAATTGGAGGTTTCAAGAAAAACTTTGGAAGAGCTACCCCTGGATTCTTGTTAGAAGAAGAACTTCACAGAAACATGTCTTTTGCTTTATATCATGCGCATCATATGCCGCTATTGAGCATAGATAAAGTGACTGAAAAAGATTTAGGTGGAGGGTTAAGAGAGATTACCGCTGTTATCAAAAACGATAGAATGATGCCGACCCATGCTTCACAGGATTTGAAGTATAAAATCGAAAGACCTGATTATGTAACCATTTCTGGTGTGGATGTTCAAGTCGGTATGATTGTTCAAGATTTAGATTTAGGGCTTAGTACAGAACAAAAAGTCGATCCAGCTAAAATGGTGTTGGAAAACATCCCTGGCAACAGCACTGTTACCTTGCGTTGGATTGTATCAGGAAAAGGTACTCCGAAAATCACTGTAGATAGCGCTAAAGGTGGTATTGTAACCAACTAAGCTATTTCTATTGAAATTACATAAATAAAAAACCGGAGGAGACTCCGGTTTTTTTATACTCTATTGCTTGGTTAGAAAGTATTTTTAAATTCTCACTAGCTATAGCTCTTTTTCCCCTTCTTTTCTCTTTTTGCTTCTTTCTTTTCTTTGGGTGTTTTTAATGCTTCTTTTTTGGTAGACTTTTTTGCGTCCTGAGATTTGGCCATAGTTTCTGAATTTTCTTCAATGTACTGTTTTAATGTCAGGAATTGATAACAATTATAAATACAGCCAGAAGAGCCTACCTTCTCTTATTCTTTTTGATTTGATTTTTATCTCCTCGAGTTCTAGGCTTTTTATATTTCGCTTCAATTTTTCTTTTATAAGATCCGCCTTGATTTTCCTTTTGGTTCTTTTCTTTTTTTTCGTGGAAAGCAGGGCCTGGTACATGCTTAGATTGCTTGTGGTTTTTATGGACTTCAATTACCACTGGCTGTTCTTCAGGAGTTAACTTTCTGGTTACTGGCACCTCTTCTGGAAAAGGAAGCGTAGGTATTTCATAACCCATTAACAATTCAATAGCCTCTTTGTCGGCTTCTTCTTTTTCTGTGTAGAATAAAATGCTTTTCCCTTGATGCTCAGCTCGGCCGGTTCTACCAATTCTGTGCATGTAGTTTTCAGGAAAATTAGGGGTATCGAAGTTGATGACATGGGTGATCTGCTCTAAATCCAAGCCACGGGCAATCACATCGGTAGCTACTAAAATCCGTGTGTTACCCTGATCAAAATCTTCGATAGATCTGATTCGGTAGTTCTGCGATTTGTTAGAGTGAATTACCCCAACTTTCGACATGAACGTTTCTTCTAATAACTCATAAAGCCTATCGGCTGCCTTTTTATTCGCCACAAAAACCAATACTTTTTTAAACTCAGCTGTATCTTCTAACAGATATTTCAGAAGGTTGGCTTTGGTATAAAAGTTAAGTACTGGGTAACATTGTTGGGCTATATTATCGAGTGGAGTTCCGCTTACAGCTATTGAAATTTTAGCGGGGGTAATGAAATAATCATTAATTAACGCATCTACTTCGTCCGTCATAGTGGCCGAAAACATAATGTTCTGCCTTCTTTCTGGAAGTAAATCGAAAATATTCTGAAGCTGAAATCTAAAGCCCAAATCGAGCATTACATCCACCTCATCTATAATTAATTTGTTAATGCTTTTTAAGGAAAGTGCTTTGCTCAGTACTAAATCATACAGTCGGCCAGGCGTGGCTACTAGAATATCGCATCCTTCGAGCGCTTCAGCCATATGCGTTTTGATATTCACTCCACCATAAACTCCCAAAACACGAACATTCATGTATTTGGCCAATAGCTTGGTTTGTTCCACTACCTGTAGTACCAATTCACGAGTTGGAACAACCACCAAAATACGTGGTGTAGTTTGTTTAGAAAACTTCAGGTCGCGCAGGGAAGGAAGCATGTAAGCGAAGGTTTTTCCCGTGCCTGTTTGCGCAATTCCCACCAAGTCTTTTCCAGATAAGACCATAGGAAAGGCTTCTGCCTGAATAGGAGTAGGCTTTTCAAAATTTAGATCATCAATGGCGTTCCGAAGCGGAGTAGAAAGGTTAAGCGATTCAAAGTTATCCATGAAGAAAATATTTTTGCAAAAATAGGGATATCTTAATTAGCAATTAGTAAGGCCGAAAATCTTCTAGTAAAGTATTTTAATCAATCACAACCACATTCTTACCCATCACTTTTCTTTCCATCAAGTCTTGAATGGCTTCAGCACCTTGATTAAGCGGGTATTGTTTATGGATATGCTGCTGCAGTTGGCCAGTTTTGATCCAACTGAGTATCTGATGAAAATTGGCCATGCTGTCTTTTGGCTGTTTCTGCGCAAAGGCTCCCCAAAATACGCCTACAATAGAAGCGCCTTTCAGAAGTGGTAAATTCAAAGGAATAGAAGCTGGTGAACCTCCCGCAAAACCCACTACTAAATAACGTCCTTGCCAAGCCAATGAACGTACTGCAGGTTCTGAAAAACGATCGCCTACGGGATCGTAAACTACATCTACACCTCGGTTGTCGGTCAGTGCTTTTATTCTTTCCCTAAGGTCTTCGGTGCTGTAATTAATGACTTCATCTGCTCCTTTTTCCTTACATAAGGCCAGCTTTTCGTCTGTTGAAGCTGCGGCAATCACTCTGGCGCCCATCAACTTCCCGATTTGAACAGCGGCTAAACCTACACCACCTGCTGCGCCCAAAACCAAAAGTGTTTCGCCTTCTTTTAATTGAGCCCTTTGTTTTAAGGCGTGAAGTGAAGTGCCACAGGTGTACATGGTGGTAGCCGCTGTAATAAAGTTCATTCCTTCGGGAATGGGTAGGGTTTTATAGCTATCTGCCAAAACTTCTTCTGCAAAACCTCCCCAGCCTGTGAGCGAGAAAACACGGTCGCCCACTTTCAAATGGTCAATTCCTTCACCAATCTCTTTTACAATGCCCGCTACTTCGCCTCCAGGAGCAAAAGGTAATTCAGGTTTAAACTGATATTTATTTTGAATAATAAGACTATCGGGGAAGTTAACACCACATGCCTTTACAGAAATGACCAACTGACCTTTTTGTGGTTTTGGGCTTTCAGTGGTGGTGAGCTTTAGGTTTTCTGTAGAACCAAATTCATGGCAAAGTAGAGCTTTCATCATTCAAATTATCAGTTTAGACTTGCTCGTTCAGATTAACCAAGATTTAAGACAAAGGCAAGTCGCAGCGCATTAAATGATCTTTTTGTTTATCGGTACCCAGCTTAAAAGGGTGTTCTGCAAATTTATAGAAGCCCAGCTGTTTATAGAAGGCAATGGCTTTTGCGTTTCGCTCCCAAACGCCTAACCAAATGTATTCAACTTGATGTGATTTGGCCTGCTGAACAATGAAATCGAAAAGCATTTTACCATAACCTTGGCCATGAAAATCTATATCTACATAGGCGCGCTCAAGCTCTATACTTTTTGGGTCGTTAATATCTGATTGAAAAGGAGTGAAGTTCAGTTTTATATAGCCTATCACTTGGTCTTCAAGCTCCAAAAAATAGAAGTCAGAGCCTTCATTAGCCATTTCTTGACCTAGTTTTTCTTCTGTTATGGCCTTTTCAATATAGGCACTGAAATCTTTAGGGTCGTTGTCTTTTTCAAAAGTGTCTTTAAAGGTTTTGAGCGCAAACTGGGTCAGTTGTGTTAAGTCTTTTGCTTCGCACTTTCTAATAATTGCAGACCCAGTTTTCATTCGAGTATTTCTTTAACGCGCCCTACTTGGCCGTCTTCTAAACGCACTTTAATACCGTGGGTATGTTTCGGAGATTTTGTTAAAATATCTTTCACAACACCTCGAGTTAGTTTTCCACTTCTTTGGTCTTGTTTGAGCACAATGTTTACCTCAATACCCGGCTTTATGTTCGCTCTGTTGGTTCCGTCCATTTTGCAAATGTAACGAAAGCGAAATAATGAAACGCTTGCCTTAGCCTAGATTTTAACTTGAATAGAACTCATTTCTTTAGGTTGAGATCAATCCTTCAAATTCCTTAACTTAAAGCTTTTAATCTTGCCTTATGAAGAAATTCAAGTTCCCCAATCCGTTTACGGTACTGTATATCATTATCATACTAAGTGCTATAGCCACTTTTTTAATGCCGGCTGGAAGCTTTTCAACCTTAAGTTATGATGCAGGTAATTTTCTTATTGAAGGCAAAGAGAACACCGTTTCTTTAAAGGCAAGTCAATCGGTTTTAGATAGCCTAAACCTGAAAATGGAGCTTTCTAAATTTGAGGAAGGGAAAATCAGAAAACCTGTTTCTATTCCAAATACTTACGCTGAAATGGAATCGAGCCCACAAGGCTTAATGGCCATTGTATATGCCCCAATCAAAGGTATTTACGAGTCGATTGATATTATTCTTTTTGTATTGATTATCGGAGGGTTTATTGGTGTTTTTACCGCTTCTGGTGCTTTCGATCGAGGTTTGTCCTCACTTTCAGAAAAAATGAAAGGGCGAGAAAAGTGGCTGATTGTAGCGGTTATGGTTTTGGTTGCCATAGGAGGAACAACCTTTGGAATGCAGGAAGAAACCATCGCCTTTTATCCTATTCTAGTTCCCATTTTTCTAGCTGCTGGTTATGACCTAATAGTGCCTGTTGGAGCATTATACGGAGGTTCTTGTATTGGCCTAATGGGCGCAATGATCAATCCTTTTGAAACCATAATAGCTTCCGATGCAGCTGGCGTAAGTTGGACATTGGGCATTTACAGTAGATTGGCGATGTTTATTTTAGGAGGCATTGTTGTGATTACTTATGTGTTGCGATATGCAGAAAGGGTGAAGAAAGATCCCAAGCAGTCGCTTTTATATAATATGGATATCAAGCAGCCATTTTCGGCATTGAAGAAATCTGAACAGGCAGAAAAACTGAATTTGAAAACTCAATTGCTCTTAGTGCTTTTTGGCCTAACCTTCGTGATAATGGTGTATGGTGTTTCTAGCTTGGGTTGGTGGTTCGAAGAAATGACAGCTCTGTTTTTGGTCAGTGCCTTGTTCTTAGGTCTCATCATCCGTTTGGGCGAAAATGCTTTTGTGAATGCCTTTATTGCTGGCGCGAAAGATTTGTTGGGAGTAGCGCTAATTATTGGAGTAGCACGTGGTATTACCATTGTAATGAATGATGGACAGATTTCAGGAACCATCCTGAATTATGCTTCCAACATGGTGAGTGGGGTAGATGGCTTGGTGTTTTTGCCTGTGCTGATGTTGGTGTTCTTTGTATTGGCCTTTTTCATTTCTTCATCTTCAGGCTTGGCCTTGGTGAGTATGCCCATTATGGGTGCTTTGGCCAATGTGGTGGGCGTTCCTACGGAAGAAATCGTGAATGCTTATGTGTTTGGTTTTGGGCTTATGATGTTTATAACACCAGCCGGAATTATTCTTCCTTCATTGAGTATGGTGAATGTACCTTATAATATTTGGCTCAAATTTGTGTGGCGCCCAATGTTGATGATGGCCGTTATTGGTATGGCTATTTTAGCAGTAGGCTATTTGGTTTAAACGTATTGTATTGGGGTTAGGGCAAAAAAAAATGTCCTGGTAGAATACCAGGACTGTATAAGTTTCAATTAAAAAGTAGAGTTTCAATAGCGAATACACCACCAAGATAGTAATTTTTTCAATACATAGTGTTACTATAATATTAACTAAAAAGCCCATTAATTTCTAGATTCACTTTTTCAACAATGAGCGAGTAATCTTCTACTTTGCTAACAAAGTCTAGGTTGTTTACATCTACAATGAGCAGTTTACCCATATCGTAGTTGCCAATCCAGTTTTCATAGTGCGAATTGAGGTTTTTTAAGTACTCAATTCTAATCAACTCCTCGTAATCTCTTCCTCGCTTCTGAATATTGCCCACAAGTTTTGGGATGTCTGCTTTAAGATAAATCAATAAATCTGGCGGTTGCACATACTTGATCATAGATTTAAACAGCTCTAAATAATTTTGATAGTCTCTGTCGCTTATAAAGCCCGACTGTTTTAGGTTAGCAGCGAAAATATGTGCGTCTTCGTAAATGGTTCTGTCTTGAATCGTGCCTTTTACAGATTCTTGAATGGCAGCAATTTGCTTAAAACGACTGTTTAAAAAGTAAACCTGAAGGTGGAAAGACCAACGGCTCATGTCCTCATAAAAATCCTTGAGATAGGGGTTATCCTCAACCGACTCCAGTTCAACATTCCAATTGTAATCCTTTCCTAATTTCTGGGCTAAAGTGGTTTTACCCGACCCTATATTTCCTGCTATCGCTACGTGCATATGTTCTAAAGTAATGGCTGCAAGTTAGAACTTAGCCATCTTTTGAACAGGCTTTTTTGCATAAAAAAAGTCTGTGGAAAACCAGACCTTTTTTACAAACACCCAATAAATATGATGAGATTATTTATTGAGCTAAAGGTAAAGTTTGACTGTATCCTGGTGGTAAATTCAAGATTAACAATATGTTACTTCTTAACTGATTAGGTTTTATATGTAATTAGAATCAGTGTGTTAAGGGTTTTTGTTTAGGAATGTAGATATTTGCCTCCTGAGTTATCTGCACGATCGATTATAAATATTCAGAAAAACCACATGCCCATTCTTCCTTCGAAATACCAAGGTCCTCCATTCTTTTACTTTAATGGCCATTTTGAAACCATTATTCCAAGCATAAGAAGGAAGGTGGTGGGTGTTAGTTATGAAAGAGAGCGTATTGAAACGCCTGATGATGATTTTTTGGATATTGATTGGGTAAGAAAGGGGAATAACCGCTTATTGGTAGTGAGTCACGGACTGGAAGGAGATTCTGGAAGACATTATGTAACTGGGTTAGCAAAGCTTTTTGGTCAGAACGGTTGGGATATTCTGGCTTGGAACAACAGAACCTGTAGTGGTGAAATGAATCGTCAGAAAATCCTTTATCACCATGCTGCCAGCTATGATTTACGCAGTGTGATTGAGCATGCCAATCAAAAGTACGACTACGATCAAATTGGCCTTGTTGGTATTAGCATGGGAGGGGGACAAACACTCCGTTATTTGGGGGAGTCAGATTTTCCATTGCCGAAAAATGTGAAAGGCGCGGTGGCCATTAGTGCACCTTGTTCTCTGACTGAAAGTGCGGCTACTTTAAACCTTAGGGTGAATAAGGTGTATGAACAGAAATTCCTTGTAAAGCTTAGAGAGAAGATAAAGAAGAAGGCCATACAATTTCCTGAAATTGATGTAAGCCGAATGGATACGGTAAAAACGCTTAAGGAATTTGATAACCTTTATTCTGGCCCTATTCATGGTTTTAAGGATGCGAAAGAGTTTTATGAATTTTGCGATCCTTATCCTTTCATTAAAAATATTGAAGTTCCCATTTTACTCATTAATGCACTCAACGACCCATTGCTAGAAGGGAATTGCTACCCATACCAGTTGGCAGAAGAAATGCCAAACCTGTATCTAGAAACCCCAAAAAGAGGAGGACATGTAGGCTTTATCCTGGCTAAAAGTGAGTTTACTTATTCAGAACTTAGGGCTCTTGAATTTTTGAATGAAGAGAAAGGTTAATTGAGCAGTACCTGCTTCCATTTTTCCGATTCGGCATATTCTTTAATGACTTGGTTTCTTTTCTCAAGAAGCTTGAACATGTATTTTTCTAAAACAATGCTGTCGAAGAGTTTGCCAAGAATACCTAGGGGAGAGGTGTAATCGAACCGATCTTTCATTTGGGTTTGCCCGTTAATTTCTTCAAAATGATGTTCATGCTTGAATGATTTGAAAGCTCCTTTCACCATTTCATCTACAAAGTAATGTGGGCTGTTAAAAACCGTAATTTTGGAAGTGAGTTTTTGAGTGATGCCAAAGTGTTTGGCTTGCCAAGTTACCGTTTCATTCAAGCCAATCAAGCCTGAAGTTTTGCCTGCTATTGCTCTTTCCTTAGTTTCAATCGTAGAAATTTGATGAAGATCAATACTTCTCGATAAATCAAAACACCGTTGCACCGGAGCGTGAATGGTGGTTTCGATTTTTATGCAGGGCATATCTTAAGTTATTAATTAAATCGATTAGCATAAGTTAAACTATGCTTTCCCTAATTTCTGATCATATTTCCCTGTACCTAAATCATGCAACAAGCTAAAGTGGCTTTTTAAGGCATGATAAAAAGTTTTGTGTTGATAGTAAGGAATGCCGTATTTCTCGGCCGTTTGCTTTACTATTTTGGAAATGTTTCTGTAATGAACGTGACAGATATTTGGGAAAAGATGATGTTCGATTTGATAATTCAACCCACCTACATACCAAGAAAACCAACGGCTGCCATTGGCAAAATTAGCGGTAGTTCTCAACTGGTGAATCGCCCAGTTGTTTTCCATGCTACCTTCTGCATTTGGAGTAAAGAAATCGGTTTCTTCAATCACATGGGCAGGTTGGAAAATAAGTGCTAGAATAAGACCAGAGATAAACTGCATCATTAAGAAGCCGAGCAACACTTGCCACCAAGGTAAATCTACAATGAGAATGGGCAAAACTACCGTAAGTACAATGTATCCCACTTTGTAGAAGCTCAAGCGCCAAATTGCTTTTTTCAGCGTAAGGCCTTGACCTACTAATAAGTTCTTTTTGTTATAGTCAATCAGTTGTTTGAAATCCTTGCTGAAAAGCCAATTCAATGTCAGCAATCCGTAAACAAAAGGGGCATAAAAGGCCTGGAATTTATAGCCTTTTTTGCGCGGCTGGCTTGGTGATAAGCGCATTACCGGATTCTCAAAGTCTTCATCATAACCTTCTACATTGGTAAAGGAATGGTGGAGTACATTGTGTTGAATTTTCCAGTTGATATGGTAAGCACCTAAAAAGTTGACCAAGAAACCGAAAAATTGATTTACAGTTTTCTTGTTAGAATAAGCTCCGTGATTGGCATCGTGCATTACAGATAAGCCAATGCCAGACATGCCCATGCTCATCAAGAACCAAATGCCCATCATTGGCCAAAAAGTGTTTACTGTGCCTGATAATAGTATAGCTAGCGGAATGAAGTATAAGCAAATCATGAAAGCAGTTTTCACTTTCATGGTAGTGTTGGCCTGCTTAGAAATGTTGTTTTCTTTAAAATATCCGTTTACGTTTTTTCTAAGTTCAGTAACAAATTCGGGTCTGTCTTGGGTATTGAATTTAACAGCAGGAGTACTCATAACGGATTTTTTTACTTTGATACAAAAGTAATGCGAATTGAGTTTAGTTGGTGAAGTTCAGCCAAAGTTTTGATTATCGGTGAACCAATTCATTTTTGGGTTTCAATCCACTCAGTCAAAACGCTTTAAAGCTAAGTCTGAAATGGAATTACCAATAGATAAAGACGAAGTAGCTGCTGGCGAAGGCGCATTACATACGTTAATGGCCTGTTTGGTTTCTATAATGGAAAAGTCATCTAACAAACCGCCAGTTCTGTCGCAAGCCTGTGCACGAACACCCGCACCGCCATCAATCAAATCATCAGATTGAATTTCTGGAATTAACTTCTGCAGGGCCTTGGTAAATGCAGCTTTGCTGAAAGAACGGTACATTTCGCCAAAACCCGTTTTCCAGTACTTCATGGCTACTTTTTGGAAGCCCGGCCACATTAATGATTCGGCCAATTCGCCCAAATGAATTTGCGATTTTTTGTAGCCTTCACGTCTGAAAGCCAAAACAGCATTAGGTCCCGCTTCAATTCCGCCTTTCATCATTCTTGTGAAATGAACGCCTAAGAAGGGGAAGTTGGGATCGGGAACGGGGTAAATCAAATGCTTTACTAAATATTCCTTTTCTGGTTTCAACTTAAAATACTCACCCCTAAAAGGAATGATTTTTAAGTCTACATCTTCGGAAGTTTTTCTAGCAATTTTATCCGAATACAAACCACAACAGTTGATTACAAGCTTGGCCTCAAATGAGCTGTCATCGGTAGAAACATTCGAATATTGACCTCGATCAGAAATGGCAGTTACCTTGGTGTTTAATCTAATTTCACCACCCAATTCCTTGATTTTCTCACCGTATTTTTCGGCTACCAGTTTGTAATCTACAATGCCCGTATAGGGAACATTGAGGGCTGCGATTCCTTTTACATGCGGTTCAATTTCATTCATTTCTTCGATAGAAATTCTCGAAATTTTGTCTAAGCCGTTTTGTAAACCTCGCTGATATAGGTTTTCTAATAGTGGTTTTTGAAAGTCATCAGTGGCTACCACAATTTTCCCACATAGTTCGTAAGGAATACCTTCTTGATCGCAAAAATCAATCAGCATATGGTAGCCATTAATGCAGTTTGTGGCTTTTAAACTTCCGGGCTTGTAGTACAAACCAGAGTGAATTACACCGCTGTTATTTCCAGTTTGATGTGCTGCCAAGGCACCTTCTTTTTCAAGAAGAAGGAGCTTAAGGTTAGGTTTTTTCTTTAAGGTTTGAAAGGCCGTTGCTAAACCTACAATGCCACCACCAATAACAATCACATCGTATTTCATCTTAGAACGGTAAGTCGTCTGAACTATCACTATTTAACCAATCTGGCTCATCGCTTGCAGATGGAGGAGGAGGCGTATTTCCGTTGGCTTGAGGCGCTGCACTTTGCCCAGCCGATTCAGGAGTAATTCTCCAAGCTTGTAAAGAATTGAAATATTTTACCTGACCTTGAGCATCTGTCCATTTTCTTCCTTTTAGGTTGAAACTTACGTTCACTGTTTGGTTGGGTTTGAAACTGTCTAAAAGATCACATTTATCTTGAATGGCTTCAAACTTCACATATTCAGGGTATTGTGGGTTTTCAGCATATTCTACAACAAACTCTCTTTTTCTGAAAGAGGCAGATACTTGTTGGGTTGGGAATATTTCGAGGAGTTTAGCTTTGAGTTCCATTTTCTAAATTTTGCTCAAAACAATTGATTAAATAGTCAAGATGCAAATTCAAATCGCAACTATAATTTGATTAGGCTTAAAACCTTTTTTTAAAACTTATGTCATAAGAGGCGAGAATAGGTGTGGTGAATACTTCTTTTAATTAATGAAAATACTCATATTGACCCAAGTTTGACTAACTACTATTATTGACAAGACTACGTTGAGGAGGCTAATTCTATCTTTTTTTGGACTGCTATGCATTGCCCTATCGGTAAATGCCCAAGTTACTACCGAGGGTAGAGATTTCTGGTTTGGGTTTATGGATAATAATCAGGCAGAATCCATTGAGATTTATATCAGTGCCGAAAAATCTACTTCAGTAACAATACAGACACCACGCGATGTTTTCAATGTTACAGTAACCGTTGATCCAGGGGTTTCTAAAAAAGTAATTCTTCCAATAAACCTTATGCCAACAGATGAGGGTAAACACGGTTTCGGTATTCATGTTACTTCTGATAACCCTATTTCATTATATGCATTAAATAAACGTCAGGCCAGTGCCGATGCTGCGGTAATATTACCTACGCCTGCTTTAGGAAATGAATATTATGTGGTGGCGCATAGAGAGCCGCCAGGTGATGGAACAGGGAGTGATTTGGAGTCTGAGTTTTTAGTGGTTGCTTCTGAAGATGATACGCAAATTGAAATTACCCCAACTGGTACTACTTATAATGGCTGGTTAAAAGGTATTCCTCAAACCATTACTCTTAATGCTGGTGAAACCTATCAGGTCAAGTCAGATGAAGATTTAAGTGGCTCTTATGTGCGCACTGTGAGTCAGAATAGTTCCGACTGTAAGAGTATTGCCGTTTTCGGAGGGAATAAATTTACCAATGTTGGAGGCTGTGGCCCTTATCATGATCACCTCTATGAACAAATGTTTCCTGTTTCTACTTGGGGAGAAAACTTCCTTTTTGTCCCTTACGAAACAAGAAAAGGAGGAGATTACGTAAAGATCATCGCCTCTGAAAATGACACCAGAGTGGTGATTTCAAAGATGTCGCAAACAGTTATTCTTCAGGCTGGTGAAGTAAGAGTATTTGAGAAATTAGAGGGAGTAAGAACTATTTCAGCAGATAAGCCTATTACTGTAGCTCAGTTTAGCAGAAGTCAGGAATGTGATGGAGTATTTGCTGACCCATTTATGATTATTGTGAGCCCCCTTGAACAAAGAATCAAATCTGTGACTTTTAATGCCTTTGCCGTACAAGTCATTTCTAATTATTATTTGACCCTAATAACGACCAAAGATGCCGTTAAAGATGTTTTTTTGGATGGGGTAGATGTTACGGACAAATTTAAAATAGAAGGTGATGCGGCCTATGCATCGTTTAATATTGCCCAAGGAAACCATCGATTAACCGCTCCTGAAGGAGTAATCGCCTATGTTTACGGCTATGGCGACAAAGAGTCATTCGGCTATTCAGCGGGCGCCAGCCTCGAAAACCTTAATGCTCAACTTTTACTGGCCGATGCCAACCTTAACATTATATCCAATGAAGGCTGTTTAAATTCAAATATTGATTTTAAAATTCAGTTTGAAACTATACCGGGCGAAGACCCGCTTTATACAGTTTTCGATTGGCATTTTGATGATGGTGCAATGGCCACAGGTGAAGAGGTGAACCATGCGTACACTACACCCGGTGATTATGTAATCAGAGTAATTGCTTCCAACGGTGAAGGCAGCTGTGGTAATTCAGAAGTTTTCACAAAACAGGTCACTATATTGGAAGTGGAGGCCACTGAAATCGTAGGGCCACAGTCGGTTTGCCCAGATGTTAATTTGATTGATTATTCTGTGGTAGGTGCAGATGAAAATACCTACGAATGGATTATTTCGGCCGATGGTCAAATCACCAGCGGTCAAGGTACAGATCAAATTCAAGTGTCATGGGGGGCGCCCAATGACAATGCCTTCTTGAAAGTAGTACCGAAAAATGCCTTGGGCTGTATAGGCGATACACTGGAAATTCCAGTGAAAATCAATAAAGAACTTGCTCCCCCTTTACCTACAGGCAAATCAGAGGTTTGTTTTACAGAATTTCAAGAAGTTATTTACTCTACACCGCAAACCAACGGTTCTGTTTACACTTGGGAAGTAATCGGAGGAACCTTTGTTGACGGTATTAACACGGGCAACGAGATAAAAGTGAAATGGAATGGAGTTGGAAATGGCAAGGTCAGGTTTTTAGAATCCAACCCCTTGGTTGCCGATTGCGATGGATATTCTGAGTATTTGCCAGTTATTATTTATTCAGAAATTAAGCCAGTTGCCAATATTACTAACATCTCCTGCTTTGGATTAAAAAATGGAGCGATTGACCTCACGGTAACTGGCGGAAAACCAGGTAACTATACAGCTACTTGGGATAATGGAATGACAGGCCTTTCGGTTTCTGGACTTGCCTCAGGTAATTATGAAGCCACCATTACAGATGCTGCGGGCTGTGAAATTACTCAAACATATACCATTACAGAACCGACTCCTTTAACAGTTACTGACGGCTCAATTTTACCAGTAAGGTGTTTTTCGGAAACCAATGGAAGTATTAGTTTAAACATCACAGGTGGAACACCGAATGCACAAGGAAAATACTCGATTAAAGTAGTGGGAGTGAATTTTGATAAAACCTACAGTGATCCTGTGATCACGAATTTACCAGCAGGTGGTTATGCCGTTACGGTTACCGATGCCAATGGCTGTCAGGTTTCAAGAACTTATACGATTACCGAACCTCCCGCTTTAGAACCTTTCTTGGAGTCTTTCTTAAATCTTCCCATTTGTCCGCAAGCTGCAAATGGAACGACTTACATAGAAGCCAAAGGAGGAACGCCAGACTACCAATTTTACTGGAGTAATAAACCAAATATTGATTCTCAAGAAGGAAGTGATTTCTCTCAAGGGGCTTATTCGCTGACGATTAGAGATGCCAGTGGTTGCGAAACAGTAATGGACTTTGATGTGGAAGAGCGTTTTCCTAAAATATTTATTCCCAATGCCTTTAGCCCTAATAATGACGGTGTAAACGATGAGTTTAAACCCGTAACCGACTGCGAACTTCAATACAGCATGCAAATCTTCAATAAGTGGGGAGAAATCATTTTCTCTACAGAAGACATCACCAAAGGCTGGGATGGAAGGTATAAAGGAACCAAGGTTCAAGACGGGCAGTACAGCTACATTATTTTCTATGCGGGTGCCTTAAACGGTGTAAGCTTTGAAGAAACCAGACGAGGCACACTGAAAGTTTTTCGCTAGACTTCGTTCACAAATCAATGCCTTTCTTTAATTTCAGCATTGGACTGAAAACTTATTATTTTGGCATTAACGGTTTATAAATCTTCTGCAGGTTCGGGTAAAACCTTTACACTCGTAAAGGAATATGTCAAGTTGCTGATTAAAAGGCCACAAGACTTCAAACATATCTTGGCCATTACCTTTACCAATAAGGCTACGGAAGAAATGAAAACCCGTATTCTCAAGGCTTTGGAAGAAATGGGAGCGGGCAAGGAAACACAGCTGTTCAAAATATTAGCCACCGAACTGGCCGCAGAACTCACTCCACTCAACATTCAACAAAGGGCCGAGGAAGCTTATGACCTCATCATTCATAATTATGGTCGGTTTGAAGTGTCCACCATCGACAGTTTCTTTTCTAGGGTGCTCAAGTCTTTTGCCAGAGAATTGGATTTGCCCCTCAGTTATGAAGTAGAAATGAATACCTCCATGGCCTTGCAAGAAGCCATGAATGAGCTTTTCAAAAGCTTGGATGACAATAAAGAAGTGCGGCAATGGCTTACTCAATATGCCAAAGAGCAAATTGAAAGCGATAAATCATGGAACGTAGATCAGCAGATTGAAAAGCTTGGCAAGAATCTCTTCACTGAATCTTTTCAAGACGGTTTCAGTGGACTAAACCTCAGTTTCGATGAACTTAAAACGATCATTGAATCACTCAGGTCCGATATTAAGTCTTTTGAGTCGGCCTACAAGTCAATAGGGAATCAGGCCTTAGATGCCCTTGAGAAAAACGGTTTAGTAATTACTGATTTTCATTATGGTACTGGTGGGGCTATGGCGGCTTTTAATGCCATGCTGAAACTCCAAATGGATATTGATGAGAAAAAGCGCTTTTTACAAACGCTTAATGGCGATATGCCTTGGGGGGCAAAGAAGAGTTCCAACTTTGATGAGGCCAATGCACTGGGAGAAAACTTGCTTCACCAATTGGGGACGGAAGCACTTGACTTGATTGAAAACAAATTATTTGACTACAATTCCGCAAAAGCAATCCTTAAAAACGTGTATGCTTTTGGTTTGCTGGAAGAACTGAATAAGTATTTAAAAGAATACCGCGATGAGCATAATGTGATGCTTATTTCGGATACGAACATCATTCTCAAAGATATTCTAGAGCAAGCCGATGCGCCTTTCATTTTCGAAAAGCTCGGTAGTTTTTACAAGCATATTATGATTGATGAGTTTCAGGATACCTCCAATTTTCAGTGGAATAATCTCAAACCTTTGATCATCAACGCCCTTTCAGAAGACAATGAAGTGCTGATTGTTGGCGATGTCAAGCAGTCCATTTACCGTTTTAGGGGCGGGAATATGCGTTTATTACTTTCCCAAGTGAAGGAGGAGCTAGGTGCTTTTTATCCTAAAGAAGCCGATCAGGTGCTGAATGACAACTGGCGAAGTTTGAGCAGTATCGTCAACTTCAATAATAACTTGTTCGGAAAATTGCCAGAAGCTTTCGGTAAAAACGAGTCCTTGCATGACACAACCTTGTTTACCCAAGCCTATGAAAACCACGAGCAACAAATTCAAGGAGGAGAAGGCGGTTATGTGCAAATGCGCTATTATTCTTCTTCCGATGAGGAAGACGAAAATTGGCAAGCACAATCTGTTAAGGACCTTCTAATTCAAATTAGAGAAAACCAACAAAAGGGTTTTTCACTGAGCGATATGCTTATTTTGGTGAATCGTAACAAGGAAATTTCAGATATAGCCACTGCTTTTCTAAGTGAGAAAATTCCATTTATCAATGGTGAATCGCTCAAACTTCAACAGAGCGAATCGGTTTTATTTGTGCTGGAATTACTCCGCTATTTACAATCGGGTAAGGATGAAGTGCTCATGCTTAACCTCATCAGTCTTTTCTTTAGGTTGAACGATATTCCAGAGCAAGCTGTAATGCTGCGCGGAAAAGGAGAACGAATGACTTTGGAAGAAGCGGGTTTCCCCCAAGAGTTCCTAACCAGACAATACGAAATAAAGCAGTATGCACTTTTTGACTTGGTGAGCGAGTTATTGCTCATGTTCGACATCGAAAAGAAGGCAGATGTGTACTTGCAACAGCTTTTGGATGTTATTCTTGAGCAG
This sequence comes from Roseivirga seohaensis, assembly GCF_001592945.1. Classification (GTDB taxonomy): domain Bacteria; phylum Bacteroidota; class Bacteroidia; order Cytophagales; family Cyclobacteriaceae; genus Roseivirga; species Roseivirga seohaensis. Next base: position 21,326 of record NZ_LRPB01000047.1, read on the forward strand.
TCGCAGCGTGGCGCCAATTCCATCAATACTTTTTTAGAATGGTGGGATAAGGAAGGAGATAATCAAACCGTAGCCACAAGTGAGAAAACCAATGCCATACGAATTCTGACGATTCATAAATCTAAGGGGCTGGAATCGCCTATTGTGTTTATTCCCTTTACCAATTGGGATATTTTGCCGAATGCTAACACACATCAGTTTTGGACGAAGAATATACCTGAGCAGTACCAATCGCTTCAGTACATTCCGCTAGATTTCAGTAAAAGCACATTGCTTAAATCTCATTTTCAAGAAGACTATTATACCGAAGCAACAGAAAGTGCGCTGGATATTCTCAATAAAACTTATGTGGCTTTTACACGCCCCAGAGAGAAACTCTATTTAGCAGGGCCAATGCCAAAGAAGGCTGGCAGTTCTAGAATCCATGAGTTTCTACTGGATTTACTTCCTGAAATTGGATTGCTTTGTCAAGAAGAATCTACTTTCACGCAGTTCAGTTTGGGTACTGATGGTCAAAAAATAGGAAGTGGAGAAGAAATAGATGCATCAGTTGCGATTGGCATTTATCCTCAAGTTTCCTTCCTCAATCAACTGACCATCCGCAATGATTCAGAACGTTTTTTTATGCTGCAAGAAACCGAAGAAGCGCAGAACATAAGTTTAGGAAATCAGGTGCACGAAGTACTTTCTGCCATTCGGGTAAAGGAAGATTTAGAAATGGTTTTAAGGCAGTTTTTACAAGCTGGGGAGTTGGACTATAATGCAATAGCGTTGGTGAAAGATCGAATCCTTAGGCTTTTTGAGGATCCAAAAATCAGTGTCTGGTTCTCTGATGACTATGAGGTTTTCAATGAAAGAGAAATTTGGTTCGAAGGCAAAGCCCATAAACCAGATAGGCTACTGATTAAAGGAAAAGAGGCAGTGATTATCGACTATAAAAAGGAAAAGGAAAGTCCAGCCCATCATGAACAAGTGAAACGCTATATGAACGCCATGAAAGCCCTTGGTTTTGAGCAGGTCTCCGGTCATTTAATCTATGTAGAACCAGTGATAGTGAAGGAGGTAACTTTATCATGAAAACCTTCCACCACCTTATAGTAGAGCAAATTCAGGAAAGCGACTTGCAACAGTTGAAAGGCCATTGCTTTGTGTTTCCTACCAAACGTGGAGGCGTTTTCTTTAAGCGCGCCTTACTTCAAAAATACGGTCATCATGACTTTATGCTGCCTACAATTTTCAGTATTGAAGATTTCGTGCAACGCATGACGGGCTTGTCCATTACGGATGAACTCACACTGCTTTTTCACCTTTTCAAAATTTACCAAAAGCGAGATAATGATTTAGAATTCGATGCTTTCTATGCATGGGGCAAAGTGATTTTAAAAGATTATGATGAGATAGACCGCTACTTGGCCAACGCCAAACAAATCTATTCCGACTTACAGAATATTAAAGAAATTGACCATGTTTTCGGCTATAATGACGAATTCAGAGAGATCATTGCCCGTTTTAGAACCCTGACGGAAAAGCAAGACAAGACGAAACTGCTCACTGAGTTTTTGAAAATCTGGAAAGAGGTTGGTGCGGTGTATGAAGATTTTCAAGGTGAATTACTGAAAGAAGAAAAGGCCTATGGCGGTATGCTGTACCGAAATTTGGCTTCGGTACTCAGTCAAGACCACTTTGAGCATCCTTTTGAGTATTATCATTTTTGCGGTTTCAATGCCCTTTCAAAGTCCGAAGAAGTAATTTTTGATGCCTTGGTAAAAGCCAAGCGTGCCCAACTCTATTGGGATACCGATAACTACTTCATGGTGGAGAAGAAGGAAGAGGCTGGCGATTTTATGCGGGAATACCGAACCAAGTGGCCCGACAGCATTTGGTTCGATGCTGATTCTTTAAGTGATCCCAAAACGGTACATGTGCATGCTGTGCCGCAAAATATGGCGCAAGCGCATTTGGCTGCAAAGTTGGCAGGAGAACTCATTCACCAAGGCGCCAAGCCAGAAGAAACTGCTATTGTATTGGCCGATGAAAAGCTGCTGGTGCCTTTCCTTTACGCCATGCCACTACACGACCATAAGGTCAATGTAACGATGGGCTACCCAATGAAGTCCACCATCGTTTTCGATTTTGTGTTGTGTTATTTAGAGTTGATGCGAAAGGCACAAACCACCGACCAAGGTTTGGTTTTTCATACTTATGACCTTCGACCTTTTCTTTCTAATGCCTACACCGCGCTTTTTCACGAAGGTATTTATCAGCAATTGAACGAATGGTTTGTTCGGGAAAAGAAAACCAAAATTGGCTTGAACGAATTGCTGGATAAAGTAAAGTCGAGTCAGTTGCAAGCCTTGCTCAAAGCAGGTAAGCAATGGGAAGACATTGCGAATGCCTTAAAAGCTTACCTTACAGCCGCATTCTATGATTTTAAAGAGAAGGATAGTGGACTGACGGATCGTGAGTTTATCTATTTCTTCCTCAAGTCGCTCAATCAGCTGAACGACTACCTAAGGCAGAAAGAGACCTTTTCCTTAAGGTTGATCAAAAAAATCATTCAAGAGCATTTCAGGGCAGTGAAAATACCTTTTGAGGGCGAACCAGTGCAAGGCGTTCAGGTAATGGGTTTCCTAGAAACCAGAACCCTAGATTTTAAACACCTCATTGTGGTTTCGGCCAACGAAGGAAAACTTCCGACCACCAGAAACTCAAATTCTTACATTCCTTATGGTTTAAGAAAGGTGTTTCAATTGCCCACTTTCGAGGAGCAAGATGCCATTTATGCTTATCACTTTAAGCGATTATTGCAAAGAGCGGAAGAGATGCATTTTGTTTATGATAATACTACACAAGGCGATTCGACAGGGGAAAGGAGCCGTTTTATTCTACAGCAGCTAAAGCGTTACAAAAAGCTGGAGCATTATACCATTCTAGAGAAATCGTATGAAGGCCTTATTCCGAAAGCTATCAATTCGAATGAGATTTCGATACCGAAAGGGCCTGAGGTAAATAAGCTGCTGAGTCGCTTTTTACAGGGCACAGAGGAGGGTAAGTTCTTGTCACCTACTTCCCTTACCAATTACATTACCTGTCCGCTAAAGTTCTACCTAAAAAACGTAGCCAGTTTTAGAGAATTGGATGATTTGGATGAAGACATTGATGCACGAAACCTTGGTATTGTAGTGCATGAGGTGCTTGAGTTTTTATACAAACCTTGGCTAAACAGAGAAATTGGTGCGGAGCAAATTCGTTTGCTCAAGGGCTTGGTGGAAAAGCAGTTGATTGACTCTTTAGAACGAAACAAAATCATTCAAGAAAACCAGCAACTGTCGGGTAGAGATTTGGTGACCAAACAGGTGATGGAGCAAATGATTCAAAAAGTATTGGATTTAGATGCGCAAGAAGCTCCTTTTAAAGTGATTGGTCTGGAAGCAGAAGAATTTGAAACACTGGTGGCCATTGATGGAATTGGCAAAGTCAGGGTCAGCGGTACGATCGACCGAATGGATGAAAAGTCTGGCGAGCTACGCATTACAGATTATAAAACGGGTAAGGTAGAGTTTGTAAGCAAAACGCTGATGTATAAAGATCCGCAGGCTTATATCGATAAGTATTTTGATGACCCAAAATACAAGTCTGGCTTCCAGGGTTATCTCTATGCGGTGCTCACCAAAGGTCATTTTGACCTTCCAGTAAAAGTGGGCATTACGAGTATGCGTAAGTTGAGCGAAGGCACCCAGTGGCTCCGAGATGGCCAAACCATTCCTGCTGATACCATTACTATGTTTGAAGAAAAACTTCAAAACTTGGTGCGCGAAATTTACGACCCAGCCATTCCATTCGCCCAAACCGATGACTTAAAGCGTTGTGGATATTGCGAATTTCAGCAGTTGTGTAAAAGGGGAGGGTGATGTATTGGTGTGTTTTTTAAGAATAAAAAGTATGAAAAAATATAACTACTTTAGTTATGTTTTAATAGATAGATTATGGCACAGCGATTAAAATTACAGGTTTATAAGTTTACGTTGAGAAAGGCGAAAAGTAGAGGTAATACAAAAAATTTAGAAGTGTTAAACCCTTTGTTTTTTGGTGAGAGTTTCGATATAGACAAAGTTCAGGAATCACTTCTCAAATACTTATTATTGCATTTAGATCAATTTAAAAAGGACGAAGAAGGTAATAAGGCCGTTAAAGTAGCTAGTGTTTACAGCTATAATGAAGCTGAACAAAGGATAGATCTAATGCTTAATGGCGGTCTCATTGGTGTTGAAAGGGAAATTTTTAATGAAGACGGAGTACTTATAGGGAAAGTTGAAAAGGAACATATCACGAGTACACCTTTCTATGTGATGATGTATACCCCTGTTGATATGAAATATGGCTTTCTTTTAGTTCAGTCGTATTCAGACTTAACAATTACCAGCGCTTTTTATGACTTACTACAGTTGTTTTTTAGAGACCGTGGTATCTCCTTTAGTCCGTTTCCTCATGTACCGAAAAAATTAAGGGAAGAATATTTAAAAGGAAGTGTAACAAAAAAAATTACTTTTTTGAACAGTAAACCAACTACGAGTGCTAAAGCTAAATTTAATGAAGTAATTCCAGTTGAGGCTAATTATAGATTGAGACTTGTTTTAGAAGGCTTGGATGAAGAAGCTAAAAAATCCATTGGAAGGGTTCAGAAGAGTGATTTAAAAAGAGTGATTTCTACTTTACTAAATAAGGATGCTACTAAAGCTGAGTCAGAAGATTATGAGGTACAAATGACTTTCCAGTCTGCTGATGGGAGAATCACCACAGCAAAAATGTCTAAAGATTTTCAAGTTATACCTACATTGTATTTGCCCTCCGAGCTTCTCGATAATCACAGTCAACCTGATTTTAAAAAAATGAAAGGTTATTGTTTGGGGCTTGTTAATGAAATGTTATCTGAAGATAATTCTGGGTTTTAAACATGAATGATCAGTTTCATATAGGAGAGATTTTAATAGATGGAATCAGGTCTATAGAAAATAAGAGAAGACGTACTGTCTTGTTTTTTGTATTGCCTTTTATTTTAGGTCTAATATTGTCGTTTTTCAATATAGTTTCAGTAGGGATTTTAGCGGAGAAATTACTGAATGCTCTCGCAATCTTTACTGGTTTTCTATTCACTTTAATGGTTTATGTTTCAGATAAAGCTAATAACGCTAGGTCTAAATATATTGAGAGTATTGATCATCCTGAGAAAAGACTAAGTAAGAGATTATCTTCATTCTATCATGTCTTGATCAAGCAGATTAGCTATACTATTGTTATAGCTTCATTAATTATCATCTTTCTTTTGGTGTCAGATTTTAATATTCCCTTTGAGTTCAAATATTCTGAGGTTCAATACTACTTGTCGAAAATATATACATCTGTTGTCTGTTCATTCCTTCTCCATTTTTTGGTTTTTTTGGCATTAATAACAAGTTCTATGTATGCAATGTTTCTACATGAGACTTCCTTTGAAGAGTGACTTTATTCAAGTTCGAAATGATGGAAAAGTTGGTTCTCCAGCTTAGTATTCAGAATGCTTTTATCTCCAGTTCAATTCCCTTCAAAACCTAAAATCAATTATCTTTCGGCATGCGTATTTTAAAACTCCTTATTCTGGTATTTGTACTCGGAATTACTTCTAAAACTTCTGCCCAAGAAATTTACAATGCAGACTATAGCTTTACCATCGAGGGTTTGGCTGCTGGTGAAAATATGCGTTTGGCGTATTATTTAGGCGATAAACAATACATCAAGCAGGAGTCGCTTTCTCAAGAAGGCGGTTTAGTGAATTTTAAAATAGATACGCTTCATGTGGGTTTGTGCATGTTGGTTTTCCCCGATAACAATTACTTTGAGTTCGTAGCCAAAGAACCTAGGGTAATAATGAAAACCAATAAGGATGATGTAATTGGAGCAATGGAAGTGATTGCATCTGAGGAAAATGCAAAGCTTTATGAGTACCTAAAATACAACAATCAGAGGCAAATGGATTTGCAGAAAATAGAGGGCAATGCTCAATTAAACGATGAGCAAAAGGCCACTATGCGCATGGATATGAACCAAAAAGGGCAAGTAAGACAAAAGGAATTTGTAGAAAAATACCCTAATAGTTTTATGGCCAAACTGATAAGTGCATCTATGGAATATGTGCCCAAAGATGCACCTGAAGGTCTATCGGACGATGAAATCAATGCTTTTAGATTTTACGAATACAGAAAGCATTACTTCGATAATATTGATTTTTCACAAAGCGATTTACTGTATTCGCCTGTCTATCACCCCAAATTGATGGCTTATACCGACCAACTTACCTTACAGCAACCTGATTCACTAATCGCAGCTACTGAATACTTGTTGGGAAAGGCGAGTGCTAATGATGAATATTTTAAATACACCTTAATTACGCTTTTAAATAAATTTGCAAAGACAAAAGTGATTTGCCAAGATGAAGTCTATTTGCATTTGGTAGATAATTACTATTTGTCCGGAAAAGCAGTTTGGATGGATGAAGAGGGGCTAACCAAGTTAAAAGTTAGTGCAGATAACTTAAGGAATAATCTCTGTGGAAAACTGGCTGTCAATTTTGAACTGCCAGATGTAAACGGCACAAAACAATCACTTTATGCTCAGTCGGCTGAGTATACCATACTTGCCTTTATGCAAACCGATTGTATTCCGTGCGAAAAGGTATTAGAAGAGCTTTCTAACATGGATCAAGCCGTATTACCCTCTTTTAAAGTAGTCACCGTTTTTAGGGAAGGTGATCAAACCGCTTGGAAAGGTGTACTTATGAATAAAACCAAAGATAACTGGGTAAACTTGATGAATGTCGATGGTGCCTTGAATAGTGAACGAGATTATAACGTGCAGTCTTACCCAACACTCTATTTGCTAGATAAGGATAAACGTATCGTATTAAAGCGAATCAGCGCAAGCCAAATTGTCGATTATATGAATACCGTTAATAACTAATAGTTAGCGTTGGCCTTGGTATGCTTACCAATTGATTTTAACTCGCTAACAAACGGGTAATATTGGCTTAATTCTTAAGTAAATCACCTCTTACAAATCCTTAATATTACCTCAATAAGTGGTCTATTTGATTCTTCTAACCATTCACTACTCTTAAATTCTTAACACAGAAACAAGGTATCTTGCCTTTTTCTTAACCTTTACGAAACGACTAGTTTTTCTTCATTGGTCAGATTTGGCACAGCAAATTTTTAACCTAATCTATCTATGAAAAAACTTTTACACACATTACTATTAGCGCTTTTGTTTTCTAGTGTTGCCATTGCGCAAAACGGAATCATTAGTGGTAAAGTGACTGACGAAATTGGCTTAGGGTTACCTGGAGCCACAGTTTTTATTCCAACTATAAATAAAGGAAGCGTTACAGATGTTAACGGTAACTATACTATAATTGAAATACCTGCAGGAGATCATAACATAACGGTTTCTTATGTAGGTTATAAAAAAGTAGAACAATTGATTACCGTGGTGGCTGGCCAAACTACTTTGGGTAATATTACTATGGAGCCTGGTTACACTCAAACCGGAGAAGTAATGGTAGTAGGCGATAGATTAAAAGGTCAGGCCAAAGCATTGAATCAGCAGCGTACAAATGCCAACATCACTAATGTAGTCTCTGCCGATCAAGTAGGTCGTTTTCCTGATGCCAATATTGGTGATGCACTAAAGAGAATCCCGGGTATAACTATTCAAAACGACCAAGGAGAAGCAAGGAATATTATTATTAGAGGCCTTGCACCACAGTTGAACTCGGTAACACTTAATGGTGAAAGAATCCCCTCTGCCGAAGGCGATAACCGAAACGTTCAGCTGGATTTAATTCCTTCAGATATGATTCAAACCATTCAGGTAAACAAAGCAGTGTTACCAAATATGGATGCCGATGCCATTGGAGGCTCTGTAAATTTAGTTACTCGTTCTGAACCTACCGGACAAAGACTTTCAGGAACTTTGGCTTCAGGCTACAATTTTCTTTCAGATAAAGCCATTTGGACAGGTTCACTGGTTGCTGCCGATCGTTTTGCCAACGGAAAATTGGGAGCAGTTTTTTCAGCTTCTTACAACAATCATAACTTTGGCTCGGACGATATTGAAGCAGTTTGGGTGAAAGGAGATGACGGCAATACTTACATTGACGAATTCGACATTAGAGAATACAGAGTACAAAGAATAAGAAGAAGCGCCAACCTTGCTTTGGATTACCAAATCAATAAGAATAACAAAATCTTTCTTTCAGGAACCTACAACTGGAGAGATGATTGGGAGAACCGTTTTAGAATGCGAGTAAGCCAGCTAGAAGACGCATTCAACGATGGTGATTTTACGAGCCTTGGAAATAATAAGTATAATGTTTCTGCTGCCCGAGTAGAATTTCAAACCAAAGGTGGAATTGGAAACGATAGGGTAGATAACCGTAGACTTGAAGACCAAAGAAACAGAAACCTATCTTTGAAAGGAGAACACCAATTGGACAGATTGAAAATGACTTGGTCTGCTACCTATGCAAAAGCTTCTGAAGAAAGACCAAACGAAAGATACTTAAGTTACAGGTCTAAAAATCAGAATGTAAATGTAGACTTAAGCAACCCAGAATTTCCGCTTGCCATATTAGCAAACCCAGCCGATAATGCCGGGATTGGCTTTAATGAGCTTTCAGAACAGAACGGATACACTTTCGATAGAGACATAAATGGTAAGTTAGACTTTGCTCTTCCAATATCTGAAAATGGTATTTTAAAGTTTGGAGGTAGAGCCAGAATTAAGAAAAAGGAAAGAGATAATAATTTCTTTGCTTACGAACCAACAGATGAAAATGCTTTTGGAGCAACAATTGGTGACATACCAAACAATGATTATTCTGAATCTGATTTCTTACCAGGAAGCCAGTTTAGAGCGGGTATATTCGGAACACCAAAATTTTTGGGTGGCCTAAATCTAAATTCTGGTCAATTCGATTCTGAAGATATTTTAGAAGAGTATTTAGCGGGTAATTATAGTGCTACTGAAAATATTTATGCGGCTTATGCCATGTCGGATATTCAGTTTACAGATGAGTTTTCTGCCATTTTAGGCTTAAGGCTAGAATCTACCAGCATCGACTATAAAGGGTATGTGTATGATATTGATGAAGAGGAAGGACTTGGTGAAGTAGAGGATTCTCAGAGCTATACTAACTTTATGCCTGGTGTTCACTTAAACTACAATTTTTCTGATTTTTCAATCCTAAGATTTGCCTTTACCAACACCATTGCCAGACCAAACTATTATGACCTTGTTCCTTATGTGCAGTTCAGTGCCGAAGACGAGGAACTAGAAAAAGGTAATCCAGAATTGAAGGCTACAACTTCCATGAACTTTGACCTGATGTACGAAAACTATTTCGATAATATTGGTATCGTTTCTGGCGGGGTGTTTTACAAAAACCTCGATAACTTCATTTACCCTCAAAGGGTTGAAGGTTATAACGACCCCGTATATGGTAATGATTTGCAATTTACTACCGCAAAAAATGGTGGAACAGCAGAGATTTACGGGCTTGAAGTTTCTTTCCAAAGACAAATCTGGAAAGGTTTAGGATTGTATTTGAACTATACTTACACCGGTTCTAATACTACTGGTATTCAAGGTAGAGAAGCCGATGATTTAGAACTTCCGGGTACTGCCAATAACATGTTCAATGCGTCTCTTTCTTACGAAACAGAAAAGTTAGTATTAAGAGCTTCGCTAAACTATGCCAGCGACTATATTGATGAACTTGGTGGCGAGAGTTTCGATGACAGATACTACGACAAGCAGACATTTGTAGATGTAAATGGTTCTTATGCCTTCAGTAATAATTGGAGATTCTTTTTTGAGGTAAAGAACTTAACTAATCAGCCATTGCGCTATTACCAAGGCATTAGCTCTAGAACCATGCAAGCTGAATATTACAATGTTAGGTTTAACGCTGGTATAAAATTCGATTTGTTTAATAATTAATAAGTAAGGAAAAGTATTTGAGATAAACCTGTGACCCTGATCTCGATGTATCGAGGTCAGGGTTCGCTGATTTTTCGACTAGTACAAAATGACTACTTCTTTTCAAATTTTATTTATGAAGAAAATAACCCTAAATATTGCACTTGCAGTTAGCCTTACTATGGTGGCTTGCGGAGCTGCAAAAGAGAAAACTGTTATAGATACAGACATTATCAAACCAGTTATTATTACAGAGGCAACACTTCACGATACCGATGATCCTGCCATTTGGGTTAACCCAAATGATCCTGCTCAAAGTATGATTATTGGTACGGATAAGGATGTTGATGGTGCATTATATGCCTTCGATTTAAACGGAAAGGTGATTGAAGAAAGAACTGTAAGAGGTTTAAAAAGACCCAATAATGTTGATATCGAATATGGTTTGGTTATAGGTAACGATACTGTTGATATAGCTGTAACTGGCGAAAGATTTACCCATAACATGCGTGTATTTGCTTTACCAGAAATGAAACCTATTGACAATGGCGGAATTCCAGTTTTTGAAGGTGAAGAAGGCGCTGAATTCCGTGATTTAATGGGGGTAGCCCTTTATAAGAGACCAACCGATGGTGCCATTTTCGCAATTATGGGTAGAAAAACGGGTCCTGTAGATGGTACTTATTTATGGCAATATTTATTAGAAGGAACTGCTGAAGGTACCGTAAAAGCGACTTTAGTGAGAAAATTCGGATACTTTAGTGGCGTGAAGGAAATCGAAGCTATTGCTGTAGATAACGAATTAGGTTTTGTGTACTATTCAGATGAAAACGTTGGGGTGAAGAAATATTACGCAGATCCTGAAATGGGAAACAAGGAATTGGCCTTATTCGGGAAATCAGCTTTTTTAGATGATAACGAAGGTATTTCCATTTTTGACGCTGGTAATGGTAAAGGATTTATTCTGGTGTCAGATCAGCAGGCAAATCAGTTTCAAATCTTTTCGAGAGAAGGAACTGTCGACAACCCTCATCAGCATGAGCTATTGAAAACCATCAAGGTTTTAACAAACGAAAGTGATGGATCTGAAATTAGCAATGTAGCCTTTAACGATACCTTTAAACATGGAATCTTTGTGGCGATGTCAGATAATCGCACCTTTCAATATTATAAGGTCGAAGATATTTTAGGCGAGCTTTTAAAAAGTAAAATAAAAAACTCAACACTTTAGTTTGAAAGTCTAGGCGCCCCGAAAGGTAAGCCTAGACTTTATTTTTTCTAATCTACGGTATACGTTCCCATCGAATCTTTACCGCTGAAATTTTTTCGGTTTCTAAACGAACCTCACTGAGTACGTTAAAGTCGTTTTTTAGGTAGAAGGGGAGTGGGATGGCGTACAATGACCCATCTGATTTTTTACAGGTGTCATTATCTATTACCCAGCCATTAAGGGCTTCAAAGTCATGCTTGGCTAAGTTTATCAGTTTTTTTCCTAACCCTTGTTTTTGAAAATCACTATCTAAAATTATTGAAAACCATGTCTCTTCATTCCGAATAAAAACACAAAGCCAGCCTATAATTGTTTGATTAAGGTTGCAAAGAATATAATGCTTCAGTTGCTCTATTTTGTTAAGGAACTCATCAAATTCAGCTATGGTAGTATAGCCTAATGAGGCCGGATATTCAGCATTCCACAAGGTCATTATCCTTTCTTTTTGCTCTTCTGATAATCGTTTGGTTTGAATGACTTGCATATGACTAATGAAAGGTAGAAAGTTGGATGGACTATTTACTTATTTACTCTTGAAAAGTAATGGTTATTCATTCTTCTTATCTTAGCCATATTATTGAATAATATTGAAACATGGCCAATCGTAAAATTATTTTCTTGCTCCTTTTTCTAATATCGTTTGCAGGCTTGGCAAATGCACAAAATATTCTTCCCTTTAGAGAAATACCTCCTGCAGCAAAGGTTTACACTTCAGGAACATTAATGGGACGAATGACGGACGGACTTGGCTTTCGGTTTTATTGGGCTACACAAGGGCTTACTAATGAAAACTTAAGCTTTAAAGCAGGAGAGGAGTCGAGAACTATAGGAGAAACAATTGATCATGTTTACACTTTGGTATTAATGTTTACCAATGCGGTAATGGAACAGCCTACTACTTTTCCGGTTGAAAGTAATGAGCTTAGTTTCGAAGAGAAGAGAGCTAAGGTGCTTTCCTTTATTCAAACCAGTAGCGCCTTATTAAAAATGAGTAACGATGAAGATTTTGAACGTTACAATTTGGTATTTCAATCCGCCAATGGGAGTGGGCAAAAGTTGCCTTTTTGGAATGGACTGAACGGCCCATTGGAAGATGCCCTTTGGCACATAGGTCAGGTGGTTACGCTCAGGCGAATGGCGGGCAACCCAATCAATCCCAAAGTCGATTTTATGAATGGGGTGGTCAATAATTAATTAAAGATTATTTAGAATAATCGGGATCTATATTGGTAGAATCAGGGATGGGCTCTGTACTGTTACCTTTAGCTATGGTCATTCCTCGCGATACTTTTGCAATTGTGCCATTTTTCAGAAACTCAAGCATAGTGTTTTTATGATATATAATGTAATTGTCAAAAAATAGATCTTCTGGTTTTAGTTGATTAGGAATATACCGGTATTTGAAAATCGAAACAGACATGTCTATTGAGTCTTCTTTTACATTTATCACCTTCCATAATTCATATTTATTTTCAGGAGTCTCGTAAGCATTACGTAAGGCATAAATATCATTCACCTGAGGGTTTTCTAGGTATGCACTATATTTATTTTTCCTTGATATACTCTGAACAACAAGGAGTCCGATTATTAGAGTGAGTATAATTGAACCTAAAAACAGATACCAAGGCGGTTTAACTGTGGCTTTAAGCTGCTTTGCCATTTCTCTTACTTCCTCTGAAGTTTCATAAATTCTTACTACGTGTTTACAGTTAGAACACACAATACCCATTGTTTTTCTGTATGGAAAGAGGGGGATCCAAATTATGTGAAGGTATGAAGCAGATACAGATATGATATTGTTCTCACTTTGGCAATTAGCGCAAGTTATGCCTGAAAACGGAGCCCGTTTTAGGTTTTTAGTAGATGTGCCGGCAGGTATCATAGTGCATTGGAATTAAAAAGAGGTCAACAATTACAGATAATCCGCAAAGTTATCCTCGATAACTTCTCGTAGCATTTTAGCTGTTAATGGTTTAGAACTATAACCTCTAATGTATTTATACTTAGTAGCTTTTAGTTTGTCTTCTACAGCATCTGAAGTGCTCAGCATCATCATTATGCAGTGGTCTTTTTGAGTTGAATCCAACTTGTCATACTCATCTAAAAACTCCCAACCGTTCATTCTGGGCATATTGATGTCAAGAAAAATCAAATCAGGTTGATTTTCTTCAGGGCAATTGGTAAGGTACTCTAGTGCCTCAATTCCGTCTTCAACAATGATTATTGACTCTGTAACGTTCTCTGCTTCAATTACCATTCTATGATACAAGTTATCAGCAGGGTTGTCATCAACTAGTAGTATAGCCCTTAATTTCTTTTTCATACCTGCTTTTTCTTAATAGTGAAATAAAATGTAGTACCCTGCTGGTCATTAGGCTCAAACCATATTTCGCCTTTATGCCTTTCAATTATTTTTTTGCAATGGGCTAATCCAATACCTGTGCCTGTATATTCTGACTGCTTATGTAACCTTTGAAAAATTTGAAAAATTTTGTCTTTGTATTGAGGGGCAATGCCTATTCCATTATCAATAATGGAAAATTTATGATTGGTTTTTTCTTCCTGATATCCAATTTCGATAGAAGGAGTTTTATCTATTTTTCTAAACTTAATAGCATTGTTGATTAAGTTTTGAAAGACAATTCTTATCTCGGTTTCAGCACCATGTACTGTTGGTAGATTTCCAACTTTTATTTTAGCATTGGTTTCGTTGATTAATGCCGACAAATCCTCAATAACTTGTGTTACTATGCTTTTAGTATCGATTTCGGTTTTTTCCTTTTCTTTCCCAATTCTACTATAGTCAAGAATATCATGAATAAGAGTCTGCATTCGAGTAGCAGCAGATTCTATAAACTGAAGAATCTCAACTCCCTGCTTATCTAACGTGCTTTTATACATTTTAGAAAATAGGCCTGAGTAGTTCGTAATTGTTCTTAACGGTTCTTGCAAATCGTGCGATGCGATGTAAGAAAATTCCTGTAGCTCTTTGTTTTTGTTTTTCAGTTCATGTACATACTGCCGATTCAGTTCTTCAGCTTTCTTTTCTAAACTAATGTCTTTCTCAAAAGTAAGGTGTTGGTAAATTTCACCTTCGGAATTTCTAAAAGGAATAATGGTTAAGTGTGACCAACGTGTTTTACCCGATTTGGATTTGTTCAATATTTCGCCTCGCCAAACCTGCCCCATAGATACTGTTTTTCCCATGCCTTCATAAAATTCAGGCGGATGATGATCTGTTTGAACCAATCGGTAGCCCTCCTCAAGAATTTCAGCTCTAGAATAACCAGAGGTTTCACAAAACATGTCGTTTACATAAAGTATTTTTTGTGTGGGTGATGCAATTGTCACAGACATTACTTGGTCAATGGCATATCTGTAGTCTAAAAGTTCTTGGTTTACCGCATTATAAGACTGTTCTAACTCAACTTTCTGTTTCAAAATCCTATTGATTCTTTTCCCATATAGAGTGATTAAAACACTACTAATTAAAATTAGAACTATCGAATACACCGCAAGACCCAAATCAATATTCAGTACAGCTGTGTCGATTAGTCTTGAAAGTATGGAGCTAATGAGTATTGGCAATATTAGAATGACGGGTAGAACAGACTTAATTATTTTGTCGCCATAAAGGTTGCTATTGAGGAATGACGTAAAACCGATTGTTGGATTAACTAAAGAACAGCTTATACTGAGAAAAATGAAAGATAAGGAAGTGTGAATGGCCATTGTATCCATTACTTTTAACCTTCCCTCTATTGGTATTCTAAGAACAAACAATATCAACGAAAGTAGAGCAGTTATAAAAATGATTATTGCGACTGATTCACCATACTGCTTGTTTACTTGTTTCTTAGATGATACGAGCCAAAAAGATAGGCTAAACATCAAAAAACACATCATAGTAGCAGCAGACATTCTACCGATTGACTTTGATGAAATATTGTCTTCGATTAATAGTGTAGCTATTATATCTATATTAAAAAGGTATTCTATTAGAGTAACTCCGCAAATGATAATAATAGGAAGTGTAAGCAATAAAGGGATTTTTCTATTCGAAGGTTTTAAGGTGAATGTATAGAGAACTAAACCAGAAAATAAAAAACAAACAGCAGTGTTAAATTTCATTGTAGGACCAAATTCTACAATTCTCAAAAGCATTGGAGTTTGAGAAATCCAGCCCGTTATCGCGATTAATGAGAATGAAATAATTAATAGGGCGAGGCTTCTGATTGTTTTAATTGCAGAAAATCTAGCTAATCGATGCGGCATACACTATACTTAATGAAAAACGGATATCCCGTTTGTTTTTATTAAGATAGGGATAATAATTAGAATATAGTAATGTTCTGTTTTTGGGTTTAAAAAGGAGGCTAATATAATGGAACTATAGAGGGTTTTTCATTGGAGGCCAATTTATGACAGGCTGAAAATTTGAATAAAAGAGATGAGAGTTTGAATATTGTTTTTTAATATAAAAAAAGCAGGTTGCTTACTCAGCAACCTGCTTTTGGGTTTGAAGATAAAATTCACTAATACTTCGCAGGAGTACCTGCTGGTGGTATTGAATTCTTGATAAACTCTCTGATATCTTCGTTCGATTGAGCTAAATCCTCAGCTCTCAAATACATCATATGACCACTGCGGTAACCTTTAAAGCTCATTCTGTCTTTTAATTTACCACTTGGGTCGGTCTGCCACATGTTGTATTTAGCATTAAAGTAAGTAGTAGCGCCATCGTAGTAACCACTTTGTGTCATAACCTTTAAGTAAGGATTCATGGCCATTGCCTTGCGTAAGCTTTCTGCAGAATTATCGCCTGATCGATCCCAAGGGTTAACAGGCCCAAACATGTTGTATTTGATGTCTGTTTTGTAGCCTAACTCATTCATGAAATATTGGTTAATGGCAGGAGTAAATGAATGCAACCAAGATGTGAGTTCAGCATTGAAATCGGGCCCCATACCAGCGTCCATTCTATCAATACCTTTGTAGCGCGAATCTAAACGACCAACGGTATGTCCTTCATGACGGAGTAAGTCCTTCCAAAAGAAGTTGTAAGGTACATCAAGGTTATGCTGTCTGATGATTTCTTCATCTAAACCAGAATAACGAGCAAACATTTTAATGGCTTCATTCTTTTCAGATTCCGTAGCCCAAGCACCTTTGGCTAACACAGGAATAAACTTGTTTATAGCGTAGCTTTCAACTTCATCTAATACTTCTAGCAAATCTTTGCTCTGTAAATCAGAAGGAAGTTGCTTATGGTACCAAGCGGTAGCGGCAAAATATGGCAAACGATTGGCGGCTTCTACCGGGCCGCTTCGATCGATTCCCATGTCGGTTGGAGAAACCAAAATAACACCATTTAAGTACATCCATTGATTGTTTTGTAGCTCATAGGCCATTCCGCCAACACGAGTAGTTCCGTAACTTTCTCCAATCAAATACTTTGGTGAACTCCAGCGGTTGGCACGTGTTACAAAAGTGTTTACCCATTCAGATAAATAGGCGATATCTTGCCTTACACCAAAGAAAGTCGATCTACTCGCTTTCGGGTCTGTGATTCTGGAATAGCCTGTGTTCACAGGGTTTACAAAAACAATATCGGCTACATCTAAAATGGAATTTGGGTTGTCCTTAACTCCATAAGGCTGAATTGGGTAGCCTTCATCATCAATTTTAAGAATGCGAGGCCCCGTATAAGCCAAGTGCATCCAAACCGAAGCAGAACCAGGGCCACCATTAAATGAAATTACCAACGGGCGACTGTCTTTGTCTTTTACATCTGTTCTTTCGTAATAGGTGTAAAACAGAGTGGCAATTGGGTCTCCATTATTATCCCAAACGGGTTGAGTACCCACAGTGGCCGAGTAGGGTACACGTTTTCCTTTTATGGTTACCTCATGTGTTGTTACCACTTTTGATTCTACATCAATTTTTCGATCCTGGGCCATTACCGATGTGGTAATGGCCAAGAGCACTATTAAAGCTTTGATTTTCATATGCTATAAAATTATTGACCTGTATATCTATTTTCCTTACTTAAACTCTTATTGAGTTTTTTAACTGTATCATTCAATACTGCTTTTTTCTTCGGTTCTAACTTGATTAGCATCTCTTGCAAATAGTCGAACTGCGCCTGCTGATCGCCAGTGATCTGGCCTATCCAACCCGAAGCGCCAAAGTAAACACCTCTTACACGGCTCATCAGTTCAGTATATAAGCCGGCTAAATTTCTGATTTCTTTAGCAGCTGCTTCATCATACTTTACTTTTTTTCTATCTAACTGACTTAGGTGTCTTTGCAATTCAGCAAGATCGCTCATGGCTTCTGTGGCTTTCAAAGAAAATTCACCAATTTCCATCAATTTGGCTGTCCATGCTTTTCTATCAGCAATATCAATATTCAATCTTGGGTCGTCTTCTACTACAAAAGTTTGAGTATAGGATTTTCCTTTTACGGTTAACTTAGCTACATAATTTCCAGGAACTACCTTAGGGCCGCTTAATCCAAAACCTCTGCGTCCGCCATTTCCTGATGAAGCTGGAGCAAAGCTTTCGTAATTCATATCCCATACTTCGCGCTGAATACCAGCTACGGTGTCGGGTGCTAAAGTTCTGATAAGGTTACCGTGCGTGTCGTGAATAGTCAATGAAATCTCGCTCTCTTTTACTGGCGCTTTCAAGTAGTAATCAATGATTGCTCCGCGCACAGGGTTTTCGCCTCTAAAGAACATATCACCCACATGGGCGCCTTCACTTGTATAATTAATCATTACACCTTTATCAATGCTGAAAAGGGCAGCATCTTGGTTGGCTACAGAAGTAGTGAGTTCTTGAATTGAGTTAAGGTTATCTAAAATCCAAACACCACGCCCGTGCGTAGCTAAAACCAAATCATTGTCTCTTGGATGAATTACTAAATCATTGAAAGGCAAAGTTGGCATATTGTTCTTCAGCTCAATCCAGTTTTTACCACCATTGTTACTGATAAAAAGGCCTAATTCAGTTCCTAAATAAAGTAAGCTTGGGTTTTTAGGGTCTTCTCTTAAAGTTCTCGCTACGCGATCTGCTGGTAGGTTACCCGTAATTGAAGTCCAGTTTTTGCCACCGTCAACAGTTTTGTATACGTAGTTTTTGAAATCGTTATTTCTGTAATTGTTAATAGCGACATAAGCTGTTCCTGCATTGTGGCTTGAAACCTCAATAGTGTTAATCCACGTTTCTTTTGGTAAACCGCTCAACTTTGAAGTAACATCCGTCCATGTTTGACCATCATCACTCGATACTTGAAGCAAGCCGTCATCTGTTCCTGCATAAAGCAAACCTTGCGTAAAGCGATCTTCGGCTACTGCAGTAAGGGTAGGGTAGTATGGAATTCCATCATCTAAAGAAGGTGTGTCTTCTGTAGCTCTTCTTCCCATGATTTTCAAATCTCTACGATTTACTTTGGTGGTTAAATCACCTAAAGATTCCCATGAGTTTCCGCCATCTGTACTTTTCCAAAGCACGTTAGTACCTGCATAAATTGTATTAGGGTTATGGTAAGAAAGAAAGAAAGGTCCGTCCCAGTTGGCTGGAGCCATGGCATTTTCCAAATCTGGCTCAGGCAAACCCGGCCCCCAGAAATCCCAGTTTCTTCTGGCGCCAATAGCGCCTTTCGGGTCGCCCGGTCTGATTGATTTTCTTTGACCAGTGTTTAAATCTAGTTTGAAAAGGCCTAAATACTGAGATTCACCATACATCACGCCTTCTTGGGTGTGGTGAGGTAAACTTAAGAAACCGTCTCCACCACCAGTTCTTCTCCAATCTGAATTAAGAATTCCATCACTGTTGTAAGTAGCGTTAGGTCCTACCCAGCTACCATTGTCTTGCAATCCGCCATAAATATTATATGGTTCAGCATTATCAACTGCAATTCTGTAAAACTGACTTACTGGTAAATTGGTAACAAATAGCCAAGTTTTGGTTTGGTCGTAAGAAATACCAATTCCACCATCATCACCTTTGATTACATGACGGGAATCGTTAGGGTTTACCCAAACAATTCTGTCATCACCGTGCAATGACTGACGAGGAGCAGTAAACGTTTTTCCGCTATCAGTAGAATAACTGAATTGATTTTGCATGTATACACGCTTGTCATCATTTGGGTCTACATAAGGCTGACTGGCGTACATTGGTCTTGGATTCCAATCACTCATGAATTTCCAGGTTTCACCTTTGTCGTCAGAACGGTATAAACCAGCTCTACGCTCGTTGTAAGCCGTAGAAGCATTGTATTGGAAACCTTGTTCTACGGAAGCATAAATAATGTTTGTGTTTTTTGGATACATGGTGATGCCGATACGGCCATACTCACCTTCAGGTAAACCATTGGTTAATTTTTTCCATGTTTTACCACCATCGGTAGATTTGTGTAATCCACTTCCTGGTCCACCACCATCAAAACCATAAGGTCTTCTTCTTCTTTGATAAGTGGCTGCAATTAAAATATTAGGGTTACTTGGATCTAAGGCCACATCAACAACTCCTGTATCATCATTTACATAAATAATACGCTCCCAGCTTTTACCACCATCAGTGGTTTTGTAAAGGCCTCTTTCGTTATTTGGGCCCCATAAATGTCCCATTGCTGCTACATAGGCAATGTCTGGGTTGGTAGGGTGCAATGCAATTCTGCCAATATGATGAGAATCCTTTAAGCCTACGTTGGTCCAGGTTTTACCGGCATCAGTAGATTTATAAACACCATCTCCCCATGAAGAACTTTGACGGTTGGCACGTTCACCAGTTCCGACCCATATGATGTTTGGATTGCTTTGGTTCAGTGCAATGGCTCCAATTGAGTGGGTAGTTTCATTTTCAAAAACTGGAGTAAAGGTGACGCCATTGTTTGTGGTTTTCCACATTCCGCCTGTAGCGGTGGCCACGTAGAAAATATAAGGGTCACTTTCTTGTACGGCTAAATCTACTACTCTTCCGCTCATATTGGCCGGGCCGATATGTCTGAGGTCTAAGTCAGCGTAGGTTTCTGACTTGATTTGCCCCATAACTTGGGTAGAGAATAAGATGATTAACAGTCCTGATAAAGATAGGAGTCGTTTCATAGTTAAGTATTTGGATTGATTTTGGAAATCAAGATAAGCAAAGGAATTAAACGGTAAGATTGATTTTTTAAGAGCGGTGAGCAGGGATTGTCGGTTAATGATTATTCAGAACTTTTCTCTTACTTGCGAGTTGAATGAATCTGGAAACCTGGTCAGTTCTGGATTAGACTTAAGCCTTTAATGCGACTATTACTTTCTTTCCTTTTTCTATTCTTAACTATTGGTGTAAATGCTCAAGACATTATCACTTATCGGCCTAAAGTAGTTGAGTTTACTACCGAATATCTTTCTAATTATGAAGCTTATGAGAAGCCTGTTGGTGAAAATAACTCCATATCTAGCATAGCTAAAGATAACTTGCTTAGAGTGAGGTTAGGGGTGCCCCTTATTCTAAAGGAAAAAACACTTTTCGGCTTTCAGTTTAAGTATTATAAACAATCCTATGGTGTTGGGACAGGCCAACAAGGTGAATTATTCGATTTTTTAAATAACAATCACCTCAACAATGCCGGACTAAACTTTCTGTATCAAAGAAACATTTCTAAAGAGAAGAAATTCTCGCTCATTATATTAACAGAACTGGCCAGTGATACTTGGAGCATTAACCGCTTTTCCAGTCGATATTTAGCAATGGGGGAATACAGCAAGCAATTAAACGAAAGTACAATTATTGGCTATGGAGGTGTAGTAAACTACGCTTTGGGGCTTTTAAATATTTACCCAACCTTCAGTTATAAAAAGCAGCTTTCAGAAAAAATGTTGTTTGAAGCCATTTTACCAAGCTCAATTAATTTGAGGTATCATTGGAAAGAGGGTACGCACTTTATATACCAAACCGAGTTGGTGAATTGGAGATTCAACCTTACTGATGCCCTCCAAAATGAAGCGCATTTAATCACTTTACAGCGGGCTGATGTTTATTTTAAACTCAAGGTAGAGCAAGAAATTCATGACTGGCTTTGGGTGGGAGTAGATGTAGGCTATGTTCATAACCTCACTTATTTTACTGTAAACCCCGGTGATAGAATAAAGAAGGCCATTGGTGAGTATGATATTAAGGATTCAAGCTATTTGCGCTTTTCAATTTTTATGGTACCACCCCAAAAGTTATGGGATGGGCTCTAAGGTTTAGCTCGAATTTAACCCTCCAAAAGTTGATGCCATTATTTCAGCAGAAGCCAAAGGCTTTAGATGAACCATGAATAAGAACTTTTGGAGGGTTCCGCTTCTATTACAGTATGCCTCAGTGTTTATGGCTTAAAAACGACACGAATAATCTCAGTCGAAGCTTTTGAAGCTCCGTTTTCATCCGTAGCTGCTTGCCAAGCTGGTCCTTCTTTGATTAATCGGATAGCTTCTGTATCGAAAGCCGTACCTAAGCTTTTCTTGATTTCGAAATTACTTAAGGAGCCGTCTGCATTAATAGTGAACTCCACCCGAACCGTACCTCTGGTTTTCGACTCATTTTCAGGGTAAATGATACTCTTTTCTAAGTAATCCTTGTATTCAGACATTCCCATTACAGGCACTGCTTTTTGGTTAGCACGAGCTTGACTAGTGACAATCATTTCAGCCAGGTCCGTGGCATCAGCTTGCATTCTAATAGTATCATTCATTTTAGAAAGGTCACTTATCTTAAACTCCTGACTAACATAACCTAAATAGCGAACCAAGTAAGTTGCAGAAGTGTCGACTGAAATTTCTGCTTTGCCTTGAATATTTGTGGCTGTTCCCTGTGTCGTGTTTTTGATAAAAACAGAGACTTGAGGCAGGGGCGAGAGGTCACTAGCGTCAACAATTGTTAATGAGATTTTCGGTCCATCAATCTTAACCCCTGCTGCTCGGCTTTGCAGCATGCTTTGAACATCCATTGTTCTGGCCATTTGAGCTTCATTTTTTTCTTCGACCAGCGTTTTAGCCGTTTCCATTCTAACAGCCTCTTCCATTTTTGCTTTTGCAGCTTTGTTTTCTGTCGCTTCTGAAAGGGCTTTTAAATCAATGCTTTCCTTTTCTTCCTCAATTTCAATGATCATTTCAGCCAATTCTTCATCATCGGCAATCGGGGCGAGCATCATTGTTTTGGGTTTGGTATCGGTATTTGAAGCAGTGAGTTTTGGCTTCTCCAGTTGGTCTGGATTGATCAATTCAAGGCTGTCCGTGCTTGGTCTGGCCTCAGTTTCGACTTCCTTTTTTGCTGTGAATTCTTCAGGTGCTTCATCTTTATTCTGTAGCCAGAAAAAGACAAAAGAAGCCGTAATTAAAATCAATAAAGTAGCGGCTAATCTTCTGGTGATTGTCCAAAAGCCAATGCTGTTCTTTTCTTCCAGTCTTTCGTCTAGTCGGCTTTCAAGCTTGGCTAAGTCTGCACTTAGCTCCGTGTCGCTAATTTGTTCCCAGCCTTCTAGTGCATCGACATAGAATGGATCTTCCAACATCAGTTTTTCTACTTGATGTTGTTGCTCAGCATTCAAAAGTCCTTTTTTATAGGCTTCCAATATTGCTGGGGTCAATTGTTCAATATGGTTATGCTTCTTGTTCACGAAGATTTTCTACACATATTTTTAAATTTCTACGTCCGTTCTGAATGTAGCTTTTTACTTTCTTCAAGTCAAAACCTGTTAGTTCTACCACCTCTAGGTAACTCTTCTTTTCAATGTAGAAGAACTGCACACAGACTTTTTGTTCCTCATTCAGTTTGCCAATACAGTCTTCCAATTTGGTCAAATCACTTTCCAATGCATTCGCTTCGGTATCATGATGCACAGCCAATGCAATTTCCATAACGGCTTCTCCATTTTCTACAGAATGCCCTTGCGACTTCTGTTTTCTGAGCAGCATTAAGCATTCATTTTTAGTGAGCACATAGAGCCAGCTTTTAAAATTTTCTACTTTTTGATTTTGTAATTGCGACAGCAATTTTTCAAAAACCTGCATCACCATGTCTTGGGCGGCATCGCGGTCTTTCAAATACTTCAAACAAACTCCATACACAAAACTCATGTATCGTTTATACAGCTCCCCAAGCCACCTATTGTCCTGATTTTCTTGATAAGCGAAAATCAGCTCTAGGTCAGTTTTTTGGGCGATATCAGTTCGTTTTTTCGAGAACAACGGATTATAAATGAATTTTTTTTTCTCTGCTTTTATGGAATCTTCAAAAGCCGTGCATCTCAAGGTTAAAGAATTTTTTACATAAACCTTTTAGCGATGAAGAAATTAATAATATTAATGATGCTGTTCACTGGTATTTTCCATAACAGCCAAGCCAAAGATTTTCAAAATCAAGTTACGGGCATTGTGAAAAGTGCCGACAATAATCTTCCGCTATCTCAAGTATCAGTATTGATTAAGGGGACTTCCAAAGGTGTTTCTACGGATGCCAATGGCAAGTACAGCATCACCGTACCGAACAATGAAACGGTATTGATTTTCAGATACCTAGGCTACATTACCCAAGAAGTGAAAGTAGGAAAGCAATCGGTAATCAATGTTAGCCTTCAAGTAGATGCTCAGGAAATGGGGGAAATTATTGTAACCGCAATGAATAAGCGAAACCAAAGCCAGAAAAGTTTAGCATTTGAAATAGTGGCGGATGAGCAAGAAATCGATATCTCTTCCCAAATGTTTATGCAGCCCGAGAATAATTTCTCTACAGCTTACCAGTATCCGCAAGAATTAAGTCAAGAAGATTATGCTGAAATAAAAGAAAACGGCTTCAATACGCCATGGAAGAACCCTTTTTCCACTTTCTCAATTGATGTAGATGCGGCTTCATATAGCAATGTGCGCAGGTTTATTAATAGTGGAAAAATGCCTCCAAAGGATGCTGTGAAAATTGAAGAAATGATTAACTACTTCAATTATGACTATGAAGGGCCTAAAGGTAAACATCCGTTTGCGGTACAGCATGAAGTATCCGATGCGCCATGGAATACCCAACACAAACTCGTTCATATTGGAATTCAGGGTGAAAAGATTGAAGTGGATAAATTACCACCTGCCAACCTTGTTTTCTTGGTTGATGTGTCAGGCTCGATGGGCGCGGATAATAAATTGCCTTTGCTCAAAAAATCATTAAAGCTTTTGGTGAATCAAATGCGCGATGAAGACCATGTGGCCATTGTGGTTTATGCTGGCGCAGCAGGAGAGGTGCTACCTTCTACTTCGGGTAAAGAGAAAAGCAAGATTATTGAAGCTTTGGATAAACTGAATGCAGGTGGCTCAACGGCTGGTGGTGCAGGTATTGAACTGGCTTACAAAATCGCAAAACAGAATTTTTTGAAAGAAGGAAATAACCGAGTGATATTGGCCACTGATGGAGACTTTAATGTAGGTGCATCGAGCAATAAAGCCATGGAAGACTTGATTGAAGAAAAGCGTAATGAAGGTGTTTTCTTAACGGTTTTAGGCTACGGAATGGGTAATTACAAAGATTCTAAAATGGAGCTTTTGGCCGACAAAGGAAATGGTAACCATGCCTACATAGATAATATTTTAGAAGCCAAGAAAGTATTGGTGAACGAGTTTGGTGGAACGCTTTTCACCATTGCTAAAGATGTCAAAATTCAGGTAGAATTTAACCCTGCCACGGTACAAGCTTATCGTTTGATTGGTTATGAAAACAGAAAACTGAATGATGAGGACTTCAATAATGACAAGAAGGATGCTGGCGAATTAGGCGCTGGCCATACGGTTACGGCTTTATATGAAATTATTCCAGTAGGGGTAAACAGTCAGTTCAAGCCATTGGACGACTTGAAATATCAGAATACCGAAGTGAAGAAAACCACAGGGAACACCACAGATTTAATGACGGTGAAACTTCGATATAAAAAGCCTGATGGAGATACCAGTATTTTGCTGCAACAAGTAATTAAGAATGAATCCGTGAAATTGGTCGATAGCTCCGAAAACTTCCGTTGGTCGGCTACAGTAGCAGGTTTCGGAATGATGCTTCGCAATTCAGAATACAAAAACAACCTTACTTTTAATGCGGTCATTGAATTAGCCAAAGGAGCTAAGGGCCTAGACCAAGAAGGCTATCGTGCTGAGTTTATCAGGTTGGTTGAAATGGCAGGCTTATTCTAAGTAAAAACGTAGCTAAAAGGTTTCGCTAAGTAAAAGACCTGCCAGGTTTCCAAAATCTGACAGGTCTTTTTGATTCTTCCCGAATTTTCTATTTAGAGCCATGAACAGACAGCTGCATTAGTTTATCTCGTCCTTACAGGACTTTCTTGAATATAGAGTCGAGTTTTCCAAAGGGTTACACCCTTCATTTTGGTATTTCGCCCTTTCAGGGCTAAACGCAGCAGAATGTTTTTGTAAATGTAGAGCCCCATCGGGGCGGCATATTTGTAGCATGGAGAAACATATACGGTACATTAAGCCCCAGTGGGACGACACCTTTGTAGCCCCAACGGGGCGGAATATCATAGGAATGGGCGCAGCCCATTCCATGATCATTATAAAGTAAATCCAGCCCTGAAGGGGCGTAATATCTTAAGGTTTGTGGTATTTGAAATATATCAAAGTACCAATAGCCTGCGTTAAGTCATCCCGTAGGCTCCGAGACTTCGGAATTTTTCAGAAACACAGAAAGGCTTGACTTGTGGAACGTGAAAAGATTCCTATGGAATGACGCTCCGAAAGGGCTTCATCTAGCCGCCATTGCGAACCTGCCATAGTTCTTTTAAGTTTGGGTGCTTACGTGAAGCAATCTCTTTTTTTAGGTAACGATTGCTAGAGATTGCTTCGTCATAAGCTGTTGCTGATGCAACGCTTATTTCTCGCAATGACCTAACCGAGAGGGTTAACGTGTCATAAGAATATTATCTAATTCATTGTTCATTTATGTTATTCATTACTTTGAACATATCGCTTCTAGAGAACTCAAACTGTGCTAAGTTTCTTTCAATAGATCGCTCAGTATCGTATAAGTATTTTAGCGTGTTTCCGAGGCTATTAGATAACCCAGTATCAGTGAACTTTAGCCTGCCAATAATCTCATCTAGTTGTTGAGCCGTAAGTTTGTTTTGTATAATTTCTTCCAATGCTAATTTAGCAACAGAAGACATGTGATATTCTCCCATATAATGTTTTCCGTCTTTCTGAAAGTATAGATTGAAACTCACCTCGTCATCTAAGGAAGCTAAACAAACATAAAATGAAAACCAATTTTCGAAATTAGGAGGTAGTTCGTCCTGAGATAATTTTAATGCCATAGTCAATTCAACTTAACTCTTTCAAAATAATTTTTTCCGCTTACTTCGATATTAATATAAACTAATTAGAATTTCTTTTCGAGGTTTTGGATAAATGAAATACCGCTTCACACGCCACTAATAAAATTCCACCCCGCAAAAACCTTGAGATAGTTTTACCTTGAGCCATTGATAAATAAACAAAATCCTTTCTCAATGAAGCTCGGAAATCTATTTACACTTTTATTCTTATGTCTGTGTGTCGCTTCGGCCACAGCGCAAACCGACCTTTCCTTATTCAAATCCATGGAACCACGTTCTATCGGTCCGGCAGGAATGTCGGGTAGGGTCACTTCAATCGATGTAGTTCGGTCGAACAAAAACATTATTTATGCAGGAACTGCCTCTGGTGGTTTATGGAAATCTACCAGCCAAGGCACCTTATGGGAACCGATTTTCGATGATCAGGATGTTGCCTCCATCGGAGTGGTGACCATCGATCCATCTAACCCGAGTGTAATTTGGGTAGGTACGGGCGAAGGAAACCCTCGTAACTCCATCAACTCTGGTTATGGAGTGTACCGTAGTTTAGATGCTGGCCGCACATGGGAGCATATGGGCTTAGAAAAAACCAGTAATATCCATCGCCTTATTGTTCACCCTAACGACCCGAATACCATTTGGGTAGGCGCAATCGGTTCTCCTTGGGGCGAACACGAAGAACGCGGTGTTTTTAAATCTACCGATGGCGGAAAAAACTGGAAGAAAGTACTTTATGGAGGTCCGGGTGCGGGTATTGCCGATATGGTTATCGACCCTACTAATCCTAATAAAATAGTAGCAGCCATGTGGGAACATCGCAGGTGGCCTTGGTTCTTCAATTCTGGCGGTCCAGCTTCGGGTATATACATTACCTACGATGGTGGTGAAACCTGGAAAAGAAAGACTGCGGAGCATGGTTTGCCGAAGGGCGATTTAGGTCGAATAGGTTTGGCTATTGCGCCTTCTATGCCCGATAGAATTTATGCTTGGGTGGAATCAAAAGAAAATGCTATTTACCGATCAGACGATGGGGGAGAAAGATGGTATAGAATTTCTAACAAGAACGATAGAGGCATCGGTAGCCGTCCGTTTTACTATGCTGATATTTATGTAGATCCGCAGAACGAAAACAGAGTTTACTCTCTGCATACGCAAGTTACTTCCAGTGAAGATGGTGGTAAAAGCTTCCAAAACTTTGTGAATTCAGGCATTATCCATGTCGATCACCATGCTTGGTATGTGCACCCAGACGATCCCGACTTCTTGATTTTGGGGAATGACGGTGGTTTAGTTTTGAGCACCGACCGTGGTGGCAGATGGCAATATTCTGAAAACTTACCAATTGGGCAGTTCTACCATGTGAATTACGATATGGAATACCCATACAATGTAATGGGCGGAATGCAAGATAATGGCGCATGGTTAGGGCCAAGCCAGTTGTTGAAAAACGGAGGCATTAGAAACGGTTATTGGGAAAGAATTGTAGGTGGCGATGGCTTTGATGTGGTGCCAGACCCTACTGATTTTCGCTATGGTTATTCATTGAGTCAGGGCGCTAACATTCAGCGGTACGATAGGGTAACGGGTGAAATGGTGGGCATTAGACCGGAACATCCTAATGGCGTTGAATTACGCTGGAATTGGAATGCAGGGGTAAATGTGAATCCGATCGATAAAAAGACAGTATATATCGGAGCGCAATTCCTTTTCAAGTCTACCGATAATGGTAGAAATTGGGAAATCATTTCTCCAGATTTGACCACCAACAATCCTGAAAAGCAAAAGCAAATTGATACAGGAGGCTTGAATTATGACAATACGGGTGCAGAAATGCATACTACAATTACCGTGATTGAGCCGAGCCCATTAAAGCAAGGTGTGATTTGGGTAGGTACCGATGACGGTAACGTTCAATTGACGCAAGATGGCGGTGGAAAATGGGAGAACAGCGCAGGAAAGTTTGAGGGTTTGCCAGATGCCACTTGGGTACAGCAAATCAAGCCAAGTACTTATGACCCAGCTACAGCCGTAGTGGTTTTTGATGACCACAGAAGAAACAACTGGGAGCCTTATGTTTACCAAACAACCAACTACGGAAAATCATGGAAGCGTATTGTGAAGAAGGATGCTGTATTCGGTTTTGCACTTTCGTTTGTACAAGACCCGATTGAGCCGAACTTGATGTTTTTAGGTACTGAAGGAGGTCTTTACGTGAGTATGGATGGTTCTGCTACTTGGGCCAAATGGACGCACGGTTACCCAACCGTGCCAACCATGGATCTTCAAATTCACCCAAGAGAGCATGATTTGATCATCGGTACTTTTGGTAGAGCACTTTGGATTTTGGACGATATCCGTCCGCTTCGCGAAGCGACTAAAATGGGCATGAAAAAGCTGATGGCAGAAAACCTTCATGTTTTCCCAATTCCAGATGCTACCAATGCTATCATTGGTCAGTACATGGGGTATAGAAGTACGGGTGACGGACTTTTCATGGGTGATAATAAGCCTTTTAGTGCAGCCATAAGCTACTATGCTAAAGAGGCAGGTCGTGTAAAAGTTGAAATCTCTGATGCACAAGGTAAAGTGGTAAGAACCCTTTACGAGTCTGCGGACAAAGGTTTGAACCGTATGTATTGGGGTTTTGAAGGCGATGGTGTTCGTCAGCCAGGTTCAGGCCCAAGCAGGGAAGGCGCTGCACCACCACGGGGTTACGATGTATTGCCGGGTACATATACCGTTAAAATGACAAAGGGGAATACTTCAAGTAGTCAAACAATTAAAGTATTGAAAGACCCGCGTACTCCTGAATGGGACATGAACGAGATTGAGGCAAAGCAGCAGTTTATTCAAGAATACTATGACTTCTTGGCGCCTGTTACCGAAGCCATTGATCGTTTGCAAGCCGCTACGAAAAGCGTTGGTTTGATAGATGGTTTTGCCGATGATAATGCAGCCTTGAAAGCAAAGAATGCTGAAATCAAGAAAAAGCTAACGGCTTTGAACCGATTGATTTACGCTGAAAGCACGCAGGGTTCACGAAATGACAAGAGCGTTCTCTCAAGTTATTTAGGAACTATAAGAGGTAAAATGGGTGGGAGTTATGATCCAGTAACGCAGGGCATGCGCTTTGCTTTGGCCAATGCCGAAAAGAAAGCCAATGAGGTAATTGGAGAAATCAATGCTTTCTTCAAAACTGATTGGCCAGCTTATAAAGCTTATGTAGACGGACTTAAACTAGAGTTACTACCAGGCTTTTAAGCCTACATGTATTTTAAGAATTAAAAACCCAAGGCAGCAATGCTTTGGGTTTTTTGCTTTACAGCATAAGAATGAAACCGTTAAAACAGTTGGTGTCAGCTTGTTCATTTATTGCCCACGGTTTCAACCGTGGGCTATTTGTGTAAAAGGTACCTAGTGATGTTATTAACCATTTAAACCTGAAACCAGTCGAGCATGCTGCTCTGAATAGGCTGAAATTGACCGTCATCCTGAACTTGTTTCAGGATCCGCTTGCTATGAGACTTAGTAAATAAGGTAACTCAAGAACAGAGTCCTAGGTTAAAGTAGTCACAGGTTCGGAGAACCTGCGACAGTGGGTAATGGCACTTACATGTTTTATTATCTCGTCCCTACAGGACTTATGTGAGTCGTAGTCTTGACTACCGAAGGGCTGCACCCTTCATTTTGATATTACGCCCTTACAGGGCTAAGAGAAGTAGAATGCTTGAGTAAAAGCAAAACCCCAGCGGGGTGGCCCCTTTGTAGCATAAAGAAATACCCATTCTACATTACGCCCCGCTGGGGCGACACCTTTGTAGACCCCAGCGGGGCGTAATACCATAGGAATGGGCACAGCCCATTCCTATGGTATTAAAATTAATCAAGCCCTGAAGGGGCGCAATAACCTTTTGGTACAGTTAACCTTGATCTAAGGAAAGTGAAAAGATTTCTCCGCAAGCTGCGAAATGACGGCTCGAAATAGGGCAGAGGTTTAAGTAATCAGTGAGATTGCTTCACTTATGCTTCTTCACTTCGTTAAGCATTGGCAGGTTCGCAATGACAGTTAAGTTGGCGTTTGTGGCGCGAATGTTTGGGTTTTGCGGTGAGCCATCGGTCACGGTCATTGCGAGGCACGAAGCAATCTTTATTTAAAGTTGGCTCGGCAGAGCTGAATACGCATTGCATACATTGTATATACTCTTTGTGAAACTCCGCGCCCTTTGCGGTTAATAATCAGTGAGATTGCTTCACGTATGCTCTATCACTACGAAGAACTTTGGCAGGTTCGCAATGACTGTTAAGTTGACTTTTGGGTGAGCAATGGGGCACTCTTATTGGATTTTCTCAAGCGCCTTTAGCGTTCGTTTTCCTCTGGATTTAAAGCCAGAGGAACCATAAGGCATTTGGTCTTCAATCAGGATTTGAAGCTCGTCTTTCAACTCAGGTACTTTGTAAGTAATATTCAAAAGCACTGTCATGGAAAAGCATTTAATAGCTATGGCTTCACTTTTAGAAGCCAAATAGCCAAAGCAAATGTCGGCTACTTCACCCCAAAGGCTTTCTGGAATTTCGAGTTCCTGAAGCACACGGACGGTGTTGCGTTTAATGGAGTCATGTAAATTGGGTTGCTTAAGGTTGAACACCATTGCTTTCAAATGTGGTTTAAGCATTTCTACTTTCTTTCTACCAATTTCACCAACTACCCAAGCAGCCCTTTGCGTTACGCGATATTCATCGCTTAGGAATAAGTTCATCAGCGCATCAAACCGTTCCTGTTGTTCGGCAACATAAGAAACGATGAGGTTCGTATTCTCTTTGGAATGTTCCTTTAAAAGTTGTTTTCGAATGTCCATCATGACTTATACACCAAAATTAATCATCTTTAAATATCAATCATTTTTTTAGCCATGGATATACTACTTATTGTTTTAGGTGTCGTTTTTATGCTTGTGGGTGTTGCAGGCTGTTTTTTACCCATTCTACCTGGGCCACCTGTTAGTTTTCTTGGATTGCTTTTCCTCCATTTTACAGCTAGAACTGATATTCCAGAAGATACTTTATGGGCACTGGCTTTAATTACTGTTGCCGTTACGGTGCTAGATTACATTGTTCCCATTTATGGAACCAAGCGTTTTGGCGGAACCAAAAAAGGGGTGTGGGGGAGTACTATAGGTTTAATTATAGGCATGTTCTTTTTTCCTCCTTTTGGAATTATTATCGGTCCGCTGTTGGGTGCTTTTGTTGGCGAAATGAGCGCTGGGCAAGATACTAATAAGGCCATGCGCTCTGCACTGGGCTCGTTTCTTGGTTTTTTGGCAGGCACACTGCTTAAGCTTATCGCTTGTTTTGTAATGGCCTATTACTTCATTATCTATTTATTCTAAGCTGTTTTTGTTCAGGTCGTTAAGCTAGAGTATTATATATATTAATAAAATTTAATATGTTAATATTAAGATATAATTATCTTTCAGCATGTTTGGTTTTTATCTTTTAGTTGAAGAGGGTAGGAAACAAAACAGCCTGAAAACACATTGATTTTCAGGCTGTTGGTTAGGGTGTTGTTGGTGCTATTATTTTTCTGGTGTACCGATGGTTACTTCAGTTTCTATATAACCACCTCGTGTGGAAAGGATTTTCACTTTTGCTTTAGCGCCCTTGATTTTGTTCAGTTTAATTTCAAAAGTAGCTTCTTGGCTTTGGCCTGGCAGCGTTCTGTCCATATACTGAGTTTTGTCAGATAGAGTAGGATTAATGATTTGCACTTGAGCCTCATCTCCGCCTCGGGTTAGTTTCGAATCGAATTGTAACTGAACACGGTCTTCGCGTACAATTTTAACCAATTGCGCTTGTTTCAGTGCTGTTGGTAATTGGCCTGTATTTGTGAATTTTACCTTCACTATATAGGTGTCTTTGCCTTTGCTTTCTACACTTACATCGTTTAAAGTAATTTGTGGTAAATCCATGGCCATGGCTAAATTGAAGAGTGCTTGCTTTTTCGCCCAGTTTTCTAATTGCCAAGGCGGTCCGTTTTGACCAAAGAATTTAGGGTGAAAACCCCCAATTTCTGCTTTGCCTAATGTTGGATGATCGAAAGGTTCCCATTCTTTAAAACCACGACCTCCGTTTTCTTCATCGTCCCAACGCAGCCCATCATAATCGTCATAAATGCCATCGTTATCGTAATCTTTCATGGCACCATTGTTCCATAGCTCATCGCCATACCAGATTGCTCCGTAATAGAAGTACCCAAAATCAGGACCATGGCCGAACAGCGGACTAGGTTTTAATGGGTCGCCAGTAGAAGGGTTCACTTTGTAGCGTGTTGCATAAGTTTCATATACATCGCCAGCCCAAGGGTAGCCGGTAATGTCCATTCCAATTTGATCGTATTTTTTGTAGATGTCCAAATCTTCAGGATACATTCTTTCTTCACTTTTCGAAGTAGAAGGAGCTCTTAGGTGCATTGGCACTCGGGTGTCCATAGAGTTGGCTACTGAAATATTAGGGTGAGTAAGCATCCACATTACAATAGAGCGCGATTCTGGTTCGGACATGGGGAAAGCTCCGGCTCCATTTTGTGTATAGCCCCTGCCTGTTTCATCTTCACCCGTATCAGGTCGCCAGTTTTCAGGGTAGTTTCTATGAAGGTCTAATCCGCCAATGCCATCTTCATTAAAACGGCCGTCACCATCATTGTCGATTCCTTCGCTATAAACAAAGTAATCACCATTTTCTGAACGCTTCATTAAACGTCCTTTCGGGTCTCTTGGGTCAATAATATGTGTGCCTTTTTCCCCTTTTTTGGCTTTTACTCGAATCTGGTATATAATTCCGTCTCCGTCTAAATCTTCTTCATCGTCTTCATCTAGTAAACCATCTCTATCATTATCGTGTGGCCTTACCGTAGAACGGTTTCTTTGGGCAGTGTTTAAATACAGGTTCGAACCATCAGGATTGTTTTGTGGTCTCAGGTAAATCGCCTTAGTGTCGATCAGTTTGGTAATGGCGGGGTCGCTACCATAGTTTTCTAATAGGTGTTGAGTGAGCCAGAGAATGGATTCGCTACTGGTAATTTCTCCGCTATGGCGGCCACCTTCAAAGTAAGCGGCTGGTTTATCGGTGTCTTTGCCAGTTTTTTTATTGGTCAAGGTCATCTGTAAAATTGGTCGACCTTCAAAGCTGGTGCCTACCTGATACAAGTCTACAATGTCTGGATACTTTTCGGCCCATACTTTATACCAGTAATACATTACGTTTACGGTGTGGTAAGTGTCGAAGGTGAGCTGCTTCATTGGCTCGTATTGTACTTCAGGGTGTCTATACTGTTTAAAAAAACTAACACCGTGCCTTTCGCCTTTTACGGTGTATGTGGCGGTGTCTTTATCAGATTCGGGCCAAGTTATAGGGTTCAGTACTCTTACTTCTTGAGCAAAAAGCATAGGGGAGTAGAGCAACAAAAATAGTAGAATGTGTTTTCTATTCATTTTCTATATGGTTGTTTGAATTGGAAGATAGGAAGAAAATCAGATTGGTAGGCGTGCTATTATTGGAGTGGCTGGGAAGACCTTAATTCATTTATCGATGATTTCGGTCAGTTATCGAATAATACTGTCAGTTATCGAAAGAATCATTGTACCAACTATTAATTCTATTCATTTGTATTGCACAACTCAGCCCAAGTGAACACACAGCCTCAAATAACCATTACCAGTAACGGACTTTTAGTCAGTAAACAGTTTGTACCCTCAATCTGGAATTCCCAATTAGGACTCGTAGAAGGAGAAAAGATTGGAGAAAATCTATGGCATTGTATTTCTTCAGATTTATCTAAGAAAGAGAACATACAATTCGAAATGAACCATGCAATGTATTATCTTAGTATTCGGTACTCAGATAGTTTATATCATATTTCTTTCGATTTGCAGCATAAAAAATCATACTCTTCTAGATCAAAGTCGATTAACCGCTACAAAATGTTGGTGGAAGCGGCAAATGACATTATTTATGAAACAGATACCCAAGGCTGTTTCACCTATGCAAACCCCAAAGCATTAAAGGCTGTGGGTTACAGCAAGGACGAAGTAATTGGGATGCGATATGTCGATTTGATTCGAGATGACCACAAGGAAAGAGTAATTCATTTTTACCAAAATCAAATGGCCAAGGGTGAAACAACCACTTACTTGGAGTTTCCAATTGTTTGTGCAAATGGTGAAGTAATTTGGATTGGTCAGAACGTGCAGATTCTTGAAGATGAACATGGTATTTTAGGAATGATGTCGGTAGCCAGAGATATAACTGACCGACATGTATCTGATCAACTATTACTGAAATCCGAAGAAAAATACCGAGGTATTATTCAAAACCTTCAGTTTGGTCTTTTAGAAGTAGACTTAGATGAAAAAATTCTCTACGTAAACGAGGCCATGTGTAGCATTACTGGCTATACACCAGAAGAGCTTATTGGCAATGTTGCTTCCGATATTTTAGTTCCAAAACAGACAAAGGAGATTATTGATAGAGAGCATGACAAGCGGGCGCAAGGTGTAGCTAGTGTTTATGAAGTAATGCTGAAACATAAAGATGGCCGACCAATTTGGTGTTTGATTAGTGGTGCTCCCAACTACAATTTTGATGGTGAAAGAATAGGGTCTTTAGGGATTCACATGGATATTACGGGTAGAAAGAAAGATGAGGAAGAACTCATATATACCCGCAGTCGCTTAGATAAATACAGGGTAGGTTTAGAGCTTTTAAACGAAATGACCTCCAACATTGGTTTAGATCTTAACTGTCAAATCAATGAAGGGATGAAGATTGCTGCTAACTATCTTAATTTACCTTTTGGGATTGTAAGTAGGATTGAAGGCGATGATTATTATGTTCAGCATAGCTATTTAAATGATGAAGAGCCGGTAGATTCGGCTGAACAGCACTTTAAGCTGCAAGAAACTTACTGTGACATTACCTTTAATCTTGATTCAAAAATTGCAATTCATAATTTTAGTAAATCTGATTATTCAGACCATATCGCATTTAGTAAGTTTGGTATTGAAACATACATAGCCTCCCCTTATTCGGTAAATGGAAAAAGGAGAGGTACAGTTAATTTCACTTGTGTAGAAGCACGTGAACAGCCCTTTGATGCTTACGATCTTGAGTTTATCGATCTTCTGGCAAAATACATTGGCTTTATTATTAGCCAAGACGAAAACCAAAAGGAGCTAGCTAAGGAGCGCGAAACTTTAAGATTAAGAAATGCTAAACTGTCTGAAAATGAAAGCTATCTAAAAGCGATCAACGGTTTCGTTACCAAGCTGTTGGTAAAAGAAGATATTGTAGAAATAGCCTGGGAGATTGCTGAAAATGTTATTGACGAGTTTGGTTTTGAAGACTGCGTTGTCTACGTTTTTAATGAAGACCATAACTGTTTAGAACAGTTGGCACTTTATGGGCCAAATATGTCGAAAGATAGAACAATAATAGACCCAATTCAGGTGAAACTTGGAGAGGGAATAGTTGGACATGTTGCTGAAACTGGGGTATCCGAAATTATAAGCGATACTTCTAAAGATAGCAGATATAAAGATATTGATGGACTAAGGCTCTCTGAAATTACGGTGCCTATAATTGCTGACGATAAGGTAATTGGTATTATTGATTCAGAACACAAGCAGAAAAATTTCTTTAAGGATGAGCACTTAGCTACACTTACTACTCTTGCTAATTTAGCATCTAATAGACTGAAGAATGCTAAGGCAAAGCGAAGACAACTGATAGCCGAGCGAGAATTAAAAGAAAATGAAAATAAGCTTCGAACAATTATTAACTCAGCACTTGACGGAATTATCACAATTGACCAAAAAGGCTTAATCACAGAGTGGAACCCTCAAGCGGAAGTGATTTTCGGCTGGAAAGCTGAAGAGGTAATTGGTGAACCACTAACAAATAATATCATTCCTTCTAAACATCATTCAGCCCATGATGCGGGAATGAAAAATTACTTTAAAACAAAACAGGGGCCTGTTCTAAACCAGCGCATTGAAATTACAGCTATGCGTAAAAGTGGCGAGGAATTCCCGATTGAGCTGGCTATTCTACCCATTGTTAGAAATGGAATTCATTCATTTACTGCTTTTGTAAGAGATATTACCATTCAAAAAGAGGTGCAAAATGAAATGGAGAAAGCACTCAATAAAGAGCGTGAGTTGAATGAACTTAAGTCTAGATTTGTTTCTATGACTTCTCACGAGTTTAGAACCCCGCTGACTACGATAAAGCAAAATGCAGACTTAATAGCATTCAAGCTCGAAAACCAATTCCCAGAGCATGTCGAGGGTTATAATAAATACCTCAATAGAATTGAGTCAGAAATAGGTAGGGTAACTTTCTTGATGAACGATATTTTGATGTTGGGTAAAATAGAGGCAGGGCGTGTGGAAATAAATAAAAAACCAACCGACCTTCATGAGCTAATTAAAAAAGCCGTAACTCAATTAACTGAAAATAGAAAGGACGGTAGATATATTGACTTTTCTGTTATCGGAGTAGCACAACCCGTCAATATCGATGTCAATTTATTTGATCATGTCGTGGCCAATCTTATTTCAAATGCTTTTAAATATTCAGAAGGCAAAGATGACCCCAAGGTTATCTTATCTTATGAAAAAACGAATGAGGTGAAAATCACCTTTAAAGATTATGGTATAGGAATTCCAAAGAAGGATCAAAAAGGATTGTTTGCCTCTTTTTATAGGGCTACGAATGTTAAAAACATTCAAGGTACAGGCCTTGGGCTTTCTATTGTGAAAGAATTTGTAGAGATGCACGGAGGTACCATTTCCGTTAATAGTGAACAAGATATGGGCTCTGAATTTATAGTTATTATTCCAACTCGATAAGTCAAGTCTTTTTTAAGACTATATAATTATTATCTTTAACTCAAATCTTATTTAAGGAATGAGCCAGTTAAAGATATTAATTGTAGAAGATGATATAATGATTTCGGATAGTCTTAAGGATATTCTAGAAATGTTAGATCATAAAGTAGTGGGTGTTGCTGCCAATGCCGATGATGCCATTGAACTTTGTAATCAACATTCGCCAGAATTGGCACTGCTCGATATTCAAATTGGAGGAGATATTGACGGTGTAGATTTGGCCGAAATTATCAACGACCAATTTGACATTCCTTTCATTTTCACCACTGCTTTTGCCGATAATACCACTGTTTCAAGGGCCAGAGAAAGAGGGCCGTTTGGTTACCTCGTAAAACCTTATGGCGTAAAAGATATTAATGCAGCTATTGAAGTGGCGATGGGCTCTTACGAAAGGCTTAAATCTGCTGAAAAGAGCAGTGGAATGTCGAAGATTATAGACAATAGCATTTTCCTGAAAGTAGACGCTAAGCTGATTAAAGTAAAAATAGAAGATATACTTTATATAGAAGCCAAAGGAGATTATGCACTGTTCAAAACTGCTAATAAGGGCTATATAGTACACAGTACCATGAAAAAGGTTCAAGACCGATTGGAAGAATTTAACTTCCAGAAAGTACATCGGTCTTTCGTAGTCAACCTATCGAAAATCGTAGATATTGAAGAGTCGAACTTACTGATTGAAGACAAGGTAATTCCTATTTCTAGGGCCAATAAAGAAGCTTTAATGAAGCGATTGAACTTGCTTTAATCGATTTAAGAATAAAATATTGAATTAGAGGAGCCATTGGTTCCTCTTTTAGTTTCTGACCACCGAAAGTTGATGTTCTGAACTTTTTAAGACTACTCTTTCAGATTTTTCCCAGGTTACTTTTTGATTTCCTCTAAAGTATTTGATCCAGCCTTTTACTACGCAAATGTGCATATAAGTAAAGTAGTAAGGGATGTGGAGTAGTTTGTATGAGGTTTTTTGGTCTCTAATTACATAGCCAAAGAAGGCAAGCAGGTAGAAAATGGATTGAGCTCTAAAAGCTAAATTGTAAAACCAATGTGTGTCGGCAAGCCACAATGTACTGGCAAAAGTACCAATCAAAGCCAAAGGCATAAGTGTCCAACGCAAGGCACGGTGCGACACGTACTGAAAGGTGAGTTTTCCGTACTTAAAAACATTCAACAGCTTTACCAGTTTGATCACCGCCTGAATTCCTCCAGCGCTTATTCTCACTTTTCTTTTAGTTTCTTCTGCAATGTTTGCTGAGGCAGTTTCTGTTGCCATGGCGCTAGGTTCGTAGCCCACTTTGTAACCATCGGCAGCAACGCGCATGGTCATCACAAAATCTTCAATAAGGGTGTTTTCTTCTGTAGGAACGAATAAACGAGTTCTGATGGCAAATAACTCACCAGCTGAGCCCACTAATGTATTCCATTCGGCATCTTGCTTTTTTAGGAATGACTCATACTTCCAGTAAAAACCTTCACCAGAAGCACTGGCATTATCTTCAGTTTCACTCAGTACTATTTTTTCACCCGAAACGGCACCCATTAAATTAGACTCAAATGGTTGTACCAAAGCTTTAATGGCTCCTGGGTTCATCATTACATTGGCGTCACTAAACACGGTAATTGGCGAAGTAATGTATCGCATTATGCGGTTTACTGCGGCTATTTTACCTTTCCTTTCTGGGCTAAAGCTAAGCGAAACGGAGGCGTACTGATTGATGATGTCGTTGGTCTGATCCGTTGATCCATCTGTTACAAAAAGTACTTTTAGTCTGTCTTTAGGGTAGTCAATCTTTTCGCAATTGGCGATTTTTTGCCTGATGATGTCAGCTTCATTATAAGCTGCAATCAGTAGAGTAACCTCAGGCCAGTCTTCTTCAGAGAAGGGCGTGTAAGTGTTTTTCTTTTTCTTCCACTTATTAAGCAAGGTTATCAGTATACCGTACCCAGCAAAAGAGTACAGAATAATAAAGGTCGAAATCCAGAATAGCGTTTCCATATGCTGTTTGTTTAGTAGGATAAAAGTAGCTGAATCCAGAATTGGAATTAGATAGTTTCGATGAGTTGTAGGCTTTAGGCGATGAGCAGTTTATCAGGTTAGGTGGCTCAGTTTTAAGTGAGATTGAGAGAAGTAGGCTAGTACTAAAAAAGGTACTAAGATATGTTTAGTACCAAAAAAGGTACTAAAGTAGGAATGTAAAAAAGGTATATGCAGTAATAACGGGTGATATT
Source organism: Roseivirga seohaensis (assembly GCF_001592945.1). Lineage (GTDB taxonomy): Bacteria > Bacteroidota > Bacteroidia > Cytophagales > Cyclobacteriaceae > Roseivirga > Roseivirga seohaensis. The sequence continues at coordinate 61,136 of NZ_LRPB01000047.1, forward strand.
GTAGGGTCTACTTTGATGAACAATGATTATCACTTTATTTTTAAAGATTTCATTGACGGTATTCGAATTGACTAAGAGCCTGAGTTTAAGTTTAAACCCTCACAAACCCCACTTTCCTTAAAATTAATGCATCCCAAACCCCTTTGGTGAAAGCGCTTAAATGTTTGAATTCAGATTTGAATAAGTGACTCAAAAGGTTTTTAGGTGAACTTAACAATAAGAAGAATAACAAGAAGACTACACTTTGATTTCCTTTCTGGCGCTTCATGAAATAGATTCTATTTCGGGTTTGATAGTAGACTTTTAGCGGACTGTTTTTTCCTGTAGAAATAGATTCTTTGTGAAGAATTTCCGCGTCCATACACACCTTCAGTTCAAAACCTGCTTCGCGAAACATTCTGGACCAATCTAATTCTTCGTAATACAAAAAATAGTCTTCGGGCATTAAGCCACATTGATTTATCACAAACCGAGGAATCATGACTGCAGCCCCGTGGAAATAGGGGGTAGACACAGCTCCTGTGGGTTGAGGGCGTGATTTTATCAGTTCATTACGACCTGTCAGTTTGTTGATTTCTGTGAAACCGGCAAACTGAATTGTATCTGGCGTGTCAAAGTATTTAATCACCGGACTCACTGCACCCACAGATGGGCTGGTAAAGCAATTTAAGAGTGTATCAATAGTTCCGTTCTTAATTTCTGTATCATTGTTTAGAAGAAAAATGTAATCGCCCTGAGCGGCCTTAACGCCTTCGTTATTTCCTCCTGCAAAGCCTAGGTTTTCCTTTTTGTTGATCACCACTACTTTTTCGAAATGCTGGCGGTAAAGCTGCGTGTCGTCATTCGGCTGAGCATTGTCTACCACAATGACTTCTAAATTAGGGTAGCTCAGTTTTGCAATTGAATCCAATAACTCACAAGTAACTTGCGCTTGCTTGTAGTTTACCGTAATAATACTGACTAGTGGGCTTTCCATGATTTACTTTTTTTTACCAATTACCTGTATTGCGTTGCCCCATTTTCCATGATGAAACCAACGGTCCATATGGATCAAGCCTTTGGCCAAAGGCAAGCTTAACAATTGAGTTACTACGCCTGCTTTCTTTCCTAGGTAAGCAAGTTCCCAAGCCAATCTGGATAAATACCCATCAGAATAGGATGCATGTACCACCTCGAAACCCTCTTGCTCAAACTTCTTCTTCAATCCATCGAGGTCGTACACTTGTCCTATATGTTCTTCTTCTAGCCATTCATCATGATCGGCAAAGTAGCGATCTGGCAAAATTGTTTTTTGTTCTACGTTCGGAATTTTCACCATAAAATAACCACCTTTTTTCAGTCGATCGTGCACCGTATTGAAAGGCATATTTTCGGGAGCAATGTGCTCGAAAACATCAATCGAAAAGGCGAAGTCAAGCTCCTTAATTTTGGTGCGATCTAGGTAGTCGGAATAGGTTTTTATGTTCTTAATTTCAGACTTGTAAAGCGCTTCGTTTAGGCTATTGATTCTGTTCTGATCTATGTCTAAAGCGTGCACCTTTGAGTTAGGGAAAGCGGTAGCCAAACTGATGGCGTACTCGCCAAATCCAGTGCCTAAATCAAGGATGTTTTCATCTCCTTTGAAAGGAATATTTTTAATCAGTTTTTTGAATATGGTAAAGCGCGCATAATTGCCCACATTGGTGTACCCGAACACTTTATTAAACAGTTTTGCGAGTAGGGGATTGCCCTTCATTCGCTCACTAGTATAAATTTGTGCGTTGCCAAAAGTAAGTTCCATAATGAGTTTATTTTGTGGCTATTAATGTTTTGATCTTGAATGAATTAAACACTTCTGATAAAGGAGAAATGTCTACATATTTCTTGATTCTTATTTGACCTAATAAGATGGTAATAATGATACTGCTAGTAGTTGCTATAGCCGCACCTGTAACACCATATTGAGGAATTAGCCAGGCATTCATTGCAATATTTACTAATAGGCTGAAAGCCAGCATCTGAAAGTTTACTTTGGGCTTACCTATAGCGTCCAATGTAAGCCCGAATACACGACCCCAAGGCTTGAACAAACATCCAATAGATAGTATAATTATCAATTGAGATGACGCTAGGTAATCTTCTGATGATAAAATATTTATAATACTGGTATTGAAAATATCTATAACCATTACTCCTGGAATTATGAGTGCTAATAACGTGAGTATTGACCGGCCATATTCTTTCTTTAGCTGACTGACACCGTTTGCATGATAACTTGCTGCTAATCGCGGATAAATGACTTGGCTAAGTGCCGTTAATGGAAGCTCTATGTACTGAATAATTCTTGATGCGAAATGGAAAAGTGCGAGTGAAATTGGATCAAGAAAATAGGCGATCATCAGCACATCGGCTTTGTTAAAAAGCAAGGATAAGAGGTTGGTTCCAGCAATGTATTTTCCAAATCCAAGTAGCTCTTTTATGATGGCCAATTGTGGCATGGCAATAGCAATTGGATGCTTGAATAACATGTACAACACTGGTGAAATTACAGCCAATAATTGACCATTTAAAATGGCATTAAAACTTAAGTTTCCGGTGTACCAAACCGTCACCATTATGGTTAAAAAGGTAACCATGTAAATGAGGTTTAGCCTAGCATAAAGTTTGAACTTGTTTTTAGCGAAACATAGAATGTTCATCATCTGAATTGTGCCTAAACTCACCAATGGCTTCCAGCTTTGTTTGAACAATTCAATTAGGGCTGGCGCCTCCCATAAGTTGGCCAGAAGCCCAGCACCAAAGTAGAGTAGGATAGCACTTAGAATGATTACAGAGAAATTGATGGTTAAACCGGATCCTGCTTGTTGTGCTTCTTCGTCCGCTTTTTGAATTAGCAAGCGCGTCAACCCATTCTGAATTAAGCCCTGACGCATGCTGTCTACAATGGATATTACAGTAATGAACAGTGCCCAAACCCCCACGGCTTCTTGAGGGAATTCCTTTAACAGCACAATAAAGAGCAGGAAATTGCTCACTAGGAATGAGGCTTGGCCTGCAATAGAATAGAGGCTGTTCGAGAACATGGCGCTATTTTTCAGTGATTTGATCATTATATTGCAAGTTTTTGATAAGACTCAATTGTGCGTTCTGCTACTTTGTCCCAAGTAAAAACTGATGAGATTCTTTCTTTGCCAATTGCACCCATTCTTTCAGCTTCGGCTGGGTTTTCTAAAAGGTATTCCATGGCATATACATAAGATTCTGGCTGTTCAATGTTGCAAAGCAGCCCATTTTCACCATGGCTCACCGACTCACGAATGGCAGCTAAATCGGTGGCTACAACAGGCACTCCATGCGCATTGGCTTCTAGTAAAACGATGCCTTGTGTTTCGTAAGATGACGGGAGTAATAAAGCGCGATATGAAGGAATTGCTTCATGAATTTGAGCGTTGGAAAATTCTCCCAATAATGTGATTTGACTTTCTAGCTTATGCTTCTTGATCAAATCTTTAAGCGTTTTGTACTGCGGGCCGTTTCCAACAATATCCAACTGAATTTTTGATTTGGTCTTTGCTATTGCGGTAATCACTGGTACCAATCCTTTTACTGGGTGAAGTCTTCCTACGAAAAGAAACTTAGTTTTATCACCTACCAAAACTTGTTGGTTTGTGATCGCTTCTACTGTAGAAAGTTTTACTCCGTTTGGAATTACTTCTACCCCTTCTAAGTGGTTTGATAGGCTAATTTCTTTGCACACATCTTCGCTTACTGCAATCTTAAGATGGGCGGCTTTTAAAAGTTTGTATTCTATCTTTTGAGTAAGCCAAGCGTGTAGTTTTGAATTGAAACTCCAACCTTTTTCGCTACTACTCTCTCTGCTTATAATTCCATGGATTGTATTGGCTAATCTGCCTTTAAGCGCAGGAATCATATATAATAAGTATCCGCTGCGTCCTTGGGTGTGTATCACATTGAAACAACTGTGGTTTTTCTTTACCCAGTTTTTTGCCTGCCAGTTAAAGCTAAATTCTTCGGCTAAATTAGAGATTGGCTTTAGGTATCTGCCTGGGAAAAATGGAATTTCGATGATGCTTACACCGTCAATTTCATATTGCTTTTCGGCTTCGCGGTAAGCGCCACCAGTGAGTACAGACACTGAATGTCCTTTCTCGGTTAAGGCCAAAGCGAGGTTCCAAGTGTGTGTTTGAATTCCGCCCTTAAATCTCCACGGAAGAGATTTACAGATCAATAATATGTTCATTTTAGTGGGCTTCATTTTTTCTTTCTTTTAGCGCTTTTCTTCTTTTCTTTTTTGGCTTCAGCAGCCAATTCTAATTTAGATCTCATGACTCCCCAAACTAGAAATAGTGTTGCTATAGGAAGCAGGAGTGACCAAGGCATTCCTTCAAACATGACTAAACAGCGTTATGTGGTGTGTGAATAAATTCAGTGCGTGACTTCTTCATCCAAGTGAAGGCAATTAGTGTTGACAGCACTAATTTTGGTAGGGCTACAATTAGCTTTAAGCCATTTTTTAGTAGCACTTTGAAAGGAAGACAAACTACATAGGCTCCAAAGTTGGCTACAGTTCCGATGGTTGCTAGCGTAATCAAAACCACATTCCCTGTAAGCAATGAAAGCAGAACTAGCATTAGCATTACGAAAGGAGCCAAGGCGCGTGGCGGTAAGGCCAATTGCATTGTTTTGTGGAAGTAATCGAAGTTACCTTTTAAAAGTGCTCTGAAAGCCGGTTTAATCGATTTTTTTAGGAAAGTGTACTGTGACTCCAACCAGCGACCTCTCTGCTTAGAGAAGTGCTGAAATGAACCCACTTTCTCATCTTTGATTACTAAGTCTTCTGAAAAGTGTATGAAGACCTTTTTTGCTGTAAAAGCCAACTCTAGTTCTTTATCAAAACCACCAATGGCTGTTAAGTCAAAAACCACACTTTTGAATAATTCGAAATCAAATACCATGGCCGAACCAGAAAGCTTTGAAGACAAGCCCAAAACATTGGCGCCTTTGCAAATCATTTCTTGGTTGGCGAATTCTGAAAGGCCATCTAACAAAGCAATGGTGTTTTGTCCGTTGGCTGCTGCTCGATTGCCTTGTATGGCTTTCATTCCACGGTTGATGTACTGATTTGCTTTGGTCAAAAAGTGCATGTCCATTACGTTGTCAGCATCTAAGATTACTGTGGCATGATAGGTTCTATTTTCACCATACACCTTCATGGCTTCTTGAAGTGATTTCACCTTGGTGCTTTTTTCAAACTTCACTTCCAACACATCAGCACCAAGGTTTCTGAGGGTTTTTACTGTCTCCAGTTTCAAACCATCAGCAATCACAACATAATCAAAAGCCCTTTTAGGGTATTGGTAACGCAAAGCCATATTGCGCTTCGTACTTTCAATAATCACGGCATCTTCTTTATAAGCAGGTACCATCACCAAAAATTTGTTTCTTTTTTCAACTGATTGAAAACTAGAGCGTTGTTTTACCTTCGAGGCCAAGGCCAACACGAAAAGGTAAAGGGCAGACCCACCAAAGTAGGCGATCAATACAGCGAGTAAAATGATGATTAACGTTTCCATATCAGTTTTTTAGTGGTTTCCATTCTTTGATTAAAAAAAGAAAAGGGATGGCCATGTTCATTACCATGCCTGTTGGCATTTGGCCAAATACTTGGTTTCCATAGCTGGAAAAGAGTACTCCAATTATACAGGCGTATAGCCCTAGTCCGTAGGTTTTACCTTGTTTGTCTTTTAGATTCATGACCAAGTGGCCTCCTTTCCCCAATACAAAGCCTAAAAAGGAAAGGTGAATCATAAGGCCTACAATCCCTGTTTCGGCCCAAACTTTTACATACCAGCTATCAGTTGCGGTGTTGGCCATTAGTGATTCTGGATTGAACCTAGCGCCCCAAAAACCTGCGGTACCAATTCCGGCCCCAAATGGTTTATTAGCCAAGTAGGCACCAAAGATTTTTTGGTTGTCGAGTCTAACAGAAAGAGATTTGTTGTTGGGGTCTAAGGCGGTGCGCATTCTACGCACTTGCTCTACACCTTGAAACATGAAGGTGTATTTTAGAATACAGAATACCAGCACGATTGCCGAAAGACCTGCCAATAATACTTTAAAGTTTTTGTTCACGATGAGGTAAGCTATTCCACCAAATAATGGCACAGCCAGGGCGCCTCTTGTACCAGAAATAGCAAAACCTAAGAAGAACAATACAGCACAGATGGCATACCATACTCTAGTTCTGAATTTAAAAGGGCCTGTTGCTAAAATTCCGGTAAATAGCGCCATCATGGCTTGTGAAGCACCAAACTGACCTGCATCGCTGTAAAATGAGAATACCCTTAAAACACCATGTAAAACATGTTCTTCGTGGTGATCTTCCTCCCATAACCAACGATATTCTGCGGCATCAACCCCAATGATTTGCTGCTTAAAACCCCAGGCCACTCCAATAAGGGAAAGCACAATAAGGATGTTAAGAAAGATCATGAAGTCTTTTCGATCTCTGAAGAGCAAGAAAATTAGAGGAATGCTTAATGCTTGGTAGAAACCAAGGCCTCTCATGGCATAGAACCATGCTACGATTCCGTTTCCAGCTGGATTTACGATTTCGAAAATCAAGTAAAGCATCCAAACGGTAGAGAAGATTACAATGTCGTTTTTAAGGAACTTCCAGTTCACTTTTACTTCCTTGTTGAGGATTATGATTAACCAAGCCAAAACCATTAGGATATCGAGGGTTAACCCCCAAGGTGCATTGATGTAGCGGCTAATGCCAGAAATCATAAAACCCATCACTAGACTGCCCCATAGCGCAAGTTTTGGCTTGCTCCACAGTACAGCTAGTAGGGTTACGATGAAAGGGAGTCCAAGCAAAATAAGTGCGCCCACCATACCTGAAACTAGGATTAACCCAGTGCCCACTACGATAAGCCCGAGTAAACTGATAAGGCCAAAGCCCGATCTTAATTTCTCGACTCCGTATTTGGTAGGTATGGTGGCGTAACTTTTCATGCTTTTTTCTTAACATAAAAGTACTGCCTGCCCCTCGGCTATTTTTTAGATTACGATAACTGGAAGCTTTGCTTCGATAATTGACAGAAAGGGGAGATGAAGGGAATTAATTGATTAGGTGAGCGAATAAGTGATGTGGCTAATGAAAACTGATTGTGGAAATCAAAAACTGACATTCTAAATCTGTTTTTCAAATTCGTTTGCCCGAGCTTCCCAGCTGTTTTGCTGCGCGAAGTGCTTTCTCATTTGCACTTTGAGACGGTTATTGGCTTGGATTTCCTTTTTTAAACCGTGAACGAAGTCTTCGGTGTTTTCTGCAATGTAAATCAATGGGTCGAAATCAGATAAATCACTGAAATCAGTAGTAACGACTGGCTTACCCATGGCCATGTACTCATTAATTTTTAGCGGATAAATAGCTTTTGTAAGCTCGGTTTTTACAAATGGAATAATACAAGCATCCCAAAGTTGAATACTTTCTGGTAGTTCTTTTTGAGGTACTGACCCACGGAAAATAATGTTTTCAGGTAAATTCTCTGGTAGCTCAACCTTTACTGGCCCAAGCATTTCAAAGGTAAGGCTGGTTAAAGCCTTAGCAGTTTGGGCTAGTAAGTCTAAATCAACACGCTGGTCAATGGCGCCAACATAGCCTACTTTGTAATTTTTGGTGAGTTCAGAGCTTTCCGACCTAAATATGGAAAGGTTAACACCATTCTTTACACATGATACATTGGCGTGTTTGCCAATAAACTTTTGTTTTAACTGTTCCGAAGTAGTGATAATTCTGTCACAGTGATCGATATATTTTGATTCGTATTCAGCGCCCCACTTGCTGGCCCATTCGGTTCCGGAAATTTCATCGTAGCAGTAGTATGTACGCTCTATCTCGCCCCAATATTTTCTTGTAAAGTAGCCATAAATAGGATTGAAGGCATTTACCAATACTGTATTATCTCTATTAACTGTTTTTAAGATTTTCTTGATGCTCAGGCTGATAAACCAAGCGTTAATGAACATTGCCAAACGGAAGATAGCAGCATTATTAATCCAGTTTACTGGAAGTACAGGCATGGCATTGTACACTTCCACCAAACCATTTTCAGTTTTTATTTTTCTGGTACGGCTTTTTTTACCCAATACCTGACTTTTGGGTGTGAACTTATTCTTCAACACGTCTTTCCAGGTGTAGTGATAATCGAGCATAATCACCCTGTGCTCTTTGGCCAACCTGGTCATAATCTCCATGGTGGATTTTATGTAGGGGGTGTCCCAAGCAGGGAAACTATGGCATATAATTGTTTTCATCACTGATTTCTTTTTAGGTGAATGCTATTCAACTTCTCTAATTCTTTCTTCGCACGTGCATTTTAAGCCTTAGCTCAAAACCGCTTTCACTTTTCTTCTTAGCCAGCTACGTTTCTTTGGTACCTCGCCAATTACATCTTCCATAATGTCTGTTCTAACGCCATTAAGGAATACCACTGGCTTTTGACCTACATATTTTTTGTACACTTTCAATGCGTGTTGATCGGCTTCGGTCCATTTTCTGTCTGCTTTAGTAACAAGAATATGGATGTCGCCATTTTTCACTTTGTCATGACCATAAGGATTGTTTAGAATTGAAGGCAATTCAATCCAGTTGAATTCATTTTCATCGAAATGCTTTTCAATAAATTTTTGAGCATTCTCAATCAATGTAGTTTTACCTTCTTGGTTTTGAATACTGAAGACTACTACATTCTTTTTGCCTGTGGCCTTTTTGCCAGCTATTCTCAATTCTTGAACAAATAAGTTCATGGCTTGGTCGGTAATGGTAGAGAAATCTATATTAGATTTTTCTACATCTTTGGGTAGTTTAGGCATGAGGCCTGCTATTCTTAGCCCAGTTTTCTCTGCAGTATTTTTAGGACTCTTCAAGCTGCTATCCATAAATTCCATACCGATAACCGCACTTGATGGAACGACCAACCCTACCATGAAGGCTAGAATAACCATCATTGAAGTTTTTGATTTTTCTGGCTGAGCAGGGTAAAAGGGCTTATCAATTACCTTTAAGTTGCTCGACATTAGCATATTGTATTGGTCTAGTCTAGCTTGGTTGTAGCTGCGTAAATTCTCTAAATACTCTCTTTCAGCCACATCAATTTCTCTTTCCAAACGGGTAAGGGTAGAACCTAAAGGCGCAAAACGATCATAAATAGCTTCGTATTCTTTTTGACGTATTTTCATTACTTCCAATTTGGCCGATGATTCTTCTCTACTAATCACCGAGTTCAACCATTGGGTCAAAAGATTAGAAGTAGGCACACCGTCAGAAGTTTGGGTTACAGCAATTACCGATTTAGTTGATTCAATCATTTCGGCCTTGAGGTTTTTGATTTTCGCTTCAAGGTCTCTTTTCTTAGCAAGCGTTTGTCTATCTAAAAGACTATCGTTGGTGATGGTAATTTCGGTAAGCTCATTGGTGAATGCTGCTATTTTCTTCTGGTTGTCGGCAATTCTTTCTTGAATTACAGGCAATACACTTTTGTCGTCAATTTCTAACTCAATACGTTTAATAGCCGATTCTGCTCCTGCTTTGATTTTCAACTGATCTTGAAATTGTTTGTCTAACTCTTCTTTGTTTCCAGAAATAAAGCGGGTTTGTTCGTAGTAGTTGATGATTTGATTTTTCACTCTGAAATTCAATAAATCGTCTTCTGCTTGCTTTAGCTTGGCCAAAGTATTAGCAGTTGCTTCTTCAAAGAATAGAATTACCGATTCGGTTTGGCCTTCTTTAGTATCTAACTGACTTTCCATGAAAATATCAGTGAGGAATGACAAGGTGATTTGGCTCATGTAAGGATCAATGGAAGCGTATTCCATACGGATCATATCGCTATTGCCTTCTCTAACTACTTTAATGTTCTCTAATTGATCTAGACCAAAAAATAAGTTTTTGGAATAAGTGAGTTCATAAATGGCATTCTGCTTATCGGCTTCTCTTAGTTCAATTATTTTTTGTTGAACTGATTTCAAAGAGTCTCTTCCATTTATTTTTACTTCAATATTTTCTAAACTGGTTTCGAGAACTTCCTGATTTTCTTTTAAAATTGGGTTTTCGCCTTTCGATCTCTCTAAAAGCATATGGGCCAATAATCTGGCAGATAGCTCCTTTTGGGTTTCGAATGAAGTGGCCAAATTAATAAGGTTCTCCATTTCGTTATTGGTGTAGGCGTAATCGATTCTCTCGCCATTATTACTTTCAATATTATACCCAGAAATAAGTCCAGTATTGAGTAAGGTATGGCTTTGGTATTCTTGCTTTGCATCTTTGGTAAACCAGAATACAAGAAAGGCCAGGCACAGTGCGGTAAGGCCAATGTAGGCCGAAAAGCGAACTAATAAACGAACGATTTGAACGAAACTCATGGCTTATCGAATTATAGAAGATCCAACCAATTGCTCTAATGTCTTAAGTGTATACCAAGCATCGCTTTTGGTTTTTTCAAGTTCTATTTTAGAAGTAGTAGCAATGTCTAAAGCCATTCGGTAAGCGTCCATTTCTGCTTTTCCGGCTTTAAAATAGCCTTCGGTCAGCATTAATGCCGATTCGTTGGCTTGCATCTTCTCGGTTTGTAATTCTATAATTTTGAATGAAAGGCTAAGCTGATTGTAACGCTTGGTTACTTCTTCGGCAATTATTTTTTTGATGTCAGATTTTTGGTATTCAATTTCTTCAATAGCATACTTATTCAACTTGATTTTATTTTTTCTTGATACCAGTTCCGAAAATGGTAGCCTAATGCTAAGTCCTAAACTATAAGTAGCGTTTTGGCGGGTAACAAAGGTGTTTTGATTATCGCTTGAAGTCAACAGTTGATCGGAGATAACTCCATTGCCGTAGTTATAACCAGCAGTTAATGCTACATGCTGTAACCAGTCTTTTTTCGACATAGCCATTTCTTCCTCTTTCTGCAATTGGCCTGTTGTAAGGCGATGTACCGAAGGCGCATTTCTAAGTGCCATACTGATCAGAGAATCCAATGGTTTGATCTTGTCCATTCCAGTGGGAGTTTCCTGAGCATTTAGTTCCGTAGCACTGATCAATAATATGACGATTAAGAATTTTTTCATGGTTTCTATTTTTGAATTTGAACCGTTTTCTCCGAAACAATACCCTTGATGCTGCTTAGTAGATTTTTAAATCCGGCAGGCTTCATAAAGGGCTTTTCAATTGTTTTGAAGAATATCATGCTGCTAAATAACACGATAGGAATGGCGATAATCAGACTTATCGATAACTGTAACCAATAAGGGGATGAGTAACCAAACGAGCCGATAACTGAATAGAGCAATTCGAGCAATGGCAAGTGAATAAGGTAAATGGTATAGCACATTCCTCCTATGATGGTGATCCATTTTACAGATAAAAACTTGTTGAAATAGTGGCCATTAAAGCCTGCCATAAGCAAAAGAATAAGTGCCGAATTGAAGATTAATGTTTTGTAATATTCTTCCGTCCAGGTAAAGGCCATAACCAACAAAAGCACAGGAGCGAGGGCATCCCAAACCCAAGGTTTAATACGGCCAATCGTTTTACGGTTGACATATAAATCTGCCGCTAACATGCCAATCAGAAAATGCTGCAAGTGGCCTAATAAAGTGGCTTTGAGTGGATGAACATTCCAACCCAACACGTACTGAAATGTGATGTAAGCAATTAAGAAGATGATCAGAAAGGTTCTCCTTACAAAACCATCTTTCTGATTGAAATAGAGCAATGCAATAAAAGGGGCAATAAGATAAAATTGAATTTCTACTTCTAACGACCAGGCTACGGGATTGATAATGGAATACTCACCATAGACAATACTGTGAGTGTAGGTTAACGTAGCAAAATAATGTGCCAATACTTTTCCAATACCAAGGTTGCTTTGAAACAAGAGTATAAGCGCAAAAAAGCTAATCCAAAATATAAACGGAGGTTCAATTCTGGTGAGCCTTCTAGATATATAGGTTTTGTAATTGAGCGTTCTATTGCCTTTAGCATAGGGCATGGTAAGCACAAAACCACTAATTGCGAAGAAGATAAACACTCCAATGGTACCTCGACTAATCAAGAATGATAACATTTGTTCCCAACCCGATTGATTTGAAGCACTAGCACTATACTTCAGAAGTCTTTCATTGGCATGTTGGAAAATTACTGGAGCTATGGCCAGAAATCTAAAACCGTCAATAAAAGGAATGTAATTTCCTGAATTAGGGCTGCGCAATAAGGAGTTCCAGAAGTCTATGAATCGCCTCATGATTTATACGTTTTCATGTTGTAGAGCTGCTAATGGAGTTTTAAAGAGAATCTTCATGTCCATCCAAAAGTTATGTTTCAGCGCATACTCAATGTCTAAATCGCATCGGCTTTCGGTACTCATTCCTGATTTCCCTCGTTCGGTAACTTGCCATAAGCCCGTGAGTCCGGCAGGTGCTAAAAATCTTCCTACTGTTTTATCTGTTGTTAATTTTTCAGCTTCGTACAGCGGCAAAGGGCGATTGCCTACCAATGACATATCGCCAATAAGGATATTAAAGAGCTGAGGTAATTCATCGATACTCGTGTTTCTGATAAACTTACCCACTCTCGTAATTCTCGGGTCGTTGTTAATTTTCACAAAAGCCTTTTTGTCTTCTAACGCTTTGAATTGCTCATATTCCGACTCTTCAAATAATTCATCGTCCTTCACTAAAATATGGTCGTGGTTAGCGTAAGCTATAATTGATCGCGTAAGAGGCTTGGCCTTAATGGTTTGTTCTTCATTATTGGCGTATTGGTTCAAATGCTTTAGTTGCTCTACCATTTGGTCGGCATCGGTACGCATTGACCTGAACTTATAGAACTTGAAAATTTTATAGCCCATTCCTACACGGTAAGAGTAGTAGAAGATTGGGCCTTTTGATTCCAGCCTGATCAGTATCATGACCAATAGGAATAGGGGAGCCAAGCATAAGATAAGAATGCTGGTTACGGTGATGTCGAAGGCTCTTTTTACAAAGGGTACTTTTAATGAAGGTCTCATAGCTCTATTTTCTTTGATACAAAGCTATTCTGAATGAGGCCTCGGCTTTTATAATTTAGACGACTGCAGGGTTTTGGCAGTTGAATGAAATGAATTAGAGGTTGTTGGTTTTACTTGGTTTTGGGTGGTTTTCTCTGGTTTATTTATTCTGCTCAGTCTATTTTAATAGCCACTCAGTAATGGAATGTTGACAAAATGCTGAGAAGAGTTATTAAGTTAAAGGGTAAGACCTTAAACATGCTGATCGATAAGTATTGCATTGCCGTCCGGATCTGTAACTACTAAACTGGCTGGACCAGAACTGTTTTCGTCTGCCGCACTTTGAAGTTCAATGCCTTTGCTTTTTAATTCCTTTTGTATGGCGCGCACATCATCAAAAGACTCAAGTTTTTGTGCGTTTTCGTCCCAACCAGGGTTAAAAGTTAGAATGTTATTAGGAAACATACCTTGAAAAAGCCCTACTAGGGCATTACCATTTTTCATGATCAAGTAATTTTTTTCCATATCTCCGGCAAAAGCTGTAAAGCCAAGGGCTTTGTAAAAATCTTTAGAGGCCTTTAAGTCTTTTACACTAAGGCTAACGGAAAATGCGCCAAGTTTCATAGTGGTGGGTTTTGTTTAAAAAAGGAAGATAGGGATTTTATTGCTTAGACTCAACGCAGCCTGCCGACAGCTCTTCACGATATTCAGCATGAAAGCTAATTTTTTCGTTTTGCAAGGTTTTCAAATTGATCGAAGTACGTTTTTCTCCATTCACGATAAAGAATACTTCATAATGAAAAAGGATATCATTTAGCAGTGTCACCTCACAGTCCAAGTATTCTTCCATTGAGTTAGTAGGTGCACTGCCTTCAGTATCGTAGGGATAATAATAGGGGAGAAATAGTCTCGCTACATTTGTTGAATCTTTAGTTAAAGAGCCAATGCCTGAGGCGCCTTGAGCACCGCTAATACCGTTAGCTTCTCGCCACGGAAAGTCATTGCATTCTACCATAAATGGGATGAAATCAACGCCTAAATTATCGAATGAACTATCGAACTTTACTTCAATGTATTTGATGAACATAGGTTTAAGTACATTGTAATCAAGGTAAACCATCTGAACGGGCTTTTTTCCATCGAAAACAAAATTATCAGGGGTGACTATGCCAATATCATATAAGGTATTTGGGTCATTCTGGCCGCCTGCTTTAAAAACTGGGGGCGAAGCAATATAATATTTAGCAACATAATAAGGCTTATTTGTTTTTGGGTCTATTTGATGCCCAACAGGTATGCCCGAGAGTACTTGATTTGCCTTGTTCCAACTAAAACCTTTTGGCCCGTTCCATAATTTACTGTCGATGGTAATATTTGTATTGCAACCAAAGAGGGACAGACTTTGAGTTTTTTCATGTGGAAGGGTGGTTTCGCCCAAGCTAAAGTTTACATAGCCTGTAGTTTTTTCGAGCTCAGTGTTTTGGGCTTTTGTTATTGAATATGCAAAGAAGAAAGGAATGCTTAACGCTAAAAATTTTAAACATGGTTTCATGATGGTTGGCTTTGGTAAATAAAAAAATGATTGTGTTATCACAATTGATACAAATCAAACTTAACACATTTGGGTATTAATTTATGATAAATTGAGGAATAAAATGGTTGGTCTATGGTCTCTCAGTTGAAGATAGCTTAGTGAAATTGGTTTTCAGCTCATTAGGTTGTAAAAAATGAACCCCGACATTTTCATGCCGGGGCTTGGGTAGTGGACTTAACACTTCACACACACTTAGTCCATACCCTTTGTGTACAGTTTTCCAACTTCTCTGTATCCGTCTACACTTCTGTACCAATCCATGTAGCTGTAGCCACTGCTTTTAGCCCAATCATTAAATCTTAAATGACCTTTTCTAATGTCAACACTTTCCTCGGGGTAAACAAAACTTTCAGGTAAGTTAATTCCCCAAGGCAAGCTTGTTTTCGACTTATAATAGTCGCCTCTTGATGGATCAGAGTTATCATCAGCTGTTCCAAAAAAGCTATTATCTACTAAATCTGTAGGGGCATAGCCTGGTAAGTGCGCCTCTCTACCTCTATTCTGAGAAATAATGATAAAAGGGTTATAAGGCACAGAACCCAAGTTTTCGATTGCTTTTGGACTGTTCAGTTTAATTGTCATACTCACTATTGATGGCTCAGCATAACTTTCTTCATTTCGTGTATTGATAAAACCGCTTGTAGCAAACAGGTCGTGCACATTGTCTGAAACAATAAATACTGCTTTACCTTGATTGGCTTCTGTTCCATTGGTATTCGTATTAATCAGTCCTGTATTCAAAACATTACCCTCTGTGCTTAAAATATCACTAGGAATAAGATCTGTAGAGAAGCCAAAACCGTTTCTGTAACCTGCACCTGCTGCTCTTACCACAAACTTGGGTGCCATTTCTACTACGTTGTTATCAGCATTCATGATGTGTTTAAACTGGTAGTCTACCACCAAATCGTTAAAGTCATAGTCGCCCATATTTGGCCAATTGTCTTCAAAAGCAAAGGTGCCGTAGGTAGTAGAAGAAGGGTAGTAGCTGTCGTAAGCTTTAGTGCCATCGTTAGGATATTCATCAAGCGCATCATTTATGCCATCACCATCAGTATCTAAAACGCCAGGTTTATCAATAGGACTGACATTGGTAGTGCTAATGGCCTTTACTGGGTTTGAGGTTACAAATAGTATGGCATCGTTAAAATCTTGATCACATTTAAAAGGAATGTCGTCTCGTCTAACATCTTCAAAACCAAGTAGAAAGAGTTCGTTTTCTTCGTCCCAAAGCAATACATTGTGTTGCTTTAAGTTGTCGTCTGTTTCTGGGTTTAGGTTTTTGTCGGCAAACACTACGTGGTTATAATCTTCAGAGTTACTACCATTCCAGCCATCGGCCAATAATACCAATCCAATTGAAATCCCTGGCTCGAAACGACCAATATTTACTTTGTCGCCAGTAATTAATCCACCACCACTGCCAGCGAATGATAGATTAGGAAAGGCTACATTAATTTGTTGTACATCGTTTAATGATTGCGGAGGTGTGTTGGTAGGATAGGTGTAGAAACCGATTGCGTTTCTCCATCCTGCTCCTTCATGTACAAAAGTCAACCAAACGTCTGCGGTTTCTACAATGTCTAAAGTTGTTTTCTTTCCGTTGGCCAAATAGGTTGGGTGATAATCTGGCACGGGCAGACTTTCTGGTAATGATGCGTTGATGTATTCTAAAATAGATGCGGAAACAATGTCGCGCTCCGATTCTAAATAATTGGGCACCCCAGCAGAATTATAACCTCCCATATATACAATGGTAGGCGTGCTGTTGCTGAATGTGGTTCCTGCGCTTGCATACCCTGTTTTACTTGTATTGGCTACAGACAAAGTGTTATCGATGACTTGTGATGGGTCAATTGAACCATTATAGGTTAGCGTAAGCGTATTTGAAACAATTGGAATAGAAATGCTATTCGGAATACCAATGTATTGGGCTTCCATAACCAACTCAGTTAAATGGTTCGCTAAAGCTATTTTCTGACTTAAAATTCCGTTGGTATTTGTTACTCCAGTAACCAATATTTGATCTGTTAATGGATCTATCAATTGAATTTTAATGCCTTTTAATGGAGTGCCTTGGGCATCTCTAAAAGTCAGGTTGATTTGTGTTGATGTTACACTTTGAAAATCGAAGTCAGCAAACTCTGATACTTCAACCGACTCTTCATTTAACTTTTCAAAATCTGGTTCTTTAACGCAACCCATTATGAGAAGCAGGCTAAGTAATGCAGTTAATTTTTTCATGATTCTTTTCTTTAGGCTACTTTTTGGAATCGAGTTCTTGCTTGGCCAGCCTTTAAGGCTACATTTACTCTCAGGCTTAATTCTATAGGGCTAAATGGCTTGCTGATTGAATCGCTAACGCCAAGTTCTAACGCGTGTATTCTTTGCTCACTCTTGTCGTTATCAGTAAGAATAATCATTGGAGTTGAATTCAAATCGGCTTGCTTTTTTAATTGACTTAGCTCCTGATACTCGTTTGAATTTTTGATTTGATAATCCGCTAATATTAATGCTGCCTCGTTAACTTCTAACCACTCTAGAGCTTCTGCTGGAGATTTAACAGCTTTAACACTATGATCATTCTCTAGGTAATTTGCCAAGAATAATCTCATCATTGTGTTGCTCTCTACGATTAATATAGTTTCCATTTTGCGTATTGTTTTCGTTTTCTTGAGTCAAAAGTAGGGGGTGAAAACGCGCTTTTGCGGCAGAAAAGACGAACGGACTCTTTTCTTCGATAATGGGAGATAAACTGACGATAAAGAAATAGGTGAAATACTTAATGATGTGTTTGAAGCTCGAAAAAGTTGGTTGAAGGTGATTTTTTGGTCATTTATATACAGAATCGCTCAAACCCAGCTTAGAGTTTTACTGCTTATTTAAACTTTGAACAAAAAAATAACCCCGTCATTTTTATGACGAGGTCAGAAGGTAGAATGCCACACAAACACACACGTTTACATCTACCAAATAATTAATAATGACTGTTCTACGGAATTTAGGCTGCTTGCCGAATACACTTTTGCAGCCTACGCGGCTTTTAATCGCTTGAAAACAATATCGAGTGAAGTGCTTGTTAGCGGTTTTGATATAAAATCAACAACCGAAGGATAAAACTTGGCTTTGTTAAAATCGGATTTATCAGTGGATGAGGAGAGTAAATAAATGTCAAACTTTTTCTTGAGCCCAATATCAAAGTGATCGAATTGATCTAGAAAGTCCCAACCATCATACTGAGGCATATTAATATCGAGAAGCAATATGATTTTATGAAAACTGGATTTTTCATCGTTTATAAAACCCATTGCATCCTGTACATTGCTAAAAGAGATTACTTCAGCATTCTCTACATTTTTTGTGATGATTACTTTTGAAAGGAATTGGTTGATGGGATCGTCATCCACCGTAATAAATATATTGCTGCTCTGCATCTGTTCGTGATTTTCAAATTTAAAGAAGGGAATAACCCCAGATTTGAAGTACAGCGCAATTGTTTTGGTAGCTTGTGGTAAGTGTTTGTTTCACAGTGGGTAAGCCTCGAAATTGTGGCCAATTTATGTAAAAGCAGCACTTCGTACCTAGCAATGATACGTTTTTAAAGCTTCTAACCCTTCTTTTTTTATGTTTTTCTCGTTCTAAATTAAATATTCACATAGCGAACGGAGTGTTTTTAACTGCTTGGCTCTACTACCTCCCAACACATTCTAGCTGGGCATTTATCATATAAGTTGACTATCTTCCTTCTTCAACTTTAAGTCTATGATCAAGAAACTACTTTTTGCAGCGCTCATTTTTTGTTTTGCCGTATCCTGCGGTTCATCAGCCTCTTACGACATCATTATTGAAAATGGAACTGTCTACGATGGCACTATTAACGCAGAGCAAGTCACCGATATCGGAATTATTGGAGATCAAATCGTGAAGATTGGTGATTTAAGCAAAGCCAAAGCCACCAAACGCATTGACGCAATGGGTTTGGCCGTGTCGCCTGGTTTTATCGATATGCACGCGCATGTGGAATCCATTATGCGGTTGCCCGCAGCAGAGAGCGCCATCAAACAAGGAGTAACCACTGTTTTGGGTGGTCCCGATGGTCGTGGTCCTTCACCCATGAAGGATTACCTAGACAGTTTAGATAGATATGAGTTGGGAGTGAATGCTGCTTATTTGGTGGGACATAACTCCATCCGAAGAGCGGTAATGCAAACTGAAAACCGCGAGCCAACGGTTAAAGAATTAGAAGAAATGAAAGCTAAAGTACAAGAGGCAATGGACAATGGAGCTTTTGGAATTTCCACAGGGCTTAAGTATGTGCCTGGTTCTTTCTCTAAAGTAGATGAAGTAATTGCGCTCTCTAAAGTAGCGGGTAAAGCTGGTGGTATTTACACATCTCATTTAAGGGAAGAAGGTTTGGGTTTGCTCGATGCAGTGCAAGAAGCAATTATGATTAGTCGTGAGGCTGATATTCCCGTGATTCTTACTCACCATAAAGCCATTGGCCGACCGATGTGGGGTGCAAGTATAAAAACCTTGGCAATGATTGATTCGGCCAGAAGTATTGGTTTGGATATTATGGCAGATCAATATCCTTATACAGCAAGTTCTACTGGTATTTCGGTGCTTATTCCCACTTGGGCAATGGCGGGAGGAACTTCGGCCTTGAAGAAAAGGCTAGAAGACCCTAAAACGAAAGAGAAAATCATTGAAGAAATCATGTTTAATTTAGAGTTTGATAGAGGAGGTGCTCAATTGGATGTGGTGCAGTTTGCTTCTTTTAAATACAAACCAGAATTAAACGGAAAGACTTTAAAGGATTGGGCCATTGAACGAGGGTTAGAACCCACTTTTAGAAATGGTGCCGAATTGGTGATTGAAGCACAATTGAACGGTGGAGCTTCTTGTGTTTTCCATGCCATTAATGAAGAAGATGTGAAACGTATTATGCAGCATCCAATGGTGATGGTGGCTTCGGATGGGGCCTTGTTAGAGCCCGGAGTTGGACATCCACATCCAAGAGGTTACGGAACATTTCCGAGAGTTTTAGGCTATTATGTTAGGGAAGAAGGGGTGATTGACTTGCAAACCGCGTTACGTAAAATGACTTCAATGCCTGCCGATAGGCTAGGCCTAACAGACCGCGGTTATATCAAAGAAGGCATGAAAGCAGATATCACTGTTTTCAATCCCAAAACAGTAATCGACAAAGGCACTTTCGAAGATCCACATCATTATCCAGAGGGGATTGACTATGTGATTGTGAACGGAAAACTTACTATTGACCAAGGCGAACTGACCAGCGAAAGAGCAGGCCGAGTACTCAGAAAAAACCAATAACCTATGAAACGACTTCAAATTTCCCTATGGCGTAAATCAACTTGGATGCTCTTAACGCTCTTTCTCTGGGTAAGTGTTTCCGCCCAAACACTTCAAGAACAAGCCGACCAAAAAATCAAGGCTTTTGTGGAAGCCACTCAAGTTCCCGGCTTGAGCATTTCCATTTCTCAAAAAGGGCAATTGGTCTTTTCGAAAGGCTATGGCTATTCCGACCTAGAGAATAAAACACCTGTCGACCCTTCCAAAACCAAGTTCCGGATTGGGAGTGTTTCCAAAACGCTCACGGCTGCTGGTTTGGCGCTGCTTTATCAGGAGGGAAAAGTAGATTTGGATGTACCCATTCAGAAATACGTTCCCGTTTGGCCAGAAAAAAAGTATGACATTACCTTAAGGCAATTGGGAGGGCATATGGCAGGAATTCGTCACTATCAAGGTAATGAATTTTTGAGTGCAAAAAACTACCCGACTGTTACCGATGGCTTGGCTATTTTCATGAATGATCCGTTGATTAATAAACCCGGTACCACCTATTCTTATTCAAGTTATGGTTGGAACCTGATTTCCGCTGCCATGGAGACCGCCAATGCGGGTGAATTCTCGTTTCAAACTTCTGATTTTCTACAATTTATGCAGCAACAGGTGTTTGATAAATTGGGAATGGACAATACGGTTGCAGAATATGCCGATCGCAAAACAGCCAACCTCACCAAGTTTTATCAATTCAAAGATGGAAAGGTTGTGGCCGCGCCTTATGTAGACAACAGCTACAAATGGGCTGGAGGAGGTTTTGTGGGCACAACGGAAGACCTCTGTATTTTCGGTCAAGCCCATATGACGGCTGGTTTCCTGAAACAAGAAGTGCTTGACGAGTTTATGACTTCGCAGAAGACTGACGATGGAAAGGCAACCAATTACGGAATAGGTTGGTCTACTTATGCGCGTAAAAGCGGCAATACATTTTATGGGCACAGTGGAGGTTCAGTAGGTGGAATTACTTATTTCCTTATCCACAAAGAAACTCAAACCGTATTGGCCATTACTGGCAATATGGACCCGCTCAACTACAACGGATTACAGTTTGAACTGATGGAAATGTTTGTGGAGGGGAGGTAGAGATGAAGCATTTTTTTAGCATAGTAGCTTCATTGATTATTTTTCATAATTCCGTATTTGGGCAATCGAATGATTCAGTTCAGCACACTAATTTTGATAAGTTAATACATGAAAGAATCTATACAATAGAGATAAATGACAGACAATTACTGGAGTTGGTTAAAAGTATGGATCACAGCTATGAGGGTGTGTTGATCAATTCAGTTTTAAAGATTAATAGAAAAGGAGAACCCATTAAATACATTAGACAACGATTAGCTATTCCAGGCGATGATGTTGAGAAGATAATGAATGAGGTTTTCAAGCAAGGGGTTGAATCGATCCCTTCTTGCAGTGAGGTGGAAGGTTGTATTACGGGTTTTGATGGAACGAGCATTTCCTTTCATATTAAAACTACTGATGTGGATCGTGAATTCTCTTACTGGGAACCGGAGAATGATTATTATCAAAATCCAGACTTAAAAGAAATAGCTCAAATCCGTGGTCTTTTAAAAATCATAAAAATGAAAATTGATCTTAATTATCTTTTTGATCAATTTATAGATTCTCTTCCCATAGGAATATACAGCTATGGTGGGGTTCTAGTTACTAAACGATGATTAGTACCCAAACTACTTCCTTAGAATACCATCGAACCCGAAATTCTTATCTAAAACATTAAAACCGATAGGTCGATTGGTGTGTAACAATCGTTACCAACTGCCATTCAGCGTCCGCCTACCTTTGATCCAAATAAGGACAAAGCGTAATGAATAAAAAGGTTTTAATACTTCTCATAGCGGGTCAACTGCTGGCTTTTACGGCCAAAAGTCAAGACACGCTACTCATATCGAAAGATGATCTGGTACAGCGTGTACTTCAGAATAATCTTCAATCAAAAATTGCCGAGCAACAAACGGCCATGGCGCAGGGAGATCTGAATCAGTCGAAAGCACTGTTTCTACCTTCCGTTTCTGCTACACAAACCTCCATGATGACCAACAATCCGCTCATGGCTTTCGGTTCTAAACTGAACCAAGAAAGACTGACCCCTGCGGATTTCGATCCTAACCGATTGAATGATCCCGACAGGATTGAGAACTATTCGGTAGAGGTGCAGGTATTGCAACCGCTCCTCAATTTGGATGGCGTTTATCAGCGTCAAGCAGCGCAAATTCAAGTTGAAGCTTATGAATTACAAGCCGCGCGCATTCAAGAACACATGGAAATGGAGGCCATCAAAGCTTATATGCAATTGCAGTTGGCTTATGAGGCAGTGTCGGTTTTAGAACGCGCCAAATATACTGCCGACCAAGGGCTTAAGCTTATAAACGATTACTTCGACCAAGGTTTGGCAAAGAGGGCCGATGTATTGGATGTGGCGGTCAGACAAATTGAGGTAGAAAACCAGTTAAGATACGCCAAAAGCAACATTAAAAATGCTTCCGATGGACTGGCAACTCTGCTAGGAACTGACATTGACGGAACGGTATACAAGCCGCAATCTACTATTTCTAGCCGTCTACAAACCGAAGACTTTTCCAACCTTTTATCGCAAGACAGAAAGGATTTAGTAGCCATGAACAAGGCGCTTTTAGGGCATGAGAAAATGCTCAAATCCGATAAAATGAGTGCTTTACCTAGAATTAATGCTTTTGGCAATTACCAAGTGTACGACAATAATGCTTTTGGCTTTGGTGCCGATGGTTATTTGGTAGGGCTACAGATTTCATGGAACATTTTCGATGGAAACAAGAATGTGGGCAAAATTCAGAAAGCCCAAGCTATGGTGGAAAAAGCCACGATCGAAAAGGAAAATTATACACAGCAAGCCCAGTTCGAATTAAACAAAGCCAACCGTCAATTGGCTGATGCTGAAAACAAGGTGGCGCTATCACAAAAAGCTTTTGAGCAGAAAGCCGAAGCCTATCGCATCAGAAAAGACCGATTTATGGAAGGCTTGGAAAAAACAGCCGATTTGTTGATGGCCGAAACTCAAATGTTTCAGAAAGAACTGGAACACGTACAAGCCCTTTTTGAATACAACTTAACGAAAGAATACTTAAGGTTTTTAACTAGATAAACGATGAAAACATACCAATATATACTTCTAACATTTGCTGCATTCCTAACGGTAGGTTGTGGCACAACAGAACAAAAGGAAATCACTAAACTTCCTTCAGTGCCTGTAAAAGTTGCCCAAGTAAATGCTTCTGAATCGGCAGGCTATATAGCTGCCAGCGGAAAAATTGAAGCAGGTCAAAATGCAAATTTAAGTACCCGAATGATGGGCAATGTTACTAAGGTTCATGTAAAAGTGGGTGATAAAGTAAGCAAAGGACAAACGCTCATTAACATTAGTAATGCCGATTTGATCGCCCAAAAGGCACAAGTAGATGCTTCTATTATTCAGGCTAAAAGTGGTTTAAAGAATGCAGAAACAGACTTTCAACGGTTTAAATCATTGTTTGAAAAAGGAAGTGCTTCACAGAAGGAATTGGACGACATGACTACTCGATTCGAAGTGGCAAAAGCTAATGTGGAGGCTGCTGAACAAATGAAAAAAGGAGTGGAGGCACAATTTGCTTACTCCGATATCAAAGCACCTTTCTCTGGTGTGGTGGTGAATTCATTTATCAAGGAAGGTATGATGGCCAATCCGGGTATGCCGCTTATTGCTTTGGAAGATGCCAAAAACTATCAGGTGGTGGCTTCGATTTCAGAATCTGATATCTCGGGCATTACCGAAGACACAAAAGCAATGGTCTATGTAAAGTCGATTGAAAAAGAATTTGAAGGCAATATCATTGAGTTGAGCCCTTCGGCACAAAATACGGGTGGTCAATACTTGGTGAAAGTTGCCATCAAAGCGACTGACGAAGCATTACGTTCGGGCATGTTCGTGAACGTAAAATTCGCTGCAAATTCAACGGAAACTGAGACTTCTCAAATTATGATACCCACTAGCGCATTGATTCAGAAAGGGCAATTGACTGGAGTTTATGTAGTGACGGATGACAAAATCGCTATTCTAAGGTGGTTAAGATTGGGAAGAACCTATAACGAAAAAGTAGAGGTGATTTCTGGACTTGGAGAAAACGAGCACTTTATTCTAAGCCATGAAGGCAAGCTGTACAACGGAGCAAAAGTTACATTTTAAGACTTGTAAGTCCGATTGAAAACAATTTAACGAGACAGAAATGCAAGAAGGAATTTCAGGAAAAATAGCCAATCTATTTATCAACTCTAAGCTGACTGTACTGCTTATGGTGGCGTTGATGATCATTGGTGTATACAGTTCGTTTCTTATTCCGCGCGAAGAAGAACCGCAAATAATCGTACCCATGGCCGATATTATGATTGGCTATCCTGGGGCAAATCCTACGGAAATTGAAAACCGTGTGGTGAGGCCTTTAGAGAAAATCATCTCCAATATCAAAGGAGTGGAGCATGTTCACAGTATGTCGATGAATGGCCAAGCGGTGCTCATCATTCAATTCTTTGTGGGCGAAGATGTTGAGCGTTCCTATGTGAAACTCTACGATGAACTCGAAAAAAACAAAGGCATGTTCCCCGAAGGCGTTTATCAGCCTTTGGTGAAAACAAGGTCCATTGACGATGTGCCAATGTTGGGAATCACACTCTGGAGTGAAAACTATAGTGATTTTCAACTTAGACAAATGGCTGAGGAGTTAACCACTGAGATTGAAAAAGTAAGTGATGTAGCCATTACCAAAGTAATTGGTGGAAGAACTAGGCAATTAAAGATTGTGCTGGACAAAGATAAGATGGCTGAAAATGGCGTAGATCCGATGGGGATTATGCAGATTATTCAGGCCAGCAACAGCAGTTCCCAGTCGGACAAGTTTGTTCAAAACGATCAAGAATTTCTGATTACAACGGGTAAGTTCCTTTCTTCTGTAGAAGAGGTAGAGCGGTTGGTAGTAGGGGTGAATAAAAACTTACCCGTTTATTTAAGCCAAGTGGCCAAAATCGTAGATGGGCCATCGGCTTCTAGAAATTATGTGTCGTTTGGTTATGGCAAGGCAAACGAAGAATATGCTTCATTTCCTTCAGAATACCCTGCGGTAACCATTTCTGTAGCCAAAGTAAAAGGTGCTGATGCCATGAAAGTGGCAGATAAAATCCTTACACAAGTAGAGGGTTTGAAAAGGAACTTGATTCCGAACGATGTTGAGGTAGCGATTACTAGAAATTACGGTGAAACCGCTTCGCATAAAGTAGGAGAGTTGCTCTTGCATTTGGGTGTGGCCATTATAGCCGTAACGGTTTTGGTAATGCTTTCCATGGGCTGGAGAGGCGGGTTAGTGGTATTCTTGTCTGTTCCACTCACTTTTGCTCTGACGCTTTTTAGCTATTACATGCTGGGCTATACGCTTAACCGAATCACGCTTTTCGCCTTGGTTTTTGTGGTGGGTATTGTGGTAGATGATAGTATTATCATTGCTGAAAACATGCACAGGCATTTTAAGTCGAAGAAACTGCCTTTCAAGCAAGCGGCTATTTATGCCATCAATGAAGTAGGTAACCCAACTATTTTGGCCACATTCACTGTAATTGCTGCCATTTTACCAATGGCTTTTGTGTCGGGCATGATGGGTCCGTATATGAGTCCAATGCCAATTGGAGCATCTATTGCCATGATTCTTTCATTGTTTATTGCCTTAACCATCACTCCATATTTAGGCTACCATTTTCTTCGTGAAAAAGAAAGTGGAGAAGAGAAGGAGGAAAAAGCATACGAAACTACCTTTATTTATAAGGCCTATAAAGCCATAGAATTTCCTTTCTTAGAAAGTAAAATAAAAAGATGGGCGCTATTGGGTGCTACGGTGGTATTGCTCTTGGGTTCAATGTTCATGTTTTACAACCAGTCGGTGGTGGTTAAAATGCTGCCTTTCGATAATAAGAATGAGTTTCAAGTGGTAATTGACATGCCTGAAGGAACCACCTTAGAGCGTACTGCGGCTGTGACTCAAGAAATCGCTCAGTATTTATCCAATGTGTCCGAAGTAGTAAGTTATCAGAATTATGTAGGCAGTTCGGCACCCATCACGTTTAATGGTTTGGTAAGGCATTACGATTTACGCGGAGGAAGCAATCAGGCCGATATACAAGTAAATCTGTTGCATAAAGCTGATCGTGACTTGTCAAGCCATGACATTACCAAAATGCTACGTGCCGATATTCAGGCCATAGGTGCTAAGCATAATGCAAATGTAAAACTCGTAGAAGTGCCACCTGGCCCGCCCGTACTTTCAACCTTAGTGACGGAGATTTATGGTCCTGATTATAATGAACAAATCAAGCTGGCTGCCCAAGTAAAAGAGCTTTTGCTGAATACACAAGATGTGGTTGATGTTGACTGGAATGTAGAGGATGGACAGACAGAATACAGGTTCGAGGTAGATAGCGAAAAAGCCATGATGCACGGAATTGTTCCTCAGCAAGTGGTGGGAAGCATTACTTACCTTATGCAAGAATATCCTGTGTCGAATTTTTACGACCAAGATGCCAATAACCCTGTGGGTATTGTATTGGCTTTAGACGATAAAGACAAGTCCAGTCTGCAAGATATTGAGGGGCTTAAAATCAAAGGACAGCAAGGTAATTTAGTTACTGTGAGCGATTTGGTCAAAGTAACAAAAGACACGCTCCAACCTACAATTTATCACAAAGACCAGAAGCGCGTGGTGTATGTTTTGGCCGATATGGCTGGAGATTTGGAAAGTCCTGCTTATGCCATTTTGGGCATGACCGAGCAGATTCAAAACCTTACTGTGCCGAAAGGCTACTCGGTTAACGAAATGTACATGGGTCAACCTGAAGATGAGTCGGATTATACTGTGAAATGGGACGGAGAATGGCAAATTACCATGGAGGTTTTTAGAGACTTAGGAACTGCCTTTTTGGTAGTGATAGTGATCATTTATATGCTGATTGTTGGCTGGTTCCAGAACTTCAAAACACCAATTGTAATGATGATTGCTATACCGCTTTCGTTGGTGGGTATAGTGTTAGGCCACTGGATGTTAGGAGCATTTTTCACAGCCACATCCTTTATAGGCATGATTGCTTTGGCTGGAATTATGGTAAGAAATTCGGTGCTGCTGATCGATTTTATAGAGATCAGACTAAACGAAGGAGCTTCTATAAAACAAGCCATCGTGGATGCCGGTGCGGTACGTACTAAGCCCATTCTACTCACCACGGGTGCGGTAGTGATTGGTGCATCCATCATCCTGTTCGACCCTATATTTCAGGGACTGGCCATTTCATTAGTGGCGGGGGCTATTGTTTCCACTTTGCTCACCCTAATTGTTGTTCCGCTCATTTACTATATGACCGAACGCAAAAAGTGGGAGAATAAATCATCAAACCAGTAATCATAAGATCATGGAATTATTAATAATCACAGCGGCAAGGGCTTTTGAAAAGGACATCAAAAGCCTACTAAAAAAAGCAGGAGTCAAAACCTTCTCCTATATGGATGTAACGGGTTATAAAGATCCAGAAGGTGAACCCATCTCTGCCAATTGGTTTGCCTCGAGCATTGGCGAACGTCAGTCTGTTTTATTCTATGCCTTTGTACCTACGCTTATTGTAGACGAGGTCATGTTAAAGATCAGAAACCTAAATGAAAGCCAAGAATCAGAGTCGAAAATTCACGTGGCAGTAATGGACATTAAAAGAATGAATAACATTTAAAAAGAATATAATGGTAACAAGAGTAAAACATGCAATAGCCGGTACTTTCATTTTAGCCAGCATACTATTATCAATTTATGTAAATCAAAATTGGTTGTGGTTTACCGCTTTTGTGGGTGCTAATTTGCTTCAATCATCATTTACGAATTGGTGTTTGATGGATATTATTTTGAAGAAATTTGGCTTGAGAGATTCGGCAAAAACTTGTTGTTAAAAGCATAGATTTTTGCCGAAAACGAGTGGATTCATTTGTCTTATTTCTCAAGATTTTGGGGTTTTCAGCTTATCTTTAAATCAGCGATTAGCCGATTATGAAATTGACGATATGAATGAACTTTTAGATAAAATGTTGACCAATTCTGGTCTTGAAGAGAGGCTTGCAGACGAAATTAGAACTGCGGGAAGGCTCAAAAAAGTAAAGGCTGGAGAGCTGGTTTTTGGATCAGACCAAGGAGGAGGCGAAATGCCCATCGTTTTGCAAGGATTGCTTAAGGTAATGCGTCAAGACGAACAACGAAATGAGGTGTTTCTTTACTATTTAGAAGGCGGTGAGACTTGCGCAATGTCAATTGCCTGTTGCTTGGAAGGGAGAAATACGGGCTTTCATGTAATGGCCGAAGAAGACTCCATCGTTTGGATGATTCCGAATAGCTATTTAGACGCTTGGATGGTGAAATATTTGAGTTTTAGAAAGTTTGTTTTTAGTTCTTATCAAACTCGTTTTGATGAATTACTTACCACTATTGATAGCGTGGTTTTTCATAACATGGATGAAAGGCTTTTGAAATATTTATTAGATACACAGCAGGCCACGGGCACTTTTAAAATTCAGAAAACGCACCAACAAATTGCCAATGAGTTAAATACCTCTAGGGTGGTCGTGTCTCGGTTATTGAAGGGCTTGGAAGCAGATGGTAAGATTGAACTGCATAGAAACTGCATAGAAATTTTGTAAACCAAGATTTACTGATGAAAAAGGGTAAGCAGAGCGAAACAGATGAAAAAGGAAAAGGGAATTTAAAGTTGGCCATTGTTTTAGTGCTTACCCTTGGTTTGGCACCTTTTACGCCCGAGCCTCATGTTTGGGGTAAAATAAAATGGGTAATGGGGGGCGCCAACGGAATGCAAATGATGGACTACTTTGATTTGGTTTTGCATGGTGCCCCTTGGGTGTATTTGATCTATGAACTGGTCAAGTATTTCAATAGAAGAACTCCATAAATTTCATGATTGATTTTCCATTCTGTAACAAATGTAACTAAGCCTAACGCCCCAAGGTTGTACTTTTGTCTAGTAGAAAATAAGCATTAGATAAAACAAGAAGAAATGAATATTGAAGAACAAATAAATCAGGGTAAGGCCAGTATAGTGGATGTACGTTCGCCAGAAGAATTTAGGGGAGGACATGTAGCCAATTCGGTAAACATTCCGTTGCCTGAGGTTCCTCAGCGGATTGAAGAACTTAAAGCCATGAAGGCACCACTGGTACTGTGTTGCGCATCAGGAAATCGCAGTGGCCAAGCAGAACAATTTCTTTCGAGCTACGGCATCGAGTGCTACAATGGAGGCAGCTGGTTAGATGTAAATTATGTTCAGTCTAAAAACGTTTAAGAGCAATGTTAGAAGGATTAAAAAGATTGTTCGGTTTAGGGCCAAAAGTAGATTTTAAGGAACTAGTTCAGCAGGGAGCTGTTGTTCTAGATGTACGCTCGAAGGGCGAATTTGCAGGCGGACATATCAAAGGCTCAATGAATATTTCAGTAGATACTTTGGGTTCGAATTTAAGTAGGTTGAAGAATAAAGATAAGCCTATAATTACCTGCTGTGCTTCGGGTATGAGAAGCGCTTCGGCCAAGAATATTTTAAAAGCCAACGGATATACACAAGTGTATAATGGTGGTGGTTGGTCGAGTCTTCAGCATAAAATTAGATAGACATTAAACCTAGAAATTATGGACAACACAAACGCAATTGGGTTAGAAAACAACAAAGCCGAAAAATTAGCTGAAAAGTTAAATGAGCTTTTGGCCAATTATTCAATTTTTTATCAAAACACACGCGGTGCACACTGGAATATCAAGGGTGAGAAGTTTTTCGAACTTCATTTGAAATTCGAAGAGTTGTACAATGACTTAGTACTTAAAATTGATGAGTTAGCAGAACGAATTTTGACATTAGGACACACTCCAGAGCACAATTACTCAAAGTATGCTGCCAGTTCTTCCATTAAAGAAAGTAGCGAAGTAACCAACGGAGTTAGAGCTGTAGAAAACATCTTGAACTCGTTTAAAATGGTGATAACGCTACAACGTGAAATTTTAGATTTAGCTGCTGATGCCAATGACGAAGGAACAAACGCTTTGATGAGCGATTACATCAGGGAGCAAGAAAAAATGGTTTGGATGTATTCTTCGTTTTTGAACAGGTAAGAATAGCATAGAATTGGTGTTGAAAAACTCCCTGAAGGCATAAGCTTTTAGGGAGTTTTTTTATGCTTTAACAGAAAAATAAAGCAGGGTTGATTGACAAATAGAATGATGGTTTAGAAAACGGGTTTGAATCAAAAAATGAAGAAGGGCTGTCTTTCAAAAAGGAAAATGCTAACTCTACTTTGGTTTATTTCATGGGGCTATATGAAATTTATTATCTCTCAATTAATGCGCATAGCTTAGCATTAATAAAAAGAAAAGTGAATTAGGAAAGAGAGGCGAAAGGTGTTTACTTCAAGCGATACTTTTGACTGCTTTTCGTGAGAGAATCAGCATTAGTGCAAAATGCTTCAACCTAAATAGCAAAACTACATGAAATGGATGCTCCCTCGTAATCTCTTGATTTTCCTGTTTGTGTATTCTGCATCGCTAAACGCTCAGCAAAGCCAAATAGATAGTCTTAAACATTTACTAATAGGTCATAAGGATGATATTGAGAAGGCACAGATATATAGAGAATTGACCATTAAATACGATAGAGTCAATCAGGATTCATCTCTTTATTTTGCTGATAAACAAATCAAGCTTTCCAAAAAAATCAACTATGTAGAAGGAGAATATGCAGCCTACTATTCAAAAGGGGTTTCCTTTTTTAGAAAGAACTTACAAGATTCGGCACTGTATTACTTTCAAAAATCCTATGAGGATGCCTTGGCTGCACAAGATTCAATACAAGCCAATCAATCATTGGGAAGTGTTGGGGCTTTGAATATCCTACTTGGTAACTATGAAATGGCCTTGGAAGCTCTCTTCGCAAGGCTGGAAATGTTAAAAAAATACCCTAACCCTGCAGCTGAGCAAACAGCCTATAACAACATTGCCAGCACCTATGATAGGATGGAAAACTACGCTCAAGCTATTCTTTACCATCACAAGTCGCTTAAACTTAAAATGGAAGCTCAAGATATCAATGGTATTATGATATCATATCAAAACTTAGGTGCTGCATTTACTAAGTTAGATGACGTGGATTCTGCGCTGTATTATACCAAAAGGTCTTTTAGAATAGCAGAAGAGCTAGACGATAAGATTGTAATGGCTGCCACACTTTTGAACGTAGGAGCATTCTACACTCGAGATGCACACTTTTCATACGACTCGGCCTCGGTGTATCTAAACAAGAGTTTGGCTATTGCGAATGAAATAGGCGATAAAGATGGTATGGCAAGATCGTATACGAATTTGTCCACTATTAATTTTGTCGAAAAAAAATATCAAAAATCTTTAGACATGTCCCTTAAGGCTTTGCCCTTATTTGAAGAGCTTGGTTATAAGAATGACATTTCTGAAAGGGCTAATGATATCGCATTAGCACTTGAGCATTTAGGGAGATTTCCTGAAGCATACGCTTACCTGAGACGACACAAAACGCTAGATGATTCTCTATTTACTGAAGAAAGCACTCGTGCAATAAGTGAGATGCAGACCAAGTATGAAACAGAAAAGAAGGATCAAGATATCGCACTTCAGTCTGCACAATTAACAGAACAGCAATTAGAGTTAGAACAACAGCATTTGATACGAAATGTGGCTGTAGCCGGGGCTATGCTCTTAGGTATGGTTGCTTTTCTAATTTATAGAATCAAAACAAAAAGTAACGAAGCTATTTCGGCCAAAAACGAACTTTTGAGTAAATCTCTATCGGAAAGAGAAGCGTTGCTGAAGGAGATTCACCACCGGGTAAAAAACAATCTTCAAATCATAGCAAGTTTACTCTATTTACAATCCGATGAGTCAGAAAATCAGGATGTTAGAAGACTACTAGAAGAGGGGCAAGGCAGGGTTCGATCTATGGCCCTGATCCATCAAAAGCTCTACGAAAATGAAGATTTAAAGCATATCCCCTTCGATGATTATTTGAAGGAATTGATTGGTGAAATCAAACTTTCTTTTGGTGATATGGCCAAAAATGTTGAGCTAGAAGTAGAGGCAAAAGATGTATTTTTCGATGTAGATACTGCTGTACCTCTAGGGCTAATAATCAATGAATTGAGCACCAATGCTTTTAAATATGCCTATGCCAAAAGAGTAGGTGGCGGGGTATTCAAAGTGAAGCTTCACAAAAAAGGAGGAGCGTACCACCTTACGGTCTCGGACAATGGCTCTGGAATTCCTGATGAAGTATTGAATGCCACTCAGTCTACTTCTCTAGGTTTGAAACTGACCAAAATGCTTAGTGACCAGTTGGAGGGAGAATACAATTTTAGTAATACCAATGGTACTACCTTTGACCTTAAGTTTGCTGTATAATGGAGAAAGTAAAAGTATTGGTTGTTGAAGACGAAGTAATCATTGCCCAATCTATCATTAGCATGATTGAAAAGATGGGTTATGAATGTGTAGGAACGGCTATTCGCGCCACCAAAGGACTAGAGTTAGCCAAGGCACTTAAGCCCGATATTGCATTGCTTGATATCAATCTGAAAGGAGAAGAAACAGGCATTTGGCTGGCAGGTGAGTTAAAAAAGGAACTGAATATTCCCTATGTATTCTTAACCTCTTTGGGCGATAAGAAAACCATTGAAGAAGCGACATCAACCATGCCCTATGGCTATTTATTAAAGCCTGTGGCTCAGCAAGGCGTTTATGCCGCAATAGAAACTGCCTTGGCCAGGTTCAGTGAAGAGAACAGAAAGCCAGCCCAAAAGGAAGTCACACTTTCTGTTAGTAAGTCACTTGATGAAAAAGAGGAAGAAACAAAACCATCGCTGCTGATTAAAGATGCTCTCTTTATCAAAGATGAATATCAATATGTGAAAATCATCCTTTCCGAAATTGACTACATAAAGTCAGATGGTAATTACATCGAAATTCATAGCCAAGGGAGGAAGAAAGTACTAAAAGAAACCCTTAAGAATATGGAGGCTAAATTACCCGCGGATGTTTTCTTTCAAATCCATAGGTCGTACTTGGTTAATGTAGAAAAGATTGAAAGTATAGGAGGGAATAGTATTAAAATCAATAATGAAGAGCTACCAATTGTGAAAGAAAGAAGAGATGCCCTTTTGGCCTATTTGCCAGGGTAAATCTTAAGCCATAACCTCCATTTCTAAACCTATTTCCTAGCCTCTGATTCCTGATTCCCTGATCAACTGACTTCCTGCTCCCTAATTCCTTAAAATTTTCATCCCCACTTTTCCTGCTTTCAACCACCAACTCTGTGGCTTGGTCAATCATTTTTTATGTACCCATAATCTCGCAATACATTCGATAGACTCTTTCTGATAAATGGGTCAAGTAAAGAAGTATTGAGAACCAACCCACTAGATTATGAACACCTCAAGTAATGCATTAATAAGTTTTAGACTTCCTCAAAGAGGGCTTAAAATTCTTATTATACTTTTTCTGTCAGTTTTTTTTAGCAAAGCAGAGGCACAAATCGCTGTTACGAACAGCCTTTCCGCTTCCGATAATGATGGTGCTCATATTATTAAGGGTGCTAGCAATTCAGAAGCTTCAATTACTCCGTTTTTCTATTCAGGAATGGATGATAATGAACCAAAGGTTAATGATAATATCAACTATAAAGGCTACATATCTAATTTTGCATCATACGCTGTACCAGTGCCTGTCACAGTGATTGATTTTAATGGAGAAGGGTGGTCTTATCTTGATAGGATAGGTGAATCCCTGACCAGATCAGACTTTGTCTTCAGTCAATATAATTCTGCTTTAAACCCAGTTTCCATGATGGCGGATGTTTTTGGTGAGGGGAGGTCAAAAGGTTTGTATATTGCTTATAACTATTTAGTTATCAAAAAAACTGATGGAAGTGAGTTTGATTTTCAGAGCATGTATGTGGTCGGAGATAATAATCAGACAATTAGTATTGCAGGTTACAGAAATACAAAGGCGGTAGTAACTACTTCAGTATCAACCAGCATAGCTGGTACTAGGATTTCTCCGAGCACTTTGGATGGACGCTTTGTAAATGTGGATAGTGTGGTAGTGAGCAATACGGCAGAGGGTTTAGGTGGAGGTTATGATTCATTTAACTTCGCTCCACCAACTGATCTGGCTCCCCCAGATGTGAAGAAGATTTTGGTTGCAGGCTCTCCTTCCGGTAGAGCTACATCTATTGATTATACTGTAAGCTTTTATGAAAATGCCAACAATCTGAGTACAGATGATTTTCAGTTGACAAAAACGGGAACTGCTGAGGGTACTATTAGTGCAATAAGTGCTTCATCAGGAACGTCAGTAAATGTAACGGTTAGTTCAATTTCAGGAGAAGGTACATTAAGGTTAGACGTAAAAAGTAATACCAATATTACAGATGACCTCGGAAACGGGAATAATAACAATGGATATGTACAAGCCTACACCGATGGAGTTATTCATGCAGTAGATTTCAATAATCCAGTCTTCACTTCGGCCACTACGGCTAACTTTACAGAAAACGGAACAGGAACCGCTTATACCGTAGCTGCTACAGATGCCAACACCATTACCTACAGTTTAGGGAATGCAAAAGATGAAGCCTTATTCAATATTGTTGGAGCAACGGGAGTGGTTACTTTCAAAAATGCCCCAGACTATGAAAACCCAGCAGATGGCAATACCGACAATGCCTATGTAATCAATGTGATTGCTAATGACGGAACAAATTCCGTCAATCAAGATGTGACGATTACAGTCACAGATATTGATGAAATTAATCCAGTCTTAACATCAGCTACTACGGCCAACTTTGCAGAAAATGGAACAGGAACCGCTTACACTGTAGCTGCTACAGACGCCAACACCATTACTTACAGTTTAGGCAATGCAAAAGATGAAGCCTTATTCAATATTGTTGGGGCAACGGGAGTGGTTACTTTCAAAAATGCCCCAGACTATGAAAACCCAGCAGATGGCAATACCGACAATGCCTATGTCATCAACGTGATCGCCAGTGATGGCACCAATTCGGTCGACCAAGATGTGACCATTACAGTCACAGATATTGATGAAATTAATCCAGTCTTAACATCAGCTACCACGGCCAACTTTGCAGAAAACGGAACAGGAACTGTTTATACCGTAGCTGCTACAGACGCCAACACCATTACTTACAGTTTAGGCAATGCAAAAGATGAAGCCTTATTCAATATTGTTGGGGCAACGGGAGTGGTTACTTTCAAAAACGCCCCTGACTATGAAAATCCAGCAGATGGCAATACCGACAATGCTTATGTAATCAATGTTATTGCCAATGACGGAACAAATTCCGTCAATCAAGATGTGACCATTACAGTCACAGATATTGATGAAATTAATCCAGTCTTTACATCGGCTACTACAGCCAACTTTGCAGAAAATGGAACAGGAACCGCTTATACCGTAGCTGCTACAGACGCCAACACCATTACTTACAGTTTAGGCAATGCAAAAGATGAAGCCTTATTCAATATTGTTGGGGCAACAGGCATAGTTACTTTCAAAAATGCCCCAGACTATGAGAACCCAGCAGATGGCAATACCGACAATGCTTACGTAATCAACGTGATTGCCAATGACGGCACCAATTCAGTCAACCAAGATGTGACCATTACAGTCACAGATATTGATGAAATTAATCCAGTCTTAACATCAGCTACCACGGCCAACTTTGCAGAAAATGGAACAGGAACCGCTTATACCGTAGCTGCTACAGATGCCAACACTATCACCTACAGTTTAGGCAATGCAAAAGATGAAGCCTTATTCAATATTGTTGGGGCAACGGGAGTGGTTACTTTCAAAAATTCACCTGACTATGAAAACCCAGCAGATGGCAATACCGACAATGCCTATGTCATCAACGTGATCGCCAGTGATGGCACCAATTCGGTCAACCAAGATGTGACGATAACTGTAACAGATATTGATGAAGTTAATCCAGTCTTTACATCGGCCACTACGGCCAACTTTGCAGAAAACGGAACAGGAACCGCTTATACTGTTACCGCTACAGATGTTAACACCATCACTTATAGCTTAGGCGCAGGCAATGATGAAGCTCTTTTCGACATAGTCGGATCAACCGGATTGGTCACTTTCAAAAATTCCCCAGACTATGAAAACCCAGCAGATGGCAATACCGACAATGCCTATGTCATCAACGTGATCGCCAATGACGGAACCAATTCCGTCAACCAAGATGTGACCATTACAGTCACAGATATTGATGAAATTAATCCAGTCTTAACATCAGCTACTACAGCCAACTTTGCAGAAAACGGAACAGGAACCGCTTATACTGTTACCGCTACAGATGCTAACACCATTACCTATAGTTTAGGCAATACAAAAGATGAAGCCTTATTCAATATTGTTGGGGCAACAGGCATAGTCACTTTCAAAAATTCCCCAGACTATGAAAACCCAGCAGATGGCAATACCGACAATGCTTATGTCATCAATGTGATTGCCAATGACGGAACCAATTCAGTCAATCAAGATGTGACGATAACTGTAACAGATATTGATGAGATTAAGCCAACGGTAACAATTACAAGTGCATCAACAACCCCTAACTCAGGTGCTTTTGATATCACGGTAACTTTTAATGAGTCCGTTACTGGTTTCGTGATTGGCGACTTGACAGTAGCCAACGGAACGGCTTCTAACTTTGCTGGTTCAGGAACTACTTATACTGCTACAATTACGCCATCTGCTGATGGTGCTGTAACAGTCGATGTTGCTGCAGGAGTTGCACAAGATGCGGCAGCAAACACCAATACAGCAGCAACTCAATTCAGCATCACCAACGATGAAACCAAGCCAACCGTTACGGTAACAAGTGCATCAACCAGTCCTAATTCAGGTGCATTTGATATCACGGTAACTTTCAGTGAATCAGTAACAGGTTTTGTAGTTGGCGACTTAACAGTGGCAAACGGAGTAGCTTCTAATTTTGCTGGTTCAGGAACTACTTACACTGCTACAATTACCCCATCTGCTGATGGTGCTGTCACAGTCGATGTTGCTGCAGGAGTTGCACAAGATGTTGCCAACAATACAAACACTGCAGCAACTCAATTCAGTATTACCAATGATGAAACCAAGCCAACGGTAACGATTGTAAGTTCTTCAACCAGTCCAATAAGCGGAGCCTTTAATGTGGCGATTACTTTTAGTGAGTCCGTTACTGGCTTCGTGATTGGGGACTTGACAGTAGTCAACGGAACAGCTTCTAACTTTGCTGGTTCAGGAATAACATACACTGCTACAATTACCCCATCTGCTGATGGAGTGGTAACTGTTGATGTTGCCGCAGGAGTTGCACAAGATGCAGCTTCAAACACAAATACCGTAGGTACTCAATTCAGTATTACCAATGATGAAACTAAACCAACAGTAACAGTTACAAGTGCATCAATAACTCCTAACTCAGGCGCATTTGATATTACAGTAACTTTCAGCGAATCAGTAACAGGTTTTGTAGTTGGCGACTTGGCAGTAGCGAATGGAACAGCTTCTAACTTTGCTGGTTCTGGAACTACTTACACTGCTACTGTTACGCCATCTGCGGACGGAGATGTAACAGTAAATGTTGCCGCGGGAGTTGCGCAGGATGCAGCTACCAATACAAACACTGCAGCAACTCAATTCAGTATTACCAATGATGAAACGAAGCCAACGGTAACAGTTACAAGTTCTTCA
Source organism: Roseivirga seohaensis (assembly GCF_001592945.1). Classification (GTDB taxonomy): domain Bacteria; phylum Bacteroidota; class Bacteroidia; order Cytophagales; family Cyclobacteriaceae; genus Roseivirga; species Roseivirga seohaensis. The sequence continues at coordinate 99,055 of NZ_LRPB01000047.1, forward strand.
ACCAGTCCAACAAGCGGAGCTTTTAATGTGACTATTACTTTTAATGAGTCCGTTACTGGTTTCGTGATTGGCGACCTGACAGTAGCCAACGGAACGGCTTCTAACTTTGCTGGTTCAGGAACTACTTATACTGCTACAATTACGCCATCTGCTGATGGAGTCGTAACTGTTGATGTTGCCGCAGGCGTTGCGCAGGATGCAGCTACGAATACAAATACTGCAGCTACTCAATTCAGTATCACCAACGATGAAACCAAACCAACGGTAACGATTGCAAGTGCATCAACAACCCCTAACTCAGGTGTATTTGATATCACAGTAACTTTTAATGAGTCCGTTACTGGTTTCGTGATTGGCGACTTGACAGTGATAAACGGAACAGCTTCTAACTTTGCTGGCTCAGGAACTACTTATACGGCTACAATTACGCCATCTGCGGACGGAGTTGTAACAGTAGATGTTGCAGCAGGAGTTGCGCAAGATGTAGCTTTGAATACCAATACAGCAACTACTCAATTTAGTATTACCAATGATGAAACCAAGCCAACGGTAACAGTTACAAGTTCTTCAACCAGTCCTAACTCAGGCGCTTTTGATATCACGGTAACTTTTAATGAGTCCGTTACTGGCTTCGTGATTGGCGACTTGATAGTAGCCAACGGAACAGCTTCTAACTTTGCTGGTTCAGGAGCAACTTATACTGCTACAATTACGCCATCTGCTGATGGAGTCGTAACTGTTGATGTTGCCGCAGGCGTTGCGCAGGATGCAGCTACCAATACAAATACTGCAGCTACTCAATTCAGTATTACCAATGATGAAACGAAGCCAACGGTAACGATTGCAAGTTCTTCAACCAGTCCAACAAGCGGAGCCTTTAATGTGACGATTACTTTTAGTGAGTCCGTTACTGGCTTCGTGATTGGGGACTTGACAGTAGCCAACGGAACGGCTTCTAACTTTGCTGGTTCAGGAACTACTTATACGGCTACAATTACGCCATCTGCGGACGGAGTTGTAACAGTAGATGTTGCTGCAGGCGTTGCGCAGGATGCGGCTACCAATACCAATACTGCAGCTACGCAATTCAGCATTACCAATGATGAAACGAAGCCAACGGTAACAGTTACAAGTTCTTCAACCAGTCCAACAAGCGGAGACTTAAATGTGACGATTACTTTTAGTGAGTCCGTTACTGGCTTCGTGATTGGGGACTTGACTGTAGTCAACGGAACAGCTTCTAATTTTGCTGGTTCAGGAACTACTTACACTGCTACAATTACCCCATCTGCTGATGGTGCTGTAACAGTTAATGTTGCCGCAGGAGTTGCGCAAGATTTCGCCAATAATTTGAACCTTGCAGCGATACAGTTCAGTATTATTAATGACCAAACCAAACCAAGTGTAAGCCTAACAGCAGGGAGTTCAAATCCAGTTGCAGGTTCATATTCAATTACAGCTCAGTTCAGCGAAGCGGTGATGGGCTTTAGCTTGACTGATATCATTGTTACGGGAGGAACAGCTTCTAGTTTTGTGGTTGTTGACGCAGATACTTATACTTTCTCAGTTACTTCGCCAAACAGCTCTGCAACCGTAAATATTGAGGAAGGTGTGGCAATTGACGTGGTTGGTAATTATAACACGGCCTCAAATAGCTTAAGCCTAGTATTTAATTTAGCACCAATCAGTTTGGCACTGAGTAATACTTCGATTAGCGAGAACAATAGCATCGGTCAATTGATCGGTAACCTTTCAACCACCGATGCAGATGTGTCCGACACACACACTTATAGTCTGGTTTCTGGAATAGGAGCTGATGATAATTCTAGCTTTACTGTTGTTGGAAATAAACTTCAGGCAGCTGAGGTTTTCGACTTCGAAATAAAGACGACCTATAGCATTCGTATAAAAACAGACGATGGAAGAGGAGGGACTTCTGAAAAACAATTCACGATTTCTATCACCAACATTGAAGAGCCAGAAGTTCGTATTGAATCAGATTATGAAATTCCAGCCACTGCGCTTGGCCTTACTTCTAATTTTGACATAACAATCCATAATGACGGTGATGCACTCCTGATGGTGAACAGTGTACTTTATCCTGATGGGTTTGTGGGCTTGGTAACAGGTTTATTTATCAACCCTGGCGAAAGTAAAGTGGTGACACTTGGCTTTATGCCAACAGAAGCAAAAGTCTATACTGGAACTATCTCATTCATAACCAATGCAGGAACGGCTTCAATGACTGTAAGTGGGAAAGGAGCCATTATTACTGGGGTAGATGACGGATTTATTGATGACGAAGAAATCAACCTTTTCCCTAATCCAGCCCAGGATATACTCAATATCGACCTTTCAGAACTGGGAAATAGAACGCTAAATATCAGTATCATAAATGCTTCTGGTACTTCAGTTTTCACTAAGACTAAGGTTACAGAAAAATCCCTAAGACTGAATGTTTCGGACTATACCAATGGCCTCTACATAGTTCAGTTTACAGATGGAATTTCAGTAGTAAGGAAAAAAGTAATGATCAAAAAATAACGGAGTGATGAATAGCAATAAGATAAAAATAGGAGTATTGATAATGTTTGTGATGTTGGTCATCGGGTGCAAGTCCGATGACCCTTCGGGCCCAACAGCACAAGAAGAAGCCTTTGAACTTTTGGCGGGCGATTGGACCTTCGGAACAAATGGAGGCATAATGTTAGATAACCAAGATGTCAGTCAGAATTACCCGGGATTTGCTCTTTCCTTTACCGATGGCACATACACTACTACCAATGGTGGCGACCTTTTTAGGGCTACGGGAACATGGACTTGGGCCAATCAAAATGCAGGAAGCATAACCCTAGACACTGGCGAAGAAGTGAATATTCTAGAGCTTGGCCCAGGAAGTTTTAAGTTTAGCTTCACCCATACAGGTGGAGGAGTTGCAGCGGGTACTTCGGGTAATTACGTAGTGAGCGTAGAAAAATAATTTGAGGTGAGTGGTAAATGCTTATTTGTAGTGGGAGAGGACGTTTTGACACACCTTAATTTAAGAGAGCCCAAACGGGGCTCTCTTTTTTTATGCTATTTAGGTTGAATGGGATAGTATTTCTTCTTCAACCAAAAAGAAACCCGAACCAATAGAATCAGTGCAGGTACTTCTACCAATGGCCCCACAACTCCTGCAAATGCTTGTCCTGAATTAAGTCCGAAAACGGCAATAGCTACTGCAATGGCCAACTCGAAATTGTTTCCAGCTGCCGTAAACGAAATGGCTGCATTTTTATCATATTCTGCCCCCATGGCTTTACTGAAAAAGAAGCCTATGATGAACATCAGCGCAAAGTAAATCAATAGCGGAACGGCAATCACCAAAACATCCATCGGAATCTCAACGATCAATTCACCTTTGAGCGAAAACATTACCACGATGGTAAAGAGCAAGGCAATTAAGGTCATTGGTGAAATGGTGGGGATGAACTTGGTGCTGTACCAATGCTCACCTTTTAATTTCACCAAGATAAATCGGCTCAACATTCCAGCTAAAAAGGGAATGCCCAAATAAATGGCAACACTTTCAGCAATAGTAACTATCGAAATATCGACAATGGCGCCTTGAAAACCGAAATAGGGTGGAAGTACAGTAATGAATAGCCATGCGTAAAAGCTATAAGCAAATACTTGGAAGATGCTATTCAAAGCTACCAACCCAGCACCGTATTCACTGCTGCCTTCGGCCAAATCGTTCCAAACCAACACCATGGCGATACACCTAGCCAAGCCAATCAAAATCAAACCAACCATGTATTCAGGGTAATCCTGAAGGAAGGTAATGGCCAAAATGAACATCAAAACTGGCCCGATAATCCAGTTCAAGATCAAGGAAATAGAAAGGATTTTTACATTCTTAAAAACCTTCGGTAGTAATCCGTAATTCACCTTAGCCAATGGCGGATACATCATCAAAATCAATCCAATAGCAATTGGGATATTGGTTGACCCACTGCTGTAGGAATTGATGACTTCTGGAATTGAAGGGATAAAATAGCCCAGTGCTACGCCTATTCCCATCGCAATAAAAATCCAGAGGGTGAGGTAACTATCCAGAAACCCTAGTTTTTTTGGTTGACTCATGATTTGATAATTTGTGAGAAAACATAGAACATTTCAGTAGCGATTTGTAGACTGCGTTCTGCGTATTTGGCGGCTTCTTCCGGAGTGCCATCAAATAATTTCGGATCGTCATATTTTACAGGAATACGCTTTTCGGCTCCAGCAATAAAGGGGCAGTTAGCATCCGCATCTGAGCAAGTCATAATGGCTGCAAAGCCTTCGGTTGGATTAATAGCATCATCAAATCTTTTAGAGAACATGACTAATGGGGCATGGTTTTCTGAAAAAGTAAGACTCACTTTAGGGTTGGTTTCTCCTTCTAGTTCGGCTTTAAAGCCATTATTAATCAGTGCATTAATAGCACTTTGATTAAAAGCGGTTACTTCTACGCCACCAGAGAAACTTTCGATTTGAATTCCAAAGTGAACCGCGAGAACCTTCGCCCAAGCTTGCGTCAGTTGACTTCTGCGTGAGTTATGAGTGCAAATGAAGTTGAGCTTTATGTCTTCTTTTTGGTCTTGCCTACTTTGTATGTAATCAATCAGGGGTTGAAGTACGGTTTTACGCTCCTTAGAAATTGATTCTACCGAAATTGAAGAAACAAATTCTTCAATATTCGGTAGAAGTTGTGTGATGGGATTCTTTGTCATGATTAGGTTGAATTAAGGTTTAGCAGCATCCTCCACCTGGTGTGCAAGCGCCTGCAGTTTGAACTTCACTTAGTTTGATTTTTGGTTTTTCCGCAGGGATACCACATTTGTCGCTTGCAAGGCAAGCAGTTTGCTTTGTGGTTAAAAGGAAGTTAGTGCCATTAAAGTCTAAGCCATATTTGCCAATCGTTGAGCCTTGGTACTCTACTTCAATTTCTAAATCCTTCAAGCCCAAAATTTTCTCTGACAGTTCAATAATGTGAACCAATTTTTCAGGGTGAAGTCGGTGATCATAGTCGTTGGCTTCCCATAACTGGAAATTGGCAACTTCTTCATTTCTTACAGTGCCACCACAATCAATAAAGTGTTTGTTGATTTGGCCAACTTCTGTTACGTGAAAGTGACTTGGAACCAGGCTGCCATCAGGCAATTCAAAAGCGATTTGATTTAATCCGCTGAGGTGGTTTTTGATTTCTGAGATTTTCATAATTTTATTATTGCAATGTTGCGATGAATGAAAGATATTTTTTTAACAACACCCACCTTGGGTATTGAAATTAGGGTTTAAAAACTGACTGAATAATTCTTGCATGTTTGCCCAAGCTTCCTGATCGATACAATAGCAAACGCTAGTTCCTTCTACATTTCCTTTAATCAAACCCAAGTTTTTAAGCTCTTTCAAATGTTGGGAAATGGTAGGTTGCGCCAAACCAATTTCTTCCACCAAATCGCCACAAACGCAAGTGTTCATTTTAAAAAGGTGTTGAAGAATAGCCACCCTGGCCGGATGACCAAAGGCTTTCGCAATCATGGAAATCTTGTTTTGCTCTTCCGTAAATATTTCAGACTTAGTAACGCCCATGCTTAATTATTTATTCATTGCAATATTACGATAGAGTTTTGGTTTAGCAATGATGAATTGTTTTTATTTTCACCAAGGTCTAATGACCAATGACTATTGACCACCGGTCCATTCCTCTTTCAAATACCTAAAGGCATTTTCCAAAGCTTCTTTGGCTGGGGTAGGCTCAAAACCCAATTCATTTCTGGCTTTGCTGATATCGTAATCTAGCTTTAGGCCATAGAACATGTCTAGATAATGACGCTGTAATAGTGGTTCTTTTCCAGTGATTTTACTCACCAACTCCATTCCGCCCGCGACCATGTAGAGTAAGAATTTCGGTACTTTTTTAGGGATACTAAGTTTCAATTCAGGATATAGATTTGCTGCAATCTGAACCGATTCTTTCACGGTAGTATGCTTTTCATTGGCCAGCGTATATCGCTCGCCATCTCTGCCTTTTTGCATGGCATTGTAGCTGCCGAGCGCCACATCTTTCACATCAATCCAATTGAGCGAAATATTGGTTTCTACCGGAACATCACCTTGAAGAATTTGCCATACCAAACGGTTGCTGTAATTCAGGCGATGCGCCACACTACCAATCATGGCAGAAGGAAGCACCAATACAGTTCTGATTCCAAACTCTTTTCCCAGCGAAAGTGCCAGTTGGTCAGAGTCGTTTTTTGATTTGTAATACCAGCTGTTGCGGTCATCATTATAACCGTTCTTCTCTTGTGCTGGAAGAATGGAATAGTTCAATGCCGCAATCGAACTGATGTACAGAATGTTCTTTACACCTGCTTCAGCGGCTGCTTCAAACAGGTTTCTGGTACCAGTGACGTTGTTCTCATATACTTCCTTTTGCGGGCTTTTCGACCACATTTGGAAAGTAGCGCCCACAGCATAAAGATGAGTGACGCCTTTAAACGCTTTCACGAGAGAAGCTTTGTCCATTAAGTCTGCATATTCCACTTGGCAGCCCAATTGATTTAAAGCTTCAGCATTTTTGAGATTTCTCAACGTAGCGCGAACTGTATGTCCTTTGGAAAGTAGAAGACGAGTTAGGTTGTAACCTAAATGACCGTTGGCTCCCGTAACGAGAGAAAGTTCGTTATTCATGAATTACTGTCTGGAAAAGTTAGAAATGATATTAGCTGTTCTTCAACCATAGCCACCTAAAGCGAAAAAATAGATCAATTGTTTAGGTCGAAAAACTGTTTTCCAACTGGCTGCAAAACTAGGGATTTAAATTACGGAGTTGTGCTTTCTGTGATATAAAGACCTTCGAGTTTCGTTATTTTTATCGAGTTTTGTGAAGTGCTTTCAGGTTGAAGGCATGTATTAAGTCAATTGCTTGAAAGATCTTCTACTTCTTACGCCTCCTTTTACCCAACTGAATACGCCTTATCCAGCAACGGCTTACCTCAAGGGTTTTCTAAATACCAAGTCGATTTCTTCCTTTCAAATGGACTTAGGAATTGAAGTGATTTTGGAGTTATTCTCGAAGGAAAGCCTTCAATATTTATTCTCTTTTGCGGAAGAGAACGACCGAATCAATACTGAAAATTCAGAACGAATTTATGCTTTGCGTGAAGAGTACCTGAATACGATAGAAGGCGTAATATCCTTTCTACAAGGCAAAAATCAAACATTTGCTCGCCAGATTTGCTCTGAATCCTTTTTGCCAGAGGCGGCTAGGTTCGAACAAGTAGACGATCTGGATTGGGCCTTTGGCGCCATGGGAATGCAAGATCGCGCTAAGCATTTAGCAACCTTGTACCTCGAAGATTTATCTGATTTCATTATTGAATGTATTGACGAGAACTTTGGCTTCAGTCGCTATGCAGAAAGGCTGGGGCAAAGCGCAAATGCCTTTGATGAACTTTATGCGCAATTGCAGGCTCCGCTCACTTATATCGATGAAATTACCATTAGAATTCTGGAGGAAAGACTTAAGAAACATCAACCTAAATTGGTTTGTATTTCTGTGCCTTTTCCTGGTAACCTGTACAGCGCTTTCCGCTGTGCGCAGTTCATCAAAGCCAATTACCCAGGCATCAAAGTGTCGATGGGCGGTGGTTTTCCCAATACCGAATTAAGAACGGTGAAGGACGTGCGCGTTTTTGACTTCTTCGATTACATTACGCTAGACGATGGCGAACTACCGATTTTGCTTTTGGCATCGAATGTATTAAATCCGAAGCCTGAAAACCCTGATTTAAATATCTTTAAAAGAACTTTTCTGAAGGAAAATGAGGAAGTAGTTTATGTTAACAACTCACTTCAAAACGATTTTCCGCAGAGCCAATTGGGTACACCTGATTATTCAGACCTGTTGCTCGATCAGTACATTTCGGTAATTGAAATTGCCAACCCAATGCACAGCTTGTGGAGCGATGGCCGATGGAATAAACTCACCATGGCGCATGGTTGCTATTGGGGGAAATGCACTTTCTGTGATATTTCCCTCGACTATATCAAGCGTTACGAGCCACTCACCGCTAAGCTTTTGGTGGACAGGGTGGAAGAATTAATTGCGCAAACAGGAGAGAGGGGATTTCATTTTGTAGATGAAGCTGCACCGCCAGCCTTGATGCGCGAAATGGCGATTGAGATCATCAGACGCAAGCTTACCATTACTTGGTGGACAAACATTCGCTTTGAAAAGAGCTTTACAGCGGACCTTTGTGCATTATTGAAAGCTTCGGGATGCATTGCGGTTTCTGGTGGTTTAGAAGTCGCATCTGACCGACTTTTGGCGCTAATTGATAAAGGAGTAACGGTGGAACAAGTAGCGACCGTTACCCGAAATTTCACGGAATCGGGTATAATGGTTCATTCCTATTTAATGTATGGTTATCCAAGCCAAACCGTTCAAGAAACGATTGACAGTCTTGAAATGGTGCGTCAGATGTTTGAGTTGGGAATTATTCAATCTGGTTTTTGGCATCAATTTGCGTTGACCGCCCACAGTCCGGTTGGGCTCAATCCTTCGGAATACGGAATTACACCCAATTACAAGTCGATTTCATTTGCGAATAATGATGTGATGTTCGAGGACAAAACAGGAATTGATCATGAGCAATTTAGCTTTGGTTTAAAGAAGTCACTTTTCAACTTTATGCATGGTATTGGTTTCGATATGCCGCTACAAGAATGGTTCGAATTTAAAATTCCAAAAACGAAAATCAAGCGAGACTTTATCATCAATAGTTTAGAAAACGAACCCATGATAGTGACCCGCCCAACCGCCAAAATTGTGTGGTTAGGAGGAGTGCCTTTAGTGTCCTTTCAAGCCAAAACCAAAAAAGGAGTAACTCGAGAAAGGGCACAACTCACCTTTTATACCAAGCGAGAAAGTTTTGATATTACCACTGAGCGTGAAAAAGCAGAATGGTTAATCAACATCCTAGACCAACTCAAAATTGGTGCAGAACCTGTACTTACTTACGCACAAATCAAAGCCGATTACGAAACCCATTTCGAAGATTTTGAACTCTTTTGGGTTTCAAAACCTATCAATACGCTAAGAGAACAGGGTTTGTTAGTGTTGTAAAGTTGAATGGCAAAGGACGGTAAGCAGCGCAATGCTTTTAATAATACGTCCCTACAGGACTATTGGGAAGATGGAGTATTCTGTTCCGAAGGGCTGAACCCTTCGTTACGATATCCCGCCCTTTCAGGGCTGAGAGAAGTAGAATGCTTTACAGTTAAGGATCCAAGAGAGTTAATATTCTCTTGCCCATTTTAGAACAGATTGCACAATAAGCCCCAACGGGGCGGAATATCACAGGAATGGGTACTACCCATTCCTAGTTGAATATATAAATAATAAAGCCCTGAAGGGGCGTAATAACTCTAAAATGATGAAAAGGAGAGTGACAATAACTTGCTTCTCAGTCAGCTTGGTAGGCTTCGAAAAGTGAGGTTTTTTTTCAGTAACACAGTGGGCATTGGTTTGTGTAATACATTCTTCAACCGCAAAGTAGTTCTATAGCCCACGGTCTAAATCGTGGGCTATTTGTATAATTTTTTACAAAATTGTTTTAACTGCCTCTTTTCTTTCCTTGAGGAACGAAAGGTCTAATGAGGCTATCATTTTTAGAAGAAATACGAAATTAACCCCTAAACCCTAAACTCCCCAACATCCTTTTAAACTCACTTTGGTAATCAGCTTTAAGTTTAATTTTTTCACCAGAAACGGGATGTTCAAACTCTATTTCAATGGCATGGAGAAGCATTTCGGTTAAATTCCATTTTTCTAGAAAGAGCTTGTTCTGCTTGTTGCAGCCATGAGGACGGTCGCCAATAATAGGGTGAAGGATGTGGGCAAAATGCTTTCTGATTTGGTGCATTCGGCCTGTTTCTGGATATACCTCTACTAAAGAGTAGCGCGAAGTAGCATGTTTTCCAAAAGGTACTGAAATTTCAGTTCGTTTTAGGGTTTTGTACCGCGTAATGGCTTCTTGCGTTTTACCTTTGTCGTTGGTCAGTGGGTAGTCAATAAGTCCTTCATCTTCGGTATAACCGCGAACAATGGCATGGTACGTTTTGTCAACCGCTCTGTTTTCAAACTGAGATTGTAAATGGGTGAGACTTTCAGTGTTCAGCGCAAATAAGAGAATGCCCGAAGTTTTTCTATCGAGTCTATGAGCAGGTGAAACCTTCAGCCCAATTTGGTTTCGAAGTTCCTGCACTGCAAATGTGTTGGTGTTTGTAGCAATGGGCGACCGGTGTACCAATAAGCCATTGGGTTTATTAATGGCCACCATCATATCATCTTGATAAAGAATTTCTAAGGGAATTGAATCGTGGGGAACTTGAATAATATCTTCCATATAAAGAGCCCGAACCAGAAAGTAATTTGGTTTCAAACTGAATTATGGAAAGGTATTCTAAAGCCTATTTAATTTCAAATTTTGAGCCTTTCAATTTTGTCTGCCGAGCCAACTTCATCTTTTTTAGTAAAGGTGTAGAGCCAAAGTATTCTGGAAAATTTAAAGTTTGGAAAAAGGAAAATCAGCATTACGGCAGTAATAGTGGCCATCATGGCATCTATTGAAAGATCTATGTTTAGAACTTTAATAGCTACATAAGTAGCAATTGCTTCAGCCATGGTGATTCCGTAACTCATAAACATAGCGCCATAAAAATAGCCTGGTTCACGCTCAAATTTATAGTTGCAATGTGGGCAGTTGTCGTGCATAATGGGGCCTTTTAGCTTTAAAATATTTCCGTTTGACTCAAATATTTTCCCCGTTTCGCATTTTGGGCATTTCCCTTTTAATAGTGAGTTGAATCTGCTCATAGGTTCATCAATTATTATACAAAGGTAAAATGTACGGTTTAAATGTACTGTTACAAAGCACGCTAATGATAGGACAATCAAGACATTTTTATCAAATTGCAGTATGGAGAATATTCCTGTGCTGCATCTCGATCAGTTTTTATTAAGCCAAGGGAATGGCGTGTATGTAAATGATTTGAAGAAACACCTTCTTGATCATCATAATATGATTTCTCTTCCTCACAAACACGATTTTTATTTAAATGTATTGTTTACTAAAGGGACTGGGATTCACGAAATAGACTTTGACAGCTATAAAGTTGGTTCGGGAAGTTTTTTCGTTTTGGCGCCAGGTCAAATGCATCATTGGAAACTTTCTGATGATGTACAAGGCTATGTTTTTTCACATTCGAAAGAATTTTACTTGCTCCGCGACAACCAATTTGAGTTGGACAGATTTCCCTTTTTTTACTCAAATCAGAACACGCCCGAGGTACTTTTAGATACGAAAGAGCTTAGTTCATTCACAGAAATTTGTGAAAACATGCTTGATGAATACAATCATCAAAGAGAGCACAAAGCGCTCAGAATTCATGCGTTGATTACTTTAGTTTATGTGGCTTTAGCTCGGGCTTATCATCCCTCGAGTAATAAAGTGGAAGGCATTTCGCGATATGGCAGCACAATAAAGACCTTCGAGCAGTTGGTTGAAACGCAGTTTTTGAATCGAAAATCGCCTGCTGAATATGCAGAATTGCTGAATATTTCGCTCAAGCATTTGAACCGCATATGCAATCAAGTGCTTGGCATGTCGGTTAGTCAAATAATTACTGGACGAGTATTACTTGAGGCCAAGCGATTACTGATGTTCAAAGATTTGAGTATTGCAGAAATTGCAAATAAACTGGGGTATACAGACTATTCTTATTTTTCAAGGCTTTTCAAAAAGAATACCGGACAGACCCCTCAAGAGTTTAGGAAGAGCTATATGATATAGAGCGTTAAGTAAGGCAAGCGTTTTAATGCTATCGATGTTTTATTTTTAAATTGAGATTTAAAATATATTTAATCCATTTTAAGTAATATATTTAGTGTTAATAATTTGAAATGACTAATAAGGATGTGTTAGTCTTAAACAACAACTCTCATGACCAAAGCATTAAATATCACACGCATCGTAATCTGTTTAATATTCTCCTTATCTATAAAGCTAATGGCCCAAAATACCATTAGCGATATGAGTTTAAATTGGCCGAGCTCCATTAAAGGTTCTACCCACGAATTGGCCATGAACGGTGATTATATATATATCACGGGGCAAAATATGGATCATGTTGCGAAGATGGACTATGACGGCACGATTGAATACTTTAAGATGCCTGATGGAAGCGGGCCACATGGAATTCTATTTGATAAACACGATCAACTTTGGGTGTCGTTAGAGTTCAAAGGAGTTGTGGTAAGGTTAGATGAGAAGGGGGAGATTGTTGAAGAAATTGATTGTCATGTTTCTGGAGACGGAATTTCCACCCCTATAAACACAAGTCCGCATGGGATTGGCTTAGATGCAGACGGAGAAACGATTTGGTTTACAGGAAAACGTACCAGCACTGTAGGTAAAATTAACCCTGATCGTTCGGTTGAACATTTCGAATTACCAGCCCTCGGTGCTGTGCCAATTTATCTTCATGCCGGCCCTGATGGAAATGTATGGGGAACTGAACTTCTTACGAGCAAAATTTTGCAAGTAACCCCTAAAGGTGAGGTAACAGAGTATTCGATTCCAACGGGTAATAGTAGACCAATCGCCATTAAACCAGACCCTTTAGGTGATTATATGTGGTTTACCGAAGAAGCTGGCAATAAAGTAGGCCGAATAGATATGAACGGAAATATTGACGAATTTTCAGTCCCTTCTACTCAGAAAAATCAGATATTGGCAGGTCTTACTTTCGACAGTCAAGGCAATTTATGGGTACAAAGTTATGTTGATCAGAACAACCCAAATCCAGAAGGTAATGATTATATCATCAAGTTCGATCGGTCTATTCTTAGAGCTCCAGCGGGTGACTTAACCAATGTAGAAATTACTTATTATAAAGTACCCACAAGTAAAACCGTTATGCACAGAATAAAAGAGGGCAAGGATGGTAATATTTACTTCACTGAATTAAAGCAAGATAAATTGGGTAAAGTAACAATTGCTACAGCAATTGAGACGGTGAAATAAGACTGAAAAGTTCAATTAGAACTTAATCTATACTTGCGCTTTGTAAGGTGAATTCTGGACTTTCTACCACATTACTACGGTTCAAGGCCCTGTCTTGAATTTGGAAAACAACTTTAATAGTATCAGTTCTAAAAACAGGAAGAAAAAGCCCCGATTGCATATCGTATTTAATTACACCTTCAATAGGGCCTGGGTTATTTGTTATGGCCGAACACGGGTTTGCATCATTAGAAAGGCAGGGGATTCGACTGTCAAAAGGAATTTCACCGCATAAGGTAATGCCATTGGCTGACTCAGGAATTCTTCTAAAGTCTAATTCTTGATAGGTACCGTTCTTTTTTACAAAAAAATCGATAAAGAAATTGAATCGATCTTCATTTAGTTGAATTCTTAATGTATCTGTAGCGGTTCCATTTCCATTTAAGTCAAGGCCATTGTCTCCTTCGGCAGCCTCTCTAATGTAATCTACGCAGGTAAAAGGAGGGTCTTCAGGTCTTTCTCCGAACTTAACAATCTCTCCGTTAGGGTAGGTAATGAAGTCATAATCGGGTCCAATATCTCCACCGTCAATGCCGATGTCACCATCTCCATCTGAAATATTAAAAGACAAACTCAGTTGACCAGTTCTAATTTCAACACCAGTGGAGCCAATCACTTCAACTATTTCTTTAAACTCTACCTTATTGAAACTAATTTTTGGTTCTACTGGTAAATCTGGTGGTCGATTACAGGCCATTACCAAGCCCAAAAGTGCAACCGAAAGAATGATTTTATGATGTTTTTGAAAACTTAACTTCATCAGCTTTATAACTCAATACAATTATAGGCATATTTGCCCTAAAGCTCTATCAAGAGCCGACTGATTAACGAATGGATTCTCTGAAAAGTTTATATGAGCGAGTTTTTTCTGTCAATGAAAACTCATTTGATGCACTGGCCTTAGATATTTTTAAGGCTCAATACGAAATGAATCCTGTTTATTCTGCTTTTGTTAATTGCCTAGGTGTATCTCCTGAGTTGGTGACAAAGCTTGAACAAATCCCTTTTTTACCTATTGAATTCTTCAAAATCCATACTATTAAAACTGGCAATTGGCAGTCGGGTATTTGTTATGAAAGCAGCGGCACCACTGGCCAAATAACTAGTAAACATTGGGTGGCCGATGAACAATTCTATTTGAAAATAGCCGAACAGATTTTTGCTAAAACCTATGGTGAAGTAAAGGATTATACGGTTTTGGCTTTGCTTCCTTCTTATTTAGAAAGGAGTAATTCTAGCTTGGTGGCTATGGCCAACAGGTTTATTCAAATTTCGACAGACCCATCTTCTGGCTTCTTCCTTAATAATTCAAAAGAACTATACGACACGCTTTTGAGATGTAAAAATGAAGGTAGAAAGACGATTTTATTAGGAGTCACTTTTGGCTTGCTTGATTTTGTTGAGCAGTTTCAAATTGATTTTCCTGAACTAATTGTGATGGAAACTGGTGGAATGAAGGGCAGGAGAGAGGAATTGGTAAGAGATGAAGTGCATGAAATATTGAAGCCGGGCTTTGGTGTACAACATATTCATTCTGAGTATGGAATGACAGAGTTGTTATCGCAAGGCTATTCTCAAGGAAATGGAATTTTTCGCTGCGGCTATACGATGAAGCTGCTTACGAGGGACATCAACGATCCGCTTACCGTAACAAATCAAGTGCGAAGTGGTGGCATTAACATCATCGACTTGGCCAATCTTCACAGTTGTTCTTTTATTGAAACCAAAGACTTGGGCAGGGTTCATCCTGACGGCACATTTGAGGTGCTTGGAAGGCTCGATAATTCCGATGTTCGCGGTTGTAACCTAATGGTGGGCTAAAATATAATCTACTTCAATCCGTTTTGATTGAAAATTGAGAATTTACTATTGAAAACTTCGATTTTTTCTAAATTTGTTATTTCAAAATTGTGTGATGAAGAACTTTAAATTAGTAGCCCTTTTGTTAGCTGTTGTAATCTTAGGCATCTCGTCTTGTGCGCAGCGTCCATGCCCAGCCTATACTAAAGCCGACATGGAGTATAATAAAGACGTGAAGAAAGCGCGTTTCTGATTAAATCAGATACTTTTTCACATCTTCAGCACCAATCACATCACCAGCCATAATGATTAAACGCTCGGTTACATTGCGTAACTCTCGAATGTTTCCTGACCAGTCGTATTTTTGAAGTTCCTCGATTGCTTTATCTTCAATTGCCTTCTTTTTGTTGCCATATTCGTTAGCAATGTCTTGTAGGAATTTATCTACTAAAAGCGGAATGTCTTCTTTTCTGTCTTTCAAGGCAGGTACTTGAATCAAGATTACCCCAAGCCTGTGATACAAATCTTCCCTAAAACGGCCTTCAGCAATTTCCTTTTTTAAGTCTTTGTTGGTGGCCGCCAATACACGAACATTCACATTGATGTCCTTATCACCGCCTACACGGTTAATTCTGTGCTCTTGCAAAGCACGTAATACTTTGGCTTGTGCCGAAAGACTCATATCGCCAATTTCATCCAAGAAAAGCGTGCCGTCATTGGCCTGTTCAAATTTGCCAATGCGCTGTTTGATAGCAGAAGTAAATGATCCTTTTTCATGCCCAAACAATTCACTTTCAATCAATTCAGAAGGTATGGCAGCACAGTTGACTTCTACAAATGGTGCTTTTGCGCGATTACTTCTTTCATGAATTCCGTGAGCTACCAACTCCTTTCCTGTTCCGTTAGGGCCGGTAATCAAAACGCGGGCATCGGTTGGGCCTACCTTGTCCATCATTTCAATGATGTCTTTCAAAGCAGTGGATTCGCCCACCATCTCATACTTTTTGGAAAGTCGCTTTTTGAGAGTTTTGGTTTCTGTTACTAAAGATGATTTCTCTAGCGCATTCTTTACCGTAAGTAAAAGGCGGTTCAAATCTGGGGGCTTCGGAACAAAATCAAAAGCCCCCATTTTGGTAGCGTCCACGGCCGTTTCAATAGTGCCATGTGCCGAAATCATAATGAACTGGGTGTCGATGCCTGCCATCTGAACACGCTCCAAAAGTTCGATTCCGTCCATTTTAGGCATTTTAACATCGCAAAGTGCAATGTCGTATTTGTCGGCAATCAGTTTTTCTAAACCTTCCTGGCCGTCTTTGGCTTCATCGATGGTGTAGTTTTCATATTCAAGAATTTCGCGCAGGGTGCTGCGGATACTTTGTTCGTCATCGATGATTAGAATCTTTGCCATTTTCTGGTGGATTAGTGTTTTGGAAAAATAGATTGACACTCTTCGTGCCAACAATAAGCGAAATTAATGTTTCTGCTTAGAACTCAAATGGAATTATACGCGGATTGCCTATATAAACCAAAGAATAAAAAAAGATACAAGCCGATAAGCCGGGTTCTGTTCCTCAACTAGGTCAAGGCCCTTATCATTTATCTAGCCCCGTCATTACTGGCGGGGTCCATCTGCCTACCCTCCTGCATTGGGCGGGAACCCTCAAAAGCAGGTATATGTGACATTTCACCGCATAGAGTTTACCTGGTTTCACTACAGCATTACCTGTACATACTTTCTGTTGCACTTGTCCTCTCCACCTTCGCTAAAGCTATGGTGGATGACGGCCGTTAGCCGCTATGCTTCCCTATGGTGCCCGGACTTTCCTCTCCGATTTCGATTACTCTAATCGCAGCGATAAGGTGGCTTGTATCGGCAGCAAAGGTAGGGAAGTATTGCGAATTGACCTTTTAATGGTTAATAAACAATTCGCTTAAGTCCATGGTGTAAGGTGCTGCATCGCCTACTGCAACAAAGGCTTGTGGACTACAGTGTTGAGGTTTAAACTCAATGGTTTTGTTTACCCCTTCACTACTTATTCTGAATTGCCCACCCGTCATTTGGCCAATTCCTGTTTTAAAGCAATTGGAGTTGTAGGTGATATGAGTAAACGAGTTGCTCTCAAAGCTCACATTATTTCTATTCAAACCCGTTTTTTGAAATTCCGTAACAAAGTAAAATTCGGTTTCAGTGATGTCTGTAAAGTCCCATGTGGTGTTTCTTTCAGAATTGTAAGAATAAGTGCTGAGATCATCAAAGGTTAAAATACCATTATTAACTGTTGATTGAATTTCAGCATATTGTCTGTGCGTATCTCTATTGTTTATTATTGTTCTATTGCCTGACACGAGTACACTTTCGTATTGGTAGTTTTCTAATGTAATTTCTACTCTTCCAAAAACATTCTCTTTTCGTTCGAAGAGGTTGGCGGTTACTATTCCAGCCCTGAACCTCCCCATTTCATCTCTACAGCCCGCCCCAAAATCGATAATCACTTGGGTGTTGTTGTTGGTTGTTGTTTTCACTGCGCAACGGGTTCGGAACTCATAAGGGTTGTTTAATTCATGGGTTTGGGAGCCTGCGGCCACGCCACGTGTAAGCGTAAAGTTGAAGAGTTGTGAAAGTACTATTTTCTCAATGTCATCATCAATAAACTCGGCAATAATTTCTGTGGCTACTTCCAAATCATATTTTGGAGAGGGGAGTTCTCCTGGATCTTGGCGACATGATATGCAGGCCATAGAGAGTAAAAGCAAGCCGTATTTCAGAGTTTTCATGATGGTTTATGAAGGCTGATGTTTAAGTAACTCATATTTCATCGAATATATTACGCTACGCTTAAATTATTTATATCAATGCGTAAGTGGATGGAATTGATTTTATAGAAGTTCATAGTAGACTTTATGGGTTTAATTATTTTGAAAATTTTTGGAGTTCCTGTTGCAAAGAATAATTATTTCTATTATTGTTGCAGTGTACTAGTTGTATAATACACTAAAATATGATCTCAGTTAAGAACTTATCATTTCATTACGCCAAGAAAAAGGAGCTATTTCATGAACTCAATCTTGAGTTGGGTCAAGGGAATATTGTTGGCTTATTGGGGAAGAATGGAGCGGGCAAAACCAGTCTCATTAAAATACTCACAGGTTTGCTTTATCCCAAAGCTGGTGAATGCCAAATGCTAGGGGAGACTCCTTCAAAACGTAGTCCTCAGTTTTTAAGCAATGTTTATTTTCTGCCCGAAGAAATTGAAGAGTCTAACCTTCGAATGGACAAGCATGTGGCGCTTTATGCACCATTCTATCCCAAATTCGATCATGAGGCATTTGCTTCAAACATGACCAGTTTCGGTATCGATTCATCTGAGAACCTTAAAAACTTATCCTACGGTCAGAAGAAGCAATTCTACATTTCATTCGGTCTGGCTTCTGGTTGTTCGCTATTGGTATTTGACGAACCGACAAATGGTCTGGATATTCCTTCGAAAAGCGTATTTCGAAAATTGGTGGCCTCCAGTATGACTGATGACAAACTTATTCTTATTTCTACCCATCAGGTGCGGGATTTGGGAAATCTGATTGACAGGGTTTTGGTGCTTAATAATGGCGCTATTATTTTCAATAAGAGCACGGAAGACATTTCTAACCAATATGATTTTGTGTCCACCGATAACGTTCCAGATTCTACCCAATGGCTATACCATGAAAGGGGTTTAGGTAACGGAAGAGCCATTGTTCGGTCACAAGAACATCTGGAATCCAAAATTGATTTAGAGTTACTCTTTTCTGGAATTGTTGCTCATCCTGAAAAATTCAAAACAACAGCTCATGAATAATTCAACGATTAGTCTACAAAGGTTAAGCAGCTTAGTAAAGCTTACACTTCACCTCAACCTAAAACGAATGCTCTATACTGCCTGCATTGGTTTGTGCTTTGCCATATTATTTATAGTGATATACTGGAATATGGATGTTTACTACAATGATATGGTCTTCAGTCTACATGAATACTTGTTTGTTCTGTCACTCTATATTTCAGGTTTTATTTTCACTGGTAGTAGCTTTATTCGATTTCGCTCTAAGCAAGGAACTATTGATTACTTAATGATTCCAGCCAGTAATTCAGAGAAGTTTAGTAGCGAGGTTTTACTTACCACTTTGGTTTATCCATCGTTCTTTTTACTAAGCTATTGGCTGTTTTCAGTTATCGTGAATGGTGTTTTGAATAATATTTCTCAAGCCTTTTTTATGCCTTTTAGTTTCAATATAGCACCCTATGGTTTAGACTATATGGTTTACTTTTTCATACAAGCCATATTTCTCTTTGGTGCAGCCAGTTTTCAAAGGGCTCCTTTAATGAAACTAATATTGTGGGCGTTATTGATTGCGGCCGTGATAGCTCTAATATTCTACGTTGCTTGGTTAAATTTTGATTACTCAAAAGGAACTGATGAACTGGCAATGAATAAAATCTTCTATAGTTCACTGGTCTATAACTGGCACTTTTTAACAATTCCAGTTGGCCTAGTTTTCTGGCTGTTGGCATTTTTGAAATTAAAGGAAAAAGAGGCTTAAGATGGAATTCGAAGTTAACAAATCCATATTCCTTCAAATCGCTGATATCATGCTTTCTATGATTATCAGGAAGCAATGGAAAGAAGACGAAAGAATTCCTTCTGTACGTGACTTGGCTGTGGAGTTAGAGGTAAACCCGAATACTGTAATGCGCGCTTATACCCACCTTCAAGAATCTGAGATTATTTATAACAAAAGAGGAGTGGGGTATTTTGTAGAGAAGAATGGCTGTGCGAAGGCCAAAGGTCTTAAGAAAGCTGAATTTTTGACCCAAGACTTACCTCAAATCTTTGATAAAATGGATGTACTGGACATGTCCATTGACGAAATAGTTGAATTGTTTAACAACCGAAAATCATAATTATGAAAGCTTCTAAATTGGTGCTCACACTTTTCTTTGGGTTTATCTTCACTGTAGTTGCGTATTTGTGTTTTTACATGCTTTCCTCAAATCATAATAGAGGAATGAAAGATGAAGTTCATTATGTTCCTTTTGAAGCTCCATTTAAGCATTTAGTAGTTGAAGATGGCTGGCACCTGTCTGCCTATATTGGTGATGATCCTGAATTGGCTGGTGATATGCTGTGGTTCTCTGCCGATGAAATAAAGACCGAAGAGATAAAGGCCAAATTAGCACCTAATGAGATGCTGATGACACAATATTATCCTGTTTATGATGATAAGGAGCTTTTGAGTAGAATTGAAATTAAAAATGACACCTTGTTCTTTAGGGAAGTAAAAAGAATAGAGTCATCTATTCGGCCGATTAGAATTAACTTAATCGGATTAAGCAGTGTCGATATTTCTGGAAAAAGCACGATTTCACTGAATTCTAAGAAGGACTATTCTACAGATTCTTCTTTTAACTTGGGGCACTTTACCATGAAAACGAGCGATGAAGCAAGTGCAAGAACCAATTGGTTGAGTTTTGAAAAGTTAATTGTGAAATCTGAAGATTTTTCAAGTGTGACTTTGCAATGGATGTACCGTGAATTAGTTAAAGATGTAAAAGAAGTATCACTTAATTCTGACGTCAGGCTTTCTGGAAACGCCATGCTGAGAATCTTTGAAAGTGAGGTCAGACTGACGGATTATGAGATCGAGGATGAAGCTGCGCTCAGTTACCCTCAAATGTCTATTGAAACAGTTTACGGCAAGAAATTCTCACGCTATTACACCGACTTCAATAAAAAAACCAATGCATCTTCGACTTCTTCGAATTAAACTCGAATGCTGGGGCAGGTATGTGAATTCCATCTAAGATAAAGAGCAGTGTTTTGAGCCATTTCTTATCGGTTTTAATGTAAGAAAGGTCTAAATCTAAACCCAAGTAAAGCTGACGGTAGCTGGAAAAACCAGCTTGATCGTTTTGGACAACTCTGGCGCGGATCATGTCCTCTGCTCCAAAACCAAGACCCAAGTTCAGCCATTTTGGAAAATTAGACTGCTTTGCAAAAGCATGAATATCTATACTGAACCAATAGGTTTGGCCATTGTAATCCTTAATAAGTTCTTCTGCCAGCCCATTGCCTAAAAGGTGTCGGCTTTGCTGAGCTAAGTCGGTTCGGTGAAAGGAGAACTTGGGTTTTATACGTTGCTCGTTCCATAGTAAATCTTGCCCTAGGAAGAAGGCAGAACCAGCCGTATTGGCGATCATGTCGCCATAAGAAAAACCGAAATCAGGTGAAAATCCGTCCAGTATTTCGATAGGGAGAAGTAAACCAGTTCCAGCCACACTTGCCCAAAAAGCAGCTTTTTTCTCTTCAACACCAGCCCATTGCAAAAGGCCATCACCAATGCGCGAAAACTGATAGGTAGAATAGAAATGTCCAAATTTATCTACCTGATGCCATTCGGCATTGTCATTGAAAAACTTGAACCTTTCCAAGCCTTGCTCTTTATACCACACCTGACTGAGCCCGATTAATGTTGCTCCATATGTAGCGCCACTCACCGTCAGAACAGTGTTTAGCCGTTTATTTGGGATGCTATCATTTTGGTAGGCACGCACTTTTGCCGTGAGCAGAAATGAAAGTAGGAAAAGGGCAGTCAAGCGCATGAGGCAAAGGTAAAACGAATTGAGTTTCAGGGGTGTTTTTTTGTAAGAAAGCTTAAAGGGATTTGGTGGCTAGCCTACTCAAGTGTTTTCCACCATTCTCCTGTCGCTTCTTCGCCCATTGTAACGATTTGCCCGATTTGAGGTGTACATGTTTTCTGTGCTTTGATTTTAGCTTCTGCCATACAGCGTTCAATAGGGTCTTTCCATGTGTGCAAAGACAACGGAAAACCAGCCCAGTGTACAGGTATCATGATATTTGATTTAGAATCTAATGCCGCTTGAACCGCTTCTTCAGGGAACATGTGAATGGCATGCCATCGCTTGTTGTATTGGCCGCATTCCACAAAAGCCCAATCAAAGGGGCCAAATTTTTCGCCTACCATTTTAAAGTGATCGCTTTCACCGCTATCGCCTGTCCAGTATATGGAATGTGTTGGCGTTTTAAAAACCCAGCCCCCCCAAAACGATTTGGCCCTGTCGGTTAAGCCACGGCCAGAGAAGTGACGAGAAGGAGTAAAGGTTATGGAAATTCCTTCGAATTCAATATCATCCCACCAATCGAATTCAGTGATTTTATTGCTTGGAACACCCCAAGCTTCTAAATGCCGCGCTACACCCAAAGCCACAAACCAAGTACTCACTTTTGATTTCAATTTTTTAATGCTCGCCAAATCAAGGTGGTCGTAATGGTCATGCGTAAGCAGTATAGCGTCAAGCTGTGGTAATTGATCGATGATGGCTAAAGTGTTTTCGCTAAACCGTTTGGTTTTGAAAGGCGCAATAGGGGAAGTGTCTGGGCCAAACATCGGGTCGATAAGGATGTTCTTTCCGTCTAATTGCAGCAATACTACCGAATGCCCATACCATACAAATTTGGGCTTAGCCAAGTCACTATGCCACACTTTATTATTAAAAGGAAGTACAGGAATGGGGTGTTTGGGGCTTCGTAAGTACCTATCGGTAAATTGTTCTTTGAGCAAGCCTGGTAATGAAGCTAAACTCATATCCATTTCGGTAAGTGTAGCATTCACGAACTTCTTGCCATCCCATTGTTTGGATTGAGCATAACGAACTTTGTGAGCTTGTGTAATCTTGCCTCCAAATTGTGGATTGAAATTGAGAAAGAGCAGAAAGGCAATAATTAAGGCAGCAAGAACAATAAGAAAGAGCATAGGGTAACGATCGTTTAATTTCTAAGTTAGGCTTGTTATGTAATCATCGACCTTGTAACTAGATCCAACTGATATGTTAGTAAATTTTTCTTTATTAAAAAGTAGCCCCGAGATAGCAGGTAAGCATAATTATTTAATGCTGTAAACAACACAGTTAAATTGTAATCCAAGTATTTTTCACGACCAAAGTATTCCCAGTTTTTAGAGAGGTATAACTCCAGTTTTTCTTTTAATTCAGGTGTTATTTCTTCTTTGTAATGCTTACTAGTCAATAAATCTTTAATTGCATTTTTGAGTTTTTCTTCAATTGGTTTAATGTGTTGGAAGTTTTCTAATATTTTTTCAAAAGGTAGTGTTTCATAGGTGAAGTTAAGTAGCCCACTTAGTTGTGTGTATAGTTCATATTTAGTATCAAATTCTTTGTCAAAAATTTCGAACTCTTCATAAAGAGAAATCAAGTGTGAAGTAGTGTTCTGCTCCTTACTTAATTTATTGAAAAATAGATAAATAGCCTTGTCATTTAATTCTATTTTATCATTCAATGATTTTAAATCATTTTGAATTTTTGGTAATAACGATTTCACCTCTTTTCGGCTGTACTTTTTACCGTCATAATCAAAAGTCTTAATTTTTAAGCTCTTGTCATTAATTTGTTTTAGTACCTCAATATCATTGCGAATAGCAATTTCTTTATAAATCAAACCTACATTATAATCTGAAAATAGAGATTCAATTGGTACAGTGTTTTCTAATGAATCTAGAGGTATGGAATTATACCTTTTTGGACTCTTACTATCGTAGTAACCGTTAAATATTTCAGGAAAGGAATTAGAATAAAAATCATTTTGAAATTGAGTTTTAAACTCGTTAATATCTATTAAAGATGGCTCGGAAGGGTATTTTACATTGCTGAATATCTTATTAGTCATCGTCTCTTCTATGAATGAGCTGTTTTTAAATATATTCATAGCAGGGATGAACTCTTCATTATTGAATTCGATTCCAGTCAGTTTGAGTTTTTCAACTCTGTCTTCTGTACTAGGGTGGGACGACCATTGATCCTCTATTACTAATTTTGATTTATTATACCTGTTCAACTCTTCCAAAGGGACTAGTGGGAGTCCATTAGTCTGAGGGATATTGCTTCGATTAGCCAAGAGCTGGACAACATAAAGGTGTTCTCTGTAAATGTTATTGGTTTTTACATTTTGTTCAACTCGCTCATCATAAAAACTAAGTACGGAGTTAAATGCATGTTCAGATAATGACATTCTCAGCAGGGCATTAGCCAAGGGTTTATATCCCGTAATGTAAGCAGCAATTTCGTCAGCTTGGAACTCCATTTCTCTGGATAAACCTAAATAATTTCGGTTTACCACATCATATAGCTTTCTTAAACACCATTGAATAGCAGCAATAATTTTGACTGCTACTACAACAAAAATTGAGAAATAGCTACTAATGTTAGCCCATTTTTGGATGAGGTTATCGTAAGAATCATTATCGTAGAGTAGGTTATAAATTACATGGTTAACATTATACACATAACTTCCTAGTTTCATTGTTTTTTGTGAAAAATGTCCGAATTCGTGAGCCAATATGGCTTTCAATTCTATTTTAGATATGGTATTGATTAAGCCCAAGCCGATTTGAAGATTTTTTCTAATGGGGAAAAACATACTCCAAAAACTGGAGTCATAGAAAACAGAAGCGTTCACATCTCCAGAGAGATAGACCTTCTTTGGGAAATCTGTTCCTACTTCTGTTACAATTTCTTCAATCATACTAAATAGCTCGGGTTCATCTTTTCGGTTTATTTCCACCAGATGCGAGCGATCTATTGTGTGTGACTTAAAAATAAACTTTAACAAAAACATTAAGATAAATAGCCCTGAGCTAGCTACTCCAATACCTAAGGCTAGAGTTACAAGTCCGGGTAGTGCAGTTACTAGATATATACCAGCGTAAATACACAGAACGGTTAAACCCACCGCGAATGTCAGTAGAAGTGCATAAGCAATAGCAAAAAACACTATTGAAAAAATAGCTTTTTTGGCTTGAGATTTAAATTCCAAGGATGGTTGAATTTGACTTATAGACATAGATAATGTATTAGCAAGGTATGATTTGATTACGAATGAAATTTGCTAAAAAGAAGGGTGCTATCCTACTTAATCAGCAAATATTGCAGATTGAAAAATGCATATGAAAAAGTATAAAAATCATCTAAGCTTAGTATAGGCTGTTTAACTATCCTCTATTGGGTATTTATCAAGGAAAACTGAAAAGTCGATCAGAATGGTTTACTATGTATAAGCTCTTAATCATTTTAAATAATCAAGTGTATTTACCATTTCGAATTTAGGGCTTCTCTCAAGTAATTCCCTTAAAAACGAAGCATGAGCCGCTCCCATAAGAATAAAAACCCTGTCATTTTTAGTCATCGGGATTCGGTTGAGGTTTGAGTAAATTCTCAGATTTCTTTGATAGAATTTAGCGGCTTCGTCTGCACCTTCAAAACCATCTTCAGTACCTACATAGAGCAGATTATCTGCATTGATGTTGATATTGAAATCAAGAACTTTTGGATGGTTATAAAACCTCAATTTTTCTAACAGTGGTAGGTTGTCAAAATTTTTGTCAAGCTCAGCCAATTCCGGAGAATCTTTGAACGGGTTGTTCATATAGTCTCTATAAGTGGCTGAGTCGATGGTATTGACCATCTGCTCTCCGATCAGGTAATTGTAATCCATATAACTATCGATTCCATACAACTGAGCTACATTATTGAGTCTAGCTACATCAAAAGCCACCATACTTCTCTCTCCATAATTGGTGTTCAATTGAGATGGATCATTTAAGTATTCCTGATATACCCGATTGATTTCTGCATCATATTGAGGATGGTTTTCTATGCAAATAATGGTGGGTTTAAACTCTGCCAACATTTTAGAAAGGGCACGAATTTCTTCCTGTGTTTTACGGTCCTCTTCGTCAAAATCCACTTTGTTGGCATCTGTGGTATAACCAAAATGGAAGGTGGCCACATTCAGCACTTTGATTTTATCTGAGGTTTCATGTGTTCCTTCGGGCTGTTTTTCAATAGTTTTCTTTTGGTCGCAGCCCATCAGTGCTATAAATAGCAAAGACAATAATAGGGTAGTTGTTTTGTGCATAAAATTCGGGAATTTGATCTTATCTGAATTTTGCGCGGAAGATGAAGAAAAGTGATTTATGAATCAATCATATGGGGTATTAAAGTTGGGAAGCGTAACAAAACAAAACACCAAAGAAGTTGAAGGATGATTTATCTCGTCCCTTCAGGACTTTAAAAACGATTGGGTTATGCTTTCCGAAGGGCTTCACCCTTCGTTATATTATTGCGCCCTTTCAGGGCGAATGATTAGCAAAATATGGCTTTTATCGAAACACTATGTCTCTAGGCTTTATGGGTTTGGATTGGAAAGAGGTGAAAGCTCTTGCAAGTTAATTGAGCTGGGTTACAATTGAATGGGTGTCCTTGTTTCTGAATTCTATTTGAAATAAATCTGTATCTGCGAAACTCTGTAAATAGTTATTTCTTCCCTCCCAAAATAGCATTAAGCCAAAATCTTTTCCCGTGATTTCCCCAAGAGTCTTTAGTAGATATGAATTCAAGCTTTTGCTAACTGCTTCGAATTCATCGAAATCACTTTTTCTGAAATCCCATCTTATCTTAAAGAGTTTTCCCTGATAAAAGAAAAATGTAGTTTTTGAAGCAGGTATCTGATTTATCGTGTTAAGAGTATTGCCTCTATAAATGCCTTCGCGTATTTCGTTTTTAATGTTGTTAAGTATGCTATTTCTTAGAGATGAATCTCTTTGATAAATAGCTTCATTACCAGATATATAGTAAAAATTGTTTTCGTATTCAGAAATGTGCTGACCGAGCTTGATAGAATTAAATGAAATGCTATCCACTGCGTTTTGGCTAATCCCTAAGTTTTGTAAAAGAACTAAAAACGAAATAAGACTGATTAATTTCATGAATTTTAGATTGTATTATGAAATCGAAAATTCCATAATTATTGATGAATATACAAGACAGAATTATTTGGAGCTCGTATTAGCGAGTGATATAGAAGAGGATGAAGAAACATGGAATCGGTTAGTTTCTTAAGCGGTCATCAATTCACGAACCTTGCTTAATATTCTTTCTAATTCTATTTTATAAATGTTCACATCAAGACTATCAGATGCTTCATCTTTAAAGGTCATCTCTATTCCGTAGTCTAATCCTTGTAACGATTTTCTATAATAGAATGCCAGAAACGAGGAGTCATATGATCTACCTCTGATTGAAGTAAGTTCGCTAATTTTGAATTTTCTGGTTTTGGATAGTTGGGGTAGGATTGAGGTGTTTAGAAAATAGAAATATTCTCGATCCACAGCAATATCTGCTTTTCGTGCTAATACAGTGGCTAGTAAAATAATGATTGTCAAGATGTACCGAATGTATTCATATGGCGCTTCAAACTCCCATATGAACAATTGAATGATCAGAATTAATGCAATGAATGCTCTACCAAACCAAACACTTGGTTTTGAAAAGTTATTCGTTCTATCTAAAAAGTGGTGGTTCAAGTTTAGTGTTTATTTAAATTTAACGCTGATGGCTAGGCTTTAACTCATCAACTAAATATTTCTTGATTAGGCCAGAAGTCTTTAAATTAATAACCAATGGAACAGTACACATTAATCCAAGTAGGAGCATCCCCATTAAGGCTCTTGGAATAAGGTATTGTAATTCATTATTTTCTTGGATGACAATACTTTGCAAAACCCCATATGCCATTGCTGCGGTTATTGAAAGAAAAATAGCTCTTCCAATTGAATTCATTTTTGAATTGATCTTTATTTCAGTCCCTTGACTTAAAGGATTTAATTTTCCTCTAACTACTGGGTAGAAAACACCTGTTAAACCTAGTCTGCCTTGTTCATGTATCCACAACTTGAAAGAATCATTTTTTATATTTCCGGAAACCATCTCTTCATTTTTGAACAACATTGTCTGTCTAAAATGTGTAAGAAAGTTATCTTCGGCTTCAACTTCAATCATCAAACGGAGTTGCGATTTCAATTCCTTTAAATCATAATGGGTAAAGAACTTCTTCCTCATAAACTAGTTCGACCTAATAACTGATAACTGATAACTAATCTCTCTTAACCAATAACTACCTCCCCCCAGTCTTCTCAATCGTCAAAGTTCTATTCTTCTTCTCAAGGGCTTTATTGAATTTCTCGATATCGTTTTCCTTGATTTGCTCGAACTGCTTTACAGCATTTTGCAAGCGTTCATTCAAAATTTCAGAAACTTCTCCTTGTTGGTTGGTAGGTCGGAAGTCGATGCCGCTGCCATTAATGTCGCTGGCTAAGGCACTTAAACGGCCATAAAGTTTCATCGGAGAACGGAAGGCATCTTCACGTGCTCCTGTTAAATGGATGTCGTATAGCTTGCTGGCAATCTCTTCCGCAATGGCTTTTAAGCGAATGGCCTCTTTCTGAATTTTCTTATCGCTTTCTTCAGCAATAATGGCCTCTAGTTCGCTACGCAAAATCTCCACTGCATTGATACTGCTGACTGCTATGTTCATGGCATCACGCAGTTGTAAAGAAAAGTCCACTTGAGCTTGAATATCGGCAATAGTGCCTTCCGAGTGAGGGTCTTTCAATACGTTGAATTCTTGCGTGATTTCTTTCTGTAGGTTATCATTATTGTCCATCAATTTAAGCACCGCTTTGTATTTACCGGGCACTACTCTTGGGCCTAACTGACCAGCATTCAAGTCCAAATCCCAAGTGGTGAGCGGACGCCAGCCTTCACCATTTAATTGCACCCAAGGGCGACCAGGAGGCTGTGTTCTCAGCCGTGGACGGTAAGTAGATTCGTACCTGAGGTTCCAAACCATGCGGTTTACACCAGCATTAGTCGAAGCGGGCAAAGTGCGTATCACATCACCATCCATCGACTGAATTTCTACCGTTAACTTTCCTTGATGTTTCTCTGGTAAATAGTAATTGATGATTGCTCCATCAGGAGGATTTTGCCCCGAGTTATTGCTTGGTCCATCAGTTTTAATGCTTTCTCTTGAGTTGAAACGGTAAGTATCGCGCATTTCAAAAATCTGTGGTTCATTGCCCAATTTGTCTGCATTGCGGATAGCCCCTAAATCATCTAAAATGTAATAACCACGGCCATAAGTACCCACTACCAAATCGTCAAAACGTTCTTGTACTTCCATCCAATACACCGGTGCAGGAGGTAGGTTGTTTCTTAATCTGGCCCATGTTTTTCCATCGTTATGGCTGATGTAAATCCCCTTGTCGATGCCCGCGTAAAGCATTCCTTCTTTTTTAGGGTCTTCCTTCACTACATGCACAAAGCTCGATTCTGACTTTGGAATTCCATCCGATATTTTCGTCCAAGTCTTTCCATAATCGGCTGTTTTATAAATGTAGGGGTCGAAATCGCCCATTTGGTGAAGATCAACCGAAATGTAAGCTGTACCAGCCTTATATTTGGATGGATGAATATTGGCAATGGTGCCCCAAGCGGGCAAGCCTTTGATATTGGCGGTAAGGTTCGTCCAGTTCTTACCGGCATCACGGGTCAATTGCACTTGGCCGTCATTCGTTCCTACCCAAATTAAACCTGCCTCTAAAGGCGATTCTTCAATTGCAAATAGGGTGGAACCGTCAAAAGTCATGAGGTTGTCAATGGCCACTCCACCAGAACTCTCTTGATGGCTTTTATCATTCAATGTCAAATCCGGACTGATGATTTGCCAGCTCTGACCACCATCGTCAGATTGGTGTACAAACTGACTTCCCACATAAACCCTGTGCTTTACGTGGGTTGAAAAACTCAAAGGGAAATTCCAATGCCAGCGGTATTTCATGTCTTTTGGTGCCCAGCCATAACCTGCTTCTGGCCAAACCCGCACTTCTCTGGAGTAGCCAGTGCGTAAATCATGCCTTTCCAAACCACCGTCATAACAACCCGACCAAACAATATTATTATCATTCGGATCTGGCTTAGCGAAGCCACTTTCGCAACCTCCCACACCTTTCCATAATCCCAAAGGAATGTAGCCTTGTAGTGAATTGCTCGGCCCCATGTAGGACCAGCCATCTTGTCTGTTTCCGAATACATTGTAAGGAATTTGTTCATCTACAGAAACGTGATACATCTGTGCAATCGGTAATACCACACGTTGGAATGAGCGGCCATGGTCTAAAGTGATACTTGCACCACCATCGTGAGCCACCATCATTCTATCTGGGTTGGTTGGGTCAATCCACATGTCGTGATTGTCACCACCACCGCTCGGAGGTCTTCTTTCTCTTGTCTTTCCACCATCTAGTGATTGCACAAAACGCACACTCAGCGAGTAAACTTCATCTGGATTTCCAGTGCCCACTGCAATACGGGTATAATAAGGCGCTCGCTCGTTCCAGTCATGGTCTTGACTCATCAAAGCCCATGTTTCGCCTTTGTTATCCGATCTCCAAAGCTCTGGGCTGTTGATTTCAAATAGGGCGTAAACCACATTTGGATTGCTATAAGAAACGGCAACTGCGGTTTTCCCCACAGGTCTTTTTTCTCCTTCAGGAAGACCTTTTAAGTTCATCGGCTCCCAGGTGTCACCACCATCCATTGAGCGGTAAATTCCACCGCCTTGGCCACCACTGTTCAAACCCCATGAGTTAATATGCACCGACCACATGGCGGCATACAGAATATTTGGATTCTTGGGGTCGATGGCTAAGTCAGATGCGCCTGTGTTTTCATCAATGAAAAGAATACGTTCCCAAGTGTTGCCACCGTTTTTACTGCGGTAAATGCCACGCTCTTGTTGTGGGCCGTAGGTATGCCCTAAAGATGCGGCATAAATGACGTTGGCATTGGTGGGGTGAACAATCACTCGACCGATACGGCCAGTTTTTTCTAAGCCTTTATGCTCCCAAGTTTTCCCAGCATCTGGTGAAAAGTAAATACCATTGCCCATAGCATGAGCTGGGCGAATGATGAAAGTCTCACCTGTTCCTACCCAAACTTGCTTGGGGTCGGTAGGGGCTAAGGCTACAGAACCGATGGATGAAATGTCTTGGTCATCGAAGATTGGTCTCCAGTTAAGCCCGCCATTCTCGGTTTTCCATAGTCCGCCAGAAGCGGCACCAATGTAATTGACCATTGGATTGCCCGGTTCGCCCGCGATGGCGATTGCTCGGTTGCCTTCTGGGCCAATAAAGCGAAAGCGTTGTGATCCGAATTGGTCATCTAGGCTGGCTTGAGCTGAAATAAATAGCGGAGCGATAAAAAGTAAGGCTAAGAGAATGAATTTGTTGGTACGCATAGTTGTGGTTGTTTCTTCAGCAAAAGATAGAAAATATTATTAGGATGAACTGCTTAAAGTTTACTGGTGGGAGATTTGGTACTTGAAACTCTTTAATATTAAATAATCAACATGTGTAAATATGTATAAATGAAATTATTGTAATAATTAGTTTTAAATAATAAGCGCAGAAGTTTACTATTTAAGTCACCTCGTAGAGGTCTTTTTCAGCAACCCAAGATGGTTTGATTTTACCGCAAAGCACACAAAGAAGCGCGAAGGAATGGGGGTACGTCATTGCGAACCTGCTGATGCTATTCGGAGTTGAGGTATATACGTGAAGCAATCTCAATTTCAAATTAAGTAAGCTGCTTGCTAGAGACTGCTTCGTTACAGTCCATTGCTATTGCATGGGCTGTGCCTCGCAGTGACACTCCGATTGGGCGTTTGCGGTGGTTTTGATTCAGGAATAAAGTGTGATTGAGACTGTTATTAACCGAACATACCTGCGTTACCCGTCATTGCTCCTTCGCTGTAGCTTCAGCGCAAGCGTTGCGAACCTGCTGATGCTATTTGAGGTATATTTTACGTGAAGCAATCTTAATTTCAAATTAAGTAAGCTGCTTGCTAGAGACTGCAAGAGCGAAGCGATCTATCGGCCTACTTTTCGCATCATAGTTTTTTAAAAAAAATTACCTTTGATATCTTGAACAGTATGAACAGCTATAAATAAGCACTTATATTAGAAGGTATTTATGAAACACACTATGACACGTATTTTATTTTCAGCCTTTCTTTTTTCCTTGTCATTCTTGCTCTCAGCGCAATATGGAAATGGGCGATACACTTTCGTTTTTCTGAATACTAACCCGAACAAAGCTGAAATATCTAAGGCTGCTGTAGACTCTTTACAAACTGGGCATATGAATAATATCAACCGCTTGGTTAAGGAGAGGAAGATGATTGCGGCTGGACCTTTTTTTACGGGCGGGGGTGTTTTCTTATTTGATACTAATGTGGAAGAAACAAAAGCCATTCTCAATTCAGACCCTGCCATTGCTGCCGATCGCTATATTTTGGAGGTTTTCGCTGTTGACCCAATTCCGCACAATGCTGTAAATAAAACACTCTGTACACTTTGGGATAAAAATGAAGCCGATGTAGAAATGGCAATGAACTATTATTTTGTTCGGTACAAACCTAATAAGGAAAATGAAGACATTGCTGCTGTTAAAACCAACCGTTTCACTGAAAATTTAATCAAATCCGTTTCCAAGAAAAATGGGCAGAATACCATCATAGGCGCTTTAAATCTCAATGATAATGAAGGCCAATTGATTTTTTATCAGTCTGATATTGAAGGAGGAATGGAAGCTGATTTTGCCGCCCATGAGCTGGTGAAAAAGGGTTTAATGACTTATGAGCACAGTCAGATTTATTTCCCTAAAGGTGTGTTTTGTGAAAATTGAATTTAAAAATTCTTTGATTAGAAAAACAATCTACTTTCCTTTGGGTCAACAATGAGAACAAACACTATTATTATCACCCAAATTATTACTGTCGTGAAAACATGATGGGAGGGGATGGTGTAGTTTAAAATATCGAGAGCCTTTCCCAACCGGAAAGGCTTTTTTTATGTCCTCAAGTGTCTTCCTGAACTTGTTTCAGGATATGTTAGAATTTAAAGAATTAAGATTAGATGTTAAAGTACACAGCCATTATTACAGTAGTCATTATTACCACCCAGACGGGGTGAAATAGGATACTATTGTCAATGCATTAGAAGCCTTTTTCACCCAGTGAGAAAGGCTTTTTTAATGTCCAAATGTCAAAATCAGTTGCTAAAAACGGTCAGAAAGAAGGATGTTGAAGTTGTAAGCTGAATTAATGTAAAGTATTGATTTACAGTATTTATCAAAAACAAAGAGAGTGCATTGAGATTGTAGAAGCAGAGAAATTCATAATCAAAGTAAAAAATAGCCAAGATAATTTTAAACCATAAAATGATGTATTACGGATCAAATACCACAGTTTTTTTAGATGGCCAATGGCTGAAAGCCTCAGAGGCCAGCGCTAGTTTATATAGTCAAAGTATGCACTACGGAAGTGGTGTCTTTGAAGGTATTCGTGCTTATGATGTACACGGATCGCCTGCTGTATTCAAAGCGGAAGCACACTATGAAAGGCTATTGACCTCAGCAGCTTCAATGCATATTCCTTGTAATTATTCGGTTGAGGAATTAACGGAGCTGACTTATGAATTATTAGAGAGAAATCACCTGACAGATGCCTATATCCGTCCCTTAATTTATTTGGGTGAGAACATGACACTGGGCACCGTTGAGGAATCTCATCTGTTTCTTTGTGCTTGGGAATGGGGTAAATATTTAGGTGATAAGAGCCTAAATGTAATGGTCTCTTCTTACGAAAGACCAAACCCTCGTTCGGTGCCAGTTGCCGCCAAAGTTACAGGGCATTATACCAATTCCATTTTAGCCACTACCGAAGCCAAACGCAAAGGTTTTGATGAGGCTTTACTTCTGGATGAGAATGGATCTGTAGCAGAGGGTAGTGGAGCGAATTTCTTCTTTGAACAAGATAAAGTGCTCTACACACCGCCATTGGGGAATATTCTTCCAGGAATAACAAGAGAAACAGCCATGGACATAGCTAGAGATTTAGGCTATGAGGTGGTTGAAGCCTATTTCCCCCCAGAGAAAGTAAAAGGAACCGATGGCGCTTTCTTTACAGGAACTGCAGTAGAAGTTGCTGGAATTGGTCTATTGGATGGGAACCCTTTTCGCTTGCCTTGGGAAGAAACCATTGGTTATCAAGTGGCCAAAGTTTATCAAAACTTAGTACGTCAGTCTTCAAAAACACAATTAGTAAATACCTGATGGAACTGAATAAATATAGTAAGCGACTTACGCAAGATGAAACTCAACCAGCTTCGCAAGCCATGCTTTACGGTGTGGGTTTGTCGGAAGCGGACATGAAAAAAGCGCAAGTGGGAATTGTGAGCATGGGTTATGATGGCAACACTTGCAATATGCACTTGAATCAACTGGCTCAACAAGTGAAAGTAAGCGTTTGGGACAATGATTTGGTAGGCCTCATTTATCATACCATTGGAGTGAGTGACGGCATTGCAAACGGCACCGAAGGCATGCGCTATTCGCTGGTTTCCAGAGAAATAATTGCCGATTCCATCGAAGCAGTGGCTGGTGCGCATTATTACGATGCCATAATTGCAGTAGCTGGCTGTGACAAAAACATGCCGGGCTCGGTGATTGCCATGGCCAGATTGAACCGCCCCTCGATTATGCTTTATGGAGGCACCATTGCTTCGGGCTGCTACAAAGACAAGAAGCTGAATATTGTTTCTTCATTTGAAGCATTGGGAGAACGTTTTTCAGGGAATATATCAGACGAAGACTACAAAGGCGTAATCAAAAATTCATGTCCCGGAGCAGGTGCTTGTGGTGGAATGTATACGGCCAACACCATGTCGTCTGCCATAGAAGCTTTAGGAATGTCATTACCTTTCAGCTCTTCAAACCCTGCGGTAAGTGATGTAAAAAATCAGGAATGCGAGGCCATTGGCAAAGCCATTAAGAACCTTCTCGAACTGGATTTGAAACCTAAAGACATCATGACCAAAAAATCATTTGAAAATGCCATTCGGGTGGTGATTGTTTTGGGCGGATCAACCAATGCCGTAATGCATTTATTGGCCATAGCTAAGAGCATTGATGTTGATTTGACACTGGCTGATTTCCAAAGACTATCTGATTCTACTCCGCTTTTGGGTGACTTAAAACCTAGTGGTAAATATCTGATGGAAGACCTTTTCCAAGTAGGTGGAGTACCTGCAGTCATGAAATATATGCTTGAAAAAGGTATGCTTCATGGAGATTGCATGACAGTAACGGGCAAAACCGTAGCAGAGAACTTGGCCGATGTTCACTCATTGAGTTCAGGTCAGCAAGTAATCCGTCCAACTGAAAATCCAATAAAGCCCCAAGGCCACTTACAGATGCTTTTCGGGAATCTGGCTGAAGAAGGTGCTGTAGCGAAAATCACAGGGAAAGAGGGTGAAAGATTTGAAGGTAAAGCCATTGTTTTCGATAACGAATTTTTGGCGATTCAAGGAATTAGGCGAGGAAAAGTAAAAGCGGGGCATGTAGTGGTTATTCGGTACGAAGGACCAAAAGGCGGCCCGGGAATGCCTGAAATGCTTAAGCCAACTGCAGCCATTATGGGCGCTGGCTTGGGTAATTCTGTGGCATTGATTACCGATGGCCGATTTTCCGGAGGAAGTCATGGTTTTGTGGTAGGGCACGTTACCCCAGAAGCTCAAGAAGGCGGTACCATTGCCGTGGTTCGAGATGGCGACCCAATTACTATCGATGCCATTCAGAATAGAATTTCATTGGACATTCCTTCCGAAGAAATTACCCAAAGGAAAGCGGAATGGAAAGCCCCGGCCTTAAAAGTGAGCCGGGGAGCCTTGTATAAATATGCCAAAGCCGTAGCCTCTGCATCAGAAGGCTGCATAACCGATCAATGATATGTATTTAGAAGCTACACTTACTCCACCAGTTAAGGAAACAATGCGTACTTCGGGCGCAGATGCAGTGCTCAGGTCATTTATTGCAGAAGAAGTTGATTTGATTTTTGGCTATCCTGGCGGTGCAATTATGCCCGTTTATGATGCCCTTTATCATTATCAAGAACAAGTTAGACATGTCTTAACTAGGCATGAGCAAGGTGCCATTCATGCAGCTCAAGGTTATGCCCGCGTAACAGGAAAAGTAGGTGTGGTGCTCGCCACCTCTGGTCCTGGCGCTACCAATTTGATTACTGGAATTGCAGATGCGATGATTGATTCTACTCCCTTGGTATGTATTACCGGGCAAGTTGGGTCGCATTTATTGGGCACAGATGCTTTTCAAGAAATTGACATCATCAGTATTTCCATGCCAGCCACCAAATGGAACTATCAAGTAACTAAAGCCGAACAATTGCCAGAAGCACTTTCACGTGCCTTTTACATTGCTCGCTCTGGTCGATCTGGCCCAGTTTTGATTGACATTACCAAGGATGCGCAATTCGAAATGTTTGATTTCGCGTATCGTAAATGCAAGCAGATTAGGAGCTATACACCTGTTCCAGCTTTGAACTTAAAACAAGTAGAAGATGCTGCTGACTTGATTAATTCAGCCAAGAAGCCATTAGTGGTTTTTGGACAGGGGGTGATTTTGGGCAATGCTGAAAATGAATTTAAACAACTGATTGAAAAAGCCAATTTACCTGCTGCATCTACACTTTTAGGACTTTCCGCGCTTCCGTCAGACCATCCTTTGCATGTAGGAATGTTGGGAATGCACGGCAATTATGCTCCGAATGTGCTGACTAATGAATGTGATGTTTTGATTGCCATAGGAATGCGCTTTGACGACCGCGTTACTGGTGACCTAAACCGTTATGCCAAGCAAGCCAAGGTGATTCATTTTGATATAGATCCAGCCGAAATCAATAAGAATGTGCAGGCCGATATAGCTGTACTGGGCGATTGCAAGGAAAGTTTACAAGCGCTAATTCCTCTGGTATATGAGCGCTCTCATCAAGGTTGGTTGAAAGAATTCGAAGCATTGACAGGAGTGGAGCAAACCAAAGTCATCGAACATGATTTAAGACCTACTTCTGGCCCAATTTCTATGGGAGAAGTAATTCATCAGGTGAACTTACAAACCGATGGCAATGCGGTTTTGGTGACAGATGTGGGGCAACATCAAATGGTAGCCACCAGGTATACCCATTTCAAACAGAGTAAAAGCAATATCACTTCTGGTGGTTTAGGAACAATGGGTTTCTGTTTACCAGCGGCTTTGGGTGCTAAACTGGGTGTGCCAGAACGTGAGGTTATTGCGGTTATTGGCGATGGTGGTTTTCAAATGACCATTCAAGAATTGGGAACCATCTTTCAGACCAAAGCGGCTGTTAAAATTATCATTCTAAATAACTCTTTCTTGGGCATGGTGCGCCAATGGCAACAGCTCTTCTTCGACAAACGATATTCTTCTACCGAAATGGAAAACCCTGATTTTGTGGCCATAGCCAAAGGTTATGGGATTGATGGAAAGTCCATTTCTGAAAGAGATGACTTGAAAACTGCGGTCATGGAAATGCTATCACATAATGGAAGTTATTTGTTAGAGGTACATGTGGGCAAAGAAGACAATGTATTTCCGATGGTGCCCACGGGCGCTTCGGTGTCAGAAATCAGATTAGAATAATATGAAACAAGCATATACACTTTCAATTTTCTCAGAAAACAGTGTTGGGTTATTGAACCGCATCACTTCTATACTGACCAGACGGCATTTAAATATTGATAGTATTAATAGCTCTGAATCAGAGAGTTCAGGGATTTATCGGTTTACCATTGTAGTAAAAACCACCGAGGCTCAGGTGAAGAAACTCGTGCTTCAACTTGAAAAGCAAGTGGAGGTAATGAAGGCGGTGTACCATACCGATAGTGATACGGTATTTCAAGAAATCGCTTTGTATAAAATATCCACAAGGTCGATTTCAGAAGGAAATCTGGTGGAAAAGCTCATTCGGGATAACAATGCTCGGATACTTTCTGTGGAATCGGATTTCATGATAATTGAGAAAACAGGGCATAAAGAAGAAACGCAGGAATTGCTTGATTTTCTAAGTCCTTATGGTGTGCTGGAGTTTGTCCGTTCAGGGCGAGTTTCAGTAACTAAGCCGATGGGGGAGTTGGAAGGGATTTAGATTGAGCGATGGGATTGCTTCGTCATCAAGCTTTTATCAAAGCTTAATTTCTCGCAATGACGGTTCGAAGGGACTGTGTACTGAACCATCACTGCGAGTTCTTTTTCGACCAAAGGGAGATAAAGAGCGCGGCAGTCTCGACAGATTGCCCCAGTCGTAACCTTGTCTATCGACAAGTCTACTTCCTCGCAATGACGGGCATAGAAGTAGGAGAAAGATTTAAACAAAATTAGAAACACTAAAAACAATAATAATGGCAAAGATCAACTTTGGCGGGGTAGAAGAAAACGTAGTGACCCGTAATGAATTTCCGCTAGCAAAAGCACAAGAAGTATTATCGAACGAAACGGTTGCGGTAATTGGTTATGGCGTTCAAGGCCCTGGGCAATCGCTCAATTTGAAAGATAATGGCATTAATGTAATTGTTGGGCAAAGGAAGGAATCCAAAACATGGGATAAAGCCGTGGCTGATGGTTGGGTGCCGGGAGAAACACTTTTTCCAATTGAGGAAGCGCTAGAACGAGGGACAATTATTTGCTATTTGCTTTCTGATGCTGCTCAAATTGCAGTTTGGCCTACCGTGAAAAAGCACCTCACTGCTGGTAAAATGCTTTATTTCTCTCATGGTTTTGGAGTGGCCTATAGCGAAAAAACGGGCATTGTTCCTCCGTCAGATGTTGATGTAGCTTTGGTAGCACCAAAGGGTTCTGGTACTTCATTGCGCTCACTTTTTGTAGAAGGAAAAGGATTGAATTCTTCCTTCGCTATTCACCAAGACGCTACCGGTAAAGCCAGAGATCGCGTCATTGCTTTGGGTATTGCAGTGGGTTCGGGTTACCTTTTCGAAACCACTTTTTACAAAGAAGTAACCTCTGACCTTACGGGCGAAAGAGGTACTTTGATGGGCGCCATTCAAGGTTTATTCCAAGCTCAATATGAAGTACTTCGAGCGAATGGACATTCACCCTCTGAGGCCTTCAACGAAACGGTAGAAGAAGCAACGCAATCCCTCTATCCGCTTATTGCTGATAATGGCATGGATTGGATGTATGCCAATTGCTCTACTACCGCACAACGTGGCGCTTTAGACTGGAAAGATAAATTCTATGCTGCTACAAAACCTGTTTTTGAGCAGTTATACAAGTCCGTTACGGATGGCGTAGAAGCCAAAAACTCCATTGACTCTAACTCTCAGTCAGATTATCGTGAGAAGCTTGAGGTAGAATTGGAAGCTATTCGCAATTCTGAAATGTGGCAAGCTGGCAGGGCGGTAAGAGGTTTAAGACCTGAAAATGTACCTGTAGCAAAACCAGAAGAGGAATTGGTTTAGGTCTATCTACACTTCGGTAAGTATTAATCAATCAGGTGAAACCGTTAAAACGGTTAATGCTGGTTAGCTAAGTCCATAGCCCACGGTTTAAACCGTGGGCTATTAGTATAAATGTCTTTGAGTAATGGTTTAAACCATTTTAACGGACAGAGTCCTTGATGAATAGTTGGTCACAGGTTCGGAGAACCTGCGACAGGGAGTTCAAAATAAGCATTCATAAAATTGCTATTCGGGTAAATAGTACTTTCTTTAATTGATAAACGGGTAATGCAGAGTAATGAAAATAATAAGGTTTTTACTTTTCAACAGGCTATCAAGGCGAATTATCGCAGAAGAATATAGTCCTGAAAACCGGACTCCATATAGGCAGAAATTGTTTGCCAGGGAGTTCGTGTGTTTTGCCATTTGCATGATGACGATTTTTATGATACTACCGGTTTTCACGCTTTTTTTAGAAAAGGTATTTCCAAATACAGTTTCCAAATATGATGTGTTGTTAAGCTTGATTGATGTAATGCTGTTATTGTTTTTATTCGTACTAGCGCTAAACAAAGATTTTTTTAGCAGTCAGTCTTTGGTCAAAAGGTATTGGGGTTATCAAGTTGTGAGTGCTAAGACGCTGAAGCCAGCCGGCCAACTTAAATGTATGATCAGAAATATCACAACTCTGATTCTCCCTATTGAGATGTTTTTTCTTCTCATTAACAAGGAAAAAAGGTTAGGCGATTACATTGCAGGGACTAAATTAGTCCAAGTTGAGAAAAGTGATCCTGCTTTGCTTTTTGATGAAATGGGAAATTACCAACTTGATTCTGAGTCTTGGTGGGCATTAATTATTCCAGTTATCATTTTTAAGCCTTATGCTCTTTTAGTTTTGTTAGCGTAAAAAGCATGATCCAAATACCAGCACAAAGCGCAATGAAAAAGTAGTACCTACAGCTCAGAGAGCTTGCGACAGGGGTATACCAGTGTTTTTTACATACCCTTTACCGATTGATTAATTATGGCTTCCACAGGTGTTTTTCCTATTTCTGTTGTGAACAACGTGTAAGTTAAACTAGTTTTTTCTGTCGACTTGAGTTTGTCTTTCAGTTCTATTTCTACATCAATAGAAACCCTTTCAAACTCGGTATTGATTTTAATAAGCTTACATGGGTGAACTGTTTTGCCACTGAAGCTAACGAAATATTGATCCCCTACAATTAACTCAGGTGCTTTCGGGGTTTGATTCTTGATTTTCCTTAAATCAATTTCTGTTTTAAGTGTTTTAAATTGACTGGCCATATTTTTTTTGTTAAACTCACCTAATGTAGGAGTTTTCCTACTTAAAAGCAGGAATCCCTGTAATTTCGGCACCGAGAATTAGCAAGTGAATATCATGTGTTCCTTCATAAGTAACTACAGATTCTAAGTTGGCCATATGGCGCATCATTGGGTATTCGCCTGTAATGCCCATTCCACCATGCATTTGTCTTGCTTCGCGGGCAATGTTTAATGCCGTTTCAACCGCATTGCGCTTGGCCATAGAAATTTGAGAGGTAGTGGCTTTTCCTTCGTTAAAAAGTTGACCTAAGCGGAAGTTCAATAATTGCGCTTTGGTAATTTCTGTCAGCATTTCAGCCAACTTCTTTTGCTGTAATTGGAAAGACCCGATGGGCTTATCGAATTGAATTCGCTCTGCACAATACTTTCTAGCAGACTCATAACAGTCCATTGCGGCACCAATTGCACCCCAAGCAATGCCATAACGGGCTGAATCCAAGCACATCATTGGTGCGCCCAAACCACTTTTATTTGGTAACAGATTTTCCTTCGGCACTTTCACATTGTCGAATACCAATTCACCAGTAGCACTGGCTCGTAAAGACCATTTTCCATGAGTAGTAGGGGTAGAGAAACCTTCCATCCCACGTTCTACAATCAGTCCGTGAATTCTTCCTTCTTCATTTTTTGCCCACACCACAGCCACATCGGCATGAGGAGCATTTGAGATCCACATTTTAGCACCATTTAGAAGGTAATGGTCGCCCATGTCTTTAAAATTGGTGGTCATGCCAGAAGGGTTAGAGCCGTGATCGGGCTCTGTCAAACCAAAGCAGCCCAACCATTCGCCAGAAGCGAGTTTCGGTAAGTATTTATGGCGTTGTTCCTCGTTTCCAAACTTGTAAATAGGGTACATTACCAAAGAGCCTTGCACCGAAGCCGTAGAACGCATGCCTGAGTCACCACGCTCAATTTCTTGCATAATCAAACCGTAGGAAATGTAGTCCATACCACCGCAACCATATTCGGTTGGTAACTGAGGCCCAAAAGCTCCGATATCTCCAAATTTCTTCACCATTTCGAGCGGGAAATGAGCGTTTTGCGCCCAGCTTTCTATGTAAGGAGAAATTTCTTGTTTAACAAAATCACGTACAGCGCCACGCACCATGATGTGCTCTTCGGTAAGCAGGGAATCCATTCCGTAGAAATCAGGGTGTTCAAAAGTATCTTGCTTAGACGATTTCTGGATTTTAGCGTGGTTATCGGTGTTCATATCTTCTTTGGTTTCTAAATATTATCTTTCAAATTTGCACGTATTTCAGTACAATACAAACGTATGAACAACAAGGAAATCGACCAAGGGATATTAGATAGAATTAAAAAACTTGAAGCCAAATACGAAGCAATGGGGCAAGATATGGCTTCATACCTTGATGGTTTGCTACACGCTGAT
The DNA here is from genome assembly GCF_001592945.1 of Roseivirga seohaensis. Lineage (GTDB taxonomy): Bacteria > Bacteroidota > Bacteroidia > Cytophagales > Cyclobacteriaceae > Roseivirga > Roseivirga seohaensis. The sequence continues at coordinate 141,040 of NZ_LRPB01000047.1, forward strand.
TACCTCAAATATTGGGAATACATTAATTTAGAGTCGCTTTTGGCGCTTCAACATCCCAAAACACATTTTCCTGATGAAATGATTTTCATTGTTTATCATCAGTCTACAGAGCTGTATTTCAAACTGATTCTGTGGGAAATGAAACAAATGCAATCGGCTGAACATCCAAACCTTGAATTTTTCACGGCCCGAGTAAAGCGTATTAATAACTACTTCGAACACCTTTGTCATTCTTTTTCCATCATGATTCAAGGCATGGAAAAGGAGCAATTTTTACAGTTCAGAATGTCGCTTTTGCCAGCCTCGGGTTTTCAATCGGCTCAATACCGCATGATTGAAATTGCATCTACAGACATGATTAACCTGGTAAATCATGAAAAGCGCGATGACTTCGATCCTTATGCTTCAATCGAAGAGCTTTATGATTCTATTTACTGGAAGACAGGAGCAACCGAACTAAAAACAGGCAAAAAAACTTTGACCTTGGATCAGTTTGAAGCTAAATATTCTAAAGATTTTGTTCAGTTGGCCAATGAGGTAAAGTCTACTAATTTAAACCAACTCTATAGCCGTTTTTATAAAGAATTAGAAGGAACGGAAGAGCTTGTTGCCGAACTGAAACGTTACGATTTGCTCGCCAATGTTGATTGGCCTTTGGTGCATTATAAGTCGGCCGTTCGTTATTTGCAGCGTAATCCAGAAGATATTAAAGCTACGGGGGGGACTAATTGGCAGAAGTATTTACCGCCAAGATTCCAGAAAGTGATGTTCTTTCCTGAATTATGGAATGAAGAAGAACAGAATGAGTGGGGCAAGCATTGGGTAGATCAGAATGTTCTGAACTAATCCGACTTTATAACAAAAGATATTATTGACCTCTAGAGAAATCTGGAGGTTTTTTGTTTTATAGGCTATAAATGCTATAACCATGTGAAGTAGTTGTATGCACAATGCTTTTCATCCTGACCCCGAGCGTTTCGGGGGAAGGAACTAAGAATTGTTTGCGAAAATGGATTTAGATCCTTCGTTTCACTCAGGAAAAGAAATCGGTAAGTATACTTCAGATGTTTACTATACATTTTAAAGAGAGTTATATTTTATCCTATAAACCAATTGTGTGCACACTGCTTTTCATCCTGAGTGGCAGCGAAGGAACTAAAGCACAATCTTAGCTCGATATAGTCTTTGTCTATATCTTCATAAAAACTATAAATAAAAATTATCTAAAGGGTTTTCTTAAATTGTATTCGTTAACAATAAAACCTATCGAAAATGGAAAACAACGAACACGCAAAAGTATATGACATGAACAGTGGCGGCAAGTGCCCTTTTCATGGCGGTACAATGAAAAGAACAGCAGGTGGCGGCACTTCAAACCGAGATTGGTGGCCTAATCAATTAAACCTTAACATCCTTCGTCAACATTCTTCACTCTCAAATCCTTTGGGTGAAGATTTTAATTATGCTGAAGAGTTCAAAAAACTTGATTTAAAAGCCATTAAGCAAGATCTCTATGATTTAATGACCGACTCTCAAGATTGGTGGCCAGCCGATTATGGTCATTATGGGCCATTCTTTATTCGTATGGCTTGGCATAGCGCGGGTACTTACCGAATTCAAGATGGCCGAGGTGGAGCGGGGTCAGGCTCTCAGCGTTTTGCTCCATTGAATAGCTGGCCCGATAACGGCAACTTAGATAAAGCTCGTTTACTGCTTTGGCCTGTTAAGCAGAAATATGGCAATAAAATCTCTTGGGCGGATTTAATGGTTTTAGCTGGAAATTGCGCGCTAGAATCAATGGGCTTAGAAACCTTTGGTTTTGCAGGTGGACGAGAAGATGTTTGGGAACCAGAGCAAGATATTTATTGGGGTGCGGAAACCGAATGGTTAGGCGATAAAAGGTATACCGGAGATCGTGAATTAGAGAATCCACTTGGTGCTGTGCAAATGGGGCTTATTTATGTAAATCCAGAAGGTCCGAATGGTAACCCCGATCCGTTGAAATCTGCTATTGATATTCGTGAAACTTTTGGTCGTATGGCCATGAATGATGAGGAAACAGTAGCTTTAATTGCAGGCGGACACACATTTGGTAAAGCACATGGTGCTGCCGATCCGAATAAATATGTAGGTAGAGAGCCAGCTGCAGCCGGTATTGAAGAAATGAGTTTAGGCTGGAAGAACACTTACGGTACTGGCCATGGCGATGATACTATAACGAGTGGAATCGAAGGAGCGTGGACGCCAAATCCAACCCGATGGGATAACGAGTATTTCGATGTGTTGCTCAATTACGATTGGGAGTTAACAAAAAGTCCGGCAGGAGCACACCAATGGACACCAACGGCTGCATCTCATGCACGTCAAGCTCCGGCTGCTGGAAACCCTGCCAATACTCAAGCGCTAATGATGACTACAGCCGATATGGCTTTGAAGATGGATCCGATTTATGGGCCAATTTCAAAACGTTTTCATGGAAATCATGAAGAGTTTGCCGATGCCTTTGCACGTGCTTGGTATAAGCTAACGCACAGAGATATGGGGCCAATATCTCGCTATTTGGGTGCTGAAGTACCTAAAGAAGAGCTGATTTGGCAAGACCCAATTCCTGCGGTTACCCACAAATTGATCAATGATAAAGACGTAACAGATTTAAAGAACGAAATCCTAAATTCAGGACTTTCTGTTTCAGAATTGGTGTCAACTGCTTGGGCCTCTGCTTCGACTTTCCGTGGTTCAGATATGCGCGGTGGTGCCAATGGTGGACGAATTCGTCTTGCTCCGCAAAAAGATTGGGAAGTGAATAACCCAAGTCAATTGGCTAAAGTGTTGAAAACCCTTGAGGGAATTCAGAAAAGCTTTGCTAAACCCGTTTCTATGGCTGATTTGATTGTTCTCGGTGGATGCGCTGGAATTGAAAAGGCGGCTAAAGAAGCTGGGCATCATATTACCGTACCATTCACACCGGGCAGGGCAGATGCTTCACTGGAACAAACCGATGTAGAGTCGTTTGGTGCGCTTGAGCCAGCTGCAGATGGTTTCCGCAATTACTTCAAGCCAAGACATAAAGTAACGGCAGAAGAAATGCTTATTGATAAAGCACAATTGTTAACACTTACTGCTCCTGAAATGACGGCCTTAGTAGGTGGTATGCGTGTGTTGAACACCAATTACGATCAGTCTAATCATGGAGTATTCACCAAGCGTTCAGGTACATTGACCAATGATTTCTTTGTGAACTTGCTGGATTTGAGTACTACATGGAGCGCTACTTCTGACGAACAAAATGTATTCGAAGGACGCGACCGTAAAACTGGCCAAGTAAAATGGACAGGCACTCGTGCCGACCTTATTTTTGGTTCTAACTCTGAATTAAGAGCTTTGGCAGAAGTGTATGGTTCTTCAGATTCAGAAGCAAAGTTTGTGAAGGACTTTGTCGCTGCTTGGGACAAAGTAATGAACCTAGATCGCTTCGATTTGGCTTGATTTAAAGGGTGAAATACCCAGAGTAAATACTGAAAGGTGGTTCTGCAAAGGAACCACCTTTTTTGTTTTTTGAAGGAAATTAGGTGATGAATTTATGCTGTGTAGATAGGTCAGAGTTCTTGATTATAAATCGTCACAGGTACGGAGAACCTGCGACAGGGAGTTAGTTCTTTATCCCGTCTTCAAGTTTTACGAGGGCAAACACAGAAGTTAAGTTGGCATTTATATCGACTTTATAAACGATTGTATAACCTTTAAAAGTCATATCCCTTATTTCGTCTCTATCAAAGTAGATTGATTTTTTATACTTAAATGGCTGATTCGTTAGTTGTTTACATCTATCAAGAATGTCTGTTTTAAATTTGCGGGCTGCTTTTGGCTTGTCTGCTGCAATGTAGTCTACTTGCTTATTGAGTTTTTTGACGAAGGAGTCGCGAAATTCAATTTTCATATTTGCGAATAGAATTTTCTAATAAGTTGTCTACTTCTTCGATAGAGTAAGCCTTGGATTCTCCAGATTCAAGCCTTTTAAGCTCGTTTTGGACATAGCGTTTGTCAGTCTCAAACGTGCCTTCAGCGTCAAGGATCTGAAGATCTTCCTTCTTAAATTGACTGAGTAGCCAAAGAACTTTGTCAAGAATTTTGTCGCTGACTTTGAGTTTTAATGTTGCCATAAACCAAAGATAAGGTATTTGTGTTTCTTTTTTAATTGACTCCTGTATGATTATAGAAGAGAGTTAGTAAGTTTTTGTTAAACGAGTACTCGCTAGGTTGACCTGAATGGATCTTTTTGATAAACATGGAGAAGATGGTGTTAGCTTGATTTATTTTGAGTGAATGACACTACGGATGAACCACTTAGGCAACCCTCAATATCTTCTCCATCTTGCGGCCTTTGGCTAATTCATCTACCAGTTTATCTAAATACCTAACTTGTTGTGTCAATCGGTTTTCAATGTCTTCGATTCGATAACCACAGATTACACCAGTAATAAGTGGAGCATTAGGGTTTAACGCAGCCTTTTGAAAGAACTCTTCGAAAGTTGCTTTTTTGTCAATGAGTGCTTGTAGTTGCTTTTTGTCATAGCCGGTTAACCACTCTATTACTTCGTGCAACTCCTCTATTGTTCGTCCTTTCTTCTCAACTTTTGTAACATAATGTGGGTAAACCGAGGCGAATGACATTTTCGCAATACGCTCATCGTGGTGGCTTGTGTCGGTCATGTGTTGTACTTTAGGGTTTGTATCTCAAGTTAATCAAACTCTTTATATAAAATGAATCTGACTAAAACTTCAATAATAACCTAAAATGAATTGATTTCTGAAGTGGTTACAATTACCCGTCCCTCTTCTCCATAGCTTCGGAGAGAATGACGCTCCGATTAGGTCTTTTTGGACAGTCATCCTGAGTCTGACTCAGGATCCGTTTGCTTTTACCATAAAACAGCAGAGGCTAAAAGCTACCCCTTCTTTCCACTCACCAAACCCTTGGTAAATTTGGCGAAGTCTTTAAAGCCCTCTTTGGTGAACACAGATTTGATTACTTCCCAGCGGGTGATGGGATTTGCGGGAGTAGGTTTTGGTGCTTTGTTTTCTGCTTTAGGCAGCGGATTGGTCTTGGTTGGGTCGTAGCCCACAAGATCGTTTGACCGATCAAAACTTTGTTTTGCTTGGTCTTTATAGCCTAATTTTTCTTCTACCAAACCTTTGTTGTTCAAAGCAATGGCATCTTCTGGGTCTAGTTCAATGGCCTTTTCATAATCGGCAATGGCGCCTTCTAAGTCACCCGTTCTGTCTTTAAAAAAGGCACGGCTAGAGTAACGATAAGGATTGGTAGGCTCAAGTTGGAGTGCTTTCTCAAAATGAAATAAGGCCAATTCATTTTTGTCATTGAGGTGGAGGGCAACGGCATAGTCGCCAATAAAAGAAGCATGGGTAGGGAAGAGTACGGTCAGTTTTTCGAAGTCGGCTAAAGCAGCCTCTAATTGGCCAATTCTAGAAAGGGCTCTGGCGCGGTTGTGCAAACCTGTGGTATGGTTCGGTTCTTTTTCCAGTGCTTTATTAAAGCACTTTACGCCTTCTTCAAACTTTGCATTCTCGCAGTGTTTAACTCCTTCTTCAATCCACTTTTCAACCATTTCTCTCATTTTGTGCAAATATAATCAGTCAACCCAAGCATTCCCCAAATTGATTCCATTGTTCACTAGTTTTTCCTTTTTCAGCCTGCTTTTCATACTCTTTCTTAGAGATGATTGGAATATTTAGATTTGTGGCCATGGCTTGCCATTTATTTCTAAAACCAGTGAACAGATACTTGCTTTTGTATATGCTAAAACGGAATGCGAATTGTATATTCGTGACAAATTGATTCCATGAGTTTGCATCCTGATCAGGTCTTACAATCATTAAAATCCGGTGACTTCAAACCCGTCTATTTTTTGCAGGGCGAAGAACCTTTTTACATCGATCAAATCTTAGATTATATCGAGGACAACTGTCTTCAAGAAGCTGAAAAAGGCTTTAATCAAACCATTCTTTACGGTAAGGATGTGAGTATGGCCGAGGTGCTGACCCACGCCCGTAGGTTTCCTATGATGGCCGAAAGGCAAGTGGTGATTGTAAAAGAGGCCAAGGATATTCAGGATTTGAATAAAGAAGACGGCCAAAAGTTATTGATTCAATATTTAGAAAAACCTGTGCCCAGTACAGTATTGGTTTTTGGACATAAGCATAAGAAAGTAGACGGCAGACGGCCTTTGGCCAAAGCCTTGAAAGATAAATCGGTGTTGGTAACCACTACACCCTTAAGAGATTACGAGTTACCTGCTTGGATTGATAAGTATGTGAAGTCTCAGGGCTACAGCATCAATCAAAATTCGGTGCAAATGCTGGCTGAATATATTGGAACGAACCTGGAAAGGCTTTCCAATGAAATTAGCAAAGTGATAGTGAACCTCGGTGAAGGAAAAGCCATTAACGAAGACCTGATTCAGAAGTACGTTGGGATTAGTAAAGAGTACAATGTTTTTGAATTGCAAAAGGCCATTTCGCAGCGCGATATATTAAAGGCCAATAAGATGGTGAATTATTTTGCGGCTAATTCAAAAGCCAATCCTATTATACCAATGATAGCGGCTTTGTATTCGTATTATGCAAAATTGTTGATTCTTCATGGAAGTAAAGACCAGTCGGATAAAGGCTTGGCGTCTGCTATGGGTACAAACCCTTTCTTTGTAAAAGAGTATAAGCTTGCTGCACGAAATTACCCCGTAGGTAAGGTAATGCAAAATATGAGCATTCTTCGCGAAGCAGATTTAAGGAGTAAGGGAGTAGGAGCCGGCAGTATGTCGGACGGAGATATTTTTAAGGAATTGGTGTATCGGTTGATGCATTAATAAATAGGTTGAAGAAATTATTCATGGTGGTAATTGTTCAACAGCAATATTCATAAGAGATTAGAGTTTAGATAAAGAGTGAACAAACAGAGATAAATGAAGCACAAAATTCTTTTGATCGCCACACTGTTCTGTCTTCACGGGTCATTAAACGCACAAAATACACTACATCCATCTAACCCGAATATTTATTTTTCTTCGGGACTAGAACTTTTGGAGATGGAGAAGTATAGCGCAGCCCGTGATCAGTTTGAGCGATACTTGGCCGAAGGCGATGACGAAATTAAAAAGGCAGATGCCGAATACTATATGGCATTTTGCGCCCTCAACCTCGATAATGGCGATGGGGCACAATTGATATCACAATTTGTAAGAAACAGACCTAATCACCCAAAGGCGGCAAAAGCCTATTATAATTTAGGGGTAGTGAGTTTTAAAAATGGTGATTTTACTACTGCCGAAAGATATTTTAAACTGGTAAATCCTTCCGCCCTAAACGGGGAAGAAAGGGTAGAAACCAATTTTAAAATTGCCTATTCGCTGTATGCCTTAAGGCGATACGAGGAATCTGTTCCTTATTTCGATAAAGCCAAACGGAGTAAAGGGCCTTACTTTGCAGATGCTAATTACTATGCTGGTTATTTGGCTTATGCTTATAAAGAGTACGATAAGGCTTTAGTGGATCTGAAAAATGCTGGAACAACTGAAAAGTATAAAAACAGGGTGCCAATTATGGTGGCCAGTGCTTATTATCAGCAGAAGCGCTATGGAGAATTGGTGCAATATGCTTCACAGTTTAAAACAGCAATAGCCGAAAATAGAAAGCTAGATTATCTGTATCAGATTTATCAGATAACCGCTGAGTCTTACTATAATCAAGGACAGTATAAAGAGAGTTTAGAGTATTATGATTTGTACAGCCAGTTGGCGCAGCAAAACGTAACACAAGAGACATTGTACAGAATGGGCTTTGCTTATTACAGCACAGGTCAGGCTGAAGAATCCATTGAGCAGTTTAAGAAAGTGGCGCTCAATAGCGATACGCTTGCCCAAAACGCTTCTTATTATTTAGGAAGGCTTTATGTAGAACAAGAAAATTTCCTTTTTGCCATCGCTGCTTTCGATAAAGCGGCAAGTTTAGGTTTCAATAAAGAAATTCAGGAAGAGGCTGCTTTCAATTCGGCCAAAGTGAATTTTCAAGCTGGCAAATACTCTCAGTCTATTATTGCCTTGGACAAGTTTATGAGAAATTATCCGACCAGTGATTACATTCCTGAGGCGAACAATTTGTTGAGCGAAGCCTTTTTGAATACGAATGATTACTCGAGGGCGATTACTTTTATTGAAAGAATTGAAAATAAATCTGACCGATTAAAAGAAGCCTATCAAAAAGTGACCTTCTTTAAAGGAACCGAGTTTTACAATGCCAGAAAGTATGACAATGCAGTGCAGTTGTTCGATAAGTCATTACAATATCCAATTGATAAGGATTTGGCCACTGCCACTTACTTCTGGAAAGGAGAGGCCTTTGCCACTGCTCGTAATTATCCTCAAGCGATTGCTTCTTATAAGAAGGTAATTACTTCAGGAAGTAGAAATTCAGAATATTTGGTGAAGGCTAATTATGGTTTGGGCTACGCTTACTATAATGGTAAATCATATACTGAGGCCAGAACTTACTTTAAGCGTTATGTAGATGCCCTTGAAAATGCACGAGATAAACAAAATTATAACGATGCGTTGATTAGGCTTGCCGACTGCTATTATGTAGATAAGGAATATGCCAGTGCGATTACATATTATGATAAAGCTATTGGCACAAATAACCCCAATATCGATTATGCTTATTTCCAGAAAGGAGTAGTATATGACTTTGAAGGAAAGCCATCAGAGGCCATTGCTAGCTTAGATGTGGTAATCAATCGTTTTGCTGATTCGCGTTATTACGACGATGCCATTTATAAAAAAGCGCAAATTCAGTTGGAAGACCGTCAGTTCAGAAATTCGATTCAGGGTTTTAATCGAATTATTGACAGATTAAGTCAAAGCCCATTTATTCCTTATGCTTATGAAAGCCGAGCTTTGGCCTACTTTAATTTAGAAGATTACGATCAGGCAGAGCGTGACTACAAAACCATTTTGGACAATTATATCACCAGTTCGGTTTCTAATTCGGCCTTGCTTGGTTTGCAGAATACTCTAAAGCTTCAGAATAAAACTATTCAGTTCGATCAATATTTGGCACGTTATAAAAGTGCTCACCCTGAAAATCAGGCCTTGGAGAACATAGAATTTGAATCGGCCAAAAACTTATTCTTTGGGCAAGAATACAGTGCTGCCATTGGTGCTTTAGAAGATTACAGAAAGAATTACCCTAACAGTGGTTTAGTGCACGAAGCCAAATATTACCAGGCCGAAAGCTATTACCGTTTGAGCGATACTGAAAAAGCTTTGGAGATGTTCTATGAAATTAATCGTGACAGTAAAATCACTGGAATGGATCGTGTATTCGAACGCATTGGCGAATTGCAATTGAAGGCAGGTGACTTTAAGGAAGCAACCAACTTTTATGGTCAGCTAGAAAAGGTAGCCAAAAGCAAAAGGCAAGAAAACGATGCTTGGTTAGGTTTGTTAGAAGCCCACTATCAATTGAGTGAATATGCTCAAATGCGAATTTATGCTAAGAATATCATTACTAAAGGGGCTGTTACGCAAGAAGCCACCGATAAAGCACAGCTTTATTTAGGTAAAGCGGCCTATGCAGAAGGTAATTTTGATGAAGCCATTGATCAGTTTTTGACCACCCTGAATACAGCTAAAAACCAATATGGAGCCGAAGCACAATTTATGGTGGGTAAAATTTTCTATCAACAAAAGCAATATCAACAGTCGTTGAATACGCTTTTTGAGATGAACGAGAACTTCTCGGCCTATGATGAATGGCTGGGTAAGGCTTTCTTGTTGATTGCCGATAACTATATTGCTTTGAATGAGATTTTCCAAGCAAAAGCTACGGTGAATTCAATCATTCAATATTCTCAATTAGACAATATTAAAGAAGATGCAAGAGCCAAGCTGAAACAGATAGAGAAGTTGGAAGCAGAGGCGCCATCGCAAGAAGAAGTAAATGCAGACACCACAAGAAAAGGAGGGAATTAAGATGAAAAATTTCAGATATATCATAACTCTTGTTTTTGGACTGTTCGCTATTACTGCTTATGGCCAACAAGGTGAATTGGAAGAATCAGAGATTGTAATTAGAAAGGACAGGAAGATAACCCTTCCGCCTGCTACTAGAAATTTCGAGAAAATACCGCAGCTTCCTGTGCAAAAAGCACAGTCGCAGCAAACTTATACTTTTCATGAATATGTATTGAGCTTAACACCAATTCAGCCCAATTTTAGAGCTGTTAACCTGACCATCAATCAAACCGAAAAGGCCATAACAGGCAACTACTTCAAGCTTGGTTATGGTAACTATGGCACTTTGTTAGGCGAAGCTTATTTAGGATCAACCAGAAACCCCAATTACCTGTATAATCTGTATGTAAGACATCGTTCTTCTGCCAGAGGCCCTGTATTTGATAAAAATTCAGGAGACGCTAAAACAGATGTTGTATTGGGCGGAAAGTTCTTTAATGGAAAGAATACTATTTCTGGCGACATTCAGTATGGCGAAAGAAAAGTCCATTTCTATGGCTATAACCCTGCTTTAGACCTTAGTCCTGATATGGTGGAAAGAAAGTTTAATAGCTTTACCGCCAGGGCCGGTGTGGAAAAAACCGCTCTAGATGAAGTAACTACATACCATTTTAGAACCAACTGGGATTTCTTCAGAGATAACTTCGAGGCAAAAGAAAGCCGATTCAATTTCGATTTGGGCTTAGGTTACAAGTTTTCAGAAGAACTTCGCTTTAAAGTAGGCGGACAAGCCACCTTTTCAAGCCGCGAAGACACTGAGAAAATTGGAAGAAATTTTTTCAATGCCAAGCCACGTTTAGAGTATGCAACGAAAAGCTTTAAAGTGAGTGTGGGAGCAAATTTGGCAGGTGATAACGATGATTTAACGCAAATTACTACCACTGCTGAAGATGGCTTTAAAGTTTATCCTTATGCTCGATTGGATGTTAACCCCACCAATACCATCAATATATATGGAGGTTATCAAGGAGATTTGGAATACAATTCGTTTCAGGGCTTTGCTATGGAGAATGCCTTTTTACAGAGAGATTTTATTCTATTAAATACGGATAAGGAGAGCGATATTTTTGCAGGAATAAATTTAGACCTGACCAATGAACTTAGGTTGAATGCAGGGCTTTCAATGGCCTCTATTCAGCGTATCCCATTCTTTACAAATAGCATAACTGATTCTACTCGTTTTGAAGTATTGTATGATACTGATGCAGTAGATCGTACCAATGTATATGGTGAAGTGGTTTTTGAGAAGACTGGAAATGTAAGAAGCGGTTTGAGGTTTGATTACTTCGATTACACTCTGAGCACTTTAGCCGACCCTTACCATAAGCCACAGTATCAAGCCGTTTTTAATAACATCTTTTACCCAGTGCAAAATTTAAAAGTAACTGCGGACGTCTATTATATGGGAGGACTTGTAGGCTTAAACAGAGAAAGCAGTACTAGGGTAGAAATGGATGATATTGTCGATATGAACTTGGGTGGCGATTATGATCTAAATGAAAGAGTTTCTGTGTTTTTGGAGTTCAAAAATGTTTTTGGAAAAGAGTATGAGCGATACTTGAATTACCCAAGCAGAGGTATTCAAGTGCTAGGTGGGATTACAGTATCCTTCTAATTTTGTAGATTCGCATGAGCCACGCCTTTAATATGGCGGCTATATTTTGTTAATTTGAACAAATATCAACCAATAACTATTTCTTATGGCTGCTAAAAAGAAGAACAGTTCTTCAGACAACAATAAAAAAGGAGGCCGAGCATCAGCTAACGCAGGTAAAAAAAGAGCTCCTAAAAAAGAAGAACCAAAGGTGTCTGACGATGACTTTGGTTTAGATGATATTGATGATTTGAACACCATTGACGATGGTACTGAAGAATTAGATCTTATTGAAGAAAACGAAACTCCGATTGATACTCCTAAAGAGGAAGAAGTTACCGCGGAAGAGCCGTTGGTAGAAGAGGAAAAAGAAGAGCCAGTTCCAGTAGTAGTAGCTCCGGTTATCGTAGAAGAAGAAACTCAAGCTCCGGCTCCTGAAAAAAAGGTAGTTATGGAAGAAAAGAAAGAGGAAGAAAAAAAGGGTGGTGGTTTTTGGATAGTCCTCATAGTATTATTGATTGTGGCTGCTGCCATTTACTATTTTGGTTTCTATAATAAAGAAGAAGCTAAGCCAGCTCCTGTAGAAAAACCTAAAACGGAGCAACCTAAAGTAGAACCACAGCCTGAGCCAGAACCAGTAAAAGTTGAGGCGCCAAAAGCTGAATTAATTACAATTTCTGCACTTGAAGGACGTTATTTTGCCGTAGTCGGTAGTTTCTTCGATGGCGACTTGGCAGAAGATAAAGGAAACGAATTGGTTGCTTCAGGAATCACCGCTTACATTATGAAACCTATTGGCGATGTAAGTTTCCATAGGGTAGGAATCTTGATTCCGAATGTGAGTTCGATAAAAGAAGCAGAAGCCGCTTTAGCGTCTTACAGAGAAAAATACGGAAAAGAAGTCTGGGCACTTAAATATTAAAATGACATTTATTCAAGAACTCGCAGCATCTGATTCATTGAACGTTTCAGGTGGCGATGGAGGAGCCTTATTTTGGTTCGATTTATTGTTAAAAGGTGGAATTTGGCTGGTTCCCTTACTGGCACTATGGGTCACCGCGATTTATATATTTTTTGAACGATATAGGAATATCAACAGAGCGTCTAAAACTCCTTTTGAGTTTATGGACAAGATCAAAAACTTGGTTTTAGCTGGCGATATCAATGGAGCGAAACTCCTTTGTTCTCAAACCGAATCACCAATTGCCAAAATGATAGAAAAGGGAATTCATAGAATCGGAAGCCCACTAAAAACCATTGAGGCTTCTATCGAAAATGTTGGTAAAATTGAAGTGTATAAGCTTGAAAAAAACCTGTCAATGCTTGCTACTATAGCGGGAGCTGCACCAATGGTCGGTTTCTTAGGTACGGTAACGGGTATGATTCAAGCCTTTATTGCCATTGCACAAGAAGAAGGTTCGGTGAGCCCTAAGCTTTTATCTACTGGTATTTATGAAGCTATGATTACAACCGCCTTAGGTTTGGTGGTGGGAATTATAGCCTACCTTGGATATAATTACCTAGTTTCTAGGGTTCAAAAGGCCATTCATTACATGGAGTACACTTCGGTAGACTTTATTGATTTACTTCAAGAGCCTCAATAATGGATATAAAATCGAAACTTAAGGTAGACGCCAACTTCAGTATGTCATCAATGACAGACATTGTGTTCTTGTTGTTGATCTTCTTCATGTTGACGGCTTCTTTTATTACTCCTTCTGGCTTGCCAGTAAACTTACCTTCCTCAGCGGCTTCAAATATAGTAATGCAGAAAAATAGCGTTACTATTACTGAAAATCTACGCTATTATGTGAATGATAAGGAAGTTATACTTTCAAACTTGGAACAAGAATTGCGTAATGTAATAAGCGGGCCAGACGGCTCGGTTACTTTACATGTAGATAAAACTGTAGATGCCGAATACTTTATGAAAGTGGCGGGCATAGCAGCGCTATTAAAGCAAAAAGTGACAATCGTTACAAAACCAGAGTAAGAATGTCAGATCAAGAAAAAAAAGATAAGAAGTTCAGTATGATCATGTCGGTAATCGTACATGGAACAATACTGACTTTTCTTTTATTTCTAGTCGCTTGGCGTCAACCCGATCCGCCAATTCCAGAATATGGTATTGAATTGAATTTTGGTTTCGAAGAGGTAGGTTCTGGCGATATCGAAAGAGAAAATGAAGCCGAAATTGAAGAAACTGAAAACGACACTCCACCTGAATCTGAGCAAGAATCAGAAGAGGATCCTGTAGAGGAAACTCCTGTTGAGCAGGAAGTTCAAGAAGTGGTACCACCCAAGCAAGAGGTGGTCAAGGAAGTAGCCAAAGAAACTCCTAAGCCGAAGGAAGAAGTGAAGGCCGAAGTGGTTCAAGAAAAGGAGAGCGAAGTTAAAGCGGAAGAAAAGAAACTAGAAGAGGTTGTTGAGAAGAAGGAGGAAGAGAAGCCTCCAGTTGAGGTTAAAAAAGAAGTAACCAAACCTGTTGAGGAAAAGAAAGAAGAGGTAAAGCCTAAACCAAAACCAGTAGTAGACCAGCGTGCTATTATGGGGGGCGGTAAGAAAGCCGAATCTGACAGCAAGGAAGCCGCTTCGAACAATCAAGGTAAGGAAGTCGACAAAAGAGGCAATATGGGCGACCCTAAAGGGAAGACAACTGCCAATGGTACCAAGCCTGGCGGTGCCGATTTAGGCGTTAGCTTGAGCCTTGATGGCTGGAAATGGGAGAGACCACCTGCAGAAAAAGACGATTCGCAAATAGAAGGAGTGATTAAGTTTAGAATAGAAGTGGATGACCGAGGAACGGTGATTAACGTCACCAAAATCCCGGGTACTACCATTAGCGATAACACCATTATCGAGTTCTATAAAAAGCAAGTGGAGAAGCTGGCCTTTATTCAAACAGATCCTTCAAAAATGGCTGCGAATATCTCTAGAGGTGAAATTACTTTTGTTATCAAAACGAGTTAATGTAAATGCGTTTTTGGCCTCTGCCTAAATAAGACGATTATAAAATTAAATTCATGAAGAGGGAATAATTATTATTTCCTCTTCATTGTTTATGGCCATGTATGTCGGCCAATCTACCGTTAGTCTACAAAATCACTATACTTCTTGTACGGTTACGTGGATTGAACTAATATAGTAGCTTAACTAAAAAATTACTGACTTGGGTTATATAGAAGACGCTGTATCTAGTTTTAGTGGCTGGATTTGGGGAGTTCCCCTCTTAATATTGGTAATGGGTGGAGGCTTAATATTTATGCTCTATTCTCGATTTTTACCATTTAAATACCTTGGCCATGCCATCAATGTTTTAAGGGGGAAATATGATACTCATGAAGAGGAAGGGCAAATAACGCATTATGAAGCTCTTTCTACTGCTTTGGCCGCCACAGTAGGTATGGGCAATATCAGTGGTGTGGCAGTGGCTATTACCATGGGTGGTCCAGGTGCTATTTTTTGGATGTGGGTTTCTGCATTTGTAGGCATGGCTACCAAGTTTTTCACTTGTACACTTTCGGTGATGTACCGAGGAAAAGATAGTGAAGGAGAAGTAAGAGGAGGGCCTATGTATGTGATTACCGAAGGTTTAGGTAAGAAATGGAAACCAATGGCCGTATTCTTTTGTGTTTTTACACTGATTGGCGCTTTACCTATTTTTCAAGCAAATCAGCTTACTGCAGCAATGAATGCTGTTTTAGGGCCTACCGTTGGTTACAATACCGAAGCAACATTTAGTCTATTTGGAGCACCTGTTGGAATTGCCTCATTTATTACTGGGCTTATTTTAATGGCTTTGGTATCCATGGTTATTTTTGGCGGAATTAAAAGAATTAGTAGTGTAGCTGCTAAGTTGGTGCCTTCTATGGTAGTGCTTTATTTTGGTTTGGTAATTTATATTCTACTTCAGAACATAGGGGGTATTCCCGATATTTTCGCTTCTATTTTCGAAGAAGCATTTTCGGGTAGTGCTATTTTAGGTGGTGGAATTGGTGCTGTAATTATTGTAGGGGCAAAAAGAGCTGCTTTTTCTAACGAAGCAGGTATTGGAACTGCGCCAATGGTACATGGCGATACCAAAACAGAAGAGCCAGTACGTGAAGGGCTTGTGGCTATGCTCGGCCCAGCAATTGATACTCTTTTAGTCTGTACACTTACTGCATTGGTGATTTTAGGCACTGGCGTTCATCATGAGTTTATTGGTGCCGCTGATACTGGCTTGCTTGGTGTAACATTAACATTGAAGGCTTTTAACGCTGCTATTCCAGGCGTTGGTGGTTATTTGTTAGGACTTTGTATTTTGGTATTCGCTGTGTCTAGCTTGCTTTCTTATTCTTATTATGGAGTGAAGAGTGTTTCCTACTTATTCGGAGCCAAAAAAGGAGAGCTTTATAATTATGTATAC
This sequence comes from Roseivirga seohaensis, assembly GCF_001592945.1. Lineage (GTDB taxonomy): Bacteria > Bacteroidota > Bacteroidia > Cytophagales > Cyclobacteriaceae > Roseivirga > Roseivirga seohaensis. Next base: position 157,124 of record NZ_LRPB01000047.1, read on the forward strand.
ATCGGTACAATTATTCTTGGAGCCGTAGCTTCTTTGGGGTTTGTAGTGAACTTGATTGATGGAAGTTTCGCTTTGATGGCGATTCCAACCATGGTGTCGGCATTAATATTGGCGCCTAAAGTAATGCAGGCTACAAAGTCTTACTTTGCCCGCCACAAAGCAGGAGAGTTTAAGAAGAATTAAAAATATGAGATAGAGATATGAGAAAGTCGGTTTGGTTTCCAGACCGACTTTTTTGTTTTAAGTGATAAAGAAAGGCTTACTTCATAAGCTCTCTCGCGCTCTCTAACGAACTTTCAGAGAATTGCTTACCACCAATCATCTGCGCCAATTCAGATAAGCGTTCCTCATGATTTAGCTTCCTGATGTTACTTGCCGTCACATCTTGCGCATTGTCCTTATACACATAGTAATGCGATTTTCCTCGGGCGGCAATTTGCGGCAAATGCGTAATGGTAATCACCTGATGGTTTTGCGCCATCTTATTCATCATTTCTGCCATTTGAATGGAGATTTCTCCAGAAATACCAGCGTCAATTTCATCGAATACAATTGTAGGTAGAGCGGTTTTGTCTGCCAAAATGTATTTCACAGCAAACATCAGTCTTGAAAATTCACCACCAGAGGCCACTTGCTTTAGCGGCTGTGGCGCAATTCCTTTGTTGGCCGAAAACAATAAATTGATTTTGTCAACGCCTGATTCTGAAGGTGCCTGTTTTTCATGCTGAATAGCCAGTTTGGCGTGTGGCATTCCAAGGTCATCGAGCAATGCACCAATTTGATTTTCAAAAGCAGTGAATACTTTGGTTCTCGATTGGCTTAAGGCTTCGCCAGAAGTTTCAACCAACTCAAATGCTTGATTCATTTGTTTTTCTGCTGCCTCAATAGCATCGTCTAAATTACCAACTTTCAGCACTTTATTTCCAAGTTCTTCATAAATGGAAAGGAGGGAAGCAATATCCGATACTTGATGTTTTTGTTGGAGTTTATAAATCAGACTCAATCTTTCTTGTACTTCTTCTGCTCTTTGTGGCTCGTACTCAACTTGCTCTTCCTCTGTTTCTAGCTCGGCAATAATATCTTTTAGTTCAATCCAGCTGCTGTTCAATCGTTCAAAAAGACTATCGTATTCTTTCGCGAACTTATTGATTTGACTTAAAGCTGTTTTAGCCCCTTGTAGCATTTGGTTAGCATTAAACTCTGACTGGTCTAAAGCACTCAAAGCCTCATTCAGCTTGAGCTTAATTTCTTCAGCGTTTTCAAGTTTATTGAGTTCAGCCTCTAAGATTTCTTGCTCGTCTGCTTGAAGTTGAGCTTTATCTAATTCATCAAATAAAAACTGATGATAGTCGGCTTCTTTCCTTAATTCGGCAGACTCTGATTTGAGCTGTTCCAGAATCTCATACTTTTCGCGATAGTCAGAAAAGGCTTTGCTGTATTTTTGTAAAAGAGCATTATTCTGAGCAAAAGCGTCAACCAAACTTAGCTGATAGCCATTTGAACCTAATAACAAATTATCATGCTGAGAATGAATGTCCATTAACCGTTTTCCGAGCAGTTTCAGAAAGTCAAGGTTGGTGACTCCATCATTAATAAATGCTCTAGATTTTCCGTTTGGACTTATTTCTCTTCGAATAATACACTCAACATCATAGTCCATGTCGTTTTCTTCGAAAAGAGCAGTGAGCTGGTAAGCAGAAATATCGAAAACACCTTCGATTACGCATTTCTTCTCTTGATCGAGTAGTGATTTGCTATCGGCACGATTGCCAAGAAGTAAACCTAAAGCTCCTAGAATAATAGATTTTCCTGCACCGGTTTCACCCGTAATGATATTCAATTGCGCATCTGGATTGATTTCCAGCTGCTGAATCAGTGCGTAATTTTCTATACTCAGGCGTTGAAGCATATCACAAATGTATCAATTAGATGGGCTTGTGACAATACTAGTTTTGCACGATTTTCTGGTATTTGTTTCTGCGTGTGGGATCGAGTTTCAATAACTCATTGTAAACCTCTTTTCTGATGTTGGTTTGTCCTTCTGAAAAAACACTGGTGATTTCATCATTTTTGGCATCTAGAAATGCAGTAATCAAAATTGCGTTGGGAAGTATCTCATTTACGGCTTGGATGTTTTTAATCACCTGACTGATTGTTTCTCTACTCGCCTTCGGATCATCTTTGAATTTATCCAAACCATTAATGTGGTAATCGTAAAGCCCTTTTCTGACAGCCTCATATTGACTGTTAATGGCTAGGTTTTCAACTAACCAGTAGCGATTTCTTCTGCTTTGAAATTGTCCCCAACCTATGCCTCCACTAGTCTGTGCATTGTTCACTACATTTAAGGCAGCTCTATAATAAGGTGTGCCGCCTAAAGGACTGAAAGAATCGTAATCTAAGCCTATGGCGATGTATGCGTAAAAACCCAGAAGGGAAGTAATGTTATTGAGGAATCTATTTTCACTAAAATCCATGTTCTGACCTTGAGTAAATTGAAATTCCCAATCTCGGTCGGCAAAATTCAATAGTAGGGTTTCATAAGAAGCGCCATAAACTGGTCGAATAATCTGAATTTGAGCATTGGCCTTAAACTGACCTATGGAAGGCTGATCTTGAATATTGAGAATTAGGTTGCCTTTAATCTTTTCGTTGGCCTGAAAGTTATCGTTTGTCCAAACTCTATCATTGAAGAAACGCTGCATTGCTGTTTCCATTTCAGAAAAAATAGCCCTTTCGGTAGTTTGTACATTCGATGCATTAACACTCACCGTAAAGTCTAGCTCTTGAGCGACCATTTGGAGTGGGAGGGTGGCTATAAATAGGCCGAAAAAACTAAGCTTCCAGTTTTTGAACGATAGCATTGATGATGTCTTTGGCAACTTCCCTTTTTGACTTTAACTCAAAATGCTGAATATTATTTTGATTGTCAATGATGGTAACCTTATTCGTATCGTGCCCAAACCCTGCTCCTTTGTCGTTAAGAGAGTTAAGTACAATGAGGTCGAAATTTTTACTTTTTATTTTTTGTTGAGCGTGTTCTATTTCTGCTTCTGTTTCGAGTGCAAAGCCGATATTCAGCTGGTTTTCCCTTTTAATAGCCCCCAGTGATTTAGCTATATCCGTGGTCTTCACTAATTCCACAGTCATTTCACTGCCTTTTTTCTTAATCTTTTGATCGGCTACAGTTTTTGGCGTGTAATCAGCTACGGCAGCAGCCATTATATTTATGTCGGAAGTTTCATTAGCAATGGAACATGCTTCATACATCTGATTGCCCGATTTCACTCGAATAAGTTTAACATTCGCATGTTCAATCGTCAAATGTGTTGGTCCTGAAATTAGAGTTACTTCAGCACCTTGATTGGCAGCTTCTTCCGCCAAGGCATAGCCCATTTTACCAGTAGAATGGTTACCAATGAAACGCACAGGATCGATAGCCTCGTAAGTTGGGCCTGCGGTAATCATTATTTTTTTACCTTTCAGTGCAGATTTTTTTGAGAAGAAATCTGAAAGAAAAGTGACTAGATTTTCTGGTTCAGCCATTCGGCCTTGCCCAATAAGCCCACTGGCCAATTCACCATGTTCAGCTTCAATCAAATGATTCCCGAAAGAAATTAGCTTTTGAATGTTGGCCAATACCGATGGGTGTTGGTACATGTCTAAGTCCATGGCCGGAGCGAAAAACACTGGGCATCTTGCCGACAGGTAAGTTGCCAAAAGCAGGTTGTCACAAAGTCCATTGGCCATTTTGCCAATAGTGTTAGCGCTGGCAGGTGCCATAATCATGGCGTCTGCCCAAAGTCCTAAATCAACATGATTATTCCATTCGCCTGTTTTGTCTTTTTGAAAATCAATCAAAACAGGGTTTTTGGAAAGGGTAGCAAGGGTAAGGGGTGTAATAAAATCAGTGGCTGCTTTTGTCATTATAACTTTAACTTCCGCCTCTTCTTTCACTAGTAACCTAACGAAAATAGCAGCCTTGTAAGCTGCTATACTTCCGGATACTCCCAGAATAATTTTCTTACCCTTTAATAACATTGGGGTTTTATTTTGATTCTGTAGCTTTTTCAGCCTCATTCATTCTCCAATAGATTTCATCATTGGTGAATTCTTCTATAGCCAAGGCAGTTGGCTTTGGCATTCTTTCATAGAATTTAGAGATTTCGATTTGCTCTCTGTTTTCGAAAATCTCCTCAAGATTATCTACTGTAGAAGCGAACTCTGAAAGTTTTCCGTTTAGCTCTTCTTTCATATCAGTAGCAATCTGCTTTGCTCTTTTAGAGATTACAGCAATTGATTTGTAAATGTTACCAGTTGATTCACCGATTTTATCTGTGTCTCTAGTGATGATTGATGCGCTTGCGGCCATAATTATTGCGTTTTATTAAGTTCTTTTAATTCTTCTAACGACTGGTTATACCAGTCAGATACTTTGTCCATATACTTGCTATCAGGGTATTTCTCTGAAAATTCTTTATAGAAAGCAACGGTTTTATTGAATCGCTCTTTTTTCTTAGACTGAATACTGTTGTCCGCCAGTTTAAACTCTGTTTCAACGGCTAGATAAAGCAACTCTTCATTATACTTTGAATCTGGATAGTCATTTTTAAAAGCTTCAATCGTAACGATAGCGGCCTCTAAATAGTTTCTGTATGATAATCCGGTAGTGAGTTTGTGGTAAAGTTTGGCCTTCAAATAAGCCTTGGTTTCGAACCTTACTTGTAGTTCGTCAATAATTCTGTTAGCATCATCATAGTATCGAGAGGCCGGCCATCTGTTCAAAAAGTTCTGCATTGCTACTACAGCTTCTTCAGAACTTGTTTGGTCTAGGTTCGCATCCGGGGCGTCCTTATAAAGTGAATAGGCAGCCATGTACTCCGATTCTTCTGCATATTGGCTTCTTCCGTAAGTTTGATAGAAATTTTTGAAACGGAAAGATGCTAACTGATAAAGTCTTTGGTAATATAAACTGTAGGCCCAGTAGAACTGAACTTTCTCTGCCTCAATGTTTCCACGATAATAAGGAGATATTTTTTCGAAAAGTATTTGCGCTTTGCTGTATTTACCTTGTTCATAAAAAGCAATAGCCCCTTTGTATAATTCTTCGTAATCATCGCTTTTTTCAAGCTTGGCTAAACTGTTAGCACAACTTGATAGTGAAATGATCACTGTTAAAAGGGTTAGAAATACCGTTTTTTTCATAAGCCTGCAAAGTTATTAGTAAAGTCCGATAATTCCAATCTTATTGAACTCTCTTACTGGAACAAATAAAACGAGTTTTTTGGCTTCTATTGAGCGATTAACCTTTTTTAACGCTGTTTAATTTCCTCCCTTTCTATCTGTTTCTGATTTCCAGTGATGCCCTCAAGGGTGGGCTTTTGATCAATTAGCCATTTAAAGCCTCTAAGCCTTCGGTCGGGCTGGACTATCTGAGGTTCGGGGATAAGTCTACCGTCTACTTCGCGATATGTTCTTAATTCGGTTACTACATTTTGATCGAAATAGAGTACCATGTTTGAACAGCTCAATTTATTCATGGTTACAGCGCCATTTTTATCGAAAGCAAAATATATGCTTTCTCCGTTTCCGAAAACATCTGTTTTACTAATTATGCCTTCTTTAAAGTCGACAACCATTTCTCTTCCTTTTACCTGATTAAAGTTCTGGGCTGAGTCTTGAGAAATCACGAAAGAATTTTGGTTCAAAAACATTTTCGAGATTCGATTATTTGCCAACTGAATTTTAATGGAATCGGCAGAAATTTGGCTATCAGCATTCCAGATTAGGGGCGAGCTATACATATAAATAGTCGAATCCATCATATTGTATGAAAGTGAATCGGCCGCACCCTGAAAATCAGATTTATACAGTTGAACATTATTAAAAGCGGTGAGGTATTTCTTTCCGAGCTCTTCATTTTGTACAGACTTCAAGGTGTCACCTTTAATAAAAAGGCTATCACCTTTCATGATTTTACGCAGATAGGCATTATCATAAACAATAGCAGTGCTTTCTATTTTGTTGTACCGAACGTGATCACCGAAAGCAGTAATTGAATCGGCAAAGGATTCCATTTTCACATTCATGTCTCCTTGATAATACTTGGTGCTATCATCAGCAATAAGTTTGTCTCCGTAAATGCGGTAGTCAGCTGTTTTGATCCATCCAAAGTAAACTTCACTGTATTTTTCAAGGGATTTATAAAGAAAACCAACCTTGGTTGAAAGCGAGTCCCCATCCGCTGAAACCGCTAGGGTTTTCCCTTTGGTAATAGATACTTTTTCTACTGTGGTATACTCTAGCGAATCGGTGTCGAGTGTAAAGTCTGGGTTGGTGAGGTTAACAGAATCTAGAAAAAGTGCCGATTTGGTTTCTGAATAATAGTAACCTCGTTTACTCTTCAACACGTTTGTACTGTCCACCAATCTTCCACCATTATAGTAATAGCCTGTTTGTGTGTTTCTATCATAATCCAGAAAATTGGTATAGAGATTTGTGCTGTCGTCTTTTAGCACTACATTTTTTCGCATTTTAGCTATGCCCGTACTTCCTGAATACTCCATGTAATCTCCAGAAAGGTCTAAATTGTCTTCTGTGTCGATAATTCTTACATGACCATAGGCAATGGCTTTGTTTGTACTTGAGTATAAGTAGGCCGAATCGCAATAAATTACAGTACTGCCTTGTACCAATTTTACTGAGCTAATCAGCCTCTGAAGTGGCTCTCCATTCTGGGTTCCATAATGTAGGTATACAGCAGTATCGACTCGCACCCTCTTTTGGGCTGAAACCCAAGTGGTAGTAACTAGAAATAAAAATAAAAATAAGGGTCTGATCATGTTTTCGAAAGTGCAAAATTATCGATTTATGCTAATTTTGATTCATGTTGAATAGGTTTTTGAGTTTTATCAAAAAGCATGCCCTCAATTCGGAGGGAGAAAAGTGGTTGTTGGCGGTGAGTGGTGGCATGGATTCCATGGTGCTTTTAAATCTTTGTCATCAGGCTGGTTTTAATATTTCGGTTGCGCATTGCAATTTTAATTTGAGGGGAGAAGAGTCTGATGCAGACGCTCAATTTGTGAAAGACACCTGTTTTAGGCTTAAAATACCCTATTTTGAAAAACACTTCGGTACTAAAGAATATTCGTCAGAGCATGGTATTTCTACCCAAATGGCAGCTCGTGATTTACGGTATGCTTGGTTCAATGAACTTTTGAAGGAGCAGAATTTGGATCAATTGGCGGTGGCACATCACGCTCAAGATAATTTAGAAACGATATTACTGAACCTAGCCAGAGGCACATCTATTTCTGGTTTGAGGGGAATGCTACCGAAATCAGGAAATATAGTTCGTCCGCTTTTAGGCTTTGAAAGAGACGAAATCGAAAACTTCGCGAAGCAAGAAAATATTCAATGGCGAGAAGATAGTTCGAATGCTTCGGAAAATTACAAGCGTAATTATTTGCGTCATCAGGTAATTCCTTTGTTCACTCAACTCAACAAAGGTTTCTATTCTACTTTTGAAAATACGCTCGAAAAGAACCTAGAAGTTGAGAAGGTTTTTCAAGAGAAAATTAATGCCTTAAAACCTTATATCGAAAAAACAGAGGGTGGTTACCGATTTTCCAAAGACCAAATTATACAGAGTGGTATTGGTGCTTTTCAGCTTTCTGAATTGTTAAAACCTTTTGGATTAAATTACGAGCAAAGCAAAGAGCTTTTATTGGCTTTAGAAGGAATTTCTGGAAAGATTTTCACCACCAAATCGCATCAGTTTACCGTGGATAGATCGTATGTTTTTATTACCCTTAATCAACCTAATAAATTGGAGTCTTTCTTAATAGAAGAAGGGCAGAGGCAGTTTAGCCTTTCAGGTCAAACTTATAAAGTGGAACGATTGAATGGTAATATTAAATTGGATAGAAATTCAGCAAAAGCTTTTTTAGACTTTAGTAAACTGATTTTTCCTTTAGAGGTGAGGACTTGGAAAGAGGGTGACCACTTTTTTCCTTTAGGTATGAAAGGCAAAAAAAAGTTGAGTGACTTTATGATTGACCAGAAAATTCCTCTAAACTTAAAAGACCAGATAAGAGTATTAACTTCTGAAGGAAATATTGTTTGGGTGATTGGTTACAGAATTGACAACCGATATAAAATCACCGAACACACAAAGGAAGTTTTAAGCATTAGCCCAAATTAGATAATGTATAATCCATTTAAGAAAACATACAGCCAGTCCGAAAAGGAACAAATCAACTTTTTGAAAGGAGTAGGGCCTTTTAGAAAACTTACGGATGATCAGCTTTTTGTTTTTGTGCCTTATTTATACACCAGAAAATACAGAAAGAACGAGGCGGTTTTCTTCGCTAAAGACCCGAGTCAGGCAGTATATATTGTAAACCACGGTGTAGTTTCTTTGAGTTTAGAGCGCAATGGTTCTTTTGAAGAGTTAGACCAAGCTGGGAAAAAGGAGTGTTTTGGCGATAATGCCTTTGTTTTAGATAATCATAGACTTTACAGTGCTATTGTGGTGAGCGAGGATGCAGAGATTTTTGTTCTACCTCAAGGTAATATTATGGATATTTTTGAATCCTATCCAGAAATTAAAGCTTCAATATTAGAGTGCTTGATGGAACGTTACAATCACTATACGGAAAGCTTATTTAAGGCCTACAAAGAGTCCTTCGGATTTTTCGAATTAAAACAGGCCTATTCCGATCATCACAATTCAGAAAGAAACCGTAGCCTCTAAGTTTTATTTAGACGTTTCGCTTGTTATCTTTGTTCATCTAATTAATTTAAATCAAATCCAGTATACCCTATGAAAGTTACAGTAGTCGGTGCCGGAAATGTAGGCGCAACCTGCGCAGACGTTTTGGCCTATAGAGAAATTGCCAACGAAGTAGTGCTTTTAGACATTAAAGAAGGTGTTGCAGAAGGAAAAGCACTAGATATTTGGCAGAAAGCTCCTATCAATCTTTACGACACAAGAACAGTTGGTTCTACCAACGATTATGCTAAAACAGCAGATTCTGATGTTGTAGTTATCACTTCGGGTTTACCAAGAAAACCGGGTATGACCAGAGATGATTTAATTCAAACCAACGCTGGTATTGTTAAAAGTGTAACTGAAAATGTTGTAAAACATTCTCCAAACGCAATCATTATTATCGTTTCAAATCCTTTGGACGTAATGACTTACCAAGCACACATTACTTCTAAATTTCCAAGAACTAGAGTAATGGGTATGGCTGGTATTTTAGATACCGCAAGATACAGAGCGTTTTTAGCTGAGGCCTTAAACGTATCGCCAAAAGACATCCAAGCAGTATTGATGGGTGGTCATGGTGACACCATGGTGCCACTTCCGCGCTACACTACTGTTGGTGGTATTCCTGTAACTGAGTTGATCGGTAAGGAAGAGCTAGACGCAATTATCGAAAGAACTAAAACTGGTGGTGGCGAATTGGTAAAACTTATGGGTACTTCAGCTTGGTATGCGCCAGGTTCGGCAGCTGCTCAAATGGTTGAGGCGATTGCAAGAGATCAAAGAAGAGTATTCCCAGTTTGCGTTAAGTTAGAAGGTGAATACGGAATTAAAGATTGCTATTTAGGTGTGCCTGTAATTTTGGGTAAAAATGGTATTGAAAAAGTAATCGAGCTTGATTTGAACGCTGAAGAGATGGAGCTATTGAAAGTTTCAGAAGGTCACGTAAAAGAAGTAATGAACGTATTGGATAACTTGGCTTAACCCATACCGATTTCTGATAAAATATAAATCCCGATTCACAAGAGTCGGGATTTTTTTGTGGGCATATATTCATGTACTTAAATAGCGCTGAATCCAAAGTAATGTTTCTCTTAATCTAGGCCTCTCCGTTTTTCTTGGCTGCCAGTCGCATTTCTTCGCTATTCCACTGGCGGCTATCATCAATAATACCGCGCTTTAAATCTTCTTCTAATTGTTCCTCTTGCTTTTTAATTTCCTCACGCACTTTGAAAATATATTCCTTTGTGTCCTTAGGTTTTTCGGTTAGTTTTCTAAGCATTTCTTCATCGTACTGAATAAATTTTTGAGATTGACGATGTACGGTATATTTCCTATGCCCCATATTAGCCAATACGTCAGCAGCCATTTTCACGGAAGTATCAAGCGATTCGCGATATACATTTTGAATTCCAAGCTCCAAAAGTTCATAAGCATCGTAACGATTCTTCGCTCTAAACATCAGTTTCAAATGTGGGTATTTCTTAATTAACGTTTTAGCAAAAGGAATAGCAACATCGGGGTTATCAATTGAGCAAATTAAAATCTTAGCTTCTGTAATTCCAGCCGATTCAAGCAGGTCTATTCGAGTGGCATCGCCATAATAAACCTCAAACCCCATTTTTCTCAATAAATCTACCCGGTTTGAGTCATGATCTAGAATAGTAGCTTCAACTCCTGAAGCCCTTAGAAAACGGCCAACAGTGCTTCCGAAATGTCCAAAACCAACCAGAATCACTTTATGGGTCTTGGCAATATGATCAATAGGTCTTTTTTCTGCTTCCTTAGTACCTACCTTAGGTAAAATCAATCGCTCGTTTATAATGCCTAAAATTGGGGCTATGGTCATACTTAATGCGGTAACTACCAGCATCATATCAAGCTGTTCAGTATTTAAAATATTTAAGTCGAAGGCAAAGGAGAGCAGCACAAAAGCGAATTCCCCAACTTGCGCCAAGCCAACAGTGAGTAATAATTTTTGGTCAAGTTTGAGATTAAAAATGGAGCCGACAATAAACAGGACAATAGCTTTTAAGAGAATAGTACCAAGAAGCAGACCTGTAATAGTAAGTGGGTAAGTGCTTAAAACTACAAAGTTAATGGACGCACCAACTGCCATGAAAAATAAACCTAGTAATAATCCTTTAAAGGGCTCTAGAGTGCTTTCCAATTCATGTTTGAACTCACTGGTAGCCAAGACCACACCGGCTAAGAAGGCGCCTAAAGCTGGGCTTAGTCCAACTAATTCCATTAGGAAAGAAATACTCACAACAATAAATAGAGAGGATGCTGTAAGTAGCTCTCTTACTCTTGCTTTAGCTACTAATCTGAGCATTGGCACTATTACATAACGCCCTAGAATTACCACTAGAATAACTGAAGAGAAAACAGCAAGTGCTTGCAAACCAATGGGTAAACTGTCGAGTAACGATCTGTGAGCTTCAGTTGTAACTGACGTTGCAGCAGGAGGAATGTCGTCAGTTTTGGCGAGTAGAGGAATAACCGCCAACATAACGATGACAATAATATCTTGAAAGAGCAAAATAGAAAAGGAGGAAACACCATAAGTAGTGTCCATTAAGCCCTTTTCTTTTAGTGTTTGAAGCGCTATGGCTGTAGAAGACAAAGCTATGGCCATGGAGATGGTAAGTGCCACTTGCCAGTTTAAGCCAAGTAAAATCAAGATAAAGTAGGAGAGAAGCATCGTCAATATAACTTGAGCACCTCCCATGCCTACAATGGTTTTCCGCATCTGCCAAAAATTTTTGGGCTCTATTTCTAGGCCAATCAAAAAGAGCATCATTACAACGCCAAATTCTGCAAAATGCATTATGTCTTCACCTTCGTTGCCAATAAAGCCCAAAACGTAAGGCCCAATAAGGATGCCTGCTAACAGATAGCCAAGTACAGAACTTAATCCAAGCCTTTTAGCAATAGGTACACAAATGACCGCACCCGCCAAAAGAACAATTGCATTAAAGAGAATACTACCGCTCATTCGTCTTTATTTTTTTGAGTAAAGGTGTATCATTTAAAAAATCACAATCCTTGGTGATTTTAAATGCTTTGTCTTCTTGCAGTGCACTAATGAGCTGATCGTATTGATTAACATGAATCTCTAGATCTTCTTTCGATAGATTATGTGTGCCCATCACTGTAAATGGAGGCAGGTATTCCATGCCACACAGGCGTGCGGTTTGTTCAAAAGGTCTCAAAAACTCATTCACAGAATAATGGTTGTTTCCGCTCGAACAATATACTTCTCGAGTACCGCCCGTGGTAATTACATTTAAGCATTTCTTATCTTGAAGTGCATTTCCCTTCGGACCATAAGCCCAATTAAATTCTAATACAACATCTATCCACTGTTTCATAAGCGGAGGGCAATTGTACCAGTAAAATGGGTGGTGCCATATAATCACATCGTGCGTATTCAGAAGCTCTTTCTCCTTAGGTAAATCAATATTGAAATCTGGGTATCGCTCATAAAGATCATGAAAGGTGATACCCTCACGATTCTGTATTTTATCCACAAGAGCCTTATTCGTTTTTGAATGTTCGAATTTAGGATGAGCAAATAAGACCAATACGTTTTTCATTCTTATGATTTAGGTGACAAAGAATTTGACGCTATAAATAGTTCCTTCAATGTTGTATTTCACTTTGATTTTGAATTCAGCTGATTGAGCAGAAGTTCTTTTACTCTTCTATGGCTTCATAAATTAGTTTGTACATATCGTTCCAAAAGGCATTGTCATTAAAAGGTACAATTTGAGTCATACCTACGAACACCATTTCTTCTTTAGGATCAATAAAGAACTTGGTGTTGAAGTATCCACTCCATTCGTAAGTGCCAGCTGATTTGGGGCTTTTTTTGTTTTCGCTATCTAAATAGACAGTGAAACCCAACCCGAAGGATTGGCCTGAGTTATTCTCTTTATAGTCTGTAATTACATTCGGCATTTGGTCGCTCGACATTTCTTTCAAGGCTTCTGCGCCTAAAATATCGCCACCGCCTAATGCCAACGTATTAATGAATTTGGCGTAATCCATAGCGGTAGACGTAAGGCCACCGCCTCCTGCAAAAATATTTCTAGGGCCTTCCATTGGATAACTGGCTTGAGCAGCCATTCCCATTTCATCTAAAGTAATGAGTTGGCCTTGCGCTTTGGTGTAAACAGGCACTAAACGATCGAACTTTTCTTTGGGTAAATAGAAATAAGTGTCTGTCATTCCAGCCTTATCGAAAATGTGTTGCTTGAAGTATTCGTCTAAAGCCTGATTTGAAACCACTTCAATCACTCTGCCCAAAACATCCATGCTGAGTCCATAAGAAAATTTTGCACCTGGCTGATGAGCTAAGGGTACTTTGGCCAGTTTGTCAATCCACTCTTCTGTACTCCAAGTAGGGTGAGAAAAACCTACGTTCATATTATATTTCTCGTAAACCGCCATCAACTTTCCAGGGTTAAAACTTCCGTAAACAATGCCCGAAGTGTGGGTTAGGAGGTTGCGGATGGTCACAGGTTTTTCTACAGGTACTGTTGTAAAACTTGAGTCGGAAGGCTCGAACGTATCAAGTACTACTTGGTCTTTAAATGATGGGATATATTTATAAACGGGATCATCCAAGTCAATTTTTCCTTGTTCATACAGCTGCATAATACCAACTGAAGTAATGGCTTTGGTCATGGAAGCAATTCGGTAAATATCATCGTTCTGGTAAGCTTTTTCTTTTTTAGAAGTTCTGTAACCAAAGCTTTTATTGTAAACTATTTGACCATTTTTGGCCAATAAGAATGTTCCCCCCGGAAGCCTTTTTTCATCAATGGCTTTCATGATGAGATTATCTATTTCTGATAATTTATCAGCAGAAACACTAACACTTTCAGGTTTTAAATTGGTTTTAAGCGCTGTGTTTTCATTGCATGAATAAATTGAAACACAGAGTAAGAGGAGTAAGGCTAGCTTTTTCATTAGGTCGATTTTGATGAGAAGATAAGCACAATAGACCAAAAGATTTTTACCACTTATAAGTTTATAAGAAAGGTAAAGCCGTCAACCTCTAGTAATACTCAAAAAATGTAATGTTTGCTAGTCACCAAATGAAATACCGATGCCTTTGGCAGCATGCACCAAATAGGAGAGTGGATCTACATTATTGTAGGCTTCGGTAGCGGCTTCTAATGATACTGAACTGATCTCATTGTTTTTGAAGGTGACCATTTTTCCGAAATCACCCGTTAAAGCCAATTCCATGGCCTTTACCCCATATTGGGTTGCTAAAACTCTATCGAAGGCATTTGGACTGCCACCCCTTTGTAAATGGCCAAGCACCATTTCACGGATATCTGCCTTACAGCCGACATTTTTCAGTTGTTGGGTAAGCTGATAAGCTACACCTCCCAAACGTAAGTTTTGGTAGCCTGCTTCATCGCTTTTTCTGGCCGTAATACTCCCGTCTTTTGGTTTTGCTCCTTCTGCTATTACAATGTTTACAAACCCTCTACCGTTATTGTATCGCGATTCAATTCTTTCTTTTACGGCTTCAATATCATAAGGAATTTCTGGAATTAGGCAGATTTCAGCTCCACCAGCTATGGCTGAATGGAGTGCAATCCAACCTGCAGAGCGTCCCATCACTTCAAGAATAATTACTCGGTGATGACTTTCAGCGGTTGAAACCAGTTTGTCTACAGCGTCTGTCGCTTCTTGCACTGCGGTTTGAAACCCGAAAGTGTAATCGGTGGCAGAAAGGTCGTTGTCTATGGTTTTCGGAACACCCACTACGGGCATCCCTTTATCGAACAAGGCTTTACTGATACGCTGAGAACCGTCTCCGCCAATACTGATTACACAATCAAAATCCATTTCTTTTATCATGTGCACCATTTCGTCTGAACGATCTATGGTTTCAACTTCTCCATTTTCTTTAGTAATGGTGAAGTTGAAAGGGTCTGATTTAGTAGTAGTACCCAGAATGGTACCGCCTTTTACATGAATACCCGCAACGGTTTTATTGGTAAGCCTAATAATTTCTTGCGGAGCACGAAGTACACCATTATAAGCTTCGATACTACCATATACTTCTACATCGCCTTCATGATCGGCTCTTTTCACAATAGCTCTGATTACGGCATTTAAGCCAGGGCAGTCGCCACCTCCAGTAAGTACTAGTATCTTTTTCATGCTATTTCTTTATGAATCATTTCAAGATGAGAGAACCCTCCAAAAGTTGTTATTATAAAGCTATGCAAATTCATCTCGATTTAGATGTTTGTTTAAGCTTAACTTTTGGAGGGTTTCCTTATGCTTATTTGAGTGCTAAAGTTATAAACAAAAAAACTCCTGAATTTGATTTCAGGAGTTTTGAATTTTAGTGGTTAAAAAGGAATTAGTCCTTTTTGGCCATTCTTAAACGAGTGCTCTCGTCTAACCATATTTTTCTCATTCTTATTGATTGAGGAGTGATTTCTAAGTATTCATCCTTTTGGATGTATTCCATGGCTTCTTCTAAAGAGAATCTGCGCGGAGGAACAATTTTAGAGTTGTCGTCAGAGCCTGACGCACGCATGTTGGTCAGTTTTTTTCCTTTTTGAATGTTTACCACCAAGTCATTTTCACGGCTATGTTCGCCAATAACTTGACCTGTGTAAAGTTCTTCTCCAGGAGCAACGAAGAATACACCTCTGTCTTGAAGTTTATCAATAGAGTAGGCAGTACCTGGTCCGTTTTCCATTGAAATTAGAGAGCCATTTGCACGGCCTTTAATTTCACCTTTCATTGGCTGATACTCTTTAAACCTGTGGTTCATAACGGCCTCACCAGCAGTGGCGGTAAGTACGTTGTTTCTTAAACCAATTAATCCTCTTGAAGGAATTTCGAACTCTAAATGTTGTTGGTCGCCTTTCGGCTCCATAATTTTAAGCTCACCTTTTCTTTGGGTAGCCAATTCAATTACTTTACCTGCAACGTTATCTGGCACATCAACGACCAATGTTTCGATTGGTTCGCATTTCTTACCATCAATTTCTTTGTAAATAACTTGTGGCTGACCTACCATAAGCTCGTAACCTTCTCTACGCATGGTTTCGATCAAAACAGAAAGGTGAAGGATACCACGGCCAAAAACCAAGAACTTATCTTCAGAATCAGTATCCTGAATTTTAAGAGCAAGGTTCTTTTCGATTTCTTTGTATAGTCTTTCTCTTAAGTGTCTTGAGGTTACAAATTTACCTTCACTACCAAAGCCAGGAGAGTTGTTGATGGTAAACAACATGTTCATTGTTGGCTCATCAATTTTTAGCCTTTTTAATGGCTGTGGATTATCAAAATCGGTAAGGGTATCACCAATTTCAAAACCTTCTAAGCCCACAATAGCACAAAGATCACCTGCTTTTACTTCGGTTACTTTAGCGCGGCCTAAGCCTTCAAAAACCTGTAATTCTTTAATTCTAACTCTTTTAACAGAGCCGTCAGCTTTGGTTAAGCCCATTGCTTTTCCTTCTTCCAATTTACCTTGGTACACTCTACCAATTGCAATTCTACCTACAAAAGAAGAGTAGTCGAGAGAAGTAACTTGAAACTGAGGAATGCCATCAGGAGAAGGTGCTTCTGGAATTACTTCCAATATTTTATCTAAAAGAGGGAAAATGTTATCAGTTGGTTTTTGCCAATCGGTACTCATCCATCCTTGTTTAGAAGAACCATAAATGGTATGAAAATCTAATTGTTCTTCTGTAGCGTCAAGATTGAACATTAAGTCAAAAACTTGCTCATGAACCTCGTCAGGTCTACAGTTTTCTTTATCAACTTTATTTACTACTACGATTGGTGTAAGGCCAAGCTCAAGTGCTTTACCCAATACAAATCGTGTTTGAGGCATTGCACCTTCAAAAGCATCAACAAGCAAAAGAACACCATCGGCCATTCTTAAAACACGCTCTACCTCACCGCCAAAATCTGCGTGACCAGGAGTGTCAATAATATTAATCTTAACTCCTTTATAAACAACTGATACGTTTTTAGAAAGAATGGTAATTCCTCTTTCACGCTCTAAGTCGTTGTTATCCAGTATTAAGTCACCTGTTTCTTGATTCTCTCTGAAAATCTGAGAAGCGTGGATGATTTTATCTACCAAGGTTGTTTTACCGTGGTCAACGTGTGCGATAATCGCGATGTTTCTTATGCTTTGCATGACAGCTTAAAATTGAAGGCGCAAAGGTAAGGATTCCGATTTAATAATTGTGATTTCTTTATTAAATGAATATTAGCAAGCAACCGAACTGATCATTATATGTTCACAGAGCAAGTAAAAAGGTCTATCTTGTTGAAATAAAGGTTACTTGGGTGTTGTTAGAGGTTATACAAATAACTTTGTTTTAGGTTGATAAAAATACCCATGTGTGGAGAAATTACGCTATGTTACTTTAACAAAAGTAGGTTCTAGAGTGTTTTTTACAGCTTTTGATCATGGCAAGATTTTAGAAATATATTACTCATGAAACTCTCTCTCTCAAAAACAGCATATGCCCTTATTATCATTGTACTTGGTGTACTAGTTTTAAAGCAAGGTGGCTTTTTGTTTATTCCATTAGCTTTTGCCTTTATTGGCGTGTCTTTTTATCTAAAGCCCGTACAGTGGTTAGAATCAAAGGGGTTCAACTCCTTTTGGTCTATTTTCACCCCTTTGGTTACAGGTAGTATCATTATTTTTTTTGCTGGCTACTTTATGGTTTCACAAATTGTAGGTGTGGCTAAATCAATGGATTCTGATGTGAACATTGAGAATGCATCTGGCAAAATTGCTGAGTTCTTCAATGATAAAGTTCCAGATGGAATGATGTCGGTAGATAAGGAGGAAGTTTCTGAAAGTATGAAGAATATGCTGGGTAATTTGGGCATGCCGTTAATCGGAGGAACTTTTAAGGCTACCGGTTGGGTAGTAAGTAATGGTACTTTAGCTCTTGTATTTACATTTCTTATTTTATTGTACCGAAAAGGTATAGCCGATATAGTAACCCATTTAGGGAATAAAGCCAATGCTAAAGAGCATACCGAATTGCTTTTGAGGCTGACCAAAACAGGGCAGCAATATATGTCGGGGCTTGGGTTATTGATCGTAATTCTAACTACTCTATATACAATTGCTTTTTATGCCTTTGGGCTCAAATATTCACTTGTGTTTGCTTTTGTAGCGGCTACTCTGGCTATCATTCCTTATATCGGTACTACGCTTGGCGCCTCACTACCAGTAATTTACGCCTATATTACTTACGATAATCACTATATCGCTTTAGGTCTTATAGGTTGTATAATCCTTATTCAGAGTTTAGAGGGTAATTTCCTGACACCTAAAATTGTTGGAGGAAGCATGAAGTTAAACCCATTGGCTTCGCTTATGGCCTTAGTAATCGGGAATTACATTTGGGGTTTAGCAGGAATGATTTTGTTCTTGCCTTTGGCCGCCATGGCGCGTATTGTTATTAAGGAAATAGAACCTTTGAAGCCACTGGCTGAGTTGTCGGGTGAAAAAATCACTAATACCGAATGATTCTTTATGATTGATGGCCGCTTATTTTGCTAAGTCTATAATGGCCTGTATAGTTTCTCCATTATTAACACCTAGTCCTTCTTTTTGGTGAACCAATTCACCTTCTTGATTGAAAACACTGATGATGTTAGAGTGAGAAAAATCCATTGGAGAAATTTTCTTATAGTTCACGGCCAATACAGCAGCAAACTCACGAGTGTCACTTTCTGAACCTCTTAAGAAAAGCCATTGGTCTGAATCCATTTCGTTTTCAATAGCGAACTCTTTCAGCCTTTCAGGTGTGTCGGTTTCTGGGTCTATACTGACTAGTACGAATTTGACGTTTTGCTTTTTTTCATTAGGTAGTTTTGATTCTATATCCCTCATGTCTGCTACTAGGCGTGGACAGGCTACCTGACATGAAGTATAAATCATTACCATTACCAAAACGTCTCCTCTTAAGTCTTTTAGTTCAGTTTCTTTATTGTTCTGAGACGTCCAAACCGAAGGCAGGTTGTAGATAGAGAGTTCAGAAAGCTCTTTATTAGTTTCTGCTACTTCTTGTTTCTTCTTGTTTCCGCATGAAGAGAACAGGAGGGTGATGATTATGATAAATACGGAGAGATTTTTCATCTTGAGGGTTTGTTTGCTGTGAGTTTTACCAATTTTTAAATGGCTTATTGATTAGTATTCACATCTTGAATACATCTAAACCCAAGGTTTTTAATTGAGTACTGCGCCTTAATGCTGCCTCTAAAAGCATAACGCATAAAGGCCGCGTAATTCATTAGGTCTGAAGCACCAACTGCCGCGCTACCGCAAAACAGGTCGCTGTCTTTATCCACATCTTTTCTGGATTCACCTGAAATGAGTACAGAATTAAAATCTAAAGTCCATTCCCAAGCAGCACCGTGTAAATCGTAGATTCCCCAATAATTTTTGAATGTGGAGCCAATAGGGTTTTTGATGGTGTTGGAAGTTTCATACCAACTTAAAATATACTTATTGTAGTCCTCTTTCTTTCGGGCATCAGGCGAAACAGCATCGGCCATTGCCGCATATTCCCATTCGTCTACAGTTGGAAGCCTTTTTCCTTGGTATTCACAATAGGATTTGGCGGCAAACCAAGAAACACTTGTAATAGGAGCATCGGGGAGAAAGTCTTTACTGAATGTTGTATCATTTTCCCAGTTGGCTAAATAGCTGGCATCTGCATACAACTTAAGGACTTTACTTTTTCTCCATTTAGGATGGTCAATTACAAACTGTTGGTATTCCGCATTTGTAACAGGGTAAACATCCATGAAAAATGAATTGACTTTTACGGTAGCAGAATCGACCCCATATAAGGGGATGAATTCACCCCCTTTAACCAATACCATATTCTTTTGTTGCGCCAATGTAGTTAGCGGTATAATTAGGCAGAGCCAAGTGGTCACTATCTTTCCGTAAAAGGAATTCATTTCGATCAGTTTTTACTTAATATTTCTTCTGCTTTTCACCATTGCACCAGTAACCTCTGACTTGTTATTGCCCCAGTTGTTATAAACATAGGTCAATACACTGGCTATTTCATTGTCGGTTAGTGTTTGCTTGGTCATTACACTGTTGTATTTCGTGCCGTTAACAGTAATCTCACCAGATTTGCCATGCAGTACAATGTCTATTGCTCTGTTTACGTCTGCGTTTAAATAGTCAGCCTTTGCCAAAGGAGGGAAGATGGTTGGAATACCTTGACCTTCTGGTTGGTGACAAGCAAAACAGGTTTGTTGGTAGACCGTTTTACCCAAATTCAATTTTTCTGCAAGCGATAACTCTTGAGGTGCCTCTTCTTTGGCGGTAGCTGTAGATGGCATTGTTTGGATACCGCTACCTTCTGGTAGGTAAATGCCTTCCATTTGCGTTCCAGAGTAAACTTGTTCATCTTCTTCGCCTGAAACTTTTAACATACCCAAAGCTCCTTTATTAAAAGCTCTGAAGATAGAGTGATCAACCAATACGAGAGTTCCCGGTACATCTACTTTGAATTCAACCATAGCAGCCCCACCTGCAGGAATTAGCGTAGTCTGTACGTTCTTGTTGACCATAGAACCACCTTCAACTGATACTTTATCGAAAATTTCACCAATCACGTGGAAAGAAGATACAAGGTTAGGGCCTCCATTTCCAACAAAGAGTCTAATGGTTTCACCAACATTTGCAGTCAAGGCATTATCGCCAGTAAGTCCATTAACTTGACCGTTGAAAACTACATAATCAGCATCTTCATTTACAGCCTTTTGCATATCGAAGGCCTGCAAACCACGCTCACCGTTGGCGCCTTTTGTATAGAAGTCGCCTTGCATTACATAATATTCTTTGTCAACCGGAGGTAAACCACCTTCTGGCTCTACTAAGATTAAGCCGTACATTCCGTTAGCAATGTGCATTCCCACCGGGGCAGTAGCACAGTGGTATACATAAAGCCCTGGGTTTAAGGTTTTAAAAGAGAATGTTTTTTCATGACCTGGAGCAACAAATGATGATTCAGCTCCTCCTCCAGGACCAGTTACAGCATGTAAATCAATATTGTGAGGTAACTTGTTGTCTGGGTGATTTGATAATGTAAATTCTACTTCGTCACCTACACGAGTTCTGATGAAACTTCCTGGTACTGAACCCCCGAAAGTCCAATAGATGTACTTTACTCCATCGGTCATGGTTCCTTCTTGTTCAAGGATTTCCATGTTTACAATCACCTTTTTGGCTTTTCTATCGCCAATGGGAACTGGAACGTTTGGTGGAGAAGTTAGGTCTGCAATGACTTGGCCTGTTATAGGCATGTCTTTTGGGTTTCTAATCGTGGGCTTGTCATTCGAACAGGAAGGTAGAATGGCTATAAAAAGCGCCAAAACCATGGCTTTTTTAATGTCCCAAAATGAGTGGTTGGCAGTGTTTTTCATAGTGCTGAATTTAGCTGTGTGGAATCGACTTATTTGTCTATATAAAAGTAAATTATAAACATGCTGGACTATATGATCTAGGTCATGTTTTAGCATGATTTAAACTATGTATTATCGGTGTAATCAACTGATTAATGGTTATGTATGTGTTGTTTTGATGAGGCTACTAATTGCGGCTTAGTAACTGTTTTTCGGTTTTGGTACTTTTGAACAGGTTAGGAGTAATATCAAGCATTATCCAAACCCAATTGTTCGTATTATTGTCGGAGTTTCCTTTTAAAATCGCCATGCCTTCAGATGCGAAAAGCTGTGAATAGCCTACCTTTAAGGAGATACTCTTTCGTACTGCGTGAGAAAACACCAAGTCTACTTCGTTACCCAATCGCTTTTTGCTGCTACCTGCTAAATCTGAAGCTGCTGAGAAGTTGTGTAAGGTTACAGATAAGCTGCTTTTAGCATTTAACTTAGTGGTGTTGGTAAGGTAAATATCGGTCAAGCCTACGTTGGGGTAATGGTTGCCCACATAGAAATAGTCCATCAAACCATTGAACTTATGATTGGTGCCATACAATGGGTTAAAGGCTTTATTCTTTTGGTTATTAGGCGCTCCATTATCGTTTCCACTGATTATTTCTGCACCAAATACAACTTTCGATTTTTCCGAAACTTGATAGTCAGCAGAGAAAGCGAGGAGGTAGGCGTTTAGGCTACTGTTGATGATGTCTTTCCCACCTTGGTAATAAATGTTAGAGGATAACCCAAGCTTGTCCTTTTTGTAGTTGGAGTGGATTCCAACAGTTTGGCTATACCTTACTTCATTGTTCTGATTGTTGGTATTGTCAATGTGCTGCAAACCATTGTTCAAAAATAGAAAACTACCTGAAAAATTAGTCCAATCCTTGTGAAGCCACATGTATTGAAAGGTTTTATAGGTACCTAAAATGTTATAGTCGTTTCCTGTGAGTTGCTCGTTCGTCTGATTGTAAGCCAAACCAACATCTAGTTTGAAGCCCTCATTTTGCCATTTCAATTGCAAGGCGTCATGACTTCTCCCTTGGGTGGCCCAATCCACATTTCCAAAAATTCGACTGTCGTCATAAATGATTTCTTGACGGCCAGCCTTAATTGCGAATGATTCAGACAAATAAACCTTTGCCCAAGCCTGATAAATCATGAGGCCGTTTCTATCGGCTGTATTTAATTGGGGGACATCGCCCCAAACACTGATATTTTGAAAACTCAGCAATACATCAAGATTTTCGGTCTTGTAATCAATATTTAGGCGAGTTCTCTGTCCAATGAATGCTGCTGGATCGGTATTGTCTGGAAATAAGGTTTTGTAGCCATGCCGGTATTCAAAGCGACTTCTCAGCTGAGCATCTACACTGATCTGCGCATGGAGGTTTGAAAAAATGGTTAAAAACAGCACTACGAATATTCCCTTTTGTATTCCCATAACACATTGGTTTTATGTCGAATACAAAAGTTGTATGAAATGCTAGGCTAGTCTATGATTTTAATCACCCAATTAGATGATATAGATTGGTAGAAATAAAAAGGTTTTGAATTTATTGAATCAAAGCGTCCTTAAGCTAATACTTTTTCTTTACTCCCTTAATCGCAGGTTCGTTCCAAGGATCATCGGGCCAAACGTGTTTAGGGTAGCGTCTTTTCAGTTCTTTCTTCACTTCAAAATAAGCATCTGACCAAAAGCTCTTTAGATCCGAAGTGATTTGTACTGGTTTAAAACCAGGGGAGAGCAGGTGCAGCAAAACGGATTGCTTGCCTTCATTCACCTTTGGCGTTTCGGCCAAACCAAATACTTCCTGAATGCGAACGGCCAATACAGGCGGTTCGGCATTGTCGCGGTACATCAGCTTAATTTTGGACCCACTCGGTACGGTCAAATGCGTTGGAGCCTGTTTGTCTAATTGTTGTTGCTGCTCAAAAGTGAGGCTGTGTTGCAGCACTTCTTTTAGGTTGATTTTCTTTAAATCTTCAGGCCGTTTGACGTTGGCTAAATACGGACTCAGCCATTCAGCATTGGTTTGTAAAAGGCTAGAGGTGCTTACTTCTGGCCATTGTTCTTGCGGGTTCCACTTTCTCAAACTGAGAATTCTATTTTGCCATTGCTGAACCTCTTCGTTAAAATCTAGAAGTTGTTCACCTTCCTTTTTTAATGCTTCAGAAATGGCAGCCACCTTATGACTTTCATCTGGCGAGGGCAGGGGCTTGCTTTGCAATACGATGCTACCAATGCGTAAATCCTTTGTGGCAATCAATCCACCTTCACTGGTATCCCAAGTAATGACTTCCGTTTCTTTTACCAAAGGTGCTAAATCGCGAGGGTTCAAAGGCGAAGCCATAAAAATTTTGCCCATTCCTTCACGGGCGTCAATATGGCAAATGGCCAACCAAGGCTCATCGGCCAAGTCTTCTCGGTGGCCTGCCATAGCGTATCGACCGTTAGAAAGTTGGAATTGGGCATTGTTGCCGGGACGCGCAAAGGCAATTCTTTCGGGGTAAGCACGGGTAATTAGCACGCCTGTTTCAAAAGGATCAACACTGTTATTGTCGGGTTCGATATTGAAAAGACTACGATACTGCTCTGCAATTTTCTCGATACGGCCCATTTTGCGGTTGTCGCGGTTTTCTCGCCTATGGACTCTGAGCGCCTCAATTCGGGCGTTGATGTCAATGCCTGCTTCTCGGCCCAGCGGATCTCTTTCTTCTAATAAAGCGGCAATATCAGTGGCCAATTCCAATTGATCATCTTCTTTAGCCATCAGCAGCATATGCGCAATTCGTGGATGACAAGGCAAACGAAGCATCTTCTTACCATGTGCTGTGATTCTACCGTTTTCTAATGCTTCTAACTGATGCAATAAATCAGTGGCTTGCGCTAAAGGGCCTTTCGGAGGAGGCGTAAGCCAAGTCATTTGTTGCACATCCGTTATGCCCCATTGCGACATGTCGAGGACTAGTGAAGCCAAATCTGCTTCAAGAATTTCTGGGGTAATGTGTTCTGTTAATCGTTGTTGGGTTACTGCAGACCACATGCGATAACAAACGCCTGAACTTAATCGGCCAGCCCTTCCTGCCCGTTGGTCGGCTGAATCTCTTGAAATACGAACCGTTTCTAGTCGAGACAAACCAGAGTTGGGATCGAATTTAGAGGTGCGTCCAAAACCACTATCCACCACTACTTTAATGCCTTCAATGGTTAAACTGGTTTCGGCAATGGAAGTGGCTAAAACTACTTTTCGATTTCCATTTCTATCTGGTAAAATGGCTGCAGCTTGTTGCCTTTGGGGCAGCGAACCGTAGAGCATATGGATGGAAAACCCACGTAGTTCTCTCCTTAAAATTTCGTTGGCGGTATGGATTTCCCGCTGTCCAGGCAAGAAAACCAGAATGTCACCTTCATGGGCTTTTGCGGCTTTCATCACGGTTCTGGCACAAAGCTCGGCCATTGAAAATTCATCAATATCGTTTTCGTAACGCACTTCAACTGGATATTGCTTGCCTTTACTGACTATGGCAGGCGCCTTCAACAGTGAAGTTAATTGCGGCATGTTCAGTGTGGCCGACATAACCATAATGCGCAAATCGCTGCGTAAAACTTGTTGGGCTTCGCGGCAGAGCGCCAAGGCCACATCGGCATGGATACTGCGTTCGTGGAATTCATCAAAAATAACCAAACCCACATTCTCCAAAGCATTATCGTTTTGGATCATTCGAGTCAGAATTCCTTCGGTAAGTACTTCTATTTTAGTGTGTTCAGAAGTTCTGTTTTCAAACCGAATCCGAAAACCGACTGTTTGGCCCACAGGTTCTTCCAAAAAGTAGGAGAGGCGTTCGGCAATGGTTCTGGCGGCCAATCTTCGTGGTTCTAGCATCAATATCTTCTTTCCTTCTAACCACGGCTCGCTCAGCAAAGCAAGAGGAAGAAGCGTGCTTTTACCAGCTCCTGGAGGTGCATTTACGATCAGCGTATTTCCTTGGCTAAGGTGCTGGCGCACATCGTCAATAATTTCGGTAACGGGAAGCTGAACGGAATGCGGATCGAATGACAAAGCTTGATTAAATTTAGATTAGATGAGTAAGCAAAATTAAGCTGCTTTTATTTAGCTTAAAAACCCTTTGGGGCAAAAGCTTTGAATGACACTAGCGGTAGCAAGGATTGATGAAAATTATCCTAAATTCACCCCGTACACAAATTGATTATTACACCATGAAAAAGCCCATTTTATCGCTTATTACATTTTTTATCGTTTCCTCGCTAAGCTTTACGAGTTGCCAAACGCCTTATGAGATCACTCAGGATGAAGTGACAAGAGTTGTTTCCACCTTGGCTTCCGATGAAATGGAAGGTCGAATGATTTTTACTCCAGGAATTGAAAAGGCCTCTCAGTTTATTCAGGAAGAGTTTAAAAAGGCAGGTTTAGAGTATTTGGAAGGAATGGACAGCTACAATCAGCAGTTTAATATTTATTCGATTGCTCCAGAAAGCATGGCAGCTACATTGAATGGAAAAGCGATTGACGCGGCAGATATGATGGCCATGTCGAATTCTGAAGGTTTTGATTGGACGAATGTTGCCGACTTAAACGTAAGAACGATTGGTGCTGATGATAATTTTCAGAGCACTTACAATGAAATTAGAAGAGGAACAGGCAAGAATTTGGTATTGGTAAATCCTGCGCACAAAGATATATTCAATCGTTACAAAGGCTTTTCATCACGTGGAAGCAGAGTGGTTGCTTTAGACCCTGACAATGCTACTGTGATGGTAATTTCTGATTTGACCGCAGTATCGTCTGTTGATATTGAAGTGCAAAACACGGTAACCACACAAAGCCTTTCTAACGTAACAGGAAAAATTTCAGGTAACAGAGCCAACGAAATTGTTCTTTTTGGAGCGCATTACGATCACTTGGGTATTCGTGAAGGTATGGAAGGCGATAACCTTTTCAACGGGGCTAATGACGATGCTTCTGGTACTACAGCAGTAATTGAATTGGCGAAATACTTTGCCGCATCGGGCAAGAAGCCAGAAAGAACAATTGTTTTTGTAGCCTTTACGGCTGAAGAAAGTGGGGGATATGGCTCAAGACATTTCTCTGAACAATTGAATCCAGACGAAATTGTAGCCATGTTTAATATTGAAATGATTGGAAAAGGAGCGAAAGAAGGGCCAAACACGGCTTGGATTACAGGTTTTGAAAAGTCTAGCTTTGGTAAATTATTACAAGATGCGGTGGAAGGAACGGAATATACTTTCTATCCAGATCCTTATCCAACTCAGAACTTATTCTACAGATCTGACAATGCTACATTGGCGAGATTGGGCGTTCCTGCACACTCTATCAGTACTACGCAAATCGACATTGATCAGGATTACCACAAAGCTTCTGATGAAGTAAGTACTTTGGATATGGCGCATATGACCAATACCATCAAGGCCATTGCGAAAGCTGCAGAAGGAATGATCTCTGGTGAACAAACACCAACAAGGGTTGACCCAACTGGTTTAAGATAAACCGAAAGAAAATTTATTAAAAAGGCTCATTCGCATTTGCGGATGAGCCTTTTTTGGTTCTATGCATATAGGTGAGGAACTATCGGTTGGAAACCGATTTGTAGTTCCTTTGTGATACTATCGGGTAGGAGTTGGTAGGTGGTGTTCCGAAGTATCGAGAGGCGCACCTCGTCAGTTACAACTGTTGAGGCCGTCTACTCGATTATCGCTTCGGTGTTCTTTTTCGTCCGTCTGTTTGTCGGTCGTTTTGGTCGTGCGGTTGGACAGACACACTCTTTGACAAGCTTTGGATTGAGCGGTGGCTTGCGCGGCTTAGCAATGTATGTGGCTGTGAAGCGTGGGCTTTATGTTGTATTGTTCCTGTCATTACGCCACTTTCTGATTATATAGATGTTCCTGAAATTCAATAAACAGTCGGCTGATGTTTGCTACGTCTCCCAATATTTCTTTTGCATCTTCCAATGATTGATACTTGTTTGTCAGTAGGATTGGCAATTTCTCCTGGTCGAGTTCATCAACGCCTGTATCAACGTATTTGCTCAATACGAAGGCGATAAATTCTCTTTGTTTGTCATTCAGTAAGGCAAAGATTGTTGCTTCGGCTGCTTTGGCTCTCGCTTCTCTGGTCATGGCGATATAGTCTCCATTGAAAACATATTCCAATACGTCATACAAGTCACTTTTTTCCATATTTACCAACTTTTGTAAAGTCAGTAAGTCTTCTTTTGGAAAACCTGCTGCATCTAAGTTTTCGAGTAAAGTTTTTCGGGTCAGTGGATTGCTCCATAGTTTCTGCAGTTCTTCTTCATCTTTGAAAAGTTTGGGTAATTCACCAAACAGATTATTCAAAAATTCTTCTGCCGAAATCGGTTTGCCATCTGCACTCCAAAAGGAGGTTTGAACGGTATGCTGAATGGTTCTTTCTTTACCGTCTCGAAGTTTGACCTTAACTCTTTTCTTTTTGGGTCTTGGCTCGTCAGGATCTTCGACATCTGGCTTGTCTTTAGGATCAGGTGTTGGATAGGGTTTTGGTTCTCTCGGTTCAGGTTCTAATGGTTCGCCATCCCATTCAGGGTCGCTGAAATGTTTGTAGGCATCTACAAAGTCGTAAATGGTAAAAAACTCTTTGTCGTCAAATAAGCGTGTGCCACGACCAACAATTTGTTTAAACTCAATCATGGAGTTAACAGGGCGAAGCAAAACGATATTCCGAATATTTCTTGCATCTACTCCTGTTGAAAGCTTTTGTGAAGTGGTTAGAATGGTTGGCAAAGTCTTTTCATTGTCCTGAAATTCCCGTAACAGTCTTTCGCCTTCTTCTCCATCATTGGCAGTTACGCGAACGCAATAGAATGGGTCTTTACTCTTGGCATATTGGTTTACCAAATCTCTAAGCAACGCTGCATGAGCTTGATTGGCTCCAAAGATGATGGCCTTTTCATTTTGGTTGGCTTCTTCCAAAAAGATGTTTACCCGCTTGGCTTCACGCTCTACAATTTCAATGCTTCGGTTAAAGTCTTTTTCTTCATAGAGTTTGCCTTCTTCAATTTCGCCTTCCACAATGGTATCGTCCGAAGTGTAGCGGTAATCGTCTAAAGTGGTTTTGATGCGTTTTACTTTGAAAGGCGTTAAGAAACCATCATTGATACCTTCTTTCAGCGAATAGATGTAAACAGGCTCACCAAAGTATTTGTAGGTGTCCACATTATCGTCTCGTTTGGGTGTAGCGGTTAAACCCAATTGAACGGCTGGACTGAAATACTCTAAAATGCCACGCCAATTGCTTTCATTATTTGCTCCACCACGGTGGCACTCGTCAATGATGATGAAATCAAAATAGTCTTTGGGATATTCTCCAAAATAGGGAGCAGGTTTTCCTTCTTCGTCTGTTCCGCTCATGAAGGTTTGGAAAATGGTAAAGAAAATGCTGCCGTTGGTTGGTACTCTTCCTTTCTTTTTGATCTCGCTGGGCTTTATCCGAACCAATGCATCTTCGGGAAATGCTGAAAAGGAATTGAAAGCCTGATTGGCTAAAATATTTCTGTCTGCTAAAAACAAAATTCTCGGTCTGCGGCTGCCGTCTCGTTGCAAAGTCCAACGTGTTTGAAACAACTTCCAAGTGATTTGAAAAGCAATGGCCGTTTTTCCTGTTCCTGTCGCAAGAGTGAGTAATAATTTGTCTTTGCCGCTTGCTATGACTTCAAGAGCACGTTGAACAGCTATTTCTTGATAATAACGCAATTGCCAGGTCCCGCTCTTATCTTCAAATGGAACATTGGCAAATTTCTCTCTCCATTCGTTTTGTTCTGCAAAGGTCTTGTTCCAAAGTTCTTCTGGGCTTAGAAAGTTCGCTACCAAACCTTCTTCGCCTGTTTTCATGCAGATTTGGTAAATGGCTTTGCCGTTGCTGCTGTAGGTGGTTTCTAATTGAAGCTTCTCGGCATATTGCTTGGCTTGCATCACGCCTTCACCTACTTCCAATTCATCACTTTTGGCTTCTATCACGGCCAACTTGATGCCTTTATGCACTAAAATATAATCCGCAATAATCTTCCTGCCACGACCGCCACCTGATTGGATTTTGCCTTCAGTAATGCGGTATTCACGCAGCACCTTAGAGCCTTCTACCACGCCCCAACCGCAAGCCTTTAGTTTGGGGTCAATTAGTTCTGCTCTTGTTTCTGCTTCGTTCATCTTGTATGTTTTATCAAATGACTATCAAATAAGCTCCCCTTGGTTTTCAACAATTTAGGGTAGTTTTCAACAAGATTTGTCAAATAACCATCAAATAAGAATTCAAGCCCAAAACGGTACATAGCTTCTGTGTTTACGTGATTTGTTATTAGGGTCATCTTCTTTAATCATATCTGCTTCAAACGTGTCTTTAATAATACGTGATGCTATCGCTGCATTCTTATCATCAATCGAAAACCGTTCTCTTAAACTTTGATTGGTCATTTTCTCATTAGACACCCATTTCAAACACGAGTGTTGATAGCATGCTCGTATTTTCTCTCTTTTATCCAAATCATTAAGTTTCTTGTAACTGAAAATAGTTACTCGGGTTCTGTTTTCATCAGTTATTACATTTATGGGTGGGAGTTGGTAAAGCTCATTGTAGAAAATAACCTTATCTAATCCGCTACCTTTTTCTTCACAAAAACCCATTCTTCTCATTAAATCGGCCAATTTTTCGTTTCTCGAAATGTATGAATCGATGAAACGTTCAGGAGTAATCAATGGATTGCCTGGATTGGAAATTTCAATTCTGTCTGAAAAAACTTCAATCATTGGAAATCCTTTCACCGATAAATCTTGATGAATTAAAGCATTTGCAACCAATTCTCTGATGGCTATTTCCGGATACATTCGAGACTCTTTTCTAAGTGCTTTCCCTATTTCTTCATTGGCTGGTAGTTGACTATTAACCCAATCTACCAAACCGAGAAAGCCTAATGCATAGCCCTTTGCTCCAATCTGTTCACGAACGGTTTCTACTTTGTTATTACCCTTATAAACGATTACCCGAACCGATTTTCGTTCTACTGATTCAAATTCGGATAAACTTTTAGCAAATAATATTGCCCCAAGATTAGTAACAGCATACCTACGAGATTTAACTATCAACTTTTCGTCAATGAATTTCTGAATAACTCCTTCTTGATTCGAAGGATAAGGAAGCTTCATTAAATCAAAATAAGTCTCAGTACTCAGTAATCGGATTACATCGCTGGCGTTAAGATTATCTCTGGCAATCTCTTGCTCATAAGGTTTAACTTTTTTACGCCAAATTTTAGCTTCCTTTTCTGGAAATTCTGAAAGTTTCCTTGTAATACTTCCCACCCTGATGTAAGCATTGTGCAAGAAATCTACAGGACGATTTTGAGCAGCAGGTATTACGAAAACTGCCATATGACGACTGTCATCGTATGCAAATTCATAAATACGAAAGTCAATTCTTGGATCAAGGCGCTGGGCTAGCCAATGTTCTAACTCCTCATTACCTTTTTTATGTGTTTTTGGTTTAAAGATGGTTCCCTTAATGAGGTGTGTTTTGTCTTCAACGCCAAAAACCAAATAACCAAAATCTTGATTTTGAATCGCGGCACCATTGGCTAAAGCAGAAATGCGCTCTCCAATTTCTTCGGGTGAATGAAAATTGAGCTTGAACTCAACCCATTCACTTTCATGTGGCTGTTTTACAAGCTCGTTTACCAGGTCTATAAGTTGCTTTTCATTCATACTGCGACCTCCTTCTCAGTCAATTCCCCTGTAAATGCCTTTTGCAAAATGGATTTTTTCAGTTCTTCCAAATCATCCATTTTCTTTTGATACACAGCTTCCAACTTTTGCGTTTCGGCTCGCAGGGCATCTAATTGGTGGACGATTACTAGTTGTTTATCCTTAGATTTTGGAAAATCAAATTCTAATTCACCAAGCTTAGTTGCATTAAAACCACCTTGCGCAGAGCCCGAAATCCCCGCATTGATTTTATTCCAATAAGTTTTTGTCTGAAAGAAGTATGAAATGAACTCTGGAATGAACTCATCAATTGAATTCATTTGCAACCTTATCAAGTAAGAGGCAAAGACTGCATTAGGAGGACTTTTTACTAAGTAACTTTTGCCTGTTGTTGCTCCTGTTCTTGCAAATACAATATCACCTGTTTCAAGTTTGTATTTTGGTAAATCCTTGTCATTACACTTACAATAAGGAACAGTGTCCCAATCAACTCCGTATTCCTGAATGTCAGTAATTCTAAGGAATTTAGGCCCGACCTCTTCAGTTGAAGCTTTTTCGGTGTAGCCATAATTGATTTTAGCTATTTCCCCCAACTTCTTCTCTTCCCAACCATCTCCCTTTTTCTCAAACACCCCCTGCAAATAGCTCTCAAAAAGTTCTTTGGCGTTTTGGAGGTTTTGTGCGGCATTGGCTTTGGCCTTGTCTATGGCGGCAAAGGCTTGGTCTAAAATGGAAACAATACGTTGTTGTTCATTAAGTGGAGGTAGTGGGATTGGAATCTTTGAATAATGTGAGTAACCATAGTTTGGTTGCTGCCCCGTTGAGTGAGAAGCTAGATTAGCTTTGAAATAGTCAGACTTGGTTAAATAGTATAGATAACGATTGTCACCTAAATCATTAAAAAATCTAAGTCTTAATGTGCTTGTATTAAGCATTAGGATTTCGTCACCTTCATAAATAGCTGATTTACCCCAAGAAGCACCTGAACATGCCGTTACAATGTCACCACTATTAATTTTATAGTGCTTGTATTTTTCGTTGTACTCATCTGAAGAAATGTATTTCTGTGACTTTTCTAAATCAACTGACCCTTCTAAGATATTGGTAACAGTTAAAAACTGAATTCCGTTATCTTGATATTGGTGTTTCCTTATACCTGGGCCTTCTTGAATTATAGAAATATCAGACAGAAAACACCATTTCCAATGGTTTGGGATATTGAAAGGAATTGCTTTGATAGGATAACTATGACTATCCTTTTTGTCCAATATCAATTTATTGGATATCAGATCCTTTTTTGCTGATTTTAGTTTTTCAAATAAGGTGAAACTAGAAGACTGTGTATCGGAATATTCTTTTTTCATAACAAGTCTGAAATTGAATTTAAAATTTCAGCACTATCATCATCTAAAGTCTTTATTTCTTCTAAAATCTCCTGCGGTTGGCGCAATGGGGCAGCTTCTGGTGTGTTGGGGTTTTTTACGCTCAGGTCAAAAGTACTCTGATCAACATCTTTGATATTAACTGTCCAAGAGTTTTCGCTATCCGCCTTCGTTTCACTAAGGCGGACAAAGTCCGCAAGGTCTTTCTCATTTAATGGATTGGTCTTGCCCAAGTTGCGGTCAAGATTCAATGAGTAAAACCAAACCTTTTGAGTGGCTTTGCCTTTTTCAAAAAACAACACTACGGTTTTTACGCCTGCGCCTGTGAATGTTCCGCCTGGCAAATCCAAAACGGTGTGCAGGTTGCAGTTTTGAAGTAATTCTTTGCGAAGCGCAGTATTCGCGTTGTCAGTATTACTCAAAAAGGTGTTTTTAATGACCACACCTGCCTTACCGCCTGCTTTCAAAATTTTAATGAAGTGCTGCAAAAAGAGGGAAGCCGTTTCGCCTGTTTTAATAGGGAAGTTCTGTTGCACTTCGGCACGTTCCTTGCCGCCAAAAGGCGGATTGGCAAGTACAACATCATAACGGTCTTTTTCCTGTATGTCTGCTAAGTTTTCGGCAAGTGTATTGGTGTGTATAATGTTGGGGGCTTCCACACCGTGCAAGATCATGTTCATAATCCCAATGATGTAGGCCAATGATTTTTTCTCCTTGCCGTAAAAGGTTCGCTTTTGCAAGGTTTCCCATTCCCTGGTGCTGAGTTCTTTTCCTGATTTCAGGTAGTCAAATGCTTCACACAAGAAGCCCGCAGAACCACAAGCACCGTCATAAATTGTGTCACCAATTTTTGGGTCAACAACTTTTACAATGGTGGTAATGAGCGGTCGGGGCGTATAGTATTCGCCACCGTTTCGCCCTGCATTGCCCATGTTTTTGATTTTGTCTTCATACAGATGGCTCATTTCGTGCTTCTCTGCATGGGTACGGAAACGCAACTCGTCAATGCGGTTAATCACTTCCCGCAAATTGTAGCCGCTTTGGATGCGGTTTTTCAATTCGCTAAAAATCTCGCCAATCTTGTATTCAATGGTGTCGGCATTATCGGCAGACAGTTTGAATTTTTTGAGGTAGGGGAAAAGCTTGCCATTTACAAAATCCAAGAGGTCGTCACCTGTCAGGGCGTTGTGGTCAATTTTACCGTCCGCTAATTTTGGAGCCGCCCAAACGCTCCATTGGTAGTCTTGGTCAATAATGGGCGTGTAGGTTTTTCCTGTGAGTTCGGCAGAAGTAGTTCGGTCACGCTCCAAGTCGTCCAAGTATTTCAAGAACAAAACCCAAGAGGTCTGTTCGACATAATCCAATTCACTACCACAACCTGCGTCTTTGTGGAGTATGTCATCTATATTTTTAAAAGTCTGTTCAAACATTCGTTTTCTTTATTTCAATTCTTTCGTTTTCTCATTCATTATCGGTCGAGGGTTGGCAAAAAATAGCTCTTTTGGTTTATCAGCGTTTGCCTGTGTGTTGGCAAAGACCAAATGTGCTATTTGTGCGTTGGCTCTTTTTTCGCATGAAACACAGCGTGTCTGTATTCGCAACTAGTTGCGTATATTTTTTATGTATCTAACTTGTCTAAGGGACTAACGATTTGATTAAATCCCTTGGCAGCGAGAGAAGTGTTTGGGCTTCCCTCAAACGCTCAACAAAATACTAATTCTATTTTCACCTAATGTCTTTTCAAAATATAATTTTAAAGAAATTGAAATTTATGGCTGTTATGATTATACCTTAACGCTTCTCTGTTATAAACTTATTTGCTCCACCTTGGCGCTCACTTACCCACTGTGGTAACAGATGCTTGCCTGCCTAGCGGTAAGCAGGCCTGAGGCGAGCACCTATTTTCTTATGCACTTAATACGAATTAGAATCAAGTCTGTATCAGGCCATTTTTTTGTGGCGGTACTTCCGTTTGGCCAATAAGAATCTGTGTCTCATATCATCGTAAATCAGCCCCGTTAATAGAATCAAGGCTGCTATAATCAGTACATTCAACTGGATTTTCATGTAAAGAAAGCCTCCAAATATTCCCCCTAAAAAGAAAAAGGTAATGATATAGATTCTCAACTTAATAGTTGAAATGATGCTTTTGCCATTGGTTTCTTTTTTAAGAAAAAATAGCTGTGACAGTTCGATGCCTAAATCAGTAAAAAGCCCTGTGAGGTGGGTTGTTCTTACCACCGCATTCGATATTTTAGTCACGAATGAGTTTTGCACGCCCATAGCAAAAAGCAGCAGGCAGGCAATTGTATTTGGCGATTGAAGGGTAGATAAATCTGTTAGTATAACAACCAGCAGTAGAATGGCAGATTCAAGTAATGTGGGTAAAATAAAAATATTGAGTTTTTTAGTCCTCATCGTCCATTCTATAAGCAAACTTGAGGTGAAAGACCCTAAAAGAAAAGAAAGGATATAGAGAAAGTAGGCCAAGCCATTTGAGAATTCGAATTCTAAAATGTCGTTAATAAATAAGGCAAAATGCCCAGTAACGTTAGTGGTAAGCTGATGTATAGCCAAAAAACCAGCTAGGTTTACAATTCCGGCCACAAAAGAAAGCACGATGGCGATTCGTAAGTTGTTTTTAAACGTTCTTCTTTTACCCTGATGTCTGAACATTTGCTTTGGCGCCAGTCGCTAGGTTAATAAATTCTATACTTTTTTTAATTGTGGGTGAATTATGAGTAGCCTCAATATTTATTACAAAATTGATGAAAATATTAACTCTTTAGTGGTGACTAAGGAGTTAATATTTTAGTGAGAAGTAGGGTAGGTAGTAAGCTTAATGGAAGAGCAATGACGATTTCTCATTTGAAATGTTTAGACAAAATATTCTGAACTAGTTCTATTCCCAGTGGCTTATTTACAAAATCTTGAATTTCGTTTAGTCGAGAAGCCATTTCCTGATCGGCAGGGTTTAAGGAGGTGGTGAGCATTACTACTACGATACGGCCTCGTTGCGTTGCTTCAAGTTTTTTGTATTGTTCTAAAAACTCCCAGCCATTCATTGCGGGCATATTTATATCTAAAAAAATAAGGTCAGGACAAGGATAGTTTCCGTCATCTTCTTTCGACTTAAGATATTCGAGGGCTTCAAAACCACTTTCTTTCACTACAATTTTATTAGTGCAGTTTAATTTCCCTATAATGATCTGATTGTAATAATTAGTCGCTTCATCATCATCTATCAATAAAATACAATTGAGTTTTTTCATAAGTTTAAAAAGGTATAGTGAAATAAAAAGTACTTCCTTTTCCTAGGGTGGATTCTACCCAAATTCTTCCGCCATGTAATTCAATGATTTTTTTACAATGAGCTAACCCAATTCCTGTGCCTGCGTAGTCCGTTTTACGGTTTAATCGTTGAAAAATAACAAAGACTCTATCTTTGTAGCTTTCATTAATGCCTATGCCGTTGTCTTTGAATGAAAACAACCACTGGTTCTGTTCTTCTTTTGCGGAAACTTCAATCAAAGGGTCGATGTCTTTTTGTTTGAATTTGATGGCATTCGCGATTAGATTCTGACACAGTACTCTAAACTCAACTTCATAGCCTCTAATTTTTGGAAGTTTATCAATTTTAATGTAAGCATTTGATTCCTTTATACTTGCGTCTAAGTCCTCCAATGTTGATTTTAGCACCTCGTTGCAATCGATTGACCCTAGTTCTTTTTTTCTTCCAATAAGGCTGTGGTCTAACAAGCTTTTGACAAGTATGCCCATTCTAGAAGACGCCTCCAGAATGAATCGTGTATATTTCTCAGTTTCCTTATCTTCTCCACCTTTATATTTTTGATTAAGCATTTCAGAAAAACCATTGATGGTACGTAATGGCTCTTGCAAATCGTGAGAGGCTACATAAGTAAACTGTTCAAGCTCTTTATTTTTCCGCTCTAATATTTCTACATATTTTCTAGGGCGGGTGTCTCTAATAATAGCAATAATAAGCATGCCGTTTTGCGTGGATATGGGGCCAAGGCTAATTTCCACAGGAATTTTTGTTCCATCTTTATGGATTCCAAATAATTCCTCCCTATTACTCATTAATCTTGGGCTAGGGTTTTCGGCATACTCCTTTCGGTGTAAGGCGTGGTTTTTTCGGTATTTACTGGGAATTAATACCTCAATTTTTTGATTAAGTAACTCATCTTTCTCATAACCAAACATGCTAAGCGCAGGTGGATTTACGAACTGAATCAATCCACTGCGATCGGCTACTATAATTCCATCGGGAAGTAACTCTAATACCTCAAGACTTACATCTGTCATTAGTTACTATTTAGATTGACTTGTATTTAAATATAAATATATAATATTGAAATTAGAAAGTATTTGCAATATACTTTTTGAGTGGAGAACCACGGTGAAGCATCCCGAATTGGTGAAAAACGGGAATAAATCTTATTTCTAGATTTTCAATCGAAAGTATGGCTTGCCGATACTAGCGAATTGACATAATTGGGGGGATCGTCTCAGCTACGTGAAACAATAGTAGTTATGTGATACCTTGAACGGTCTCAGGATTTCAGATGCTGACTTAAAAAATAATTTATTGTTTTCTTTCGAAATCCTTATAGAGTAAACTCGGCTGAATGCCTTGGTTGTTCTGGTATTTGCCTTCTTTGTACGTGTCGTAATCGCCTTCAATGGTATGATAGAAAATCTGACAAATTTCAACACCCGCATAAATTCGGATGGGCTGTACGCAGAATATTTCTAAGGTCCAGAAACCATTGAAACCCACATCGCCAAAACCAGCAGTAACATGTATAAATAAGCCTAATCGTCCGATAGAGGAGCGACCTTCCAACATAGGTACAAACTTAGAAGTTTCGGTGTGCTCCACAGTACGGCCCAAGTAAAGCTTGTTGGTTTCTAAAAGCAATCCTTCTTCAGGAATAATCAGTTTTTCTGTTGGGTTGGGTTGCTTCATGTCCAACTCGTTGTTGGAATAGGTGAGCAGCTCGTGATGTAACTTTAGGTTATAGCTATTTGGGTTAAGTTGAGATGGATTAAAAGGCTCTATATTGATGCCTTTGCCCATTTCTCTTTGAATTTCCCTTCCTGAAAGAATCATATGATTAGTCTATGGTAAAAGAGGTTTCGCCTCCTTTTTCGTCTTTTAATTGAATGCCTACATTTTTGAGGTCATCCCTAATTTTATCGGATAGCGCATAGTTTTTAGAAAACTTGGCTTCTTTTCTTAGGTTGATCAAAACCTCCATTGCCCCCTCTAAAACATTGTTTTGAGCGGCATTTTCGGTTTCAGAAACTAGGCCTAACACATCGTTAATAATGGCCTTGAACTTAGTTGTAACAAAGTGAAAAGCTTCTGCATTAATTTCCGCCAGTTCCGAATGGTTTTGATAGTAGGTGTTAACTTTAGAACTGACTTGAAACAAAGAAGCAATCGCTTTTGCTGTATTAAAGTCATCGCTCAAGTTTTGCATGGCTTGGTCTATAAAACCTTTCAGCTCTTCAGATTTCTCTTTAGAAACCTTTCC
This sequence comes from Roseivirga seohaensis, assembly GCF_001592945.1. GTDB lineage: Bacteria > Bacteroidota > Bacteroidia > Cytophagales > Cyclobacteriaceae > Roseivirga > Roseivirga seohaensis. The sequence goes on from NZ_LRPB01000047.1 coordinate 195,095, forward strand.
AGTTCCTGCAGCAGGCAATTTATCGATCAATTGAACGCTGGCTATTAAACGCTTAAAGCCTTTTTCTGCGGCCTGCAAGGCTTCGTTGCTGAAGTCTAGCGTACTTGCATAATGGCTTTGAAGCATGAAAAAGCGCACCGTCATAGGGCTATAACCACGCTCCAAAAGCTTATGATTTCCCGTAATCAGTTCTTCTGGTGTAAAACCATTGCCTTCACTTTTTGCCATTTTGCGACCGTTTACGGTAAGCATGTTGGCATGAATCCAATAATTGGCGCCTCCGGTGTGGTGGCAGCCTTTATTTTGGGCAATCTCGGCTTCGTGGTGAGGGAATTTTAAATCCATTCCTCCTCCGTGAATATCGAAAGACTGGCCCAAGTATTTTGTGCTCATGGCAGAGCATTCCAAATGCCAACCAGGGAAACCTTCGCTCCAAGGCGATGGCCAGTGCATTAAGTGTCCTGCTTCGGCTTTTTTCCATAAAGCGAAATCCAATGGATCGGCTTTTTGGTCTTGGCCGGCCAAAGCACGAGTGTTCGAAAGCATATCGTCTACGTTTCTGCCCGAAAGCTCTCCGTATTCGTACGCTTCGTTGTATTTTCTTACATTGAAATAGACAGAGCCATCCTTTTCATAGGCAAAACCATTTTCAATGATCTTCTTAATAAATTCAATTTGTTCTATTAAATGGCCAGTAGCGGTAGGTTCAATAGAAGGCGCTTGAATATTAAAAATTTGCATTACATCATGGAAACCATTGGTGTATTTCTGCACCACTTCCATAGGTTCGATTTCTTCTAAACGAGCCTTTTTAGCAATTTTATCTTCTCCTTCATCAGCATCGCCTACAAGGTGACCTACATCAGTGATGTTGCGCACATAGCGTACTTTATAGCCCAAAAACTTGAGGTACCTAAAAACAATATCGAAAGAAAGAAAGGTACGAACATTACCCAAATGGATATCGCTATACACGGTAGGTCCACAGACATACATGCCCACTCGGTCTTTTACAAGGGGCTTAAAAACCTCTTTTTGTTTTGTGAGAGAGTTGTATACTGAAATTGGGTATTGTTCAATCAGGCTCATTTAAGCTTGTCGTTCACGTAGGTTAAAAATTCTCTTTTGGTTTCTTCTTCTTTGAATTTACCACTGTATTCTACCGTAACCGTAGAAGAAGATTGGTCTGATACACCTCTAGAGCTTACACACATGTGTTCAGCATCAATATATACCGCTACATCTTCGGTGTTCAAAGCACGTTTCATTTCATCAAGAATCTGTAAAGCCAAGCGCTCTTGCACTTGCGGTCTTCTTGAGTAATAATCTACAATTCTATTGATTTTAGAAAGGCCAATTACGTTTCCGTTAGGAATGTAAGCCACGTGCGCTTTACCCACGATAGGTAGGAAGTGATGCTCACAGTTGGAGTAAAGTGTAATGTTCTTTTCAACAAGCATTTCGCTGTATTCATACTTGTTTTGGAAGGTAGAAAGCGAAGGTTTGTTTTCTGGCTTTAGGCCTTTAAAAAGCTCTTTTACATATAGCTTGGCTACTCTTTTTGGTGTTCCGCTCAAACTATCATCAGTCAAGTCTAAGCCTAAGGTGTGCATGATTTTTTCGAAGTGGCCTTGAATAATAGCAATTTTCTCTTCGTCTGATAAGTCAAAAGCACCTTCGCGCATCGGTGTCTCAATAGAGGACATCACGTGATCGTCACCCATCTCTTCAATTTGCTTCAACAAATCCTCTGAACTTTTACCGTTTTTGTTTTTCATTTATTGGTTACCTAAAACAATGAATCGTTTATACTGCCCATAAGCAGAAAAGTTGTGCAAAAGTACAATTAATTGGCTGGCTTTTGAAACGTGATTTCAAAAATGATTAATGCCCAATGCAGCCCTTAAACACGGCATTGCCCTAGGTAGTTCAAAAACCGTTCACTACCCCTTACTAACTACTGTTTTGGCCTGAAAACCTTCATGATTTCGGGCTTGGTTTCGATAAATGGCCCACCAATTAAATCGATACAATAGGGGATGGCAGGGAATACGGCATCTAGGCATTCTCTTATCGACTTAGGTTTGCCTGGTAAATTCACTATGAGTGACTTTCCTCTAATTCCTGCTGTTTGTCTTGATAGTATGGCGGTAGGTACGTATTTTAAACTTTCTTGACGCATTAGCTCGCCAAAACCAGGTAGCATTTTCTGGCAAACTGATTCAGTGGCTTCAGGGGTTACATCGCGTGGAGCAGGGCCTGTTCCGCCTGTGGTAACGATTAAACAACAGCGTTCTTTATCTGCCATTTGTTTAATTGTACTCTCTATTAAATGTTGTTCATCTGGAATAACATGATACACAGTTTCCCACTTAGAAACGAGGTACTCGTTAAGGGTGTCGATAATGGCAGGGCCAGAAAGATCTTCGTAGGTTCCTTTACTGGCTCGATCTGATACTGTAATTATTCCTATTTTAACTTCCATGTTCCTTATTTTGATGCAAATAAGTCAGGTTGAAAGAAGAATCCAATGCTTTAATGCGAAGTATTCGTTCTACCTTTGTAGCTGAATAAAATAAAACAAACAGTGACTACATTTTCCGAACTCGGCATATCCAAAGATTTAATCAAAGGCTTAAGCGAAATGAATATTCTAGAACCTTCTGAGGTTCAATCGCTTTCCATTCCAATTCTTCTTCAACAAAACACCGATTTTATCGGTCAGGCGCAAACAGGAACTGGTAAAACCGCAGCTTTTGGCTTGCCTTTGCTTCAGAAAATTGATGCAAAGAAACAGGCGATTCAAGGTTTGATTTTGGCACCTACACGCGAATTATGCCAGCAAATCGCGAAGCAGCTATTTAAATTCACCAAATACACCGATAAGATTTTTATTGAAGCGGTATATGGTGGTGCTGATATGCAAGTTCAAATTCAGCGTTTACAGCGGCCTACTCATATTGTAGTGGCTACTCCTGGCCGTTTAATGGATTTGATTAAAAGAGAAGTGATTGATATTTCTCAAGTGAAGTATGTGGTTTTAGATGAAGCGGACGAAATGTTAAGCATGGGCTTTAAACAGGATATGCACAGTATTCTGGACTTTGTTCCTGCTGAACGTACCATTTGGTTGTTTTCGGCTACCATGCCTGATGGAATTAGAGAGATCATTTCGAAATTCTTGAGAAATAATGCTCAGAAAATAGAAGTAGGTAGAAGTGCGGGCGTAAATGCCAATATTAGCCACGAATATGTAGTCTGTCAATCAAAAGATAAAGTGCAGGAAATCAATCATTTCTTGTCGTATCATAAAGACGAGCGCGGAATGATTTTCTGCCAAACCAAAAATGCGGCTCGTATTCTAACCAAACAGCTATTGGCTAAGAATATTGCTGTAGATGTAATTGAAGGCGATATGGGCCAACGCGACCGCGATAAGGTAATGCGAATGTTTAAGAGCGAGAAAATTGATCTTTTGGTAGCTACCGATATTGCAGCCCGTGGTATCGATGTAAAAGGTTTGAGCTTTGTGTTGCATTATCAACTTCCGCAGCAAATTGAGTACTATACTCACCGAAGTGGCAGAACAGGCCGTGCGGGCTTAAAAGGAACTTCGATCTTATTCATCTCTGAAAAAGAAAAATCTAAGATTTTCGAAATGGAAAAGGAGCTGAAAATTAAAATTAAGGTATTGAGCTAGTTTATTCTGCCATCAATTTCCTTAAAATATTGAAGTCCTGAGTTTCTGATTTCAAACCGGTAGCCATTACCTCATGGTAATTGTTTTCGAATTGAACATTGGTGATATATGTTTCTGCGCTATGCAGTTGACTGGCTATTCCGTGGTAAATGTATGATGCAATTTGGTCGTGCGACATCTGGAAAGTGTTGAAATAACCAGTGCTAAATAAACACACCCGAATGGTATTGATAGGTTTTAGGTTTAGGCTGTTGGGGCTTTTCTCTAAGGTGAAATTTTTGTTGTAGTACATTACGGCCCTGATAATGTTTTCGGCAGTGTCTTCAATCGCGTTCAGAAAATCGTTTGGTGTGCTGTATAAATCCGCTAGGGGAGGCACTACGTAAATCATGGCATAATTGGCGTCAATTTGGTAAGGACGCAAATGATCTTTGAAAATATCAACGAAAACAGTTCCGTCAAAATCAATACAAGCCGTATCTAATGGAGGTTTTTGTACCAGCGCAAACTGCACTCCAAAATCACTGTCAAAATTATCGATATGGGCGGTTTCTTTGTTTTCTGCTAGGCGATGAAGTGTTTTATGAATTTTCTGATAAGGATGTTTTCCTACAAAGTTTTGCTGTACACTGAGAATGCCATAAAAAGCGCCTGTCATACCTTCTTGACCCATTTCAAATAAAGATCCTGTGTAAGAAGTGCCAGCGTTTACTGATCCCATTACTACTTCGGGCTGAAGCGGTGGGCTTTCATAAAACACTTCACAGAAATTAGAATGCTTTGGGTTGAGTAATTCTGCCGTGATGTGTGTTCCAGGGAATTTATTGATAATCATGGTTCAGAAAGTTAAATATGATTGACAGTTGGTCTTTACAAACTACGAAAAATAATTGAAAAATTGTGAGCCCTATTTTGTCGAGATAACTACTAATATACCATTATGATCACACGTTCATTTTTTATACTTTCAAGAAAAAAAGAGAGTATGAAAAATCTATTTCTGTTACTTGTAATTGGTCTGATTTCAAGTTGCAAACCAGAAACTACTTACCCTGTAGGGCAAATTAAAACCGATAAGGGCGATATTCTGATTTGGCTTTATGATGAAACTCCAAAACATAAAGAGGCCTTTATTGAATTGGCCGAAGAGGGATATTGGAACGACTATACATTTAACCGAGTGATTGAAAATTTTGTAGCCCAAGGCGGTTGCCCAGATACGCCCGAAGGTTTTGCTTACTCAACCCACCTTTTAGAGCCTGAATTTGACCCCATTGCCAAACATGTGTATGGTGCTTTTGGTGCTGGACGAGATGATAACCCAGGTAAAATTTCGGCCGCCTGTCAATTCTATATTGTTCAGAATAAAAAGGGTTTACCGCGTTTAGATGGGGATTATACGATTTATGGACAGGTGTTCAAAGGCATGGATGTAGTTGATCAAATTGTTAAGGTAGAAACGGATTCAACTAATGCGCCTTTGGTTCCTATTAAGTTAGATGTCAGTGTTATACAAATGACGGCCGCTCAAATTGAAGCAGAAGGGTATACAATGCCAGCCAAAGGCTTGTAATACTTACTTAGGCTTGACTTTTTGAGTAGGTAGAACCTTCAAAGTTTTTCATTCTGATTTTAAATAGAGTGATTTAACACAGCTGATATTATTGCATCAACTTTTAGAAGGATTTTTCAGTTTAGCTGGAAACATATCTTCTAACACTTTGTAACGGTGAGTGAAAATTTGCAACAGCTTTCCTCTTACTAAAATTGGGTGAACCATACGTCCTAAAATGCCAAAAGGAAGTTTATATGATACCTTGTCGATCATTCTAACTCCAGTCAAAGAAGTTTCGAAAATGTGTTCGTGGTGCCACATGGCATAGGGGCCAAACCGTTGCTCATCTACGAATGAATTGAGGTGATTTACATGAGTTATTTCCGTTACCCAGTTAGATTTTATACCGGGGAAGGGCGAAACCTTATAAGTGATGATTTGGCCTGCATACATGGTTTTGGCTTCTTCAGAAGTGATTTTAAAACCCATATGCTTCGGTGTTATTTTCTCTAAATTCTTAGGAGAAGAAAAGAAAGCCCAAGCTGTTTTAATGTCTATTGGAAGCTCTTGTACAGTTTTGAGGGTGTAAATACCAGAATGACTTTTCAGTGATACCATTGTTTCAAATTTGGTTATCAACTGTTTTTGTGAGTGAAGTGTTTTAAGCTTTCGTAATATTTTCTTTGATCAACTTTTTGGTATGCACTAAACCAAATAAAGGTCCTATAAACAAGCTAAACATTAGCCATTTGGTATCGATTACTGTGGCTAAGTATCCTAAAAGCTGAATGCTTGGAATGGTCAATAAAAAGCCGATACTTACTACAATTGTAATGGCCGTACCAACCGATTCTTTGGGTGCTGTTTTTGCAGTTAGTGAAGAAAACTGAGCTGAATCTCCAATAACAGCAAAGCCCCAAACTAGGAGCGAGGCAATGAAAAATGTTTCGTTTAGATTGAAAATAAGAGGTGAAATCAAACAGAGTATTCCAGAAATCATCAGGAAGGTATACGCCACTTTTGCACTGCCTTTTTTTACTGAGATAAAGCCCCCCAAAACACAACCAATAGCACCAATTGCCATGATAATAAAGGTGTAAAGGCTTGGGTGAAGCGCTGTTCCATGTGTTTCATTATAATACACTAGCACTACGGGCAGAAAAGCCCAAAAGGTGTATAACTCCCACATATGCCCAAAATAGCCAAAGGCCGCAGACCTGAACTCTTTAACTTTAAACACTTCAAAAACCTTAGCAGGGTTGAATTTAGAACCCTTTTTGCGGTGTGGACCTTCTCCGACAAAGAGAATCATGGCTAAGCCACCTAGAACTGCTAAAATGGAAGTGCCAATCAAAACGAATTTCCAAGAAAGACTGCTGCCGGTATAGTTCAATAAATGAGGGAAAGCAGAACCTAAAACCAAAGCAGCCACTAAATAGCCTAATGCTTTACCCAGTTTGCCCTCAAACCAATCAGAGGCTATTTTCATTCCGACAGGATAAATTCCAGCAATAAAAACCCCTGTTAAAAAGCGTGCAGAAAGCAATACAAAGTAGCTAGAAGGCAAGAAAATCAATGAAACATTTAGAGCACTACCTGCAAGTGCGCAGAGCAGAAAAACCCTTGAGGGTTTAAACCTATCAGCAATGGATAGCAGGGCGAAAATAAATGTACCGAAGATAAAGCCCAGTTGCACCGATGAAGTTACAGCGGCCAAGGCATCTTCAGGCAAATTCCATTCTAATTGAAGCTCTTTTAGAATGGCATTTCCTGCAAACCAAAGAGAGGTTCCCGCAAATTGAGCAAACACAATACTGGGTAATACCCTTTTAGGAACGCTTAAAGTCAAAATAAATGGAGTTCGGTTGGTGTAAAGTTACTTAGTAAACATTGGGTTACTAAAATACAGGTTACATCTTCTCGATAATCTTCTGAATTAACTCATTTGTAGTTTCGTAATCCGTTTCACTTTCTTTGGCAAGATCAATTGCTTCTTTGGCTTTTTTTAGTGCTTCGGTATATTGACCCGATAGATATAGAAGGGCAGCGTATGTGTCGGTATTATTGTAGTTGGCGTTTAAGCTGATAGATCGTTTCACAAATTCTAAGGCCTTGGCCATTTCTTCATCTGTTTCTGGAATTACATTACTTTCATCTTCGTGTTCTAAATAGTAGTTCCAAGCGTAAGAATTAAGGCCTTCCGAATCTTCCCAAATAAACTCTTTTCCAAAAAAATCTACGAACATGTATGACCTCAAGCTATAACTCGCATCCATGTATTGAATATGGCCTAGCTCATCAAAAAATAGAATTACCGGAGCTGAAGAAGTAGTGAAGTACGTATCGAATGAATTGTTTAAATCAGTGTCTAGGTAAAGGTTAGTAACATTACTCCAGTAGTTGTTATGGTAATTATTGGCTTTCATGGCTTTCCAATCCTCATCAACATTGAGTGCCAAAACCTGAACTTTACCCGATTTTGCTGCTGCGCCTAAAGATTTTATCACATCCATACATGGTGTACACCATTTACCGCTCCAAGTGATTAGAAAGGTTGGATTTGCACCACCTTCTCCGTCTGATATCAGGCTGACAAGCTCTACTGTTTCGTCATTATCGGCTCTTCTCATTGTAAAATTGACTTGAGCATCTACATAAGTATATGTCAGTGTTAGGAAAAGTAGTGTTGTGATTAGGCGTTTCATAATTGGTGATTTAAACAACTAATTTATAGAAAATCGATTACCTAATTCAAAGTGGCTATAAAAAAATAAGCATCTGTATTTTCAGATGCCTATTTTTCTTCATCAATAAGTGAGAAAAGTGTCTTATTTAAGTAAACCAGCTCTTCTTAATAGGGCCTTAACATCTGGCTCTTGGCCTCTGAATCTTTTGTACAGAGTCATTGGGTGCTCCGAACCTCCCTTAGATAAAATGTTGTCCTTAAACTTGTTGGCTATTTCTTTATTGAAAATTCCATTCTCTTTGAAATACTCAAAAGCATCTGCGTCTAATACTTCGGCCCATTTATAACTGTAATAGCCAGCCGAATACCCGCCTTGGAAAATATGAGAGAACGAGCAGCTCATATTAGTTCCGTCAATGGGAGCGAGCACCTCGGTATTTTTTAAAATATCTCTTTCAAAATCAGATACGCTAGTAACGCTTGAATTGTCTTGCCCGTGCCAAGCCATATCTAGTTTACCAAAACCTAACTGACGCATGGTTTGGTATCCTTCCAAGAAATTGGCGCTTTCCTTAATTTTTTCAACTAGTGACTCAGGAATGGTTTCTCCTGTTTCGTAATGCTTCGCGAAAAGGTCTAAGCATTCCTTTTCATAACACCAGTTTTCTAGAATTTGAGAAGGAAGTTCAACGAAGTCCCAGTAAACACTTGGCCCCGACAGGCTTTCATATTGAACATTGGAAAGCATTCCATGCAACGCATGACCAAATTCATGAAAAAGCGTAGTTACTTCGTTAAAAGTGAGGAGGGAAGGTTTACTTTTTCCTGGCTTAGTAAAGTTGCAAACGTTTGAAACCAAGGGGCGGTGATCGCCTTTTTCATCTTTGTATTGCCCAGCGAAAAGTGTCATCCAAGCGCCAGCGCGTTTGCCTGGTCGTGGAAAGAAATCGGCATAGAAAATTGCCATGTGCTCACCTTTTTCGTTTTTTACTTCATAGGCTGTAACATCAGGGTGGTATACTTCAATTTCATCATTCTTCTTGAATGTCAAGCCATAGAGCTTTTGCGCAGTTTGGAAAACTCCATCAACTACGTTTTCAAGCTTAAAGTACGGTTTTAGCATTTCATCATCAATGCTGTATTTTTCCATTTTGAGCTTTTCGGAATAGTAACCGAAATCCCATCGTTCTAATTTATCTATGCCATCTAGTTTCTTGGCAAAGTCTTCTACTTCTTTCACATCATTTTTAGCTGCTTCAATTCCATGTTTCTGAATTTCATCTAAGAAATCGAGCACTTTTTTAGGCGACTCAGCCATGCGCTCTTCCAAAACAAAATCGGCATGAGTTTTATAACCAAGTAGTTTAGCGCGTTCGTTTCTGAGTTTTACAATTGCCTTTACGGTTTCTTGGTTATCTAGCTCATCGCCTTTAAAGGCTTTTGATGAAAAAGCTATGCTTAACTCTTTTCGCAGTGCTCGGTTTGCAGCGTAAGTCATAAAAGGAACATAACTTGGGTAATCAAGCGTAATCACCCATTTGCCTTCATGCCCCTTGTCAATCGCATCTTGAGCGGCTTGCTCAATGGCGTAATCTGGTAAACCTTTAAGGTCGTCCTCGTTATCAATTACCAATGCATATTTATTGGTTTCGGCCAATACATGGTCGCCAAACTGTAAGGAAAGTTTAGAAAGTTCAACATCAATATTGCGGAGTTTTTGTTTTTGATCATCATTCAATAAGGCTCCGTTTCTTACAAACCCTTTATAAGTTTTATCAAGCAAGGTGTTTTGTTCCGCAGTAAGTTTTGTTCTGTCTTCATTCTCATAAACAAACTTTACTTTATTGAAGAGCTCCTCATTTAAAAGGATGTCGTTAGAGAACTCAGTAAGCAGCGGAGAGATTTCTCTGGCAATTGCCTGCATTTCTTCATTGGTTTCAGCTGAATTCAAGTTGAAAAAGATAGAAGAAGCTCTATCCAGCTGCTTTCCCGAAAACTCTAGGGTTTCTACCGTATTTTTAAAATTAGGCGTTTCACCGAGCTTATTGATATTCTCAACTTCAATCTTTGCTTGATTAATCAAGGCTTCAATTGCTGGCTGATAATGTTCGTTTTTGATTCGCGAAAAATATGGTGTCTGAAATGGGTTGTTATTATTTTCAATAAGGGGATTCATCTGAATTCTTTTTATCTGTTTGAACACTGCAATATTAACCAACTCAAAATAGAAGCGGTTTCTTATTCTCTAAAAAGTTTTAAGAGAATCGACTTAGTTGAGGAGTTGTATTTTAACAAGTGGTTGAGTGTTTTTATAATGAATACTGTCTGTATTTTACTGCTGAGTTGAATTATATCGTGCTATTGTGAGTGTGTTTTTTTGAAGGTGTTTTCATGTTGAAAAACAAAATAAAAATAAATAATTAATAACAGGTAGGGTGCGAACTAATATGGGAGTAATTCAGTTTTTCAAACACAAAAAAATGCGTTTCACACGGAAAAATTATTTTCAATTAAACTGAATCCAGTCTTACTGATTAAGCCGTATGTGTAATCTTGAAAACGCTAACCAATAATCTTTAATGAGGTTTTTTACTTTCGCCTTTTACCTTCTTTTCTTATTCCCTTTTTATCTGGCCGCACAAGGAAACTTTGTTTCCAATAGTTCTGGAGAGTGGAAATCCAAATCTACATGGACTTTAGTCAGTGGTTCTGATGCTAATGAAGTACCTGATGATGATGATAATGTTATTATTCAATCTGGGCATACTATTACTATTTCCGGTAATGAAGCTGGAAATAATCTCGTTTTTAATGGAGGAACCATTGCCTTTAATAGTAATAGAACACTTACGCTTAATGGAAATGTAACTATGACGGCCAGTTCGTCTATTACAGGCTATAGTAACTCACATGTATTTAATGTTTTGGGTAACTTAACTGTAAGTAGTGGTAATACGCTTTCAGTTGGAGCCGTTAAATTTGAGATTCAAGGCACAACTACGGTTAACGGAACCTTAGCTATTACTGGTTATAGCGCTAAACCGCGAAACTTTGGAAACCTTATTATTAATAGTGGTGCTACGATGACAGTAAGTGGTCAAGACCTCTATACTTTTAGCGGTAATGTGACAAATAATGGAACCTTTACCGCCAACGATCAAACCGAGTTTCGATTTGTAAGTGCCACAGGCACGATTGGAGGAGCAAACCCAATGAGTATGTATAAGGTGGTTTTTAACTCTCCAGCCAATTATACAAATAATGGAAATTTGGTGGTTAGGAATGACATGTCGGGCACGGGTAGCTTTACCAACGGAGCTGGCGGAAACCTTGAGTTACAGAACGGAGGGCCTTTTACAGTAAGCACATTCAACGCTTCTGCCACTGGCAATACTATAACGTATACAGGTTATGGAAGTCCCACATCGTTCTCTGGTAACTATTATAACCTCGTTCTTAATAAGTCTAGTGGTAGCTTAAGCTTTGGTAGTAGCTTGTCTGTTTTGAATGACCTTACTATTCAAGATGGTATTCTTCAAGTAAATGCGGTTACACTAACCATAGGGAATGATTTAATAATTGAAGATGGGGAATTTACACCAGACAATGCATCTGCAATTGTGAATATTGGAGGAGACTTTGTTGGCACTGGTGGTCAATACGATCACAACAATGGAGATGTGAATGTTACGGGTAACGTAGATATTTCTGGTACAGAGTTTTTGTTTAGTGGTGCCTCTTCTACCTTAGATGCAGGCTCTTTCACCATGAATAATGCAGCCATTACTTTTAGTAGTGGTACTATTACTACAACAGGAAATTACACCCTGAACGGAACAAGTAACTTAATTGTCAATAATGCAGCAGCTACACTATCTGTTGGAGGTGAGTTTTCTTTGGTGAGTGGCACAACAAACCTTAGCCGAGGTAATTTTTCAGCAGGGTCAATTAACGTAGCAGCAGGCAAAGAGCTTGTACTAGGAAATATTACAACTACTGTAACAGGAACAACCACGATAAACGGCACAATAACTTTTAATTCATCTGGTAGCTCTAAGAGTTTTAATTCAATTTTGGTGAATTCTGGTGGTTCTTGGGCGGTTACTCAACCCAATAACTTTACAGTTTCAGGAAATATAACCAACAATGGGTCTTTCACTAGTCCTAGTTATGGAAGTAGTATTTACACATTGTCAAGTACTTCGGGTAGTTTGAACGGTTCTGGAAACCTTTCACTTCGAGATATTCTTATTAACAGTCCGGCCAGTTATACAAACAATACGGATTTAACGGTAGGGGGTACTTTAAACGGTTCTGGAACATTTATTAATGGGGCAGGAGCCACTTTAAGGTATCAGGGTGATAATAGTGCTGGTTCAAATTTCACTATTTCAAATTTTACGGCCTCAGCTACTGGAAATACAGTAGTATATGGTGCTGCTTCATCGAGTCAGAGATGGAGGGCAACAAGCAGCGCTAATAATGATTACTATAATGTGACTTTAGATTTTACTGGAACGGGAGACTATCAGCGACTTCAGTTGGTAAATAATGTACGTGTAAATGGCACTTTAAATATCATTGCGGGCGATCCGGTGTTGAATACTTACAACCTAGAATTAGCTGCTGGAGCAAGCGTTACTGGAGGAAATGCCACAGAATATATTAGACAAAATAGCTCGGGCGTAATTCGAAAGTATTTTTCGGCAACGGGTCAATCGGTATATCTTCCAATGGGAGACGATAACGATTTCTCACCTATTACTAATTTCACCTTAAATGGAGGTACTCTTGGTGCTAACCCTTATGTAAATTTTAGCGTCACAGATGCCAACCATCCAAATAGAAACACAGACAATACTGCTTCTGGAGGAGACGATGACGGAACCACAGCAGTAGCCTATTTGAGTAGATACTGGACTGTGACTGGCAATGACATTGCAAACCCATCCTTTAGCGCTACCTATCAATATGTAGATGCAGACGTAACAGGTACAGAATCGGATATGGTGGCTGCACTCAGACGAACTAGAACTGGTGGAATGGGGCCAGTTTTAGATTGGACAGAAGCCGGAACAGTTAATCCTACAACTAATACGGTATCGTTAAACAGTGGCGATGGATTTGGCGATATGTATGCGATGGACAATACCGATAGTCGTTTGCCAATTGTATTGTTATCATTTACTGCCGAAGTTAAAAAAGCTAAGGTTCAATTGTCATGGTCTACCGCGTCAGAATTGAACAATGATTTCTTTACCATAGAGCGTTCTCAAAATGGACTTGATTTTGAGCCTATCCTATTTATTTCGGGTAAAGGAACAAGTGAAAAAACCAACACTTATACCGCATTTGATGATTTACCTATTACTGGTAGAAATTACTATCGATTAAAACAGACAGATTTTAATGGGGCTTTTGAATATTCAGAGGTGGTTAGTGTAATGAATGCCACTGTCTTTGAAAAAAGTTCTGAATTAAGAGTGTACCCTAATGCTGTTTATCGAGGAAATGACCTTAATATTCAACATGCACAAATTGGCAATGAGATTGTTATTTTGACCTTGATATCTCTTAACTCTTCTGAAATTCTAGAGATTACTAAAAAGGGAGAAGATGGGTATATAAAGTTTCAAACTCCAAATACTTTAAAATCAGGCGTCTATATTTTGAAAGTGGTAAACGGAAGCTTTACAGAGTCGCTGAAGGTGTTAATTAAGTAGTTAACAAAGACCTCTAGACTAACTTTTTTGGTAATTCTCTGTTTAGAAAGTCCGAATATTTTTTGTTCTTTTACGCTGAGAACCTCGATTGTCTTAGTAAACTCAATGCGTCTTTCACCGCACTACTCACTTTTGAGCTTATTAGACGACTATTATTTCCTAGCACTAGTGCTGAATTAACCATTTAGATTAAATACCGAAACTGCTGTGAAGTTTATTTTTACATTCACATTTTTTGTGTGTACTGTTATTTGTAGTGCTCAAGCGAATTTTCAGAGCAATGTTGCTTCAGGCAACTGGACTGCCCCTGGAAGTTGGCTTTTAGTCAGTGGATCAGACGCTGATGGTATTCCTGATAGTAACGACAATGTTACCATTCAAACTGGGCACACCATAAACATTGCTACCACCACCCCCCAAAACTGTAACAATCTCACTATTGATAGAGGTACGTTAGCATATACGGCAGGTACAGGAAGGTTAAATGTACGAGGTGATTTTGTGGCCAATTCAACGGTTGGCACTCGTGCTAGATTGTCTGGTTCTTCCAATAATCATCGTATCGTAATAACTGGCAGTTCTACAGTAAATGCTTCTAGTCACCTCGAAGTAATTGCCGTCAGAATTACAGCAAATGGCCCAACGGTACTCAGCGGCTTACTCGAGTTCACCACGGCCCAAGCTTCAAATAATGTTTATACTGATTTAACTATTAACGGAAGCGGTACTTGGACCAATAACTCTACCCAAAACTTTACATTTACCGGTTCTATTTTAAATAATAGCGGAAATGCTATGACACCATGCTCAACCGTGGATGGTTGTAATTATATTCTTAATGGAGATGGAGAGAGTATTGGTGGTACGGGCACAAATACATTGACTAGACTTGTAATTAATGATCCAGTAACCATAACAAACGATGGTACTTTGGTGATGACTGACGACATAGTAGGCTCAGGTACTTTGAATAATGACGGCTCTATTACAGTAAATACCCATGCCGGTGGTGCAAATTTCACATTGGATAACTGGGATCTAAATAATCCAGGAAGCTCTTTCACCTACCAAGGAACCACCAATGAAACACTTGATATTACTTTTCCATTTTATGATTTAGTAGTCAACATGGATAATGGCGTTTTGCTTCAAGTACTAAATAACGATGTGTCGGTTGAGAATAACCTGACCATAAATTCCGGAGAAATGAGGGTGCGAGATAATAGAACCTTGGCCGTTACAGGTAATTTAAGTATTGCTGGTGCTAATGCTGAATTCTCGCCTTTCTCAACCAATAATACTGTAAATATTGGAGGAAACCTCTTGATGTCAGATGGTAACTACGACCAAAATGAAGGGGATGTAAATGTAACAGGAGACATTATTCTGACGGGTGGAGCAATGATTATTTCTGAATCTGGAACTTCTACATTAGATGCCACAGATATGACCATTACTGATGCTGCAGTAACACTTAGCAGTGGTACAATGACTATTTCTAACGCTGCTGGCGGATTGACCATAGATAGTGATGTGAACAACGTGGCTATATTGAGCACATTAGATGTTGCAGGTCAAATTGACGTACAAAGTGGTACTACAATTCTTAATTCTGGAGCCGATGTTTCGGCTGGTTCAATAGCGATTTCTGGAGGGATTTTTAGACCAAATGATGCGACCGTTGTATTAGATGTTACTGGTAATATAACCACTTCAGCAACTGGTATTTATGATCAAAATGATGGTGACGTAAACGTGTCAGGAGATTTCAATTTAACCAATGGTTCGGCTTTTTTAGATGGAGGGACTTTGGATGCCACAGACATGGCTATCGCTACAGGAGATGTTCAGTTAAGGGCTGGTACAATGAATGTTACAAATGCTACGGGTGGAATAAGTGTCAATTCAGGAAGGCTTGTAATGAACGGAGCTAATACGTTGAATGTAACCAATGACTTGACTATTGCTGGTGGTGAATTGTTATTTAATGATAACACAGCTACAATTAATATTTCAGGCGATTTACTTATGTCATCAGGTGAATATGACCATAACGATGGGGATATGAATATTTCTGGTGATATAACGATTACAGGTGGAGCTATGGATTTGAATGAAACAACAGCTTCAACCATAGATGCTACCGATATGACCTTAGCTACAGGCACTGTTGACTTAAGAGCAGGAACCTTAACACTTACAAATGCTGCTGGAGGATTAACTGTAAATAGTGGTGCATTTAATCAACTTGGCACAACCGTCAGTATTGCTGGAGACTTTGAGGTTAATGGAGGGACTGTTGACTCCAATACAGGTACTTTGACTTTCGTAAATATGGATATTGCTACAGGTGGAGCAATGACTTTGGCCAATACTTCTATTACTTCTACGGGCACAATTACTGTTGACAATGGTAGTTTTACTATTGATGGAGCGGCAGGATCTTACAACTTCAATAATATTGATGTAAACTCAAATGGATCTTGGTTGGTTACAGCCCCTTATTCACCAACTATCTCGGGTAATTTATCTAATGACGGCACTTTTACAGGCTGTAACGGAGCAGGTTGTGTATATACACTGACCAGTGCTACAGGAACTATTTCCGGAACAGGAGCAATGAATACTATGTCTGACTTTTTAATTGACGCAGCTGCAAGCTATACCAACACAAACTCTGGCGGAGTAGATATATCTGATGCACTAGGTGGAACTGGGGCATTTATCAATGGAGCGAATGGATCGATGCTTTATGGTGGTTCAAATGCAAACTTTACCATAAGCTCTTTTACTGCTTCGGCTGTGGGCAATACGGTTACCTACAATCGTACTGTGAGCAATCAGGAAATTCAACAAACCACAGACGCAGGAAATAATTATTACAATTTGGTTATAAATAAGGCTGATGGACAGGATGTTACAACTACTGCAGACATCACTATAGATAATCAATTGACCATGACAGCAGGAGATATTATTATGGGAGGTCAAAATATAATTATGTCTCCAGGAGCAACAATTACTGGAGGAAATTCAATCAGTTATATTCAAGATAATGCAGGAGGAGTGCTTAGGTATGGCCTTTCAGCTTTGGGGACATTTTTCGTTCCAATTGGAGGCGATCAGTATTCTCCGATAACCCTTGTACTAACATCTGCTACAATAGGTGGTAGTGCTTCAATTGATTTTAGTATAACAGATTCAGCGCACCCTAACCGTGATAGAGATAATACTGGCGATTCACCAGCAGGTGATGATGATGGTACTGCGGCAACA
The DNA here is from genome assembly GCF_001592945.1 of Roseivirga seohaensis. GTDB lineage: Bacteria > Bacteroidota > Bacteroidia > Cytophagales > Cyclobacteriaceae > Roseivirga > Roseivirga seohaensis. Next base: position 212,035 of record NZ_LRPB01000047.1, read on the forward strand.
GACTATATAGAATTGTATTGGACAGTTTTAGGCAATAACATTACCAACCCGGTATACAATGCTAGTTTTATTTACGATGCATCAGACTTTACCCAATCCACAGAGAGTAATATGGTTGGGGTAGCCTACCGAACAATTGCAGGAGGTACTTTAGATTGGTTTGTAGGCGGAACTGTAAACCCAACCAACAATACGGTAACGGTGAGCGATGTACAGGGCTTTGGCGATTTATATGCTATGGATAATACCACCGAACGTTTGCCAATTGTATTGCTTTCTTTCAATGCGTTTCCAGCAAAGGGCTTTGTCAATTTGAAATGGGTAACCGCCATTGAAGAAAACAATCAACTTTTCACCATTGAGCGATCTGCAGACGCTAAAGAATTTACGCCAGTTTTATTTGTAGAAGGAGCAGGTACAACCACCGCTACAAGGTCATACAGCATATCAGATATGAATCCGGTTTTGGGCAGGTCATACTATAGGCTTAGGCAAACTGATTTTAACGGACAATTTGAGTATTCAGAAGTAATCAGTGTGGTTTATGAAGGAGTTAATACTTTCAGTTTTGGCCTGAAAGGAAACGTAATTACTACAGGTGAAAAACTTAGAGTTTGGTCTCAGAATGCCTTAGAGCTTCCTAAACTAATGATTAGAGATATTAAAGGAGAAATGCTTTTAAACAAAACACTTTCACCAGAACAGGGAGAAGTAGAAGAGACTAGTTTACTATCGGCTGGAATTTATTTCTTAACAGTTAGCCATTTAGGCAGGGTAGAAACAAAGAAGTTTATTGTTCGATAAACGAATCGCGGTGGGTTAGTTTCCGAAGTTAGAATTACAAACGGTTATACTTTTAGTTCCGTTTAAATAGGCCTGATTTTGATCTACATTCAGTCCAATGTTCGTTGAGCCCAAAATTTCGTTTTCCAACGGTCCTGAAGCTTCAAAGTGGATTTTAATACTGCCATTGAAGTCCAAAAGGTCATTATAGTCAATGGTAGTGTTGTTATCCAACGACTCCAAAATGGTAACACTTTTACCAATTCCGTTCACCTCTTTTAAAGTGGTAAGATAAGTGGCTACATCTCCATTATCACTTAAGCTCCCAAAATGGAGATGAACTGGATGTTCAGCACCTGAAATCACATCGTTCAGAGTAATCTCTATTTGAGCTTTTCCATCATTCCGTTCTCTTATTGATAAAGTACCTGAAGTTGTATTTCCTTCAACGGAACCAGGGATTAAGGCCATTTCCATTTGGTTACCCGTAAATTCAGAAAGCTCATTTCCAGAATCGTTACACGAGCTAACGAATAGAAGAGTGGATAAAATCAAACTACTTAGAAATGCCTTTTTCATAATCCTTATTTTTTAACCAATTAACTAAACGACATGTGACTGACTTTGGTCTTTAATTAAGCAAGAATTTTATCATTTGGTTCAAAAACCAATGGCTTTCTTGGCCCTAGCAAGAACTTCTCTAGCTACTACTCTGGCTTTTTCTTCACCGGCTTCTAATTTCTTGTTCAGTTCGTCAAGGTTATTCATGTAGTAATTGAAGATTTCTCTTTCCTTGGCGTATTTTTCTAAAATTAGCTCATAAAGCGCAATTTTAGCATGTCCATAGCCATAATTTCCGCCTTCATAATTTGCTCTCATTTCTTGGGTTTGAGCTTCAGAAGCTATTAATGAATAGATGGCAAATGTGTTGTCAGTGTCGGGGTTTTTAGGAGCCTCAAGCGGAGCACTATCGGTAACGATTTGCATAATATTCTTCTTAAGGGCCTTGTCGGGCTGAAAAATATCAATGGTGTTTCCATAAGATTTACTCATTTTTTGGCCATCCGTACCAGGAATAGTCATTACTTTTTCGTTAATCTTGGCTTCCGGAATTTTAAATATTTCTCCGTATTGATTATTGAAAGTATTGGCCATATCACGTGCCATTTCCAAGTGCTGTCTTTGGTCTTTTCCTACAGGAACATAGGCCGCATCGTAAAGTAAAATATCGCAGGCCATTAATACAGGATAAGTGAAAAGCCCAGCGTTTACATCTGAAAGTCTGTCGGATTTATCTTTAAATGAATGTGCATTGGCCAGCATAGGGTAGGGCGTCATGCAGCTTAAGTACCATGTGAGTTCGCAAACTTCTGGCACTCTTGATTGACGGTAAAAGGTGTTTTTGTCAGTATCGAAACCAAAAGCCAACCACGCGGCTGCCACAGCATTGGTGTTGTCTATTCTTGTTTGTGGGTCTTTAATGGTGGTAAGTGAATGTAAATCAGCAATAAAGAAGAACGAATCGTTTTTAGGATCCTTTGATAATTCGATTGCTGGAATAATTGCGCCTAATAAATTTCCCAAGTGTGGTTTGCCTGAACTTTGTATTCCAGTTAAGATTCTTGCCATGGATTTAATATTTGTCACAAATAAATGATTATTGACTGGTCGATTCAAGCATTGCCTTGTTATTTTTGCTTGTGAACATATTAAAAACACATTCCTGTCGTCAATACCTTATGACCAAATTCTTATGCTTTCTTTTTTTGATTTGTATTACTTCTTACGGTTTTGCTCAAAACCCTGAAGTGATTAATGTAGGAGTGATTGATGGAGAAGTAGGGACTTTTTATGGAAATTTTTCTTGGGAAAACACCTCTGAAGATACAGTAATGATCGGGTTTTGGTCTGGCGCGGAAAGGTTAAAACTAGAAAAGGAGAACTTTAAAGTGCATCCAAGAGAAGCCGTAGATATTCCTTATACCATCCTTACAGAAGGCTATGTAGGAGGTTTCGAAATAGGGGTGAGAGTTTTAGACTCATCAGAAATTATTATAAAAGAATATGTTTTTCAAGGACGAATTTTAACTCCAGTTATAGATGTATTTAAAGCTTATCGTAATGTATTTTGGCCATTTCGGTCTAAATATCAGGTAGTTAATTTCAGGTCGGGCTTTATTGGAGATGATTTAAGCGCGGAAATGATCCTGTACAATTTCGGAGGTGAACCATTGGATTTGAGAGCAACCAGCATTTCATCTTATTACGATGTAAGTTTTCAACCTAATGAAGTGCCTCACAATAGCTTCACTAAGATGAATATTGTTTTAAAAACAGATTCTTTATTAGTACCAGGCTTTACAAAAGAGATTGTTCAAGTAAAGGATAAAAATGATTCGCTGGTATTTTCAATTCCAGTGCAGTTTACCCTTGAACAGAAACCTTCGGACTATACTGCCGACTCGCCATATTTGGCAATAAGTGATTTAGACCATGACTTTAAAGTAATGGCGCCAAACACTAAAAAGTCGGTAAATATTACACTTTCAAATCGAGGAAATGAGCCATTGGAGCTTATAAAGATAGAAAGCAATTGCTCATGCTTGTTGTATGATGTGAAAAGGGCTGCTATAGCACCTGGCGAATCTGTAGAAATGCAGGTTACCTTTGATGCGACTGACAGATTAGGCTTCGAAAGAAAAACACTAGCTATTTTTAGTAACGACCCCAGAAAACCTACTGCGGTCATTACTTTTAGAGCACATGTGAAATAATACTGCTATTCCTCAATAATTTTGTTTAGCAGCTCAACAAGTTTGTTGTCATTTTTGATGGCACCTTTTAATGCATTAATCAGGTAATCAGGTACTTTTTCTCCTTTTTTGAGTTTAGAGCTCAAATCCGAAAACATCTCTGTGGCACTTTCTTTATTTTCCACTTTTTCAGAATACTTAAGCAGTGTTTCAAAGTCTTTTAACATGCTTTGTATAGAGGGGGCTATTTTAGGAGCAGCAGACTGGTAGTAAGAAGCGGGTTGTTCTTTGATTGAGTTTTTTAGCGCAATACAGCCATTATAATCTGCAACAATTTGATCTATATCCTTTCTGGTAAATTCTTTTTCCTCAATTTTATCAGATACTTCTTCACAGTCTGAAAGGTAATCTGCCATTAGCTTTCTGAAACCCATTATGCCGGGTAGTGCAAATGCTGGTGCGCCAAATTTCTGTAAAGCCACCATACCAAAATCATCCATTCTATTAGAATTAGAATATTTGTAAACGCTTAAGTAGTCTTCAGAAACAAGTAATCCGAAATGATATTGCTCACCAATTTTCATAGGTTTAATTAGCCCAAACTCTTCCATTGAAATGTTCTGGATGTCGAAAAGCTTAATGGTCTCCTTGTCCTTACCATTTTTTACAACAGCGTAAGGCATTCCATCAGAATTAGATAATAATTGAACATCGCCAGTTAAGGTTTCGCCTGTATGTTTTGTAAGAATGTCTTGGCCAACAACTGAAAATGAAAGAAGTAACAGTGTGAAAATTGATAAGTAGCGTTTCATATAGATTTATTGTGTTTGCGAAGGTAGGGCATATTTTTTTTTAATTCCACAGAATTGATGCTGCTTAATGCAAAGGGTGTAACCATTTTGATTATTTTAACGCCAGAAATCAATTCGAATTATGAGCGAATTTTTAATAACAGATGATTCTGTTCAAAATAAGTTAACCAAAGACCAAATGCTTGATAATCGAGATTTCTCGAATATTAAGAATGGAGCCGATTTAGAGCGTTTACTTCAAGAAAAGGGTAGAGATTACTCGAAAGCTTTGTATAACCTCGAATATGAAAGACAGCTTGAAAAGCTCCAGATAGAATTGGTTAAACTTCAGCACTGGATTGCTGAAACTAAACAAAGAGTCGCTGTAATTTTTGAAGGGCGCGATGCAGCAGGAAAGGGTGGAACCATTAAGCGATTTACCGAGCACCTAAACCCGCGATCTATGCGCGTAGTAGCGCTGAATAAGCCTACAGATTTAGAAAAGGGGCAATGGTATTTTAGAAGATACATTAAGGAACTTCCTTATGCTGGTGAAATGGTTTTTTTCGATCGTAGTTGGTATAACAGGGCTGTGGTAGAGCCTGTTATGGGGTTTTGTGACGAAGATCAGTATCAGCGTTTTATGCGTCAGGTTCCAGAGTTTGAGCATATGCTTTTTGAAGATGGTGTTCATATAATAAAATTTTGGTTTTCAATAGGTAAAGATGAGCAAGTCAAACGCTTTAATGATAGACGAGCCAATCCCTTGAAACAATGGAAACTAAGTCCTGTGGATGAAAAGGGACAAGAAATGTGGGAAAGATATACCTATTACAAAGAGCAAATGTTTGCCCAAACGCATAACAGTTTCAGCCCTTGGGTTATCATAAAAACTAACACTAAAAAACAAGCCCGTTTAGAAAGCATCCGCCATGTACTTTCTAAGTTTGAGTACCCTGGTAAAAAAGAGGCAGATGTTGTGGTATTGCCCGACCCGAACATTGTAATGCGTTTCCACCGATCAATTTATCATTTGATATAATGTCTGAATTAAAATACAACTTTACAGATAAGGAACTGAAGCTCTTGAATAGCAATAAGGCGATTAAGCTATTGCTAAAAGACAAGAATAACATCAATCCCGAAAAGGTTTTGCGCTATGTGAAATATGAAAAGCGCCTTGAGGAGTTTCAGGTAGAACTTATCAAACTTCAGCAATGGGCCATTAATGAAGGAAAGCGAATTTGTTTGCTGTTTGAAGGAAGAGATTCAGCAGGAAAGGGTGGAGCGATTAGAAGGGTAACTCACCATTTGAACCCAAGAAATTACCGTGTAGTAGCCTTGCCAAAGCCTACTGAAGAAGAGCGTGGACAGTGGTATTTCCAACGTTATATTTCCCGTTTACCAAATCCAGGAGAAATCGTGTTTTTTGACAGAAGTTGGTATAACAGGGCCGTGGTAGAACCTGTAAATGGTTTCTGCACTAATGAAGAATATGAACGATTTATGCGCGAGGTCAATAACTTTGAAACTATGTTGACCAACGATGGTATCATTCTGTTGAAGTTCTATTTCTCGATTACAAAGAAAGAGCAAGCAGCTAGGTTTAAGGCTATTCTGGAAAACCCACTAAAGCGCTGGAAGATGTCGCCAGTAGATGAAATGGCGCAAGAACTATGGGATTCTTATACAGAGTATAGAGTGAGAATGTTTGCAGAAACAAACACGAAAAATAACCCTTGGATTGTGTTGAAAGCGAATAAAAAGACTTCAGCAAGAATTCAGGTTATTAGACATATTTTAGAGAAAGTGCCATATAAATAGCCCTTACTTGAGGTGGTATGCAATCATCACCAAAGGGGCTTCAATACTTAGGCTACTAGCGAAATCCAAAAAGGCCTGTTCTTTTTCATTGAACTGGCTTTTCTCTTCCTTCAATTTGCTGGCCCTTTCCAGGGCATAATCGGAGTCAATGATCATAATGATATCGCGATTACTAACTGTATGAGACCAGTAAAGTGGTAAACCTCCATCAACATTATTTTCTGAAGTGGTTTTTAATACAGTTTTAAGTTCATTTTTAGTGTCATAAATCAAACGGTAAATTCCATTATTACGAAATTCAGTAAGGAGTAAGTCCGTGTTTCCTTGTAAGTTTGGGGTGTGATAAGCTTTGTCTTTATTATCGTTAGGAGTTCCAATAAGGTCTCGATTAGATTTTTTGGGGTCAAAAGTATCATCAGGTAAAGCGTTGGAAGAGAAGTTCATTATAAACCGTGGAGTGAATTTGTCCCCTTGTTTTCTATAGATGGTGTCATTAAAATATGTGCTATAATAAGTTATGCCTCCTATGTTTTTCAAAATATTTCTTTCCTTGAAAGAGTGCGGGTTTTTGCCATTATGAATTTCTAGCTGACAGTCTGCCTTTTTGGTTTCCAAATTATATTGAACCACTTCGCAAGACTTTCCATTCTCACCTAGTTCGTTTGGTATTTTACCCGTTTGGAATAAATAATTACCCTCAACTTTGCTAAATGCTTGAGCCACAAAAGGTAGCTTCTCACTTCTTTCAAAAATACCATTTTCATTATAAATTATTAATCTTCCTCTGGCATCTAGCACTTCAATATTACTCTTATCTATTAAAAAATCCTGTACTTCTAGGTATTGGTCGGGGCCTTGCCCGGGTTTGGTAATGGCAAATTGAAAGTTACCTTTTAAATCATAAACAGAGAGCGATCGACCGGAGTAGTAATCAAAGATATAAATCAATCCGTCCTCAATTAAAACCTTGTCAATTCGGTAGGCACGATGTTCTGGATGATATTTCAACGCAGTATAGCCAATGTCATCAACTACATCCGACAATTTGCTTGGTGTAATTTCTGCAATAGAAATCACATCAACGTCTTCTAAACTAGAATCAGAGTTCTGGTTTTCAGAATTAGACCCACAGGATGATGTGAGAAAAATAACTGTAATGATTAATCCTGAAATTAGAAGTGCTTCTTTGGTTGATTTCATAAATATAAACTTAGCAAATATATTTTTGTGTTCTACCCAAATACGTACCTCTAGCCATGTTGTGGGGCAATAGGTTTGTTGATGTTTTGAATCTAAATTTGCAGGAAATAAAAGAACATTCACTTTAGAGATAAATACTCTACGCCATGCAAAAGACTATAAAAACTACGCTTCGCCCCGAAGAAGCCTTCACTCCAGAATTATTTGAGGCCATCATCCTGAAAAGGGCCAATATTACCAACCCTAAAAGTGTTCAGGTGCGGGCTTTAAAACGCTCCATCGATGCACGTTCTCGAAATGTAAAGGTGAATATTGAAGCGCAAGTCTTCATTAACGAAGAGCTTCCGCCTGTAATTTCCTACAAAAGAGATTATCCAGTAGTCACCAATGGCGAACCAGTCATTATTGTCGGTTTTGGGCCTGCTGGAATGTTTGCCGCATTGCGTTTAATCGAATTGGGTTACAAACCCATTGTTATTGAACGAGGCAGTGATGTGCAAAAAAGGAGACGCGATCTTGCTGCCATCAACAAAGATCATGTTGTGAATCCTGAATCCAACTATTGTTTTGGAGAAGGAGGAGCAGGTACTTTTTCTGACGGTAAGCTTTATACCCGTTCAAAAAAACGTGGTGACATTCTCAGAACCTTAGAGATTTTAGTTGCCCATGGTGCTACTGAAGATATTTTAGTAGATGCACATCCGCACATTGGCACCAACAAATTACCCAAAGTGGTACAAGAAATCAGACAGAGTATTTTAAATGCAGGTGGAGAAATTCATTTCGATACCAAAGTGGCTGACTTCATTATCAAGGAAAAAAGAATGACGGGAGTGGTTTTGGCAGACGGCTCTAAAGTAGAAGGCTTGGGTGTAATTTTAGCAACTGGCCATTCAGCAAGAGATATTTTCCATTTACTACAGAAGAATGAGGTATTGATTGAAGCGAAACCTTTCGCTTTGGGTGTAAGAATTGAGCATCCGCAATCACTGATCGACAAGATTCAATACCATTGCGATACTGATAGGGGCGAGTTTTTGCCAGCATCCTCTTACGCACTCGTTCATCAGACTTATCATGAAGGCAAACAAAGAGGTGTATTTAGCTTCTGCATGTGTCCGGGAGGTTTTATTGTGCCTGCGGCTACAGCTCCAGGCGAAGTGGTTGTAAACGGAATGAGCCCTTCAAGAAGGGATTCAGCCTTCGCTAATTCGGGTATTGTTTCGGCAGTTGAATTGGAAGACCTTACCGCGTATTCCAAATTTGGGGCTTTGGCTGGAATGGAGTTTCAGAGAGAAATAGAACAACGTGCTTGCCAGATTGCTGGAGGCACTCAAGCTGCACCTGCTCAGCGCATGACGGATTTCGTTAACGGCAGAGTTTCATCTTCTTTGAATGACACTTCCTATCAACCGGGCTTACTGTCTGTAGATATGCGTGAAGTATTGCCAGAGTCGATTCATTTGAGATTGAGAGACGCTTTCAAAGGCTACTCCAAGAAAATGAAGGGCTATTATACTAACGAAGCGCAAATAGTTGGAGTAGAGAGCCGAACTTCTTCACCTGTTAGAATTCCAAGAGATAAAGACAGCTTAGAACATGTGGAAATCAAAGGCTTATTTCCTTGTGGGGAAGGAGCAGGTTTTGCTGGTGGAATTGTTTCAGCCGCCATGGATGGTGAGAAATGTGCTGAAAGCCTAATTGCTAGTTTGAAAAGAAAGTAAAGAATCAGTAGGGGTAAATGTAAGATTGACTAAAATCCTCGTTGTAATCGAGGATTAGAGGGGTTTACTTAAATCTTCGTTTGAAACGAATATTAGTTGGTATAACCCTCCAAAAGTTGAAGATTCTATTTCATCAGTAATTAATTACCCCCTGAACTATGAATGAGAACTTTTGGAGGGTTGGCTAATTAAATAGAGCTATGATCAATCTTTTCCTAAAATAAAATCTACTGCTGCCTGAGAATGGATATGGGTAGTATTAAAAATGGGAACGTTTAGATCACTTTCAGAAATCATTAAAGGGAATTCTGTACAACCTAGAATAACACCTTCAGCACCCTGCGAAATCATTTTATTGATGGTGTCCAATACATATTGCTTAGATGATTCTTCGATCCGACCAAAAGTCAGTTCTTTCTGGATAATCCAATGCAGTTCTTCAATCACTTCTGGCATTTCAGGAACGAGTACTTCAATACCAGACTGTCCAATTCTACCGGTAATAAAATCCTCTTCCATGGTGAACTTCGTTCCAATAAAACAGACTTTGTTAATGCCTTTTCTTTTGATGGCTTGGGCTGTGGCATCAGCAATATGCAGCATTGCGACTTCAAGAGTTTCGTTTACTGTATCGAATACTTTATGAGGTGTATTTGCGCAGCACATAAGCGCTTCTGCTCCTGCAAGTTGAAGTCGTTTACCTGCATCAATAATCATATCAGCAATTGCTGCCCAATTACCTTCTCGTTGGTATTGGTGAATTAAAGATTGATTCAGATTGTAAAGCACTAAAGGAGGGTTGGTATTATCGCCAAAGTGCTCGTTCACCGCCTGATTAATATCTCGATAATACTCTACTGTGGAATGCCAAGAAGTTCCCCCGATTAAGCCTAGTGTTTTCATTTTTATTATTGGTGAATTCAATGGTGGAAAAAATACACGATAGAGACGTTCTGTAAGCGAGGCTACCGGATTAAAGTAGCAGGGTAATGGGTTATCCTAACTTCCCTTCATCTGCTGTACGGCAAGAATTAGGCTATCTGCCATTTCTCTTTGTTCATCATTTTGCGCAATGGTTTTGGCTTTTTCAATTTGCGCAATGGCTACATCATAATCGCCCAATAAACCTTTAGCGTAACCCAATAGGGCAGCGGCTTCAAAGTGAGTTGGGTTTATTGCTGTGGCTTGGGTAAGTAAATTGGCCGCAAATTGAAGCATGGCAACATCTTCTTGGTCTTCGATAATTTCGAGCCCATTACTAAATAGAAAATCAACTTTTGAATCTGCAGCCACATGATTATTCATATAGCTGTTTACTTCAAACTGATATTTTTGATAATTTCTACGCTGTCCAAAGTATAGTTTTTTAGTAATAAAGGCTGCTTCAGGAATTTCTACTTCTGGAAGAAATTCAGGCAATACTTCGCGAATCAACTGATACAGCAGGTTTTCGTCACCATATTTTATAGCAAGCTGAAGGTTGTCGTTGTAGATTGTTTTAAAGTAGTCTTCATATTCGTCTATACCATGCGCTTCAATAATCTCGCTCTTATGGGTTGTCATGTAGCCATAGGGGGCAGAGCTTAAGTGGTTTTCAAATCTAGATACCAACCATAGGTTTTCTACATTCTCTAGGTAGTCTACAAGCTTCAATTGACTGATGTAGTCTTTTGCTATCTCGGCAGCACGCTCAAAGTCTTTATTTTCAAGAATTCGGATCAATTCAAGCTTTTCTTCATTGGTAGCAATTAAGTCGTCATATTTCTTTTCTAGAATGGGAAGTTGAGCGAAATCATCTACAGCCCTTTGCCCATAGGCCATAAGGGCGGGGGCAGGAATAAAACCTAAAATGGTGTCAAAGATTTCTTGATCTTCGGTAATAAAGAATAACGTAGGCAAGCTTGATACGCCAAAAATATTGGCTAATTGAGCACCATATTCAGATTCCGTATCAAATTTTACATTAATAAAATTGTTGTTAAAGTATTTGATTACCTGATTATTAGTGTATACTTCTTCATCTAATTGATGACAGTATGCACACCAGTCGGCATAGGCATCTACAAACAAAAGTTTGTTCTGCGCTTTCGCCAATTCAACTACCTTTTGCCAATCTTTTTCATTCTTAATTTCGTTGAACAAAAGTGAATCACTAGCGAAAGTGAGGGTGGAAATAAATATTGATATTACTACTAATGGAACTCTCATAAATCTTTTGGATGTTCGAAGCCTAAACGAGTATGCTATACTCACATTGCAATCGCAAAGTTATTCATTTAGTTTCATGTCAATCGTTAATTATAGTTAAGTGAAAAAAACAGTAATCATTGGAAGTAATCCAAAAACGAACAATTACGCATTTATGGCAGCAGAAAGACTTAAAAACTACGGCCATGAATTTATTCCTATAGGTATTAGCGAAGGGCAAGTTTTGGGTAAATCAATTTTGAATATTCGTGATCAACCTCAAATAGATGAGGTAGATACCATTACACTCTACATCAATCCGCAACGCCAAATTGAGTGGTACAACTATATCCTTTCATTAAAGCCAAAACGCATAATTTTCAATCCCGGAACTGAAAATCAGGAACTTAAAAAGCTGGCCGAAGCCCAAGGTATAATTTGTGAAGAAGCCTGTACTTTAGTGATGCTTTCTGTGGGCAATTTCTAAGTTATTTTACGTATCTTCGTACGTTGTATGAGGGCGGTCTATTGTCCTTTGGATTTAATTCTGAAACCGACCGTAACCTCCTTTTTTAACAGTTTTTATTCACAATGAGCGAAGAGAAAAAGAATCAAGAATATTCAGCGGTTAACATTCAGGTTTTAGAGGGTTTAGAGGCGGTTAGAAAGCGGCCAGCCATGTATATTGGAGATATTGGGGTTAAAGGACTTCACCATATGATTTGGGAAGTAGTAGATAACTCTATCGATGAAGCCTTAGCAGGCCATTGCGATACCATTACAGTAACCATCGAAGAAGACAATTCAGTAGTTGTAACAGATAACGGTAGGGGAATTCCGACCGATATGCACGAAAAAGAAGGAAGGTCGGCACTAGAAGTAGTAATGACGGTACTTCACGCTGGTGGTAAGTTCGATAAGGATACTTACAAAGTGTCTGGAGGTCTTCACGGTGTGGGTGTATCCTGCGTAAACGCACTTTCATCTATGATGCTTGTGACGGTTGAGCGCGGTGGATCAAAATTTCAACAAGAATATTCAATAGGGATTCCTAAGTACCCTGTTAAAGAGATTGGTAAATCGGATAGAACCGGTACTACTGTTCACTTTAAGCCAGATGGTGATATTTTTACAGTTCTAGAATATAAGTATGAAACTGTAGCAGGAAGGTTGAGAGAACTCTCTTTCCTAAATGCGGGCATTACAATTACTCTAACCGATAAGAGAGAAAAAGATGATGATGGTAACTTCCTTGGCGAAGTATTTCATTCAGAAGGTGGTTTGAAAGAGTTTGTGGAGTATTTAGACGCTACCCGTGAAAAACTGATTGAAGAGCCAATTTATATCGAAAATATTAGGGGTGAAGTACCTGTTCAGGTAGCCATGAGTTATAACTCATCTTATGCTGAAAATGTAGTTTCTTATGTAAACAATATTAACACCATTGAAGGTGGAACTCACGTTTCTGGATTTAGAAGAGCATTAACACGAACATTGAAATCTTACGCAGATAAATCTGGTCTGCTTGATAAAATTAAAATAGACATTACCGGAGATGACTTTAGAGAAGGTCTTACGGCAATTATTTCTGTAAAAGTGGCAGAACCTCAGTTTGAGGGCCAAACTAAGACTAAGCTTGGTAATAATGATGTAATGGGGGCTGTTGAGTCTGCTGTGGGCGAAACCCTTCAATATTACTTAGAAGAAAACCCTAAAGCGGCTAAAACCATTGTTCAAAAGGTAATCCTGGCTGCGCAAGCACGTCATGCAGCCAGAAAAGCCCGTGAAATGGTACAAAGAAAGAATGTACTTTCTGGTACTGGTTTGCCTGGTAAACTTGCCGATTGCTCTGAGAAAGATCCTGCACTTTGCGAATTATACCTTGTTGAGGGAGATTCTGCGGGTGGTTCGGCCAAACAAGGTAGAGATAGAAACTTTCAGGCTATTCTTCCATTGAGAGGTAAAATTCTTAATGTAGAGAAAGCACAAGAACATAAGATTTATGATAATGACGAGATTAAGAATATAATAACGGCATTAGGTGTTTCTTTTGGTACAGAAGAAGATGATAAGGCGTTAAACTTATCGAAATTGCGTTACCACAAAATCGTAATCATGACGGATGCGGATATTGATGGTAGCCACATTCGTACCTTGATTCTGACTTTCTTCTTTAGATATATGAGACCATTGATTGATGCTGGGTACTTGTATATTGCGCTTCCTCCTTTGTACTTACTCAAAAAAGGGAAAGATCAGCGTTATTGCTGGGATGAGCAACAGCGAGCTCAGATTACCAAGGAAATGGCTGGAGAATCAGGAAAAGAAGATTCTGTAAGTATTCAGCGTTATAAAGGTTTGGGAGAGATGAACCCAGAGCAACTTTGGGAAACTACGATGGATCCAGAAACTAGAAGTATGAAACGTGTAACGGTTGAATCGGCAGTTGAGGCCGATCACTTGTTTTCAATGCTTATGGGCGATGAAGTACCACCTCGTAGAGACTTTATTGAAAAGAATGCGAAATACGCTAAGGTTGACGTTTAAGGCTTCTTAAGCTAGAAATACAAAACCCCATTGAACGAAAGTTGAATGGGGTTTTATTTTGGCCAATTATATCTTAACCCTTAGCAGTTTAGTGTTTATCTTTTAATATCTAATATCTAGTGTCTAGAATCTAACATAAAACTACTGAATCTCGCCAGAGCCTATTAACTCATTCTTGTCATACCAAGCTACAAACTGACCTGATGCAATTCCTTTCTGATATTCCTCAAAAATGATATAAAGGCCATCAGCCTCCATAAACAACTCTGCCTTTTCTAAGGGTTGTCTATATCGAATTCTAGCATCGTAAACTTTCGATTCACCTGTTTTTAATGCCATGTCTGGACGTACCCAATGCACTGCATTGGCTGGAACAAATAACCCCTTTCTTAATAATCCAGGATGGTTTTCTCCTTGACCAGTATAGATAACATTTTGCTTGGTGTCTTTATGAATTACAAAGAGTGGCTCTGGCGTTCCGCCAACAGCCAAACCCTTACGCTGACCAATAGTAAAATAATGCGCTCCATTGTGTTCGCCAATTTTTTTTCCGTCTGTTGGAGTATATTCGTAAGGTTTTGTGTGGTGTTTGAGCTCTTCTAGTTTTGTGTCAAAATGAAACACGTCTTTTTCAAGAAAGGAACTGAAATTAACCGCATCTGCTTCTAATTCGCGTATTTCCCCTTTTTTAGGAGCCAGTTGTTGCTGTAGAAAATCAGGTAATCTTACCTTGCCAATAAAGCAAAGACCTTGTGAATCTTTTTTGTCGGCTGTAATTAAGTCTGCCTCTTTGGCAATAGCCCTCACTTGGGGTTTTTGTAAATGCCCAATAGGGAAGAGCGCCTTGGCCAACTGATCTTGGTTCAGTTGACATAAGAAATACGACTGATCTTTATTAGCATCTGCGCCAGCTAATAGGCGATGAATTTCTTTTCCATTTTCAACAATAGTTTCCTTTTGACAGTAATGTCCGGTAGCTACAAAATCTGCCTTAAGCTTCATGGCAGCTTTTAAGAAAATGTCGAATTTCACTTCGCGGTTGCAAAGAATGTCTGGGTTGGGAGTGCGGCCTTTTTCGTATTCAGCAAACATATAATCTACGATACGTTCTTTGTATTGCTCACTCAAATCGATTACATGGAAAGGAATTCCGAGCTTTTCGGCTACGGCCAAAGCATCATTACTGTCTTCTACCCAAGGGCATTCTTCTGAAATAATCACCGAATCGTCTACCCAATTGCGCATAAACATGCCGATTACCTCATAACCTTGCTCTATCAACAGATGTGCTGTAACGCTTGAATCTACACCGCCCGAAAGGCCTACCACTACTCTTTTCGCCATTAATTTGAATTCTGAATTAGGCTAACACCAATTCTGCAAAAATAGTTGATTTGAAAATTAAAAAGTAATGTTGGTTTGAGGGGTTGGTTAAAGGGTTTTATATAGGGTGATTCTCTACTCGGGATTCAAGCCTGTAAGTTCATCATTATCTGGTTCTCCTAGGTTTAAAGCATAGTCTGCTACAATAATGCCATTGGCGCAGAATAGATTACCATGTTTCAGTGAAGTAGTTGGATTCAATGAGGTGGAAATCATATGAATGCCTTCTTGATAATTACCCATCACTACCATCTCTATTTTTGTGGTTGATCCATCTGCTAAAAATATGTTGTCATTGGGCATGAAGTGTTTTGCCATTTTCAGCTTTCCATTTTCTGTTAATATTTTCTGATCTGGAGAGCAAATAAGGCTTGAGTTATTCCCGAATCTAATATTTATCATATTCTGAGAAATGGGAGTGTTACCAGTGCCATTAGACATTTTGACTATTAATGGATTGCCTTTAGAAAGACCGCTTTGTGTAGAATAATTAAAGGTTTCTACTTTGTCTCCAATGGCAATATATTGAATAGCAACTGTTTTGTTATTTGGGATTGCTACGATTGTGTTTATGACTAATGACATGGTTTGAAAAATTTGGTGAAAAGTGATTTAAATAAAATTTAAAATCGGATAGTGATTTGTCTATTCAAATATGAGCCAATACTTACACAAATGCCTACTACTAAAGAGGGTTTAGGGCTTGTACCGAAAAAGGAGTATTGCCATTTTTTAAACTATTTATAAAGTTTTCCAACTGCACTCTTATACGTTTGCCCAATAGGCACTTCTTTCTGGCCAATCTTGATTCTGTTGCCTTCAATCAGGTTGATTTTGTCTAAAGCCACAATAAAGGATTTATGTACGCGTAGAAATTCATTTTCGTCAAGCAGCTCTTCGTAATACGAAATGTTTTCGTGACTAATAATCACTTCTTTTTCAAAATACAGTTTGCTGTAATTGCCATAGGCTTCCACAAACAAGATATCCTCAGACGAGATTTGATGATACTTTTTGTCTCCTTTGATAAAGAAACGACCGCGATTGGTCGGTGTTGATTCTGACTGTTTAGAAGGTGTTTTTGTGCCAATGGCCTTATTTACCGCCTTTACTAATCGGTCGAAACTGAAAGGCTTGAGTAAGTAATCGGCTATATTAAGCTCATAACCTTCTAAGGCAAATTCTTTGTAGGCTGTAGTGACAATTACGGCTGGTGGGTCGCTAAGTGTTCGTAGAAAATCAAAGCCTTTTAGTTTGGGCATGTTCAAGTCTAGAAAAATAAGGTCTACAGATTTGCTGTTTAAAAACTGAATGGCTTCCATGGCGTTGTAGCAGTTCTTTTCCAGTTTTAAATGGGGTAGCATATCACAAAACTCTTCAATTAGTTCGTGCGCTAATGGTTCATCGTCAACAATAATGTATTTTATCATTGGAGGCTTATTTTTAAATCTACAGCAAAGGTGCTGGCTGTTTTATGGATGTTCAGTTCGTGGGTTTTGGGATAAATCAATTCTAATCTACGCTTTAGGTTCTCTAATCCAATGCCTTCAGCTTCGTTGATTTCCATCGGTTCGTAATTATTTTCGATTTTGAAATGGATATTGTTGTTGGAACTGCTCAAATCCATTCTCACATAAGCCGAATCAGCCAAGGATTCAACACCATGTTTGAGAGCGTTTTCTAACAGAATAATAAACAAAAGGGGAGCTACCTTAACTTCTTGCTCAATACTATGACTGAACTCAATATTGACCTTTTTCTGGTACCTGATTTTGTGTAGTTCAATGTAGTTTTCCAAATAAGTCACTTCTTCGCGAAGCGGCACAAATTCCTTTTTCCCTTCATAAATGGTATAGCGCATCATATCCGAAAGCTTCAGAATTACCTCAGGTGCTTTATCCGAATGTTTCACCGTAAGGGAATAGAGATTATTCAGTGTATTGAAGAAAAAATGTGGGTTGATTTGGGTTTTGAGCAACTCCAATTCCGCTTTTGACTTATCGGCCTTGAGTGTTTTCAACCATTTCCACTGATCATAAACCCATACTAAAATCAAGAAAGGAATTGGCAAAAAGAAGAGAGCAAAGGCTGTTTCTTTGTCATTGCTCACATAATCTTCAAAACTGATTGCCGACAGACGCACGTAAAAGAAATAGACCAAAATAATAGCGTACGCTCCAATAATATAACGCTGATATTTAGTAAAAAACTTGGGTATAAACAGGTAAAACAAACCAAGCCATAAAGTAACTAACAAGAAGATGGTTCCAGGGTTATCTGGAATATTGAAATAGCTGTCGATGACTACCATTAAAATAAGGCAAACAGAAAGCCCTAGTACTTTATAGGCCACCAACTTATGTTGAAGAATGTATTTGTATTTATAAATGGGGAAAGAAAAGACTAGCCACCAAAAAACAAAGAACAGTGTATTGGTTAACCATTCATCGGGATCAATCAAAATTAACTTAAGACTAGAAAGTATTTGGGTCAGCACCAATAAGATTGCCAAGCCAATAAGAAAGCCGCTGTATTTTTTAAGAAAAGCCATCATTGTTCAAAAATACCATTCCCTCAATATGCAACAAGCAATTTGGACATACACTAACAAAAGCCATATGAACGCTGTGTTTTTTATGTCCAACCGTAATTGATCATAGCTGGTAAGGGTTTGACATGGAATTAGATGCGATCGTCATCTTTAATTGTACAGTTTTTTCATTGCAATTAGGTTCGAGAAATTGAAAAATTAACTCGTACCGACTATGAACACGCTTAGCATACAACAGCTTTCTAAAACTTACTCAAACGGTGTTAAAGCCTTAAACAATGTATCGCTCACTATCACCAACGGAATGTTTGGTTTGCTTGGCTCAAACGGAGCAGGTAAATCATCTTTAATGCGAACCATCGCTTCGTTGCAAGAGCCTTCGGCAGGCATTATTAAGTTTAATGATGTTGATATTATTGCTCAACCTGAAGAGGTGAGGAGTAAGCTGGGTTATTTACCACAAGAGTTTGGAGTGTACCCAAAAGTCTCTGCCGAGCAATTGATCAATCATATTGCGGTATTGAAAGGGCTATCAAACAAGGCGGAAAGGAAGGAGCAGGTAACAGCGCTTTTACAACAAACCAATTTATATCAGCACAGAAAAAAATCGGTACATACTTATTCTGGGGGAATGCGTCAACGATTTGGCATTGCACAGGCATTACTTGGAAATCCTCAGTTGATTATTGTGGATGAACCTACCGCTGGTCTTGACCCTGAAGAGCGAAATCGCTTCTTAAATTTGCTTAGCGAAATAGGAGAGAACGTAATCGTTATTCTGTCTACCCACATTGTTGAAGATGTATATGACCTCTGCCCCAAAATGGCCATTCTTTCAGAAGGGGCAATTGTAAAAGAAGGCAGCCCAATGAAACTGGTCGCTGAATTGAACAATAAAATCTGGACGAAATCTATTCCTAGAACCGAGCTTTCTGAATACAAAACGCAGTACAATGTGATCTCTACTAAATTGGTTTCTGGACAAACCCAGATACGCGTTTTGGCTGATTCTTGCCCTGCAGTCGGTTTTGAGCAACAGATCCCTGATTTAGAAGATGTCTATTTCGCATCTATCCAAAAAGCAAAAAACGCCTCAAACTGATATTGCTATGATTATTGATTTATTGAAATTCGAGGTCTTTTATCAGCGAAAACAACGAGCACTTATTGGCCTTTCTATTATTTTCTTGTTGTATGGCCTTATGATAGGCAAGCAGAATTTTGCTCCAGCCAACGTTAACTTTAACTCGGCACATCAAATTAGTTACTATACTTCATTTATGTCGCTGGGCACGGTATTCATTATCATGTTTTTCGCCATTAGCGGACTATTACGTGATTTAAGGTATAAAATGGACAGTATTATATTCACTACTTCCATCACCAAATTTCAGTTTTTTGTAAGTCGATTTTTTGGAGTTTTTCTATTTGGACTATTGACATTTTCCCCATTCTTTATTGGCTTTTTAATTGGTACGCAGTCTCCTGGTCTTGATCCAGATCGTTTATCAGACTTCAATCTCATGGCCTATTTGTGGCCTTGGGTTATCTTTATTTTGCCGAATACTTTTATCGTTTCGGCAATCCTTTTTTCGGTGGCACTATTAACCAAGAATAACATAGCCACCTATTTAGGTGCCACTAGCATTTACGTACTCTATATTGTCTGTTCTATTGTGCTCAACTCACCTTTGATTGCACAATCTATTCCACCCACAGAAAGTGGAATGATGATAGCTGCTTTGCTTGATCCATTCGGAATTGCTGCATTTTTTCAACAAACTCAGTTTTGGACTCCTTTTGAAAAGAACACCGAATTACTATCGCTTTCAGGATTTTTATTACAGAATAGATTGATTTGGGTGCTTTTTGGTTTTGGCATATTAGCGCTTAGCTATAAATTCTTCTCGTTCAAAATGGTCAATCAAAGGCTGAAGAAGGAAAAGAAGGCAGTAAGGACTAAGGTGTGTAAAACAACTTATCGCCCTATTGATATTAACCTTAATGCTAAGGGAAGACGGTTGGCATTTACTTCATTAATAGAATCAGATATGAGGGCTACTTTTAAAAGTCTCCCTTTTTGGGTCATCATTTTAGCTTGGCTTTTTATTGTAATTTCAGAATTTGTTTCAAGAATTCAAGGAGGCGGTGAATACCACGATAGCCTTTATGCTACCTCGAACATTTTGATTAACAATTTTTTACAGCCGCTCGAAATTTTTGCTCTACTTCTCATTGTTTTTTATAGTGGCGAACTAGCCAATAGAAGCAGGGATTACAAATTCGAAGGAATTCTAGATGTTACACCGGTTTCAAATATTGCCTTATTCTTGTCCAAATGGGTAAGCTTACTACTGCTGCCCATTATTCTGATTTCTTCGGCCATATTAATGTCAGTGGTTTTTCAAATCTCAACAGGATTCTATGAATTCAATTGGCCATTGTATGCTTCTTTGTATTACTATAATGGAGCACCCTTTGTGCTTTACAGCTTATTTGCACTATTTCTCCAATCTATAATTCCTAATAAATACTTGGGCATGGGGCTGACGGTGCTCGCTATTGCCCTGCTCAATTTTGCAGGCCCTTCCATTGGTATTCAGCATCCGTTGTTGCGTTTAGGTTTTATTCCATTACCCAGTTATACCGAGATGAATGGCTTTGCTCAGAACACAAAGGCTTTTTATCACCTTACCATGTATTGGTTTTCGTTGGGTGGAATTTTGGCTCTTATTTCGTTCAAGATTCTGAAAAGAGGAGCGAATTTAGATTTTAGATCTCAAGTTCAAAAATTTACTAGTAGTTGGAGGAAAAGTCAGCTTACTGCGGTAAGTGTCTTTGGCGTTTTATTTTTGAGTTCAGGAAGCCTTATTTATTATAACACTAATGTGCTGTCGGAGTACAGAAGTATAGACGACTACCTTAATACACAAGAACGCTATGAGCGTAAATTCAAGCAATTTCACGGCTTAGCAACATTAAACCGGATAGCACTGAAAACGGAATTGGACTTGTATCCGAATGAACAAAGTTATGACCTAAGAGCAAATGAGATTTTGAAGAATGAAAGCTCAAAATCTATTTCTGAAATGCTTGTTCAAGAGAAAGAACAAATGGCTAATATTCAAATTGAAGGTGCAAATTTGGTGGAGTATGATAGCCTGACTGGAACTTATCTTTTTGAATTTAAACAGCCAATTCAGCCTGAAGAAGAGGTAGAGATGACTTATGAAATTAATAAGCGAATAAAAGGCTATGAAGTAAATAATTCGGTAGTAAAGAATGGTACATACCTTTCCTTCAATGCCTTTTACCCTAGTTTTGGTTATAATGTTGGTAGTGAAATTGCTAATAATTTTGAGCGTGAAAAGAGAGGTTTACCAAAAAAGGAGCGAGAGGCATCAATTGAAGATCACTTAGAAGTTTATGGCAACAAATTAGACAGGGCCACTTTTGAAACTGTGATTTCAACAGAAGCCAACCAAACCGCTGTTTCTTCTGGCAACTTAATCAATCAGTGGACTGCTGACAATAGAAACTATTTTCACTATAAAGCCACTTTAGCAATTTTGCCAGCTATAGGTTATTTCTCTGCTGACTTTGCCATAAAGAAGGACGAACACAATGGTGTTTCCATCGAACAATACTATCACCCTAGCCATAGCTATAATATTGATCGCATTACTGAAAGCACTGAGTTAACGCTAGATTACTGCATCGAAAATTTTGGTGCATATCCGTTTGACTACATCCGCATTGCAGAAGTGCCTGCCCATTGGAGTTTTGGAGGCTACGCTCACCCTGGCCTTATCAGTATGGTGGAAGATAGGCTTTACCTAGCTGATATTCGTGATCCAAATGGCTTCGATATTGTAGCAAAACGAACCATTCACGAAGTGGCGCATCAATGGTGGGGACATATATTATCGCCCAATAGAGGAGAGGGAGCAAGTTTTTTCGTAGAAGGCTTAGCCAAATACACCGAGGCTATAATAATGGAGAAACGCTACGGAAAAGGTTCGGTTTGGAACTTGGCTGAAAACGCTAACAGACGCTATTTTCAAGGAAGGTCTTTTGCTAGTGAGCCTGAACCGCCTATTTATAAACAATTGGGAGAGAGTTATATTGGCTACGGGAAGAATTTAACGGTGATGTTGGCCTTGATAGATTTAATAGGAGAGGAGGCTGTAAATCAGGTGCTAAAAACGATTACTGATCGGCAAAGAGCTGATTATGATTATTCAGTAAATACCTTGGTTTTGCTGGATGAACTGTACAAAGTAACTCCTAATCAATATCATGCGCTGATTGACGATTGGTTCAAGAAAGTAATCACCTACGATTTATCTGTGGAAGAGGCGGAATATCAACAACTGGAATCTGGTAAGTATGAGGTTTCGTTAACCATAAACGCTAAACGTTTTCATACTCAAGAAAATGGTGCTTCAGAACAAATAACCATGGACGAACCTATTTCAATAGGCCTTTTTACAGCATCACCTGAAAATGTTAGTAATGAAGAGTCGATTATTTATTTGGCACCTCATCAGGTCAATCAAACGCAAAAGCAATTCAAGTTGATTGTCGACCAACTGCCAACACATGTTTCTATCGATCCATTCGGCACTCGATCAGATGAGAATTTATTTGATAATACAATTCGCTTATTAAAGTAGTAATAGTTAGTCACAGGTTTAGAAAGCTACGACAGTGGCTTTGCTTTAAGGGCTTTGCATTAAATCTTCGTTGCAAACGAAGATTAGTAGAGTTTGTGCCACTGACTTAGCTTTAGCAGCTACGTTTGCTCTCCAGTCATCCCCGTAGGGATCTTTTTCAGTAATACAGAGGTCGTGATTCTCTTATGCGGAATGTAATTAATCGTGCGCAGCTGATTTTCTTTCCCTGAGGTTACGAAGGGTCTAAAAAACTATATTACTTTCAATACACTTTAAGGACAGAGTCCTTTATCAATTGATGGTCACAGGTTCGGAGAACCTGCGACAGTGGTATCAATCCATCCATTGTAAGCAATAGAATAGCATATGAGTGTAGGCCTAAACACAAAAGAGCCTGACTCTTTCGAATCAGGCTCTCCATATTTCTAAGTACTAGGTACTAAGGACTTAATACTAATCGCTTCGCGATTACATCATGCCGCCCATTCCACCGCCCATTGGAGGCATTGGCATTCCGCCACCTTCTTCAACTTCTTCTGCAATTACGCATTCAGTAGTCAATAGAAGTGCAGCAATAGAAGCAGCATTTTCAAGTGCTAAACGAGTTACTTTAGTTGGGTCAATTACACCCGCAGCAATTAGGTTTTCATACTTTTCAGTACGAGCGTTGTAACCGTAATCCGCTTTACCGTTTTTCACTTCGTTTACTACCACAGAACCTTCACCACCACAGTTGGCAACAATTGTTCTTAACGGAGATTCAATTGCTATTCTGATGATGTTAACACCAGTAGCTTGGTCTTCGTTGTCGGTTTCTACGCTATCTAAAGCAGCAGCTGCTCTGATAAGCGCTACACCACCACCAGCAACTACACCTTCTTGTACGGCTGCTCTGGTTGCGTGCAATGCATCGTCAACTCTGTCTTTTTTCTCTTTCATTTCTACTTCAGTAGCAGCTCCAATGTAAAGGATGGCTACACCGCCAGAAAGTTTCGCAAGTCTTTCTTGCAATTTCTCTTTGTCATAATCAGAAGTAGTGTTTTCAATTTGCTGTTGGATTTGCGCTACTCTAGCTTTGATATCGGCTTCAGAACCTGCACCATTTACAATGGTAGTGTTGTCTTTGTCGATATTTACTTTTTCAGCAGTACCTAGGTACTCCATGGTAGCGTTTTCTAACTTATAACCTCTTTCTTCAGAAATTAAAGTTCCACCAGTTAAGATGGCAAGGTCTTCCAACATTGCTTTTCTTCTGTCGCCAAAGCCAGGAGCTTTAACCGCAGCAATTTTTAGAGAACCTCTGATTTTGTTTACAACTAAAGTTGCAAGGGCTTCGCCATCTACATCTTCAGAAATAATCAATAAAGGCTTTCCGCTCTGAGCTACTGGCTCAAGGATTGGAAGTAACTCCTTCATTGAAGAGATTTTTTTGTCGTAGATCAAGATGTATGGATTATCCATCTCTACTTCCATTTTCTCTGTGTTGGTTGCGAAGTATGGAGAAAGGTAACCTCTGTCAAACTGCATACCTTCTACAGTTTTTACTTCAGTTTCAGTACCTCTGGCTTCTTCAACAGTAATTACACCGTCTTTACCAACTTTGTCCATCGCATCAGCAATCATTTGCCCGATTTCCTCATCGTTATTGGCAGAAATGGTAGCTACTTGCTTGATTTCGTTAGAGTTCTGGATTGATTTTGATTGACTTTGAAGGTTAGCAACTACTGCAGAAACTGCTTTGTCGATACCTCTTTTCAAGTCCATTGGGTTTGCACCAGCGGCAACATTTTTAATACCAATGTTGAAGATTGATTGAGCAAGAACAGTGGCAGTAGTAGTACCGTCACCAGCGCTATCAGCAGTTTTAGAAGCAACTTCTTTAACCAACTGAGCACCCATATTTTCGATTGGCTCTTTTAGCTCGATTTCTTTTGCTACAGAAACACCATCCTTAGTTACAGTAGGGGCACCGAATTTTTTGTCGATGATTACGTTTCTACCTTTTGGACCCAATGTTACTTTTACAGCATCTGCCAAGGTGTCAACACCTTTTTTCAGCTGATCTCTAGCGTCATTACGAAAGAATAATTCTTTAGCCATTTTATTTTAGATTTTTAATTTCTGATTTGATTAAACAATTGCAAAAATGTCAGACTCTCTCATGATTAAGTAGTCTTTACCTTCTACTGAAATCTCAGTGCCAGCATATTTACCGTACAATACAGTGTCGCCAACTTTTACAGTTAAAGGCTCATCTTTTTTTCCAGCTCCAGCTGCTACTACAATACCTTTTTGTGGTTTTTCTTTCGCAGTGTCAGGAATGATTAAACCAGAAGCAGTTTTTTCTTCAGCAGCGGCAGGTTCTACTAGAACTCTGTCGGCTAATGGAGTGATGTTTACTTTTGACATTTTCTATAAATAGTTAAGTGTTAAAACAATTTGTCGAGGAGCCCATTTGCATTAAATGTGCCAATCGCTAAACGTGAAGTTTTGTCAGGTTTTTGTCAGTTGTTTATCTAGAATAAGGTATTCAGGCAATGACAAGGATATGTTTTTGTCAGACTTTTTGTTTAGTGGACTGAAAGGTAAGCCTTACTGTCAGGTGCAGAATATTTTGACTGATTTCTTATTTCAATTCAAGCCCATAAAAAGAAAAAAGAGGGTGCCGTTTTGGCAACCTCTTTCTGTATTTTTCAGCTATAGTAATCTTACTTTAACGAAGCAATCAACTTCTCGTTCAACCTAACATAATCAGGGTTTCCACCAGTTTTGGCCAGTGCCATTGATTTTTGAGCCGAAGCAATGGCTTCTTTATTCATTCCTAATCTGGCTTGTAATTTGGCTTTGAGGTGAATTACCCAATATTGCTCATCTGCGCTACCTGCTATGGCCTTGTTTACCCACTCTAAAGCCAATTGAGGATCACGATTTGTGTCATAATAATAACCAGCAGCTTGAAAGTATACACCAGCATCAGAAGGTTTTTTGTCGATTACTTGGGCTTTTATATCTGCCATTACTTTGCTGTCCACATCTGATTCGATCGTGAACATTGCTTTAGTATGTTCCCACTTCATGTTAAAGTTGGCAGAGTTCATCGTAAAGTCTGAAAAGCTAATAGTAAAGGTTTCGTACATGCTGCTTGGGTGTTTTACGGGCACATCAAATCTTAAAAGATCGTCCTTTTTGTCATAACCAATAGCGCCCCACCAAGTAAGGTTTTTGCTCAAAATAATAGTAGCTACTTCTTCTGTAAATATTGTATAAAGAGCATAGGTGCCAGCAGGCACAGGGTTGCCATTTAATTTTACGTTTTCACTAAAAGTAATTTTTGTTGAAGCATTAGCACCTGTTCTCCATACTTCATTGTAAGGAATCAATGCACCTGCCACTTGTCGGCCACGGGCGCTGGGTCTAGAATAGACTACTTTTACTTCTGCCAAACCTACGGTGCCTTTCAGCTCAAAAGTTGGGCTGGCAGGAGGCATTTTAATTTGGGCTATGGCCATTACACTAATTAATAGTGCAGTTAGTACAAATGAATATTTTCTCATGTTGTTTTGTGTTTGTGCGGTTCAAATATAAAGGATTACTCTGTAACAGTTCAGCAATCCGTTTTCCCTTAATTAAGTTCAATTGGGTATAAAAAAAGGTCGAACCATTTTGGTCGACCTTATCTTATACTTTTTTCTGTGCGAATTAGTTGTTCACTTTTATCGGGAATTTCACAGAAAGATTTCCCCAAGCTAATTCGATATTTCCTTTGTCTTTAGAGTTTTTATCGAAATCAGTAAGGTTGATCACAAAAGTCTCAACGTTGTTAGAAGTTTTAGTTACCGGAACAAAGAAGCTTAATACATCACCAGAGTTGTCATAAGCCGTTCCCCATTTATCAGTAATGCTGCTAATAATAATTTTCCAAGTAGTGTCACCAGGCACAGTCCATAATGAGTAGCGTCCAGCTTTAATCGGTTTACCGTTAATCATTACGTCTTTATCAAAACCAATAATAGTATTCATGTCGGCTCCAGTACGCCACACACCATTGTTTAATTTATTTACCAATTCGTTTACATCTCTTCCATCAAGGCTAGGGCGGCTATACACCAATTCCATTTCGGTAGTTCCAATCATTTGTTTTACTGTAACCAATGGGCTAGCAGCAACTCTTTGAGCAAAGGCATTTTGAGTAAAAACAAAAAGGCCAAGCATTACAATTAAGGTCAGTGTTCTTTTCATAGGTATAAATTTAGTGGTAAATTTTTAAAATCGAATTTTGATTCATTACTCTAAACTGAATTTCTTGTTTTAGGTTCAGTATAATAAGTTCGATGCAAAGGATTTCGGTAGTGTTTGGTCAGTAATATTTCATTTAATGCAATTAACTCGGAGCTTTTACGAAAGGAATAATGTAGATGTTTTAGCTAAGAAGCTTTTGGGCAAAAAGCTTGTTACCAACTTTAATAGCGTGATTACTGCTGGTTTTATCACCGAAGTTGAAGCGTACTCTGGCAGAAACGATAAAGCCTGCCATGCAAATAACGGACTGCGTACTGCTCGAACTGAAGTGATGTATGGAGCTGGAGGCCATGCTTATGTCTATCTCTGTTATGGAATTCATCATATGATTAATGTTGTAACGAATGTAGAAGGGCAGGGCGATGCAGTTTTGATTAGGGCGTTTGAACCGATCGAAGGAATTGATACAATGCTTGAAAGAAGAGGGTTTGATAAGTTGACCAAAGCATTAACTTCGGGCCCAGGAAATGTAGGTAAGGCTTTGGGTTTAGATACTAAAACGCATAATGGACTTAGCCTTTTGGAAAATGAAATATGGATTGAAGACCAAGCCGAAGTTTCCGAAGAGCAAATAATTTCAACTACACGAATAGGGGTGGATTATGCCGAAGAAGACGCATTGAAACCTTGGCGATTTTACATTAAAGATTCAAAATGGGTAAGCAAAAAATAGACATTCTACTTTCAACTTCAGTATGGGATCCAAAAGCGTGGATTGAAGGATTAAGCCAGTCGGAATTGGTAGGTAAAATTCATGTTTGGCCTACGGAAGAAGATTTGAGTAATGTACAAGCACTTTTTGTTTGGAAGCCTTTGGCTGAAGGAGTAATTGAAAAACTGCCCAACTTAAAATGGATCAGCTCGCTCGGGGCAGGGGTAGATCATTTAATGACGGACCCTCAAATTCCAAGAAATATTCCCATCACCCGAATTGTAGATCCGAACTTAACTACCGACATGACCAATTATGTGATGATGAGCGTAATCATGCATCAAAGAAATTTCAGATTGCTTCAGCAGAACCAACAAAAGTCTCACTGGGAACGCATTACCTACAATAAACTCCGAGTAGGGGTAATGGGGCTTGGAGAACTTGGTGGACATTTGGCTAAACAACTTTATGCGGCTGGTTTTGAGGTTTCAGGCTATTCTAGAACTCAAAAGCAGATTGAAGGAGTGAAGTGTTATGATGAAAATCAGCTCGATACATTCCTTTCTGAACTAGATGTTTTGGTCAATTTACTGCCCATCACTCCCAAAACGGTTGGTATTTTGAACTATGAACTGCTCAGCAAAACGCCAAAAGGTTGTTACTTGATTAATGTAGCCCGAGGTAATCATTTAGTAGATAATGACCTAATAAAACTTATTGATGAAAATCGCCTTTCTGGTGCTATGTTAGATGTTTTTCACCAAGAACCACTTCCAAATGACCATCCATTTTGGGCACACAATAAGATAACGGTTACCCCTCATGTGGCCAGCGTAACCTCACCAGAATCGGCTTTAAACCTTCTAAAAGAAAACATCGAAAGGTTAGTTAACGAAACACCATTACTGCACCAAGTCGATCTGAATAGGGGATACTGAATTTTAAATTTAGTCAATAGTCAATAGTCAATAGTCAATAGTCAATAGTCAATCGACTGTTGACTGATATCAAACGCCCAATTCACTACACAAATATTCCGTTTCAGTAAACTCTGTTTTTATTTCATTTGCAATAGTGAAACATATGTATTTCATTTACTATTGTGAAACTAATAAAAAACAGATGCAGAGAATTAACCTAGGGGAGTTCGAAGAACTGGTTTTACTTATTGTAGCCATTCTGAACGACAATGCCTATGGCATTAGTGTGATGGAAGAAATTGAGGTGCAAACTGAGCGTAAGATCAATATCAGTGCTGTGCATTCGGCTTTAGATAGATTGGAAAGTAAAGGTTTTTTGAAGTCTGAAGTTGGAGGAGCCACCAATGAAAGAGGAGGTAGGAGAAAGCGATTTTTTACAGTGACCGTTGCAGGAAATAAGGCCCTCAATTTTGTGCGCGAACAGCGCAACCGACTGCACGAACAAATACCAAATATAGATTTTGGTCTGAATCAATATGCCTCAATTTGATCACCATCCACCACGCTGGGCGCTTTGGTTTCTTCAATTGTATTGTAAGCCACGTGTGAGGGAAATCATTGAAGGGGATGCCTATGAACTGTTTTATAAAAGGGTCGAAACAGACGGTTTAAAGGTAGCAAAACGCAAATTCGGATGGGATGTACTTCGGTTCTTCCGTCCAAAATATATCAAAGGTCTAGAAGATATTAACTCATTAAACAACATTGCCATGTTCAAAAACTATTTTAAAATCTCGGTCAGGAGTTTGGTCCGCCAAAAGTTTTTTTCCATAATCAACATTTCAGGGCTTTCACTAGGTTTAGCGGCCTGCTTGCTCATTATGCTCTACATTACTAACGAGCTTAGCTACGATAATTTTCATAAAGATGTAGACCGTGTTTACCGAATTGCCAATAATCAGAGCGGTCAGTACACACCAGCTCGACTTGGTGCTCAATCCAAAATGGATTTCCCTGAAATCGAAGAGGTTGTTCGTTTGTCAGGCCCATACGATCAGACTTTTAAAGTCAATAATCAGATATTTAAAGAACAAGAAGGCTTTTCAGCCGATTCTACTTTTCATAAAATTTTCACTGTAAAATTTGTAGAAGGAAACCCCGATAAAGCATTGACTGAGCCAAATTCAATAGTATTGACTGAAGGCTTAGCTAGCAAGCTTTTCCCTAAACAAGAGGCCTATGGACAGTTGGTTACTGTTAACGGTAATTCGCTTAAGGTTACAGGGGTGGTGGCCGATCCACCAAAGAACACTCATTTCCATTATAACTTTATTGAATCATTCCCGCACGAAAGCTGGATTACGGTAGGCAACTGGACGGGAAATAACTTCTTTACCTATGCCAAACTGGTAGCGGGTGCTACACCCGAATCCGTAGAAGCCAAGTATCCTGATTTCGTTGCCAAATATGTTGGTCCGGATTTGGTGAAATACACAGGGCACACAAACTATGAAGAGTATTTGGCTGAAGGTGGTAGACAAGGAACTTTCACTTTAAAACCCATGAAAGACCTTCACTTGTATTACCCGCATATGGCTTTAGGTTCGCAAGGGAATATTAACAATGTCTACATATTTTCTGCCGTGGCCGTTTTCATTCTGTTAATTGCCAGCATCAATTTTATGAATCTTTCTACAGCACGCTCCGCTGCCCGTTCCAAAGAGGTTGGCATGCGTAAGGTATTGGGTTCTAGGCGCAATCAGTTGGTCTATCAATTTTTGGTAGAGTCTATGATGATTAGTGTTTTAGCCATGATTCTCTCCATGGGGCTGGCTAGCATAGTTCTAGGTGGTTTTAATGAATTGGCAAATCGAAATTTTAGTTATACGGATTTATTAGCACCAAGTACGCTGCTTTTATTGTTTAGTTTAGTACTCGTAGTTGGACTTTTAGCAGGCAGTTATCCAGCATTTTACCTTTCTGGCTTTAACCCACTTAGGGCATTAAAAGGAGAAAACAAAGCAGGTGGTGGTAATGTGTTTTTGAGAAAGGGATTGGTAGCATTTCAGTTTGCTATTTCTATTTTCTTAATCATTAGCACTATGATTGTTTTTTCTCAGCTTAGGTTTATGGGGCAGCAGAAGCTAGGTTTTCAGCCTGAGCAAATTATGGTAGTTAAAAATACAGGCCTCTTAAGAGAAAAGCTATCTGCTTTTAAAAATCAGCTACTTCAAAAACCAAATATCGAATCGCTTACACTTACCAATCAATATGTTTCGAGCAGTATAGCAGACTGGGGGTATTCAACAATGGAAGACAATCCTCGACATTTCAACCTGATGAATATGTTTACCACCGATGATTTTTTGGAAACCATGGGCTTACAACTGGTAGAGGGCCGTTTCTATTCCAATGAATTGGCATCCGATTCCGCTGTGGCAGTAATTAATGAAAGTGCAAAAAAGGAGTTGGGCTTTGAAAATGTGATAGGCAAAAAGGTTTCTAGGGGCGATGGTGAAGATTATACGATTATAGGTGTAGTGAAAGATTTTAATTATGAGAGTTTAAAACGATCTATTGAGCCTTTAATCTTGAGAAGAATGTTTGAAGACGGAAGGATGGAAGCTGACTGGTACGGAGGCAATTACTTATCGCTTAAAGTAACAGGTAATTTCGGGGAAACCGTGAAACAAGTGGAGTCTGAATGGAATGCCATGGTACAAGATGAACCCTTTGATTTTGTTTTCCTTGATGACTCTTTCAATTCACTTTATGAAGAAGAACGAAGATTTGGAAAGCTATTTACTGTTTCGTCTGGCTTGGCCATTGCCATTGCCTGTTTAGGACTTTTCGCTTTGGCAGCATTTACCTTAGAAAGAAGAAGAAAAGAGATAGCGGTAAGAAAAGTAATTGGAGCATCCGTTAAAAGCTTAACCATGCTTGTGGTATCAGATTTCACTAAACTAGTAGCTATTGGCTCCTTAATTGCCATTCCAACTGGCTACTGGATTATGCAAGATTGGTTGGCCACATTTGCCTATCAAATTAACATTAATAATCCCTTGCTGTTTTTAATCCCCGTTATTCTCGTTACCGTTATTGCTTGGCTCACCGTAGGTTTTCAATCGGTAAAAACCGCTACAAGTAACCCTGTTAAAGCACTGAGGAGCGAGTGATATAGTCGCTATAAAATCAATTTGAAAGTATGTAACAACTAACAATACGTAGCCCTACGTATTGTTAGTTGTTATGCATTAGGGTTATCTTCACGTTCCAAATACTCAATTTTTAAATGAATAAAGTAACTCTTGTTTTAGCTGATGATCATCCGTTATTATTACAGGGGTTAGAGTCTACTCTAATCTCTAAAGGCTTTAATGTTTTGGGCACAGCTAGTGACGGAAGAGCTGTATTAAAGCTAATTACAGAGTTCAACCCAGAAATTGCCATTTTGGATATTGAAATGCCTGAAATGAATGGGCTTTCGGTGGCCAAACATTGCATGGAGCATAACTACGATACCAAATTCATAATTCTCTCATATCATAAAGAAACAGAGTTTATTGCACGAGCGAAAAGTCTTAATGTTTCAGGTTATCTATTGAAAGAAGATGCACTGGAAGAGATTGAAGCTTGTATTAATGAAGTGGCCAATGGAGGGAAATATTTTAGCAAGGCTTTTCATTTAAAAGATATTGCATCAGCACAAACAACGCTGGAAATGATAGAGGCGCTTACACCATCAGAACGGAAAATCCTTAATTTTATAGCCGCTAACCAGTCAACTCGAGAAATAGCTGATAAGCTTTTTATATCTGAGCGAACAGTTGAAAAACATCGCAGCAATATTATTCAGAAGTTGGATTTAGAAGGGAAGCCTAATGGATTAACAACATGGGTATTGCACAACAAACATTTGTTGCATTAGGGTTGTATTTGCGCACCCCTTTTAAACCATTTTTGTGTATTTGGTTACTTTTGGCTACATCAAGCCTACTGGGGCAAAATAAACAAGATCAAGGTATTTTAGCATTCAATTCTTATGATGCAAAGGATGGTTTAGAAGTTGGTGATATTCACTCTTTGGTCTATGATAATAATGGTTGGCTGTGGATTAGCGGATTAGAATCTGACTTGGGCGCAAGCGCCTTTCTTCAAAATATACCCAAACTGCAATGGTTCGATGGTTATAATTTTCATTCCGTATCGTTACCCATTCCTGAAGACATTTCACCAAATATTTTTATCTTAAAAAAGAGGGCTGATGGCCTTTTTTATTTACGATTTTCTTCAGCACGTACCTCTGATTACCTTTATTTGTTCAACCCGTCTAGTTTTGAGTTCCAGCAAATACCCATTTCAAATAAAGGTATTGATGTTAAAATTTCTAATCTGTTTGTTCAAGGTAACACTACCTTTATTGCACTAGATACCGCAGGAGAAACTTATCTATATCTGTTAAATGAAGATTTATCCCTCAAGAGGTTATTCAGGTTAAGAACAGAAGGCGGGGAGTCTTATTTGTACCAAGTAATTTCTTTTGAGGATCATTTTCTCGTTTCTGAAGCTAGAACGGGGATTATAGCCTATGCACTTAATGGTGAAATAATAAAGGAGTTTGATTATGAAGACTTCAGTCTTGAAAAAACAGACAATCAAGAAGTTTTAGCTCTTGCTGATTGCTTTTGGTTCGAGGAGGCATTCGAGTTTGTTTTAAAAAGCGAGAAAGAAATTTATCGATACAATGATCAAAATATGACTTGGTCTAAGAGCAATCTTACCAAACCTGGCAAGACTGGGGTTATCAAAAATAATCTTTATCAAAAACTAAACGCCATAAACGATAGCTTTGGAAATATCGCATTGTTGGATGCCACAGGTGATCAGGTTTTAATCAAAAGAGAATTTATAAACCAAGTAAACCAAAAAAGTAATACCATAGTAAAGGTGAATAATATAACCAATATGGCTAGCCAAAACCTGAAAAAGGAATTGTATTTAGCCCAATTGGGTAGGTTAGTTCATATAGTTTTTAAAAATACGGGGGTACATAATTTTTTAGAGGGTTTTAGTGTAAGAAGTATTACCCATTATAAAGAGAGTAAATACTTAGTGGGTACCGAGGTAGGTGGTTTATACCTGATAGATGTTGACGATAAAACAGAAGAACCATTTCCTATATTTATGAACGGTCAACCTTTCTCCGCTTCGGAAGTTAGGGGATTGTTTATTAGTGAAAATAATATTTGGACCAACTACAATGAAGGAGTTTTACTAATAGACCTTGCAACGCACGAGGTAGAAAGGTTTAGGCATTACCCTATTTCAGCAATGGTTGATGATGGAGATAGGATTGTATACGGTGCAGCTACTTTTCCCCTAATGGAATTCGATAAAGTAAATAAAGTCAATAGACCTTTATCGGTAAACGATTCGCTGGTTATTATGGACTTAGCAAAGTTTGGTGGTAGCTTCTATGCAACAACAAAAAATGGGCTTTTTACTTTTAAAGATGGGAATGAGGCTTTTATCGATATTCCAGTGGAGCCCGATAAACTGATGATGTTGGATGTTATTGATGAATACGGCTTGATGATTACCACTAGCGATGGCCGTGTTTATCAGATGAGTAATGAAAACAAAGAACCCGTTTTGCTTTATACCGACCCAACCGCCAGTCCTATTGCTTCAGTTTTTAAAGATGAACAATCTAATTTTTGGTTTGCTACATTTTCAGGCTTAATAAAATATAACCCACAAACACAAACCTCGGGAAGGTATGTAGAGGACGATGGATTTAGCAATAATGAGTTTAACCGTTACAGCATGTTGCAAACTGCTGATGGAGGAGTTTTTTTAGGAGCCATTAGAGGGCTGAATTTTTTCTACCCAACAGAAGTAAGAAAGATCGAGAAAGGGGGGAGAGTGGTACTTACCAGTCTTACTTATTTTGATATTAAGACAAATGCTAATACGAATATTACAGCTCTTGGAAATTTGGCTCAGGTCAAAAATATATCGTTACCCGCTGAAAACAAGTTTTTGAAAATACAGCTGGCACCAAATGGGCTTACCCAGCCAGTAAAGGTCAATATGGAGTTTAAATTGAACAATGGCGAATGGCTGCCAATTAAGCAACCGGGTGAAATTCAGTTTGATAACTTGGCGGCTGGGAAATATCGGTTGGCTGTTAGAATGGTAGACTCTGAAGGGCTAGCCTTTGGAGAAGAGCTTGAACTGAGAATTCATGCCCAGGAGTTTTTTTATCGTACTATTTGGTTCATAATACTTTGTGTGCTTTTGGTTGGAGTGATAAGTTACTATTTCGTTTTTCAGGCCAACAAGGCCAAAAGGCTTGAGCAACACTATTCTCGAACACTTTTAAAGGTACAGGAAGAGGAGCGCATGAGAATTTCTCGTGATTTGCATGATAGTGTGGGGCAGCAGTTGATTTTGCTGAAGAATCAGGCGAATGCTTCTAAAAATGAAGAAATAATTAAAAACGTAAGTGCAACACTAGATGAGGTGCGTAGCATAACCAAAAACCTGCATCCCGTTGTGCTCAGTAGGCTCGGACTCACTGCAGCACTGGAAGAATTGATCCGCAAACTCGATGAAAATACCGAAGTATTCTTTTCTACCGAACTGGAAAATATCGATGGTATTTTTAAGGAAGACGAAGAACTCAACCTTTACAGAATCATTCAGGAGGCATTGAATAACATAGTGAAGCATGCCAATGCAGCATCAGCTAGACTTTCCATTGAACACGCCAAAGGTAAAATCCTGATCAATATTCAAGACAACGGTCGAGGTTTTGTTGTAGAACAGGAACAACAATCAGGTACTTCTTTAGGACTCAAAACACTACAAGAAAGAATTGCTATGCTAAATGGAAAAGTCAATATTGTTTCTAGTGAAACCGGAACAATCATCTCACTGATAATCCCTAAATAAAAGCTGTTTATCACATTTGCGCTTATTAAATACGTATCGCTACGTATGTTTTGGCTTGCTTCTCGGGTTTAGCTTTGTATCGCCTAACCCATTATGAAAGCTAAATCAACTAAATCAATTTCGTTCAGTACAGCTTCACACCATCGTATGAATACCTTTCGTCAATGGTGTTTGATAAATAACT
Organism: Roseivirga seohaensis; assembly: GCF_001592945.1. Lineage (GTDB taxonomy): Bacteria > Bacteroidota > Bacteroidia > Cytophagales > Cyclobacteriaceae > Roseivirga > Roseivirga seohaensis. The sequence goes on from NZ_LRPB01000047.1 coordinate 247,466, forward strand.
CCCTAAGAAATATTGTAGTGTTTAAACTAAGCTTTCCATGCTCGTTAAAAGGAAAACTGTTAGTCGCGTTGCTCTTTTTTGCTTATATCTTTAATGCTGGAGCACAAACCTTCGATGCCAAGTTCAATGCCAATCCGGCTTCAGGTTGTTCAACTCCACACACCGTATTTTTTACTGACCAGTCAGTTAATCCAGACACTTGGCTGTGGAACTTTGGTGATGGAGGCACATCAACCGCAAAGAACCCAATTCGCACCTTCACTACCACAGGAGACTTTACCGTTACACTGACAGTTCAAGATACTATTTTCGGTTACACCGATACTTTCACACAAACAATTTCCATTTCGGTGCCTACTGCGGATTTTAATGGTTCATCCCTTTTTGGCTGTGGCCCTTTGACGGTAAATTTCACAGATGCTTCGTCTATTTCAGGCACTAATACCATTGTGGGTTGGGCTTGGGATTTTGGCGATGGACAGACTTCCACAGACCAAAACCCTACACATGTTTATGATAAACCTGGAAACTACACCGTAAAACTAAGGATTACAGATTCTGGTGGCTGTACTCATGAAAAAACCAGAACCAATTACGTTCAGGTTCTGGGGCCTGATGTTAAATTTAGTGCCACTAGTACCACACTATTGGGTGGCCCTGGCGCAGTAACTTTTCAAAGCCAAACTACTTCAAGTGCTCCTATTGATAAGTGGACTTGGAACTTCGGAGATGGTTCAACTTCTAACTTACAAAACCCTACACATACTTATACTACATCTGGTACTTTCAATGTAAGCCTGACTGTTCGTGATTTTGACGGTTGCTCCAGAACACTCACAAAAACGAATTATGTAAATACCATTTCAGGTGCTTTTGATGTTTCTAAAGCAGTTTTTACTGGAGACCATGAACGTTTTTCTGTGGCTGCGCAGGAACTGTACCCTAAGTCACTCGCTTTTAATGGCGATGGTACCAAGATGTTCATTATGGGAGGAAATGGAAGAGATATTAATGAATATAACCTGACTATCGGTTTTGATGTTTCTACGGCTGTTTATGCCGGGAATGCAGAGCGTTTTGCAGTAAATACGCAAGAAGTGTATCCTAACTCGCTTGCCTTTAATATTGACGGGAGTAAAATGTTTGTTTTAGGGGAGTTTGGAGATGATATCAATGAATATACGCTAACTACGAACTTTGATGTTTCTACAGCTGTGTATGCAGGAGACGCAGAACGTTTTTCAGTAGCAGCGCAAGAAGATGCCCCCATTTCACTTGCTTTTAATAATGATGGTACAAAAATGTTTGTGTTAGGAAATTCTGGGAATGATATCAATGAATATAACTTGGCTGTAGCTTTTGATGTTTCCACGGCTGTTTATGCCGGGAATGCAGAGCGTTTTTCTATAGCTGGGCAAGAAATGAGCTCTCGCTCCTTGATGTTTGAGCCTTATGGCACTAGAATGTTTGTGATAGGAGAGTCTGGGGATGATATCAATGAATATAATTTGGCTGTGGCTTTTGATGTTTCTACAGCCGTTTATGCGGGTGATGCAGAGCGTTTTTCGGTGGTTGCGCAGGAAAATAGGCCATTTTCACTTGCATTTAATAATGAGGGTACTATCATGTTTGTAACAGGACTTACTGGTGCAGATATAAATGTTTATTCTTTGGCAGCGCCAGTCATTACTGGTGCCGTGGCCAATCAAGCGGTAAACGATAATGCTACAATTAGTCCATTTTCTGCAATTACCGTAGCCGACCCTAATGGGGACAATGTTTCAGCTACCATAACCTTAGACGACAATGCCAAAGGAGTCTTGTCAGGAACAGGTCTTACGGGTTCGGGGCCATATACCTTAGCAAGCACGGATGCTGCCAGTTTGCAAGCTTCTTTAAGAGCTTTGGTCTTTAACCCTACGGATAATAGGGTTTCCTCAGGAAGTACTGAGAAAACAACTTTTACTATTCAAGTGAGTGATGGACAACGAAATGACATAGACGCCAATACTACCGTGATTTCAAGTCCAGTGGCACCAACAGTAGTTATTTCAAGTGGGGAAACACCGCCAACTAATGGTTTTGATATAACGATTACTTTTAGCGAAGCAGTTACAGGTTTTGCAATAGGAGATATCACCGTTGGTAATGGAACTGCCTCTAATTTCAATGCCACAAGTACTTCTGTTTATACTGCCCTGATCACTCCGACAACTGATGGCACAGTGACCGTTGATGTAGCAGTGGCAAGTGCTCAAGATGCTGGAGGCGTAGACAATACAGCTGCCACTCAGTTTAGTATTACTGCAGACGTAACCGCTCCAATCATTACCATTACAAGTGCTGTAGCTAATCCAACCAATGGAGCCTTTACAGCTACTTTCACATTTAGTGAGGATGTTACAGGTTTTGCGGTGGGCGATATTACTTTAGGAAACGCGACAGCTTCTAACTTCACTGCCACAAGTACTTCTGTTTATACCGCAGATATTACCCCAACTACTGATGGTACAGTGACCATTGATGTTGCTGCCAATGTAGCCCAAGATGCCGCTACGAATGGAAATACCGCTGCCACTCAGCTTAGTATTACTGCTGATCTAACGGCTCCAACAGTACTTATTTCAAGCACTGCGGCTGACCCGATCAACGGAGCATTTACGGTTACCCTTACCTTTAGCGAAGCAGTCACTGGATTTGCAGTGGGAGATATTACTTTAGGAAACGCGACAGCTTCTAACTTTACAGCCACAAGTACTTCTGTTTATACCGCTTTAATTACCCCAACAACTGATGGTGCTGTAACCATTGATGTTGCTGCTAATGTAGCCCAAGATGCCGCTACGAATGGAAATACCGCTGCCACTCAGTTTAGCCTTATTGCTGATTTAACGGCTCCAACAGTACTTATTTCAAGCACTGCGGCTGACCCGATCAACGGAGCATTCACTGCTGCCTTTGCCTTTAGCGAAGCAGTCACTG
>NZ_LRPB01000048.1 GCF_001592945.1 Roseivirga seohaensis
TTAAACCGTGGGCTATGTCATATAATGCAAACATTAACCGTTTCAACGGTTTTATACCATCCAAAACAAAAAAGCATCAACCATTTCTGATTGATGCTTTCAATTTAACTTGAGGCGTTGAGCGGATTACTCATTCCCTCAGCCATGCCGCACAAACCCCTCGTGAATCTTCGATTTCGAACCGCCCGGTTCTCATCCGCTTGGGTGCAAACAAAAAAAGCATCAACCATTTCTGATTGATGCTTTTACTTGAGGCGTTGAGCGGATTCGAACCGCTGTACGAGCTTTTGCAGAGCTCTGCCTAGCCACTCGGCCACAACGCCCTTTCGAGAGCGCAAAGATATCAATTAATGATTATGTGCCCAATGTTTGTTTGAATTTTAAACCTTAAAAAATAAAAAAAGACACCTTATTGCTAAGGTGCCTTTTCTATATGTATTTGAATAAGCCTTTGCCTTATTTCTCCTCTTCAGAAGAAGCTTCGTCAGTTGTAGGTGCTTCTTCGGCACTTGCTTCTTTCTTAGCTTTTGGGGCTGCTTTTTCTTTCTTTACCTCTGCTGCTTTTTTAGCTGCGTTAGCCTTTTTCGTGTTGTCTTCCATTTCGGCTTTCAATGCAGAAAGTGCATCAAGATCGCCTAAAGTAGAAACATCCTCGTTGTTAGACTTGTTCGCTGCTTTAGCTTTAGCTGGTTTGCTAGCTTTAGCTGGTTTTTCAGAAGGAGCTGGTTTAGTATGAGTGTTTGTATGTGACAATACAATTCTCTTATCATCTTTAGAGAATTCAACCACAACAAAATCAATAGTTTCACCTACTTCAACTTCAGAACCATCTTCTTTCTTCAAATGCTTGTGAGTAGCAAGACCTTCTAAACCGTAAGGTAATTCAAGGGTTGCTCCTTTATCATTTTTAGAAATTACAGTACACTTGTGTGTAGATCCTTGCTGGAATACAGATTGGAAAGTATCCCAAGGGTTTTCTTCCAATTGCTTATGGCCTAGGGCCAATCTTCTGTTTTCGATATCAAGTTCTAACACTTGTACTTCAAGCTCTTCTCCTACTTTAACAAATTCAGATGGATGCTTGATTTTCTTAGTCCAAGAAAGATCAGAAACGTGTACTAAACCATCGATACCTTCTTCTAGCTCGATAAACAAGCCGAAGTTAGTTAGGTTACGAACAATACCTTTGTGGTTTGTACCCACACCGTATTTCGTTAACACATCACTCTTAGTCCATGGATCTTCAGTCAATTGCTTGATACCCAATGACATTTTTCTTTCTTCTCTATCTAGTGTCAACACAACCGCATCAAGTTTATCACCAATATTGATGAAGTCTTGTGGGTTTCTTAAGTGCTGCGACCAAGACATTTCTGAAACGTGAATCAAACCTTCAACGCCAGGGTATAACTCAAGGAATGCACCGTAATCGGCAACATTTACGATTGAGCCAGATACTTTAGAACCGATTTCGATTCCAGCATCTAATTTATCCCAAGGGTGCTCAGTCAATTGCTTCATACCAAGAGAGATTCTCTTCTTGTCATCGTCAAAATCAAGAACAACCACGTTTACTTTTTCGTCAAGGCTCAACACCTCAGCCGGGTCGTTGATACGGCCCCAAGAAATATCTGTGATATGCAATAGACCATCAACACCACCTAGATCGATAAATACACCGAAGTTAGTCATGTTCTTGATCACACCTTCGAGTACTTGACCTTTCTCAAGGTTTTCAAGAATCTTAGCTTTTTGCTTCTCAAGATCTTTCTCGATAAGTATTTTGTGAGATACTACTACGTTATCGTTAGTGTAGTTGATTTTCACAACTTTCACTTCCATTTTCTTACCTACAAAAACATCAAAGTCTCTGATTGGCTTCACATCGATTTGAGAACCTGGTAAGAAAGACTCGATTCCGAATACGTCTACGATCAAACCACCTTTGGTTCTTCTCTTCACCATACCCTCGATCACTTTGTCGTTCTCGTAACCATCTTGGATCAATTCCCAAGCCTTTACGATCTTAGCTTTTCTTCTAGAAAGTACTAATTGACCTAAAGCGTTTTCTTGCTCTTCGATGTAAACCTCTACTTGGTCACCTACTTTTAATCCTGGAGTGTCTCTGAATTCAGAAGCACCAACTAAACCATCAGATTTGAAACCAATGTTCAAAACCAAATCTCTATCGTTGATAGAAACGATGGTAGCCGATACAACCTTCTTCTCTTCTACAGTAGTAAGGGTGTCTTCGTAAATTGAAGCTAGTTCTTCTCTTTTCTTGCGAGAGTAACCTTCTCCAAAACCTTTTTTCTCGAATTCTTCCCAATCGAAAGCATCGTCACCTTCAGCTACTTTTGCAGCAGGGGCTTCTTTGATCGACTTTTCTTTTTTGGGAGCTTTCTCAGTAGAAGGGGCTTCTACTTCAGCAGCAGCAGTTTTCACTTCTTCTACTTCGTTTGTCTTATTTTCTTCTGACATAAAAAAACTCTGTGTAATACTCCATCCGGAAACCAGAGCAAAAACCGGTGGATTTTATTTAGATTAACCTTTCGTAAATTACGAAAAGCCCGCCTTACTCAAAACGGACTGCAAAGGTATGAAAATCCATTAAAAATCAAGAATAGAAATAGAGAATTAATTAAGACTCAAGTATTTGAGCCATTGTTCAGAAGTTAAGCCACTGAAGTTTCTTACAAACATGATATAAGACGGTTTAAAAGGACGGTTTTTAAGCAGCATACCTGCTTCTTCTGGAGTTTTATCGCCTTTCATTGAATTACATTTGTAGCAGGCTGCCACTAAGTTCTGCCAAGAAGATTTCCCCCCTCTTGATTTAGGTATTACGTGGTCTAAGGTTAAACTTTTAGTGCTTCCGCAGTACTGACATTCTTGACCATCTCTTTTGAAGATATTCTGGCGAGAAAGCACTACACTTTTAAACGGAGAGTAAATATATTTCTGAAGTCGAATTACAGAAGGCATTGGATATTGAGCGCTAACGGTTCTCATTACTTTGCCTGGTGCATCATGAACCATGTCGGCTTTGCTTAGAAATAAGAGCAGAAAAGCCCTTTCAACAGAGCAAACTGTTAACGGGCTATAATCCTGATTTAAAACTAAGACGCGTTTCATTTCATGTGTAATCCCTCAATATTCGCTTGAATTTAAATAAATGGTGTGAGTAATTATTTTGTTCTACAGAGAAAATGCCCTGATCATCTAACTTATCAATCCTAACTTTTCCCGAAGCGTGAATGATTTCGGTTGGACTTAACACCAATCCTACATGATTCATTTTACCTTCCTTGTTGGTGAAAAAGGCTAAATCGCCTGGCATCACATCGGTAAATTTCACTTCTTTTCCTTTGGTAATTTGATCTTTGGAATCGCGTGGCATTCTGTAACCTGCAACCCTTAGCACCATTTGGGTGAAGCCCGAGCAATCAATTCCAAATGGTGTTGTTCCACCCCATAAATAGGGAGCGTTTAAATATTTTTTAGCCAATTCTAGTGTCAAATCAACACTCCATTTTTGGTGAATACTCTTTGCTTCTCCATTAAAAGCAAAGCGTTCCTGATCCATAAATAGTGAATTATTCAAAATAGGTAAAACCGCACCTAAAGTGATATGAATCACGCTTTTACCATAAAGGATTTGCGAAGTAAGATCGGTACATATTTTATATTCCGAATTATCAATTTGTTCGAAATATTCTTGAGAAATACGATAATGCTGCTTGGCATCTATCCAGCCTTCATAGCCATCAAAAGCATTCTTAATTAGCAGCCACTGCTTATTCTTAGATGCCTCCAACACAGTATAATGTTCACCAAAAAGCAATTGAGAGATCATTTCAGAAGCATCTGACCCCTTTGCCCTAATTGGCACAATGCTCAAACGTGAGATTCCGTAATCAATAGGCTCCATTAGTATTTTACACGTTCTAAGTCCCTCTTAATATCTTTGTCTTTTATTGAGTCGCGTTTATCGTAAAGCTTTTTACCCTTGCCCAAAGCTATTTCTGTTTTGGCAAAGCCCCTATCGGTTATAAATAACCTTAGCGGTACAATAGACAACCCTTTTTCTTCAAGCTTCGACTCTAGTTTAGACAATTCCCTTTTGTTTAAAAGAAGCTTTCGCTCTCTGTCGGTTACATGGTTATTATAACTTCCTTCAGAAAACTGGGCAATATGCATTTGTTTAATATACAGTTCGCCATTTTTAAAATAGCAGTAAGCATCTTGCAGCTGCACTTTACCTTCGCGAATAGACTTAATTTCTGTGCCTTGCAATTGCATACCCGCCACATATTTGTCTATGAATTCAAACTCATAGCTTGCCCTTCTATTCTTTATATTAATGTTGTTCGAAAACCTATTTTTATCCTTCGCCATCTATCTTTCTAAACTAGTAAAAATTTGGTTCAACTTATCTTTCTTTAAAATTTTCTGTCCGGTACGACCAGTAGCAACCAACCTCTGTCCATCTAAAACCCTGATTTCGCAAATCAATTCGTTTTTATCAACTGCTACCAGTTTGGCTTCAAAACTCAGCTCTGTGTTAAAAAGTGCAGGAGAAACATGCTTTATCTCCAACATAGTACCAATTCCTTCTTCGTCTGCCTCTTTCATTTCTAAAGCAAACAAACGCGAAGACCATTCCATTTCTCTAGCTATGGCAAAAGTACTCATTACCTGATGTACTTCGCCAGCATCAAAAGTTGCGGCATCGGTATTTTTAACTACATACCGGTGGGTTTTAACAGCACCAATTTCAACCTTATTTACCATTGGCCAAACCCAATTTAGTTTTAATCAATTCAGTCTGAAGTTGTTCAGTCAGCTTTCTGCAGTCGCGCAATTTATTGGCGTATGATTCCAAACTTTCCTTTTGCTGCCTTACATAAAGATCCGCTTTAATCTGAATTTTCTCTTTAGGAGTCATCTTTTCCTTTAGCTCCTTTTCTGTTTTTAGTGCTGCTTCCAGTTTTTTTCGCATTTTAAACTGGTTTTCCACTTCTGCTTTTAGCGCCTCATTTTCTTTTTGAAGCACCGCTATATAATTCTTAGCAACAATCAGTTGTTCGAAATCTGATTTCATATTTCTTCTAAAATTTCATTCGTGGCAAAGCACTTACCTCTTGGGTAGTGAATTCTCCTGCTAAATATTTATAATGGGCAGCCATTCCAATCATAGCTGCATTATCGGTACAGTACTCAAAAGCAGGAACAAAAACTTTCCAGCCTTCTTTTTCCGCCATATTGTTCAACCCATTTCTTAAACCACTATTGGCCGATACGCCACCAGCCAACGCAATGTTTTTAATATTAAACTGACGAGCCGCTTTTCTCAGTTTCTGTAAAAGCATTTCAACTAGTGTATGCTGAATGCTCGCACAGATATCGTTAAGGTTTTCATCAATAAAATTCTCATTCTTTTTAAGTTCATCTCTCAAGAAATAAAGAATTCCTGTTTTAATTCCGCTAAAAGAATATTCTAAATCAGGCATTTCAGTTTGTGGAAGGGGAAAACGATGCGGATTGCCCAATTGTGCATATTTATCAATTAGTGGCCCACCAGGGTAACTTAAGCCTAAAAGTTTAGCCGATTTATCAAAAGCCTCTCCTACTGCGTCATCACGAGTTTCTCCCACAATTTCCATATCTAAATGGCTTTTCACCAATACAATTTGAGTATGGCCTCCACTTACGGTTAAGCATAGAAAAGGAAATTCTGGCTTAGGGTCGTCAATAAAGTGGGCCAAAATATGGGCTTGCATGTGGTTCACTTCAATCAAAGGGATATTCAAAGCCAAGGCCATTGATTTGGCAAACGAAGTACCTACCAATAGCGCTCCTAAAAGCCCTGGCCCACGGGTAAAAGCAATTGCCGATAAACTCGTTTTATCTATGGCTGCATTTTTGAGTGCTTGGTCTACTACAGGCACAATATTCTGCTGATGAGCGCGTGATGCTAATTCGGGCACAACTCCACCATAATTTCCATGGACAGATTGTGTAGCGATTATATTATTAAGTACTTTGCCGTTATCTACAATAGCTGCAGAAGTTTCATCGCAAGAAGATTCAAGGGCCAGTATTTTGATATCGGAGGTGGGCATTGACAGAGAAAATTAAAAGATCGCAAGTTATTAAAAAACGGATAGTCAAATCAATAATATGGTTGTGCCTTTCGCCAATCATTCTATTATTTATTGTTATTGGGTTAATCCACCTTCCACCCGTTCAGAATTACTTGGCAGACAAAGCCGCAGACTACTTAACCGAAAATACAGGTTATCGTTCCGAAATTGGTTATACAAATATTCGATGGTTCAATTCTGTTACTATTGATGACTTAACGGTTTACGATCAGCATAACGAAAAAATGATAGATGTACGTGAGGTCGTAATCTCTTTTAATCTGAAAGAACTGATTGGCGGAAAAGATATTTTAATCAATGAAGCATGGTTGAACAAAGCTTCGGTAAACTTAAGAAATGAAGGCGAGAGCGGATTAAATATTGACAACTGGGTGGCAAAAATCACCGACCTGACTTCATCATCTAACCCTGACACGACAAGCCTTAGTGTATTTTCAATTGATAAGGTTACTCTTCTCAATTCGGAATTTAGCCTTTCTGACTCTAGAAAGGATTCTATCGCTGATGGCTTTGACTACAACCATTTCACCCTAAAAAACTTAAGAACCGATATTCGCAACTTAGAATCCGTTGGTGGCGATTTTGAAATTAACGTCCAGTTTTTAACTGCCGAAGACCAAGCCTCGGGCTTAAAAATAGATAAGCTAGAAACCATTTTTCAGACCTCTCAAAAGAAAATGGCTTTTATTAATCTTGATCTTCTGATGGGAAAAAGTCACATCAAAGACTCTATTATTTTCAATTTTGAAGACCCTTCGGCCATGAGTGAATTTGTGACTGAGGTAGATATTAATGCCAATTTCGAAAATTCAGTTTTGCATTCTGATGAACTCAGTTTTTTTGTGCCCGAATTCAAGCAATATGATCAAGAGATAGAAATTAGTGGTCGTTTTCAGGGGAAAGTGAATTCCTTCTACTCTGATGACTTTGCTATTTCTTTTGGAGAGTATTCTAAACTGAATGGCCGACTAGATATTGAGGGCTTGCCCAATATTAACGAAACCATTTTCGACATCGATTTGGACGATTCGTTCTTGAAAGCCACCGACTTAAGGCAGTTTATCAACGACCGTACTTTTAAAATATCCAACAAGCTTGGGTTGGTCAAACTAAATGGTCAGTATGATGGATTAATCAATGATTTTGTGGCAGACGGAGAGTTTAGAACGGCACTAGGTTACGTTAAACCAAACGTTCAAATCACCTTACCAGAAAGCAAACTTGCCTCATACAGCGGCCGACTAGAGTTACAAGACTTTAATGTAGGTATACTTACTGAAGACAGCGTTTTTCAAAAAGTAAATTTAAATGGAAGTGTTGAAGGTGAAGGCTTTACGCTTGAGCAAGCCAATTTCAAACTCGATGCAAAAGTGAGTAAAATAGGCATTTTAGGTTATGAGTATGTTGATATTACAACTAACGGAACCTTTGCACAGTCCTTTTTCTCTGGGGAAATCGCTGTTGACGACCCGAACTTAATTTTCAAAGCAACAGGTTCTGTAGATTTAAGAAATAACAAAAGACTTTTCAAAATTAATGGGCGGTTGTCTCGTGCCGATTTGACCGCGATCAACCTAACTGAAGACGAACTCTTTGTTGCCTCCGATTTTAACCTCGATTTCGAAGGAGTTAAACTCGACAGTCTGTTGGGTAATTTTCATCTTACCGATACCTACCTAAAATATAGAAGTGAAGATATTTTGGTTGACTCTGTTTTCTTTTCATCACAGCGTAGCGCTAGAAATAGAAGTGTAAGGTTTAACTCTGATTATTTCAACATTAATATGGATGGCCAATTTGAGTTTTCAACTTTAATTACGGAGCTAAAGAACATCAACGGCCAATACAAACTCGTTTTCTCTAGCCGAAGCAATGAAATTCCTGAATACTTGAAAACAAATGGCCGAAGTCCACAAGCCTTTGATATTACTTATTCTGCACAATTACCCAATATCAATCCAATTATTCAACTTTTCGATACTGCTATTTATGTGGGTAAAAATGCTTCGTTGAATGGCCGGTTCAACAATTCGAACACCGAAGATTTTCAGTTGAATGCAAAAATCGACTCGCTTATTTATTCAAACATATCGTTTTTAAATAATGAGATTGATGTGAATGCCAGCAGTTTACGCGACCCCGATAAAGTTATGGCCTTGGGTTATTTGTATTCTCAGAAGCAAATCTACGCCAACACTTCAGAAACAGACGCTCTTACTTTGGAGACAGTTTGGGATGGGAAAAGAATTGAATTACGACAAAACATTGAACAGACCTCTAGCGGCAATTATGCAGAAATAGGAGCTGGAATTGATTTCTTTGAAAACAGAACCGAACTCAGGTTTCAAGAATCAAACATTATTGCACTAGACCAAACCTGGAATATCACCGAAGACAACGTAGTTGTTTTTGGTAAAAACAATATTAGTATTGAGAACTTAGACATCTATAACGACACTCAGTCGATCACTTTAGACGGTAATATTTCTGTATCTAAAGACAGTACAGAGAGTATGAAAATAGCCTTTGAGAATGTTGAAGTGGAAAACTTAAATACACTTACGCTTAAGTCATATTCAGGGAAAGTCAATGGTGCTATTAATATTCAAAACTTATTGTACAACCCATTAATATTTGGCGATATCAGTATTAATGAGTTTAAAATTGACGAGTTTTTAGTGGGCGATATAAGCGGTGCTTTGCTTTGGAATGACTTCAATAGAAAGTTTGACATCAATATGATTGTTGACCGATTGGGTAAAAAGATCATTCAACTTGAAGGTGATTTTTATCCGACAAGAACCACAAATCAACTGGATTTGGATCTAATACTCAACGAAGCCAACCTCAATATTGGAGAACCTTATATTGAAGATTACTTCACTAAAATAGGTGGAACAATTAGTGGTAAACTAACCGTTGGCGGAACCGTTTCAGACCCCTTGATTAGAGGCAACGGCACCATTAAAAACGGTGGTATAAAAATTAATTATTTAAACACCCAATATATGTTTGGTGGTGGAGTGAAGTTCGACAAGAACCTTATTTCACTCTCCGAATTAGATTTCTTAGATATTAATGGAAACCCAGCTCAATTTGGTGGCGAAGTAAAACATAACTCTTTCCGCGATTTCACCCTTGACCTCTACGGAAACCTCGACAAGTTTCAAGTACTAAATACAACCATCGACAATGGCGACTTGTATTACGGTAACGCCTACGCCTCAGGAACAGTAAACCTTAGAGGGGCGGCCAGCAACCTAACCATTAATGCCGATGTTACCACAAGCCCGAACACCCAAATTTATATCCCAATAAGTGAAGGGGTTGATGACACCTCTGTTGATTACATCAACTTTATTAACTTGACTGACACCACTCAAACCTATAACTCGAGCGGTGACGAGGTAGATAAAATGAAAATCGAAGGCCTAAAGCTCGATTTGAATATTAATGTTACACCAGACGCCTACACCGAAATCATCATTGACCCCAAAACGGGAGATATTATTAGAGGTCGAGGTAATGGCCAACTTAGGTTGCAAATAGATACCCAAGGAGATTTTCAAATGACGGGAGGGCTAAATATTACCGAAGGGGCTTACAATTTCTCTTTGTACAACATTATTACCAAAGAGTTTGATATTGAACAGCCAAGCAGAATTACATGGTCTGGCGATCCTTATACGGGCATAATGGACATTAATGCCTCTTATTCGCAAAACACCTCTTTAGCCCCTATTTTAAAGCAAACCGGCTTTGACGATGAGAATTCTAACGTAGCCAACAGAAGGTACCCCACCAAGGTGCTTTTGCGACTGAACGGCCCTTTACTCTCTCCTGAAATTGATTTTGATATTGATTTCTCGGAAGTGAATGCACAAGATTTTGAACTACAAACTGCCCTAAACGCTTTTAAAAACCGACTGGCCAGTGATGAGCAAGAGCTAACCAGACAAGTAGTAAATGTAATTGTGCTCAACAATTTTTCTGACAGTAATACCCTAAATATTGGTGGGCAAACGGCCTCGCAAAACGTGAGTCAACTTCTTTCCAATCAATTGAGTCAGTTAGTAGCTCAGTTAGATGAAAACCTAGAAATAGATTTCGATTTGGCCTCGTTAGACCAAAATGCTTATAACACTTTCCAATTGCGATTATCATATACTTTTCTGAATGGCCGCTTGAGAGTAACACGCGAAGGCGGACTCACAAACCAAGTTGACGCAGACAGCTATGCTACAGACATTAATAGCATTGCTGGCGACTGGACGGCAGAGTATTTACTTACTTCTGATGGCCGTTATAAAGTAAAAGTTTATTCTAGAAGTAATTACAACTTGGTAACCGCTGTCTCGGGCGGAACTACCCAAACCAGTGGTGCCAGTATTACTCAATCAAGCAGTTTTAATAGTTTAAGAGAGTTTTTCACTGGGGTGGATAGAAAGCGTAAAAAGAGACGAGAAGAAAATACCGCCAAAAAGGAAGAAGAAAATAATTCTGGCAACGGCTCGAACTAATCACCTTCTGATCGGTTATTTTTCCAAATTCTAAGTTACTCATGTCGAAAATCAATGTATTCTGGTTCAGAAGAGATCTACGTTTTGAAGACAATACAGCACTTTATTACGCCCTTAAAGAAAATCTTCCTCTACTCCCCATCTTTATTTTTGACAAAAACATACTTGATGACTTAGAAAACAAACAAGATGCAAGAGTAGAATTCATTCAGAATACCATTACTGAAATGAATAGCAAATTAGGAGCAAAAGGAGCAAGACTAAAAACCTTCTACTCTACCCCTATTGACGCGTACAAGGCACTTACAGATCAGTATGAAATTGAGTCGGTTTACACGAATAGAGATTATGAGCCTTATGCCAAGGAAAGAGATAAAGAGATAGAATCCTTCTTAAAAGAAAGAGGAATCGGTTTTTTCACATTTAAAGACCATGTAATTTTCGAGAAAGAAGAAATTGTATCTGGAAGCGGTACATTCTACAAAGTTTTCACCCCTTACAGTAAGGCCTGGTTAGAAAAATACACAACGAACAAACCAACCATATTACCCAATGGCCTGAACTCCGATAATTGGTTCTCTACTGAGCAAGCAGAAATCCATTCGTTAAAAGAAATGGGTTTTCAGAAAACTGAAATTAATATACCCTCAAACAGCCTGAAAGAAGAACTGATAAAAAAATATGATGAGTTAAGAGACTTTCCAGCCCAAGATGCCACTTCGCGTTTAGGTATTCATTTAAGGTTTGGCACCATAAGTATTAGGCAATTGGCACAAAAAGCCGAAAGCATTAACAAAACCTTTCTTAACGAACTGATCTGGAGAGATTTTTATGCAATGATCTTAGCCAATAATCCCCACGTGGTGAATAATGCATTTAAGCCCCAATACGACCATATTCCTTGGTTGCAAGATGAAGAAGGTTTTGAAAAATGGTGTGCCGGAAACACAGGTTACCCCATTGTTGACGCTGGCATGAGGCAACTGAACCACACGGGATTTATGCATAACAGAGTAAGAATGATTGTAGCGAGTTTTCTTACTAAACACCTACTGATAGATTGGCGCTGGGGCGAAGCCTATTTTGCTGAAAAATTGCTCGATTTTGATCTGGCCTCAAACAATGGCGGCTGGCAATGGGCGGCAGGAACAGGTACCGATGCTCAACCCTATTTCCGTATTTTCAACCCCGAATCACAAACCAAAAAATTCGACCCAGAATTAAAGTACATTAAAAAATGGGTGCCCGAATTTGGCACTTCAAAGTATCCAAAACCAATGATTGACCATAAGTTTGCCCGACAAAGAGCACTTGACACTTACAAAGCGGCACTTGCTTAAAATCAGTATTTACTAAACCTATTCTAGGTGCTTTTTTTAGGCCTATTTAATTAATATCTTCGCGATGCTCGTCAGCCAAGCTTTTTAATGGAATATATACCAGAACCAGTTAAGATTTTTATTGTAGAAGATGACCCAGTCTATCAGAAGATGCTTAGGTACATCGCTGAGTTAAATCCAGACCATGTGGTTAAAGTGTTTTCTAATGGAAAAGATTGTATTGCTCACTTGAATGAGAATCCTTCAGTAGTGACCCTTGACTACTCGCTACCCGACATAACAGGAAGCGAAGTTTTAAAAGCCATTAAAAGGAATAATCCCGAAACAAACGTAATTGTAGTATCTTCTCAAGAAGACATTAATACGGCTGTTGGTTTGTTAAAAGTAGGCGCCTATGATTACATTACTAAAGACGAGGAAACCAAGGATAGGCTACTGAATGCAATTAATAATGCTAAGAAAAACGCATCATTAAAGGAAGAAATCATTCAGCTTCGCGAAGAAATTGGTGAAAAATACGAATTTGAAAAAAGTATTATTGGTGAAAGTAAGGCCATTCAAAACGTATTCAAGCTTTTAGCCAAAGCCATAAAAACCAACATTACCGTTTCTATTACTGGTGAAACAGGAACAGGAAAAGAAGTAATTGCAAAAGCCATTCATTACAATTCTGCCCGAAAAGGAAAACCTTTTGTAGCTGTGAACATTGCCGCTATTCCAGATAATCTTATTGAAAGCGAATTATTTGGCCACGAAAAAGGTGCATTTACAGGTGCTATGGCACGAAGAAAAGGGAAATTTGAAGAGGCAGATGGTGGCACTATTTTCTTAGATGAAATTGGTGAAATGGACATTAACCTTCAGGCCAAACTACTGAGGGTTATTCAAGAAAGAGAACTGAACCGTATTGGCGGAAATGAGTCTGTAAAATTTGATGTTAGAATTTTAGTTGCCACCCATAAAAACCTAGCAGAAGAAGTTAAAAACGGCACTTTCAGAGAAGATTTGTATTATAGGTTATTAGGTATTCCAATCGAACTTCCACCGCTAAGAGACAGAGATAAAGACATCATACTCATTGCCAAACACTTATTAAATAACTTTGCCAAAGAAAACAGTTTAGGTAAAATTAGTCTAAGCCGAGGAGCTCAAACCAAGCTTTTAAAATACGGTTATCCTGGCAATGTAAGGGAGCTAAAATCTATAATTGAATTGGCTGCCGTAATGTGCGAAAACAATCAAATTGAGGAAGAAGACATTACCTTTAACTCATTAGCGAAAGAAGGCCAGTTCTTAATGGATGAAATGACCTTGAAAGAATATACCTTTAAAATTATTAGACACTTTTTGGACAAGCATGACAACAACGTGCTTTTAGTGGCCAGCAAACTCGATATAGGTAAGTCTAGTATTTATAGGTATTTAAAAGAAATGGAAGAAGAAGAAGGTATTTAGTTTGCCTTTACACCTCATTCAGCATTCTCGACACAATACTTTTTAACGAAGAAAGCTCAACTGATTTTTGGAAGTAAGGGCAGTCGCATTTGATTTTTTTCCGTACTTGTGCTTCATCTAAACTTGAAGTAACCAAAATTGGTATATCACGAAACCTATCATCATTTCGAGCTCTCGCAATAAATTGAAAACCATCCATTTTAGGCATTTCTAAATCCGTTATAATCAAATCCGCATTATTGCCTTTTTCCAACCAAGCTAAGCCTTCTAGCCCATTTTCATAAATCGACAAATCGTATTCTGTAGAAAGATAATGCGTCAAGAGAAACCTTGTAGCTGAGTCATCCTCTAGAATTAATATACTTTTCTTCATAGCACCACTAACTTTCGTTCTAAAGTCGTGCCTAAAAAGCCCAAAGTGCTTAAAATAGTTAAATGAATAGATTTGAATCGTATATCAAATTTTGTTAAGTGCTTAGCGTTCCCAATTCGGGATTCTAATTCCCAATTACTGGCTAAACTTCAATAATTACCTCTTATAAAAAGCCAAACCTCAAGTGTTTCTTTTTTAGTTATTTTTCCATGTTCAAACTAAGCAAAGTAAAACACTATGCTTAGCTTACATTGCCTTTGAAAAAATGAAAGTCGACAATCAAATATCAATTACCATGAAGAAATTTTTACTCACGATTAGCTTTTTAATCGTATCAGGCTTCTTAGGTTTTGCCCAACAAAAGCCACTTTCTCAACTTACTGTTGAAGAGTTAATGCAAGAGCCCGACCAGTTTGTGGGTATTTTGCCCTCAAGGCCTCAGTGGTCTAAAGACAGCAAAACCCTCTTTTTTATGTGGAACCCAAGTGGAGAGGGATTTCCTAGTTATCATAAAGTAGGCTTAGATGGCAACAATCCACAAGAAGTGGAAGATATCAGCGAAGGTTTCCCTTCAAACTACCAGTACAATAAAGACCGTTCAAAAATAGTTTTCGAACGCTCTGGCGACATCTACACAATGGATGTAAAAACCATGACTGAAACGAAAATCATTTCTACAGTAGCCAGAGAGTCTAACCCTTCTTTCCATAGTGATGAATCTGTAATCACCTTTATTTCAGACAACAATTTATTTTCGATTGACACTAAGTCAGGTTTAATCAAACAATTGACGAATATTAAAATAACAGAAGATGATGAAGATAGACCTAACCGTCCTTCAACCTCTAGAAATGGCAACAGAGACCAAGACAAATGGATTTCTGATGACCAACAGACTACTTCTGAAATTTTAAGAGAGCAAAGAAATAGACCAAGACGTTTTTCCGCTGCGGGGCAAAGGTTCTTCCAGCAAAGCCAAGGCGAAGGAAGAATGTCACAAATTGAACTAGACAACGTAAGTGGACTACAACTTTCGCCTGATGGGAAATATGTGAGTTTCAGCGTTTGGGTTGCAGCTGAAAACCCAGCAAAAAACACAATTGTACCTAACTATGTAACCAGCAGTGGTTACACTACTGATATTAATGCAAGACCTAAAGTTGGCGGAGACCAATCTTACAGAGAAATTGGTATTTATAATATAGAAGCTGACAGTTTTTACATTTTAGATACTAAGCAATTACCAGGTATTTCAGACCTACCAGATTATGTGGAAGATTATCCTGATAAAAGCTTTTCTAAAGAACCTAGAAAAGTATCGGCTAGCAATATTGTATGGTCAAATGATGGTAAATATACTGTTGTACAATTCTCATCATTAGACAATAAAGACCTTTGGATCATGAGATTGCTTCCGTCTTCAGGTGATTTAATCCCTGTAGATCGTCAACGCGATGAAGCTTGGATTGCAGGCCCTGGAATTGGAAGAGGAATGAACTTCTTGCCAGATAATAAAACTATATATTATCAGTCAGAAAAGTCTGGTTATTCTCACCTCTATACACACGATCTGTCGACTGGTGTAGTAAAACAGCTTACTTCTGGCAACTACGAAGTGTATGATCCTCAGCTTTCTAATGATGGAAAAACTTGGTATTTCACTGCAAACATGAAGCACCCAGGCATTCGTCATTTCTATTCGATGCCGCTTAAAGGCGGAAAACCAACTCAGATCACTTCAGAAGACGGACATAATGATGTAACGCTTTCTCCTGATGAGAAATACTTGGCCATTCTTTATTCCTACACCAACCGCCCTACCGAATTATTTATTCAACCTAACAAGCCAGGCGCAGCTAAAAAGAAGGTAACAGAGAGTTTGCAAGCGGGTTTCAAACAATACAATTGGTATCAACCAGAAGTAATTACCTTCAAAGCCCAAGATGGCGAAATGGTACACGCAAGAGTTTACAAGCCTGAAAACCCAAATGGAGCGGGTGTAATTTTTGTTCACGGAGCTGGTTATTTGCAAAACGCACATTACGGATGGAGTAGCTATTTAAGAGAATACATGTTCAATAACATGCTAATGGCAAAAGGTTATACTGTATTAGATATTGATTATCGCGGTAGTGCTGGTTACGGAAGAGATTGGAGAACTGGAATTTACCGACATATGGGCGGAAAAGACCTTTCAGACAATATTGATGGAGCCAAGCTATTGGTAAGTGAATATGGTGTTGATCCGGGTAAAATAGGAATGTATGGTGGGTCTTATGGTGGTTTCATTACGTTGTTTGCTATGTTCAATCACCCAGATGTAATCACTTCAGGCGCTGCATTAAGATCAGTTACCGATTGGGCTCATTATAACCACGGATACACTTCTAACATTTTGAATACTCCAATTGAAGACCCAATTGCCTACAAAAGAAGTTCGCCTATTTACTTTGCAGAAGGTTTACAAGGCAACTTGTTGATTGCTCATGGTATGGTAGATACCAATGTTCATTTCCAAGATGTAGTGAGACTGGCACAAAGGCTTATTGAACTAGGTAAAGACAACTGGGAAATGGCACTTTATCCTGTAGAAAATCATGGTTTCACTACCCCTAGTAGCTGGACAGACGAATACAAAAGGATTTTCAAGTTGTTTGAAACAACCATAGGCAAGAAATAACCTCAAATGAAAAAACTTATAACAGCGATTTTGGTACTGGCCCTTGTGGCCTGCCAAAATCAAGAACCCATTGACGATCCAAACATTGCCAGAGGCCTTATTGCTGCTAAAGCTATGGTGGTTTCTGCACACCCAATTGCTTCAAATGTTGGGAAGGAAATTATGCAAAAAGGCGGAAACGCAGTAGATGCAGCAGTAGCCGTTCAGTTTGCTTTGGCTGTTGTATATCCTGGCGCTGGAAATATTGGAGGCGGTGGTTTCATGGTCACTCGTATGGCCGATGGCACAGCCAGTACGCTCGACTTCCGTGAAAAAGCACCAAATGCAGGTGGACGTGACATGTACCTTGACGACAACGGAGATGTTATTTCTAGTTTGAGTACACGCGGCCATTTGGCTGCTGGGGTTCCTGGTTCTGTAGCTGGAATGGTAGAAGCCCATAAAAAATATGGAAAATTAGATTGGGCCGATCTGGTTCAACCTGCCATCGATATTGCTTCAAAAGGATGGGTACTTACCGCTAGGGAAGCTTCTGGCCTGAACAGCAACCGTAAGTCTTTTATGGAGTTCAATACGGTTATGCCCGATTTCTTTTTGGCTGAAGAAGGCAAAGAATGGAAAGAAGGCGACTTAGTGAAAATTCCAGAACTGGCAAAAACCCTAGAAAGAATTCGCGACAAGGGTCGTGACGGGTTCTATAAAGGCGAAACTGCCGATTTAATTGTAGCCGAAATGAAAAGGGGCAACGGTATTATTTCACATGAAGATTTAGAACAATACCAGGCCGTTTGGCGCACTCCTATTCAAGGTAATTATGGCGAATACGAGTTTATTTCCATGCCACCTCCATCAAGTGGAGGAATTGCATTAGCCCAACTTTTCGGAACCATGGAAAACTACAAACTGAGCGATATGGATTTCCATAGCACCGAAGCAGTTCATTTAATCGTTGAGGCCGAAAGAAGAGCTTATGCCGATCGTGCCGCACATTTGGGTGACCCTGACTTCTATGATGTTCCCTTAAAAGGTCTTCAAGACCAAGATTATATTAAGGACAGAATGAAGAGTTTTGACCCTAACAAAGCAACACCAAGTAGCGAAGTGAGTGCAGGTCAGCCTGCTCCTAATGAAAGTATGGAAACTACTCATTTTTCAATTGTAGACCCACAAGGTAATGCCGTATCGATTACTACCACACTCAATGGTGGTATGGGTTCTAAAGTATTTGTGGGTGGCGCAGGCTTTCTGTTAAACAATGAAATGGATGATTTTAGTGTAAAACCAGGCGTTCCCAATATGTATGGTTTAGTAGGTGGCGAGGCTAATGCTATTGCTCCTGGTAAAAGAATGCTAAGTTCTATGACCCCCACCATCGTTTCTAAAGATGGAAAGCTCTTTATGGTGGTAGGAACACCAGGTGGTTCAACCATTATCACTTCAGTTTTTCAAACCATTATTAATGTTGTTGATTTTGGAATGGGAATGCAAGAAGCAGTTACCGCTCCTCGTTTCCACCATCAGTGGTTGCCAGATCAAATCACTTATGAGCGTGATGGACTAAGTGCTGAAGTAATTCAAGCCTTAGAAGCCAAAGGTCATAAATTCAGAACTACGGGAGGAATTGGTCGTGTAGACGCTATTTTGGTAATGCCAAACGGTAAATTAGAAGCTGGAGCAGACCCACGTGGTGACGATGCCGCTTCGGGTTTTTAAGAGTAAAAAGAAGAGCTACAAGGATTTAACCTTTCTTAAACCCATTTAGCCTGTAATTGACTCCATTTATCAATCGATAATTTTTAGAGACCAATTACAGGCTATTTTTATTTTATAACTTTAAAATAAAATCCATGAAGAAGCTGCTTTTCATCTCCCTCCTATTCAGTAGTGTTATTCTTTCTGCCCAAGAATTTGACAAACAAAAGTTAGACACTTACATCAATTCACTTCAAGCAAACAACAAAGCAAGCTTGGCCGTTGCCATCTCCAAATCCAATAACCCCGTTTACGAAAACTATGCTGGATTTCTTTCAGGTAAGCACGAACGAAAAATTGATTCCAACACAAAATTCAGGATTGGTTCTATTACTAAAACCTTTACCGCAGTAATTATTTTTCAACTGATCGAGGAAGGCAAAATCACTTTAGACACAAAAGTGAGTCAGTTTTTTCCAGAGATAAAAAACGCTGATAAAATCACCATAGCGCACCTTTTAAGTCACCAAAGTGGTATTTACAATTTTACTGATGCGCCTTCATTCATGAGCATAATGACTCAAGAAAAATCTAAGGAAGAACTATTAGAAATCATTAAAAGTCAACCTTCTGATTTTGAACCGGGCACTCAAACTTCCTACTCCAATAGCGGCTATGTACTCTTAGGTTTAATCATTGAAAAACTCACAGGCGAAAGCTATGAAAGTCATTTAAACACAAGAATCATTGATAAGTTAGGATTGAAAAACACGGCCTATGGCGATAAAATTGAACTAGAGAAAAACGAAGCCAATTCAATGAATTTCCAAAACGGGAAATGGACTAACTTTCCCTTAGAATCGAATATGAGCGTTCCATTTTCAGCAGGTGCAATCGTTTCTACTCCAAATGACTTGAATAAGTTTACCTATGCCCTATTTCATAACAAGTTAGTTTCAGCTAAATCATTAGTGAAAATGAAAGAGATCAAAAATGGTTTGGGGCATGGCTTGTTCTCGGTTCCTTTTTATGACAAAAAGGCTTTTGGCCACAACGGTAAAATTGACAATTTTGAGGCCAGTGCTTACCATTTTGAGGTAGACGATTTGAGTATTTCCGTTTTAACCAATGGGCTAACAATCAGCTTTAATGATATACTAGTTGGTGTGCTAAGCATTTACTACAACAAGGAGTTTACCCTACCTAATTTTGATCAAAAGTCCATCGAACTGAAAGCTGAAAGCTTAGAAAAATACTCGGGTCTGTTTTCATCCGAAGCCCTACCTATTCAAATCGTAATTAATGCCGAAGGTGGAAAAATAACTGCACAGGCCACAGGGCAAGCTGCTTTTCCTCTTACCCCTTTTAGTAATAGAGAGTTCCGGTTTGATCAAGCCGCAATAGTTATTCTATTTGGAGGAACCGAAAATGAGGTGGATTATTCCACTTTTACGCTCAAGCAAAGCGGTCAGCAATTTGTTTTCAAGAAACAGTAATCAAAAGAAAACACTCAGACGAAATCATTATTCGTAGAATTTACCTAAAGCCTACTATATTAGTGGTTGGTTGTTAATAATGGTATTTCAGCTCCTAAGCTGTCAATCAATGTTTTATACGCAATGATTTCTCTGTCAAGAATTCGATTTTGTATTGCCACACTACTGTTCTTATGTCTTTTCGGCTATGCTAAGGCACAAGAGCAAAACATTGACTTTTTTCCACCAGAACTATCTAAAGCATTAATTACTCAACCTACTGAGGGCAACCCTCGCTCGTACACTATTCAAACGCAGGAATATACAGATAAGGCAACGCATATTTCCTTATCAGAAATAATTCAAGAGTACTTGCTAGAGAACAACCGCATTTATCAGGTAAATCTGAATGCCAGAAAAACAACTCTGGCCAGCTATACCTTCGATTCATTAATTAGAATCAAAGCGATCAGATACTTTACAGACGATGCCCCAACACCTTGGATTTTCTACCAATACAACGACATTGAAAACACAAAAACAGAGCTACGATTAAGACGAGACTCAACCGTGTACACTAAAACCGTTCTAACCTTTAACGAAAACGATTTACTCATTTCTAGAAAGGAATATTTTGGCGAAAGTGATCTAAAAAGTGAACAAAGGTTTGTTTACAATGACTATGGAGATGTTGAAAGCGAAGTTTCTTTGGGTAATCAGAACCAAAACAATTATGTATATAAATACCAGTATAGTAGCGATGGCAACAAATTAATGCGTCAGAAATTCAATAATGAAAAGCTTGAAAGTAGAGTTGAATATCAATACTTCCCTGATTCATCCGTACAAATCCTGACTGAATATGGCTTTAATAAAAGGCCAAAATCTCAAAACCTGACTGTGCTGCAAGATTCCTTACGAGTAGAAATTGTAGGTTACTTTTCAAGCATAGACACCACTGAATACCGGTCTAGTTTTAAGGAATTATATGTGGGTGAAGATTTATTAGAATACGAAAGCAGAACCATCAATGGCGTTTTTGTAAACCGTTTCAAAACTTTTTATGAGTATGATTCGCATGGCAATTGGATCAAACGAATGACATACGAAAACAACAAATTGATTAAGGTGGAAAATCGCTTGTTTAGGCATTAACAGAACGAATACTTAAACTTTAAAATCCCCTTGAATGGAATTATCCTTCCTCATTAGAATTCCTTAAATTCAGCCAATCAATTCTTACTTTTTGTAATTATGAAACACTTCTGTTTAATCTTCACCATTCTGCTTTGTTCAACCTCTAACTTTTACGCCCAAGAACAAAAAAGTGCCATAATCCCTGCCCCTAAAGAATTCATCACCCAACACGAGGGCATTTTTGGCGGCAAAAAGATAAGCTACACTGCCACGGGTAGCGAAATGTATTTGACCAATTCAAAGAACGAACCCACAGGTTCCATGTGGTCGGTGGCCTATACCAAATCGGGCAGTATTGAGCAAAGTACCCGCCCCGTTACTTTCGTTTTTAACGGAGGCCCAGGCTCTGCTTCTATGTGGCTTCATGTCGGCTTCTTTGGCCCAAAAGTAGTGCGTGTAGATAGCGATGCCATTGAAGATGACGGTGGTGCGCCCTACCCTATTGAAGAGAATAAATTCGGCCTTTTAGACATCACTGATTTGGTATTCATCGACCCAATTGGAACAGGCTATAGTCAATTGATTGGTAATGGTAAGGGAGAAGAGTATTGGGGCTTGAACCAAGATGCACAGTCGGTGGCTACATTCATTCGCCAATGGGTAACTGAAAATAACCGATGGATGTCGCCAAAATATATTGCTGGCGAAAGTTTCGGGACTACCAGAGCAGCAGCAGTTTCGCAAGCACTGGAAGGCAACGGACAGGCTTTGGCTTTAAACGGCTTGATTCTAATTTCTCAGGCCTTAGATTATGAGGGTTCAACTTCGATTGATGACAACATTACTTCTTATGTTACCTACATGCCTACCATGGCGGCCACGGCTTGGTACCATAAAAAAGCAGGACAAGGCAAAACACTAGAAGCTTTTGTGCAAGAAGCCCGCGACTTCGCGTATAACCAATATGTATCTGCTCTCTATAAAGGCGATCTAATCTCAAATCAAGAAAAGGATGCCATTGCTCAAAAGCTGGCTTATTTCTATGGAATTGACATTAATTTTATAAAAAGAGCCAACAACAGAGTTTTGACAAGTCGATTCAAAAAAGAACTTTTAAGAGACCAAGGTGTAGCTTTAGGCACTTTGGATTCTCGCTACTATGGCGATGACCCCGATGACACAGCCGATTCTCCCGAACTGGGTGATGCCTCTAGCTATAAAGTTTCTGCAGCCTATACCGCAGCGTTGAATCATTATTTCACCAATGATTTGCAAATCACAATGGACAGACCTTACCTCACAAGCGGACGATTGAGCAGCTGGGATTGGGGCGCTGGTGGCGAGCCCAAGTATGTAAAAACCTCTCGTAGACTGGCGAACGCCATGCGCAGAAATGAAGGAATGAAAGTATTGGTGGCCTGTGGATATTACGATATGATTACCCCCTTTTTCGATGCTGAATTCACCTTTTCCCGTAATGCCATCCCAATGGATCGTGTGAAATTAACTTACTATGAAGGTGGCCATATGATGTACAACCATCAGCCCGATTTCGAAAAACTAGCCAAAGACATAAGGGAGTTTATTACTGAGAAGTAAGGAGATGAGCTAACTGAATAATGAAACATTTAAGACCTGTAGTTTGAATATACCAGCACTTTTTTGTTTCATTATAGAACGTTCATTTTAATTAAGAAAAAGCTGTGAAAATCTATATATCATTACTCTTACTATTAATAGTCTCTAACCTATCCTTTTCCCAAGAAAGTATTTTCCATAATAAAAGATCAAATACATTACTTGACTTTAAAGTAATAACAGATTATTACGAGAGAGTAAATAATCAAGATGGTTCGGATTCTGGGGTAAATATCTACGCATCAACCAACGGTTATTTAGTGTTAATTGAAAGTGGAGAAAAGACCAGAAAAATAGCAGATGAAAAATTGAGCTGGTTAAATATGATTTTCAAATCCGTTAACATTACTCAAAAAGCAAGCGACCTCTTTGAACATGAGGTATTGATCAATACCGATGATGGTAAATATTGGTTACCTATTCAAAAGCAATTATACGGGTTTTGGGAGAAGGAAATGAAACTCAATAAGCAGGCGCTTATTTTCATAAGGGCTTTTGGTTCAACAGACGATGAAAAGGAAAACAGGTTCCTATTTACAATCAATTCCTTTAGTGGTAATTTTTATGATGGATTATGGGAAGAAGCCATAAAAAGCTATGATGTTAAAGATGATGTCAATGCAAATAACATCGTTAAAAAACTCATAGAACTCGACCCAAAAGATGGAAGAAACTATGCGATGTACGGTTATCATTATTATGACAAGGGCTATCCTGACAATAGACCCTTATTACAAAAAGCTGACTCACTCTTCAGTATAGCTGAAAAATTATCACCTGACTATAGTTATGGGCATTACCAAAGATCACTGGTAAAGTTTCAGCTTGGCGAATACATAAAAGCTTGGGAAGCTCTTGATAAAGCAAGAAACTTAGGAGAAACTAATATTGAAGGCTATATTTTAGAGCGTTTTGAAGCTAAGCTGCCCTACGCTGAGTATCTGAAAGTTAAAAAGTAAATCAGATAATCAGGACAATACACGTAAAAAAGCAATGGAAGCCCCAAAATAAATCCCGTAGGGATGGCCTGTTTGTAATGCACATATACAGCTAATAATTCCAAGCACCGTAGGTGCGACCTATTGGATATGATCATCTGAAACTGTATGAATAACCTTAAGCTCTAATACCACCTCCCACCTTTAAATAATTCTTGCTATTTTTAGCTTTAAGCCAAAGCATCAATGACTAGAACAGCATCTATAAAAGGCCAGACTATCAGTTTTATAGACGCAGTATTTTTTCATTCCTATGACATTGCGCGCTGTAAAATTAAAATGAATAAAACCGCTAAAACGTGATAAGTCAACAAAACCGCAGGTTGGCGGCCATAATGTTTACCGACATAGTGGGTTATACTGCCCTCATGCAGAAGGATGAAAAATCAGCTGCTATAGTAAGAGCACGTCACCGCGAGGTTTTTCAAAATAAACATCAAGAACATCATGGCGAAATCATCCAATACTTTGGGGATGGAACCTTAAGCGCTTTTCAAAGCGGTGTAGAAGCCGTTGAGTGCGCCATTGCCATACAACGAATGTTAGGAACAGAAGATGGTATTCCCCTTCGGATTGGGCTCCATATTGGCGACATTGTTTTTGATGGTATCGAAATATATGGTGATGGGGTAAATTTTGCTTCCAGAATAGAAAGTATGGGTGTTGCTGGAGCTATCCTGATTTCAGAACAACTCAACGAAGAGCTTAAGAATCACCTCCATATTTCAACCGTTTCGTTAGGCAGTTTCGAACTTAAAAACATCACAGAACCCGTTGAGGTGTTTGCAGTAAACAATGACGGTATTAAAACACCCTCTCCTTCTGAACTTAAAGGAAAACAGAAGAAGCATTTGAAAACGATTGCTGTTTTGCCCTTTGCCAACTTCAGTAGCGACCCTGAAAACGAATATTTTACCGATGGAATGACCGAGGAGATTATCAACGCCTTAGCGAAGGTCAAAGCCCTAAAAGTCACTTCCAGAACTTCCTCTTTCTATTTCAAAAACAAGAACATTCCCATTTCGCAAATTGGGAAAGAGCTGAATGTAGGTATTATTCTAGAGGGCAGTATTCGCCTATCGGGCAAGGCCATTCGAATTACCGCGCAGCTTATTGATGTAGCTGAAGACTATCACTTTTGGTCGGAAACCTGGGATCGCCAGCTCGAAAATGTTTTCGAAATTCAGGACGAAATAAGCCTTTTGATTGCGGATAAATTAAGAGAACAATTCGGCCATTTCGAAATTCAAGAACACTTGGTGACCAAGCAAACCGAGAGTCTTGACGCTTACGAATACTCCCTCAAAGCCCGATTCCATTTCAATAAATGGAACCCAGAGGACATGCATACGGCCATTTCCCTTTATGATAAGGCCCTTGAATTGGACGACAAGCATGTTGAATCTTATTTAGGCCTGGCCGACTGCTACGGCTTTTTGGCCACCACAAGTTTTATGGATCATGCCGAAGCATGGCAAAAGGCCGCTCAGCTTACCCATAAAGCGCATCAGCTCAACGATCGACATGCAGGGGTGTATTATCAATTGGCCAATCTCGCCTTTTTCACTGCTGTCAATTACAAAGAGGCGCTGAGGCTAACCATCAAAGCTTTAGAAATTCAGCCCAATTATGTAGAAGCTCAGCAATTCATGTCATTTCTATATTTAATTGCTGGAAAGAGAGATCTTGGATTTCTTCACCTAAATAAAGCACTAGAG
This sequence comes from Roseivirga seohaensis, assembly GCF_001592945.1. Taxonomy (GTDB): domain Bacteria; phylum Bacteroidota; class Bacteroidia; order Cytophagales; family Cyclobacteriaceae; genus Roseivirga; species Roseivirga seohaensis. Next base: position 25,194 of record NZ_LRPB01000048.1, read on the forward strand.
ATAGACCCACTTTCGCAGGAGACACTCTTTTACAAGGCCTATTATAATTATAAGACCGAGAATTATGAACAGGCCATTGAGTTGCTAGATCGATGCCTTGAGCATAATCCAAAAAACATACCTGCAAGCACCGTCAAAAGCTACTGCCTCATCAAACAAAACCGACTAGACGAGGCTATCAATTATTTCGACACCGTTCCATCGGACATTGTAATTGAAGCCGATAAAATTGGCGTACAAGCCATCGCATACGCGCTTAAAAATGATGCTGTTAATAGCGAAAAACTAAGAAACCGTTTATTGGAATTTGCGCAGAACATTGAGAATTACCATGCGCAATCCTATCTCTTTATGCTCTATGCTGCCACTGGCGAAAATGACAAAGCCTTTGAGTGGATTAGAGAAGCCATGGAAAACAACTCACCATTACTTCATCTTCATTTTGTAGACCCTTTGGTGAACTCAATCAAGACGGACCCTCGATACCTAGAGTTTCAGAAAGTGATTTTCCAGGAAGTACCCGAAATTAAAAAAGTAAAAAAGAAGAAGGCACTTCTCGATAAAGAGACGGCTCTTAATTACACAAATCAACTACTGAAATACATTGAAGAAGAGAAGTCATTTCTGGATCCAAATCTAAGTTTAAGGACTCTGGCAGAGCATATAAAGATCAACCCTAACCAGCTTTCTTGGCTGCTTAACGAAAGCTTGAATAAGAATTTCAGCGAATTTATAAATGGCTATCGGGTGCAACACTTCAAAGAAAAAGTAGCCGATGCAAGTCAACGGCACCTCACCCTTTTGGCCTTGGCTTATGACAGCGGTTTCAATTCCAAAACGGTTTTCAACACCTTTTTTAAGAAAGTCACTGGGCAAACCCCCAAGGAATACTGGAAAGAGGTAACCAAGTAATAGGTTCTGATTTAAAAACCCGAACGATCAGACTTTGAATAATACCCAACTTTGATTCATGAAAGCGATTGAATATCACAGTTACGGATCACCAGAAGTTCTACAAATCGTAGAAAGAGAAATACCTACACCAAAAGACAATGAGATTTTAGTAAAGGTTTTTGCCACTACGGTTACGGCCACTGAAACCACTTTTCGTCAAGGAAAACCCTATTTCTCAAGGCTTTTTACGGGTTTAACAAAACCGAAAATCAAAACCTTGGGCGAAGAACTCGCGGGAGAAATAGTGGAAACGGGAAAAGCAGTAACCCTTTTCAAAAAAGGGGACCGTATTTTCGGAACTGCTGGCCCTACTTTCGGTGCCAATGCCGAATACATCACCCTTCCAGAAGATGCGGTAATCGTGCCCTTGCCTTCTAATTTGAATTATGAAGAATCAGCTTCGACATGCGATGGTTTCTTAACCGCCCTGCCCTTTCTGCGTGATACAGGAAAAATTAAACAAGGCCAGAAAGTACTGATTTATGGTGCTTCGGGCAGTATCGGAAGTTCGGCCATTCAGGTAGGAAAATATTATGGTGCGGAGGTAACAGGGGTTTGCAGCACTACCAACCTTGAGCTAGTAAGTTCATTGGGTGCCGACCATGTGATTGATTACAAAAACGAGGATTTCACGAAAAATGGTCAACAATACGACATCATCTTTGATGCCGTTGGCAAAATTAAATACTCAAAGGCTAAAAAGGCTCTCACGAAAGAAGGACGATTTTTGGAAGCAGGTATTGGCCTCAATGTTCTTGGTCACGTACTCATTACTGCGCTATTTGGTAAAAAGAAAGCCTTGATTGCAACCACAGGTTTACGTCCGCCAGCAGAAAGAACCAAAGACCTACATCTCCTCAAATCTCTTTTAGAAGAGGGCCGCATCAAACCAGTGATCGACAAGACCTATACTTTTAGCAACATAGCCGAGGCGCATCGTTATGTAGACCAAGGACATAAAAAAGGAAATGTGGTGATCAGAATGGTTTAATGGGATACCCGAAACTCAGCAAATAGGCTTAATTGGGTTTCCGAAAACATCAGTTGCAGAACTAGAGTTGAGATAGAAATTGCAGTCTGGCATTCGCTCTTTTAAAATGATGGCCATGTCAAGAATACTTTCTTCATCGTGTTCTGAGTCCAAAAACACTTCTTTGAGGCTTTGATTGTTTAAATTCTCACATAAATCGGATAAAGTGATTTCTGTTTTTGTGATGTTTAGGCTTTGTAAAGAAACCATTTCATTGAAAAACGGAATACTTGCTTTGGTGATTTTATTATGGCTCCTTAAATATAGGGTTTCCAAATCCTTAAGCTTAGCAATGTGCTTGACACCTTCATCTGTAACCAGTGTGTCTTTCAAATGAATCTCTAATATGGATGAAACTCGTAAAGTGAAAAAATAGAAAAAGTCATCATCGTTTTCTGAATCTATCGACTTATAGCCGCTCCATGCTGGAGGAATAGCATCTAGCTTTTCGATTCGAAAATGGCGTTTCCAGAATTTCTTTTCTTCTTTTAAGAGATTCATATTAAATCATTTACAACCTTCAAGCACCTTAATGTTTTTCTCTTAATGACTAAACAGCCACCTCCACCTTAGCGTATTTATTCCGATACTCAATCGGTGTTAGCCCCGTGATTTTCTTAAACACATTGCGGAAAGCTTTGGTATCGGTATAGCCCACATCAAACATCACTTCATTGATGTTTTTTCGGCTGGATTCAAAACTGCGTTTGGCCGCTTCAATCTTGATCCGTTGAAGGTATTCCAACACCGTATTCCCAGTGGACTGTTTAAACCTACGCTCAAAACTTCTTCGACTTACCGCTACATGATTGGCCACTTCGTCTACTGATATTCTCTCTTGAAAATGCGCTTCTAAATATTGTTGAGCTAGCTTCACCGCTTCATCATTATGATCTTTCTGTCCATTGAAAATAGCAAAGGAAGATTGACTGCTTCTATCGATGTCTATCGCAAAATATTTGGAGGCTAGAATAGCAGTATCGCGGTCGGTGTACTTTTCCAGAATATAAAGCAGCAAATTCCAATAGGAGTTGGCACCACCGCTAGAATAGATTCCTTTCTCTTCAGTAATAATGCTTCCATCCATGATTTCTACATCCGGGAAAGTCTCTCGGAACTCGTTATAATAGGCCCAATGGGTAGAGCATTTCTTATCTTTTAACAAACCTGTGGAAGCCAATAGAAATGCCCCAACACACAGCGAAGCCACTTCTGCCCCGTTGTTATGCTGCTCAATAATCCATGGAATTGCTTCTTGATTTACCTCCACGGCATTTTTCATATCACCAAAAAGCGCAGGAATAATGATCAAGTCAGTTTGTTTCACTTCACCAATCAACTTGTCGGCATGAACGGAAAAAACGCCTCCGTGAAGCCTCACTTCTTTAGTTAATGCCACCAATTGCACATTGAATAGTGGTGCTTTACCTGCCGCTTGCAAAAATTGATTGGCTGCAGTGAACATATAGCGAGGGTCGGCCACAGCCTCCATTACAGACGACTCTGGAACAAATATGGAAACGGTTTTCATACCTAAATGTAAATCAAAAGTTTGGCGGAATCAACCCCATAAAGTGTCGGCATCTCCCCACTTACATGTAAAAGCAAATTCAGACATTTGTAGAGTAACCTGTTGAAAACCTTAACATAAAAACATGGAAAAGATCACGATTAAAGCAACCGTAAATGCGCCTATTGCTAAAGTTTGGAATTTCTGGGGAGCACCAGAACACATTTCGAAATGGTGCCAAGCATCTGACGATTGGCATGCTCCCAGCGCTGAAAACGACCTAAGAACAGGCGGCAAATTCACCACCAGAATGGAAGCCAAAGATGGTAGTTTCGGTTTCGATTTTGGCGGAATTTATGATGAAGTAATCGAGCATCAACTGATTGCTTATACCATGGAAGATGGCAGAACCGTGAAAATTACTTTTGAAGAAAAAGAAGGCGTTACTGAAATCATTGAAACCTTTGATCCGGAAAGCGAGAACCCAGTTGAGATGCAGCGCGATGGATGGCAGGCCATCTTAGATAACTTTAAGGCTTACACGGAGAGAAATTGAAATTATATTAATGACTATGCAGAATCAAATTTATCCTTGCCTTTGGTTTGATGGACAAGCCAAAGAAGCAGCAGATTTTTACTGCACGATTTTCAAAGATTCAAAAATAACAAATGACACCCCTATGGTGGTAAACTTTGAAATCAACGGAAAAAAATTCATGGGTTTAAATGGCGGACCCAAATATAAATTTTCACCAGCAACTTCATTTGTGATAGAATGCGAAACTCAAGAGGAAATTGATTTCTATTGGGAGAAGTTAGGAAAAGGTGGCCAATACAATCAATGTGGGTGGCTTGATGATCAATTTGGAGTGTCTTGGCAAATTGTTCCTGTTATCCTTAACAAACTTATGAGCGATCCTGAAAAATCAGAAAGAGTGGTTGAGGCATTTTTGAAAATGTCAAAATTCGAAATACAAACACTAATTGATGCCTAACTCTATAAAATGACTAGGATTAGCCCCTTTTTAACCTTCAATGGCAATTGTCGCGAGGCCATGACTTTCTATCATAATTGTTTTGGTGGCGAAATTCAATTCCAAACCATTGGCGACTCTCCGTTGGGCAAGAAATTGAGTTCAGAAATACAGGAATACATTCTACATGCTTCCATTTCAACAAAGCATTTCACGATGATGGGAACAGACATGATTGAAGAACAAGGTTTAATGCAAGGTAATGCGGTTTCTATTTGGGTAGAATGCATGAGCAAAAATGAGCTGTATACTTACTATCACAAACTTGCAGAAAAAGGTGAAGCTCGCCAGCCCATTGAACAAACCTTTTCGGGTGCATTATTGGGCGGGCTTGTCGATAAATTCGGAAAGCATTGGCTATTTCATTGGAGAACATAAACGCTAAAAACATTATACATCTCTGTCGCAATCAGCCCTTTACAATGGCGGATATACACCTCCATAAACTCATTTTATGTAAGCAAATTTGTAATGAATCAACAAAAACTAACCTCAAATAACAGTATTATGAAAAAGAGCAAAATCATCTTCTGGAGCACCACCATTCTTATCTTTCTATTCGAAGGTGTAATGCCCGCCCTTACTTCGCAAACCGAACTGGCCAAAGAAGGAATCCGCCATTTGGGCTACCCCGATTACTTTGGCATAATGCTTACCGTGTTTAAAGTGCTGGGTTCATTGGTACTAATTATTCCAGCCGTGCCCAAGCGTGTAAAAGAGTGGGCCTATGCTGGCTTTGCCATTGACTTTATTTCAGCATTTGTCAGCCTTGCTGTAGTGGATGGATTCGGTTTGGCCTTACTTTTACCTTTAATATTTATGGTTGCGTTAGTGCTTTCTTATATTCATTATCATAAATTGAATCCAGAAATAAAAGGTTAAAGCATTAATAGCAAACTGTTTATGATCGAAGTTTTTGCTACAAATATTACGAGTGAGGGAAAAGCAAAAAGGATTCTAACTCAAATTGAAGAAATTTTTCCAGCCTATATAGCCAACTTCGATTTGGAAGATTGTGATAAAATTCTTCGTATCGAAACCCTTGAAGCCATCATTGACACGAAATCTATTATTCGTCTTGTAACCGAAATGAATGGCCAAGCTTCACTTTTATAATCTCAAATGGCTACAGAAAAGGAAAAACAGTTACGAACGTGCCTCAAAGGACATGAATACTACAAAAGCAGCGATTGCCCTACCTGCCCTATTTGTGAGGCAGAAAGAAAACCAACAACTGGATTTCTATCACTAATTAGCGCTCCCGCAAGAAGGGCTTTGGAAGCACATGGGATTTCCAGTTTAAAGCAACTATCTGAATACAGAGAAAAAGAAATATCAACGTTTCACGGCATTGGTCCAAAGGTCATATCTATTTTAAAAGAGGCCTTAACAGAAAATAACTTACAGTTTAAAGCAAATTAAAACCAACATCAAGAACTTAAAATTATGGCATCAGTAAGCACTTATCTTAATTTTTCTCGCAATACCGAAGAAGCATTCAATTTTTACAAATCCGTTTTTGGTGGAGAGTTTTTCGGAGAAGGTATTATGCGTTTTGGCGACATTCCAGCACAAGAAGGAATGCCTCCAATGGCCGAAGAAGACAAAAACCTAGTAATGCATGTGGAATTACGAATTTTAGATTGTCACACCTTAATGGGTACAGACGCACCTGAAAGCATGGGTTTCAATGTGAATTTTGGGAACAATAGCTACATTAACCTTCAGCCCGACACTAGAAAGGAAACAAAAAAGCTCTTCGATGCGCTTTCAAATGGCGGAAAAGTAACCCAAGAGCTAGAAGAGATGTTTTGGGGCGACTATTACGGAAGCTGTACCGACAAGTTTGGAGTGCAATGGATGTTCAATTGTGGTGAAAAGGCGTAAGTCAAATTTCCCATCATGACTGATCACAACAAAGAGATTGCAATAGCCTTTTCCAAAGGTGAATTCAGCTCGGTATATGATAAACTGGCGAATAATATTGAATGGAATATTGTGGGTGAAAGGTTATTAAAAGGAAAAGAAGAGGTGATTGCCTATTGCCAGAAAACAGCTCAGTATTTTTCGGAAGTCAGTACTGACTTCCGTTTAAAAAGCATCGTTGCAGAAGGCAATCATGTAATGATTAACGGAACAGCTGAATTCATCGGTAAATCAAACAAATCCACTTATATTTCTTCATGCGATGTGTATTCCTTTAAAGAGAATAAACTTCAAGAAATCACTTCTTACTGCATAAAAACAAACAAAACAGAAACACAATGAAAATTCCTGAAGGACACCAATCTGTAATGCCTTACCTCATTTTACCAGAGGCAGAGAATTTTAGCGAATTCGCAAAGCAGGTTTTTGATGCGAAAGTAAGCTTAACTAGGCTGCGCGAAGATGAAAAAACGATCATGCATTCTGAATTAATAGTCGGCAACAGTACAATCATGTTTGCTGGGGCTACGGAGCAATTTTCTCCCCAAACCGCAAACCTTTTTGTTTATGTAAATAACGCAGACGAAACCTATAAAAAAGCACTAGACAATGGTGCTTCTTCTGTGATGGGCTTATCGGACCAAGATTACGGAAGAACCTGTGGAGTTTCAGATCCCTTTGGCAATACTTGGTGGATTACATCTGTACATTAGTTAAGTTTTCATGAAGCAATCCATAGAAGTTGACCAATACATCTCAGGCTTTTCGGATGAAGTATCATCTGTTCTTTCAAAAATCAGAACCCTTATTCAGCAAGCAGTCCCTAATGCAGAAGAATGCATAAGCTATGGTATTCCTACTTTTAAGTTAAATGGAAAAAGCTTAGTGCATTTTGCAGCCTACAAAAAACACATAGGGTTTTATGCTACACTTACTGGTCATACTGAATTTGCAAAAGAGCTGTCGCAATACAAGCAAGGCAAAGGGTCTGTTCAATTTCCGTTAAGCCAACCTATGCCCCTTAACCTAATTAAGCGAATTGTAGAATTTAGGATGAAAGAAGTGCTTAAGACAAATTAAAGACAAATGCCTGCTATTTTTGAATCTACTTTTGAAGTAACTGCTGCCGACTTGGACGCCATGCAGCATGTGAATAACGTACGCTATTTACAGTGGGTGCAAGATGTTTCTGAAGCTGCTTGGACACAAACCGCGAAACCAGAATGGCTAGAACAATACAAATGGGTGGCTATTAATCATTTTATAGAATACAAGAAACCCGCATTTTTAGGTGATCAAATCCAGATCAAAACACACGTAAACGAACACACTGGAGTAAAAAGTAATCGACTGGTACGTGTATTCAATGCCACCACAGGCGACCTACTCATGCAATCTAGCTCTTGGTGGTGTATGATTGACGCCAACAGCCTAAAACCCACCCGAATCCCAAAAGAAGTTACAGAGGCTTTTGTGTGACTAGTTACTTTGAATCTCCATTCCAGGCGGTTATTGCGAGCCTGCATGCCGCAGGTATGAAACAAACCATGCGATAGCACTGGGTTGTGACGAAGCAATCTCTAGCTTTGCTGTTCATCATTGAGATTGCTTCACGCAAGCAGCGCTGCTACGAAAAACTTTGGCAGGTTCACAATGACGATCAATACAGGCATATTCACTTAATAATTGACCAAACTAATTATTACGCTTAAGAGTAAATCACCACAAAAAGCCAAATCGGAGTGTCATTGCGAGAAATAAGCGTTGCACTAGCAAAAGCTTATGACGAAGCAATCTTAAGGATTCGTCAACTTGGTGGTGAGATTGCTTCACGCTTGCTCTTTCACTTCGATGTACATTTGCAGGTTCGCAATGACGAAGCTTTTAACCTTTGCGGCTACTTTGAGACCTTTGCGGTTAAGTTAGTTAACTTATCTTTAGACCATTTCTCCGCTTATCCCTTCAATAGTGAGTGTAAAATAAAGCCGTTGTATTTCAGATGCTTTGGGGTTATTATTGGCACAAACAACCTTAAATGCATGAAAAAGATTTTAACCCTCCTGCTCACCCTAGCTGTTATACAGCTTTCGGCACAGCAGCACAAAGCTGATTTTAAAGCAGCGGAAAAGTTTAGCTCTGATAACTTGAGCAAAATGCTGAAAAGCACGCGCGTTTCTCCGCAGTGGTTTAAAGACAGCGACAAATTTTGGTACACGTACACCACTACTTCTGGAAAGAAATTCTATGTGGTAGATCCGGTAAAGAAAACCAAAACTCAAATGTTCGACAACAAGGACTTTGCAGCACAATTGAGCGAACTTACCCGCAAGCCTTGGAACCACAACGACCTTGACTTAAAGGCTTTGAAATTAGAGGATGACAATACTACGCTTAAGTTTATGGTAGACAGTATCGACTACCATTTCAACTTAAACACCAAGGTAATTTCTAAAGGTGATTCTACAGAAAAGCGTAAGAAAAGAAACAACTGGGCTTCTTATTCTCCAGACAGCACCTACATCACTTTCGCTAAAAATCATAACCTGTATATGATGATGGCAGACGATGCTGACTCTACCGAAATTCAGCTGACTGAAGATGGTGAAAGATGGTTTAGCTACGCTGGCGATGCTGGTGATACCACAAAAGACAAACGTACAAGAGCGAGAGTAAGATGGTTTAAAGACGAAGCAAAATTCTTCGTTAACCGCTCTGACTCTAGAAAAGTAGAAGAGCTTTTTGTAATCAATGAGTTAAGCAATCCGAGACCAAAATTAGAGGTTTACAAATATGCCATGCCGGGCGACCAAAATGTTCCGCAAGAGCAATTAGAGATTTTCGATCCAAAAACGAGAGAGAGAATCATCGTTGATATTGACAAATACACTGACCAAACTATTAGTGCATACTTGCCAGGCGAAACTTCTGACAAGCTTTTCTTAACCCGAATGAACCGTACAAGCGACACTCTTGATGTTAGCGTTGTAAATACAGCCAATGGTGACTTGAAAGTGTTATTCCAAGATGTAGATCACCCTTATTTCAATTGGGATTATCAGCAATTGATTATTCTTGAAGAAGGAAAAGAATTGATCTGGTGGTCGGAAAGAACTGGCTTTGGACAGCTTTATTTATATGATGGCCAAACAGGCGCTTTGAAAAATAAAATCACCAACTCTGGTCATTTTGTGACAGGCCGCGTACAAAGCATTGATACGGTAGGAAGAAAAGTGTATTTCGAAGCTTTTGGTAAAGAAGAAGGCATCGACCCTTATTATTCCTTGATATACAAATCGAATTTTGATGGCTCAGGCTTTAAAGCCCTTTCTATTGAAAACGGTAATCATAGAATCAGCATGTCAGAATCTAATAAGTTCTACATCGATAATAACTCAGCGGTAGATGTTACCCCAACTTCAACCCTGAAAGACAACAACGGAAACGTAATTATGCAGTTAGAAACTGCTGATTTGAGTTTATTAGAGCAAGCTGGCTGGAAAAAACCGGAGCGTTTTACTATGAAAGCTGATGACGGCATTACCGACCTTTACGGTGTAATGTTCAAACCTTTCGATTTTGATTCTACGCGTCAGTACCCAATCATTTCTTATGTATACCCTGGCCCACAAGTAGAATCGTTTACGAATGATTTTACCATTACTGGTGGTTACCAAACTGCCATGGCGCAATTGGGCTTTATTGTAGTAAGTATGGGCCACAGAGGCGGTTCGCCAATGCGTTCTAAATACTACCACACTTACGGATGGCAGAACTTAAGAGATTATGCTTTGGCAGATGATAAGCGTGCTTTAGAACAATTGGCTGAAAGACACGAGTGGATCGACCTTGACCATGTAGGTATTTTCGGTCACTCAGGTGGTGGGTTTATGTCGACTGCGGCTTTGCTTACCTACCCTAACTTTTATACTGCTGCGGCTTCTTCTGCCGGTAACCACGACAACAACATTTATAATAAATGGTGGGGCGAAACGCACAATGGTGTGATTAAAAAGGAGAAAACGAAAAAAGATAAAGATGGTAACGAAACCACCACAGTTACTTGGGATGGAAAAGTAAAAACCAACCAATCTTTAGCCAGTAATTTAAAAGGACATCTTTTACTTACTCACGGTACAATCGACAATAACGTACATCCTGCAAATAGTATGCGTGTAGCTGACGAGCTGATGAAAGCGGGCAAACGTTTCGATTATATGCCAATTCCGGGTTCAAGGCATGGTTATGGCGGCAGCAAGAGAAGCTACTACGAAAAATTGATGTGGTATTTCTTTGCAGAGCATTTGCTAGGCGACTACAGAACCAATGTAGATATGGATTTACCTGACGGTAATTAATTAGAAATAACACCTACTAAATTGAAAGGCCTGCGAGAAATTGCAGGTCTTTTTTTGTGGTGTACAAAAGTGAAGAACTCCCCACCATAACCTCCATTGCATCGAGGATGAACAACAAATTGGCTTTTAACCGATACTCAACACTGACTACCCTCCTACCACTAGCAACAAATTAATCTCATAATGTGTAGCAGTTCAAACATGAATAAACTATTTTAAAGTGTGAAAAATTTAGCCTTTATCATTTTTAAACTAGCGCTGTTCTCGGTATTGATTGGGAAAGTGTTGAATTGGTTTCTCAATTTCAGTGATCAGGTCAATCAAATTCTCAATACCAGCATGTTCTGCTTACTAGGTCTCGGCTATTTTATTGCTGGATTAGCATGGACAAACAAATGGCTGAAAGGCATATTTATAGCCTGTGGTATATACTTAATAGTTATGAATTTCATTGAAAAAAATACTTTTTTGACTGTGATTGGAATTGCCTGTATTTTAAGCCCAATGTTAATCGCTCGCTTTTCACCAGACGAAAAAGAAGAAAACGAATTAACTGAAGGTTAAAATTTACTTATGAAAAACTCGGTCAACACACTCTTAATTGTATTATTATTCATCTTATCCGCTTGTGGCACTTCTTCAAATAAAGAATCAGAGGCAGGAAATGTAAGTTACGAACTGACCCAGCTAGAAGATAAAGTCTTTATGCTGGATGACGAAACTTCTGTTGATGGAATTTATGCCAAATATGTTGTTGTAGATGGCGTGGGCTATTATAGCTTCTTCAATCGACCTAATCGACACCTCTATTTTTACAATTATAAAACAGGTGAAATCGCCCACAAAATTAAACTTGCAGCAGATGGCCCCAACGAAATCATCTATCCTTATGGCTTCTTTGAATATTGGGTACATGATTTTGACAATATTTTCGTCAACACAATGCAGTTCTATTATAAAATCAACAAAGAAGGCGAAGTGCTCAAAAGAGTCAAATCTCATGAGAATTTCTCATTTAGTGACTCCAGACTTTCTTTGGACGCTAGCACTACTTTTAAAGATGGAAAGCTCTACACATCGAACACCTCGTTTGTAACTGCTGAAGGAGATACTAGCTGGTTAAGGGCCAATTTTGATTTTGAGAAAGGAGAAGTAGAAAAGTATTATTTAGATGAAAGAACCATTCTACCTGACTTTGAAGAAAAAGCCGAGAGAACTAGAGAAATGGCGAAAACAGGAGGCATTACCTCGCTAGCCTTCTTTTTTGCCGGAAACGATCAAAACCTATACGGAACTTCACAAATAAGCGACAGCCTTTATTATTTCGAAAATAGCGAGTTTAAAGAAGCCTACTTTGCCGGAGATCCAGAGATTAAATCCACCGACTTAGATGGCTTTTTTATGTTATCTATTGTTACCAGAACCGAAAATAGTGTTTCTATTGGTCCCAATCCTACTCAGCCGCCTCATTTTGTAGGAAATCTGTATACTAGTCCAGACAAACAGATGATTTACAGGGTATTGGTACATGGCACCAAACCTAGAATTAACCCAGAAACCAATAAAGAAGCACCAAAAGTATTTGGGGCTTCATTGATAGTTTTTGATACCAAAACCAAAAAATCAGGAGTCATTAAGCTACCTGAAGAATTAATAAATCAAGTGGCTTTAAACAATGCTTTTGTAACCGAAGAAGGCATCCATTTTTCACTAAAAGAAGCAAATTCAGAAAGCGAAAAAGTGTATAAAGTTGTTAAAGTGAATAAGCTTTAGTTTTGTTACTTATAGGTCAGAAGTGAGCTTATCTGCTTCTATTTGCACTTATAACACACTGGTATAGGTGCGCACTTGATTAGTTAGGTGTGAAAGCAATTCTGACGGCATTAATTATTTCTACCGAAATACCAAAAAGAAGTAAGTGAATACGGGTTGATTTGCTAGCTAATCAAGGTCTAGGCTGTTGCTCATTCGGAGCGTCATTGCGAGAAATGGAACCTGTGTTAACAAGGTTTCATGACGCGGCAATCCGTTCGTTCCAAGTTCCTTGCTAATATTCTTCAATAACGGGGTCCAATAATTAACTTATTTACATTCTAATGGTCGTAATGAACACCAGACAGATTGCCGCGTCACAGCCTTTCGCTAACGCGAAGCCTGCTTCTCGCAATGACAAAAAAAATGAGCGTTATGCTAAAAATAAGCCCCTGTCGCAAGCTCTTTGATTAGGCAGAACCTGGGCACTTATCAATCAAGGTTACTGTCCTTTCACCTAGAAAAAAATCTCTTGAGCCAAGCGAAAGGTATTGGCGTGGGCTTCAACAATATGGGCTACTTTTTCGGAATAGCCACCACCCATACAAGCCATAATCGGAATATCGTTTTGTTTGCAAGTTTCTAGCACAATCCTATCGCGCTGCTTGCAACCTTGAAGGGTCATTCCCAAACGCCCTAGTTTGTCGGTCGCCAAAACATCTACTCCGCTCTGAAAGAAAACGAAATCAGGCTGAACAGTATCCATTAAGGCTTTCAGGTTGGCATCTAATAAGCTCAAATAAGTATTATCATCCGTTCCATCTTTCAGCCCAACATCCAAATCGGATTTTTCTTTGTGCAATGGATAATTGGCAGCCCCATGCATACTAAAAGTAAAAACCCTTGGTTCGTTCTCAAATATCTGGGCGGTTCCATTACCCTGATGCACATCCAAATCCACTACTAAAATCTGCTTAGCTAATCCATTATCTAGCAAATCATGGGCAGCAATGGCAATATCATTCAGTAAACAAAAGCCTTCTCCCCTGTCGGTAAACGAATGGTGCGTACCACCTGCTAAATTCATAGCAACTCCATTTTCAATGGCATAGCGTGCGGCCATTACCGAACCATGCATAATTACACGCTCCCTTTCCACCAAAGCTGCCGAAAGTGGAAATCCCGTTTTCCGTTCTTCTTTTCTAGATAAGGAGAGTGTCTTCAACTTATTCCAATAGTCGGTATTATGAGTACGAATAATAGACGTTTCGCTCAGTAGTTCTGGAGTGAATAAATTGCTTTCAGAAATGGTGCCTTCATATAAAAGCTGTTCGGGTAGCAGGGTATACTTTTCCATCGGAAAGCGATGATTTGCTGGTAAAACGTGCGCGTAAATATCTTTCCAGGCTATTTTTAACATACTGCAAAAAGTAAAAACCGAACTAAATTGTTTGTTGCAAAGCTGATAAAAAGGAAAATCCCTAAAAGTCGACCGAGCGACTGTTAGGGATTTTCTATGATTAAGAATCAATTCTTATTCTTCGTCATCTTCATCGTCCTCATTATCCATTTGGAAAGAGAAGTAAGTTGGGTCAAGTTCCAGGGTATCGTTAGTAAAGTCTTTAATGAATTTCTCAATCACTTCATGCGTGATTTTGTCTACATTCAAGCCTACATCTAAACCTACACCAAAGTCGATATTTTCATCAATATCTACATGTTCTTGAACTTTGACAGCATCTTCTTCCTCAAGTTCTTCCATTACCTCGGCCATATATAGCCCTATTTCTTCTTCCAAATCACCCAACGGAGCTATATCACCATTTTCGTCTTCTTCGTAAGCAATGGCTTTGTACTCAGGGAATTTCTTTGCCGCTTCATGTTCAGCCAACTCATAAATTTCACTGGCATGCTGAATCTTCAAGGTATAAAGTGCTACATCAAACACTACTTCTCTACCATCATAGGATCCTACAAAATTGAAGTTCATATAATCGTCCGAATTATCTTCCGAATCGATTACAACATATGAATTTCCTGTGGCCTTAATTTTGGCCTTAAACTTTTCGATTTCCTTTGGATCAAACCCTTGATTTTCCATGGCTACGGTACTAATAAATTAACAGTTCTATTTTGAGGTGGCAAGATAATAGCCAGTCCGAATCTTTAATAAGATAATCTTCTATTTTGAGAAATCAAAAAATTGAGCGAGTCTCATTCTTAACTTGATAAACGCGTTCGTCAAATTTGCCAGAATGATAATCTACATCAGGATATAATATCGCCTTTAAATAAGCTTCTACTTCTTCTGAATGTTCTACCGTTCTACTGGTGTTCATTCCTACGTACTTAAAGGTAGTCCACATCAAGGTTTTCAAATAACTTTTGGAGTCATCGTACATACAGTATTCCACAACCAAAGTGTTTTTGTTATACCAAATCACCCTGCTCACTATTCTAACCCATTCGGCCATATTTGCTGGTTTTAGGTAGGCAATATGATGATTATACACTACCCAAACGGCATCGAATGATTTGATGATTTCCCGCATTTCAACCCCATAAATTTTCGGAACTTGATCTTCTCTGGCATTGAAAAAATAATCGAAATATTTGGCGTTATTCAGATGACGAAGCGGGTCGCAATCCTGAAAACGGATCAATACTCTAGATTCTGTCTCTTTAGGGTAATTGAAGTTGGGATCGATGATAAACATTATAAATACCTTTCTTTGATGATTTGAATATGATGAGCTACATGTCCTACTGTCATGGCGGCAAGCGCCCTAACTGTTACCTTATTACCACTGGCAATTCCTTCCGCCATAGTTTCCTCTTCCCTAAGGTTTTCAAATAACAAAATGGAAGCCGCCCGAATGGCCTCAAATTCGGCCAAATAGCTGGCTAGTGGACGAGAAGGGTTGGTGGCTGCTTCCTGATATGAATCCTGATCCATGCCCGGAAGTGCTTGTTTGTCGCCTCTGGCAATGGCCAAAGCACGGTACGTGAAAATACGCTCTACATCATTGATATGATTCAAAACCTCTTTAATTGTCCATTTTCCTTCAGCATAAGCCGTATTCGATTTCTCTTCAGAAATGGAGTTAAATAATTCGGTTACTTCGCTTTTCTGTGCGCTAATGCGATCTAAAACATTTTGGCCTTCTAGTTGGCTAATGTAGGTCTGATAAAAAGGGTCGTATTCGCCCTTTGAAGGTAGAGAAATCATACTTCAAGGTAATTTATTTTTTGAAAAAGGCACAAGAATAAATGAATGATCATGGGTTTGGAAGATCTTCGATCCAACCACTGTACATAATGTAGTTTTCAGGCGTTTTATCGATTACCATTCTTAGTCGTTCATCTATTTCTTTGATTTTTTTAGCGGGTGTTCCTGCATAAAGTGAATTAGGTTCAATAACGGTATTGGCCAACACTACCGCCCCGGCCGCAATCATAGAACCTGTGCCAATTACAGCATTGTCCATTACGATAGCGCCCATTCCTATTAGCACATTGTCTTCCACAATACAACCATGCACAATGGCATTATGGCCAATACTCACATTTTTGCCCAACACGGTTTTCGACATATTTAAAGTACCATGAATCACCGCTCCATCTTGAATATTGCAATTATCTCCGATTTCAATATGACAAACATCTCCTCTCACTACCGCATTGAACCACACACTGCAATTATTGCCCATGTGCACATCCCCCACTACCGTAGCATTGTCTGCCAAAAAACATTTCTCACCAAAAACAGGCTTTACGCCCTTTACTGCCTTAATTACTGCCATTGAATAAAATTATATGTACATACATTGAACTTATAGCTTCCTGATGTAGTTTTGCATTCGATAAACAAAATGGGTAGTAAATCGATTACCTGTTACATCTTGAAAAGCAATTAACAATAATTAATTAAACTAAATGAAAACTTTGAAATCGACTTTGTCAATTCTAGCCGCTGTTCTACTTGTAGCAGCTTGTGGACCGAAGGAAAAAACAGTTGAAACATCTGATGCAAAAGCTGTAGCTTCTGCCGAAAACGCAACTACATTGGCCATCAATACTGAAAACAGTGTGATTACTTGGATTGGAAGTAAGCCTGCGGGAAAACACAATGGCACAATTAAGTTAACAGAAGGCCAAATTGGATTAAGCAACAATGAAATCGTAAGCGGTAATTTCACTATCGACATCAGTTCTTTGAAGAATTTGGATATGGCCGGTTCTAAAGGAGCAACAGATTTGGAAACACACTTAATGAGTTCTGAATTCTTTGATGAAGCTACTTACCCTGAAGCTACTTTTGAGTTAACTGGTGTTACACCTTATATGGCCGAAAATTTAGAGGCTGACAAAGAAGAATTTGAAACAGAATTTACTCCGGCTACTTTAAGCGAAGTAATGGTAGAAAATCCTACTCACTTTATTTCTGGTAACTTAACCATGAGAGGAACTACAAAAAACATCACTTTCCCTGCTTCTGTTAGCATTAACAATGGCGTGGTAAAGGCTATCGCTAATTTTAACATTGACAGAACTGAGTGGAATTTAACTTATGGCGATGAAGCTTCTGCTGTAGATAAAGCAAAAGACAAATTTCTTTACAATACTGTAAATGTAGGTTTTGAGCTTGAAGCAGGAACAAAGGCTTCACTTTAATAAAAATTGAAACAGAATAATGAGGGAGCTTTTGGCTCCCTTTTTTATGCACATTGCTTTACTAACTTTGCATCGCTTTAGTAAAACGCATTGAAAACAACCTCCATTAATAACAAACCGCAATTCTTAGAAAAGGCCCTGCACTGGGCAAGTGGCTTTTCGCATTGTGCTTATTTTCAATCCAACGGAATTTCTTACCCTTATCAAGGTTTTAGTGAAATATTGGCTGTTGGTGTTAAGCGTATCTTTGTACCGAATGAAAAAGATCGTTTTGAGGCGCTTTCCGCATTCCACCAAAACAAATGGCTGTTTGGCTATTTAGGCTACGACCTAAAAAACGATACTGAAGATTTATCGAGCAAGAATGCCGATCATGTTCAATTCCCCGAAATCTCATTTTTCGAACCTCAACACCTTTTGTTCTTTAAAGGAAAAGAAATTGAGATTTGGTCGGAAGAAGATGTTTTAGGGCAAATTGAAAAAACGGAAGTCAATCTACCACAAAGCAAACTAAATGCACCACAGGCCAGCATTACGAAAGCAGCTTATTTGGATATTATTGAAAAGCTGCGCCAACATATTGAAGAAGGCGATTGTTACGAAATCAATTTCTGTCAGGAGTTTCATGGTGAAATTGAAAACATAAATCCTGTCCAACTTTACTTAGCCCTGAATCAGCTCTCTCCTAGCCCTTTTTCATGCTTTCAAAAACATGATGAGCACTATATTCTATCGGCTTCGCCAGAAAGGTTTATAAAAAAGGAAGACGATAAAATCATTTCACAACCCATTAAAGGCACACGCCCTAGAGGAAAATCTACAACTGAAGATGAGGCATTAAAAAAAGAGCTTCGATCAGACGAAAAGGAATTGGCGGAAAACATGATGATTGTAGACTTAGTCCGAAATGATTTGGCACGTTCGTCTAAAATAGGAAGCGTTAAAGTAGAAGAGATTTTCGGTATTTATTCGTTTCAGCAGGTGCATCAAATGATTTCCACCATTGTTTCAGAAAAGCGAGAAGATGTGAGTGCTTTTGAAGTCATTAAAAATGCTTTTCCTATGGGCAGTATGACGGGTGCTCCAAAGGTAAAAGTAATGGAGTTGATTGAACAATACGAAAGTACTAAGCGTGGTGCTTTCTCTGGAGCCGCTGGTTATATTAGCCCCAACGGAAATTTCGATTTTAATGTGTTGATCCGCAGTCTATTTATAAACAGTGCATCAAAGACCTATTCCTTTCAAGCAGGAAGTGCCATTACCTACGATTCCATACCCGAAAAAGAGTATGAAGAATGTATGGTAAAGGCCAAAGCCATAATTTCCCTTATTCAGCAAGGTGTATAAAAAAAGCCCCTGAGATTACTCTCAAAGGCTCTTCAATATGGCAGAAAAATCTCTGTTATATACTGTCAGAATTAAACAACCTTAGTCAACCCTCCGAAAGTTATTACCCATTTTTTATCTGATAAAAGTGCACAAACAGAGGTTGTATTCTTAACTTTTGGAAGGTTCTAAACTAAGATGAATATTCTAATTGTTTACAGTGTTCTTAGTCACCGTTACCTTCCAGATTTTACTAGAAGCAGCGGATTTCCCTCTCCCAAAAGTACCTGGAGTATTCTCAAAAGCCTCAATACCTCCGTAAATAAAGCCCAAATCGAAGCCTTGTCCTTCTTGGAAAGTCTTATCTGCGTCAATCACTTCAGTCGCGTCACCATTCACCGTCATAAATGAAATAGGCTGACTGCTGTTAAAAATGAATTCCGTTTCGGCACCATAAAATGAACTACCTCCAAAAATATTCTGATCAATTACTTTTGGAGTGCTCTTACCAGTGCTCAAATCATAACGCACCTGAGTAAGGCTATTGGTAAAAGGAGAAAGTGTCTGTGGACCTTGGTAGGTACCATCACCAATTCCGCCCATTAAAAAAGTACTCACAGTACCTGACACAGCATCATAAAGTTCGAAATCTGCACAAGCGTACACGTTAAAGTTCTTCTGATTGTAGTCTGAATCAATCGTGTATTTAGCTGACAAACTGGGCGTTACGTAAATAGCGGTGTTCCATGCACGCAAATAGCTTGTAGTATCCTTATTTACAATCACCACGCTGTCAGGCTGAAAAACGCCTCCATAAAAGGCTAAGCCTTCGGTCAGGTTTTTATTAGAGTCCATGTACAAGGCCGAAACAATTGGCCCATCTCTTCTTCTAAATTTAGAAGTAGCATCTGCAGCTGGCGTTCCAATTGTAGTTGGCACATCTGTAATTGGTGCACTAACAGTAATATCTAAGGCCAAAGGGTTGCTTGCTGATACAGACATTGTAAAAGGATAAACAGCATCTACATATTGCTGACTGTTGGCCGTAAAGTTATGCCCCCCAGCCAAATAGAAAGTAGATCCTATTTTAAACAACTCACCTCCAGTGCTCACCAATTTCCCATCTGTGACCACCTGTTTTGTTTTACCATTAATGACAATGGGGTCTATCGTTCCGCTTCTACCAAAGGCGACTAAACTTTGCCAATCAGCCAAAGTCAATGCATTCAAATCTCCCTTGATCACATTAATCATAGACGGCACATTAATTTTAGCCACCTGGTCAAAGGTAATGTAGGCATTCCCACTGTCTGTCTGATCCAAAGGAGTACCATAACCACCTACTACATACATATAATTTCCCTCTTGCATTACCAATGGATTAGTAGCTCTAAATACTGTTCCATTAGCTTTTAAAGCTGAAGCAATTTGAGGGATCAACGCGGTAATTGCAGCGGCATCGGTTGAACCACTGGCAGGTGTAAAACTGCTGATTTCACTCACCATTTCATTAAATGATAAGGCTGAAACTTCATCCTTTTCTACATTATAAACGAAGATGTCGTCATTATACGAAAGCGGTAAAAAAGAAGTATTTGTGTAATTGGCATTCAAGTCATGTAGTCCACCATCGTCATTAATTCGATTAGTTCTACCTGCAAAAAGTAACCAATCAGCTCCATTTACACCATGTGCATAAGATTGCAATGCTGGGGCATTTTGTTGTGTTACTTGTGTAACATTTACAACGTACTCAGGAATTAGAACAGTAGCCTCTTCCTTTGTAGGTTTACAAGATAAAAAGCAGGTAGTCAACACAATAAGCATTGCGCTACCAAGGGTAAATCGTTTCATAGTAATTTGGTTGAGTTGATAAAAAATTCTAAAAATAGAAACAAGTCAGTCGTCAAAGCTTTTATAAATGATGAATTAATTCAATCAATACAATAGTTCAATAACTAGCCATTTCATGTTTCCAAATATAGTACATAACAAACCTTGCGATGTACCTCAAAAGAGGTATTCGGAAAATAAATATTTAGGCAATTCTCCTAAACACACTTGCTATTCAATCATAAATAGTTAAATTGTTTTTATGGAAATCTCTGACATATTAATTCCCGCAGTAATTTTGCTTGCTATAGTATTATGGGCTTGGGCCTTGTTGGACTTGTCTAAATCAAGGTTTAAGTCGGGCAGAGCCAATTTAATATGGCTTTTGATTATTCTTTTCTCCCCAGTGATGGGTTCAATTCTTTATTTTCAATTAAAGAAGGGCTATACTGAAAGGCGTCCAAGACAATTTCAA
This sequence comes from Roseivirga seohaensis, assembly GCF_001592945.1. Classification (GTDB taxonomy): domain Bacteria; phylum Bacteroidota; class Bacteroidia; order Cytophagales; family Cyclobacteriaceae; genus Roseivirga; species Roseivirga seohaensis. The sequence continues at coordinate 46,063 of NZ_LRPB01000048.1, forward strand.
CCGAAATTTAATTAGGTATATTTTACACCATACATAGTGCACAAAATTGCTTTGAGCAGATTATTTAGTTAACTATCGGTACTAAATAATTTAACAACTATGTTGAAAAAAATAACCCTAGTAGCTGTATTACTCTTATCAGCCTTTGCTTGTACCCAAAAAAGCGAAGTTCCGAAAGTCGATTTTAAAGTCGATTATGAAAAATTCACCCTCAACAATGGCCTTCAGGTCATTCTTCATGTAGATAAATCCGACCCTGTTGTAGCGGTGGCCCTTACTGCCCATGTGGGTTCTGCAAGAGAAGTGGAAGGAAGAACTGGATTTGCCCACCTTTTCGAACACTTATTATTCTTAGAGTCTGAAAACCTAGGTAAAGGTGGACTTGATAAAATGAGTGCACGAATTGGGGGCTCAGGCGCAAACGGTTCTACCAGTCGAGACCGTACTAATTATTATCAAACCGTACCCAACGATGCGCTTGAAAAAATGATTTGGGCTGAGGCTGATAAACTCGGTTGGTTTATTAACACCGTAACCGAACCCGTATTGGCCAAAGAAAAAGAAGTAGTTAAAAACGAAAAACGACAAGGAGTTGACAATCAGCCTTATGGTCATACTTCATACGTAATCGATAAAAACCTTTACCCAGAAGACCATCCTTATAACTGGCAGGTTATCGGTTCGTTAGAAGATTTACAAAATGCTACGCTTCAAGATGTAAAAGATTTTTTCAACCGTTGGTACGTACCAAATAATGTAACGCTCACCATTGCAGGTGATTTTGACCCTGAACAAGCCAAAGCTTGGGTGAAAAAGTATTTTGATGAAATCCCTACGGGTGAACCAGTTAAACCGCTCTCTCCTCGTCCGGGAAAAGTAGCGGTAACCAAAAGGCTATATCACGAAGATAATTTTGCCCGTGTGCCTGCACTTACTTTAACCTGGCCTACCGTAGAGCAATACAGTGCTGATGCCTACGCACTGGATGTATTAAGCAATTATCTTTCTAATGGTAAATCAGCTCCGTTAAACCAAGTTTTGGTGGAAAACAAGAAACTAACTTCTGGTGTAGGCATGTATAACCAAGCCTCTGAATTAGCGGGTCAGTTACAACTTTCTGTAAGGGCTTTTGCCGATACGGATTTGGACGAAGTGTTAACAGCGATTGAAGAAGGATTCGCCAAGTTTGAAAAAGAGGGCATTCCACAAAAGGATTTAGAAAGAATTAAAGCAGGACAGGAAACAGGCTTTTATAACAGCCTTTCTAGTGTTTTAGGCAAGGGATTCCAATTGGCACAATACAACATTTTCGCCAACGACCCGGGCTTTATTAGCAAAGACATTGAGAATATTCTTGCTGTAACTACTGAAGATGTAATGAATGCCTACAATAAATACATCAAAGGCAAAAATTATATCGCGACCAGTTTTGTACCAAAAGGGCAAAAAGATTTAGCTCTAGAAAATTCTGAAATGGCCGAAGTGGTAGAAGAAAAAATCGTTGAAGGTGCCGAAGATGATTTCAACCCTAAAATTGCAGCTACCTACGAAAAAACGCCTTCTACATTTGATCGTTCTAAAGAGCCTCCAAGTGGTAATGCTCCAGAAGTAAAAACTCCTGAAGTATGGCAAGAATCACTTGAAAACGGACTTAAGGTGTATGGAATTGAAAGTAAGGAAGTTCCGCTAGTTCAACTCAATTTGGTGATTGATGGTGGCCAATTATTGGACGACCCGAACAAAGGCGGAGTAGCTAACCTTACCGCACAAATGATGACTAAAGGCACTGCATCTAAAACAACAGGCCAGCTAGAAGAAGCCATCGAGCAACTTGGTGCTTCCATCAGAGTATCGGCATCAACAGAGAGCATCAATATCTCGGTAAATACTTTAAAACGTAACTACAACGCGGTAATTGACTTGATGGAAGAGATTTTGTTGGAACCAAGATGGGACGCCAGCGAATTTGAATTAGCCAAACAAGCCGTTATTTCCAGAATCAGACAACAAGAAGCCAGCCCAAATTCTGTAGCCCAAAACGCTTATAATCGCTTGATTTATGGCGAAGGGAACATCAGAGCTCAGAATATTTTGGGTACTGTAGAGTCGGTGAATGAAATCACTATGGAAGATTTGAAGAAATACTACGATAGTTACATCTCTCCTTCCGTGGCCAAATTGCATGTTGTAGGCGATATTAATACAGTTGGTGTAATGACTTCTTTACGTGACTTGAATTCTAAGTGGGAAGCTAAAGCGGTGCAAATTCCAACTTACGATCCACCGGCAAGACCCACTGAAGCCACTGTTTACTTCTTTGATATTCCAGACGCAAAACAGTCTGTATTAAACTTTGGTTACCCAGCTTTAGCCGTTACAGACGAAGATTACTACCCTGCTACGGTAATGAATTATATTCTTGGTGGTGGCGGTTTTGCCTCTAGGTTAACCCAAGAGTTAAGAGAAGACAAAGGCTATACTTATGGCATTCGATCTGGTTTTTCAGGCAGTAAAACCCGAGGCGCTTTCACCATCTCTAGTGGAGTAAGAACCAATGTAAGTTATGAATCATCTCAATTAGTGAAAGACATACTGACCAACTACGGGAAGACTTACACGGAAAAAGACCTTGAAACTACCAAAAGCTTTATGATTAAAAGTGGAGCAAGGGCTTTTGAAACTGCGGGTGCTAAACTAAATATGCTCGAAAACATGAGTGAGTACGGCTGGAGTGCTGACTATGTAAAAGAGAGACAACAAATTGTAAAAGATATGACCGTAGAGGAAATTCAGCGTTTGGCTAAAGAATACCTCGATCCAGAAAAAATGATTTGGTTAGTAGTAGGCGATGCTAAAACCCAGTTGAAAAAAATGGAGCAATTAGGCTTTGGCCAACCTGTTTTGATTAACAAAACTTCTGGTCCAGAGAATAGATAAACCGAGGTTTAATCTCACTAAAAAGCCCTGTATTCGTAAGAAAACAGGGCTTTTTTATGCGTACACAATCAGTTTTTTGTCCAAATTCTTATTAATCCATATTTAGCATCAGCCCCATAAATAGAGAGTGGAGCATGTTTGTCAATACTAATATGATCGATGTTTCTAGGCTTCAAAACAGAAATTGATTGTTTTGCCTCTTTAATACTCAATTGTTTGTCATTTACCATAAAAGCAGGAGGTTCAAAGGTATTGGAAAGCATTTCTATAACCTTCCGCAATTCCTTTTTCTTGTCCTTCAACTTTAAGGGTGAAGCTTTATGAATCAAGACAATCAATAAATTGGGTCTAAAAACAGTTATTGAAATTGAATCAGAAAAGAGATACTCTATGGAGAGAAATCTATCGTAACGATTGTATTTAATGAGTTTAGATTCGATTCCAATACAATCATAAAGAACACCATCAACAACATATAGTTTTTCCTTCTCTCCAAACTTCATCCCTGGCTGACTCATCTTAATATACTGATTAAGATACTCTACGGTAAGTGATTGCCCGAGTAACCATTTAGATTGAAAAACGACTAAAAGGAAAAGTAGAATTATTGTACGCATAGATTTTCGTATCAATTCAACTTAATCCTTCTAATTTCAATGGGCTTTACTTTGCTTAAATCAAGTTCCCTGTCTTCATTGTAAGCAATCCATGGACTGTTGGCTAAATAATAGAAATAACCATCTTTTACTTGTCCCAAAGTGGGTTCGCCTAATGAGGGTCCTCCTTGATTAATCACTCTTCCGAACAAAATGTACTGGCCAGTTTCATCTAAAAAATATTGCATTACCCTATATGGTTTCACCCCATTGTGGATGGCGATTAAACTGTTCTCATAGTAATACAATCCGTCAATTCCTTTCAACAAAATTTCTTCTGGAGCGAAGACTTTTACTACATCATCCGTTTCGGTATCAATGCGATGAATTCCTGTAATATAATCTGCCAAATAGAGATACTTTTCGTCTTCATTTAAAACCAAACCTTGTAGGTTGAAAAAGCCATTCGATAAGTCGAATTGCTTTCTAATAAAAGCACCAGTAAAATCGGTTGTATCTGTATTGTCTCTGCCTAAAGTAGGTTCTAGTGAATTAGAAAGCCAAATTCTGGATTCTTTGTCAATTGCCAAATCACCGATGATTGTGCCTTCATCATATTCTAAACCTTGAATTACCTCGCCCGAAGTTGGATCTATTTGCATAATCAAACTTTTACCTTTATCGGCTGGGTTGTAATCGAGCATTTCGGGTAAGGCTGCGGTGGCTGCCCAAAGCAATCCATTAGCCGAATCAATGTGCATTCCCAACACGGCATATTCCGTTTTCACTAAATCAATTTTATTACCATCGGGATCCACCCGAATGATTTTCTTTTCGCGAATACTTCCTAATAGAATATCGCCATTATCCATAACTACAAAGCTTTCAGGATGAATTTCACCAGCATCTATAATTCTAAAAACCTCATCATGCTCCTCTACTCTATTCAATTTTGCTTGAAGGGCAATTAATTCTTCATAGCCTTTATTTCTTCTTATGTTGTCAAAATCTTCATTTTGTTGAAAATCATAAGTAGCGTCCATCAATAGCAATTGATTGAGCTTTTGAATACTTCTGATTTTCCTTCCATTCAAAGCATAAGCACCCGCCAGATTATAAACCACCATTGGGTTGTTAGGTCTAATTTCATCAATCGTTTCCATGGCCTCTAAATACAGTTTGTAATCTTTGGCCTCATAGGCGGCACGGCCTTCTTGAAAATATTCGTTCAAGGTTTTTTGGCTAAAAACGGAAGTAGAAATAAAAAAGAATAAGAGTGTTAAGTACGATTTGTTCATAATCGGAATGACCATAAAAAAAGGAATTCCAGTGTTTAGCTGGAATTCAAGGTAGTTAATGTGAAGCTATTTTCTCCTCAAAATGTCTTGTTCAAATAACACTTAGAAAAAAAATTACCCTTACTCTACATTGTGCACGTATCTAAAAATGTACAAATCGGGTAAAAGCTTCACGCTCCAAACGTTCTCTATGATCTGGGTGCGCGATATCAATTAGTGCCTTGGCCCTTTGTCTTAATGATTTACCATATAGGTTAGCCACACCATATTCGGTAACAATATAATGTACGTGGGCTCTTGTAGTAACCACACCCGCTCCTGGTTTTAGAAAAGAAGCAATTTTACTTTCTCCTTTATTGGTTACAGACGATAATGCGATAATTGGCTTTCCTCCCTCTGAAAGCGAGGCTCCACGAATAAAATCCATTTGCCCACCTACACCAGAATAAATTTTAGTACCAATACTATCGGCACAAACCTGCCCCGTGAGGTCCACTTCTATTGCACTATTGATACTAATTACTTTGGGGTTTTGCCTGATTACACGGGTGTCGTTTACGTATTCAATATCTAGCATTCTGATGGAAGGGTTATCGTCTACGAAATCATATAGTTTTTTAGAACCCACCATAAAACCAGAAACCAATGCATAAGGATGTTTCTTCTTGTACTTATTATTGATTACGCCACTCTCCATTAAAGGAACAACCCCATCGGAAAACATTTCGGTATGCACTCCCAAATCTTTATGGTTTCCTAGCGAAGCCAAAACAGCATCGGGTATTGACCCTATTCCCATTTGTAATGTAGAACCGTCCTCAATCATTTCTGCGATATAACCACCAATTTTCACCTCAGCATCTGTTAATTGGTGTTTTTTAGCTTCATAAATTGGTTCTTCACTCCAAACCATCGCATCAAAGTTTCTGATATGAACCATCCCATCACCATGGGTTCGAGGCATATTAGGATTCACTTGAGCGATTATCGTTTTAGCACTTTCAGCTGCAGCCAAACTTGCGTCTACGGAAACTCCCATAGAAGTAAAACCGTGGGCATCGGGTGGTGAAACTTGAATTAAGGCCACATCAATAGGAAGCACACCTCTTCTGAACATAATGGGTACTTCGCTTAAAAAGCAGGGAATAAAGTCAGCATCCCCTTCATGTATGGCATTTCTGCAATTTCCTGCAACAAATAATGAGTTGGTATGAAAACTACCAGCAAACTCCTTTTTAGCATACGGAGCTTCGCCCTCTGTATGTAAATGAAATATTTCGACATTGCGCAATTCATGCGAACGCTTGGTCATGGCTAGAACCAAAGCTTGAGGTGTAGCTGCTGCGGTGTGAATAAACACCCTATCACCTGATTTTATCAATTCAACTGCCTTTTCGGCTGTGGTATATTCCATCATATTTCCTTTTTCTTAAACCAAAGGTAAAGGCAATACAATGCATCAGGACTGATGACGCTTAGATAAAAAGATGACTTATATCAGTTAAGGTTACTGACTTAAATTGCGCAAGAAACTAGTCTAATATTTCGCTTACATGAATTCTGTAATTGATTGAAAAAGTATCCCAATCCCACTGCCTCAAACCGTGATGATAGCCTAAACTTATGGCTCCGCCATTCAGTTGCCTAGTCAAATTAAAGCGAAGAAAAGAAGGGTTATCGCGGTGCTTTTGGTAACCTTGATAGTTTGACCAATCTGTATCTATTTGCCACTTTGAATGATGATACTCTAAACCCAAGCCATATAAAGGAGCGTCATTTTGTCTTTCAGTAGAACCATTGATTAAACGGTTAACATTGGTTTGAAAAGTATAAAAGCCCAACATCATTTTACCTAAAAAGCGAGATTCATCATTTCTGAAAAATGACTTGCTGAATGTGCCTTCCCAATAAAACATTCCAGCATCGGTATATCGGGCATTGGCCAAGTTTCCGCCTGTGGTAGTTTTTGAATGGGCACGCATAGCAAAATTAAATGGCCCCAGTTTGTCTTCATCAAATATTTTGTAAATAATTCCAAAGGCAATATCTCCCGTAGTTTTTCCTTTTCCTGAAATACCAGTCATTCTGCGCTCATCTCGTGTTGAGGCTTCTACATTCCAGTTTTCGATTGGAATACTATTTACATAGAATAAGGCTCGATCTTTTTTAATGGGGAAATTGAACTGCAAAAAGGCGTTATCGGTAATGTCTCCATTCCCTACATGGTGTTCGTAGCGAATATCAAATGAAATATAATTGTCAATAATCACGTTTCCCAAAACAGGCATTCGGAGGGCATTGGGCCCCATATAACCGGGCGAAATAGAAATATAATCGAGTCGGTCTGGGCCTGCGGCATTAGGATAATTATGTAGTCGATCCCACCAATCCATATCTTGAGCTTGAACTTGCCCCATCAATATCAAGGCAAAAAAAGTCGTTAGAAATTTCATCGTTCGAAATAACAAAATTTTCTACTAATCCAGGAAATCATTTATTTCATGTGAGATCAATTAGGCGTATTTATCAACATACAACAACCGAGAATTCTCAGCTGTTGTAATTAATTGTCGCAAATCTAAAGCACACCTTTGGTACTCGGCAGAATGTCCATTTCATCTGCATTTCGTTTTACCGCCATTTTAATGGCCTTAGCAAAAGCTTTAAAAATAGACTCGATTTTGTGATGCTCATTATCGCCTTCTACCTTAATATTTAGGTTGCATTTGGCGGCATCGGAAAAGGATTTAAAGAAATGCATAAACATTTCTGTTGGCATATCGCCCACCATTTCACGCTTGAATTCAGCTTCCCAAACCAACCAAGGCCTTCCACTAAAGTCGATGGCCACTTGAGCCAAAGCTTCGTCCATGGGAAGTAGAAAACCATAGCGGTTCAAACCCTTTTTATCCCCTATAGCCAATGCATAAGCTTCGCCCAAAGCTAAAGCGGTATCTTCAATCGTGTGGTGTTCATCAATATGTAAATCACCTTTCACCTTTACGGTTAAGTCTGCTCCAGAGTGTTTCCCCAATTGATCGAGCATGTGATCGAAAAAGCCCAAACCAGTTTCATTATTGCATTGGCCTGTTCCGTCTAAATTTAACTGAATGAGAATATCCGTCTCTTTGGTTACACGATGTACTTCTGCTTTTCTCTGAGGCATTTGCAAGAACCTGAAAATCTCATCCCAACTATTCGTACTTAATGCTGCTTTAGGGTTTTGTTCTTCAGTAATAAAAATCGCCTTTGCCCCTAGGTTTTCTGCCAATTGAATGTCGGTTTCCCTATCGCCCAAAACAAAAGAATTTGCCAAATCATAATCACCACTAGTGAATTGAGTAAGCAAAGCCGTTCCAGGTTTACGCGTTGGTGCGTTCTCGTGGGCAAAAGTACGGTCGATGATAATTTCATCAAAAACAACCCCTTCACCCTCAAGAGTTTTGAGCATTTTATTCTGCGCTGGCCAAAAAGTTTCTTCTGGGAAAGAATCCGTCCCTAATCCATCTTGATTGGTCACCATCACAAGTAGATAGTCTAGCTGCTCGGCAATTTTCCTTAGGTTAGAAATGGCCCCAGGCAAAAACTCAAGTTTTTCTAAAGAGTCTACTTGAAAGTCGGTTTTGGGTTCAACGATGATCGTACCGTCACGATCTATAAAGAGTATTTTTTTCATCATTTGGTTAAATAGGTTGTTCGTCATTGCGAGGAGGCTTTCTTGCGATAGCAAAGAAAGGTGACGAAGCAATCTCTTTATAAGGTACAGTGAGATTGCTTCGTCACGAGCCATTGCTTTCGCATGGTTCGTTTCTCGCAATGACGGGTTTAATTTAAGTTTTTGAGCGCTTCAATTAGCAATTCATTTTCTTTTTCAGTGCCCACAGTAATTCTAATTCCGCCTTCGCAAAGCGCTACTTTAGAACGGTCGCGCAGAATGATTTTCTGTTCGATTAGCTTTTTATATACTTCTGAAACATTCTCTAATTTCACTAAAAAGAAGTTTGAATCCGTAGGGAAAATCGTTTTAATCATAGGGATTTGCTTTAAAGCTTCTCCTAAAGATTCTCGGTTTTTCAAAATTTGATCAACCATCCTATCCTTCTTCATAAGGTTTTCTAATGCTTTTAAAACAGTTTTTTGAACTAAGCCACTTAGGTTATAAGGTGCTTTAATTTTGTTCAAAATGGCCAGTATTTCTTCCGAAGCTAAAGCCATTCCTAGCCTTAGGGCCGCTAAACCCCAAGCTTTACTGAAAGTTTGAAGCACCAACAAGTTGGGGAATTCTTCAAGCCTCAGCGCAAAACTCTGTCTACTTGTAAAATCTACATAAGCCTCGTCTACCAAAACAATACCTTTGAAAAACCGCAATACTTCTTCGATCTTATCCAAGGAAACATCATTGCCTGTTGGGTTATTGGGCGAACAGATAAAGATGATTTTCGTGTTTTCGTCAACGGCCGATTTAATTGCCTCCACATCCAAATCATAATCGGCTGTTAGCAGTACTTCGCGTGCTTCTACATTATTGATGTCGGCACTTACCTTATACATACCGTAAGTAGGCGGATTGATGATCACATTATCCTTTCCCGGCTCGCAGAAAGCTCGGAATAATAAATCTATAGGTTCATCGCTACCGTTTCCTAAAAAGATGTTTTCTGACCTCACCCCTTTGATTTGAGCAATTCTAGTTTTCAACTCCTTTTGGTATGGATCAGGATAGCGATTCCAATCCTCTTCCGTAATTGAACCCAGTGGGTTTTCGTTGGCATCCAAAAAGACGCCTTCATTGCCTTTATAATCATCTCTGGCAGACGAATAAGGCACCAACTTCTGCAAGTGCGTTCTTAAAAGTGCGTTCGGATCAAACATTGTTCAATGATTTAAGTCTCAAAGTAACCGCATTCTTATGTGCTTCAAGCAATTCAGCTTCGGCCATAATTTCTACCACAGGCCCTAAATTCTTAAGTCCTTCTTCAGTAATTTCCTGATAGGTAATTTTCTTCACATAACTATCTAAAGAAACACCGCTGTACATTTTTGCATAGCCATTGGTAGGCAAAGTATGATTTGTACCCGAAGCATAATCACCTGCCGATTCTGGCGTATAATTCCCAATAAATACAGAACCTGCATTAATAATTTGATCCGCTACTTCCCATGGTTTCTCAACACATAGAATCAAGTGCTCCGCTCCGTATTCGTTTAATAAATCAATGGCCTGATCTCTATTCTCTAACACAATTGACACACTGTTTTTCAAGGCCTTGGAAGCTAATTCTGCGCGTGGTAAAGCTAATAATTGCGTTTGCACTTCTTGTTGAACCGCATTAACAATTTCGTCAGAAGAAGCCACCAACACCACTTGAGAGTCGGCACCGTGTTCTGCTTGCGAGAGCAAATCCGCAGCTACGAAAGCTGGAATGGCTGTTTCATCTGCATACACTGCAACTTCCGATGGGCCAGCAGGCATATCAATAGCCAATCCATATTTGGTGGAAAGCTGTTTGGCAGCAGTTACATACTGGTTTCCTGGCCCAAAAATTTTATTCACTTTCGGAATAGTGGCGGTTCCAAATGTTAAAGCTGCAATGGCTTGGGCTCCGCCTACTTTGTAAACCTTAGTGACGCCCACCAGTTGTGCCGTAAACAAAATTGCTGGGTTTACATTTCCGCTTTTATCTGGAGGCGTACATAACACAATTTCTTTACAGCCTGCAATTTTAGCCGGAACGGCCAACATCAAAACGGTAGAAAATAGTGGCGCAGTACCTCCAGGGATGTACAAACCAACCTTTTCAATGGCTACCGATTTGCGATAGCAATTCACACCGGGCATGGTTTCAACCTTCAATACTTCCCCTTTTTGGGCAGCGTGAAAAGTCTCAATGTTCTGTTTTGCCATGCGAATAGCAGCTTTCAATTCTTCTGGCACCAAACCTATGGCGGCATCTAGTTCAGCCGAAGACACCTCGAAATTGGTAATTTCCACTCCATCAAACTTCTTGGTAAAGTCGATCAAAGCCTGATCTCCTTCTGTTTTCACGGTTTCCATTACAGGCTTTACTATGGCCTCAATGGTTTCCAATTCCATAGTAGGCCGCTTTAATAAAGCTTCCCACTCTTCTCTTTTGGGGTTAATAGAAAGAATCATAGAATCATTTTTTCAATTGGCACCACTAAAATCCCTTGCGCTCCTGCATTACGGAGTTCCTCAATAATCTCCCAAAAATCATCCTCCTGTATTACAGAGTGAACAGAACTCCAACCCTCAGTCGCCAAAGGCAAAACAGTTGGGCTTTTCATTCCAGGAAGAATATTGATAATGCTCTCCAAAGAATTATTAGGCGCATTTAACAATATGTACTTATTGTTTTTTGCCGTCTGAACTGAATCAATTCTAAAAATAAGTCGATCGAGGATTTCCTTTTTCTCCGCTGAAAGATTCTTGTTGGCCAGCATTACTGCTTCCGACTTAAAAATTACTTCTACCTCCTTAAGGCCATTGCTCATTAAGGTAGAGCCAGAACTAACGATGTCACAAATTCCATAGGCCAAACCAATGCTCGGGGCAATTTCTACAGAACCACTAATTTCGTGAATGTCGGCATTGATGTTATTCGCTTTGAGGTAATCGCCTAAAATTTTCGGGTACGAAGTGGCCAAGCTCTTGCCTTCAAAATCTTGAATTCCATTGTAAGTTTCTGCTTTATCTATAGCCAAAGAAAGGCGGCATTTTGAAAAGCCGAGCTTCTTCACCCAATCCACTTGTTTATCCTTTTCTTCAGCTTCATTGGCGCCTACAATTCCAATATCTGCAATTCCATCTTGAACGTAACCCGGAATATCGTCATCCCTTAAAAAGAGAAACTCCATAGGAAAATTTGAAGCTTCGGCCTTAAGCTTACCCATGCCGTTATTTACTTTAATACCACATTCTTTAATTAATGCGAGGGAATCATCGCTTAATCTGCCACTTTTCTGTACTGCTATGCGCAAAGTATTTTTCATCTGTATGATTTTGTAGAGTTCAGGTAAATCAAATTTTAAAGCATACCTAACCCTAAATGTTTAGAAATTGATTTGATTTTTTTCAGAAAAGCGAGCATAAGCGAACTGCTAAACTGAAATGGGTAATAAATTGAATCGAATGTGCCGACAGAACCTGCCGGGTAGGGTGTTATATATATCTCTCTTACGAGAGATGATGGAAATGATGCACATGAGGTGCAGTAGTAGAAGCGATATGTGTGTTTTTCAACATCGAGAGCAAAGGTAACTAAGCAAATGGTTTAGACAAAAGTTATTTTAAAAAAGGTAGATATTCGCGTCTTCAATACATTCTAACCTTATCATAAGATTTTCTCCTACCTTAATTTTATTTAATCAGCTTAATGAATTAACAAAAGTTAGATTGTATTAAATTGCTCTCCTCAAAATATTTCAAAACATTATACAACCATTCTTAACATGAAGTTATTTTTTTCAGTCCTGCTCACTTTTTTAATCTTTAACGCTACTGCTCAGGAAATTACCACTTATAAAAACGCTGAAGGGCAAAGTCATTTGGCTGGAAAATTCCCCGTGGAATACTTACAGCAGGATAGTGTTTATCAGCAGTGGTTTAATAAAAATTATGCTGAATTCACGGTAGAAAAAGGCGATAACAAATGGAAGAAAGCCTTGAAAAACACTCAGGTGGATATCTACTTAGGCACATGGTGTGGTGACAGTCAAAAATGGGTACCGAGTTTTCTGAAATTATGGGATGAATTGGGTTTAGATCGAAATCAACTCTCTTTTACTGCGCTTTATGATGGAGAAGAGAAATACAAACAAGGACCAAAAGGAGAGGAAAAAGGTAAGAAAATTCACAGAGTACCAACTTTCATTTTCAAGAATAATGGAGAAGAATATGCTAGAATTGTAGAAACTCCGCGCAATGATTTAAAAACCGACTTGGCCCAAATTGCCTTAGGCTATCCTTCAGAACCCAATTACAGAGCAGCTACCTATTTGCTTGATTTATTCGAGCAAAATTCCATGACAGACATATATAAGGATGCGAATACTCATCTTAATGAGGCCTACCACTTGGTTGGCAAAAGTAGCGAATTACACACTTTAGGCAGAGTTTTAATGAGTTCTGACAGGGTTGAACAAGGGTTGTTGGTATTACAGTTCAACACAATCATTAATCCTTATACTCCGAGTGTGCTTAATCGTTATGGAAATGCTCTGGCTGAAAATGGTCAAAAAGAAATGGCCATCGCTACTTTTGAAAAGGTTATTCAAATAAACCCAGAAGACGAAAATGCTTTAGCTCAACTCAAGAAATTAAAAGGAAACTAAAAAGCGAATTTGACTTAGTCCATCTTCAAGAACTCTTCTTTAACCTTCTTGGGTAAACCTTCCACTACAAGGTTATAGGAGTGATCTATCAGTTCTTTTAGTAGATTTTCTGAAACTGTACCATCGGTTTTTACAGAATTCCAATGCTTTTTGTTCATGTGCCAGCCCGGGGTAATTCCGGGCTCTCTTTCACGTAATTCGGCAGCGTATTCAGGATCACATTTTAAATTGATGTATTCATAAACATCGAGGCCAGTGAGTGCAAACATTTTGCCCATTACTTTCAAAACCAATGTATCTGGCCCAAAAGGAGTGTGTTCTGTTACCCCTTTTTTAGCAATACAATATTCTCTGAATTCATCAATGTACATAGTTTAAAAAATTAGGTGAGACTATACTTACATCCTTCCAATCGCTCTGCTTACTATCACAATTACTGCGATTAGAAACATTATGATTGAAATTTTATTGATGGTGTGCATGGCCTTGATATTGAAGTTGGTAGGCCGCGAAGGATCCTTCTTTCTGAAAAAATATCCCAAAACAGGACCAAAATTAAAGGCTTCTTTGGCGGTTAGTTTTGTATCCCTTTGCTCTTCATTTTTAATTTCTTCACTCATCACATTTCTATTTTAAAGTTCAGCACCTACCAATTCGGGTTCTAACCATTTGCCGTCTTCGCGAATAATGTCAATCAATTCGTCCACAGCCTTTTCAGAGGCTACTCCCCTTTTCATTACTTCCTGACCTTTATACAAGGTAATCTTTCCTTTGCCCGAGCCCACATAACCGTAATCAGCATCGGCCATTTCGCCTGGGCCGTTTACGATACAACCCATGATTCCAATTTTCACTCCTTTCAAGTGATCGGTGCGTTTTCGGATCATAGCCGTAGTTTCTTGTAGATCGAACAAGGTTCTTCCGCAAGACGGACAAGAAATATATTCGGTTTTGGTCATTCGCGTACGAGCCGCTTGTAAAATACCAAAGCCTGTCTCGTTCTTCAACTTTAAATCAGCCAGTTGAGTTTCCTTATCGGACTGCTTATCTACTTGAAGCATTACACCGTCTCCAAATCCATCGACCAACAAACCACCAAAATCTGTAGAAGCATGAATCAAAAACTCTTCGGCATCAGTAACGGTGTAGTTTCTCGATACGATTACCGGAACCGATAATTTCCTTTTCACAAGTTCGAAAAAGAAACGTCTCAAAGCAGGCATGGCATGTTGATTCTCAGTTTCCAAAATCACAACCAAGTTAGAAGCCTCCAACACCGTCATTACATCTTCCGACAATTCATCGGCTTTTAACTTTATGAAATTGAGTTGATCATCAGCATTTTCTGCTTCGGCCAATTGATCGAAAGTAAAAACAGGGTAACGATTCGTTTTATCTTCCAAGGCATTCCATTGCGGGTAATCAACCAATTCCTTCAATCCATTCGGCAGCATGAAATCGATCGCCTTATTGCCTGAATAAACGTAGTCTGCACCTTGGTCATTCATTCGCCATTTATCGGGTTCTGGCAAATAAAAGTGTCCAACGTTCTTTAAATCTTTAATGGTAATTTCTTCAAACTGACTCAAATCGGCAATAACACGCGGCACATTGGAAGCGCCAATATTCACTACTTCTCTCGACTGACGTTTGTGATACAAGAATGGGGCAATTGGGTTTTCGTCAATCTCGGCAATGGTTTTGTGCTCATGTCGGTTATGATAACGATCGACAAGCTTTTGCGCCACTGGGGCTTCAAACTCTGGTTCCTCCGTCAACGAAACACGGACAGTGTCTCCTAGCCCATCTTCTAACAAAGTTCCAATCCCCACTGCGGACTTGATTCGGCCGTCTTCAGCTTCGCCTGCTTCGGTTACGCCCAAATGTAGCGGATAAGGTTTTAAGCCTTCTTCGTCTAATTTCTGTACCAACAAACGATAGGCCTCTACCATCACTTGCGTGTTGCTGGACTTCATAGACAGCACGATATTATAGTACTCCAAGTCTTCGCAAATGCGCAAAAACTCAAGTGCCGATTCCACCATACCCAAGGCGGTATCGCCATAACGGCTCATGATTCTATCCGAAAGCGAGCCGTGATTCGTACCAATTCGCATGGCAGTTCCATGCGCTTTACAAATTTCTACTAAAGGCGTAAAACGCTCACGAATCCTGTCCAGCTCCGCCTGATAAGTTTCGTCAGTGTATTCTATATTTTCGAATTTCTTTTTATCGGCATAGTTGCCTGGGTTCACCCTTACCTTTTCCACAATTTTGGCCGCCAGTTCGGCAGCATTTGGGGTGAAATGGATGTCGGCTACAAGTGGAACATTACAACCACGCTTTTTCAATTCTTCCTTAATAGCACGAAGATTTTCGGCTTCCTTTAAGCTTGGAGCCGTAATACGCACCAATTCGCAACCCGAAGCCACCATGCGCAAAGTTTGTTCCACCGAACCCATGGTGTCCATGGTATCAATGGTGGTCATCGACTGCACCACAATAGGGCGATCGCCACCAATGGTTACGCTGCCCACCTGAACCGGAATGGTTTTTCTTCGACTGTATTTTACTAGGCTGTTGCAGTATTTCTTTACTGCGCTTACTGCTGAATCCATGCGTTTTATGCTTGCTCCAAAGTTAACTTGAAATGAATTAAAATGTTAGACGAAATAGGGAAAGGTTGGGTGATCGTAGTAACTTCAATAATTGGTTTAAACAAAACTCAATAGCCGCATTCCAATTAAATCATGAGAACTATCAGCTTCGATGCCACAATATTTACACCGGGGAAAGGTATCTCTTTGAAAATCACTTCTCGAAGATTAATGAATTTCAGCTGGTCTGGCATTATATTTATCGCAATAACTTATTCATATTTCGACTTAAACAGCCCCCCCGATCACCCAGTTACTTACGTTATTGCAGTTTTAGCATCATTAATGCCCATTGCAAGTTATTGGGGTTATCATGCGAAAGAACATAAACATGGAAAATTAGAAGGAGAGCTATCCGTCACGAATGATGGCATAACCATTAATGAAGAAACCTACAGTTGGCCCAAAATCAAAGATTTACAATATAAAGTCGGCCATACTTTAAACGAACTACTATTTGACGACATCTTGTTTGACAGATATAGATATTATGGAGGACCAGCTTATTCAGCCGGTGTAGATAGTTACATATCTTTCAAATATAATGACGAGTATTTTAAATTTCGCTTTAGGTTAGAAACACCTTCTCATTTAGTTCAGTACAGAAACTTGATAAAGAGTCTTTACTATAATGACTATCTTCCACTCAATAAAACTTACGAGGGTCTACAGTTAGAATATGAAGAAATACAAATACTAAAGGAAGCTAAGAGACAACTGAAACAAACTTCATAAAACCTCCTTCAGCTTTTCCCAGGCTAGGTTGGCGCAGGTTAGGCGTTCAGGGAATTCTCGGGCGGAAGCAAAGGCCAAAAATTCTTCATCTGAAGTTAACGATTCGGGTGATTCACTGCTCTCAGGGTTAATTAGCTTCAAAAACAGCTCAACCAATACTTTTGCTTCGCTTTTGCTTTTCCCTAACAGTTGCTTTATGAGTACCGAAGTTGAAGCCTTTGAAATAGCACATCCGTAACCTCTAAAGGAAGTATTCTGAATAACATCTCCTTCGAACTTTAAGTACAGGTCAAATTGATCGCCACATACTGGATTATAAGCTTGAAGCTTATGGGTATAATCTTCCAAAACACCTTCATTAAAAGGATTTTTGGCATGGGCCAATATTTGGGTTTTGTAAAGTGCTTTTAGACGGTCGTTCATAAGAAGAAGCTTCTGATTTCGACTAAGGTATTTTTAAGTAAATCCACTTCTTCTTCAGAATTATAAATATTGAAAGAAACCCTCACCGTCCCTGCAATGTCAAGTTTTTGCATTAACGGATACGTGCAATGGTGACCCGCACGAACGGCAATGCCCTTTTCGGCTAAAAATGCTGCAATATCATGCGGATGAATTCCTTCCATCGTAAAAGAAAGGATGGCAGTACTTTTAGCATCTTTTGCAAAGAGTGTTAAACCTTCAATTTCTGATAAACGCTTCACCGCGTATTTTCTTAACTCAGCACCGTGTCTACCGATTTCCTCCACACCGACTGAATTGATAAAGTCAATCGCAGCTGCTAGACCAATTGTTCCTGCAATATTGGGCGTTCCGGCTTCGTGTTTGGCTGGCAAATCGGCCATCATTGTTTTATCTATACTCACTTGCTGCACCATTCCTCCACCATAAGCCAAGGGAGACATCTTTTCCAACAAAGCTTGCTTTCCGTACAAAATGCCAATCCCTGTTGGACCAAAAACCTTGTGTCCTGAAAAAGCCAGAAAGTCACAATCCATGTTCTGCACATTAATCTTTTCTGAAAGGGGCAGTTGCGCGGCATCTACAAAAACCTTGATGTTATGTTGATGAGCTAAATTGATAATACTCTTTAAATCATTCTTCACCCCCAGCGTATTGGAAATGGCAGTAATGGCCAGAATTTTCACCTTGTCAGTCAACATTGCAGCAAACTTGCTAAGATCTAAATTCAGCCCTGCATCTAGCGGAATCACTTTCAGTTTCGCGCCTTTTGATTGACAGGCTTGTTGCCAAGGAACGAAATTACTATGGTGCTCCATTTCTGAAACCAGCACTTCATCACCTTTTTCCAATTGCGGCAACAAAAAAGAGTTGACTACTTTATTAACAGCATCAGTGGTTCCTGAAGTAAAAATCACTTCCTTTTTAGAAGAGGCTCCGATAAATGCCCTCACCTTTTCACGGGCTTGATCATAATTAAAAGAAGCAGCGGTTGCCGGCCAATATAAGCCACGGCCTACATTCGCATAATAACCAGCATAAAATCCAGTAACGGCATTAATAACGCATTGAGGCTTTTGGGTGGTGGAAGCATTGTCTAAAAAAATCAGAGGCCTACCCTCTTTTCTTGCAGTCTCAAAAATCGGAAATTCGGACTTCAGCGATTGCATAGTTAAAAGATAGAGGATTTACCTTAATGGTTAATTGGATGAAGTAGTAACAGTAGTCACAACAATTGCAGACATCATGGCTACCATAATGGCCGCCTGAATTTCCCGAATACTTTTGTTCACGCTCTGGCTAATTTTAATATCCTGAGTAACTTCTTTGATCCTCTTCTTCACCACATTGTACTCTTCCTTATTACGAAAAGCTTCTTTAGTAAGGTCTGAAACATCAATTAAGCTCAAAAGCATTACATCACGTGCTTCTGATTTTGCTCCGCGAAGCATTACATCACTCAGGCGTTGCCTTACTTTATTCTCAGGTGTAATGTTGGTGGTTGGGTATTTATTGTTCGGAATAATCCAGAGAATCTTATGCTCTTCCTTCCGCAAAATACCTTTATTCTGAAGCCCAAGTAATGTATCCTCTTTAAGTTCTTTGGCCTGTTTTGACAGAACCTCAATCCACTTTTTGAGTTTACGAGGCTTTGAATTTTTAATCTGATCAATCACTTTATTGATGACCATTTCTACTTCATATTCGTCATGAATAAGCTTAAGCTTATCTCCTGATACATCAATCTTTTCGCGAAGTGCCATTTCTAGCAGAATAGCTCCTGCAAAGCCAAAGTACAAGTGTGTGGAGTCGATAACGAATTGACCTTTTTCGTCATCAAGGGCTATTAATAAAAATTCTTCGATGAGGTTGAGTTGCATGTTGTTTGTTTTGCCTTATTCTTGAAATCTTGGTTTGAACCGTTTTTAAAGGTCGTACTTTTTTTTCTTTCGTTCAAAGCTTAAAGCATCTACTTCAATTTCACCAACTCAGCATTTATATCTATCAGTAAGCTATCGCATTTAACGGAAGTTAAACGGTAAATTGCTTCTCTTTCTTTAAGTAGGTTGGTATAGCTTCCAATCATGTTTCTCACCTTATTATTTTTTAAAGGTTTATCATCGAATATTTCGTTTTGACCAAATTGAGCACTCCCAAACTGAATATTTTCAATCATATAGGGATAGATTTGCCCATTGACCAAGTCATGAATAAAATCATCGGCTTTGGCAATTTCGTCATAATGAAAATTGTATAAATCTGTAATAGACGCCCTCAGCTTATAATTACTGATCAAATCTAAAGAGCCAGCTTTTGCATTGAAATAAGGTGCTGAATAAGTACTTGTGATGTGGCCATATTTTAAATCTTCTAAAGGCCCACTCGCATAAACATAGCGCATCAGGAAATCGATGTTACGATTAAGCACTTTGGATGAATCCATAATATGTTTCAACTCTATATTATCATTGGTAATATCATCCCTTAACGAAGTCAAATAATTAATTTGACTCTCTCGGTCACGCCTTTTTTCGGCCCAATTCTCCATTGCAAAGGCAATCGTTATGCCGATAACCACCACCAAGAGTTCGATAAAATGATTGCGCCAGTTGATTTTACTTTTAGCCATAAAACAATATTTACAACTGAAAGTAGCTAAAAACAAAAGAACCACAAAGCGCTGGCCTTGTGGTTCTATAATCAGAATGTTTTTGTTTTTTATTCTATTACTGAGCCCATGTCAGAGAACTTCTCAATACGTAAATCAATACGCTCATTCGCATCCATGGTGCTTAACGCTTTAAGTTCTTCCAGAATATTCTTTTTAAGTTCGTTACACATCCACGGAATATTTCGGTGTGCTCCGCCAAGCGGTTCTTTTATAATTCCGTCAATTAAACCAAAGCCCTTCATGTCTTGAGCGGTAAGTTTCAACGCCTCGGCAGCTTGCTCTTTATAGTCCCAGCTTCTCCATAAAATAGAAGAACATGATTCTGGAGAAATAACAGAGTACCAAGTATTTTCTAACATCAAAACTCTATCTCCTATGGCAATTCCCAAAGCTCCACCCGATGCACCTTCACCAATAATGATACAGATGACAGGCACTTTAAGCATAAACATATCTCTGATATTCCTAGCAATAGCTTCGCCTTGACCTCGCTCTTCTGCCTCGAAACCTGGATATGCGCCAGGAGTGTCAATCAAAGTAACAATGGGAATATTAAATTTCTCGGCCATCTTCATTAAGCGAAGTGCTTTTCTATAGCCTTCGGGGTTGGCCATACCGAAATTACGCATCTGGCGTTGTTTGGTATTTCTACCTTTTTGTTGGCCAATAAACATTACTGTTTGACCATCAACGGTACCCAAACCGCCCACCATTGCTTTATCATCTTTAACCGTTCGGTCGCCAAACAGTTCGATAAAGTCATCGGTAATACTATATATATAATCCAGTGTATAAGGTCTATCTGGATGACGGGAAAGTTGTACTCTCTGCCATCTGGTTAGGTTCTTATAAGTTTCCTCCTTGAGGGTTTGGATTTTCTTTTCTAGAGATTTTATGTCCTCGCTCAC
The DNA here is from genome assembly GCF_001592945.1 of Roseivirga seohaensis. GTDB lineage: Bacteria > Bacteroidota > Bacteroidia > Cytophagales > Cyclobacteriaceae > Roseivirga > Roseivirga seohaensis. The sequence continues at coordinate 66,679 of NZ_LRPB01000048.1, forward strand.
GTTGACCTTACTGTTTTCAGCAAGCTCTTTCATTTCAGCAAGTTTCTCTTCAAGTCTGACAATTGGTTGTTCGAATTCCAAAAGCATTAGTTTAGTTGATTCAATGTACAAATTTAATATATAAACCCATGCCCACCTTATAAGAGAATGAAAATTTCGATGAAGGCAGGTCAATTCTTCATTTTTATGTACTTTTCGGTAAATCCCGTAATATGCTTCCCGATAACAATATTGTAACGATTAAAAACATACTGTTACTTTTTATGGGCATCGTCATAGTGCTCGTAATCAAAGAATTATCTGCACTTCTAATTCCATTGACCTTTGCCATTTTCATAGGCATTTTGCTACAGCCTGTTATTGCTTATCTGGACAGAAAAGGTTGGCCCTACATGCTAAGCATTACGGTAATAACGGTACTTACTTTAGGTTTTGTATTTCTTGTCGGCTTAATCGTGTTCGATACGGGCTTACAAATTGTAGATCAGAAAGATAAACTCTTAACGCAGATTGGAAATAAGCTTAATAGCTTAGTGATTCAATTCGAGAGTATTCCGGGCTTTTCGGCCCTAAAAGAGCGCGATTTCACCGAAACTTTATACCAAATTCTTTCTCCTGAAATGATGCTAAACACCTCGGGAATGGTAGCCACTGAAGTGGGGAATTTTGTATTCAACCTTGTGCTTTCTGCCATTTATTTGGTGGCGGTTTTGGGCAGTATTGTTAAGTATGAAAAGTACATCAGCTATTTAGAGGGAGATGATGATATTGGAAAACAACGTTTACTCAAGGCTTTTGTAGAAATTAAAGATGCTGTGGCCAGTTATATGAAGGTGAAGTTTTTCACCAGTTTAAGCACGGGGGCTTTCTTTGGAATTATTTGCTGGAGCTTTGGAGTGGACTTCGCGCTATTCTGGGGTTTTTTGGCTTTTATGCTCAATTTTATTCCTACTGTTGGGTCAATTATGGCCACCATCCCTCCTGTTCTGTTAGGCCTTATTCAGATAGACAATGGTTCCAGCTACCTGTTTTTCATTTTACTTCTGATTGCCACACAGTTTGTTTGGGGTAATGTTGTAGAACCGCTTATGATGGGCTCTAAAGTGGCCTTGAATACCGTAGCCGTTATTTTAGGGCTTGTAATCTGGGGGTATATTTGGGGAATTGCCGGAATGCTATTGTCTGTGCCTTTAATTGTATTGGCCAGAGTAATATTGGCTCAAATTCCAGATGCCGACCTTATTGTAAAACTGATGGGGCGAAGTCAGCTTGATGCTGACGAGACGGATTAAAGGTTCAGTTTTAAAGAACAGCACCTTTTTTACTTTAGATTGAAATTCAGAAACAACGAAGAAAAATGAAAAAGAAATCACTTATACTCATTGTTGCGGGCATGTCTGTTATTGTTGCTAGTCAATTCATAACACACTTTGTTTCTACATCAGACTTTCTGGGTGGAGCTCTTTTAGGCATTGGTATTGGTATAATATTTTTGGGCTTAGTTCGGCTAAAACCTAAGTCTGCCAAGTAAAACTTAGCAGTCATATTATTCTGAAGCTCCCAAAAGCTAAAAACTGAAGATCGCCTATTTCTTCGTTTTCAAATCCACCCCTTTATAAAGCCTATAAATCAAAACGGCTGCTCTTTTCGACTGCTTTGGCAAAGCACGAAGGTCTCCAGTTTCATTGATGGTATGATCGTCAGCGCCTGACATTCCCATGGCATCAATTCCCATTTCGATATGACCTGCAGTAAAGGAAATATCAGCTGCACCTGCATCGGCAGGGTTTACTGCTGTTACTTCTCCAAAACCCAAATCTTGACTCACTTTGCTAAACAAGTTCATGAGTTGATAATTTCCTTCGGTTGGCGCAAAAGGCGGATAACCTTCAGCAAAAGTGATTCTAGCGTTGGTGCCTGGAAGATGATTGGCCACAATTCGCTTCATGGTTTCTTGGGTTCTTGTAATTTGTTCTGGCGTTAAGGCACGAATATCGCCAGTGACCGTTACATCTTTCGACACTACATTATTCTTTCCAAAAGCGGTTCCAGTATTTTCCGACTTGTTGTAACTCACTTCAGTTCCACCTGCAATCATTCCAGAGTTGAAGGTTAAATATTCTTCTCCTGCTAACTCATCATAAAACTGATAGAGAATTCTAGAGGCTTCGTAAATGGCACCCGCTCCTACTTTTGGCTTAAAAATTTGTGAGGAATGAGAGGCATTACCCGTTACTGTTAATGTCCATCCAGAAGAACTTCTTCTGGCTACGTTTACTGTGGCAGGGTTTCCGTCTCCGTTTTCAAACCCCAAAGCTACATCTGCCCATTTTGCTGCATCAATCAATGCCTTTTTAGATTCAGAAAGGGGACTTCCTGAAAGTTCTTCATCGCCTGTCATCACCACAGTAATGTTCATATCCTTCAACAAACCAACACTGTGCAAAGCCGCCAGCGATTGAAGGATAATTACATCACCACCTTTCATGTCGGCAATGCCCGGGCCTTTGATGGTGTTTTCATCTACTTGAGACCATTTCTGATTCGGACTGTCGGGTTCGAAAACGGTATCTAAATGACCGATCATTAAAATCTTCTTTCCTTTTCCACCTTCAATACGCGCTACTAAATGGCCAGCACGATTGAATGACGATCCATCTACCCATTCTACTTCCATACCCAGCGCCTTGAACTTTTCCATCAAGACATCGCCTACTTGACGCACCCCTTCAAAATTCATGGTGCCGCTATTGATGTTGATCAACTCTTTCAGTAGGTTCAAGTATTCATCATTATGAGTATCGACATACTGAATTAGTTTCTTTTCGGTTTTATCAGTTTGTGCCGTTAATGGCGAAGCAATGATGAGTGCAACTAAAGCAAACAGAATAGATATTTTTCGCATTGTATATTTTTTACGATCGTTATTTAAAAGGAAGGTGTTGTTAGCGTAAAAACTGAGCTTACGGCCTGTCCTTTTTTCAAAATTGAAATTAAGAAAGATTATCGAGATGACGCATTGGGTTGTAGTTTGTCTTAACAATTCAGCGGATAAATGGTATATGTTGAAAAGTAATTTAGTGAATTAAAAAAAGTCCGCTCAAGAAAAATATCTTTATCATTGCGGAAAATCTGGATAAGGCATGGCAAAAAGGAAGGCAGCAGTTTCAAGTAGAGGTACATCTAAAAAGAAAACCACTTCGGGAAGAAAAGGGAAATCAGGAGGTTTTAGCCTTTGGAAATTCTCTTTAGGGCTTATCATCCTTATCGCCTTGGGCTATGGCTATCTGGCTATTAAAGAAGAAAAGCTAATTCCTTCGTTTTTTGATGAAGAAGTAACTCCAGTTTTATCACCTGAAGAACTTGATTCTAAACAGGAAATTCCAAAAACAGAAAAAACCACTCCTACAAAGCAGGAAGAAAGTAAAGTAGATTTTGATACTTACGACCTCTACTTCACCAAAGCCTTTGATTTTGCGTGGCCAGCTTATGAAACATCGCAGGCCATAATAGAAAGACCTTATTACACTTTGCGTTATAGCGAAGAACATGAGCAAGCTGTATGGGTTGCCTACACCCTATTTGCCGATAGTTTAAAACAAACCACCTTTGAAAGAAAAGATGATTTTAGAGAAGACAGTAGAGTAAAAACAGGCTCAGCTAGCTTAAATGATTACAAAGGAAGTGGTTATGACCGAGGCCATTTAGCACCAGCAGCCGATTTTTCCTATAGTGAATTTGCCTTGAGCCAGTCCTTTTTTATGAGCAATATGAGTCCGCAAGACCCATCTTTTAATCGCGGAATTTGGAAAAAACTAGAAGACCGAGTAAGAACTTGGGCGATTGAAAACGATCAGATTTATGTAGTTACAGGTCCTGTATTGAATAAGAAATACAAAACCATAGGTTCGAACCAAGTTTCTGTACCTGAATATTACTACAAGATTATTCTGGACATGAGAAAACCAGAAGTTAAAGCCATTGCCTTCTTAATGAAGAATGAAGCAAGTTCAGCACCACTTTCGTCATTCGTAGTCACTATAGACAGTGTTGAACAACTGACTGGGTTAGACTTTTTTCCGGGCATTTCAGACGAACTGGAAAACGCTCTGGAAAGTAGTTTAATGACTTCGAAATGGTTTTAACCTTAATAATTTCAAAATTAACGGCAGTGCTTTGCCAGTGCCTCAGAAGCCTCAGAAGAACCTAAAGCTTTAGATCGAGTAAAATCCTGACAAGCAGTTTTAGTCTGATTTAGAGCAATCTTTAGCGCTCCTCTGTAAAGGAATGCTTCAGCGTTGTCATTGTCAAAGTTAATGGCCTGATTGTAGTTTTCCATAGCTTTCTCAAAGTCGCCTTTTTGATGATAGCTTCGGCCTCTGAGCATGTACGCATCAGAACGCAAACCATCCAACTCTATCACTTTATCAAAAAATATGATCGCTTTGTTGAATTCTTTTTGATTGTACCAGAGCTTACCCATGCTTAAATTGGCATTCAGATTATCTCCATCAACATCTAAAACAGCTATAAAATCAGCTTTAGCCTTTTCCAACTGCTTTAATTCTTCATATGCCCTTCCACGATTATAAAGAGATTTAATATCTTTTGGATTGGTTTTAAGATATTCAGAGTAAGCCTCAACCGCCTCTTTAAAATTCCCTTCACTGTATAGCTGATCTCCCTTTCTAGTAACGTCATCATTACAAGAAAACAAGAAAGCAATTAGAACTAAAACCAAAAGAGATAAGCGATTTTTCATTGAATACGATATAAATGATTTTGAAGAATGAATCCGTTTCAGACAATGTCTAAGATTGATTCAGCCAATAATGGTTTAAAGGCTGCAAAAGTATTTGTTTAAACCGAATACAACAATGTTTTTAACAGAAGAAGGGCCCGAAGGCCCTTCTTTAGGTAGCGTGAAAGCACTCTACCCAACCATAATATGGTCAACTCAAAACAACACTTGTTATTACACAAAGCTGATACCAAAAAATAAACCACTGAAATTCAGTGGTTTATTTATTTAACTCTGTTGATTTTTTTCTCAGTACGAGAAATATATTCTCATTTTTACACAGCAACATTATTTTCGCGTAAAGCTTCGTTTAAAGAAGTTTTTTTATCTGTGCTCTCCTTTCTCTTACCAATAATCAAAGCTGCAGGCACATTATAGGTTCCTGCAGGAAACTCTTTTGCATAAGAGCCTGGAATTACCACAGACCTTTCAGGTACATACCCTTTATACTCTACTGGTTTTTCGCCTGTTACATCTATAATTTTAGAGCTTCCAGTTAAGGTAACGTTTGCGCCTAAAACAGCCTCTTTACCAACTCTCACCCCTTCTACTACAATACATCGTGAGCCAATAAAGGCGCCATCTTCAATAATTACTGGTGCGGCCTGAACAGGCTCTAGAACTCCTCCAATACCAACTCCACCACTTAAGTGTACATCTTTACCAATTTGGGCACAACTGCCCACTGTAGCCCAAGTATCAACCATAGTACCCGCATCTACATATGCTCCAATATTCACATAAGACGGCATCATCACTACACCGCTGCTAATGTATGCACCATATCGCGCTACAGCATGTGGTACTACGCGGATTCCCTTGCTTGCATAGCCAGTTTTCAACCTTATTTTATCATGAAATTCGAATGGACCAACTTCAATTGTTTGCATTTTTTGTAATGGAAAATACAGAATCACTGCTTTCTTAATCCATTCATTCACTTGCCAGCCATCTACAGTCGGTTCAGCGACTCTTATATCGCCACGATCAAGATCTTCGATCACCGTTTTTACGGCCAAAACCGTCTGTTTCTCTTTTAATAATTCTCGGTTGTCCCAAGCCGCTTCAATGATCTTCTTTAATGCCTCCATTAGTAATTAGAAATTTTCAATAAATTCGAATGTTCATGAACAAGACCAAACTTCTAATTGCTTCTACTTTAAAGCCCATTGACGATTCTCGCATGTACGAGAAGTTTGGTATTTCATTGGCGAAAACAAACGAATATGAGGTTAATATCATAGGCTTTACGTCAAAAAATACGTTAACTCACAATTCAATTCACTTTTTCCCACACGGACCTTTCGGAAGAATGTCTTTCGATAGGGTTAAAAACCCGTTCAAAACCTTTAAAATTTATATTAAAGTAAAGCCTAAAATAATAATATGTAATACCCATGAATTACTGATAGTTACATCTATATACAAAATATTATTTGGTGGTCGAATCATCTATGATTTGAGAGAAAACTATGTGAAAAACATTCGGAACACTAACGTTTTCAATCCTATACTCAGACCTTTTATTGCAGCTTATGTGAGAGCAAAAGAGTTAATCACTAAACCTTTTTTTGATGGTTTTATCATGGCAGAAAGAATTTACACTGAACAACTAAGCTTTGTTCCTCCCTATAAATCCATCGTGATTGAAAACAAGTTTATGCCTGTAGAAGTAACTGAGCATAAGTTAAAAACCAATTCAGAAAACACTGTTTTGCTATATTCAGGGACGATTTCAGCATCGAACGGAGTATTTGATGCCATAAAAATTACTGATGAGCTTCATAAGCTTGATTCAAACATAAGGCTGCGGATTATAGGCTACTGTGCTCTCAAAAAAGACCTTAGAGAACTTCAGGAAGCCATTTCGGACAAAGACTACATAGAGTTAATTGGAGGCGACTTCCTTGTTCCCCACCAACAGATTATTCAAGAAATAAAAATCGCAGACTTTGGCTTTGTGCTCAAAAAACCAAACAATGGTATAAATGATGACAAAATACTGACGCGCCTATTTGAATACTCCGCCAATAAGCTTCCTATGCTTCTTTTGAACAACCCTACTTGGGTTAAATTCTGTAATGAATTCAATGCTGCCATACCAATAAACCCTAATTATTTCAACCCTATTGAGATACTGGCTTTAATGAAGAATACTAACTTCTATACCCAAGGAAATACCAAATCTAGTTTATGGGAAAGTGAAGAATCTAAACTACTCGATTTCATAGCTCAATTTCGCGATTAAAATATTTAGATTAATCGAAATAATAATTTCGAAAAAACCAACCCACTGTAAATAAGTTATAAACACACGTTTTGATTAAATTTAGTTAATGCATAATTTTTTATTAGACCAATCTAAATACTATATTTGCGCTATAACCAGCCCTTACCTATAGCCACAAACACTCCTATGTTAAGCTTTGTAGAAGAGAATTATTTAAAGGCCATTTACCATCTTTCAGAAGCTGGGAAGCGTCCAGTGAACACCAACGCATTGGCAGAAGAAATGAAAACGGCTCCCGCTTCCGTAAGCGACATGATTAAGCGACTCTCTGAAAAGAGAATGGTGGATTACCAAAAATACCGAGGTGTAAATATTTCGGAAAAGGGAAAGATTAAAGCACTGCATGTCATTCGGCAACACAGAATTTGGAAAGTGTTTTTAGTAGAAAAACTCAACTTTCAATGGGATCAATTGGACGAAGTGGCCGAACAGTTAGAGCACATCAAATCTCCCCTACTCTTTCAGCGACTAGATGAGTTTTTGGGATTCCCTAAATTCGATCCGCATGGTGACCCAATTCCTGATGAAAATGGTCAGCTGATAGAAAAGCGTAAAGACCCAATAGCTCAACTTCCAGTAGGTACTGCTGGTATTGTGGTAGGTGTTAATGGATCGAGTGCTTCGTTTTTAAAGTATTTAGATAAAGTGGGAATTTCCATCGGTACAAGATTACAGATTGTGGACAGAATGGAGTTTGACGGCTCTGTAGACATAACTATTGACGGTAAGAAAACGATTACTATTTCCCCCACCGTTGCGGAGAACATCTTACTTTCAGAAGCTTGATTAACGTACAATTGATAAAGAGATCATTTCGAAGAAAAAACGGAAATGAAACTCACTGTTGAACAGACACTCAGACATAGTTATTTGCTAAATCTCTTGACAACATACTACAGAAGATATAGAGGTTGCCAAAAGAGATTGTTTTGAAGTCAACTTGAGCATTCCTAATTATCAAATTACATTACCTTTGCCCTATGCGCGCACTAGCTCAAAATGAAGACACCATTATTGCATTGGCTACACCACAAGGCGTGGGTGCCATTGGCGTAATCCGTTTATCTGGAAAAGAAGCCATAAGCATTACCAATGCGGTTTTTAAGGGAAAAGACCTTACAAAACAAGAATCGCATACGATTCATTTTGGCACAATTCGCGATGGCGAGAAGATTCTTGATGAAGTGCTTGTCTCGCTTTTCATTGCGCCAAAATCCTTCACCAAAGAGAACGTAATTGAGATTTCTTGCCACGGATCGAGTTATATTATACGCCAGATTATTCAGTTGCTAATCCGTAAAGGGGCGCGACCAGCCAAACCGGGAGAGTTCACCAAACGCGCCTTTATGCACGGCCAATTTGATTTGGCGCAAGCCGAAGCCGTAGCCGACTTGATCAATGCAGATTCGGAAGCGGCCCACCAAACTGCCCTTAGCCAAATGCGTGGTGGTTTTTCTGATGAAATTAAACGCTTGCGCGAAGAGCTGATTCACTTTGCATCCATGATTGAGCTTGAACTCGATTTTGGGGAAGAAGATGTAGAATTCGCCAGCCGCGAGGATTTAACAAACTTGGTCAACCGACTTCTGAAAGTGATCAATGCGCTGATTCAAAGTTTTGATTTGGGCAACGTGATCAAAAACGGTGTACCGACCGTGATTGCAGGTAAACCCAATGCCGGCAAGTCTACCCTACTGAATGCCCTACTGAACGAAGAAAAAGCCATTGTCTCTGACATTGCAGGTACGACTCGGGATTTTATTGAAGACGAAATCATTATTGGTGGCATCGCCTTCCGTTTTATCGATACGGCTGGTTTACGTGAAACTACCGATGTTATTGAAGCCATGGGCGTAGAGCGTACCCAAGCGAAAATGAAAACCGCCTCGCTGATCATTTATCTGTTCGATTTAGCGGACACTTCTATTGTGGAAGTGAACAAAGAAATCAATTTGCTTGAAAACGCTGGTGTACCCTTTTTAAAATTGGCCAATAAGCTGGACAAGGCCGATCCCACTTTTATTGAAACACTTCAAGGCCAGCATCCCGATATGCTGTTTCTTTCGGCTAAAGATCCAGAACAGGTAGAAAAGCTCAAAGAGCGAATCCTCGAGCTTGTGAATATGGACAAGTTTAAGAAAGGCGATACTGTAGTGACGAACATCCGTCATTATGATTCCCTACTTCAAACCAAAAACGCTTTAACTGCAGTCATCGAAGGCATTGACAACCAAGTCACTAATGATTTTGTCGCCATGGACATCCGCCAAAGCCTCCACTACCTTGGGGAGATCACAGGAGAAATCACTACTGATGATTTATTAGCGAATATTTTTAGCAAGTTTTGTATCGGAAAGTAAAACTGTTGGAAACACAGATTATACGGATTAATGGATAACACAGATTTCTGCCTATATTGAACTATGCCTAGTGAAGACTATCAGTTCAAAGACCTCACGCATCAAATAATTGGTGCAGCTATGAGAGTTCATTCTTTTTTGGGAAATGGTTTTCAAGAGGTGATCTATCAACGAGCATTGGCCTACGAATTCAATCAGGCCAACCTTAATTTCCAAAGAGAACAAGAACAATATATCTTTTACAGAGAATGCGCTGAACCAATAGGCACCAGAAGAGCAGACTTTATTGTTGAAAACAAAGTGCTTGTTGAACTCAAGGCCACTACAAAGCTAGAAGAAGTTCATAAAGCACAAATTATCAATTACTTGCGCGCTTATAGGTTTGAGGTTGGACTTCTCATCAATTTTGGAGAAAAGAGCCTCTTCTTTAAAAGGTTCGTTATGAACCTTGACGACAAAGCCGACACTACCAAACCTTAGCCAATCTGAGCAATCCCAAAATCCATCAAATCTGTGATACAGACAAAAAAAGGTAGAAACACAGATTCATAAGGATTAATGGATAACACAGATGCTTGCTTAAAACTTTTTCTACTTCAATCCTAAATCAGCGTAATCCCTAAATCCATCAAATCTTTGATACAGACAATAAAAGTTAGAAACGCAGATGATAAGGATTAATGGATAACACAGATGCTTGCTTAAAACTTTTTCTACTTCAATCCTAAATCAGCGTAATCCCAAAATCCATCCAATCTTTGATACAGACAATAAAAGTTAGAAACGCAGATTCATAAGGATTAATGGATAGCACAGATGCTTGCTTAAAACTTTTTCTACTTCAATCCTAAATCAGCGTAATCCCTAAATCCATCAAATCTGTGATACCGACAAAAAAGTAGAAACACAGATTCATAATGATTAAAGGATAACACAGATGCTTGCTTAAAACTTTCTCTACTTCAATCCTAAACCAGCGTAATCCCTAAATCCATCCAATCTTTGATACAGACAAAAAAAGGTAGAAACACAGATTCATAAGGATTAAAGGATAGCACAGATGCTTGCTTAAAACTTTTTCTACTTCAATCCTAAATCAGCGTAATCCCTAAATCCATCCAATCTTTGATACAGATAGCAGAAACCTACCTTGTGAAAATATGATGCTGGGTAGCTGTAAAATAGTCTCTGAAGATTTGATTGAGCACAGCATTCTCTCTGCTTGCATTCACCCCCAAATAGGGTTGTAAACCAATAATGGCTACCGATAAGTTTTTAACAGAAGCAGAGGCGGCTTGGTGCACTTCCTGAATAAAGGCTTCAGTAAACTGATTACACTGTGCAGTCAGGTTTTCCACTTGCTGAGCGAAAGCATAGACTTGCTGATTTGCAGCATCAATTACCGATTTTAAGTCAGTCAACCAATTCTCATCTTTTACCCGAGCCTTCGCCAAAAAATGTTCTGCCATACCAATGTAGTTTACCCAAAGGGTGAGGTCGGCAAAAACTGAAAAGTGCGTTTTAAAAATTGGCTGAGGAAGATGAAACTGATTGTAGACAAAGCTGTACTCCTCTCCTACTAGCACATCCTTCACTTCGAAGGAATGAGTAGCCGAGGCCTTTAGCCCCATCGTGTTCCAGTCATTGATTATGCGGACTGTGTTGGCCGGAATTACAAAAGATAGGAATTTTGGTGTACCGTCTTCATTTACCTGCTCAACACCATTTTCTACGATCTTAGCATTTAAAGTAAAATGGGTTAAATAAGGCGCACCTGTTGCATATCGCCAAGTGCCCTTCAGTCGGTAGCAGCTCCCCTCCTTTTCGGCAGTACCAAACATGCCTCCACTTCCACCAAAAATTGCTGCCTGAGCAAAAAGTTCCTTTGCCACTTCGGGCTGAAGGTTTCCGATAAAGAAATTGGCACCACTGCAAAGGGTCACAGTCCAACCTAAGCTACCGTCAATTCTGGCCAATGATTGAAGTTGCTTTAGCCCTTCGGTTAAAGGCATTTCTCTTCCTTTAAATGCCTTCGGTACCCAAATATTCCACAGGTTTTCTTTGGCGATCCAGTCCAGCACTTCTGGTCTAAAAACAGGTGCATCACTACACCATTCTTTAAGCTGTTGCATATGCATTCCCATTTTCTTCACTCATTAATTTGCGCCATTTCAAATAACCCGATGTACCCATAATAAACAAGAACACCGACATACCTGCGTAGATATAGAGGTCTTTATAAATCAAAAGCGGTATTGAAATGATGTTGCTAATATTCAAATAAACCCAGTTTTCAATCTTGCGTTTGGCCATTAACCACATACCCGCCCAGGCAAAAGCACTTACAGTTGCATCCCAAATGGGCACATCAGAATCCGTATGGAAGTTGAGCCAATAACTCATCAACCCAAAACAGCCGAGCACTATTAGAATAGCCTTTAAATGTTCTTGCTGAGTAGAATTACTAATGGGTGCTTCTGCTTTTTGTTTGCCGTATTTCCAGTATAGCCAGCCATAAATACTCATGACCAAATAATACATATGCAGCAAAATATCGGCATACAATGCACTTTGGTAAAGTACCCACATACTCATGAGTATGGCCACTATTCCGAATAAGTATGTATTGATATTATTTTGACGTGCAAGTATCACCTGCACAATACCAAAAAGCGTTCCTAGGCCTTCAAGCCAAGTAAGTTCTGTTAGAAATTCCTCTATCATTGTTCGTAATTTTCAATGAAATGAGGAGATGAACCGGGTCATTACAGACCGTAATAACCTTAAATCCCTACGCCAGCATTATCTGGATCAGGTGCGGAGCAAAACTCCTGGGTATCATCTCAGCCTGCCACTTAGCAAGCACCCCACTTAACGGCAAATGTATGATTCAAACGTCTAGTAGAAAAGGATTCAGGGGTTTTTATTAAAGGGTGTAAAAACTAGCGCTGTTGCTTATCGTCAAACCTAGTCATTAAACGAAATAAAGGGTTCACTCATCGAAAAATCAGCTTTTCACCCCTCGTTGTATCGATTTTTGACTCAAATCTAGTGAAATATGAAAAAGCTCTTGTACTTAGCAATAATCGTAACACTTTCCTCCTGCATTGAAGAACCTTCTTTCGAAGAAGCGATTGAAAACACGGAATCGTTAAGCGATTATTCCTTCCAAAACTTCGATTTTGAAACCTCAAAGAAGGTTAATCTAAGCATACAAGATTACAATACCACTCCTGCCAAATACGAACTATATTATCTATACAATGGAGAACGTCAAATGCTGGGAGCCTACATTAAACAAACCAACGGACTTAATGTAAGTCAGTGGCTTCCCTCTTCTGTAGAAGATATGCATGTACTAAAATCTGACGCGGGAGGTACGGAGGATTACCTATTAAATATTGAAGGAAGTAGTGCAAACCTGACCATAGATGTCAGCATTAGTTCAGCGGCAGCTAATAGCAATGAAGGCTGTTTCGATCACCTTTATGCGGTAAATAGTAATGGCGATTTCTTTACGATTGATGTATCGGGTGAGGCCTTTAACCCAACCGATTTGAGTCAGTTAGAAGGTGGAGGATCAATTGCCAATGCCTTAGATCAAGAGAATGGAATTATGTATTACAATGTAAACAAAACATTATATGCTTACGATATTACCAACGGCACCTTCTCTATTAAACACAACAGTAATCCATTTAATGGAAGTTACCCAAGGTTAGAATACAAAGACGGCTTTTTTTACATGGGCAATAAAGAACTGCTTTATAAAGTGGATGCCGAAACCAATGATGTAGTTGCAGAATATACCATAAATGGCTTTATCAACAACAGTGGTGGAGGTGACTTGGCTTTCGATTCGGCTGGCGAACTCTATTTGGCCTGTTTTTCAGGTTTGTACAAGTTTACCGAGATTAACGACACAAACAACACAGCTGAGATTATAAGAATTAGTGCGGAAAACTTCCCCTTCCAGCTTACTTCTATGGCCATCGACAGGCAAGACCGCATTTTTGTGGGTACCAATGATGCTAACTCAAACCTTATCCAAATCAGTAAAGAAGATGGCGCTTACCAAATTGTAAAAACTTTCGACAAAAAAATAAATGACCTTACTGCATGGAGATGTAAGACGACAGATTTAAGTCAGCAAGACTCCGATAATGATGGAGTTATTGACGAATTAGATGATTATCCTAACGATCCAGAGGCAGCAGTTGACACCTACACACCTTCTGCATTAGGAATGGGTTCTTTCGCTTTTGAAGATTTATGGCCTTTAAAAGGTGACTACGACTTCAATGACATGGTGATTGGGTACCGATATACCAATGTGTTGAATAGTAATAACAAGAGTGTGAGATTTATCATGAACTTTACTATAAGAGCCGTAGGAGCTGCAAAACATAGCGGATTTGGAATAGAACTAGATGTTGACCCCATTTTAGTGGAATCGGTAAGAGGGCATAAAACGGCTGGTAATAATACTTCCCTAAATGCCAAAGGCCTAGAAGATCAGCAAGATAAGACTGTAATCATTGTCTTCAACGATAGTTTCAATCATATGAAACCAGCCACGGGAGCAAAATTCATAAATACAGATCCAAATGAAGCTAAAGTTACTCCATTCGAAATTGAGGTGGTTGTAGAATTTACCCACCCAATTGATCCTGAATTGATCGGTGACGCCCCTTTCAATCCATTCATTTTCTCAAGTTATGACCGAGGAACTGAACTGCACTTGGCAGGAAAAATGCCTACTTCTCTAGCAAATGGAAGTCTATTCGGAACGGAATATGACGACACGAATTTAGTTGCAGGAAAAACCTATCAAGACAGCAATAATTTACCTTGGGCAATCCATATTATTCATGAATTCAGATACCCAATTGAAAAAGCTAGAATAGATCAGGGCTATAACAAATTTGTAGATTGGGGATTAAGCCAAGGAGCAACGTATCGCGATTGGTATGGAGACAATTCTGGCTATCGAAATATAAGCAAGCTCTATTTTAATAATTGATAAAACGAAATAAGACTTGATCACTAGTTTTAAAAACAAAAATATAAGCGAAAGCCACGGTAGCTTTCGCTTATATTTTCATCATTTTAATTGAATCAATTAATAAAAAAGTTTTACTTAAGGTTTTATTAATAACCTTAATTTAAAACCATGTCCGTAGCTGCCGTTGCCAATGATCGTGTTAGATTACCCTTTACTTTCGATGTAGAAAAAATGAAAGCTGAGGTGAAAACCTTGGGCATGAACGAATTTATTTATTACAATGTAATTCCGCTGCGAGCACCTGCCCACCAGGTAGACCCATCCCTCCCCTTTCCTCCTCCTGCCGATGATTATGCAGATGGTAGCTGGACAGAATGGATGAACATTCCAGCCTTGGCTTCAACCCCATATTTAACCAGCATCATAGATAAGTTTCAGGAACATACTCGTGTCACTTTAGTGAGAGTTTTGAGATTGGCTGCTGGCAACGAAGTAAAAGAACATACCGACCCTACTTTAGGTTTAGAAGTTGAAAGGTCTGTGGTGCGTTTAACCATTCCTATACTTGTGGGTAAGGAAGTAGATTTTTTCTTAAACGGAACCCCTGTACCCATGCAACCTGGTGAATGCTGGTATTTACGCCTTACCGACCCACATAAAGTAGTGAATGGCAGCACAACCGACAGAATCAATCTCACCATTGATATGGCTCCGAATGATTGGTTGAGAAATCTTATCCAAAAAGCAGCCACAAACGATTAAGACAAATACATTTTCTGAAAAAGGTTGAAGTCTCTATGTGTGTAAATATTTTTTCACTTTCTTCACCCCCATGATCAGCATCCCTACCATCAGCGTGAATGAAGATTTCGTTACCATTTTTTCGGAAGAAGCCTTCCCTCAACATGTTCGGGGCGGAATGAATTTAACCGAGCGAATTAATGCCCAGAATCTAAGAATTCGAACCAGCAAAGCAGGCTATGAAAGCGATTGGCATGTGGCAGGCGACCCCACTTTAATTCTAGTGCAAAGCGGCACTTTAAGAATTACGCTTCGGAATGGGAAACATAAAGACTTTAGCGCTGGCAGCATGTTTATTGCCAAAGACTACCTGCCAAAACATATTCTTTTCGATACTGAAAAGCATGGGCATTCTGTCAAAGTTTTGGGTAACGAAACCTTACTAGCCGTTCATATCAAATTGGAGCAAATCTAAATCCTATTTCAGTTTTCGGTGGGTTTTACCAATGATTGAAGCCCTACTTTTATCTACCCCAGTTTGAGCAGCATATTTCGGCCAATCATTCACTACAGAAGTCACCTGATCGATTAATTGCTGAGCTTTCTTGATGGAATTCTCCTTAGCAAAAACCAATAGATCGTCCAGCGTAAAATTATCACGCTTTCCCCTAATCGACATTTGGTGCTGACTGGTCCAGTCGCCCAGAGGGTTATAGGCCCAATTGACATCATAGGCTGGTGACAGTCTCCATTCTCCGCCTTGAGGCAATAGAAAAGCAATATTCTTAGTATGGTCGTCTTGATTTCTCGCGATTACATTGAACACCATACGCAAATACTGTTGCTCAAAATCCTGATATGGCAACCGCAATTCACGCATATCGGCAAAAGCATCTTCATAACCATACAGCCCAGGCATCATGAAATCGTAATGTGCCATGGCACACAAAGTTTGCATGTGTAGTTTCTTTCCTTCTTCTCCCCGATCGAAACGCTGAGTCATAAAATGCGCTCGCCCATTTTCTTCCAAAAGCTGACAAGGCATCATATCAATGCCACAATCTTTCGCCATTAAATGATAAGCCATTTCTATACGTCCATAACCCGCTGGGTCACCTAAACTCCCTTCATTTACCCCATCAAATTTTAGCATGTAATATTCAAATCCCTTAGGCAAAGTAAACTGCCCCGATTTAATCGCTTTAGTTTTAGGATTGAAACCAATAATTGCTTTGGGGCGCTGCCCCCCAGCCGAAGTGCCTACCCGAATCAAGTCGGTCATGGCTTGCTCCTCATCTGCCGTCAGATTAAGGTTTACCGCTTGCCGTTCTTCCAATACCTTATTGGTTAGCGAAAGCAAGGATTCCACTTCGATATCCTTCACCTGCGTTCCGAAGGGCGTAGTAGCTGGCTCAAACTCCAGTGCCCCCATGCCACGAATACCCACATAACCCAATTTTTCAATGGGGTTAATGGAGTTGATAGCCCTCCCTTGAGAAGCCAACCAAGAACGGATGATCTGATTTCCAAAAGCATCGGGGAGTGAATCAGAAAGTAAGCCTGGTAAACCGCTATAAGTGGCCTTCCCTAAATTGGGGAATGAAAAAATGCGCTCACCCCGCTTAATATCTTCCAAAGGCATGGTGAGTGGCGCCAAGTCGGTAATACCTTCTGCAAACTCAGGAGCAAACTCGAAAGAAGCCAGCTGCCTTTGCTCGTTCCAAAGCACAGCACCCACTAGTTCGCCCCAAATCTTTACCCTTAATACTAGCATGACTATTTCTTTTTAGATTTACGTACCCGCTGCATAGGTTTAAGCTCACGCTCCATCACCATCATCGGACTTTCTTCCACTTCAGGAATGAGGTAATCAAGCTGATCGAGAGATTTGAGCGCACGAAGCACCTGAATTAATACCGATAAAGTAACAGAACGCCCATATTCGAGATTTTGAATCGTATTGACATTTACCCCAGCATTTTGAGCAAGCTCTTTCTGAGTGTACCTTTTCTGCAACCTTAACTGCTTGACCCGCCTGCCCATCTCATCGACAATGGCCTGATCTGTCATCCTCTTCCAATTCATACACCTAAATTTATAGGTTTTAAATAACAAATATACACATAAAACCTAATGTTATAGGTGTAACATACTAAACAAAGATAGAGTTCATTTTCAAAAAACCTATAATAAAAGGTGTTAAATACAAAATAGCCACATAAAACCTATTTTAATAGGTTTTATGTGGCTTCAGTTAATGTAAAAAAGTAACCGATCAATAAGACCAATTATCTCATGAAAAAAAAGATGAAGCTTAAAAGACTCAACAAAATAGCACCACTGATTATATACCAGTTCAGCTTTACCGATCTTTCGTCAAGCTTCATATGTCTCGCCCAAAAGTTAAGCGAAATCGCAATCAATAGTGTAGGCATGCTAAGCACTAGGTTGAAATAATAAAACCACATCCAGCTGGTAACCAAAGACCAAATGGCCAAAGCAGCCGTAACAAAAGGAATCGCTCTATGTATGTTCGGAGTGGCCTTCTCAGGTGAACGAAAATAATAAATGAGTAACAAGAGCACTAAAAGCCCCGCCAAAATCAACACCCATGAAAGTATACCCGGCATATTCTATTTGTTTATAGGGTTAGTCTTCTTGATAAACGAATAATCTGGCTCCAAAGAACCAGTAGGCTCCTTCCACCATAATTTAGTTTTCTTAAAACCATAAAGCTCCTCTATCACCTTTCCCTCTTGATCGAGCCTTTTTCGATAAACCTTCGTCCAGTTATCCTGTCCATCGTACTCATACATACTTTCAGAATTGGTGTACTGCTTACCCCTTGCCTCCATCACCGATTTAACAACAGCATTATGTTTATCTCTGAATAAAACCTCTTTCCGTTCACCTTTAAGTTCATAGCTTTTTCTATAACCATTCTCGTCAAACACAATCTCCTCCGCTCCTAGCTTGCGATCGCCTTCAACATGAGTAATGTTAATACTGCTAAGAACAGTGCTATTTGGATAATACTTATGGTCTTCAATTCTTTTTTTAACCCCTTTACCATTGAATACGATCAACATTTTTGGTGTTTCAGGAGAGCCAGTCACATACTGATAAACTTGGGCGGTATCGGCACTTGAAATTTCATAAGTTATCCACTTACCAGCACTTCGTACATGACTAAACTTTGCAAAGCGACTATTTTTATTACCTGCAAAACTCACCTCATTGAGCATCTCGCTTGCTGCCCCATTTTCATTCCAAGTGTAACTATGTTCTATTACTCTATCCTCCAGCACTTCAGAAGTTTTGTCTTGCAATTGTCTGCCTGCCTCATCAAAAAGCGCATAAGTCTCTCTTATTTTTGTAATGGTTTTAGTCTCCCTGTCGTACCTATACCAATGAATTTGGCTTTCTACCACCTGCCCCTTCAATGAAAGATCCGTTATAGATTTAGAAAATTGTGCTGCAACAGTGTTGGCCATTATCACCAGTAACGCCATCGATAAATTTGATACCCTTCCCATTTAAATATATTTATTTGATGACCAACGCTCATACCTGAGTCATCTTTTCATGATATCAAATCTACTGTCAATTAAGAGTTTACTCAATACCAGCCAAGTGGCATAAGCCATACCCTCTGGAGGGTATAGATTGAAGTACATATTTCAAAGCAAGTTCCAACCTTTGATTGTTTACTCTTGTCTATTAACACTGTGGAAAAAACTACATAAGTTGATGTTATACGCCACATTGAACTAGCGGCTTGATAAGGGTAAATTCACTTCAACAGTGAAAGTTCCATGGCATTAAACTTGTGGTTTTAATCCCGAACACTTGTCTACTAAGGCAGTAGGCACAACAAAATAAATAACCTAAATCAAATAAAAATTCAGAATTATGAAATTAAATGCAAAGCAAGAGATTCCGTTTAAAGGAATGATGAGGAGTATGATGATGTTGGTTGCCACAGTATTTTTACTTTCTAGCTGTAATACAGATGATGGTGATAGCATTCCAGATAACGTGGCTTACGTTTCACTTTATCAAGCATCGCCCAACGCTCCAGCCTTAGACATCGAAATTGATAACAGGCAATTGAATACTTATCCTTTCGATTATGCAGATTACACAGGGTATTTAAGGTTTTTTACAGGTAGTAGAAATTTTAAATTTACCCCAGCCAATGCCAATAATATTGTTGCCGATACTACCTTGGCTTTAGGCGCAGGAAGAGCCTACTCAATATTTACCGTAGGAGAATATGATGATTTGAAAGTGTTGAAATTAGAGGACAATTCAGATACCCCAAGTAATGGAAATGCCAAAGTAAGGCTGGTAAACCTATCACCAGATGCACCAACATTACAAGTTACAGCTGAGGGCCAAGCCGCCCCTTTATTTAGCGACTCAAATTTTATGGATGCTTCTGATTTTATGGAACTTACTGCAGCAGAATATGACCTAAAAGTAACATCTCCAGATGACAATACGATTGAACTGAATGTATCTGATATCAAATTTCAGAATGGGTATTACTACACTATTATTCTACGAGGATATAATACACCACCAGCAGGCAACAGCAATACATTAAGCGCACAAATTATAGTAAACTAATAAAATCAGGCGATTAGAAACAAGAAAGGCAACCCAGTTGGGTTGCCTTCTTATTTTACAATTATGATATTTTTAAAGAATAATAATCAATAAAAGAATAACTATAATAGCTCCTGAAGAGATGTAAAGCCCTCCTCCTCCGCTATCGCGAATATCTTTTTTCATAGCACGTACCTCTTTACGCAGTTCCTTTCTTTCTTCTCTGGTCAAACTGGATTTGTCCATGTCTTTGATTTCATTCAAGCGAACCACCATAGCCTGCATTTCCTCATGCGTTAATTTCTCTTTCGACTCTTCAGTTATTGGGTCACTTATTGATGAAGCCTTCATCGGGCTTGGAACAAACATTAATAGTATTATCCCAAAAGTGAAATAGATAGATAATTTTTTCATTGCTTAAAATTTAATGTTTTAGGATTAACCTTTAAGTTACAACAAATGTTTTCTAACCCACGACAGAATACCGGTCTATTTCTTTTTGAGCTTTGCGTCACTTTTCACTTCATATAATTCATTATCGGAAGTCATAAACCCAAACACCCAATCTGTAGCTTTACCTTTAAAGACCATAATAAGATCGCCCATTCTCAGCTGTTCATAATTACTTTCATTTACACTAATGAGCTGATAATTGGTACGAATGAAAAAACCTCTGGTATTTCCAGTATGTCTAAATTTGTCGAGCACCAATTCTGAATAAACGACTTTCATTCCAGTATTCACTTCCTTTCTATAGGCCAAAATATATTTAACAATCTTTCTGAAAGCTAAAAACCACCAAATAGTAAAAGGAAAAAGCATAATAGGTATAAGCCAAAGCCCAGAAAACAAGGAGCCAATAACCACCCAACCTAAGACAACAACAACCCAAATACGATTTTTGATTGCACGATTTCTAGCCTTTTTTAGAAGCTCAAAATCAGCTTTGGTCATTTGTAACTCTCGTTCCTTTGGCACGAAGTTTTGATGCTTATCAACATCAGGAACAATGGCTTTGATGTTATCCTCACTGATTTTGGCCTCAGCGATTACCCTGCTATAAAAAACGGTTTGAGAATACTTGGAATAATGAATTTCAACTTCCATTCCCACCGACATACGCCCATAGATAGAGGCGTCCACAGGTAATTTTTTATCATCAAAATAAAGGTAATATGTTCTCCGAGTAGTAGTCTTATTTCCGCTACTTCCTCGGACTCCCCCTCGAGAACTATGCGAGGTGGTAATGTCTATATGTTTATCGGTAATAATACCCGTAAGAATTTGCTTCTTTCTTTTAAAGAAATCCAAAATAAAACCTCTCATTATATAGCCTAACACGGCTAAGAACAAGAGAAAAAACACTCCAAAAATGACAATAGGTATCATTTCATCGATGTCGGAAAGAAGGTTATCCCAGAAAAAGAACTTTATAAACGCGAAGAAAATGAGCATAAAAATTAAAATCCCAATCAAATTGGTTTTTGCTTTCTTCAATTCCTCGGGAAGTAAATCCACTTCCTGTTCTGTATAAGCCATACGTTCTTTTTTTGAGTTAAATTTCTAGAAGTTATGCCCAAGCGACTATACCGTTGTGTGGGTATATTCTTATACCCTTAAACAAAAAAAGCACTTTCAATTAAAACTGAAAGTGCTTTTCTAAATAGATGGCTAGCCTTATAAAATCACTTGCCCACCTAGTACCACACCATGACTAAATGAGCCTCTCACACTGTGGGTTTCTCCTGGTGCTAAATTACCTCCGCTTACAAAGTTCAAAGGTACATAGCCATCGGTTCTAAAAGCTTCGAAAAAGAGTTTGCAAGAACGATTGATCATGCCCGCAAAACCAATCACAAGCTGGTTTTGTCTTTCCCATGGCGCTCCTTCAGGTCCGGCAATAAATTTCGAAAACTCGCCTGACAGCGTATATACAACATTGCTTTCTGGGTTGAAATTGTATTTTGCTCCAATATCAAAAGAAGAGACTTTTGAAGCTGGAAACACATCTAGCGGAGGATTGGGATTAAAAGTGCCAGGCCAAACTTTTACAGTTTTAGCAAAACTACCTTGCGCTACAAATTTATCGCTGATTTTTAAGTTGCCATATGCAGTATAGGCCGGATTATTATCTTGACATGGGTTGAAATGTGTTACAGGATATGCATGACAATACGCACTACCAAATACAAACGAGCCGCCTACATTCAGTTCAGCTTCTTCGCTCAAATTCATTGTATAATTAAGGTCAGATACAAAGTTGTTGATTTTAGAAGGCACCTTTGAACCATTACCTACTGGAGTAGCCAAGGCGCGGAACTGGCTGCCACCTTGAACAGCCATAAATTTGGCATGAATTCCTCCTTTTCTATACCCCACTTGTAAGCCATAACCTAAACCACCGAAGGCATGCCAAGTAGTAGAATTAGAAAATGGACTCACGCTTCCTACCTGACCAAAAGGTGCGTCCATTTTACCAATAGCACCATAAAATGGAGATTTATTCAAATCACCCATTACCAAAAATGCTTTGTAAAGTTGAATCTGGTTCCGGGTTAATGTAGTAATAGTTCCTTGCCCAAAACTTTGCTCTGGATTATACAGTAATTCGGCATGAACTGTAATCCAGTTATTAATGGCCCCTGTTGTAGAAATCTGAAAAGAATGAATTACTGCTTCAGTAACGGTTTTTCCAATCTGGTTTGTGGATGTTGGGTGGCGCATAAGGTACGCGAACTTCGAGTCTTCATTCGATCTTTGATAATCAAAAATAGAAATAAGAGAGGTGCCGATTGTTAAACTTCTATCTTCTAAAGCTCCTTTTTGCCTTTCCTCTAATAGAATATTTACTTTCCTGAGGTTCTGACTAGGGTCCAACATTTTGTATGAAAATTGAGAGTTGATCCCAATTGTTCCTTTTGAATTTTCTTGCGCGTTGCTTTGAGCAATAGCCCAATTGCACAATAGCATCATTGCGAAAAACACCTTTTTCATTTTATTGTTTTGAATATTAAATGAGAAGAAAACTAAATGGAGAGGTCATTAATAATTACCATGTCAGCATGCTGACTTAAAAAATCATACAAGTGTAGTGCTTTCACTTAAAAAGGCCAAAAATGCGCCTCATTTTTATTCGATAGAGAACAGAAAAGCCAAATTAGCAAATTGTAAACTTGACCAATTCGGCTAACTGTTGTGTTTTAAACGAATTTTAGGAATAGATTCAGAGTTGTTATTTACACTTCTGAATGTCAACAAAATCTATAAAAAGAGTATTGAATCGTTATAGAAGTTACAGGTCTGGACTATTTAATCTCGTAGGAGAAGCTCACTACTCCAGAAACCACCAAATCCTTTCGAATACATTTTACATCAATATTTTTATTCAACCTTAATGCTTCTTTTAGTTCATTTAAACGATAATAAGACTCCGAAATAATACCTATTTCCTTTCCATTGCATTCAACTGAAATTTGGCCAAATTCTGAATTGAGCTTTAATTTTACAGAATCCCCAGCGGTTAACTGCCTAAATTCCGACTGTTGAGGTTTAATTTCGGCTAGGTTGAAAGTGCCATAACTAGAAGCTAAGGCCAGCTGCCTTTCTTTATTGAGGTTACGAACAACAGTTATGTCCTCTTTGTGCAAATCCTTGTCTAACAAAAATGCATTCGATAAAAAACCAGCTACTTCTAAAATCATCAGTCTATATTTTGATATAAAGGCAATACGCCATTGCCACCACCAGAGTTACAAAAACCATGATACTCCTTTTCGAACACAAAACTGAATGAATTCATGTTCATCGGTTTATTTGCTAGGATGAATAATTCTAGATTTAATCACACTCCCCAAATTTAAGTTATATGTGCTTTAACAATAGGGTTTACTGAACCGTTAATTGTAATTATGAATTGTTAGATGTCGAAACTAAACACCATCATTTTTCTTCTTATCGGCTTAAGTCCTGATGAAATAAATCAATTTGAAATGCATCCGAATTAAAACATTGAAGCAACTAGGGTAAAAAGCCATGAAATTGCTAATCCCGACCAAACAATGAGAATTCCCATTCTTGATTTTATCTTTTTCCCATGGTTAAACCAATGATAGCCCAAACCGATAAAAAACAAGATTAAGAATGGCCAGTCAATTATATATACATCCAAAGGAAGAACTGAGGCCAAAGAAAATATAAAAAAACCCAAACCACTGAGTACAAAAAACAGTATCTGAGGCTTTTTCATTGAAAATGAACTGGTAGACTCGAAGCTCGCCAACAACGAAAAAAAGCCTATAGCTACAGGAGCGTAGGTGGATATTTCATAATAATTAACAACAGAAGCAATTGCGCTAAAACCAAGCAAAACAATAACGAGCTTTGTGAACTGACTTTTGGCCTTTTTAAGCTTAAAAAGGCCAAAAACACCCGCTAAAGCAATAATTAAAGATGAAATCATATGCTCAATAAATGTAACAACAGATTAGCAGTTTAGATAAATAAAAATGATTATCGAATTGTGATATTTACTTAGTTCAAATATTCATTTTTTAACGATTGCACTATTTTTTCATAGTGATAAAATTAGCCAAAGAACATTGTCAAAATTTGATCATTTTACAGCCACAATCTCGGTATAAAATCACACATAAAACCTACCCCTTTTGGGTGGTTTTTTAATGGAATCAATAGAATGAATAAAAACTATGGTAATTACCTCTATTCAACTTTGAGCATGCTTATAACGATTATTACTATGGCATTTAACATCTTAGAAGTTTGTGAAAAAATTGAGAACACACTATAGTTCACAACTCAATCTATTTTTTATTTTTTTGAGTTATGACTAATCTTCTCCAACTTGCCTATTATCAAACTGCCAACAATGCAAAAAATTAAAAAGGTTTGTATTTACTGCGCTTCTAGCGAAAACATTGACCAAAAGTATTTTGAGGCTACTGAAAAACTAGCAAGGGTGCTTGTTAAAAACAATATCACTGTAGTTTATGGCGGTGGTAGCCGAGGCTTAATGGGTAAACTTGCCGATACAATACTTTCTGAAAAAGGTCGAATTGTGGGTATAATGCCCCACTTTATGAAAGAGGTTGAATTCCACCATAAAGACGTTAATGAATTTATTTTCACGGCTGACATGCACGAGCGTAAGAAACAGTTTATGGTTGGTGTAGATGCCCTAATTACATTACCTGGTGGCTGTGGAACAATGGAAGAATTACTAGAAGCCATGACACTAAAAAGGCTCGGTATTTTCACCAAACCTATCGTAATACTAAATGCCTTTGGCTATTACGATCACTTAATTAAAATGTTAGAACACTCGATTGAAGAGAATTTCATGAAGCCTATTCATAATAACATTTGGAATGCTTTTGAAGATCCCGAGAAAGTACTTGAAGCAATTCATCAGTCTGCACCTTGGAGTAAAGACGCTTTAAAATTTTCGTGATTTAAAAACACAATAAACCCTTTGAAATACAGTATTTCGCTTGTTATCATATTCTTTAATATTAAGTATATTGATATTTAACAAAGCTAGAAATTATTAGCATTTTTGAATACCGATTTACAGAACCATTTCCCTTGTTAAAGACTATATGTTTAGGGTTTCTATTCTTATTATTCTATTTATTAGTGGGCAATCGCTCATAGCGAAATCTGATAGCATTGCCGACTACTGGTATCAGCATAGAATATATAATAGTGAAACCCAGTACATCCCTTCTTCTCAAATAATGGTGTTTCGCGATGATAGCAATAACCTTAACTACAATCAGGTAAAGGATTTTGGGTCAAGTTACTATATTGGTTTAGATGAGATTGATTTGTTTGAGACCAACAAAACTTATTGGGTTAAACTAATTCTTTCAAACTATTCAGACCGATACCAGAACCTAGTAGTTTATACTGGCGATAATGCATATTCAACCGTATATATTCAAAAATCCGAAAAGCTCGACTCTTTAAAGACTGGCTATTTTGTACCCGTTAGTGAGCGAAATGTTAAAAAGGGATACCAATCTCAATTCAAGCTAGAGTTAAAAATAGGTGAAAAAGCTACACTGCTAATCAAAACCAAGTCATTAGACAACTACCCTCCTCGCTTTAATTTCAAAGCGGTTCAACTTGAAAAATGGCAGCAACAAGCAGAACAAAAGGCATTATTGGAAGGAATCTTCACTGGTTTATTAATCATATTATCAATTCTTAGTATTTCTCTGTACATCTACGTTAGAAGAATAGTTTTCCTTTTTTATGCATTTTACGCCATAACAAATACCATTTACTTTCTCTTTTTCCATGGCTTTCTAGACCCTTATATTTTTCCTGAGCACCCTGAAAAACTATCTTTACTATGGCTACTACCCAACCTTTCGGCCGTATTCTATTTTTCTTTCGCGCGTCATTTTCTTAATACAAAAGAACATTACCCAAAATGGGACTATTACTTCAAAGTTTTTATTGGAGTAATGCTAGTAGCTTTCGTTTTCAACTCTATCTACATTACTATTACACATGATGTATATAATGGACTTATTATACATAACCTCTTTAATATTGGGATATCGGCAAGTGTAGTTGTTTTCATTCTATCGCTTAGAAGGTTGAATAGCTTAGAGTTACGCTATTTCGCTCTTGGCTCTATTTTCCTAGTTACTATTGCATTGTTTGCTTCGGCTCAGTACATACTTGACCTTGATGCCAAAATAGTTCCTTATGTTCAGTTAGCTGTAGGGGTTGAAATAGTATTCTTTGCTCTGGGCTTAGGCCATAGAATGAGAAAACTCACTGAAAACCATGCCATTACACAAGAATCTCTCATAATTCAATTGGTTGAAAATGAGAAACTTCAAGAAAAGACTAATGCAGAACTAAAAGAAAAAGTAGCAGAACGAACCCACCAAATCAATGTTCAGAATATTGAATTAAAGAAAGCACGATTAGAAGCAGAGAAGGCTACTAAATCAAAATCTGACTTCTTATCTGTGATGAGTCACGAAATTCGCACACCATTAAATGCAATTATCAGTTTAAGCCATTTAATGGATATTGATAATGAAAATGAGGAAACCCAAGAATACATTGATGCACTTAAGTTTTCTGCAGAAAATCTTAGCTCACTCATCAATGATATACTTGATTACAACAAAATTGAAGCTGGGAAATTAAAGCTAGAAATGATTGATTTCTCATTAATCGATCTACTCAAAAATATTCGAGACAGCTTTAAGTTTAAAGCCCACAGCAAGAATATTACGCTAGACTTTCACCTTTCGGAAAACACCCCAAACCGACTTATTGGTGACCCCACCAGACTTACTCAGATTTTCAATAACCTAATGAGTAATGCCTTAAAATTTACCGAACAGGGCAGCATAGTAGTAAGTGCAGAATTACTAGGGATTGAGGACGAAAAGGTTAGTATAGAATTTACGGTAACAGACACCGGGATTGGAATTCCAGAAGACAAAATCAATGAAATTTTCAACGATTACGAACAGGCCAGTAGTGATACGACAAGGAAATATGGCGGCACCGGACTTGGTTTGTCAATTACTAAGAAGCTATTAGAACTACACAATAGCAAGGTATCAGTATCCAGTAAGCTTGGTGAAGGCACATCGTTTCAGTTTGAAATTGAGTTTAAACTACCTGAAACTTTTGACTTATTAGCCTCAAATAAAACAGATACTATTTACGACCTAAAGCAAGCCAAAATACTTGTTGTAGATGATAACTACATGAATAGAATGGTATTAAGTAGGTTGTTTCAAAAATGGAATGCTGAATTTCATGAAGCCTCTAATGGTAATAAGGCATTTCAAAAAAGCAATGAAGAGCTTTTCGACCTAATTCTAATGGATATTCATATGGACGAGATGGATGGGTTCGAATGCACAGCGCTAATTAGAGAACAATCAATCCTTAATAGAAAAACTAATATTATAGGAATGACTGCTTTTTCAAAGAATGACCTTCAAGAAAACCCCAAGAGAGCCGTTTTAGATGAATTTATTTCTAAACCGTTCGACCCAAAAGAACTACTTAATAAACTCGTCTTATACTTAAAAAAGGATACAAAGGAGGTTTAACTCTAAATACTAAGGATTTAACAAACCGAGCTCCACATCATCGATAACTGCTAGCAACTCACTTAACATCATAGCGGTAGCGCCCCAAACTAAATGTCCATCCACATTAAAATAAGGCGACTGAATAACATACTTACCAAATCTCATTTCTTCTACCCCTCTTTTATTCATGTCATAAAATTGAGAGATTGGCACCTCTAAAACCGCCTCTACCTCATAAGGGTCAGGAATGAATTTAGGGGTATAATTAACCACGCCAACTGTTGGTAACACCTTAAAATTGCTAGCAATAATAAACAACTCAGACAATTGCCCAATAACCGAAACCTCTTTGGCCCTTACGCCAATTTCTTCCTCTGTTTCTCGTAAAGCCGTCTCTATTAAACTCAAATCCTGCTTTTCTGCCTTTCCACCCGGAAAACTAACCTGCCCGCCATGAGCTCCATTATAACCTGGTCGCTTCATCAGTGGTAAATACAACTCTCCATTTTTAGGATAAATCAATACCATCACGCCTCCAGGTCTTGCAGGTCTATTAGCGATTTCTTTAAAGCGATTCTCGTCTATTGGTGTAGGCGCCATTCTTATTTGAGCCTCTCTTCCCGGTAGCGGCAATTCTAGACGAGCCCTCAGCTGATTAACAACTAAATCGATGTTAGAAAATCTCATTTGCTTCTATTGGAGTAAACTTCGTTGAGAATATAGCGTTCTTGTATAAAAGTTGGTTCAATTATAACCCGCTTTCTTTATTTCATTTAGAATTTTCCCTAATATGTTCTCTTAAAGAAAATAAGCTTAGTCGAACTTATGAAAGCCAACCGAATTCTTTTTTCTCTCGCCTTCCTTTTTTTTAGTGTACTAGCTTCTGCTCAACAAGCCAAAGTCAAAATTGCTAAATTAAAATATAATGGCGGAGGTGATTGGTATGCAAACAAAACAGCCCTACCCAACTTGGCTACTTTCTGTAATGAAAATCTAAAAACAAATATAGACACCCAAGATGCTGTGGTAGAAATTGGAAACCCCAGCTTATTTGAATACCCGTTTATTTATATGACAGGCCACGGCAATGTTGTATTCTCTAGTCAAGAAGCTGAAAACCTAAGAAACTACCTTACCGCTGGCGGCTTTCTTCACATTGACGATAATTATGGTTTAGATCAGTTTGTGAGGTTAGAGATGAAAAAGGTTTTCCCTGAATTAGAATTTATAGAGCTACCTCACGACCACCCTGTATACAATCAAAAATTTAAATTCGACAAAGGCATTCCCAAAATCCATGAACATGATGGTAAATCGCCCCAAGGCTTCGGCTTAATATATGAAGGCAGATTGGTGTGCTATTATTCTTATGAAAGCGATTTAGGCAACGGCTGGGAAGATCAGCGTATTTATAATGATCCCGAATCTATTAGGCTTCAGGCCTTACGTATGGGCGCAAACCTAATCTCATACGCTTTTACCCAATAATTTCTTAAGACTATATTTTAGAACCAAAAAACTATTGCATTAGTTGGAAAACTAGTGCAATAGTTTTATTATTGATATTAGAATTACTCGAGTGTTTTAATTTACAGATTATGAAAGAATTAACGAAAGCAGAAGAGCAGGTAATGCAAATACTATGGCAGATTGAGAGAGGCTTCGTGAAAGATGTGCTTTCAAAAATGCCAGAACCAAAACCTGCCTACAATACTGTGTCAACAATTATTAGAATTTTAGAGAAAAAAGGCTTTGTAGGTTATAAGGCTTACGGTAAGACTCATGAATACTTTCCTTTGGTAGACAAAACAAGCTACAGCAACTTCTATCTTAAAAACTTTATTGGAGGCTACTTTGGGGGCTCCTTTCAAAAGTTGGTATCATTTTTCGCACAAGAAAATGACATGGATATCAAAGAATTTGAGTCGCTAGCAAAACATGTTGGAGAAGATTTAAAAGAAGACTAAGCTCTAGGTTATGTCAAAACACCCCGCTTTAGTATTGTTAGATTCGCTAAATAATGCGCTTCTATATGCATTAGAAACTGCCACATGTTTGGCAGTATTTTACTTGCTTTATCATTTTGTTTTGAGAAAAGAGAGCAGCTTCCAATACAATAGATTTTATCTATTGGCAGCCATACTTATATCTTTATCATTTCCATTACTTAAAGTGGGGTATAACCCTGAAAACACTCCAAGTGTATTAAATTCATTGCACAATGTGAGCAATGAAGTGAGCAAAGAGCCTATAATAGAACCGAAGGGTTTTTACTCCGTTACCGTAACAGCAAATTCTGAAAAACCCTTCTTAAGATGGTGGGAAACAGTTATTCTTGCTTATATGATTGGAATGATTGCTTTAGCTTTAAGGCTATTTATTCAGATGAGATCTTTCAGGGAATTTCTATGGTATAAAAGACACAATACCCGATTTAAAGATGGTTACTTTATGGTAAAGACGGAAGGTTCAATGCCTACTTTCGCGTTCTTTAAATACCTGATGTGGGACGATAGTCAAAACCTTTCTGAAGCTGAACAAAAGCAAATATTGGATCATGAGAAAGTGCATATTAAGCAAAGGCACTCTTATGACATAATGTTAATGGAAGTTCTTAAAGTGTTTTTCTGGTTCAATCCATTTATCTACTTGTATAGAAATTTAATCGAAGAAATACACGAATATGAAGCAGACAGAACAGCTGTAAAAGCCAATGGACAAGTGGCTTACACTAGGCTTCTCGTAAAACTAGTATTTCAAAAAATGGGAATTCCGCAAGGAAGCTTCTTTGCTAAAAGCAAAACTCTGAAGAGGGTAAATATGATTACTACTCAACGGAAAATCAATTGGTTCAAATTATTGATTCCAATTCCGGTAGTAGCTCTGCTATTCTTTATTTTCTCATGTGAGGCTGATTTAAAAACCGAATCGGTAACTATTTCTGAATCAGCTTATGTTTATGCCAGCTTTGGAGAAAAGGATTTAAAACCAACCCCAAAAAACGGATTTAATGACTGGAAAGACTATTTACTTGAAAACATTAAATACCCCCAAACCAAACCCCAAGGGCGATTGGAAGGAGAAGTGAGTGTTTCGTTTATTGTAAATGAATTGGGTGAAATCAAGGATGTAAAGTTAGAAGAAGGAATAGGAAGAGATTTTGATAATCAGGTATTGAATGCTATCAAAAAATCACCAAAGTGGTCGCCAGGAGTTAAAGGTGGATTTGCTATTCCAACTAAAATTGAAATACCCGTAACTTTTAAAGCTTCTTAATACTTTCGGTTAAAAATTTCACCCATTACAAAGGCCTTTCGAGCACCGTCTGTATCGCCAATTAATGCGGCATAATCCGTTCTTTCCACATCTTCCTCTTCGGGTTCGTGAAATACAACTACTGGGCTTTCTGTGCGTTTTTTAGTACCGTAAATCTTATTTGCTTCGGAATAAATAGATTTTCTTGATTGAGCTGGCTTAACCTCTTCAATCACACGAGTTGTTGGTTCTTCGGCAATAAATGGTTTAGGCTCTTCTTTTACTTTACGTTGACCAGTAAACTGCTCAAGCAATTCTTCAAAAGTAGGTTGTTGATTACTAGGGACTGGCCCCACGGTATCTCCTCTCCTCTCTGGTGCTGAAGACGATTCACCTGCATTTTTCTTTTGGCCTTTCTTTTTTGCTGTAAAAACAAAGTAAAGAATAGCAAAAGCGATATAGAGTAAGTTTCCTGAGTCAAATTCCATGCTATTAGCAAATCTAAGAATTAATTCTAATTTTGCTTACTAAGGTCGATTTTTCGCAATCCTCACTCAATGCAGCTTACAAAATTAGAAATCAAGGGCTTTAAAAGTTTTGGTGATCGCATAGTCATCAATTTTGATGAAGGTATTACTGGTATTGTTGGCCCAAACGGTTGTGGCAAATCAAATGTTGTGGATGCAATCCGTTGGGTATTGGGCGAGCAAAAAACAAGGATGCTGCGTTCCGAAAAAATGGAGAACATCATCTTCAACGGAACTAAGAAAAGAAAGCCTACTCAACTGGCCGAAGTTTCATTGAGCTTCAAAAACACTAAGAACCTCCTTCCTACAGAATATACAGAAGTAACCATCACCAGACGCTACTACAGGTCTGGCGAAAGCGAGTACCTTTTAAATGGGGTTAGCTGCCGACTCAAAGACATCAATGAATTGTTCATGGATACTGGCATCGCATCGAACAGTTATGCGATTATCGAGCTTAAAATGGTCGATGACCTTTTGAACGATAAGGAAAACTCTCGAAGAGACCTTTTCGAGGAAGCGGCTGGGATTTCAAAATTCAAGAAGAGAAAAAGGGAAACACTTAAAAAGCTTAAAGACACCGATGACGATTTAGACCGGGTAGAGGATTTACTTTTTGAGATCGAAAAGAACCTCAAGTCATTAGAAAAGCAGGCCAAACAAGCCATAAAATACTACGAGTATAAAGAAGAGTATAAAAACTTAAGTGTTCGACTTACTCGAAAAACGGTAGAAACACAGAACAATAAACTAAAGTCGCTTGAAAAAGAAATTCAGCAACTGAACGATAAAAAAGTTGAGATCAATCAAATGATGTCAACACAAGAGGCGGCCATCGAAAAAGGGAAGGCCGACCTTATTGTGAAAGAAAAGCTACTTTCTACCCGCCAACGAACCCTGAACGAGCACGTAAATAAAATCCGTCAGTTTGAAAGCGACAGAAAAATCAAAAATGAAAGGCTCACCTTTCTTCAAGACAAAAGCGACAATCTTCGAGAGCAATTAGAAGCAGATAAAAAAAGTAATGAGCGTGCGGCTTTCAGTTTAGAAAGCTTAAAAAACGAGAAAGAAGTTGCCGAAAAAGATTTAAAAGCAGCCACTTCTCAAATAGAAAGCTTAAAAGCTGCCTTTGAAGCACAACGCACTGCGGCTCAAGAAGCACAAGCCAGTTTTGACCAAAAAAGTAAGGCCTTTAACGAAAAGCGCGAGACCCTTTATAACCTTAAGAAGGAGATTGAAATCAAGGAAATTCAGCTCCAAACCTTGAATAGAGAATTAGAAAAAACTACCTCAGATACTTCCGAGCAATCTGCCAATCTTGAATCCTTTGATTCCAAACTAGAGGAAATAGGGGTAATTCTTGAGCAAAAGAAAAAAGACCTTGAAGCGAAGAAAAATCAGGAGGAAAAGCAGCGCACTTCTATTGAAAGTACAGAAGAAACAATCAATGTAGTTCGTGAGAAATTAACGAAACTGAGCCGTAAACTCGATTCGCAGCGCAACGAGTATAACCTAACCAAAAGCTTGGTTGAAAATCTTGAAGGTTTTCCGGAAGCCATAAAATTCTTAAAAAAGAAAGCCAGTTGGAGCAAAAATGCCCCACTCCTTTCCGATATTCTTACCTGTGACGATCGCTACCGAATTACAATAGAGAATTACTTAGAGCCTTACATGAACTACTATATTGTAGACAATGAAAGGCAGGCTTTTGAGGCCGTGAATATTTTAAGTGATGCCGCAAAAGGCAAAGCAAACTTCTTCGTTCTCGATGCTTTTGACAGGTACGAAGCCCCTCAAGCGAAACTCTATCAAAATGCCGTTCCAGCCACAGAGATTGTGGAATACGAACCGAGATATAAGCGTTTGATCAGTTTTATTCTGGAAAATGTATTCGTCATTGCTGGTGGGCCTGGCGAAATCCCTATTGATGAAGATGCTGTTTTCATTACCGAAAGTGGCAAATACACTAAGCGTAAATTCAGCATTTCTGGCGGTTCTGTGGGACTTTTTGAGGGCAAAAGAATTGGTCGCGCTAAGAACTTAGAAAAGCTTCAAAAGACAATTAAAGAGCTAGAAACTCAAATTGCAGAGGTTAAGGAAAGGCTTGATGAAAAACAGAAAGAGCTGGCCCATTTAAAGTCGAGCAGTTACAGAACTGAAATAGACAGCCTACAAAAAGAATATAGTCAGGTAAACGAAGAGTTCATTTCGGTTAAAACCAGAAAGGAACAGCTTGGTCAGATGTTAAGTAGCAACGCCAACCGAAGAGAGGACATTACCCGAAACATTGATAATATTTCTGCTGATTTACTTGAGTTAAGACCAGAAGTAAAAGATGCTGAAAGAAGCTATATAGCGCTACAACAAGGCATTGGTGAGCTAGAGGTTACGGCCAAAAAAGAAAACGAACTACTTTCAGAAAAGTCGCAGAAATACAACGAAATAAACATCCAATTCCATCAAAAACAGAATAAACTTCAGTCTGTTACCCAAGAGATTGACTACAAGCAAACTGCCTATGACGGAAGTAAGTCAAGAATTGAAAAGAATCAGGTAGAATTAGAGAGAAACGAAACAGAAATCAAGCGTTTGATCGATACCACCGAAAGCAATGATGATGAACTCATAGGGCTTTACGATGAAAAAGAGAGCATCGAAAAAGGGGTAAACGAATCGGAAAAGGAATATTATGCCCAGCGCGGCAACATTGATGTGTCGGATAAAACCTTACGTGAATTGCGCCAAAAGCGCGAGCAAGCCGATACTATTTTAATGGAGTTTCAATCTAAATTGAATGAAACCAAAGTTGAACTCAGTGCTGTAAAAGAGCGATTGTCTGTAGAATTCAACATCGACTTGAATGCTCTTCTGAAAGAAGAGGTTGAAGAGGAAGACCACACACCAGTGGAAGAACTTCAGGCTTTGGTTCAAAAAGTAAAAGACAAAATTGAACGCATAGGCCCGATCAACCCTATGGCAATGGAAGCCTACGAAGAAATCAAAGAACGCTACGATTTTATCACTGTTCAGAAAAATGATTTAATTGAGGCAAAAGGCTCGCTAATGCAAACCATCGATGAAATTGACACAGTAGCTAGAGAAACCTTTCTTTCGGCATTTGGTCAAATCAGAGATAACTTCATCAAAGTTTTTAGGTCTTTATTTACCGATGAAGATGATTGTGAGCTGAAACTGGTGGATCCAAGTAATCCGTTAGAATCGGCTATTGAGATTATGGCCAAACCAAAAGGAAAGCGACCTTTGAGTATTAATCAGCTTTCGGGGGGCGAAAAAACACTAACTGCGACAGCACTATTATTTTCCATTTACCTGCTCAAACCAGCTCCATTCTGTATTTTCGATGAAGTAGATGCTCCGTTGGATGACGCCAATATTGATAAATTCAACGAGATCATTAAAAAATTCTCAGCTGATTCTCAATTCATTATAGTAACCCACAACAAGAGAACGATGATCAGCACTGATGTAATTTATGGCATCACTATGATTGAGCAAGGGGTTTCTAGAGTTGTGCCTGTAGACTTACGAGAGTTGGTGTAGTCGTTAGTTTTCTTAATTTTATTGAAAAATAAACATTATGAAACAAAGGCTTCCTCTATTAGCATTGTTAGTTATTTTCATTACCCTTTTAAGCATGAACTCATTAACTGCTCAAAAAACTGATCACCAAACCGCTGCTAAAACCTATTTAGCACTTGGCGATTCTTATACCATTGGTGAAAGCGTGGCTGAATCGGAACGCTGGCCTATGCAACTTGCAGCACGCTTGGTCCATGAGGGGATTCCAATGAAAGACCCAAAAATCATTGCCAAAACAGGCTGGAGAACCGATAACCTAAAGTCCGCCATTGAAGCAGATAACGAACTTTTGGAAAGCTATGATTTAGTATCACTATTAATCGGAGTGAATAACCAATACCAAGGAAAATCGGTAGAAAGCTTTGCTCCTGAATTTGAAGAACTTCTTCAGATCGCTATAAAATATGCGGGAGGAAAAAAGGAGAATGTTTTTGTAGTATCAATTCCAGATTACGGAAAAACACCCTTTGGAGCAGCCAAAGAAGAGCAAATAAAAAAGGAACTGGATGCTTATAACAAAGTCAGTAAGAATATTGCTAAGAAATATGGAGTAGCCTACTACAACATTACCCCTATTTCCAGAATGGCGAAATCTCACCCAGAACTTATCGCAAACGATGACCTCCACCCTTCGGGTAAAATGTATACCAAATGGGTTGAATTGTTTGAGAAGAAGGTGGAGAAAATGCTTAAAAAATGAGAAAAATGAGCCAATTTCTCTTTATTACGATTTCATTGTTTATCAACCAGTAGAAAGCTAAAAAAGTGAAGATTAAAGAAGTTGAGAACAATTCTTTACAACTTCAAACTCAATTCAATGATCAGTTCGTCTTGCACCTTGATTAAGCCAAAGAGCTTTTTAGGAGGGCTTAAATCGAAATGATCTAAAGAAATGGTGATTTCAGAGAACAGAAACTCCCCTTCTTCATCTTTATTAATGTCAAAAGGAATATGCTCCATTTTCATTTTTTTACCGGTGAGCATGATCCATATATCCCCAAAGTACTGTTGACCAATTCGTTTAAAATCATCAAGCTTTACTTCGATGTGTGGGAATTCATCAGATTTTAATGTTTTCCCAAAGTCTCTATCCAACATTCTATTCCCACAATCAAAAGAGGCCACAGGAATAGATAAATCCATTAAAGATTCTGCATTTGGTACTTTTGAAAAGCTAACAGTATCTTGATCATGCTCATTTTGGTAAGTGCAAGAAAACCTCCCGAAAGAGGTTTTTCCTTTAATAAGGACTGTCTTCCTCATCACTACCAAATACTCTTGTCCGGTAAGTGTTATTGAAGAAAACAGTCCTAAAAATATTATGATGATCAGTTTCTGCATTCAGCTTAAAGCTTATGTTTTTAAAAGTGAAATCCAATCATTGTTAATTCACTAGAAGCTAATTGCGGCTTCCAAAACAACTCCATTAAACTTACCATCTTGGAATCGGCTGTTGGCAAAACCAGCACCAGAGTACTCTTGATTAACATATTCTAGTTTCACCAAAACGTTGTTAGTCATAAACCAGCCTCCACCAAGATTCATTCGGCTAATTTCGTTTGTGCTTGCCAAATCGCTTTTCTCACCACTTACATTATTATAGCGCCCGCCAAAGTACCATTGCTCGTTCATTCCAAATCTATAAAGCCCTTCTAAGCCAACCTGAGTAAAGCTACCTCCAACTGCATCGTTGCCGTTATTTACAAACTCCATTACTCCAAAAAACTCTAATCCTTTAAACTTAACAAATGGGTTAAACTGAATGGCTGTTTGAGAACCAAAACCTGGGTTAAATCTTGGGTCGAAATCTGAACCACCGTTAGCTACTGTGGCCAAAGTGCTATAGTATCTACCTCCGGCTCTGTCGCCACCGTAGATATAGTCACGGGTACTTTTGTCTGAACTTGAATATAATGAACCTGTCAATCTCAATCTTAGGTCGTCATTCATTTGTTTGTCCCAACCTACTTTACTGTACACAACCATGCCGTCATCACCTTTTACTGGGCTTTGATTTAATCTACCATTGGTTACACCAGCAACTAAAATAAAATCAGATGGCTGTAATGTTACTTCAAAGAAAGGTTCAGTAGTAAAGGCATCCATAATATAGTTACTCACAAATGGATTGTAAATAGTCATGGCATTATCCGATCTTCTGAATTGTGCATCTCCGTAATTGATCTGATCCATACCTACACGAATGGTTGCGATTTCCATTAATTCTGAAAGAAATCCTTCTTTGATAAAATCGAGTTTATCCATCTGTAGATATCCACCTTTTACATAAGATTCAGTATGGTGACGTGATGATAAATAGGTTCTTAAATGTAAGCGCATACCATCTGCTAGTTGAACATCAAGGTTCAGGTTAGCGGTTGGTAAACTAAAATTGGAAGCTAAATCAACCAGCGGATCACCAACAATAGAGTTTTCATGACTCAAGCCCTGAAATTGAAGTGCAAAATCACCCCCTACTCTTACATTAATTCCTTCAAAAATTACGGTATCTGCTTTTGAGGTTTCAAATACGTTTATGCCTTTCTTTCCTGCATCTCTCCTAAACTGTAAAGGTGAGCGCAAATCTACTTGAGCAAAACTCGCTACACTGCTCAATAAAAACAGTGCTAGAAATGTCGTTTTAAAATTCTTCATGGCTTTATTGTTTTTGGTTTTTGAATGTTAGATTGAATTCAACAATGACATCGTCACCGGTTTTAATTGTTCCCATCAATGCTGTAGGAGGATCAATTTTAAAATCTGTCAGTTTAAAAGCTGAAGTGCCTGATACTGTAATTGTGCCTGTTCCTTGAACAGTCTCAACTTCAAAAGTGACTGGCTTGGTAAATCCGGCAATAGTCAGATCTCCCTTAACAAGGCCTTTACCTGCTTGTTTTGCTTCAAAAGCCGAGAGTTTAAATTCAATCCAAGGAAAATCTTCTGTTTTGAGGGCCTTATAAGCATTTTTATCCATTCCTCTTTTTCCACTCTCTAAGGCTTCAGCCCTAAACTTTACTTCAGCTTTTTGAATATTGATAATTCCGTTAGTCTGCGTCAATACACACTCACCTTGGCCGTCAGTAGCCTCCATATGCCAATCGTGCAATGATGAAGTACCCTTCACCGTAAATTTCTGATTGGATTTCACCAAACTGTATTGTTCTTGTGCGCTCAGAACACTATATGACATTGTCATAAGCATAATGAGCATTAATCTTATTGTGAATTTTATTGTAGTGTTAACCTTCATAGCTCTAGGTTTTGGTAACAATACAAAGGTCAAAAACTAATTACCCTTTTTGATTGATGTGTATCAAGGCAGGTCGTGACTTTAGACACCTTTAAACATGATCTAGGTCATAATACTGGAATCGACATTTTACCTCAAAAAAGATGTTCTATAGTAAAATTCAATACATTGAAGTGATGACTCCTTATGTAGTAGCTTTGAAGTCCGAAGGATTCTTTAACTTCCTTCAAACTTTTTAAAAGCTTATTTCATCATAAATTCAGGAACACGATAATCCAATGAAGGAAATCAACCTGATGCCACAAACCAACTTCTTGATTACCGCTGCAAAACAGGGGGATGCTATTGCGCTGAACCAACTGGTGAAACAATGGTATAAGCGTATTTACAACTTCGCCCTAAAATATTTTGGCGACCATGATCAAGCAATGGAGGTGACTCAGAAAACCTTTATCAGCATGAACAAGAACCTGAAATCCTTACAAGATGAACGCAGGTTTAAACCTTGGCTCTATAGGATTGCTTCCAATTACTGTCATGAAGAAGCCCGAAGACAAAAGGCAAAATGGGTTTTTCCTTTTATGAAAGTTCAGTCGAAAACCGATCAGGAGTTTATTCATAACACCAAATCGACAGACAGGAATAGTGACCCAGAAAAGGAATTCGGCAGTATGGAATTAAAAGAAGTATTGAAAAAAGCCTTGGCCGAATTACCAGAAGAACAACGACTGGTAGTGATTATGAAAGAATATGAGGGGCTGAAAATAAGAGAGATTGCCGAGGCGATGGACATTTCGGAAAACACAGTTAAATCTCGCTTGTATTATGCACTAGGTTCCTTAAAAAAGCTTTTGGCCCAATGGAACATTAACCAAGAAACAATTCATTATGAGCTATAAACCAACAAACGAAGATCTTATGGATTATCTCTACGATGAGATCAGTCCAGAGAAAAAAGCTCAGATCGATGATTATATGAAATCTCATCCTGAGGCAAAAGAAGAACTGCAAGGGCTTGAAGCCACCAGAATGGTGATGGCCGATTTGAATGATGAAGAACCCGAGTCTATTCCTTTTATGATGCCGCAAACGAATAGTGAATGGCTCTACTGGAGGAAGTATGTGGCTGTAGCCGCTACAATTCTGCTCGTTATTACCGCAGGTTGGGCTTCTGGTTTTTCAATTCAGTATAACGATGATGGGCTTCAAATGGCTTTTGGCGATATCCAAAACGGGCTCACAGAGCAACAAGTCGCTGATATTGTAAATAATGATCGCCAATTGATGCTCGATTATATGCAAACCAGTTTGAAATCTGTGCAAGACAGTATCGGTAATGAAATGCAAGTTCTACAGGCCAATATGAGTTCAGAAGAAGTAATCAAAAAGGTATTTGAGCAAGAAAAAAATGATTTGATGTATCAAATGGCTTCGCTGAATGATAAACTCGGAGGCGATTATCGAGATATGCTAAGAGAAATTGTTGTGGCCTTTTCAAACAATTGGGAAAGTCAGCGCATCGAAGATTTAAGAAACATTCAAGCCGCATTTACCAACCTTGAAGATGCCACCATCAACAAGCAACTAGACATTGAAGATGCAATATTAACCCTTTCTGAAAAAGTGAATATCATAGCCGCAAACAACCCAAACAAAAAGTAAAATGGTCAAAAACTCAAAATATCTGATTTACCTCCTTGGTCTGGTGGTAAGCATAAACGCACAAGCCCAACTACAACAAAATGGCTTGAGCCCAATCAAAAGAGACTTAGAAATTACTAGAGTCACTTTTGAAAACTTCCTCAAACATTATGACGATGCAGTGCTATTGAATAACATAAAAGAAAGTGAAGCGGATTATAAAGACGGCAAAGGCGTTGAGATTCACTTTGAAGCTTATAATGCAAACATCTATATAGCTACGGCATCGGCCAGATTCGGCAAAAATGATTACGAGGTACTCGACACATTTTACACCGATGAAATCATCAGCCTTCAACAAAAACGATTAGAAGAGGCTACCAAGAAATTTATCAGGGATTTCTATTCTTATCTACCTCAGCTAAAACCAAATGAAGAATTCAGGTTTGTTTTTCACATTGAAGACAGCAAAATAAAAGTAGATGGAAAAGAACTCCCTCCTTCTCCGAAATCAGCAAAGCGAACATACATGTTAGAAGCAGTTTGGAAAATGAGCGACATAGCGGCTTTCAGTAAAGGAGAAATCAACGAAAGTCAATTATCAAACAGAATCAAAATCGAAAAAAAAATAACACTCAAAATATCAAAATCATGAAAATGAAAACAACAATCAAAGCACTCGCCTTAGCATCTCTAATGATGTTTGGCGGCTCATTAAATGCACAACAGTTCGTTAGCACTACTGGGTCAACAGTGGTGAGCGGGTTTCCTTCCCGAGACCAAGACTTATCTAAACTTCCTAAAATGGAGCGCGACATTATCATTCTTCAAAACGTGTTGAGTGATATGTTTCGAAACTCAGACAGCCCCTTTTACACATCATCTACCGGAGATATAAAGGGCATTCATATTCCAGGCAAAGGGGTAATTTTCAATGTTGGAAATGATGGTCTATTTGGAAGAGTGATTTTTGCTCAAAGTACGAATTTAGATGTAAAATCAACCAAAGAGAAAAAGGAAACCGACACAGAAGAAGTCAATATAGATCAATCTAACAAAGAAAGAGAAAACGAACTCAAAGAACTCTCTAAAGAATTCTTACTCAACTATGGCAGTATTCTTTCTGATTTAAAAGACAACGAGCAAATTATGCTGAATGTAAAATATTCGCCCATTAGTGAAAATAGCAGAAAGGCGAATCAAGGCGAAAATATTGTGTTTTTAAATACTAGAGGTGGATCAAATACAAAGCGTATCTCATCTTCCATTCAGTTTAAAGATTTAAAAGATGTATTGAGTGGAAAGCTTTCTTTTGAAGCCGCCAAAGGCAAGATAACTACCAAGGTAATGGACGATGAAACAAAGGAATCGTCTGACACTAAAATTATGGCAGGCATTCTAGACGACCTATTTCAATCTACTTTTGACGGAACCTATAGAAAAACAAGCAATACCAGCTATACCTATTTTGAAGGTTTTGGATTAATGTACAACATAGGTTTATCATACAATACAGGGGGAACAAATGCCCGAATAGCTTTTTATAGCACTCAACGAGCAGAAGTTGTCAAAGAAGACACAGAGGAGAAAAAGAAAGAAGAAGAGCAACTCAATAAAATTGAAGAGTCTTTCGATGATTTGATTGAAATGGCAAAAGAAAGCCTAATTACTTACGGGCGTACTTTACGTAGTGTAAAAAGCGATGAGGTGATCATTCTCAACTTGAATTTCAGTACGTTTTTCAGTAAAAGCACACTTCCAAAATCTGTTCGTATCTCAGTCAACAAAAGCCAGATCGATCAATTTTCTAAAGGAAGCATTAGCATAGACCAACTAAAGAAAGATATTGATGTAAAGAAGCTGACTTCCAGTATTAACTCCGTAGCTGAAGGGGTTTACTTTTACGAACCAAGCGCAGTAGGCACAGGAGTAACTTATGATAAAGCTAGAGCGATTATTAAAGGTCAAGCAGAAGGCAAAAATTAGTTAGAATTTCAGAATAAGGTCAAAGCAATAAGTGGTATGATGCAGTTTCATGCCACTTATTTATTTTTTAAGGCGAAGTGATTTCAAAAAACTGGTCTTGGTAAAAAGCAAAAAGCCCCGATAAATCGGAGCTTTTCATAAACCCTTTAGAACTCGGAGGTTTTTGAACCTCCTTAATAGACAGGATTTGGGCTATCCCTTTGCCCGCAACAGTCCACTGTTATCCTGCTCTTTCGAACGAGGCCTTGTGCCGAAAAACGGAACAAGGTGAGGCCTTGTTTTGTGCGAGAATCACCCGGAATTTTAGTTTAACTTGTAAAGTTCAAAAATTTGTCCGAGCCCCTTAGGGAATATAC
Source organism: Roseivirga seohaensis (assembly GCF_001592945.1). Lineage (GTDB taxonomy): Bacteria > Bacteroidota > Bacteroidia > Cytophagales > Cyclobacteriaceae > Roseivirga > Roseivirga seohaensis. The sequence goes on from NZ_LRPB01000048.1 coordinate 109,195, forward strand.
ATACAAAGCTACGAAGCCAATTGTTCCATAAAAACTAAAACTATTCCTTTTTATTGGCTGTTACCCAAACCTCTAATTTTACGTCATACCCTAACAAACAATAAAAAATGCGTTTGAGAAACTTTCGGTTTTCATTCGTGATAATTTATTCTTTGTTTTGTCAAATGCCTTTAAGGCAATTATCCATAAAGAGATTTAGCTTTTGCAGACCGATAAGATTTTAACCAGAGATTTCGTACTCCATTTTATTTCCTATTTCTTAATGGCAACAGCGTTCTATTTTCTGTTGCCTACCCTACCTGTATATGCCGTAGATGCATTAGGAGCTAATAAAAATCAAGTAGGCTACATTATTGGAGTATATGCTTTATCGGCCTTAATCATTCGCCCTTTTTGCGGTTATGCGTTAGATGCTTACGGCAGGCGGTCAGTTTATCTTTGGGCATTGGGCATTTTCACTTTACTCTTTGCGCTCTATCACTTATCCTCTACCTTCTTCATCCTATTAATACTACGAGTATTCCATGGTTTTACTTGGGGAACGATTACAACTAGTGGAAGCACAATAGCTGCTGATCTTATTCCTGAAAACAAAAGAGGCGAAGGAATCGGTTACTTCGGGCTTGCAATGACCTTCTCTATTGCTTTTGCGCCTTACGCTGGCGACCAAATTATGGGGCAAGGCAATTTCACCAACCTATTTAACATTTCGTTTGCGGTGTGCTTTGCTTCCCTTGTGCTTGCATTAATTATTAAAGTGCCGAATATTAAAACAGGAGAAACGAAACTTAGCATTAAAAAAATGTTTGATAGCCGTGTAAATCGTATCGCAGCAGTAATGTTTATGGGAGCTTTTCCCTATGCCGCCATCATTTCTTTTATCAGAATTTACAGTGATGAACTTGGTCTAAAACAAGGTGCATTATTTTTCATTTTCATGGCCATTGGAGTAGCTGTAGCCAGACTATTGGTAGGCAAAGTAATGGATAGAAAAGGCCCTACGGGCATTGTAGTTATTGGTTTGGTGGTTACTATTATTGGGTTGATTTGGCTCAAATACACAGAAACCTTCTGGCCATTTATGATGTGTGGCGTTTTAGTAGGTATGGGCAATGGATTGATTATGCCTACTGTTCAAACCATGGCCTTAAACATTGTTCCTATTGAAAGACGAGGAGCTGCAAATGCTACTTTCTTTTCCGCTGTTGACTTAGGAATTGGCGCAGGCTCAATAGCCCTAGGTTATGTTGCAGAATATTATGGCATCGACACGATGTTTTTCATCTGTGGCTTAATACTTTTGCTTCCGTTAGCATTTTATTTTCTGTTTGTACGTAACCACTACTACCGACAGTTGGAATTGCTAAAAAAGGAAGAACACAATGGCTAGAAAAATTTACTTTACCCCAGGGCCATCTGCCCTTTATTTTACCGTAGAAGAACACCTGAAACAAGCCGTTAAAGAGCAAGTGATGGAGGTGAATCATAGAAGCAAACAAGCAGCCGCCTATTATCAACATGCTGTAGAAAACCTAAAGAGCTTGATGAATATTCCTGAAGGCTATCATGTCTTCTTTCTTAGTTCAGCTACAGAAATTTGGGAACGACAAATTCAAAACTTGGTGGTAGATAAATCTTATCACTTCTGCAATGGTGCTTTCTCTAACCGATTCTATGAGTTTTCTAAAAGTCTAGGAAAACAAGCTTTAAAAAGTGAATCCAAGTTTGGAACCATTCCCGAAGTAAACCCAGAAAATATTCCTCAAGACAGCGAATTGATCAGTTTTGCGCTGAACGAAACCAGTACTGGAGTTACTTTTCCTGTAGAAGAAATCTATAAAGTAAGAAAGTCACATCCCGAAGCAATTATTGCCATTGATGGCGTTTCTGCATTTCCGGTGATTGACATTGATTTCGCGCAAATTGATAGTGCCTATTTTTCGGTACAAAAGTGCTTTGGGTTGCCTGCAGGTTTAGGTGTATGGATTGTAAATAACCGTTGCATTGAAAAGGCTTTAAAGAAAGAAGCCGATGGACACTCAATAGGCACATACCAAACACTACCGAACCTACTTAAAAACGGAAGTAAGTTCCAAACCACCTACACCATTAATGTGCTCAACATTTATTTGTTGATGAAAGTAACTACCGACATGCTGAATAAAGGCATTGATATGATTAGAAGAGAAAGTGCCTATAAAGGGTTGCTTTTACAAAAATTGGTTACCGATCATCCTTCTTTTAATCATTTTGTTTCAGATGAAAAGCTAAGGTCTAAAACGGTAATAGTTGCCAATACATCCACCCCATCTCAAGAATGGATTGATGAACTTACATCCAAAGGTTTTGTGGTGGGAAATGGTTATGGCGACTATAAAGGAAAACAAATCAGAATCGCTTCGTTCCCAACACATTCAAAAGAATTGATAGAATTACTCTATGATACCATAAATGGAATGAAGCTTTAAGTCGCTCATAAAAAAACGTATTAGAATCTGTTTAAATTTTGACTATATTCATGGGTATATCTATCTTTTATATCTTTAATTTTGCCCTTAGGTTTATATTATAACTATGCCCAAAAGAGAGAAAATTTTGGTGTTGATGGACACCAGCGATGTTGACAAAACGCTCCTCAAGTTTATTGAGGTAATTGCCACCGCACACGAGACCAAAGAAATTCATTTCTTTAATAGTATTAGTGAAATGAAAATTCCGGAGGAAGTTTTAAAAAGCTTTCCTGAAATAAAGGTTAAATCCATCGAGGAAAGAAGAAAAATGATCCAGGACTTGGTATCTTCTTCTCTTCCCGAAAAACTCGTTGGAATCAGTGAGGTACATATTAAAGAAGGCTCACCAGCTAAGGCCATCCTGAAATTTGTCGAAAAGAACGGTATCGACTTAATTATGATGGGACGCCATAAAGATTTTGTTGGCGGTGGAATTTTATCTAATCGCCTAGCGCGTAGAGCCGATTGTGCACTTTTCATTATCCCTGAAAACTCTGGCTCTAATTTAAACCTGATTCACGTGCCTTGCGACTTCTCTGAGCATTCTAGAATTGCAATGGAAGAAGCAATTGGTATTTCAAGAAAGTACGACAACGATATAAAGATCATTTGTCAAAATGTATATACCGTACCAGGTGGATACCATTACTCTGGTAAAACTTACGAAGAGTTTGCTGAAGTAATGCGAGCAAATGCAGAAAGGGATTATAAAAAATTCATGGCTGGTATTGACCATGAAGGCTGCGACATTGAAGTGGTGTATTCGTTAGATACCAATGACGACCCGGTAAATGACATTATTGACTTTGCCAATGAACATAAACCTACTACAATTATCATAGGTGTTAAAGGAAGAACAGCCACTACCGCTTTATTTATTGGAAGCAGAGCCGAGCAACTCATTCAAATCAACAACAACATTCCAATGATGATTGTACGACCTAAAGGGAAAAATTCAGGCTTAATGGATTTCATAAGAGAAATTTAAATCCAAAGTATTCCATAGAAAAAGCCTTTCATTCTTACGAGTGAAAGGCTTTTTTATGTACCTAAATTAAGTTATTTCCCTTTAATTCTTTTCTCTTCAGCTTCCATCCAAGTCAATAACGCCTTGGTCTCATCATCTGTCAATTTCATGTCAGGATTTCGTTCCACCATTCTTGGAGGAGGCATTTTACCTTCTTCTAATACTTCAAACATCTCTGCAATAAAGTGAGATTGTTCTTCCTTGTTCATTTTTGCCACCTTTTCCCACTGAAGCTTTTCCTTTGCTTTTTCGTTTCGTGCATCAGGCTTGTGGCAATTCATACACTTCGCATCTATAATTACTTGAATATTTTCCGGAAATGTAATCCCTTCTTGCTCGTTTATCGCTTGTGTTAATGGAGCCTCTGGTTTACTCTTGAATGAAACGGAAATGATAAGAAAAGCAAAAAGTAGTGTACTAGCTTTAAGAGAGTTTTTCATAGTTAAAATAGTTTTTAAGAGAGTAAGATTAAAAAAGCTTTTAAAGGTTTAATACAGAAATTGTTAGATAGTAAAATAATACATACCAACGGCACAGAATTGGTATTTACGTTTTTCCTAATCCTGCATAGACCGCAATTCATCCAGTAAAATATTAGCTTCTTTTACTCTCTCCTCTTCAATCTTCTTAAACCTGTCCATCCAATGTTTAGATTGTATCTCTACTTCATCGAGTAAGTCGAGCCCTTTTTGAGTAATGAGCACATCTTTTGCTCGTCTATCAGTTTCGCTCACCTCTCTCACCACAAGCGCTTTAGCCTCGAGCCTATCTACGATACGAGAAGCGTTAGACATCCTATCAATCATTCGATCTATAATTGTATTGATGGTGCACGGTTTAGGATAATGGCCTCGCAAAATTCTTAACACATTATACTGAGCAGAAGAAATACCGAAGGGTTTAAAAATATTAAGCTGTTGCTCTGAAATCCAGCTGTTAGTATAAATCAGGTTTACTATAAGTTTTTCATACTCATTCGTAAACTTTCGGCCTTGCTTAATATCTTCTTCTAACCCCACTGTATGTGAATTATATACTTAATGTTAAATATAAAGAACGAAAACCAAACAGCATATACCTCTAAGTGGTTCAAAGTTTTTAATTTGATTAAAACCAATTAACTTTCAACTAAACCAATCCACATTCAGAGCATCTAACAGCCTAAACAACACATTCTTTTTGGACGATCATCAAATCATAGAGGATTTTAAAAATCCAGCCACACGAAATAAAGCTTTTAATGTACTTATAGATAGGTACCAACAACGCATTTATTGGCATATTCGAAAGATTCTAATTGACCATGATGACACCGATGATGTAGTGCAAGAGGTGTTTATTAAGGTTTTTAAAAATCTTGAAGGATTCAGAGAAGCCTCTCAATTATATACTTGGATTTACAGAATAGCCACAAACGAAGCACTTACTTTTTTAAAGAAAAGGCAAAGAAAACAAGCTTGGTCAATTGACGATGTCAATCATGATTTAGAAAACAAATTAACTAGCGGTTCATATATTGACGGAGATGAGATTCAAATCAAACTTCAAAAGGCAATTCTAACCTTGCCCGAAAAGCAAAAGCTAGTATTCAATATGAAATATTTTGACGACATGAAGTATGAAGACATTTCAGAAATTATTGGCACTAGCGTGGGCGGACTCAAAGCAAATTACCATTTGGCGGTTAAAAAAATAGAGGAGTATTTAGCTCAAGATTAAACCTTATAACCCTTTGATAATCAAAGCATCGATGTCGGACGAAACTCCATATAAAAAACTTAAAGACCCTAAGCTCAAAAACAATATTTTTGAAGTTCCAGAGGGGTATTTTGATAGTCTGAAAGAAAAAACTGATCAAGAAATTAATGTCGAAAAGAATAAATTTCTTAATAAGGAAAAGCTTAAGAAAGGTGTTTTCAATGTTCCCAATGGCTACTTCGACAAACTAAATAAAAAAATAATTTCAGCGACTAGTATTACTAAAGAGGAAGGAATTCTTGGTAATGAGCATCTTAAGGGAAATGCTTTTACAACACCAGAAAATTATTTTGAGAAGCTGAACGCTGAAATTCTTTCAAAAGTTAAACCAGAAGCCAAAATTATTCCGCTGTACCAAACCACATGGTTCAAATCAGTGGCCGCTGCAGTGATACTTATAATGGTAGCATTGTTATCGATACCAAAAAATGAAGTAAGTGAATCTGAACTATTGAGTGAAATTTCTGATGAGGCGATCATAAACTATTTAGAAGAACGCCAAGCCATCGAATATGAACTCCTTTCATCTATTGAAGGTTTAGATGCAATACTTGACAATATGATTCTGGAAGAAACATCGAGCTATAGCTTTGCATTAAATGAAAACCCAGAATTAGATTACGACTTTGAATATTTAGATTACTAGTGTAATAACCATGAAAAAATTTATTTTCACATTATACATACTGACCTTCTGCTTTACGGCATTTGCTCAAAATGGCAGACCCCCACAAGACAGAGAGAAAATTCAGAAAGCGAAAATCGCATTCTTAACAAATCGTTTAGACTTGAGCGTAGATCAAGCCAAATTATTCTGGCCAATATTTACAGAATACGATAGTAAGAAAATTGAGCTATCGCACCTGTATATTCAAAAGAAAAGAGAAATTTTCGCAAAGTCAGAAGACTCTAGAAACATGAAAGAAGAGGATGCTAATACCCTTTTAGATATTTATTTAGACCAAAAACAAGCGGAGTTAGATGTAGAAAAAACCTACATGAAGAAATTCAGTGAAGTTTTAAACTCAAGACAAATTTGGAGAATGATTTCTTTTGAAAGCGATTTTAGAAGATCGCTAATTGATCGTAGTATGAAACACGATGATAAGGAAGAACCTAAGCGAGGTGGTAATCGCAACTAAAGCAATAACACCCCAGAAAAATTTAAATCCTGCTAACGCAGGATTTTTTGTTTAATCCCATTTGATCAAGAATGGCATTGATGTAATTTGCGTTATGACTCACCTCACTCTTTTTGAGTTAACCAGCCTCATTAAATCAGAACTCGAGAAAAATCTCGAACCTTCCTATTGGGTTATTGCTGAAATCAGCGAAATGAGGCTTAATCCAAAAGGCCATTGCTATATGGAGTTGGTAGATAAAGAAGGTCAGTATGTAACCAGCAAAATCAGAGCAAACATTTGGGCTTATACCTACCGAAATCTTAGCGCTTGGTTTGAGTCCATTACAAAAACCTCGTTGCAGTCTGGAATAAAAGTATTGCTAAATGTTCAAGTACAGTATCACGAACTGTACGGCATGAGTCTGAATATTAAAGATATTGACCCGAACTTTACTCTAGGAGAGCGTGCCCGAAAACGTCAGGAAATAATTCAAAAGCTTCAAGACGAAGGCGTATTCGATATCAACAAAGAACTAACACTCCCTATCGTTCCGCAATGCATCGCAATCATCAGTTCCGAAACTGCGGCTGGTTATGGTGATTTTAAAAATCAAATTGAACAAAACTCAAGAGGCTATTCTTTCACAACAAAACTCTTTCAATCGTTAATGCAGGGCGATCAAGCCCCAAGCGCTATAATATCGGCCTTACACCAAATTCATGCTGAAATACAAGCTTTTGATTTAGTGGTAATTATTCGCGGTGGTGGATCTCAGGTTGATCTAGATTGTTTTGATGACTATGAATTAGCTTCTCATATTGCACAATTTCCCCTTCCTGTGATTACTGGAATTGGTCATGAACGAGATGAAACGATAGCCGATTTAGTAGCCCATACTCAAATGAAAACGCCTACCGCTGTGGCTGAATTCCTTATTTCTGGAATAGAACGTTATGACGATAGCCTAAACGAGATGGCCTATCGGTTAGAGAAATCAGGAAAACACCTTCTACAGGTTTCGGCTTACGAAATAATGAACGTGGGTTATTCATTAAAAACTTCGATGAAGGCAATAATGCATCAGTCTGAAAATGCATTAAACCAAAAACAGTTAAGGCTAAATTACGCGGTTAAAAATCTTTTTAGGGTTGAAAACAAGAAAGTAGATAACGTTGAATTACCCTTAGCGAAAGCTAAATACCAAAGACTAAAAGAAGCAGAAAAAAAATTGGACGGGCTGGAAAAACAGCTCAAATTACTTGACCCAGCATCGGTTTTAAATCGAGGTTATTCAATTACACTAATTAATGGAAAACCTATTTCCGCAGTACAAGATGTGAAAACTGGAGAAGAATTAGAAACCATAACTGCTAAACACAGAATTAAGAGTACGGTAAAATCAGCCAACAATGAGTAAGAAGAAATTGACCTATAAAGAATCGTTAGAAAGAATTGAAACGATTGTAGACATTATTGAAAATCAACAGCCCGACATTGATGATTTATCGAGTTTAGTAAAAGAAGCAACTCAGCTGATAAAAGACTGTAAATCGCGCTTAAAAAATACAGAAGAGGAATTGAACAATTCTTTAGAAAACCTTGAATGATCTATAAAAACACACCCATGACACCCGATCAAGCTCAAGAACAAATCAAACAACTGACAGAACAAATCAACTATCATAGTGATTTGTATTATCAAAAAAGCACTTCTGAAATTTCAGATTTCGATTTTGACCAACTTTTGGTCAAGCTTGCTGCCCTAGAGGTCCAGTTCCCTCAATTCAAGGCCGAAGACTCTCCTACTCAACGAGTTGGCGGTACAATTACCAAAGAGTTTGACACAGTAGTTCACAAATACCCAATGCTCTCTTTGGGCAATACCTACTCTGAAGAAGACCTTATTGAATTTGATAAACGAGTAGCTAAAGGCTTGGAAGGTCAGGAGTATGAATACTTCTGTGAACTCAAGTTTGATGGTGTTGCTCTTAGCCTAACTTATGAAAATGGGGTATTAAAACGTGCGGTTACTAGAGGCGATGGTACTCAAGGTGATGATATCACTACAAACGCCAAAACCATACGTTCCATTCCGTTAAAATTAAAAGGCGCAGTACCGGCAGAGTTTGAAGTACGTGGCGAAGCATTCTTTCCTATTAAAGAATTTCAGCGTGTAAATGCAGAGCGTGAAGACATTGGTTTAGATTTATTGGCCAATCCAAGGAATGCAGCTTCTGGAACATTGAAAATGCAAGACTCTTCCGTAGTAGCACAACGTAGATTAGACTGTTTTCTCTACTACTTATTAGGCGAAAACCTAGGCTACAGAACTCATTCAGAATGTATGGCAGCTGTTGAAAGTTGGGGCTTTAATGTATCGCCTACCTATAAAAAGTGTCATTCCATTCAAGAAGTACTGGCTTATATTCACGAATGGGAAGAAAAAAGGCATACGCTACCCGTAGAAACCGATGGCATAGTTATCAAGGTCAACGATCTTAACCAGCAAGACCAATTGGGGTTCACGGCAAAAAGTCCACGTTGGGCCATTTCATACAAATACAAAGCAGAAAGTGCCGCCACAGTTTTAGAAAGCATTTCATATCAAGTAGGACGAACAGGTTCTGTTACACCTGTGGCTAATTTAAGTCCGGTACTTTTAGCAGGCACAACGGTAAAAAGAGCTTCGCTTCATAATGCCGATCAAATTGAAAGGCTAGATTTGCGTATTGGGGATACCGTTTTTGTAGAAAAAGGTGGCGAAATAATCCCGAAAGTAACTGCTGTTAATCTCGCCTTGCGAAAACCTGATAGTGAACCAATTACGTACATTACGGAATGTCCTGAATGTGGAACATCGTTAGTTAGGCAAGAAGGAGAAGCCAACCATTATTGCCCAAATGCAGATGCCTGTCCTCCGCAAGTATTGGGGAGAATTGAACATTTTATTCAGCGCAAAGCTGTTGATATCGATTCACTTGGCCCTGAAACCATAAGAGGATTACTTCAGAATAATTTAATCAGTAACTACGCTGATTTGTACAGCCTGACTTTTGATCAGTTAAATGGTCTTGAATTCCGTATTTATTCAGATAAAAAAGGTGAATATACCGTAAGAAGTCTTCGTGATAAATCTGCGGGGAACATCATTAAGGCGATTGAAGCATCTAAGCAAGTTCCATTTGAACGTGTTCTTTTTGGTTTAGGAATTCGTTATGTAGGCAAAACTGTTGCAGAAAAATTAGCAGCTCATTTTAAGAATATAGATACCTTAGCAAAGGCAAGCTTTGAAAGCCTTATAGCGGTAGAGGAAATTGGAGACAGAATAGCCCAAAGTGTTATCGAGTTTTTTCAGAATGAAGAGCACATCCTAATCGTTCAAAAATTAAAAGAAGCTGGGGTTCAACTCGAAAAAGACCAATCTGAAGTTTTGGCTCCCGAAAGCAATATTTTTGAAGGTAAAACTTTCGTTATTTCTGGAGTATTTACCCAGTTTTCTAGAGATGAACTTCAAGAAAAGATTAAGGCCAATGGAGGTAAAGTAGTTTCTTCAATCAGTAAAAAACTAGATTTCTTAGTGGCTGGCGATAAAATGGGGCCTTCCAAATTAGAGAAAGCCACCACCCTCGGAATTAAAATAATTTCGGAAGAAGAATTCATTCAAATGATTAATAATTGATGTCATTATTCGCAAAATCATCAACCGTAAATGATAATACCCAAGAAAGCTTCAAACTTTTTTCTGAGTCGAAACACATAGGGTTACTTTATTCTTGGGAAGACAGCCATAAGGAAAAATCTATTCAAGAGTTCGCTAATTCATTAGGCTCAAACAAGTCCATTGACTTTTTGTGCTTCAACCCTATAAAAAAAATTCAACCGGCTACAGAAAGCCCAACCTTTAGCCGAGCTGATTTCAATTTATTCGGAAAGATTCAGTCTGAAACTGTTCTATCTTTTATGGAAAAACCTTTCGACTACTTATTTCATCTTGATTTCGATATTAATTCATCTATTAAACCCTTGCTGACAAAATCAAGGGCTAATTGGAAAGTAGGTTGTCATTCAGACCAAGGTGAAGGCATTTATGACCTGATGATTAAAATTAATAAAAGTGCAGGTTTGAAGAACTTATCAGACCAAATGCTTATTTATGTAAACGCATTGAAGTAAAGAAAATGGAGATATTAAAAGGTACAGGTGTAGCGCTAGTTACACCTTTTAATGAAGATTTAACAATTGATTTTGACGGGTTATTAAAGCTCTTAGAGCACACCGCCAAAGGGGTTGATTATTTCGTAGTACAAGGTACAACGGGAGAATCGGCCACTACTACTGCAGCGGAAAAAGCTGAGATTCTCTCGTTTGTAAAGAAGAATAATAAAACTGGTTTACCCATTGTATATGGTATTGGAGGAAACAACACACAGTCTGTTTTAGACAATATTAAATCGGCTGATTTAGATGGCGTAGACGCAATACTATCTGTAAGTCCATACTATAATAAGCCAAGCCAAGAAGGAATTTATCAGCATTTTAAAATGATTGCCGATGCATCTCCGGTTCCTGTAATTTTATACAATGTACCTGGTAGAACGCAATCAAATATATCAGCAAACACTACATTACGTTTGGCTCAACACAAAAATATTGTTGCAATTAAAGAAGCTTCTGGTGATTTAACACAGTGCATGTCCATTTCAAAAGATGCTCCGGAAGACTTTTTATTGATTTCTGGTGACGATTTATTGACAACTCCCATGATGGCGACTGGGGCAGTTGGTGTTATTTCTGTGCTTGCAAATGCCTTCCCAGAAACCTTTAAGAGGATAACAAAGGCAGCATTTTCTGCCGATTTTAAAGCATCTTCAGAAGCCACTTTTGAGTTAATCGACATTAATCCTTTGATGTATGCAGAAAGCAACCCAGTAGGAATAAAGCAGGTTTTAGAAGAATTCGGTATATGTAAAAACTACGTACGAATGCCTCTATTACCAGCCTCAGAAGACCTTAAAACAAAGATTAAGGCTTTATTATAAGTAATTACAGCACAAAAAAAGAGAGGCCAATCTAACGATTAGCCTCTCTTTTATTTTTCAAAGGATGTAATAATTATCCTTGGTTCTTAATGTTTTGAACATCAATTCGAATTTCTTGAGCTAAGTTCTTAAGGTCTTGCATTCCTTTTCTAACTCTAGTACCCGCAGCTTGATTTTTCTTGTCGTAGAACTTTTCGAAATCACCCTCTAAAGAGTCAATTAAGTTTTTTACTTCGCTAAATCTGCTCATATTATTTGTGCTTTTAAGGTTGTTGAAAAATGTTTGTTTGGATAGCAATTTAAATCAAAATACTCTATTTGCAACAGTCAGGGCACTTTTTTTTAACATTACTCCCCAAAGGCAGCCGCTAACTCGGCATTTTTGTACTCACCGCTCGTTAACTTACCCTTAATTGCCTCAAATGCAGCAATAGTTTCGTTTACATCTTCCATACTGTGAGACGCTGTTGGAATTAGTCTTAAAATGATCATTCCTTTTGGCACTACTGGGTATATCACAACAGAACAGAAAATATTAAAATTCTCCCTTAAATCCTTACTTAAGGTTGCGGCCTCACCAACGGTTCCGTTCAGTACCACCGGAGTTACACTCGATTTGGTGGTTCCAATACTAAAACCTTTTGCTTGTAACCCACCTTGAAGTGCGTTTACAATTTTCCAAAGGTTTTCCTTATGCTGAGGCTGAGTTTTTATGATCTCTAATCTTTTAAGACCACCAATCACAAATGGCATTGGTAATGCTTTCGCGAAAATCTGAGACCTCATATTGTATTTAAGGTAATGGATAATTCGCTTATCTCCTGCTACAAAAGCCCCAATCGCGGCCATTGATTTAGCAAAGGTTGAGAAATACAAATCAACTTCATCAACACAATTCAAGTGCTCGTGGGTACCAGCACCAGTAGCTCCCATAGTACCAAAACCATGAGCATCATCTACAAAAAGTCTAAAGTTGAATTTAGATTTTAAGGCAGCAATCTCGTTTAATGAACCCAGGTTACCAGTCATCCCAAATACACCTTCGGTAATCACTAAAATTCCACCTCCAGTTTCTTTAGTTAAACGAGTAGCTCTTTCAAGCTGCTTTTCAAGGTTTTCAATATCGTTATGTGGGTACACAAAGCGTTTACCCATGTGCAATCTTACGCCATCGATAATACAAGCATGCGATTCGCCATCATACACAATTACATCCTTACGATCAACCAAAGCATCTATAATAGAAAGAACGCCTTGATATCCGTAATTCAATAAATATCCAGATTCCTTGCCCACAAAAGAGGCCAAGCCCTGTTCTAATTCTTCATGATAATCCGTGTTTCCAGACATCATTCTAGCTCCCATAGGGTAAGCTAAGCCCCAATCGGCAGCAGCCTTAGCATCTGCCTCTCTAACTTCTGGCAGGTTACCCAAACCCAAATAGTTATTTAAACTCCAAGTAAGGACTTCTTTGCCCATAAACTTCATTCGTGGAGCAATTTCACCTTCTAATTTAGGGAACGTAAAGTACCCTTCTGATATCTCTGAATGTTTCCCTAATGGGCCGTTATCAGCAAGTAATTTTTCAAATAGATCCAATTCCTTTAGACTTTAAGTTGATTAACCTAAGTAACAAATAAGGCTGCAAATGTAACACTATAAACGCCATTTATCAAAAAACCGCAGGTATATATCACAAGCCCAAACTTAGATTTTAGCAGATAATTAATTAGCATTGTAAGCAAAATTTTGAAGGGAATGGAAATCAGGAAAATAAAGAAAATTTTAGTAGCCAACCGCGGTGAAATTGCTATCAGGGTAATGAAAACAGCCCGCGAAATGGGAATCAAAACCGTAGCCATATATAGCGATGCAGACCGCCATTCGCCACATGTGCGCTATGCAGACGAAGCCGTTAACGTTGGTCCTCCTCCTTCCGCACAGTCTTATTTAATGACTGATAAGATTATCGAAATTTGTAAAGACTTAGCAGTTGATGCCGTGCATCCTGGCTATGGATTCCTCTCCGAAAACGCTGGCTTTGCAAAAAAGATAGAAGAAAACGGTATCATTTTTATTGGCCCATCTACAAAAGCTATTGAAATTATGGGCGATAAGCTCTCTGCCAAAGAGGCTGTATCGGGCTATAATGTTCCTATGGTACCAGGAGTAAATCATGCCGTTACAGATCCAGAAGAGGCAAGAAAAATTGCTGAGCAAGTAGGTTACCCGGTTCTAATTAAGGCCAGCGCTGGTGGTGGCGGTAAAGGAATGAGGGTTGTCGAAAATCCAGAAGAACTAGAAGAGCAAATGAAACGTGCCATTAGCGAAGCACAATCTGCTTTTGGTAATGGCGCTGTTTTCGTTGAAAAATTCATCACTTCTCCACGTCATATCGAAATTCAGGTATTGGGTGATAAACATGGAAACTTAGTTTACCTTTTCGAACGCGAATGTTCTATTCAAAGAAGACATCAAAAAGTAATTGAAGAAGCTCCCTCTGCCATTCTCACTCCAGAAAAGCGTAAAGCCATGGGCGAAGCTGCTTTGGGAGTTGCCAAGTCTTGCGACTACTACAGTGCAGGTACGGTAGAGTTTATTGTAGACGAAAATTTAGATTTCTTCTTTTTAGAAATGAATACACGTTTACAAGTAGAACACCCCGTTACCGAAGAAATTACCGGTGTAGACTTAGTAAAGGAACAGATTTTAATTGCCGAAGGTCATCCATTAAGCTTTAAACAAGAAGACCTTAAAATAAAAGGACATTCATTGGAAGTAAGGGTTTATGCTGAAGACCCAACCAATAATTTCCTACCAGATATTGGATATTTAAGCACCTACAATCGACCTGAGGGGCCAGGGATCAGAGTAGATGACGGTTTTGAAGAGGGAATGGATATTCCTATCTATTACGACCCAATGATAGCCAAGCTTATTGCCTCAGGAAAAGACCGAACTGAAGCCATTGAAAGAATGGTAAAAGCTATTCAGGAATATGAAATAACAGGTTTTAAAACTACGCTTAACTTCTGCGAATTCGCCATTAAGCACGAAGCCTTTACTTCAGGTAAATTCGACACCAAGTTTGTAGAAACATATTACAAACCTGAATTGCTTCAAGAAGTAAACCCCGAGCATCACGACATTGCTTTGGTACTTGCTGCTTTAATCAGTGAAGAAAAAAGTAACAATAGTCTCAAGTTAAAGAGTAACACTACCTCCAGTAACTGGAAGCTAAGAGTACGCGACTAAACATTATGGCAAGAATAAAACCCTTTCGCGCTTGGCGATATAACCGTGAATTATCAAATAAAATTGAAGATTTAGCTTCTCCCCTTTTTGATGTCGTTTCAAAAAAACAACGAGAGGCACTTTATAACAATCCATATAACAGCATCCACATCAGCGTTCCTAGAGATATCGAAACGCAGAAGAGGACAGTAGAAGAATGGAAGGCAGAAGGCATTATCAATCAAGATCAAATTCCGGGCATTTACGTTTATTACCAACATTTTACACTACCCGGCAGTAGACGAACATATATTAGAAAGGGCTTTATTTGCTTTATAGAAGCCACAGATTGGAACAGTGTAGATTCTGATGTGCTTCGCCATGAGAACACAATGCCGCATTCTGTAAACGACAGAATAGATATTTTAGCACAAAGCCAAATGAATGTGAGTCCAACGCATGGGCTTTATTTCGACCCTGAATTTAGCCTTGAGCAATACATGGACGAAAGCATGAAAAACCCCATTTATGATAGGGAAGATTATCAGGGTGTTCGTGATGTTTTGAGTGTAATTCATGATTTTGAAGTCATCAAAAAGTTTGTGGCTAAACTGAAAGATCAGCAAGTGATTTTAGCCGATGGTCATCATAGATACGAAGGCTCTTTGCTATATAAACAGCGAATGAAGGCTCAAAACCCAAACCACACTGGTAATGAGGCTTACAATTTTCATTTGATGTACCTGACCAATGCAGAAGCCGATGATTTAAGAATTCTACCTACCCACAGATTACTCTCTGGCTTAAAAAACTTCAACAAAGAAGATCTGCTCAATACGCTTTCTGAAGACTTTATTATTAAACCACTTGACAACCCAAATGATGTAAATGAAATCATTTTAGGCAAAAAATGGGCCTTTGGTTTATTATTTGGAAAAGAGGCCGTGAAAGTAAGATTGAAGCCTGAACGAATTACTGAACTCAAATGGAATTTCCCTCAGGTAGTTAAAGATTTGGACTTAACCGTAATGCACTATTTTATCATAGAAAAAGCATTGGGTATTTTAGGTAAAGACCAACGAAGTTCTGAGCATATTTCCTTTGAAAGAAACTTCTCAAACTGTTTAGAAAAAACCATTACTGGGGAAGTGGATTTTGCCATTATCACTCAAGATATCAGCATGGAAGATGTGAAAAACGTTTGCCACTCAGGATATACCCTACCCCAAAAATCGACCTACTTCTACCCTAAAGTAATTAGTGGTTATTTATTCGGATCAATTAAAGAAGATGAATTTACCCTACCATTTGATATTGGCTTCTAAATCTCCTCGAAGACAAGAACTGCTTCGATCTTTGGAAGTGGATTTTGAAATCAGAACAAAAGAGGTGGACGAGTCTTTTCCTCTATCAATACCCGTAAACGAAGTAGCTGAGTATTTAGCAGTTAAAAAATCTGATGCTTTTGAGAATTTAGAAGAAAACGAATTAGTCATTACTTCCGACACTACGGTTTTGAATGAAGACCAAATTTTAAATAAAGCCGAAAATGCACAGGAAGCGTTTCAAATGATTCAGTCGCTTTCAGGAAAAACGCATCAGGTAATCACAGGCGTTTGTCTTCGTTCTTCCAATAAAAAAAGAAGTTTTTCAGAAACTACCAAAGTCACTTTTCGAAAGCTAGAAAAAGCTGAAATCGAGCATTATATCAAAAAATACAAGCCTTTCGACAAGGCGGGTGCCTACGGAATCCAAGAATGGATTGGCATGGTGGGGATCGAGAAAATTGAAGGTGATTTTTACAATGTGATGGGCCTGCCCTTGCACAAGCTATATAAAGAACTTCTAAGTTTTTAATCTTCCCTTCATTTCTCATTGAAATCAATTCTGAACTTTAGTAACTAGCTATGGGTTAAATCGCTAATTTTAATCATGCTTGATTTTTGGTTCACGCTTTCTCCTTTCCTTCTAGGGCTATATTATTTAGCTATTTTTATTGTGGTCATTAATATTTTGCTTGAAAACAGAAACCCGCTAAAAACGCATTCTTACCTCTTACTGTTATTATTATTGCCTGTTTTAGGCCTAATCATCTATCTATTTTTTGGGCAGCACATCAGAAAACGAAGAATCTTCTCTAAAAACCAATTGATCAACTCTGCTTTTGGCCAAAAATATATTGATGAATATTTAACCCCAGAGAATGCAACTCCTATTCATAAAGCTTTAGTAAGCGAACAATTCGATAAACTCATTCGCTTTTTAAGTCGCGATCTCTCTCCTCTTTCAGAAAATAATAGAATTACCTTATTGAAAAATGGGGAAGAAAAGTTTCCAGCACTTTTAGAAGCACTGAAACAAGCAAAAAATCATATTCATTTAGAATACTACATCTTTACTAGCGATGGAATCGGGCATCAAATCAGTGAGTTATTAATGGCTAAAGCCAAAGAGGGTGTTCAAGTAAGGGTGATTGTAGATGGTGTTGGAAGCCTCGGTTTAAAAAGCGCTTATTTCGAAAAAATGAAAAGCGCTGGTGTTGAAATTTATGAATTCATGCCAGTACTTTTCCCTTCATTTACCAGTAAAATCAATTACCGCAACCACAGGAAAGTGGTTATTATTGATGGTATTACCAGTTTTACTGGAGGGATTAATGTTGACGACCGTTATATCAACAATGGTAAATACCCAACCTACTGGCGCGACACCCATATTAAAATCGAAGGCTCCGCAGTAAAAACATTACAGTTTCTATTTATTCTCAATTGGCAATTTGTCTCTGGTCAGCCTTGGCGACCAACTGAAAAGCATTTCCCAAAAACCGAACCTTCATTTGGTTCTAGTTATGTTCAGGTAAACGCAAGTGGCCCCGATTGGGATTTAGCCAGTATTATGGACTCATTCTGTTTAGCCATAAACTCCGCTAGGAATAGTCTTAAAATTGCTACCCCATACTTCATTCCAAATGAGAGTATTATTAACGGAATTACTACCTCTGCCAAAAGTGGGGTTTCCGTAGAACTTATGATTCCCCATGCTTCTGACTCTTGGATCGTTCAAGCAGCTTCCATGTCATTTATGAAGCAACTTTTAGAAGCTGGCGTAAAGGTGTATCTCTACAAAAAGGGCTTTCTGCATTCTAAAACGCTTACAGTAGACGGAAAGCTAGCCATAGTAGGCACAGCCAATATGGATTACCGAAGTTTCGACCTAAACCATGAGGTGAACACCTATATTTATGATCCTACCATCGCTATTCAACTCAATCAGAATTTTGAAACCGATAAGGCCGATTGCGAAGAATTACATCTTAATGAATGGAAGAAACGCAGTATTTCGAAGAAACTGCTCGAATCTGTTTGTAGATTACTTGCGCCATTGCTCTAAGCTCACAATTGGCAACTGAATAAACTTCATTCTGAACTTAGTTACCTGCATTTTATTTGTTTTCACTTATATTGAAAACAAACCAATATGCCATGCCTAATCCATCACAGTATACTAACCTAAACACCATCAAGTTTTTGATGTACAATGTTCATCAAACGGAAGAATTACTTGAAGCCAACCGATATGCTGCTTACGACAAGTCATCTATTGATCTATTGTTAGATTCGGTAAAAACCTTCTGTGATAAAAGCCTTCATCCTTTTATTAAAGAAATGGATGAAAAGCCTTCCTCCTTTGCAAACGGAGTAATTACGATTCACCCGCAATTTGAAAGCATTCTAAAAGAATCAGGCGAAATGGGACTTGTAGCGGCCATGTTCGAGGAAAAAGATGGCGGTTTACAATTACCGAACATCGTTTTTCATACGCTCTATTTTATGATGGAAGCCGCCAATAACCATGTTACAGGTTATTTGGGTTTAACCGCAGGTGCGGCAAACCTTATTGTCTCTTTTGGAAATGATTTTCTAAAAGAAACCTACGCGCAAAAAATGATGTCGCTAGAATGGACAGGCACCATGTGTTTGACCGAACCGCAAGCGGGATCATCATTGTCAGATGTAAAAACTACTGCCAGCCTTCAAGAAGACGGCACCTATAAAATCAACGGTCAAAAAATATTCATCTCCTCAGGTGACCATCAGTTTGCCGAGAACATTATTCATTTGGTATTGGCTCGAACAGAAGGCGCTCCTTCGGGCACAAAAGGTGTTTCGCTTTTTGTAGTTCCGAAGAAAATAGTAGCCGCTGATGGTAGTCTTGGTAAGCAGCAAGTGATTGTGGCCGGAGAATTTGAAAAACTGGGTCAGCGGGGTTATTGCACCTCGCATTTGGTTTTTGAAGACAGCGTTGGGCACATGATTGGAGACGAAAATCAGGGCTTAATTTACATGTTCCAAATGATGAATGAAGCTAGAATTGCAACTGGCAGAATGGGAACGGGAATAGCCTCAGCTGCTTTTTATTCTTCTCTTGAATATGCAAAAGAAAGGCCTCAGGGAAGAAAATTAACATCTTCAGGTAAAAAGGACTTAGACGAAGATCAAACCTTAATCATCAATCACCCTGATGTAAAACGAATGCTGCTCTTCCAAAAAGCCATTGTGGAAGGTTCTTTAAGTTTGGTAATGCAGGCCGCGCATTATGTGGATTTAGAACATATTTCAGAAGGAGAAGAAAAGGAACGTTACAATTTACTTCTAGAATTACTCACTCCTATCGCTAAAACTTATCCTTCAGAAAAAGGGCTTGAAGCAGTAAGTACAGGGTTACAAGTACTTGGCGGCTATGGCTTCTGCATGGACTTTATCCTTCAACAATATTACCGTGACATTCGAATTATTTCCATTTACGAAGGCACAACAGGCATTCAGTCATTGGATTTATTAGGCCGAAAAGTGGGGTTAAAAAATGGAAAAGTGCTGGAATGGCTGGCCGAAGAAATTCAGTCTACTATTAAAGAAGCTAGCGCTCATGATTCACTCCAATTTAATATTCGAGTTTTAGGAGAAAGCCTTAATTCAATACAACAGGTTTTAGGTGCCTTAATGCCTCATGCTCAAAATGGGGATTTTGAACGCTACTTAGCCGATGCCACAATTTTTATGGATTTATTCGGAACGGTAGTAATGGGCTGGCAGTGGCTTAAAATCGGGGTTTCGGCACAGAAAGCTTTAGACACAAACGACAGCACTTACGCTACCGATTTCTATGAAAGCAAGCTCCACACACTCCAATTCTTTTATAAATATGAAATGAGCCGCTGCAAAGGACTTTCAAAAACCATCATGAATGAACTGGCTCTGACCATTGACATGAAACTGAGCTACCTAGATTAAAGATCTTTGACTTGTAAAAAACCCAAAAAGCAATCGTATTAATTGATGCAGCCTTTATCTTTGAGGCAACCCATAAAGCAATGAAGAAGTATATAAAATCAGCCTTATTATTCACTGTATTTGCACTTTTAGCAATGAGTTCCGTTTCTTGTCAACAGGAAACTCCTTATGTAATCATGATTTCTTTTGATGGTTTCAGACATGATTATGTGGAAAAATATGACGCTCCGAATTTCAAGAAATTCATAGAAACAGGAACTTCTGCCGAAGCCATGCTTCCCTCTTTTCCGAGTAAAACCTTCCCAAATCATTATACATTGGTAACGGGGCTTTATCCGGGAAATCACGGCTTGGTGGATAATAATTTCTATGACCGCGACCTTGATTTACGGTATAGCATCGGTAACCGTAAAGTAGTAGAAAACCCTGCTTTTTATGATGGTTTACCTCTATGGCAGTTGGTGCAGAAAAACGGGATGAAATCAGCCTCTTATTTCTGGGTGGGTTCCGAAGCCCCAATCGCGGGCAGTTTCCCTGATTATTATGAAATCTATGATGGTAAGGTGAAAAATGAGGATAGGATTTCAACGGTAATGGAATGGCTAAAATTACCCAAAGCTGAACGCCCGAATTACATTTCATTATACTTTTCTCTAGTGGACGACCAAGGGCATGCCAACGGCCCTAATGGTGCTAAAGAATCTGTTTTAGAAGCCGATCGACTTTTGGGTTTAATCATGGAGCAGCTTAAACAAATTGACCTGCCAGTGAATGTGATTGTCACTTCCGATCACGGCATGAACGAAGTAGCCAATAATGAAGAAAGTTTGATTAACGTTGATGAAGTTCTGGAAGGAATAAATAACGATGATTACAGGTTTGTTAACAGCGGAACTCTCGCTCACCTTTATGTTAACGACCAATCAAAAACTGACCAAATATATACGACCATAAAAGGAAAGGAGAATAATTTCACAGCCTACAAGAAAGAGGACTTCCCTAAAAACTGGCACTATCAAAATTCGCGAAGTGGCGAAATAGTTTTGGTGGCCAATGCAGGTCATTCTTTAAATTCTAAAAGCAATTGGCAAAGAAATATTATTAGAGGCGGAGTACACGGAGAGCATGGATATGATCCTTATCTCTCAGAAGATATGGCTACCATTTTCTACGCAAATGGGCCAAACATTAAACCAGGCTTCAAACTTCCTAAGTTTGAAAATGTAAACGTTTACCCATTTGTAGCCCATATATTAGGCATTAATGAGTTACCTGAGGTTGACGGAAAGTTGGAGGTGTTGAAGGGTGCTTACATAAAGTAAGAAATGTATATTTGATTTTTTAATCGGACACTAAGCACGTAATGACTGAACAAGAAGCCAACGAACTCCTCACAAGTAAGATTCTTAATAAAAAACTAACCAGTATTAGAGTGTTCAACCACCACCAGCCCTACCCTTTTGTGGAAGAAAACGAGGCAGTAGTGGTTTCTGCTGCTGTAGCATTTGTTTTTGAAGACAGCCCACTTACCTTCTACTGGCATCCAGAAGATCAAATTTTCAACTTCTCTTTGGCCAAGGTAAACGTAGATGAAGATTGGGACGATATTGAAATCACCAACATTGACACCTTTAAGAACATGGAAGGTGATGAAGTGAGTGCCGTTGAAATCAACTGGACTTACTTCCAAAAGCTTGATGAAAATTTTGAAATTCTTGAAGAGAAACTCTATGTCCCACAAGAAATGGTTCTCAGTTT
This sequence comes from Roseivirga seohaensis, assembly GCF_001592945.1. Classification (GTDB taxonomy): domain Bacteria; phylum Bacteroidota; class Bacteroidia; order Cytophagales; family Cyclobacteriaceae; genus Roseivirga; species Roseivirga seohaensis. The sequence continues at coordinate 130,936 of NZ_LRPB01000048.1, forward strand.
TTCTAACGGAAGTCAACTGCAAATTGCTTGCGTAGATTTTAATATCGACCCAGTTTCAAATGACCTCGTGAACCTCAGTTACCATATGAGTGGCGGCTTATTGGTGAGTCCTGTTCCTTATAAAGAAATAGCAGCACCAGTATATAACGACCTTTAGCGGCCTTCTTAAAATTTCTATCCACTCTAAAAATAGATGCGGTTGATAATCATTATGTTTGTGGGTGCAGATTTGATATAATGAGTACAGCAAAGTCAAAAAATTTACGAAACATTTGGTATGTAGCCTGTCATGGTAGCCTTTTGAAAAAAGGGAAGACCATTGAGAAGGAAATAGACAGCGAGAAAATTCTTTTGGGCAGAGATGAACAAGGGAAGGTTTTCGCGCTTCGCAACCAATGTCCGCACCGCGGCATTCCATTAACTTATGGCACTTTTGACGGTTGCGAAATTGAATGCTGCTACCATGGCTGGAGGTTTAAAACAGACGGCACTTGCTCAAAAATACCAACGCTCCCTCCTTCTTCTAAATTAGATGTAACTAAGGTAAGAGCGCCTTATTATCCGCTGCGCGAAGTGCATGGCATTGTACTGATTTACTTACCCAAAGACATGCGCAAGCCTGAGGACATGGACGAAAGTCTTTTCCCTCAGTTCCCTTTAAAAGAAGAAGCCAATTTCGATTTTGTGACAGCCAAGCCAATGTCTTGTAGCCTCGATCATTCCGTAATTGGTTTGATTGATCCGGCACACGTTCCTTTTGTGCATCAATCTTGGTTCTTTAGAAAAAAGACTAATCTAAAGCTAAAGACAAAGAATTTTTCTCCTTCGCACCTAGGTTTCAAAATGGTGCGGCATGAACCTTCTAAGAACTCAGCGGCTTATAAAATTCTAAAGAAAGAGCAGACGACAGAAATCAGTTTTCAGTTACCAGGCATCAGAATTGAGCATATTAAAGTGGGTGAAAATGATATCGTGATCATGACTGCCCTTACTCCTGTAAATGAAAACCAGACGGAATTGATTCAATTTATTTACACGGACATCGGTTGGTTCAAATACCTAAAACCTATCTTCTATCGCTTTGCCAACACCTTTATTCAGCAGGATGTAGATGTGTTTGAAAAGCTTAAAGAAGGATTGCAAAACAATCCTCCACTGATGCTGATGGGCGACCCTGATATGCAAGCGAAATGGTACAATGCTATTCGTACGCGTTACGAGAAATGCCAAGAAGAGAAAACGCCTTTCGAAAACCCAATCAAGCCACAAACTTTACAGTGGCAGACTTAAATATCTCCCAATTGCGGACGAAGGATAATTTCCTCCACTACAGTATTGGACGACAATGCATGGGCAGCATAAATCGCGTCAGCAATATCTGAAGCCTTCATAAATCGTTCTTCTGGAAGTCCGGCCCCTTCCCAACTTGGGGTATAGGTTGCGCCAGCTAAAATGGAAGTGACGCGTACCCCATGAGGTTTCATTTCTTCACGCAAAGCTTTTGTAAAACCCAGTAAGGCAAATTTGGAAATAGAATAGCTACCACCATTGGCATAGGCCTGAATTCCGGCTATTGAGCCCGTGGTAAAAACATGACCCGATTTGCGTACCATCATCCCAGAAATCAATGCACGTGTAAGGTGATAAGCACTGTAAAGATTCGTTTCAATCATCATTTCTAGATTTCCTTCATCCTCATTATATACACTGCCTGGAATAAAAGTGCCCGTATTATTCAAAAGCAGATCCACAGGGCGGTCAAAGGATTGAACCATCTCAGCGAATTTAAGCACCTCCTGTTTCTTTGATAAATCTGCCTGAATTGCGTGGATCTCAATTTTAGGGAAAGCCTCGTTTACCTCTTTCATGAGCTGTTTCAGGTCTTCTTGGTTTCGCGCGCAAGTCATAATATCAAAACCTTCTTTGGCAAATTTCTCAATGGTAGCTCTGCCTATTCCTTTTGTTCCTCCGGTAATTACTGCCAGTTTTTTCATGTTTGAATAATTGTTTCAGATTTTTACGTTTTACCAACGACTTGAAATTAGATCAATTTGTTCAATTAAGATGGCCCGAGCCGAATCTTTTGCCTCAAGTTTTGTTATTTTACCACCCTGTTAATTTAATCACCCTGATGGAAATGCTTTTTTAATGAAGAGTCTCGGCAAATACTTATTGTTTATAAGCTCTCTTTTCAAAAATCGTGAGTCGTTCAAAACCTATGTTAAATTAACCCTTGACGAATGCATGTTGGTGGGCATCAACAGTATCGTTTTGGTAGGTTTGGTTTCGCTCTTTATTGGAGCAGTATCCACCCTTCAAACCGCATATAACCTAATCAATCCACTAATTCCCGATAGTGTTATTGGATTGGTGGTACGTGACCTTACTATTTTGGAATTGGCGCCTACCATTACCGCTATTATTTTTGCTGGTAAGGTAGGATCGAGTATTGCGGGTAACCTTGGTACTATGCGAATTACAGAACAGGTAGATGCCCTTGAAGTAATGGGAATTAACTCTGCATCGTATCTAGTATTGCCAAAAATTGTTGGCACACTCATAATGTACCCGCTTTTGGTAATTCTTGCTGGAGTACTAGCGATTTTCGGTGGGTTCTTAGCCGCCAAATTTGGTGGTGTAGTTTCTACAGCCGACTACTTTATGGGACTCAAAATGGACTTCAATCAATTCACCGTTTCTTTCGCATTAATAAAATCTGTTGTTTTTGGCTTTCTAGTCTCATCCATTTCTTCCTATATGGGCTTTTTTACCAAAGGCGGTGCATTAGAAGTAGGTCAGGCCAGTACACGCGCGGTAACTGTAAGCTGTATAGCCATTTTGTTCAGTGATTTTATTCTCGCTCAATTACTTTTAGTAAGATGATAGAAGTTAAGAATTTAGTAAAGTCTTTCGATGATAAGGTGGTCTTAAATGACATCAGTGTGAAATTTGAGAAGGGAAAGACGAACCTGATCATTGGTGCCAGTGGGTCGGGAAAAAGTGTGATGCTTAAGAATATCGTTGGCCTTTTCAAACCTGATTCAGGAGACATTCTTTACGATGGCCGTGATTTTATCAATGCCCACAGAGACCTAAAAACCGACATTCGAAGGGAAATAGGAATGCTTTTTCAAGGAGGTGCGCTTTTCGATTCAATGACTGTAGAGCAGAATGTGAAATTTCCATTGGATATTCTTACCAAAATGCCCGAAGACGAAAAACTCGATAGAGTAAATTTTTGTCTGAAACGGGTAAAGTTAGAAAACACCAATAAGCGAATGCCTTCAGAAATTAGTGGTGGCATGCAAAAAAGAGTGGGTATTGCTAGGGCCATCGTAAACAGCTCTCAATACCTGTTTTGTGACGAACCTAATTCTGGACTCGACCCAATTACTTCGATCAAAATAGACCGTTTACTAGCGGAAATTACGGAGGAATACCAAATCACCACCGTGATTGTAACTCATGACATGAACTCGGTAATGGAAATTGGCGAATACATTATGTTCCTTAGCAACAGCCACAAACTTTGGGAAGGCAATAGTGATGACATTATGCATTCTGGTGTTCAAGAACTTGACGAGTTCGTATTCGCCAACAAAATGATGCGCAAGTTTAGGGATCAATAGTCTAGGTTGGCCTACAGCCTAGACTAAATACCATCCATAACAAACTGTACAATTCTATCGCAACGGCAGTTCCCGAATTCAAAAGCTGATACATCTACGGATTGCTTAAACAATTCTTCTTTCAGCATCTTCTTCGCCCTATACAACCTTACTTTTACATTGCTTTCGGTTAAATCGAGCGCAGCTGAAATCTCGGTATTATTCATGCCCTCCACTTGATGCAGCATAAAAATCACCCTGTATTTCTCTGGCAATTGGTCAATGGACTTCTCCACCATCAATCGGGTTTCGTGTTTAATTACGTTCTTTTCAGGATTCATTTGTCCGTTATCTGGGAGTAGAAAAATTCGACCAGACGCTTCCGTGTGTTCGTCAATAAAAAATATCCGTTTGTTCTTTCTAATCTTTTGTAGCGCCTCATTCATTCCAATTCTTACCAACCAAGTAGAAAAAGCGGCTGTACCTTTAAACTGATCTAACTTTTCATAAGCTTTAAGGTAGGCCTCTTGCATAGCATCTTCTACATCACCTTCAACAGTCATATAGCTCCTAATCACACGATAGAGTGTTTGATTATATCTGCGCATCAGTATCTCAAAGAGTTCCTTTTCACCACCCAATACTCTCCTGATGATTTCCGAATCCGACATTTTTCCAATGGTAATGTCATTCAATTTAATCGCTTCCATTTTTAGTGAGGTTTGAACATTAGATAACGACACTTCCATTTGGTTACAAAATTTATAACCAAACCGTTCCTGACCACGCCAACCAAGACTCAGAAGGCGATTTCAATACATTAACAATTCAAAAATTTGAGCTCAACGGTTAAGACAACCCAAGTTTAAACCAGTACTTCTTGTATTTCAGATAGGCCCAAAAAGAGACTACGCCAATGAACAGTAAAGAATAATAGACAAAATCAGGTGTTACTATATTATCTCCTTTGGCATAAGAATGAAGTCCCGATAAATAAAAATTAACACCGAAATAGGTCATTAAAATAGAATAGAAAGCTATTACACTCACTAAAGAAAACAGCCATTCACTACGGAGTTTAGGAATGAGGCGCATGTGAATAATAAAAGCATAAAGCATTATACTGATCAGCGCCCAAGTCTCTTTGGGATCCCAAGCCCAATATCTTCCCCAGCTTTCATTTGCCCATTGTCCTCCTAAAAAATTACCAATTGTAAGCATTACCAAACCCACGGTTAAACTCAACTCTGTAGTCAGTACTAATTTTTTTATATTCACTATCAAATCCTTCGAGTTCGATTGTTTTAAAAAAATCATCAAAATAAGGCTCAATAAGCCCAAGACCATGCCTAAGGTAAAAGGGCCATAACTTGCTACTATAATTGCTACATGAATCATTAGCCAGTAGGAATTCAAAACGGGTTGTAAATTGGCTATTGCGGGATCAAGCCAATTCCAGTGCGCCACCATAAGAATTATTGCGGACACAAATGTAGTAGCAGACAAGGCTAAATCCGACTTTCTCCCTAAGATTATTCCAAAGAGCATCGTTGCCCAACTAATATAAATTATTGTTTCATATGCATCACTCCAGGGAGCATGGCCCGATATATATGCCCTACCGATTAATCCTACACTGTGAAGTATAAAGCAAGCATAAACTAAAAAGCGAACTGCTTTTAGTGGCCATTCTAATTTCCTGCCCCTAGTTAGCATGAATATAATAGACAGTATCAATAATAGCCCCCCCACATAGGTATACCAAGTATAGAGTTTTCTAAACACATCATATTTATTGTAAAGTACTTCTGCATTTACTTTCGAGGGACTAGGAAGTACATCACCACCATATTTCGCCTGAAATTTCTTTATCTTTTCTAAAATAAGATCTGCCTCAGCATAGTCATTCGATCTTTCAGCTTCCAACATGCCAGAGATGTATAATGGAATCGAATGTTGTATAAACAATGAATCGTTTTTCGATACAGAGAAACCAGAAAGCTCATTCGATGAAATCCATTTATTATTCTTCTCGCCTGGCACTGGGAATATTCTTAATTGACTCCCCAATAGAGCGTTGTACATTAAGTTGACTCTCTTGTCAACCTCCATATAATCTTTATCAAATTGATTTGGGACGATTGATTTATAAGCATTATCAACTTCGTTTTGAATCTTGTAATCACCATTCCGTTCAAAAAACTCAGCAAGCGAAATATGAGTAGCATCAGAAGCCACGCCAAGCTTAGTCCTCAGTGTGCTATTCCCCCGTTTTAAATAAATCAACGGAACATTATACCAAAGCTGTGGTCGTTCTAAAATTGAAATAAGCACTTGGTCAGAATTCAGACCTTGATAAGTGTTACTCTTGCTCACCTTCCTCAAAATTTCTGAGCTATAGGTGTTCATAGGTTTCATTCGCCCGTTCCAATCCTGAACAAGCAAATGGCCAAATGCCAAAGCTTGTTTCTCAGGTACAGGCTTACTTAACACCAATGAATCAATTTTTTCTCGAACTAACATTGTAGACAAAGACTGTTCCTGAGCTCGGGCTTTTAAACCAGATACTACTAGCAAAACAACAGTCAGGCATAGACTGGAATTAAGTTTCTTCAGTTTACCAGCAACTTTAGAGAAATGAGAGCGCTTATCGAATAAAATAAGTAGTAAACCTAAATAAAGAACGAAGTATCCTATATAGGTAACCCATGTTCCATAAAAATCATGATTGACCGATAAGATCGTCCCTTTTTCATCTGGGTGAAATGAGGCTTGAAAAAAACGATAGCCTTTGTAGTCTAAAACATGATTCATGAAGATATCATAGTCGAAACTACTCTGATCATCGATCACCACGATTTCACTCTCGAAAGCAGAATAACTATTGGTAGTTCCTGGATATTTTTCAGCCCTAAAGTCTTTCAACCCCAGTTTAAATGGTAGCTTGAGCATCTCGCTACCATAGGATACCGTAAGTTGCATTCCATTAATAATGACCAACTCAGGTTTACCTATCTTCTTCTCACTCCCAAAAACTATAATTTCCTTTTGAACCGAATCGATTTTTACGTTCAAGATAAGGGCGTCATCTAAAACCTCATTCATGTTTCCACTATTAGATTCTAAGCTAACTTCGCCTCTTTGCGGAAGTTCCGGAACCACAAATTGCTGCTCTTCAATAGTATAAAAAGATTTTAGTCGAACTTCATTTTTAGTCCCTTTGTGAATTTCATACGAATCGTCAGAAGTCATTTGAGAAACAAATCCATCCAAGGGAGCAGTAATCACCAAACCATCCCCAGTCAATTCAAAATTAATAGCATTCTCGGTAGGCTTATTAAATGAATAAGTCCGGCCATTGAGTAATCTAGCCTCTCCTTCTTTGAGGTAAAAATCTTGACGTTCAGCCTCCACCAATAGAACAAGCTTGAGGAACAGATATCCTGAATTATTTGCTTGAAACACTTCTGACGCTGAAGAAATAAAATCCGCATAATCTATTTGAATTTCCTTGTTCGCTAAATCCGTATGAATGGAAAAATCATTGTGGCGCTGTGTATACTGAGACAACAATAGAGATTTTTCAATAATCTGGCGTTCCTTAACTGAGTCGGAAAGGGCTTCTATAATTACCTTAAGCTGTGTTTCATCCGAGATAATTTCATCACTCACGGCTTGTTCTCTAATCGACATTAAGCCCTCAGTGCCTGTGTAGCGGGTAATTGTAGCGCCCACAATTATGACAACAAGAGCCAAATGTATGGTTAAAACGGGCCACTTGGACTTACGACTCAAGCGATAAACCTTAATGTTAGCTACAAAATTGACCACAAACAGCATCAATATTGCCTCAAACCACCATGCTTCATAAATCAGAATTCGAGCAGCATTGGTGCCATGTTTATTTTCAATAAACGTTCCTATACCCATGGCAGTAGCAAAAGCAAGAAACAATACCCCCATCAACCTTGTCGATTTTAAATAGGTGATTAATGTATTCAACATAAAGAATCGTGATTTCTTAAGGTATTATTATGGAAGAACTTGATAGCAAATTTGGTGGGTTATAACAAGTAAGAGCATGACAGACCATCATTACTCCTGATAATATAACGGGTAATCTAGGCAAGAGAAAGCTGAGGAAAGTGCCCCCTTCAGCCCCGTATCCTCAAACTCTCAATGCCTTAAACACACTCTAACTCAAATTGATTTTAAATATTCTATCAGGTCATTCTTATCTTGATTAGACAAGCCTAAGTTGAAATGGCTATCATAATGATTAATTACATCATCTAAAGTTTCGAATCTGCCATCGTGATAAAACCCACCTTTCATTCTAGCAAATAGACCTCTCAACGGAGTAGTTCTGTATTGACCAGTAGGAGATCTCATGGCCTCAAAATCATCGATTCCTATTTCTTCGGCACTATGTAAGTTATAACCAGCATCTGTAAATATTGGAGAAATATGGCAGGTAGCACATTCGGCAACACCATTAAACAACACTTTTCCACGCTCAGCGGCTTGTGAGTCATAGCTACCCACAGGGGGCTTCGGAGCATCTAAAGACAATTGATAAGCTTGAAGAGCGGCTAACTCTGGTGTAATTAAATCAGGGTCATTTACCACATTGCCAAAGTTATTCTCAGCCGCAATAGGGAATCTCACTGGATCATTAAGACGCGCATCAGTAAAGTTACCTTTACCGTGCATTTCTAAATTGGCAACAAATGCATTCCAATACACCATATCACCCCAACCCGTATATGTGGCCAAATTAACCCCCTGTAAACCATAAGCAGCAGGTAACAAATTGGCGGCAATAGTGCCGTCAGGTTTCAGTGCTTTCCCATCTACCATCAGACCTGCGTTAAATTTACCAGGCCCCCAGCCTTTAAGAACAGCATCCACCGTAGGCACATCGACATGAAGTAAATCCGCCAAAAATTTTGCATTATCAGTCAAAGAAATAATAACTCCAACATTCAAGTCTCTATTTGGGTATCCATCTAATCGCTTTCCAATTCCTTCAGTGAAAGAATCATCTACGGTAGAGTGACAAAGTGCACAAGTAATCCCCACAGAAGTCATATCACCAGCCTCATTGAAGTTGCCTTTCACGCCAACAACGGCATCTAACTTCAATAATGCCAATGTGCTGGCCGGGTCTTGTAAATCAATTTGACCTGCCTGAATTGCACTAACAACTTCTTCAGGAAGTGCCTCTGAGTCCACTTTTAACCCAACGGACAATGCCGTGGCCGGACTCACTCCTGCTCCATACCCTCCATTGCTTTCTCCTAAAATAGCTTTATCAATATGAAGTACATCACTCCAAAAAGCCTCATCTCCGAAAGTATTATATCTAAATGTTTCTCTACCCTGCGATACCAATACTGGATCTAGAAACAGCGTATCAACCGCTGTAATTGTTTCGGTTCTAATTTCAATATCATCATTACAACCAACTAGGCTGAGAAAGAAGACAGCGATTAAAACGCCAAGTGCTAAAATATTTTTTTTCATAGGAATTAGGGTTTACATATTATATTTCAAGGATTTGGATAAAAGCAATCTTCCTGAACGGGACGCAAGACCGATATCGAACATTTAAAATTCTGGGTCAAGACATCAAACGCAATCAATATCTGGCCTTATGCTTCCCGCAGATTATAGAACACAGAAATAGGATAATTGAGGTGATAAGACCATATAAGGTCTTCGGCACAATTAAACAATCAACTGAGTTGGATCGCAACATTGAGTATTTGATACAAAGGGTCTGATCCTGTTACAAACTAATCATCATTTTTTTCAAATAGCTGGGAATTAACCACTTGAAATCACTACATATTCAACAGTCGATGACTTTTGCAACTCCCCTACCTATTCATAAGATATCCAACAACTCAATCTTCCTATACAAATACTCTTTATCAGGCTTCAACCAAGTTCCAATTGATTCTTCTGAAATATTCTAAAATCCAACATTGGATGCAGAGGCCTTGGTTGGGTTACAAATTTTGTAACCGAATTGTGAATCGATGATCTAAAGGGAAATTAAATACTAAAAAACTTATGAGAAATTCAGGAGACATTAAAGAAATTTTCAAAATCCACAACTTGATTAAGTTCACTTTTGGCTTAGTACCCATTGCTGCCGGAGCAGACAAGTTTTTAAATCTACTAACAGATTGGACCCAATACCTATCTACTAGTATGGTTGATATGCTACCTTTTAGCGCTTCCACTTTTATGATAATTGTGGGCATAGTAGAAATAGGTGCTGGTATTTTGGTATTAACCAAAACAGAAATGGGCAGTTATGTAGTCGCTGCTTGGCTTGTTCTAATTGCGTTAAGTCTATTGCTCACTGGCAGTCATCTGGACGTTGCCGTACGCGATATTGTAATGGCCATTAGTGTGTTTTCATTGGCGAGAATCACTCGGATAATTTTAGCCCACGGCAAAGGCGAAAAACGGAGCGAATAAGTCAAGTAACCTCAGCCCTCAATAAAAGCTAAATGGCTTTGTATTAAGGGCTGAATATATATCCCCCACATATTTGCAGAGAATGGAATGAATAATAATAAAATCATAATAAATAATTCGGATAAATTTGTCCGAATTAAAAACCTGACTTATCTTTGGACAGAAAATAAGTCAAGTATGTTCTCAAAAGCATGTGAATACGGAATTCGAGCAGTGATTTACATCGCACAAAAATCTCTTAATGAAGAGCGTGCGAGTTTAAAAGACATTACTGCGGAAATCGACTCTCCCGAAGCTTTCACTGCCAAAGTTTTACAACAGTTGGCCAAAGCAAAAATCATCAATTCAATAAAAGGCCCTAATGGTGGTTTTGAAATTGATAAAGGTGAAATCGACTCTATAAAACTTAGCGAAATTGTGAACGCCCTAGATGGAGATAATATTTATAAAGGCTGTGGTCTTGGTTTAAAGGTGTGCAATGCCAACGAACCCTGCCCTGTTCACGATAAGTTCACCAGCATAAGAAGTGAATTGAGGAAAATGCTTGAAAATACAAGCCTTTTTGAATTGGCCACCAGTTTAGAAACGGGTTTGACTTATTTGAAACGCTAAGTTAAATATTTATCAAAATAAAGGATATAAAGGTATTAATATCTTGTAATGAAACGAAATTATCTATTTACCACAGCATTACTCTTGCTTCCTACTTTCGCACTAAAAGCGCAAAATGAAACAATGGACGCACCTAATTGGCTCAGTAGCCCAGGTGTAATCGGAACTATTGTACTCATTGTTATTGTGTTGGTTGTTGCCATCATCATTTTAATGGCCAAGCTTTCTAGTCTCATTGGTAACTACCATCACCAACAAATAGTAAAGAAGGACTTGGCCTTTAATGAAGACCTGATCAAGCTAGATGATAATGAAATTGACGAAATACTAGCCAAACGAAAAGCAGCCTTAGCCTACAAACTCATAGGCAATGAACTAGGAAGCGATGTAGCCGCTACTGACGATAAAGGACTGCTCAGGGAGATTAGTCACGAGACGAACAACCCTTTCTTTGACGAAAAAAAAAAGACAACACTAGGTTTTGATACCCCAGCCCCACTTAGAAAGATCGTTCTTTGGTATGTAGGGGCCTCAGTATTCTGGCTAGTATTCGGCACACTCATAGGTCAATACTTGGGCATGAAGTTCATCTGGCCAGAGCTCGATAGTGTTTCATGGCTATCCTTTGGCCGTTTAAGACCTGTACACACAAACACCGTTTTTTGGGGCTGGGCTTCCTTGTCTATGATTGGCTTGGGCTATTTTGTAATTGCTCGTACTTCCAACACTATCATTTATAGCTATAAGTATGCTTGGCATGCTTGGGTACTTATTAACCTTTCTGTGTTTTTAGGAAATATCTGTTTGATGACAGGCATTAATAATGGTGGTGGTGAATACAGGGAATACATCTGGCCCGTGATGGCACTTTTTGCTATAGGCCTCATCATTACTTTTCGTAATTTCTATAAAACGGTAGCGCAAAGAAAGATTTCTGAAATCTATATTTCTAACTGGTTTATTCTCGCCTCTTTGGCTTGGACCATCATTCTATCTATTATCGCTTACATTCCTAGCTATCAAAATGGTTTGGGAGAAACCATTATTCAAGGTTATTACATGCATCAAGGCGTAGGTATGTGGTTCATGACTTTTACCTTGGGGCTTATTTATTACTACCTTCCTTCAGCCCTTAACAAACCCATTTACTCATACTCCCTAGGGGTGCTCGCATTTTGGACGCAAATGCTGTTTTATACACTAATTGGCACTCACCACTTTGTGTTTAGCCCTTTGCCTTGGTGGCTACAAACGGTGGCGATTGTATTCAGCGCAGGCATGTTCATTCCCGTAGTTTCTGGCACTACTAACTTTCTAATGACCATGAAAGGCAGTTGGAGCCATATTTCGAAAAGTTATGTATTGCCCTTCTTTTTAGTGGGTGTAATCTATTACTTCGTGGGTTCTACACAAGGCAGCTTCCAGGCCTTTAGGTTCACCAATTACATCTGGCATTTCACCGATTTTAATGTGGCGCATTCGCACATGACCATGTACGGTATTATTTCATTCATTCTTTGGGCTTGTATTTATACGCTTCTTCCAAAGTTGACAGGAAAGGAACCACCACAGATTTTTGTGGGAGCACATTTCTGGATGGCCTTTATTGGACTTTTCGCTTACACCATTTCATTAATGGCTGGTGGTACTCTAAGAGGGCTGAGTTGGTTAGAAGGAAATGCATTTATCGACTCTGTTATTTTGATGCAACCTTATTGGGTATGGCGCGCAGTAGGCGGTTCACTCATGTTCCTTTCCCACCTCATTTTCGCTTATAATTTTTACTATATGGCAAAAAAAGAGCCTGTAGTAAAACCCCTGAAATCGAAGCAACTAGAAACTATAACTGCATAAAACGAAATGTTCAACTTTCATAAAAATCATAAAATACTTGTCAATATGGCCATAGCTGGCTTCTTGACACTCAGTCTGTTGATTGCGGTATTGCCTGCATCTCAAATGCAGAAAACAGCACCACTACCCGATCAAATGGCCTTTACGGAAATGGAGCAAGAAGGGCTCAGGCTCTATATTGCTGAAGGCTGTGTTGCCTGCCATACCCAGCAAGTGAGAAGCATTGAAATGGACAACGTTTGGGGCGGTCGTCCTTCAATGCCCTCGGATTACTACTTTAGTAAACAACGTCTGGATGTGTGGCGGCAATCACCCTCACTATTGGGCAGTGAACGCACTGGCCCCGACCTCACCAATATCGGAAAACGGCAACCTGTTAAAGATTGGCACCTGATGCACCTTTATAACCCACGTTCTGTGGTAAAGGAATCCATCATGCCGTCATACCCGTGGTTATTCGAAGAAAAAGCTACCGATAAAGTCACTCCAGAAGATGTGGTTGTACCTGTTGGAAGCCCATTCTTCAACAAACCCAATAAAAAAATTGTAGCTACCACCCAAGCATTACAACTGGTAGCTTATTTACAATCGATGAAACAAGTTGAAATGCCAGGAAGCAGTCCAGCTTTTATCCCTCAAAATAAAAAGGAAGAACTTTCTACAACCGCTTCAGACCCTAATCAAGCATTGCTTCCTGATGGTGCCAAACTCTACGCAAATGTTTGCGCAGCCTGTCACCAAGCCAACGGTGAAGGAATTCAAGGTGCTTTCCCTTCTTTAGTGGGAAGCCCAATTGTAACTGACCCCAGTCCAGAAATGATGGTCAAGGTAATTCTTATGGGCTATGATGCACGCAGTGAGTTTGCTCAAATGCCACCATTTGCTGATCAATTGAGCAATGAAGAAATAGCTGCCATTGCCAACCATGAGCGAACCAGCTGGGGCAATAATGCCTCTACCCTTTCGGCTGAAGACGTGAAGAAAATAAGAGACATGGTCAACCAACAAAATCCATAAGAAATGAGAAAGCTAAGTTTAATTTTCATGTTAACCTTCATCGCTCAACAAATGGTAAATGCCTGTGAGCTGTGTAAGGAAAAACAACCTAAGGCTCTGGCTGAAATTACGCATGGCGCTGGTCCAAATGGCACGCTCGATTATATCATCATATGGTCTGCTGTAATCATTGTAAGCCTCACGTTTTTCTATAGCATTAAGTATTTGGTAAAACCAGAGAAAGCAGACCCGCAGCATATTAAAAATATTGTAACCCAAGAATACTTCTGAAAAGATGGAAGATCAACGAATTATAAAGGTGTTTCTGGATGAAGAAACAGTTCCGTTCGGAGAATTTAAGCCTCCAGTGAAGTTTACCATGGACACGACCAAAATACCTGATGGCCACCACAAATTAAAAATAGTGGCCAAATCCAGTAATGGTGTGGAAGGGGTAAAAACCATTCCTTTTGAAGTAAGGAATGGCCCTGAAATAGCCGTGGTTGGTTTACAAAAAAACGAGGTGGTCGACACTCAAGTGTCCATCACCATAAACGCTTATGGTAGCGAAATAGAAGACCAGTTTATCATTAAAGGCTCTGAAACGCCTAAGGCTATACCAGCTTGGGTATGGGCTTTGGTGATCTCATTTGTAGCCTTCGGCCTTTTCTATCTAATAATGAACTGGAATCCAGACTTATATAAATCATTCTTTTAATGAAAGAAATCTTAAGCATATCCGACATCAAATTATTAGTAGACACCTTTTATGATAAGGTGAGGAATGACGAACTACTGGCCGATATATTCAATGGTGTGATTAAAAATAAATGGCCACAGCATTTAGAGAAAATGTACCGCTTTTGGCAAACCATTCTTTTGGGTGAACACACCTATTACGGAAGTCCTTTTGCACCGCATGCTCACCTGCCCATAGATGCAAAGCACTTCGAGCGATGGATTGAGTTATTCTATGGCACCATAGATGAACTTTTTGAGGGCGAGAAAGCTGATGAAGCCAAATGGCGTGCTCAAAAAATGGCCGAAATGTTCTTATTCAAAATCGAATATTATAAAGAACGAGACTCAAAACCTTTGTTATGACAATACAAGTAAAATCGCCAATCGCAGTAGTTTCTGTCTTCTTATGGATAGGCTTTGTATGCGCCATTAGCTTTATGGAAGCTTGGTTGAAATTTCAGGCACCTGGCATTACGCTGCACTTAGGTTTGGGCATTGGCCGATTAGTTTTTGGTGCACTAAACAAAGTGGAATGGGTATTCGCCATTGCAATAGGCATACAGCTTGTCATTCATAAAGCACCCTTATTGAGTACAAAAACCGTAGCATACTTACTCCCACTCTTACTCCTATTCATTCAAACACTTTGGCTATTACCTGCGCTTGACGCTAGAGCCGAAATGTACATTGAAGACATTATACCACCTGCTTCTAACCTCCATTTCTATTACGCTGGGGCAGAAGTTATTAAGGTGATATGCTTACTTATTTATGGTATTACACAATTTAAAAAAACAGATTATGGAAAATCTTATTGAAAAAACCATTGGTGAAATTGTAGCTGAAGATTACCGTGCCGCGGCAGTATTCGAATCTTATGGAATTGATTTCTGTTGCAATGGCAACCGTAGTATAGATGTGGCATGCGAAGAAAAAAACATCAATCAAGACGAGCTCATGGATAAACTCAATTCAGCGATTACCAGAGTACACGCTGGAGGAAATGACTACAAACTTTGGCCAATTGATTTACTAGCAGACTACATTGAGAAAAAGCACCATCGCTATGTAGAAGAGAAAATGCCCGTAATAAAACAGTACTTGAATAAAATAAGTAGTGTTCACGGCAAAAACCACCCTGAATTATTAGAAATAGAATCACTTTTCAATGCATCTGCTGGTGAATTGGCTATGCACATGAAAAAAGAAGAACTCATGCTCTTCCCTTTTGTTAGAAAAATGGTGAATTCCCAAAGTGAAGATATTAAAGCACACCCTCCACATTTTGGCACTGTGAACAACCCCGTACAGGCAATGATGCACGAACACGACACTGAAGGAGAACGTTTTCGTCAGATTAGCAAATTAAGCAACCAATACACACCACCAGCTGATGCTTGTAATACTTATAAAGTGGCCTTTTCTCTTTTAAAAGAGTTTGAAGATGATTTACACCTTCATATTCACTTAGAGAATAACATTCTCTTCCCTAAAGCCGTAGCCTTAGAGAAGAAATTAACTGCATAAGTTACGCTTGGCAGAATGAATAAACAGGACCCTTTTATTCGTTCTTAGAGTTGATCCTAGCTAGCCCTGTAATTTCAGTATAGAAATCGCAGGGTTATTTCTCTTTACTAAAAAGAAAAACTATGGAAGAAAGAAAACCCCTTAAACGACACAAAGCACTTCAGCCCTTCAGTCGCGAACACCATCATGGCTTATTGCTCTGTTGGAAAATACGGAAGGGATTTCTTTCTAAGGTTGATCCAATGAGGATAAAGACTTATGCTGACTGGTTTTATAAAACCCATCTCATTCCTCATTTTTCAGATGAGGAGAAATTCATCTTCCCCATTTTGGGAGAAGAACATGAGCACATTAAAAAGGCTATGGCGGAGCACAGAAGACTTGCTCGGCTTTTTGAAGATAAGGAAGACATTGCCCGCAATCTCAGCAGAATTGAAGAGGAATTGGAAAGGCACATCCGCTTTGAAGAGCGGGTACTTTTTCCTGAAATTCAAGACATAGCAACTTCTGAGCAACTAGCGCAAATGACCGAAATGCATGATTCAGTTACATTCAAGGAAAATAATGAAGATCCTTTTTGGTTGTAGTTGCCTATTCTAGCCCCTCTATTTCACTACGTATTTTAAGATCAAATTATCCGATTGATTTATCAACCAATTTGTAACGAATGGCGCTGTTCTGTATCCAATAGGAAATAAATTAAACAGAATAGTAAACGCTATGAAAAAACATGTAAAATCAAAAGTTAAGCTGTTTTTAACAGCTACTTCCTTCCTGATTTCAGCTTCCCTTTTGGGGCAAGAAGCGCCTAAACTAAATGATGCTGAAATTGCCCACGTAGGGGTTGTTGCCAACCAGATCGACATTAGTTATGCCGAGGTAGCCAAGAAAAAATCCAAAAACAAAGAGGTTGTTAATTTTGCTGAAACCATGATCCGTGATCACAAATCAGTAATTGAACAAGCTACTACTTTGGTAACAAAGCTTGGTGTAACTCCACAGGATAATGCCGTTAGCAAATCGCTCATGGACGGTGCTAAAACAACAGAGAAAATGCTCAAAAGTAAAAGTGCAAAAGACTTCGACAAAGCATATATCGACAACGAAGTAGCCTACCACAAAGCCGTAATTGATGCAGTTAAAGGCATCTTGATCAAGCAATCAAGCAACACTGAACTTAGAGAATTTCTTCAAGCCATTGTGCCTGCATTAGAAACGCACCTTAAACATGCGGAAATGGTTCAAAAATCTTTCAAGTAGAGTTGCTTTCTGTTCAAAAAGGGCCTCATTTTTTAGAGGCCCTTTTACCCTATTCATCATTCAATTTTTCTAATTATTATGAAAACTATTCCGATTTCATTCATCAGCTTTATATTGTTGTTCTTTACCTCATCTCCTGCTCAAATCGCAGAAAATCAGGCTATAGAATCTTCTATAAGAATACAAAAATCTCAAAAACACATTATTGAAATCAAGCAATTAAAGTTTATTCCGGATTATATTGAGGTCAATAAAGGCGATACCATTACCTTTATTAACAATGATTATGTTGATCACGATGTAACCGAAGAAAAAACAAAAAAATGGTCATCTTCCCTTATGAAAAAAGGAAATTCATGGAGTATGGCTGCAAAGGTAGATGCAGATTACTACTGTACACTTCACGTAATTATGAAAGGAAAAATCAGAGTTAAGAAATAACACCAGTCAATGGATAATAGGAAAGATCAATCTTCTGCTCAACATCATAAATCTGAAAGTTTGTCGACAGCTTTAGAGACCAACGCAGACCAAAGACTTTCTTTACAGAAATCGGTAATTGCATATGCCGAAGGTTTTCTGAATGGCCTTGAAAACAGGAAGGCTTACGAATTTGATAGTTACGGAAAAGAAGATGGAGACTCTTTCTTCGACATTGACGAGCAGAACCACCCTATTGAAGATATTCTCCCTTTTATTGGCGAAAGAGTAGATAAACCCGGCCTGAACCCAGCTTCTGGAGGTCATTTGGGCTATATACCCGGTGGCGGAATTTACGAGTCCGCTTTGGGCGATTATCTGGCCGCGGTTTCCAATCGTTATGCAGGTGTATTTTATGCTTCTCCGGGAGCAGTGCGCATGGAGAATGCGCTGATCGATTGGGCAGGAAAGCTGATTGGCTATACGAGTCACTTTGGAGGTAATTTAACTTCGGGCGGAAGCATTGCTAACCTCATCGCTATTTCGACAGCGAGAGAGGCTAAAAAACTAAAGGGGAAAGACCTTGAATCAACGGTAATCTATACCTGCCAGCAAACGCATCATAGTTTGCAAAAAGCCATTAAACTTTGTGGTTTGGGCGAGTGCATCTTGCGCATTATTGATTTGGATGAAGATTATCGAATTATTCCAGAAAAACTAAACGCTCAAGTACTTGAAGATAAAGAACAAGGCCTTCAGCCCTTTTTGGTCATTGCCAATGCAGCCTCAACAGATGTTGGGGCAGTTGATCCGCTTAACGCCATTGCCAGTATTGCCGAAAAACATGATTTGTGGTTCCATGTAGATGCTGCCTATGGCGGTTTTTTCCAATTGACAGCACAAGGCAAGGAAGTAATGAGCGGCATTGAAAAAGCTGATTCGGTTATTCTCGACCCACATAAAGGCTTATTCCTCCCCTATGGTTCAGGCATTGTGTTGATTAAAAATATTGAGCATTTGGCAGCGGCCAATAGCTACGAAGCCAATTACATGCAGGACACCAAAATGCATCAGGATGAAATGTCGCCAGCTGAGCTTTCTCCAGAATTGAGCAAGCATTTTAGGGGGATGCGTATGTGGTTACCGCTTAAGCTTCATGGTATCGGTCCATTTAAAGCTTGTTTGGAAGAGAAAATGGAATTGGCGCAATATTTCTATACCCAGATTAAAGCAATGGGTTTTGAGGTTGGCCCAGCGCCAGTACTTTCAACAGTAATTTTCAGGTACCTACCCAAGGATAAAGATGCCAATGAATTCAATGCAGCCATTGTCAAAGCCATTCATCAAGACGGAAGAATTTTTATTTCTTCCACCACGCTCAACGGGCAATTCTACATGCGCGTAGCTGTGCTTTCATTCAGAACCCATAAAAAGGAAATTGATCTGCTTTTGGAGATTATCGAAAAGCAACTATGAATTGAAAAGTAGATTTTGGTGAGCCTTACTTCTGCACCAATCTATAAAGTCCTTTTCCTTCTACACCAACATACAAATAGCCATCGTTGCCCATTTCTACATTACGCACACGGCCAATGCCTTCTGCAATCTTTTCTTCCTTCACCACTTTATCGTTTTCGATCACGAGGCGCACCAAATAACTGAACTTCAATGAACCAACTATAAGGTTGCCATCCCAGCCCGCATATTTCGCATTCTGAACAAAGGCCATTCCGCAAGGGGCAATTGACGGCACCCAATAAGTAACGGGCTGTTCCATTCCTTCCATAGCCGTTTTGTCGGTGATAGCACCACCTCCATAGTTTTCACCATAGGTAATCACTGGCCAACCGTAATTCTTTCCCTTTCCAATAATATTTACCTCATCACCACCTTGTGGGCCATGTTCATGTTCCCAAATATCGCCAGTTGCTGGGTTCGTGGCCAAACCTTGAGGGTTTCTATGTCCGTAAGAGTAAATCGCTGTTTTTGCGTTAGCCGTATTCACAAAAGGGTTGTCTGAAGGAATTGAACCGTCATCATTTAATCGATAGACCTTTCCTCCGTCACGCGTAATATCTTGAGGGTTTACATCCCGATTACCACGGTCTCCAATCGAAAAGTAAACACGATTTTGGGCATCGAAGGCTATTCTACTTCCGAAATGCTGACCCGCTCTTGTATTGGGCGAACCCTTGTAAAGCACTTCGTGATTATCAAATGACGAGCCGTTCCATTTTGCTCTTGAAAGGGCAGTCATTGCTCCGTCACCCTCACCTTCTGCACTGGCAAAAGTAAAGTAAACCCATTTATTCGATTCAAAATCAGGATGAAGCTCGATATCCAAAAGTCCACCTTGTCCTCTTGTTGTACTTTGAGGCCCTCCTGAAACTTCCTTATTTATCACCTTCCCATTCTCAATCAATACAATAGTTCCTGCTTTCTCAGTAACCAATATTTTACCGTCAGGAAGAAAAGCCATCCCCCATGGATTACTTAGTTCGTCTGTTACCAACTCGGGCACTAAATCACTGGCTTGAGTGGATTCAGTGATTTCAAGTGGCCCGCTGGTGGTTTGAGCATCACATGAAAGCGTGAAGAAAATTGCAAGTGCGAAAAGAGGTTTAATAAAGGACATAGCTATTTTGTTTTATGCTTACAACGTTAAAAATAGGGTATTTTGTTTTGAAAACTAATTCTAGAACAAAGCAGATATCTGAACCCTGCCCAAATGCACAATTGGATTACCTTCTGATTTACGGGCATCATAGCGAAGAAGCAATTGGAGTCCATTGCCAATTTTCTGTTGCCAGTTCAGGTTCCAGGTAAGGTTGCGCCCTGGCCGAAGCGCTTCTAACAATTCATAGCCCGTAGGTGAGTTTTCTTGCCCAGTAAAATCAATATTGATGTACTTGAAGTTGGCACTCAAGGTAGTTTTAGCCGCTTTAGAAAAACGGGTGTCGATTGAGAATTCATTGATTTTAGAGCCTTCATTACTGTTTTCAGAAAAAACATTTTTCTTTTCCTTATTGGCATAAGTGGTCGTGAGCCTGAAAAAATTGCTGGGCTGCCATGAAATTGCCGGCTGATAAACCTTACTCTGTATCAGGTAATTTCTTTGGGTAAGTACATCCGAACTACTTGCTCTTTCGCCAGAAATAAAAGTCAGATCGAGATTAGTTTGGTAGTTTACATTCCAACGAACATGCGCTCTTAACTCGTCATTATCAATACGTTCAAAGCCATTCAATAACAGTTGTCGGTTCTCTTGCTGAGCAAAACCTAAATCGGCAGCAAAGGCCGCCCTAGACTGATTAAAAAAGATGGTCGAACGAAGGGTTTGTCTAGAAGATAAAATCATATCATCTGCCACATTTATAGGCCAAAGTCTAGCAGCTAGGTCTTCATCCGTGATTTTAGAATTCAGCGTATAGGCCGTTGTATTGGTAAAACGTGCCAAGAGTTTTTTCAATCCTCCATCTTCAAACCAAGTATTAGGCGTTTTCATTCTTAGTCGATAACTGATGTTGGTATTGAAAGCCTCTTCATAGTTGTCGGTAGGAACAAAAATCTTGGCGTAGTTCTTTTCATCAGGGTTTACCGCAATGTAAAACTCATTTAGGTCTTGTACCCCATCATTATTGTCGTCACGCCAAGTGTGTGTTCCTTCTCCAGTTGGCACCTGAATAAAAATAAACTCTCTACGCAGCTCGCGGCTGTTGGCAAGATTATACGAAAGTTCTGACTGAATTGAACGATCTAAGAAATTTCCCAACCAATCTACTCGCCCCATAATGGTGCGGTCATTCCTGTCTTCTCCTATTTGGTTTAAATTTTCTAAATCTCGGTAAGTAAAAAGGGTTCGTAGGGTTTGTGTTTCATCAATTTCAGTATTGAAAAACGCGCTCCAAGTTTCTGACCTATTGCTGTTAATCAGTTCTCCGTTGAATGGTGTTCTGTCTTGCCGTACTTGGTATTCAACTCCATAGTTCGTGGTAAGGCTTTCATCATTTTTCAAATAGACAGTATGTGCTTCAAAATTCATTGAAGACCGTACAATTTCATCCGTAGTGGTGTTAAAAACCTCATTTCGATCTACTTGATAACGGTAGCCCGGAATTAACCACTTGGAACGGATAGACAAATCGGTGGATAATCTTTGCCATTCTGAATACAAGACTTGCTGATCATTATTCATGGAAAAAGCATCTACTTTTAGTCTAAAAATACTGAGCTCTTTTGCTCCTTTAAAGTATTGCTGTACACCATCTACGGCCTCTCCTCGTTTTCTTCTCACCAACCGATAATCCATATTATTGAGCGCATCCTTCTGCAAACCAGCCTTGGCTTCCAGAATATTCTCGGCAAACTGCTCTTCAAAATCGTTTGAGTTAAAACTCCAATCGCGGTCAAATTCTATATAACGCACACGGTCGATGAATGAGAAAGCATCGTTATTGAATTCGTATGAAGCACCTGCATTGAACTTATAGCCTTCGAGCCCTTTCACAGGTCGATTTACAGATTCATAGATGAGCTTATAAGCCATTCCTCTATCATCATCTGCATCCAAATCTGAGAATAGATTGAGGTCGTTTTTTGAGAAGGCCACTTCGCCACTCAGCTTGTCATAATCGTTCAATTTAGCCCCTGCACCAAGGGTTACCATCTGCTTTTGGTTAGGCGCATTCAGTAGCGAAATAGGTTCATAATCTCCTTGCAACTGCCCATTTACAGGGGCTACCCATTTATAAATTCGTCCGTTGGTGGTAGAGTTAATTAACACGTAGTTACCACTACCTTGCCCCACCAAAGTAAACTGGACATTGAAAAAGGCAGAATCTGGATTGGTGGAATATTGAAAAATATCGAATTCATTACCCAAATTATCCGTGCCAATTGTTTTTCGGTAAAGGACAATATCTGGCCTGTATTCTAAGCTATCTACACGAGATGTAAAGGCCTGATTTAGATCATCGCCTGCATCGGCTAAAATTCGTTTTTCTTCCAAACTCAAATCAAAAGCGAGGGGCTGATTTCGATTGTCCTTCTCTCCATAATAGTTAAAAGAGAAATCGAGTTTATCGTTGGATTGGTAGTGACTGGCTTGAAAAATAGAACGCGAATAGTTTTGGTCTGAAAATTCAAAATCAATCCTTATTCTACTGAATTTGGTAATGAGCACTTTGTTGGTAAAAGTAACTTCGCCCAAATTATAGTCGATTACATAATCGTTATCGAAACCACGAGTCAGTTCTTCTCCGTCTACAAATACTTTTTCAGAACCTGCTATTACAATGATGAAACGCTCATTGTTTGGTCCTCGAACTCGATAAGGTCCGAGGACGCCTTCTATTGGATCCACATTGATGGAGGCAAATCGGCCTTTGGCTACTGAGGCCGCAAAAGTGGTTTCTGCTTTAAAGCCATTGGCCATTTTATAAGCTGTTTTGAATTGTGCTCCCTGTACATTTTTGTAGTAACGCAAGAAGTTGGAGGCTCCATTCTTGAGCACTACATCACCGGCAGTTAATGACCACCTATCGTTATAAAGCTGAATGAAAATATTGTCGAAATCTTGTAGTTGTTGCGTGTTTCCTTCCGGCTGAAAAGGTACATTTCTATCGGTAATTACTGCGCGCAAATTCACATTTTCTGTCAACTGTCCTTCCATCTGCAGGTTTAGGGAAGAATTCACAAAAACATCCTGCTTGTTCCCGAAGGAAATTCCTCTGGTTATACTCCCCGTTTTTGAAATGTTTTGGGTAGAAAAAGCTTCTTCACGTTTGGGCATGGCCAGCTTTTGCTGGTAACGAATGGCATCTTTGAACAGCGCGGTAGAATCGTAAATGGCCAGTGTTTTATTGGCGCGTTTGGTGTGTAAATCGTAAGGCAAAGTGCGAAAACAAACGATAACAGAATCTAACGCAGGGTATGAAATACTGATGGTATTGGTATTCAATTGAAAGTTGAACTGAATATTTTGCCCTTCTAATTGCGCCACTTTAATGGATTCAGGAATGACAGTAAGCGAATCGAGCACGATTGGTTTACCGTCAGTTTTCACCCATTTGCACTGTTCTTCTGTTTGGGCAAATAATGTTGGCACAAATAGAATTAAGCAAATACAAATAATTAAGCCACGCAACACTATTAATCGCTTAATGGAAACTCTAAGAAGAATGTGGTACCCACGTCTGCCACAGTTTCGAACCATATACTCCCTCCTGCATGCTCTACCCCTCGTTTGGCAATGGCCAAACCGATTCCAGAGCCTTCAACCTTGGTACTAAATTTAGGGATAAAAATTTTGTCTTGAATCTCCTCTGGAATTCCAAAACCATTATCCTTTACGCTAATAATCGCTTTAGAATGGGTTTCCTCTAGGCTGATTTCGAGCTTTGCCACGCGCCCTTCTGGCATAGCTTGTAGCGCATTCAGAATAAGATTATTAAAAATTCTACCCAACAAATTAGCGTCTCCTTCAATCCAAACGGGGTTTCGAGGAATATTCGGAATGATTTCCACATCGTCATCGGCCTTGAACAGGCGTACTACTTTACGTAATGAATCCGCCAAATCCAGCCTTTCGTTTCTTGGAACGGGCATTTTTGCGAAAGATGAAAAGGAAGTTGCTATATCGCTTAGTGATTCGACTTGATTTAAAATACTATCAATTGGTTTATTGAAATCTTGGTTCAGCCCTTTACCCTCGGTGAGCAATCTTTTCAGATGCTGTAATTTGAGTTTCATCGGAGTGAGTGGATTCTTAATCTCATGTGCTACTTGCTGCGCCATTTCACGCCAAGCACTTTCTTTTTCGCTCATGGCCAACTCCTTTTTACTTCTTTCCAAGTTCACCAACATGCGGTTGTACTCACGTACCATCAGCCCAATTTCATCTTCAGCACTCCATTCCAAAGGCTCATTAATATTGGAAAAAGTGGTAGCCTTAATTCTTTTGGTAAGGTAAGTAAAAGGATAAGTAATGATTTTTGATGCCAAAAACGACAGCAATACAAACACTATAAAAATGAAAGTAAATGAATTAAGAATATTGGAAATAATATCGGTTTGCTGCCTCTTGAGTTGTGTTTGCGACTCAAAAAACGGCATACTCAAAATGCCCAATAATTCATTGTTCTGAGACCTTATTCCAACATACGTAGATTGATACTCTAATTCGCCCACTCTTTCTGTATACAATTTTTCACTTGACCGATTTTCAATAATTTCGGCCATGGCTTTAGGGTTCACGAAGGGAGAGAGAATTTGATTTTCAAAAATCATTCGCTGATTGGTGGCTACCAATACTCCTTTGTCGTTGAATAAATTGATGTCTGCTCTAGAATATTGGCTGATTTCTCCTACCCTATTCTCTAAGGTTTCGTTGTTCTCGCTTTGGCTATCTAAAAACTCCTTTAACGTAACTGTTAGGTTTGAACCCGCACTTTCGGCCACTTCTAAATAATTCTCTTCAATATTCTTTCTTACCGTTTCATTTACCAATCTTAACACTACAATACTTACAATAATAAGCGGAAGGAAGAACGCAAAATTCAGCAGAATTTGAACTTTGGCGGCAATGGTTACCGTTCGTTTTCTAAGGTTATAAAACAAAGCACTGGCTAAGAAAACCAAGATGATCATTCCAACAATAAAGAGGAAGAATAACGAGAAATTGGTAATCATAAAGCGAGTAGGATAAACAGGGCTACTGATAATAAAATACTCAGTAGCGTCTCTACCCTGAACGGCTAAATGTGTATAACCACTCACTAACAAGCCTTTACCAAACAACTCTGGATTATCTTTCCAGTTACTCGGAAAGTCTTTAGCAAAATTAAAATCACCAACATTACTTACCATTACACCATTTTGAAATAAGGCGTAATCGAAATGACCGTTATTCGCCACATTACTACTTTCATCAAAAAGCAAACGAGGAAGAATACTGTTGTTCAATTGTTCCTTTTTAACCAACTGGATTATTATATGTCCCACCACTGTATTGTAGCGCTCAATATCCATAAACACATAGTAGTGATTGGATATAGTAGGAAAGCGAAAACTTAAAAAATAGACACCTTCTTGATCGGTTCGGTACTGGTCTTGGCTATATAGGTTATACGTTGAGTAATCGTTAGAATTGGAGTTATTTATAGGGCGGCCAGAACCGTTGAACAACATAATTTCAATATCATACTTATCGAAATATTCCCCCAAGTATGACCTCCGTATCCTTTGTCGGATTAACTGTTTTGGCGAAAAAACACTTGAAATATTCGTTTGAATAAGTATATCATCTTCAATCTTCCTTTTCGCTTCGCCAAGCAGGTATTCTGCGGTTTCATCTTTGCTGGTGAGCAATTCTGTGGCAATGCTCACTTTATCTTGCCTGTCCACTTTTTTAATATCTTCCCCCAAAACCAAGGTACTTACCAAGGCCACTGCGAAAGATGCTGTAAAGAAATAGAGGAAGGTGTTATAACTAAGCCTTTTGATCTCAGACGGAAATTTCAAACGGACAATCAACACCAAGTAAATAATGTAAATGGCCAAATAGGCAAATAGACTTTCCTTTAAAATCCAGCCTAATACCAATGAAGCAACTAAAACGATGGCCAAACTAACTTGAAAAGGAGCTTTATTTTTCAAGTTAATAAACCTTGTTGCTGCCAGTTGGGTCAGCAAAAAGAACATCACTCCTTGTATGAAAATCACAAAGTAGTTGATGAGCTTATAGATTGTTAGATTATTGTCTTTGGCGATATCCAGCTTCCATTGCGAATTGCTAAGCATGGAATGGAGTTCATAAGTGAGATAATAAAAAGAGAACATGGATAAGGCCAGTATTCCAAAGAATTTCCAGTCGTACTGGGTTCCCTCATTTCTATCGTGAAAATTTAAAAAGCCATACACCACTACCACCAAAAGGCTGATCTGATTAAGTAGAAGGTCGCCTAATGAGGGTTCAAAATAACTTGCGGCAAAATGCACAGGATCGAATAAACCATAGGAACGTACACTATAAGGCAGTTCATAACGGATCATGAGTGCCCTTAAAGCAAAGAACATTAGTGCAAGTAAACCTAATGCATAGACAGGCTTGCCTCTATCGTTGAGCAAAGCCGAATAAAAAAATGCCGATCGCACATAGAAAAATATACTCAGCGCGAACATTAAAATAATAATTGTAGAGTAAACAGGGTAATCGATTTTCATTAAATCAGTTCCTGTAAATGAAAAAAGGTAAACACCTTGCTGTGAGAAAATTCGATTAGTTTCAGGCAAGCTCTCATCTGCGCTTAAATCATAATATGATTTGCCGAAGATTTTCTGATTAAGTCCTGTATTGGCAAAATTTTCTGATATTGGAACATCCGACTTGAGCGGAAGAAAACCATAAATCTCTACAATTCTGTTTTGGGCACTATTAATGGTCGTCTTCTTTACTATGAATTTATCGTTTCCTATTTCTAAATAACGGTATTGGAATAGGCCTTCTAGAGTTCCGTATTTGGGAACAAAACGGTTGGTGGACCAATAGATTACTTCTCCATTTTCATAAATAAAAATTGGAAACTCACCACTTACCTCTAATCGATTGAAAAGCCTGCTTAGGTCTACTATGGCTTTGTTTTCAACAGACCTTACTTCTTGGTCTAGAATTGAAAGTTGCGCCTTTATATTGGCAGAAATGGTTTCTTGGGGTTCTACTCTCCTCTTTCTGTCCGAAAAAATCACTTCATCGATAATCAGCGTTAGAGCCAATATACCAATGCACAGTAAAAAGTACCTGTGCTTCTGAAATTCGAGTTTTCTCTGTTTTGCCAACAATCCTTTTGCTATTCTTTTAGAACAGGCTTAAAGTACTAATTATTTTGTTTAGGAGAGTACTTAAAACCTCCAAAGGCATAAAGATAGAAAACGCGGCTGTAGCGATACATCAGAGGGTAGAGCAAAATTACCTCGGTAATAATAGCAATGAGGTAAGTATTCTCATTGGCGTCTTCAATTGTATTGTAAATAATAAATGCACTAACTAAAAAGAGGCCTACAGACATTGCGTAACTAATGTACATTGCTCCATCGAAAAAGCGTGGTTCTTTTTCAAACCTTACACCACAACAGTCACATTCCTTTTTCATGATAAGGAATTTCCGAAGGTTATAAGCTTTAGATATAAATAGTTTGCCTTCACGGCACTGGGGGCATCTAGCCTGTAATACTGCTGAGAGCTTTGTTCTTTTGACCATTACGTTTGCTAGTTCTATACCAAAAGTAGCCCAACACCGCAAAAAGGATATAAGGTGCGACAAAAAGGTAGAGTATACCTATGTTTAAATTAGATGCGGTGGTTGTATCACCACCTGCCACAGAAGATTCTAAAGTCCCTCTACACATAGCACACTGAGCATGCGCAGTAACATTAAAAACAGTTAGCAAAATTGCCGATAAGATAATTTGTTTAACTCTTCTCATGATGCGTCAAAGTTAAAGGTTTTATACTAAAACTGATAATAAGGACTAATCATTAAATAAACGATAACCCCTGTTACAGAAACATACAACCAAATTGGATAAGTGTACTTCACAATTTTCTTATGCTTATCAATCATATTGCTCCAAGCGTAGAAAAAGGCTAAAAGCACCAAAGGAACTACTCCTATTGATAATACAATATGGCTAATCAGGAAAAAGTAATAAACTGATTTTATTGCGCCTTCTCCTCCAAATGTAGTTGAAGTTGCAGAAGCATGATAAGTTACATAGCAGAGTAAAAACAGTGCACCTAAAACAAGTGCAGCAGTGTTAAATTTTCTATGCAGACCTACGTTCTTTTTTGCCTTAATAGCAATTAACGCAAAAATTAAACAGAGCGATGTAAGCGTGTTGATTACCCCGATTACATGAGGAAGGCTATACACCCAATCTCCTAAATCAAGCTTTTGTGGCAGCCCCAATAGCACTGCTACGGCCAACGGAATGGCTACGGATAAAACCTTTATCCAAAGCATTGATCTTTTTTGCTTCAAATCAACTTTATTCATTTTCCAAATCTATGGTTTGTAAAATCCTTAACTCAAGTATTAGCCTATCAGTTTCTTCTCTCTCCATAATATTATAGTAGCCTCGAATTCTATTCTTAGCATCTACCAAAACTACTCTATTGTCGAGGTCTGACATTACCATACCACAATACTTTAAATTAGACCAGCTAGTTGAATCAAGCTCTTTGAAGTGCCAGAACTGATCCATAAATGTGACCCGCTGATTATAACCCGTAATTGCATCGGTTTGGATTGAGGCTTGATTAAGATACGACATCATTTGAATGTCTGGATTGTTATAAAACACGTCCTGTACTTTTTCTAGCTCTTCCAATCTAGTTTTTAACACTGGGCCGTCCATCCTTTCAAAATGAACCACTTTTGTGATTCCCATTTCTAGCTCTGGACTTTTTACTATGTATTGGTCGGTATTTCTTTCTAAGCAGGTTACTTGACGCAAAGTATCTCCAATTCCATTAGAATAATAGATTGGAATTTGAAATTTATTTTCCCCAAAACCTTTCAGAAAGAGAAAGATAAGTGCTGGTAATAAAATCAACAGAAATAAGTATATGCCTTTCTTATTCTTCATAATACTCTGATCAACAAAAAATCAGACCAATTGCTCAGTCTGATTCTATAATATTATTAGATATAGCTCTTATCACTAATGA
The DNA here is from genome assembly GCF_001592945.1 of Roseivirga seohaensis. Taxonomy (GTDB): domain Bacteria; phylum Bacteroidota; class Bacteroidia; order Cytophagales; family Cyclobacteriaceae; genus Roseivirga; species Roseivirga seohaensis. Next base: position 160,171 of record NZ_LRPB01000048.1, read on the forward strand.
CTATCATCGACTTGCTCGGAACTAGCTGGATTATAATCCACAATTCCTCTGCTACTTTTTACCGCACCGCCTTCTAACTCTACAAGCGCTACAATAAGCCATACGATGAAAATCATAGGTAGTATTACTGAATATATTAAGCCTTTCACTTCGTGTCCTAAGTGCATAAATTCACTTACGATGTAAAAAGCCTTAAGAATAGTAAGACCTACGAAAATCACATTTCTAAGTAAGCCTGCATCCATTGTGAATGCAAATACATATTCGATAGCGGTGATGATCGCAAGTATACCTGCAATCTTCCAAATACCGCGAATTTTATTCTTATCTACTGGTTGTACAACCACGTTTGATGTTTGTTCCATAGTATATAAATGTCCTTAGATCAAATAGAAGAAAGTGAAAACGAAGACCCAAACTAGATCTACAAAGTGCCAATACAAACCAACTTTTTCAATCATTTCGTAATGACCTCTCTTTTCATACATACCATTGGCTGCATTAAAGAAAGTAATAATATTGATGACTACTCCAGATAATACGTGGAAACCGTGGAAACCAGTAATAAAGAAGAATAGCGCAGCAAAAGCAGGCGGTCCGTATTGATTGAAGCTCAAACCTGCGCCCATAATTTCATAGTCCTCTACCCATCTGCCGTTTATAAAAACGTCTCCGATAGTGGCAACACCACTTCCTGATATAAAGTGAGCCCATTCCCAAGCTTGGCAACTTAAGAATGCAATACCACCAATAATAGTCCAAAGCATCCATTTAACCACGCCCTTCTTATCCATTCTCTGACCAGCTTCTACAGCTAAAACCATAGTCACAGAACTTAGAATTAGAATGAAGGTCATTAAACCTACAAAGACTAACGGCCATTCTTGACCATGTACTCCTGGAAAGGCATCATAAACCTTTTCTGGAATTGGCCAATATTCGGTAGAAAACACGAAGTCATCTGGATTTCCTTTATAAGCTGGAGCACTCCATCTTATAAATGCGTATGCGATCAAAAGACCAGAGAAAGTAAAGGCATCTGAAAGCAGGAAAAACCACATCATGAGTTTTCCATAGCTCGCCTTAAGAGGCGCAACCCCACCTGCCCATAAGCTCTTGTTGCCGACTGTAGCTGTAGTAGCCATAGTTAATTGGTTCTAGTTAATGGTTAAGTAATAAAAATATAAACAAGTATATCCAAAGTCCGCCTAAGAAGTGCCAAAAAGTTGAGCACATTTCCATGTTCAACATGTTTTCAGAGTTCACCTTTAGCTTGAAAGACGAAATTAACAGATATAAAAGATAAATCACAGCGGCCACTAAATGTAGACCGTGTAAGCCTGTAAAGATGTATAAGAAGCTCCCTGCAGGATTACCTACAAAGAACACACCTGCATCAACCATTTGCCCCCAAGCCATAAACTGACCAATAAGGAAAGCCATACCCAGAACAAAAGTGATACTTAATGCTATTCGTACTTTTACAAAATCATTCTTTTTTGCAGAAAGGTATGCCCAATGCATAAACCCACTACTTACTATGATGACCACAGAGGTTGACCAAAAAAGAGATGGTAAATCATATTCCAACCAATTTCCGCTGGCCTGTCTTACAATATGAGCACTGGTAAATGCTGCAAATATCATTACCACAGTTACGATAAACAACCACATCGCAAACTTCTTTGGATGCATTGAAAGTGGTTGTTCCACTTGGCTATCTACAAATTGATAATTCTCTGTCATTATTTCACCATGTCCAATAAATAAGCAATCTGCACGATCGGTAAATAGAGAAATGAACCAAACATAATTCTCAATGCTGATTTTCTCGATTGATCACGCATCAACTTAATCGTCTGCGCTAAAAACAAAACTCCACAAATGGTGGCCACTACTCCAGAATTAACTCCAGTTATGCCAAAATAGGTAGGCAATAAACCCAATGGAATTAAGAATAGTGTATATGTCATTATTTGAAAAGCAGTCTTCATATCCTTCTCTCCTTTTACAGGAAGAAGTTTAAAGCCTGCCTTTTTATAATCTTCATCGGCTACCCAAGCAATTGCCCAAAAATGTGGAAACTGCCAAATAAACTGTATACCGAAAATAATCATTGCTTCATGGCTAATCGCTCCTGTAGCAGCTACCCAACCCAACAAAGGAGGTAATGCGCCTGGAAAAGCCCCCACAAATACTGCAATTGGCCCTACTCTTTTCAATGGTGTATAGACATAACTATACAGCACCATAGACAAAACAGCCAAACCTGTGGTTAATAAATTAGTAGAAAAATAAAGCACAAGAACACCAGCCACAGCTACAATGGCTGCAAATGTCAAGGCTTCATTTTTGGTAAGTCGATTCGTAGGTAAAGGGCGATTTTGAGTGCGTTTCATCATCGCATCAAATTCCTTTTCAGTTACTTGGTTTACTGTACAAGAAGCACCTGAAACCAAAAAACCACCTATAAATAATAAAATCAGTTGGGTCCAGTCAACATTGCCTCCCATGGCTAAGGTATAGCCAAAGGCTGAAGAGAAAGCCACCAAAAGTGATAGTCTCATTTTAACCAACTCCAAATAAGCCTTGGCTTTTTGAGCGATTAACTCTCCTACTCCAATATTTGCAGAACTACCTGATATCATTCAGTTAACTAGTTTGTACTCTTCTATTTCCTAAAAGCAACAGCACATAGTACTGTACTCCTATAATTATTGTTCCTAACAACAAATGTATTGGTTGTATAGCCGCTGGAACTCCAAAATAAGCCATCACAACACCACTCAACACCTCTATACCCACAATAAGTAACATTATTGCACCATAAAGCTTCAATTTCTGTGGAGTATCCTTTTTCATTGTTAAAAGCCAAACCAAATATAGGTGTAAGCCTAACAGCAAAATTGAATATGATCGATGCACTAAGAATTCCATCCCAAGCTTCGATATCCACTCTGACCTAGCAAAATGATCTGCTAAAAGGTCGATGCTTTCTCTTACTTGTGTACCCATTACGATTTGAGGCAATGTGGCAATAAAGCAAATCAATAAAACTGCTCGCAACTTGCCAGTTCCTTCCAAATTAAGGTTTAGCACCTCTCTTTTTGATCTATAATAAACATAGATAAGAAGGCATACGATTAACAAAGCGAGTAACATATGAATAGTAATCATCCAATGTAGTAAGTTGGTACTCACTACAATTGATCCGATCCATCCCTGAAACCCTACCAATACAAATGCAATAAAAGAAAGAACGGTAATGGTTCTATCGGTTTTCCAGTATCGAATAGACATTATAAATGTCCCGAAGATCAAAAGACCGATAACCGCCCCCACTAAGCGGTTAATGTATTCAGTAAGTGTTTTTGTAGCATTAAACTCTTCCTCAGTTAGAACATCAGGATCGTTTAAAATCTGATCGGCCAACTCGTCAAAACCAAATGCTGTAAGGTAACTTACAAACCTTTTATTCTTCTCTGCCCTTTCTTGGGCGTAAACTTCTTTGTAATCAGATGGAAGTTGGCTGACATCTGTTGGTGGCACCCAACTTCCAAAACATTTGGGCCAGTCTGGACATCCCATTCCCGAGCCAGTGGTTCTTACAATACCTCCAATAAGAATCAGGAGATATACGGCAATTACCGTGACGGCCGAAAATCGTCTAAATGCTCGTCCGTTAGTGACCCTTTGCCCCATCAACTACAATCTCGCTAGCGCTCTCCTCTTTCTCAATTGCAATCATATCATTCTCATGCGGAAGATTTGAATCCATAGTTTCTGAGAAAGGTACTGTTTGAGGAATAAAGTCATCCTCGGCACCTGGCTTAGAGTAATCGTAAGGCCATCTGTATACCGTTGGGATTTCACCTGGCCAGTTGCCGTGTCCAGCAACTCTTGGCGTTGTCCATTCCAAAGTAGTCGACTTCCATGGGTTAAGTGGCGCTTTCTTACCTCTAAATATGCTGTAGAAGAAGTTGAATAAGAAGATGAACTGTCCAAAGAAAGTCAAAATTGCAGCCACACTAATAAAGGCATTCAAGTCTGTAAATCCACTGAAGGCATCAAAGTTGGTAAACGAATAGTACCTTCTTGGGAAACCTGCGATTCCAATATAGTGCATTGGGAAGAACACAGCGTAAATACCAATGAACGTAAACCAGAAGTGGATGTAACCTAATTTTCTATCTAACATTCTTCCGAACATTTTAGGGAACCAATGGTAAACCCCAGCCAGTAATCCGAAAGAAGAAGCTGCTCCCATTACTAAGTGGAAGTGAGCTACAACAAAATAAGTATCATGCAATTGAATATCAATTGCTGAGTTACCTAAGAAAATACCCGTAATACCACCTGAAATAAACACCGACACCAATCCTATTGAGAATAGCATAGCAGGCGTAAATACTATATTTCCGCGCCATAGTGTTGTTAGGTAGTTAAATACTTTTACTGCTGAAGGTATAGCGATAATCAATGTTAAGAACATGAAGATCGATCCTAAGAATGGACTCAAGCCCGAAACGAACATATGGTGTGCCCATACCACAAAAGAAAGCACCGTAATACCCAACATCGAAATAATCATGGCCTTATAACCAAAGATTGGCTTTCTTGAATTGGTTGCGATAATTTCAGATGTAATACCTAAAGCAGGTAACAATACAATATATACTTCAGGGTGACCCAAGAACCAGAATAAATGCTGATATAGAATTGGACTACCTCCTACATTTGGAAGTGCTTCTCCTCCAATATAAATTTCAGATAAATAGAACGATGTTCCGAAGCTTCTATCGAATACTAATAGTAAAGCTGCTGCGAATAAAACTGGGAAAGATAAAACTCCAATTACAGCGGTTAGGAAGAAACTCCAAATTGTAAGAGGTAACCTAGAGAAGGTCATTCCCTTCGTTCTTAAGTTGATAATTGTAGTGATATAATTGATACCTCCCAACAATGATGAAACAATAAAGAACACAATGGCAACAAGCCATAAAGTCATTCCTAGTCCAGAACCATCCATTGCCTGTGGCAAAGCACTTAGCGGTGGATAAACTACCCAACCTCCTGATGCAGGCCCTGTTTCTAAGAATAATGAGATAAACATGATAACACTGGAAAGGAAAAAGAACCAGTAAGAAAGCATGTTCATAAAGCCAGAAGCCATATCTCTCGCTCCAATTTGAAGCGGAATAAGGAAGTTACTGAATGTACCACTCAACCCAGCTGTCAATACAAAGAATACCATGATGGTACCGTGCATAGTTACCAAAGCCAGATAGAATTGTGGATCTAAGCTACCTTCTGGTTGAATCCATTTACCTAAAAGCGGTCTTAACCAAGATAAATCTGCTTCAGGGAATCCCAACTGCAATCTAAAGATTGCAGAAAAACCTGCTCCAATAATTGCCCAAATAATACCTGTAATTAGGAATTGCTTGGCAATCGTTTTATGGTCAAGTGAGAAAATATACTTTGTGATGAACGTTTCATGATGCTCGTGATCGTGATCATCATGCGCGTGTGCATCAATATGTGTTGCTGTTGCCATCTTAATATATTGGTCTTATTAATTACTCGTTAATGCCCGCTGTAACTACGGCCAACTCTTTCAAATTCTCAGGTACCTGAGACATATAATCTGGGTTTTTTGACAACCAAGATTTCTGCTCTGCTTTCCATTTATCGTATTCTTCAGGTTCTAAAACCGTCACAATTCTACGCATAGCAAAATGTGATGTACCACAAATTTCTGCACAAGCCAATTCAAAATTGAAATCAGGATTATTTTCCTCAATCCTCATTTCCTCAGTGGTCTTATTAGGCACAAACCAGAATTGAGTAGGCATACCAGGAACAGCATCCATTTTCAATCTCATATGAGGCATATAAACACTATGAAGTACATCCTTAGCTCTAATTTTCAATAACACAGGTCGCCCTTTAGGAAGTACGATAGAGTTGTTATTAAAATCATCGAAATTGGCCTTATCCGTAAAATCCATGCCCAAATCATTAGTAGCATCAATCAAACGGTAATCGTAATCTCCAACTTCATTGTCCATTCCGCCATAGCGAATCAACCATGTAAATTGTTGACCTGTAATTTCAATTTGTTCAGCATCTTCTGGCGCTTTGCTGGTAATATCAGACCAAGCTGCAAAACCAGAAATTACTAACCATGTTAATACAATAGCAGGTACGCCAGTCCACAAAAGCTCTAATTTGTTGTTATGCGGGTAGAATTCGGCTCTATGATTCTCTCTGTATCTATACTTGTAAGCAAATACAAAAAGTAATATATGTGTAATCACAAACACAATTCCTGTGATCCACATTGTTCTCCAAAACAACTTATCAGTTACTAAACCATGATCAGATGCTATTGGCGGATCGTATGAATCAAAATGGGCAAATGAATACCACGCCATTAAGCCAAAGAACAATACCAAGAAAACCACCATCAATATGGCGTTTACATTGTTACTTCCAGTCACTGACTTTTCATCAGAACCTTTAACAACACTGATCAATCTACTTACTCTGAAGATCATTAAAAGGATCGCCAGTACTAAGAAAATCGCTAAAACTATATAAAACCCGAACATATCTTTAGTTTACTCTTATTAAATATGATGATGTTTTGCCTCTTCTAACATTGGATGATTTTTAGCCACTAATGCTGATTTAGATAAGGCAGTTAAGGTAACGAACAAGAAGGCGACTCCGAAAATCATGAACAAGCCAATCTCTGTAAAACCAAATGCTCCATTTTCGCCAAGCGTACCTGGTGTTACCATTAGGTAAAAATCAATCCAGTGCCCTCCTAGAATAACAATACAAACGATTTTCAAGAATACATTCAATCGTTTTGCATCTCTCGTCATGAACGTAAGTAGAGGGAAGATGAAATTCAAAATAAGGTTAATGAAGAAGAATGGTGCGTATTTGTCACTCAATAATCTTTCTACAAAATATACTGACTCTTCAGGAATGTTAGCATAGTAAATCAATAGGAATTGAGAGAACCATACATACGTCCAGAAAATACTGAATGCGAAGATAAACTTACCAAGATCGTGTAGGTGATTTGAAGTGACTTGAGACAAATAACCGGCTTCTTTTAATAACACTGTTACAAGTGTAATGAAAGCCAAACCTGTTACCCACCAGCTAGCAAATACATACCAACCAAACATTGTAGAGAACCAGTGTACGTCAATTGACATGATCCAATCCCAAGCTGAAACAGATGAACTCACTGCAAAGAATACCAAGAAGATCGCAGAGAATTTTCTCATTTTGAACCAATAGCTATCGCCACCCAATTCATCTTCTGCCAAAGCCAAAGACTTAATTTTTTTAAATAGGAAGAACCATACAGCAAAGAATACAACCATTCTAAGCACAAAGAAAAGCGGGAATGAGCCTCCCTCTAAAGGAAGAAAGAAGTAGCTACTTTTTCCAGCAATTAGTGCATCGTAATGCGGGTTTAACTCTCCATTTGCTAAGAATTGATTATACAAATCACTATGCGTCCAGTGGAAAATATCATGACCAAAAATAATGAAAGTAACAATCATCAATACAAACGCGTAAGGCAACCAGCTTCCCATCGCCAACGGAACTCTCAATAAAAAAGCAGACCAACCTGCTTGTGAAGCATATTGAAGTGTAAAGAAGAATATTCCTATGATACCTAGTCCAACAAAATAAACATTGTTGATCCAAAGGTTTACGCCTAATCTTTTTAACCATCCGCCACCGTGATCCGCTTCGCCTGCACCATGATCTTCACCTGATTCATCAGATATCATTCCACCGTGGCCGTCATTATCAGCACCGCTATGGTTATCGCTAGCATTAGTTCCATGATCGTCAGAAGTACCAGCATCGTGTTGTTCTGTTCCTTCATGATCACCAGCCTCAGCTTCATGACCACCGCCAGGGAATATTGCACCTACAAGCAACAATACAAACCCAATGATGGCTACGAGATATAGCTTCTTTTTTAAGCCTGTCGTAAATTCAAATCTTTCTTTTGCCATTTTCTAAAAAATTTGTGGGTTACTTTTGTTGCAATTGTTTAACATACTTTACAATCTTCCATCTTTTCTCTGGACTGATTTGAGAACCGTGAGCTCCCATTCTTCTAATTCCATAAGTAATTACATGGAAAATGTGTCCTTCTGAAAGATTTCTTAGCGCTGGCGCTGTATAAGGCGGAACACCTTGAAAAACAGGTGATACCAACCCATCTGCCTGTCCAGTTGTACCATGACAATGGTCGCAATACAATTCATATAGTCTTTTACCTTCTGCCAAAATTTCTGGTGTTTCAGGTAGAGGATTTTCTACAAGGCTTGCCGCTTCAATGTCATCTTTTCCTAAACGATAAGGAAGTACACCATCAGCGGTTCTTCTTACAGTACCTGCTACCGGCAACTTTACATTTTGTTCATAGGCATTGTTTGGATTTGAATTATAAAATTCACCTAATCCATCTTCTCTATTACTCAGCCATTCTCCTCTATCCTTTTCCTTGATTTGTGTTAATGGCTCATAAGGTATTGAATGATACATCTGTGGTGCATATTCTGTACCTGGGTTATCGCCACTAGCATTACAAGAAGCCAGAGCAAAGATCGCTATGAGTGGTAAAAATGCTTTCAATCTATTCAACATGATCATCTTTAGCTTAGTCTTCAACTTCTTTATCGTTCACTTCAATAGCACCTGAATCTTTCAATACGCTATTGATTGTTTGAGCATCCACAGATTTGTTTTGACCTAAATCAATTGCCATTACATGCTTATCATCTGTAATTCTCAAATCAAGCATTTTAGGGTCTTTCCATGGTTTTAAATCAGTACTTACGAAGAATGTACCCACCATACCAAAAGCAGCGAGTAAAACCGTTAGTTCAAAAGTTACAGGGATAAAATCTGGTAGTGGAGTAAAGTCTTTACCACCAATAATCATTGGCCAATCCACTCCTAGCATCCAAAACTGCATTGTAAGCGCTAATGAAGTTCCTAATATACCGAACATGAAGGCGGCAATCGGAAGTCTAGATCTCTTATAGCCTAATTCTTCATCAAGACCATGAACAGGGAATGGAGAATATACCTCGTCAATTTTAACTCCGGCACCTCTCACCTTTCGTACCGCGCTTAATAATACGTCCTCGTCATCAAAAACACCGAGAACAAAATTTCTAGAATCGCTCATAATTATGCAGTCTGTTTTTCTGATGAAGATTTTACAATACTTTTAATTTCAGCCATGTTCACTACTGGGAAGAACTTAGCAAATAATAAGAATGCTGTAAAGAACAATCCAAATGTGAATAAATACACTCCCATGTCGTACACAGTTGGGTAGAACATAGCCCATGATGATGGTAGATAATCTCTATGCAATGAAGTAACGATAATCACAAATCGCTCGAACCACATTCCAATGTTTACAATAATTGAAATAATGAAAGTAGCGGCAATATTGGTTCTGATTTTCTTGAACCAGAATAACTGTGGAGAGATTACGTTACATGTCATCATAGACCAGTAAGCCCACCAATATGGCCCTTGCATTCTATTAAAGAATGCGTATTGTTCTGCAGGAACTCCAGAATACCAAGCTACAAAGAACTCAGTAATGTATGCTATACCTACAATTGAACCAGTAATTGTAATTACTATGTTCATCAAGCCAATGTGCTCAATAGTAATGTAGTCTTCTAGTTTAAATAGTTTTCTAGTTACCAACATCAATGTCAGTACCATTGCAAACCCTGAGAAAATCGCTCCAGCAACAAAGTATGGAGGGAAAATCGTAGTATGCCATCCTGGAATTACTGAGGTAGCAAAGTCAAATGATACAATGGTGTGTACTGAAAGTACGAGTGGTGTTGCTAAACCAGCCAAAATCAAAGATACACTTTCGTATCGGCTCCAAGCTTTAGCAGCGCCATTCCAACCAAGACTTAATGCTCCGTAAATTTTCTTTCTTACTCCAGTTGCTCTATCTCTAATGGTAGCAAAATCAGGAACAAGCCCTATGTACCAGAACACTAGAGATACAGAGAAGTATGTAGAAATTGCGAATACGTCCCAAAGAAGTGGAGAGTTAAAGTTTACCCAAAGTGAACCGAATGTATTCGGTAACGGTAAAGCCCAATAAGCTCCTAACCAAGGTCGTCCCATGTGAAGTACCGGGAACATAGCAGCACATATTACGGCAAAAATTGTCATTGCCTCTGCAGCTCTGTTAATTGCCATTCTCCATTTCTGACGGAAAAGTAAAAGTACTGCCGAAATCAAAGTTCCAGCGTGACCAATACCTACCCACCATACGAAGTTTGTAATATCCCAGGCCCAACCTACGGTTTTGTTCAGACCCCACATTCCAATTCCTTCCCAAAGTGTAGCAGCTACAGCGATGAAACCAATGCCAAAAGCAGTAAGTGCCATCCCCATGCCTAATAACCATGATTTGGAAGGCTTGCCCTCTACCTGCCTGCAGATATCCTCGGTAACGTCATGGACAGTCTTACCGCCAGTTATCAAAGGTGTTCTTACGGATGAAGTAACCTGCATAGTGTATCTCTTTTAAAAATTAAGCTTCAGTTGATTGTTTTTCCTTATTTCTAATTTTGGTGAAATACCAAACGTTAGGGTTAACGTTGATTTCCTCCAACACGTGATAAGCTCTGTCTTCTTCCACTACACGCTCGGTAGCTCCTTGACCGTCTTCTTTCTCTTGAATTTTCAATACTTGAGAAATTCTAGAGTTTTTGTCGTTCAAATCACCAAAGATGATCGCATCTGCAGGACAAGCCGAGGCACATGCCATATTAATATCACCATCTTTTGGCCTTCTATCTTCACGCTTTGCGGCAAGTTTACCCGCTTGGATTCTCTGCACACACATTGAGCATTTCTCCATTACACCTCTAGCACGAACGGTTACATCTGGGTTCAATACCATTTTACCCAAATCATTGTTCATTGAAAGGTTCTTATCGAATTGCGTATTATCGTGGTACTTGAACCAGTTAAACCTTCTTACTTTATAAGGACAGTTGTTAGCACAATATCTTGTACCAATACATCTGTTATATGTCATTTGGTTAAGTCCTTCTGAACTGTGCGTAGTAGCTGCTACCGGACATACAGTTTCACAAGGTGCGTTATTACAATGCTGACACATCATTGGTTGGAATGTAACTTCTGGATTTTCTGAAGCTTTCTCTAAAGCTTTCAAATCATCTACAGGAGCATCAGAGCTATAGTAGCGATCAATTCTGATCCAAGCCATTTCTCTTCTGTTCAATACTTCTTCCTTACCAACAACTGGAATATTGTTTTCTGCCTGACAAGCAACAGTACATGCTGCACAACCCGTACAAGAGTTCATATCAATGGCCAATCCCCAGTGGTGATTGTTATATTCGTGACCTTTCCAAAGCGTGATTTTAGAAGGCTTGATATACTCACCTTCTTTGTAAATCAACGGATACTCTCTTCCCGCTTTAGTGTCCTTTTTGTATTCACCTAAAGTTGACTCCTGAATTACATTGGCTCTGCCCATGTAAGTCTGGTGTGTTTGTGTTTGTGCAATTCTGTATGATTCGCCTGTTTTTTCTACTGTTACTCCAGCAAAAACATCGTAAACATTTGCACCATTTAATTTAGTAATGAAAGGATAGGCATTCACCCCTACTTCATTTCCAACTCTACCCGCGCTAGTTCTTCCGTAACCTAAGGCAAGCCCTACGGTTCCAGCGGCTTGCCCTGGCTGAATCAAAACTGGCAAACTAACAGATGTATTACCTACCGAAAGTGTTACTTTCTCAGTGGTACCATCATCCATTTTGATTCCCCACTCTTCTGCTTGGGCTTGAGAAACTGTTAAATAGTTATCCCAAGTAGTTTTTGTAATTGGGTCTGAAGCTTCTTGTAACCAAGGGTTATTGGCCATTGAGCCATTACCCATAGTCACTTTTTCGTATAGCGCCAATTCTAGACCAGTTCCATTGCTCTTGTAATTCTGAGCAATGCTAGTGGCTGCCGCAGGTACTGCGCTAAAGTCAAATGTATATGCTTGTGAGTTCCCTCCTGTTTCAAATACACCATCAAACAAAGTTTTATCCCAGAATGTCTGGAAATTAGAAGTATCTGTTTGTTTGGTGAAGAAGTTCTCTCTCCAGTTATCTTGTAGGTAAGTATAGTATTCTACCGTTTTTCCAGACCACTTCAAAAACGTTTCTGGTACCTGACGAGTATCGAATAGTGGAGCAATTGTAGGTTGAACTAAACTGAAGTGACCAGTTCTTAATTCAACATCGTTCCACTGCTCTAAATAATGATGATCAGGAGCAACGTAGTCTGCCAAAGCAGCCGTTTCATCCATTCTATCTGATGTAGAAATCTTCAATGAAACTTTAGCTAATCCAGCCTGCAACGCTTTTCCATCGGCTGAATCGTAAACTGGGTTACAGTTAAAGAAGATTACAGCACTGATTAAACCAGCGTTGGTATCTTTTACAAATGAACTCATGGCTTGGTCATCTCCTTGACGGAAATGAAGCGGTGCATTTACATTAATAGTAGCACCGTAGTTACCTAACATGGCGTTGATACCATTTACCAAAACCTGAACAACTGGATCGTTTGAGCCAGAGACTACAAGCCCAGCACCACGGTTTGTCCAAAGCTCATTGATTGCTGCTGTTAAATGCGCAATATCTCCAGCATTTCCACCACTCACTTTAGCTTGACCAGCCTTAGCCGCAATACCATTATATATGGCTGCTACTAATGGGCCAGCTTGTGAAGGGCGAATGCCTGTTCTATAATCTGCGTTTGCACCCGTTAATGAAAGGTTAGACTCAAATTGATAGTGTCTAGACATTTCACGGTGCTCCGCGCTAATTTTTCTTGTTTGTGAATACTGCTTAGTAAACTCAATTGGTGAAATCCAAGTACCTAAGAAGTCGGCACCTACACTCACAATAGTTTTGGCTTTACTAAAATCATATGATGGCACCATTGATGTACCAAACGATCTTCTGTTTCCTTCAGAAATACCATAAGCCGATGATGAATCGTAGCTTATGTGTTGCGCTGTTGGATAATTAGCAGTAAACTCGGCTATTGATCTTTTTGTAGTAGGACTTAAAACAGAATTACTTACAATTCTAATTTGACCACCCTTAGCAGAAATCTCACCCAACTTGGCAATTACTTCTTTATCTAAAGTTTCCCAGTCAGTTTTAGAACCTGCTTTTTTAGGGCCTACCAATCTTTCTTTATCGTACAATGAAAGTACAGAAGCTTCTACTTGAGCATTAGTACCTCCCTTTGTCATTGAAGAAAACTTATTTCCTTCAATTTTAATCGGACGACCTTCTCTAGTTTTCACCACTACACTTACAGCGTCACCGCCATTCACATAGGTAGAAGCATAATAATTAGGAATAGAAGGATCAACATCAACAGGTTTGTTCAAATAAGGGATTGCCTTCCTTACCGGAGCCTCACAAGCCGCTAAAGAAGCTGCTGCGATACCAAAACCCATTAATTTTAAGAAGTCCCTTCTGTTACTGCTTCCCTCACCATTTTCGTTGATAGGAAGGTATTCTGGAAATTCCTTCTCGGCATTTTTAACAAACGAAGGTTCGTTGGTTAATTGCTCTATCCCTTTCCAGTATGTTTTTTGATTTTCTTTCATTGTATATCAATCAGAAATCGAAATTCTATTCAATAATTAATAGTGACATTTAGCACATTCCAAACCACCGATATCGGCTACTTTCATAGGTGTTTTTGAGGTTGCGTTATGCATCTCCACCAACTTATCGTAGTATCCGTTACCTTGCGTATTTACATCTGTATTTCTATGGCAGTCAATACACCAGCCCATTGTTAAAGGGGCAAACTGCTCAACAACAGCCATTTCTTGAATTTCACCGTGACAAGTCTGGCATTCAATCTCTCCTACCGTTACGTGTTGTGAGTGATTGAAATAAGCTAAATCAGGCAAGTTATGAACACGTACCCACTCAATTGGCTTTCCGCTTTCTTGAGCTGCATATAATTTCTGTATCTCAGGAGAATCTGTCTTGATTGAACTATGGCAGTTCATACAAATATTCACTGATGGAATGTTTGCACTCTTTGCAATCTCTACACCTGTATGGCAATACTGACAGTCAATTTCGTAAGTTCCAGCGTGTATTTCATGAGAAAAAGCGATTGGTTGAGTTGGCGCATATCCTTGTTGCACACCTACAGTGTACAGACCGTCAATCACGTTTTTAGCAGCTAAGGTTACTACAAGGAAAGTAACAATACCTATAACTGTTGGGCTTCTTAGGAAAGCAGAAACACTAAATTTCTCATTAACAATCTCTTCATCTTCTGCAGAAAGTTGCTTTTTATCCTTTAAGTAACGGCTAACGAAATTGATGATGATAACCAATACTACTAATAGTAGTACCAACACCACAATCAAAGTAACCATAATTACATTCAGATATTCTGAAGGAACACCGCCTGATTGAGCAGCACCTTCGGCACCAGTTGCAGTAGCTATTGGCGCAGCTTCTACTGGAGGGTTTTCTTCAGTATGCAGAACATAAGCCATAATTGACAAAATCTGCTCGTCTGAAAGATCTTGATTAGGCATCACCTGATTATACTCTTTAAATAGAGCTACAGCTTGAGGATCGCCATCATTAATCATTTTGCCTGGGCTCTTCACAAAAGATAAAATCCAGTCAACTTCTCTTCTATCGTAAATTCCAGCCAAAGCTGGACCTACAACTTTTTTATCCACAGCGTGGCAAGAATTACATATGTATTCTTTAAAGAGACCTTCTCCTTTTTTGATGATTGCTTCATCGGTTGGAATTTTATCTCTCTGGGCAAAGGCTTGTTGGCCAGAAAAAACAAAACAACATACAAACAAGCATGCTGTCGCGAAGCGGACTAATAGTTTTTTGGATAACATGTAATCAGTAGTTAGAGTCACAGATTGTCTCATCACGTAAAATCGAGACAAAGGTAGTATCGGAATGCTTTATTTCAAACTAAAGTTTAGATAGTACACGAGTGGTCAAAAGAGATTAAAAAACCACATACTTCGTTCATTAACAGTTGTTTACGCACTTAATTCTAAGGTGGTTTTTATTTAGAATTATTATAAATAGCCTAAACAATTTAAATTAGCGTAACCCTGTATACGAATCCATTTTTACAAGAGATATACAAAGATAAATCAGCGCCATTATTTAAAATAATAACCCCATTTACAGCTATATAGGCTATTGAAAGCGTATCTAATTGGTTGTCAGCAAGATCAGCCTAACTGTACATTATAGCTACATTTTCGAAGTATATACTCCTCTTATTTCTATATTATATAGTGTACTACTGAGCACTTAGAAACAATTTCATTTTAATTAATAAAAATTTCGAAAGACGTGTTGTACAATAAAAATTATCCCTATATTTGCACTCGCAATTGAGACAACGGCCTCAAAAAAGAAACAAAAACAGTCTTGAATTACTTAATTTAGATTGAAAAAAATTGGGTTTTGAACTTCCCTTAAAATAAAAGTTCGGGGTGTAGCGTAGCCCGGTATCGCGCCTCGTTTGGGACGAGGAGGTCGTAGGTTCGAATCCTGCCACCCCGACAACAAAAGCTTCTGAGAAATCAGAGGCTTTTTTGTTTTTAGGATTTGTCCCGTCCTGATTTTAGTTGACAGTTATCAATTGATTGTGTCAACCTATTTCAGGACAAGACATAAGGTTGTTCTTTTTCATTTTATTATTTTTAGTTTCCAATTATCATTAATATTCCTATTATTAAAAGCACCATCCAACCAGGGTGTTTTCCTTTGGTGCCAATTAAAACCAATAACGAACTCATCCCCATGGTATAAATAATTGCTTGTAAAATAAAATTAACGAGCTCTATATTTTGCTGGTTTTTTGATAATGCAATTTTCATTAATATAGCTCCAATGCACCAACCAAAAACAGAAGCCAGATGCCAAGTAGCCCATAGTATGCGTAAATGTCTTTCCTTTAGTTCTAAACCTCCCTTTAAGGGAACTAAATTTCCTTTCTTTCTTTTACCCTTAAAAATAAAATACTCTCCAAGGAAGGAATGAACAATTCCTAAAAGAAAACACAGAATACCACTTATAAACAGAAAGATGTTCATAAATTATTTATGTGTTTTTAACCAAACAGCACCAAAAGCGTTATCAATAAATTTTTCTACTGAAGAACCATCGTTGTTCATTTTATAAATATGTTTTTCTCCGTGTTTGTCTTCGGATTGGAAGAGTATTTTAGCCCCATCAGGTGACCATGAGGGATCCCAATCATCAACATCATTATTTGTTAATCGTTTTTGATTTGAGCCATCAATATTCATTACATAAATTTCAAAATTCCCATCCCTGTTAGACATAAAAACAATTTGTTTGCCATCTGCAGAAACTTCAGGATGTAAATCGGTAGCTTTATTATTGGTTAGCTTAATCATATTGCTACCATCAATATTGGCTATACAAATGTCTTCACTAGTGGTATTAAAAGCCGAATGAAAAATGAGTTTACCTTCATGAGTAAAATATGGCCCTCCACCATTCAGTGGTTTTATTTGAGTTTGTCTGCTTCCGTCTGCATCCATAATCCAAAGTTCTGCTATCCAATCTTCACCAGAACCTTGATAACCTCTAGCAAAAGCTATTTTTTTCCATCAGGAGACCAAGCTGGCGAGCTATCCCATTTGTTTTTTGCATGCGTTAACCGTTTTAGGTTTGTACCATCGTGATTCATGGTATGAATAGACCATGTGTTTCCACCATCATAATAGCCATAAGAAGCAATACGTGTTCCGTCAGGAGACCAAGCTATATAGCCATCTCTCCCAGAGCGATTAGTAATTCTAGTTTTTGATTTGGCCTTATCATCTGTCAAGTAAATTTCTGCATCACCTGTTTCTTTTGATGAATAAGCAATTTCATAGGATAATGATTTAGAAGAGTTTTCTTTTGAGTCCTGTTTTTTAATATTACAGGCATTTAAAAATAGTATCAATACAAGTATTAAATGTGTGAAGTTGTGGGTTTTCATTAATTAAATATTTTTAATTGTTGTCATCTTTCCTAAATTAATTTGTTCCGCACTCGTAAACTTTATGTCTCTAATAGAATCCATCTTTTTCCATAAATAAGCATTGCCTTTTAAACTTTTGGTTGCTCTCATTCTTCTATTCAGTCTTTCTATTTCTTTTGTCGTAGCCTTTCTTTTTTCACCCAATTTACCATATAGTTTTATTGCAGGTGGGTTAGTAAACTTTCCTTTGAACAAAGATTTAATCCAAAACCACCGGTTGCTATTAACGCCTAAAACACAAATGTTTGGATTGCTATCGGCATTTTTCGAAAGCTTTACCGCAAACTTTTCAAAATAGAAACCTGTTTGATTGTCATTCAAAAAAAGTGAGCCAATGGGTGTCACAGTTGGGTTATTATTGATATCAACCGATGCAATTGATACATAAAAATTAGATCTAAAACTTTTACTAAAATGTTGTCGAATAAAATCCCAATTTTTGATGATGTCCATTTTCAATTTTTATTTACGCTTTATATAGAGTACTGTTATAAGGGTAGGAAATAGTAAGCCCTTTAGAGGTTTTAACCCAGAAAGTATAGAGTGAACTAACGGGTTTGTAGATTCATTTACTAACCAAAATTGAGATATCACAAGCAGCACTATACCTAACCACATACTTATTATTCCATTTTTTTACTTTTTACAATTAAAATCAAGCTTATAAGTATAATGACTCTAAATACACTTTGAGCAATAACTGCTATTTTTGCATTAAATACTGAAGAAAAAGAATTTATAAAACTTTCAGAATTCATAAAGTCTTCTCCAAAATGAATGATATATAGTTTAAAAGAATGATATGAAAAGAGAAAGGTGATCAATACATATATTATGATTGATAGAATAGAATGTTTTCTTGTATTCATGTTTTTTAGTATATATTAAAACTCAATAAAGGTTTTAATAAGTTTTATTGCATCCTTAATATCTTCACCTTTTTTAGATGTTTTGTTTATCTCGTACCACCCAAGGTAAAAGAGATATAAAATTTCTGCTTTTTGAATTGCTACTTCCCTTGAGTATCCTAATTTCTGAATTAATAGCGCCCCATACTCAACTCTTGTTTTTTTGAGTTCTTTTAAAAGTCGATTTAGTTTAGTATTTGTCTCGGCTTCTTTTCTTAAAAAAAACATTAAATCTTTTCTAGATTTATCTTTAAATCCCAAAATTAAAAACCGCTCAAACCGCAACCTTGGTTCTCTTATTCCATCAACTTCCGTTATAATAGGTTCCATACTTTCATTATACCAATACTGAATCATCTCATTTAGAAAGTTCTTTTTGGATTGAAAATGATGGTAAAAACTGGATTTGTTGCAATCCAGTTTTTTTGCCATCTGCTCTACATTTATCCCCTGTTTTCCCAATGTAGAAAAGTATTCTATTCCTAATTTTAACCACTTCCTTTTATCTACTTTTAGTGCTGGCATCACATTAAACGTTTTCGTTTAATGCAAATATATAAAATTATTAAACGTAATCGTTTAATGTTGTGTATTTTTGAAATCCCATCTATTTACTTAAAAAGCATATGGATGAACAACTGTCTTTAAGAGCTTTCTTGTTTTATTAAGCCATTAATAAGAATCAAAATGATATTTTATAACTGATATTTGGGACTATCAATGCTTCTCTATATTCATCAACCTTATTGGTTTTAATATTGTACCGCCTCATTCTATATAGCATTTCTTAAATCCCTTGCCAACCTATTAAAACAAGAAAGGCCTGTGAAGAATGTTCCACAGGCCTTTTGACTATATAAAAGCTTTCACCCTAAATAAGATACAGTTTTATAAACGATTCTTATTCTCCACCAATTGGAGAGAAATCTACTGTTTTAACAGCTGCCAAATATGCATTCCAGTTTGCAGCATACCAAGCATCCATTTTAGATTGTAATGATTTGAATTCACTATTGAAATCAGCCAAATCTTTACGATCTGCAGCGCCAGGAGCATCAAACGAACCAGAAATTGTACGAGACAAACCACTTACTTTTGAGCTTAAAGGAACAATATCAGAGTCACTTCCTCCTCCAAAACGGAAACCACCTCCACTACCAACAGCATCAGAAAGTTCTTTCATTTCCTTCTTCACTTCTTCACTTTTGGTTCTCAAAGCATTTACTTCTGGGCCACGCTTACCTTTCAAAGCTTCTATCACTTTATCTACAGAAGCCATATCGGTAGTAATTTTAGAGGCTAAGGCCGAAACATCTGCTGAAAGCACATTTACTTCTCTGAGCAAGTCTCTTCTAGCAATTAAGTTATTGATATCATAAGTATCGCGAGGATCCATTTGGAATTCAATTTTACCTTCGTCTGATTGATTACCAATGGTTACTTTGAAGGTATATTTACCTGGCAAAGCAGGAGCCCCACCCCTTCTAAAGAAAGAAGCAAATTGAGCTGGAACACCCGCAGGCAATTCTGGCTGTACAGTATTCTCAGGAGGATCTTCATCATACCTCCAAGAAACACTATTTAAACCTTCACTAATTGGAGAACTCAATGTTCTCACCAAGTTTCCACTCAAATCAAAGATTTCAATCTTGGCTTGAGGACCTCTTTGGGAACTTCCCCCTCCAGCTCCACCTCGGCCTCCACGGCCTCCGCCACCACCTTGACCACCAGCAGGTCTTCCTTGTGCTTGAGATGCAGTCGCACCAGCGCCTCTTCCTCCGCCAGCAGGCGCTTCAGGTTTTTTAGCAAAAAATTTGATTATTGCCGAACCAGACTGCCTGTTTTCTCCTTCGAAAGTTGCATTACCTGGGTTAGCCGGCCCACTCGCTGCTCTTGTGCTCACCATATAGGATGTAACGGCATCAATCGCAGTTACATCAGACTCTGTTATCGCTTTTTGACCTTTTGCTGCCAAAACACGTAGTGGGTTAATATCGTCAAGCACATAAATAGCTCTACCGAAAGTACCAATCACTAAATCACTCTCACGCTCTTGAATCACCAAATCCATTGTTGAAACACTCGGATAGCCGTTTTCAAACTTAGTCCAAGTTTTTGCTTCATCGATACTGATGTATAGTCCATGCTCAGTACCTAAAAACATCAATTTCGGCTCTACCGGATCTTGGATGAACGAAAGTGCATATCCGAAAACATCATTTTCGTTTACAATTGATGTCCATGTTTTTCCATAATCTTTAGTTCTCATCAAATATGGTTTGAAATCGAACCTTCTGTAATTATTAATTACAGCAACGGCCTCTCCTTTGTTATATCGAGAAGCTTTGATTTGGTTCACCCATGATCCTTCAGGAACACCTTTAAGGTTTTTGGACACGTTTGTCCAAGTGGCGCCTCCATCTTTTGTAACATGAATGTAACCATCATCTGATCCAGCCCAAAGCACTCCTTTTTCCAAAGCACTTGGTTCAATTACTAAAAGCGTAGTATGGTTTTCCGCTCCCGTTGCATCAATGGTTAACCCACCACTCTTATCTTGATTTTGTTTAGTGGTATCGTTGGTTGTTAAGTCTGGAGAAATAATTGTCCAGCTATCACCTTTATTTGTACTCTTATGTACAAACTGGCTTCCAAAATAAATAGTGCTATTATCAAATGGATCTTGCGCCATGGCTGAGTTCCAGTTGAAACGTAACTTTACTTTAGGGTCATCGCTTGTAGGCTTAATCCTTTTGCTGCTTCCAGTGAGTTTATCGTATCTACTAACATTACCTTGTTGCGACTGAGAATAACCATAACGTGAATCGTCAGGATCGGCCATTACATCAAAACCATCGCCACCACCAATGGTGAAGAAGTAATCGTTTCTAATTCCATCGCTTTTCCAGGTATAGGCAGGCCCTGTATATGTTCCGTTATCTTGTAAACCTCCATATACATTGTAAGGCATTTCGTTATCTACATTAATATGATAGAACTGACCTAATGGTAAATTCTCTACAAACTGCCATTTCTTACCCATATCGCGCGTAATGGCCATGCCACCATCATTACCTAAAATCATATATTTAGGATCGTCTGGATGTATGTATAAAGCATGATTATCTACGTGAATAAGGTTTCTAGGAATAATATTCTGGAATGACTTACCGCCATCTTCACTTCTGTGGACATTAGTGAAAATACTATATACTCTGTTTTCATTTTTAGGGTCTACGTAGATATCAAAATAGTAGAAAGGTCGGTTTCCGATGTCGTTACCATTGTTGATCATCTCCCATTTAAAACCACCATCATCTGAACGATAAAGCGCGTTTTCTTTGGCTTCGATAAGTGCATAAACCCTGTTCGGATTGTTTGTAGCAAACGCTAAGCCCATACGGCCCAAATCTCCTTCAGGAATACCGTTGTCTTTGGCCGACTGTTTTGTCCAGTTTTTACCGCCATCTACGGTCATATATAAGCCTGAGCTTGGCCCGCCAGAAGTAAAGAACCAAGGTTCTCTTCTGTGTTGCCACATGTTTACCAGAATCTTATTTGGGTTAGAAGGATCCATCACCATGTCGCCCACTCCTGTTTTTTCATCTACATAGAGAATGTGATTCCAAGTCTCTCCTCCATCAGTAGTTTTATAAACACCTCTTTCTTTATGGTCGCCCCACGGAGAACCAATGGCACCTATATATACAGTGTTCGGATCATTCGGATCGATGATAATACGGTGAACGTTTCTGGTTTTTTCAAGCCCCATTAATTTCCAAGTTTTACCAGCATCTAAACTGCGGTAAACTCCATAACCACCTGTTAAACTGTTTCTAGGATTCCCCTCTCCTGTTCCTACCCAAACAATATTTGGGTTTTTTTGAGAAACGGCAACGGCTCCTATAGAGAGCGCTAATTCATTATCAAAAATAGGCTCCCAAGCAATACCCCCACTTTCAGATTTCCAGAGGCCACCAGAGGCAGAGCCGGCATAAATAATTTCTGGACTGCTATTTACTACATCAATGGAGGTAACCCTGCCACTCATGTTGGCCGGACCAATACTTCTTGGTTTCATTGCTTCTAGCTTACTGAAGTCAATTTTCTGTCCAAAAGACAGTGTACTGATCAGTAAAGCGCAAATCACGAGCATTCCAGTTCGGAAACTCGTGACATTCATACATTTTGGTTGATACATAGTTTAGTTGTGTTGATTTTCGATTTAGATAGCAAGTAGTGGCTATCGTTTAATGAATTGACTCAATTTTAATGAGTTATAAAAATGGATTTACATTGATGGTATTTTTTCTAAAATACGCTTGGTGAAGTCTGATCTAATCACCTATATTTGCACTCCTCTTAAACGAGGGCAATATATCAGCTAAATACACGGAGAGATGGGTGAGTGGCTGAAACCACATGTTTGCTAAACATGCGTGCGGGAAACCGTACCGGGGGTTCGAATCCCCCTCTCTCCGCAAAAGGCCTTAGAAACAATTCTAAGGCCTTTTTTATGCTTTTGTCACAGCACTTGTCACATGTAACCAAAATCAGGCATCCTCATTTGCTAGTAGCATTAACTATCTTTACTATTCTTAGCTTAAAACAATAAGCGATCTTATATACTTGAAAAACCTACTTTATGAAAAATAAATTTAACCCTTGGCATGATGTTTCACCTGGTGATAACCTACCAGATATTGTAAACGGCATTATTGAAATTCCGAAAGGCACAAGGGCCAAATACGAGCTAGACAAAGACAGTGGGCTTTTAATCCTCGATAGAGTATTGTACTCTTCGGTTTATTATCCAGCGAATTACGGCTTTATTCCTCAGAGTTATTGTGAAGATAGAGACCCATTAGATATTCTGATTCTGTCACAAATCGACATTGTACCCATGTGTATTGTTCCGGCCAAAGTTATTGGCGTAATGCGTATGCTCGACAACGGTGAAGCAGATGATAAAATCATTGCAGTAGCTGCAGGCGACCCGAGCATTAGCCATATCAACGATATCTCTGAACTTCCTTCGCATTTCATTTCAGAAATGAGGAATTTCTTTGAAGACTATAAAAAGCTAGAGAATAAAACTGTGGTGGTAGAAGAATTTCTGAACAAAGAAACTGCTATTGAAATTCTTAAAGAGAGTTTTGAAATGTATAACGAGAAGTTCAATAAAGCCTAAATTCTCCCCTGAGAAAATGAATATAGAGTGGGGCTTCAAAAGCCCTACTCTTAAACCGGCCTATTCGTCAATTCAAAAATGGTGATTTCAGGAAGAATTCCGATTCGGCCAGGGAAGCCTAAGAAACCAAAGCCTCGGTTTACATAGAGGTGATGATTTCCTTCGGTATATAAATCAGCCCATTGAGGGTACATCCATTGCGAAGGGCTCCATCTAAAATTACCAACCTCAACACCAAGCTGCATACCGTGGGTGTGCCCTGCAAACATCAAATCAATGTCGTTATACTTTGGCCTTACTTGTGCATCCCAATGACTTGGATCGTGTGAAAGCAATATTTTTACATCGCCTTCTGAATTTTTATGCGCAAGGTCTAAGTCGCCATATTTGGCAAAACGACCAGCACCCCAGTTCTCTACGCCTATTAAGGAGATTTGATCCCCTCCTACTTTCAGCGATTTATTTTCATTCATCATGAGATTCCAGCCCATTTTTTCATGCGCCAAAATCATGTCTTGCAGGTTTTTTTGCTTTGCCTGAGCTGAAGTCCATTGCATATAATCTCCGTAATCATGATTTCCTAAAGTAGAGTACACTCCTAAATCGGCTTTTACTTTAGAGAAAATATCGAAGTATTCATTCAGTTCTTTGGTTTGGTTGTTCACCAAGTCGCCCGTAAAAAACACTACATCGGGCTTTTCGACCATCAGTAAATTAACTCCCCCTTCAACTGCTTTTTTATCGAAGAAACTTCCGCTATGGATATCAGAAAGTTGCGCCATTTTAATACCATTGAAACCGCTCGGAAGGTTTGGAAGGTATAATTTTCTTCTTCTTATTCTATAATCATAGGCACCTGACACAATGCCAAAACTCATGGTCACAATTGGCAAAGTAGCTGCCGCAACGGCAGTTTTAGCAAGAAACTCAGACCTAGATATTTTTTTACCTGCTGCTATCTTCTTTTCCTTTCTGCGCTTCTTGCCTGCAAAGAAAAGCGCAATTGCTCTCCTAATATCATCTATAAAAACGAAGACCAACCCAATGAGCTTGGCAGTATAAGACATAAAAATTATGGAGATAATGAAGCTAAAAGGTACTGTTCCGGCTTGCGAAAGAAAAAGATAAAACACCAAGGCCATCATTGCTACGGCTTGTAAGAGGTAAATTCTCTTGAGCCATTTAGCGCGATTGGCCTTTACATTCTTGAGAAGGGTCTTTGTTGCCTGATAAGCATATATCTCTATCCAAGCTAAAAACAGAATTATTAGAATAAAAGAAAAGACACTAAACTTCATACATTTTGCTAACTGTTTGAAATCAATTTGAGTTCAAAAAAAGAGCTCTCGGGAACCACCCCGAGAGCCACCAAATCAACCTTAACTATGATGGTGCCTGAGAAACAGACACCTAAATCACCACATAGTATTTTAAACAAACATCAAGCCAAAGCTCTGTTTGTGTATTTTATCTAGCTTAGAGCGTTTGCTTTTCTTGCTTCCTTCTTCCCTGCTATTCTATACATGAATTTATCGGCTAATAAATACATTGTAGGAACAATAATAAGGGTTAAGAAAGTTGCAAAAGTAAGTCCGAAAATAATCGTCCATGACATCGGCCCCCAGAATACAACGTTATCACCACCAACATAGAAGTCTGCATTATAACTAGTAAACCAACCGATAAAGTCAATGTTTAAACCTACTGCTAGCGGCACCAAACCAAGAATGGTAGTAATAGCCGTTAAGATTACAGGACGAAGCCTAGTTTTACCAGCAAGAATAATAGAGTTTAAAACTTCTTCCATTGGCAAACGATCATCGTCATCTAAGCCCAATTCTCTTCTCCTTCTCTTTCTTGTAAGCTCAATGTAGTCAATCAGTACAATGGCATTATTTACCACAATACCGGCCAAGGCAATAATTCCCACCATGGTCATAATTACCACGAATTCCATATTGAAAATTACCAAGCCCAAGAACACACCAATGGTACTCAAGAACACCGATACCATAATAATAAATGGAGCAGTAATTTTATTGAACTGAGACACAATGATCAAGAAAATGGTAAATACGGCAATCAATAATGCTTTAGCTAAGAAAGCCATATTTTCAGCTTGCTCTTCTTGCTCTCCTGTAAAGGCATAGCTATATCCAGCCGGCATATCGTAATCAGCCATTAACACTTTGAGTTGCTCAGTAATTTCTGTAGCATTTGCTCCAGCCAACACATTAGAACTTAAGGTTACAACCCTGTCTAAATCCTTTCTTTTGATAGAACCATATGTAGAGCCATAACGCACATGAGCAACAGACGAAATAGGTACTTGCACCAATTTACCTGAGTTCTGATTTCTGAAAGTGATATTCTTATTCAACAAAGCATCGATATCGTAACGATAGTCTTGATTCAAGCGAACATTGATTTCATAATCATCCTCCCCTTCTTTGTATTTAGATACTTCCTTACCAAAAAGAGCTGTTCTAATTTCATTGGCAATGGCGTATGTAGACAAACCAAAACGTCTGGCGTTATCACGATCAATATCAACGATTAACTCAGGTTTACCCAATTCTAAAGAGCTCTTTAATTCTTCAATTCCACGAATTCCAGACTCATCAATTTTTTGTTGAATGTCTTCACTGACATGAATTAACCTCTCAAGATCTTCACCAACAATTTCTAAGTTAATTGGCTTTCCTGTTGGCGGACCAGCAGCATCTTTATCAATGGTTAAAGTAACACCCGGCTCTGGCTTGATTTGCGCACGCAAATCGTTCATCACATCAATGGTATTGATATCTCCACGTAGTTTACTTTCAATAAAGTTAACGGTGATACGTGCCTTATGCGGCTCTTCTGATTGACCAACTGCTGTTGGATCGTTAGGATCGGCAGCACCTTGACTTACGTTGGTTGAAACCGACTCTACAATAGTTTCATAAGGTTTAATGATTTCAAGCACTTGCCCCTCAATCTTCTTTGCAAAGTCATTGGTTACTTCAATGTCTGTTCCCACAGGAAATTCAACAAATACGTTTACATATTTAGGTTCGTTTTCAGGAAAGAATAACACCTTAGGCTGGAAGGCGGCAAAAACACCCAATGAAATGAACAAGGCCAAAAATGCACCTCCCAAATAAAGACCGGGGTGTTTTACAGCACTCTTCAACACTCTTTCATAACGCCCCTCTAAGGCTGGTAAAAAGCCTGATTGAAACATTTTAGACAAAGGCCCTAATACATAAATGTTCATTAATGTAAGTGCGCCAATAAGAATTAAGAGGTTGCCCAATGCTGGAATTCCAGCTCCAAGAGCAATAACAAGCCCTACTACAATAGAAATAGAAGACCTAATGATTATTCTCTTGTGGTTATACACTTTCTTCCCATCTAAACTCATGAAAGAAGAGATGAATACGGGGTTAATTACCAAGGCTACAAATAGAGATGAACCCAGCGTAATAATTAGCGTTACTGGCAAATAGAGCATAAACTCACCTATAATACCTGGCCAAAAAGCCAATGGCATAAAAGCCGCCAAAGTAGTAGCAGTAGAAGATATAATAGGCAAAGCCACTTCGCCTACCCCTTTACGGGTAGCCGCCATTGGACTTAATCCTTCTTCCATTAAACGATACACGTTTTCAACTACCACAATACCGTTATCTACCAACATACCCAAGGCCATGATAAGACCAAAAAGTGTCATGGTGTTAATAGAAATACCCAGTAAACCCAGAATCATTAAGGCCATGAACATTGACAACGGAATGGCCATACCCACGAAAAGTGAGTTGCGGGTTCCTAAAAAGAACATCAAAACGGTAACAACTAGGATTACCCCAAAAATGATATTGTTACCCAAACTGCTTACTTGCTCTCTTGTATCTTTCGACTGATCGTTAGTTACAGTTACTTTGGTTGAAGAGGGAATTTGACCACTTGCATAGCTTTCATCAATTAGTTTGGTGATTTTATCGGTAGCGATCAAAAGGTTTTCACCACTTCGTTTCATCACATCCAACTTCACAACCGGATTTAAATCCAATCGTGCGTAGTTCATCTTGTCCTTATAGCCGAATGTAACTGTGGCCACATCTTTTAAATAAACAATGTGTCCATCTTCGTTGCTAATAATGATTTCTTCGATTTGAGCAGGGTCATCAAATTCACCAATTACTCTTACGTTTCTTCTTAAACCATCAGCTACTACGTTACCGCCAGAAAGCGTAAGGTTTTCTGCCGAAATTGCATTTTCAATATCAGTAAAGGTTACTTTTCTAGCCTCCAGCTTAAAAGGATCGACCATTACCTCTACTTCCTTTTCATCAACCCCAACAATATTCACTTTAGAAATCTCCTTAAATTTCTCAATCTCATCCTCAAGATATTCTGCCATATCATTGAGTTCATCGAGTGTTTTTGAAGGATCAGTAAGGTTTAGGTTCAGAATTGGAAAGTTTTCCGAAAAACTAAACTTGATTACACTTGGGTCAGATTTCAAATCAGTGGGTAACTCAGACTTAGCTCTATCCACAGCATCTTTTACATCGATCACCGCATCGTCAACATCTACACCTACTTGAAATTCCACCACAATGGCAGAGAAATCTTGTACCGAAGTAGATTGAATATTATCGACACCTTCAATGGTATTGATTTCCTTCTCCAATTCACGTGTAATCAAGCTTTCGATATCCTCAGGTGAGTTACCTGGGTGCGCTGTACTTACATATACCGTTGGTTGTTCCACTTCGGGGAAACTCTCCTTAGGTAGAGTAATATAAGAGTATACGCCTGCCGCTATAATTATGAGCGTAAGCACGTATACTGTAATTTTATTTCGAATCGACAGGGAGGTTAATCCAAACTCCTTATCAATCACATTTTGTTGATTATTTTCAGCCATAATGCTCTAATTCAGAGGTTAAGATTAATTCTGCACTTTTACAGTTGTGCCATCTGCGATTGAACGATTTCCTTTATCAACAATTACTTCACCGCCCGTCAAACCAGAAAGCACTTCTGTTTCGTGATCGTGAGAGAGACCTAATTTCACATGAACTTTAGATGCTTTATTGGCGGCATCTAACACATAAACAAAGTTACCCTCTAGGTCTTCTTGTATAATTCTTGAAGGAATTGTAATGGCTTCTTCGTTTGTATAGTCAGTTAAACCTAAAATGCTCACAATGTTCACCTTTGCATTAGAAGCTTCGCTTGGTAATTTCACTTCAATAGTGAAAGTTCTACTGGCAGGGTTGATTACATTACCAATGCTTACGATTTTAGAAACGTAGCTCTCGTTCATAGATGGTATTTCAACATCTACATCATCACCAACTTTCACTTTACCTAAATAGGCTTCAGAAACTTCGGCTGAAATGTACATATCACTGTTGCTTACCAAGAATACAATTGGAGAACCTGGTTGAACTACTTCTCCTGCTTTTACTGGCACCTCTTCAATACTTCCGGCAAAAGGAGCTACAATATTGGTTTTACTCAATTGTGTATTTAAGGTTGAAAGTTGTTTTTCAAGCGCTTCTTTGTTGTTTTTAGCAGTCAAGAAATCTACTTCTGTACCAATATTTTTCTTCCAAAGTCTTTCCCTTTTTTCGAAAATGGTAGTAGCATACTGCAATTGATTTTTCACTTCGTCAATCGACTTCTCAAGTTGTTCAGAGTCGATTGTAGCCAACAACTGACCTTTTTTTACCGACTGGCCTTCAACTACTTTTACCGAAGTTAGAAGCCCCATGCTTTCTGCACTTACATACACGTTTGTACGAGACATTACCGTTCCTCTAACCTCGATTTTGTGATCGAAATTTTTCTTTTCGGTTTTAATAGTAGTTACCAAAGTAGCTGCTCCTGAACCGTTGAAAAAATCAGGGTCAGCCTCGGCAATTTCGGCCTCTATGGTTTCAATTTTATTTCTGATTTCCTGAAGTTGAACCCTGGCTTCAGTCAGTTCTTTCTTCTTGGCATCAAGACCTTCATTCTCAGATTTAGGCCCACATGCTGCTACCGTGAGCACAGCAAGAAAAATTGTGGCGATTGATTTAGCTTTCATGTGATTGATATATTTTGAGTTATTAGTTGTCATTGTTTCTTAGTTTACCGAGTGCTTTATCCAAGTCCACTTTTGCAATAATGGCATTGTATAAGGCATTCAAATAGTTGGTTTCTGCTTCTTTATAGTCCTTTTCGGCATTGGTAACTTCTAAATTAGACCCAACTCCTTCTTTGTACTTCTCTTTTGTAATACTGCTTACTTCTTGCGCCAATTCCATATTCGATTCTTGAACCTCTAATTGCTCAAGGCTTACCTCTAGATTTCTCTTGGCATTTTCAAACTCTTGAGTCAAGCTATTGGTCAATAAACCGTATTGATTGTTCAGTGTTTCTAGCTCGATTTTATTACGCTGAATGGTGTATTTTTTTCTTAAACCATCAAAGATTGGAATACTAACATTCAGACCAATTTGAGAATTTGAGAACCATTTTTTTCCGTTGGTTAAATCGCTAAAATCGTTCGAACCAGTATTTCTACCCCAACCTGCATTGAATGTAACTTTAGGTATATACTGAGAAGTAGTATTCTTGATTTGCAAACCAGCCAATTCTTTTAGGTAATTGAGCTGTTGCACTTCTAACCTGTTACCAATACTAAAACCCTCTAATTCAGACTGATCGTATTTGAAGTCCAGCGTTTCTAACTGATCGGAAAGCGTAATTTCCTCCTCTACTGGCATACCCATACTTAGCTTGAGTAAATCTTTACTGGTTTTAACAGCTTGTTCCACTCCACTTCTTTCGGCTAAAAGATTGTTGGTTTGTACCTGAAGCCTGCTTACATCGATTCTTTCGGCAAAACCATTTTCATATAAGGTTCTGGTTTCATCTAAAGTAGTGTTTAAGGTCTCCAAATTAGCATTGATCAAATCAACACGGGTTTGGTTTACTAAAACCAAATAGTATGCTTTAGTTACCTGTTCGATAACATCTACTTCGGCCTTGGCTTTATCTATTATCACTTTTTCTCTAAGCACTTTCGCAGCTTGTAATCCAATAAAGAAGGATCCGTCCCAGATCATTTGCTCTAAACCAACATTCAGGTTGCCAATATGTTGAGCACCAAAACCTACTAAGGTTACACCTTCATCATTTGGATTGCCAGAAATAAACGATGTTGGGATTGGGCTTTTGGCGATAAACAGGTTGTTGGTGTAGTTGAAACCAGCGTTAACCTGAGGTAACCCATCGGCACGTGTTTCAAACACCTGAGCTTCTGCATCAAGTGTAGAAAGTTGCGCATTCTTCACATTCTCATTGTTGATCAAAGCATACTCCAATGCCTTGTTCAGAGAAAATTCAGTTTGAGCTTTTACTGCAATAGCAGGCAGTAAAAGCGCGAGCATAAGCATGTATTTATTAATTCTGCTCTTCATTGTTTTTTGAGTTTGTTGTGTATTGATTAAAAAGTTGGTGACCTTCTATAGTAAAAAGACCATGCATAAAATGATCGAATAATTGCATTTGTATTTCTTCTAAAGTGTATTTATCCCGAGGAACAAGGTTTCCGAGAAGGAATGTCTGAACCTGTTCCATACGCATAATGGCTATAAGCTCAGCATCTATATTTGGTCTAAAAAGACCTTCCTTTTTCCCTCGTTCAATAACACTCATAATAGACTCCTTCATCACATTGCCCTTGAACTCTTCATACATCTTCCAGGCTTTAGGGTAGAATTTCTGGAGTTCATAAAGGAGATTCATTTTTGTATCTCTAATAGAATCGCGAAGGCAAGCAGAAAGCAACACAAGCTCGTGTACTCCATTCTTCCCTTCTTCGGTTAAACCACAGAACCGCTGTGTCTCTGTTTCAAGGTGATATTTGGTGATAGTATTCACTAAGTCACTTTTATCCTTGTAGTATTGGTAAATCGTTTTCTTAGAAATACCCAACTCCTTGGCGATGTCGTCCATTGTCACAGCCCTGATACCAAACTGGGTATACAGCTCTGTTGCCTTCTCTAAAATATTCTCTCTAACATCCATTTCGATTGCAAAACTACGGAAACTTAAAGGTTTTCCAAAGTTTCCTTCGGCATTCAGACGTTTATTTTTAAGGTTTTGTTTAACATTTTTTAAAATTCCGCAAAAAATGCAAGTACTTACGAAAACCCAAACCAAAGATTATTCTACCGAAGTTCTTGTGTTACAATTATGATTCTACCATTTTACAAAAGACACCTAGCTCTAATTGATGTTACCTGAAACACATAGAAATATTACAATTAATCATCACTCTTTAAATTATACCATTTGGAGCGGTGGTAAAAATGTAATGCTCTGCTTCCATGGATTCGGTTTAGATCATTCTTCGTATAAGATCGTTTGGGAAAGCCTAAAAGAGACACACAACATTTATAGTTTTGATTTACCTTATCATGGCACTAGCCAATTTTCTAAGAATGAACAGACACTTCTACCGAAAGACTGGTTGGAGTTTATGGAAAAGTTTTTAATGATTGAGAAAATAGACAGGTTTGAAGCAATAGGCTACTCTATGGGTGGAAAATATGCCATGATTACGGCTGAGCTTTATCCAGACAAAATCAAACACCTCCACTTAATTGCTCCCGATGGCATCACCACTCATTTCTCTTATCGCTTTTCTACTTACCCCTTCCTTTTCAGAAAACTGTTTAAAACTCAAATTAAAAACCCATGGTTCTTCAAAGCTATAGTAAAATCATTGCGCACTTTAAGAATTATGAACAATTACAGCTTGAGGTTTGCGGAAAGCCAAATGGATACCGAGTTTAAACGATCTCAGGTGTATTACTCTTGGGTTAATCTAAGGCACTTTTTACCTAACTTGAAATTATTGGCAGCGCAAATTAACGCACATCGAACTCCTACTACTTTCTACATTGGCAAACACGACAAGGTGATTGATTCGAAAACCATTGAACCATTACATAAACTTTTGCCCGATAGTGAATTGGTAATGTTAGAAAGTGGACATAGTAATCTATTGACTTCGGTGGCTAAATACCTTGAAACGAAAAATCAGCTTTAACACATCAACCCATTATGAAAAACTACACCTTCCTACTTCTAAGCCTATTTTTAGCCAGTTGCAGTACTCCTTCAGAAACCACCACGGCAGCAAAAAGTCTTGAGTATTATCAGTCAGAGTCGATGAAAACCTTAGGCCTACCTTTTTCTGACGCAGTAATTGTAGACGACATCATTTATTTATCAGGGCAAATTGGCAACCTTCCAGGCACTTTGGATTTAGCTCCGGGAGGTTTACAAGCAGAGGCAAAACAAGCCATAGAAAACATAAAGGCCATTTTAGAAGCCAATGGTTCTTCACTTAATGATGTAATCAAGGTAACTGTAATGATGGCCGACATTGACGAATGGGGAGAATTTAACCAAGAATACATCAAATACTTTACTGCGGAAAAAAAACCAGCCAGAAGCGCTTTCGGAACCAGTGGTTTAGCATTGGGCGCGCGACTTGAAATTGAGTGTATTGCGCTCAAAAGAAAATAATCCACTATTAATCAGTTGCGCTCAATAACTTATCCAAAACCACTTCGTTAGTTTTTCATAATTTTTCAGTACATGAATTTTTCCACCCGCTCAATACTCACCATCACTCTCTTTGTTTTCAGTCATTTTTATTGCCTTGGCCAAAAAAAGGAAGTAACTGACCGAAAAATTTATGAATACCTCGATCAGTATTCTCCAGAAAGCTCAGAAATGCTTCGGCTACTATATAGCCTACCCTCTAAGTATGAACTGAATGGGGTAACGATGAACCTCACAAAAGAACAATCTCCCTCCTCCTGGGTTTCTGATCATTCTGAAAAAGGTATTCTGAAAAGACTCAATACGGTGGTGCATGAGTCTATGCACGGATTAACTTCAAGATTACCATATACTTTACTAAAAGAACGAGGCGATATTTATTATAATTTTAAAGATGATTACTCCGCTTTTTATGTTAACAAAGACTCTTCCTTTCTGGTAAAACACAGCCCCGTTTTTAGCAGTAATGAAATCAGCAATGAAATTCCCAAAGCCTTAAGGACCTTTAGATTCAGACCGTATATCGCCCCAAGGAATAAAATATTAGGTAGCCAGGCCCATGGAATTTACGGACTGACAGATGAGTGGAATGCTTATTATTTCGGTACCAAAACCGCCCTAAATCTTTTTGATTATTATAAATCAAAATCCGATCAAAACTACGAAGTCTATCTGGAATACGTGAGCAATATTGCTGGCACTTACTATGCCTATTATGAATTCAAGTACTTTATTCTTAAATACTTAGAGTATGCCAAATCGAACGAAAAAGAAGTTTATGATGGCATAATTTCCAATTACGAATTTAGAAAAGCTTTTACTTCCATTGATGATCGTTTCGCTGATTTGCTCCGCGAATTCGGTGAGCGTTTGGATGAAATCGCGATTATCACAGAACAAAATACGGGAAACCGTGCCTATATAGAAGATGGTTATTATTTTATTAATGGAAATGGTATTGGACTTTTTACGGAAGAAGTCGAAATGCTTAAAGCCGAATTAGAAAAGCCCAATTTAAAGACTTTGGAGTTGGCGTTAAGGGTGGAATAGCTTTTAAATTAATATGTCTCTATCTCAATAGTTGCTCTTTTTTTTTGAGTTGGCACATTGCACACATAAGGGTTTGTCTCTAGCTATATTGTTAAAGAGATACGGACGGCCGTCCACATTATTTTTTTGAGTATCCCTTTATGGAATCCCTCAAAGCTGAGCATCATTGAGTCAATGAAGTTCAAATACCTTAAACTAAACGCTAATATTATGAAACTCTCAGCATTACTTTTAGTAATGTTCATGGCTGTTCAATTCAGTCATGGACAATCCACCATCGAATCAAAAATCAAGTCTGTAGAAGTTTACACCAAGGGAGCAGAGGTGAGAAGAACCGCAAAACTGTCACTTAAAAACGGTAAGAATGAATTCAAGATTTCTAACCTTTCATTCAACTTAGACCCCAAAACAATTCAAATCTCTGGTGAAGGCTTTACCATCCTATCCGTTCGACATGAACTTGATTATTTAGTACAAGAGAATAAACCAGACTTGGTAAATCAATTGCTAAATCAATCTGACGCTGTTTCAGATTCCATAAAATACATTGAGCTTGAAATCAGCATTCTACAAAAAGAAATGACCTTGTTAAACCAGAACCAAAAGATCATTGGCGATCAGGGTATTCAAAATCAGGATTTTAAAAATGCTGTAACCTATTTTACAGAAAGATTCAAAACCCTTTCAAAAGAAGAATTCAACCTTAACCTAAAAAAAGGAAAGCTTAACGAGAAGCTAATGCAGATAGGCTTACAACTTGATTCGTATTCTGCTCAACAAAAAAAGCCCTCCTCCAATATTTTCCTTACCATCAGCTCCGATAAAAACCAAACGATACCCATTGAAATTAGCTATGCAGTAAGCGAAGCAGGGTGGTTTCCTGCTTATGATGTTAGAGCCAAAGACAGCTCTCAGCCGCTGTCTATCACCTATAAAGCACGTGTTTATCAGAACACTGGAATAGACTGGAAGGATGTAAAATTAAGAATTGCATCTGGAGATTTGGAATCCAGTGGAACAGCACCAGAACTAACACCATATCATTTAGGTGGTACAAACACCTACTTCAATGGAAGTAAGGGAATCAAGCAAGTTCATGGGTATGTACTTGATTCAGAAGGCTTACCTTTACCAAGTGCTTCTATATTTGTGAAAGGAACTACCCTTGGCGTTACTACTGATAATAATGGTTTCTATAGTATTCAAATCCCCAATGGAAACACCCCTATACTAACCTTTAGGTTTCTGGGTTTTGTTACTCAAGAAAAACCAGTTACTCAAGAAAACATCAATGTTCAAATGAAGGCCGATGTTACCGAAATGGGTGAAGTAGTAGTAAAAGGTGTTAATTCTTATTCTGACCGGCTTTCTGGACAAGCAGCAGGTATTCGCATTAGAGGAGTTGGGACTATTAAAGAGGAAGAAAAACCACGGTCTATTCCTATTAGTTACATTAACTACCAAACTAACTTTGTATATGATATTGAAATACCCTACAATATTCCATCTACAGGAAAACCAGAAGTGGTAGACATGCTTACTAAAGAAGTAGAAGCTCAATTCATGTATTCCACAAGCCCAAAAGTGAAAGAGACGGCCTATTTGGTGGCCATGATCAAGGACTGGACAGATTTGAAATTACTAGATGGGGAATCAAATCTTTATTTTGAAAATCGCTTTGTTGGCAAATCAATCATCGATACTAATGTGGGCTCTGATACTTTGAATGTCTCACTTGGAAAAGATGAAGGCATTGTCATCAACAGAGAAAGACTTAAAGATTTTGAAGAAAACAAGTTTTTCAGCAATAAGAAAAGAGAAGAAAGACATTTCCGAATTACGGTAATGAATACCAAGTCAAGCGAAGTGAGTATTTCGATTTATGATCAGATTCCAATCACCACTAAAGACAATATAAAAGTTAATGTTATCGAAATTTCAGGTGCTGAAATAAACAAAGAAACAGGTTTACTGATCTGGAAAACACAACTAAAACCAGGAGAAAAGCGAGAATTGACTTTAAAGTACTCTGTTGAATATCCAAAGGAAATGGATTTAGAAATTAACTAATCACATAAAACCAACTTTAACTCTTCATGAAATTGATTATTTTGGAAGAACTGAAAATCAACAGCTTCCAAAATAATCAACCATGAAAAGACCATTAACTAGTAAATTACTCCTGTGTATTGCGCTATTTTTTACGAGCAGTTTCGCCTTTGCACAAAAGAAATACTCCGAAAAACAGATTGCCAAACTCAAAACTGAAGTTGCTCAAATTGTAGAAGACAACCACAAGCAAACACAGATAATGATCGATAAGATTTTCAGCTTTGCTGAGCTCGGTTTTCAAGAGTATGAATCTTCTAAATACCTTACAGGCATTTTAAAGGCCAACGGCTTCGAGGTCGAGGAAGGAGTTTCGGGAATTCCTACCGCATGGTTTGCCACTTGGAAACAAGGTGATGGCCCTACGATTGCTTTGGGAAGCGATGTCGATAACATTCCAAAAGCATCACAATATCCGGGAGTTGCTTATCACAAGCCCATGGTAGAAGGCGCACCAGGTCATGGCGAAGGCCATAATGCTGGAATTCCATTGAATATCACGGCCGCTCTTGCCGTAAAGCAGATTATGGAGCGCGAGGGCATTGAAGGCACACTCATTTTATGGCCAGGAATTGCCGAAGAATTGGTAGCCGCTAAAGCTTGGTACACCCGCGATGGCCTGTTTGACGATGTAGACATTTCAATCTTCACCCACGTAAGCAGCAACCTTTCCGTGTCATGGGGACAAGCCTCGGGTACAGGACTTATCTCCGTTGAATATACTTTTGATGGTGAAGCTGCTCATTCTGCAGGTTCGCCTTGGCGAGGAAGAAGTGCCTTGGACGCAGTTGAGCTAATGAGCGTAGGCTGGAATTACAAACGCGAACACCTCACTACTTTAAAACGCTCTCACTCCATAATTACCGATGGTGGCGATCAACCCAATGTAGTACCTTCAAAAGCTTCGATTTGGTATTATTTCCGCGATGTAACCTATGAAGGCATAATGGAGATGTATGCCGATGCCAACAATATTGCCAAGGGTGCGGCTTTGATGACAGACACGCAAATGAGCTCAAGAATATTGGGCACCGCATGGCCGCGTCATTTTAACAAAACCATAGCCGAAACCATGTATGAAAACATCAAGCAAGTGGGTTTACCCACCTGGAGTGAAGAAGACCAGGCTTTGGCTAAGGCAACTCAAGCAGAAGTGGGTTCTGAACCAAGAGGATTGAGCGTAAACCTTTCTAGCTTAGGTATGCCTGTAAGAAGCCCAGTAAGCGGTGGTTCAGACGACATTGGGGATGTATCATGGAAAGTTCCTACTGTAACTTTGCGTTTTCCTTCAAACATTCCAGGTTTGCAAGGTCACCATTGGAGCAATGCCATTGCTATGGCCACTCCAATTGCTCACAAAGGCGCTACTGCCGGGGCCAAAGCCGAAGCCATGACCATTATGGATTTTCTTTTAAAGCCAGAATTGGTGACTCAAGCATGGGATTATTTTAACAATGTGCAAAGCAAGGAAACGCAGTACAAACCCATGATTTCGGCCAGCGATGCCCCTCCTATTTACCTAAACAAGAAAATCATGGATGAATTCCGTCCGCAATTGGAGAAATTCTACTATGACGAAACAAAATACGGAAGTTACTTAGAGCAATTGGGTGTTACTTATCCTACGATTAAGAAGGGGAATTAAGGCAAATCAGCCAGTTCACCCAATTTGATTTCAAAAGCCGAAGCGTTGAACCAATTCTGCACTTCGGCTTCTTCCAATATTTTATTCAGCCGCTCCCAATAAATGCCTTTCAACCCATTCCTTAAGATAAATTCAGAAGCTTCCTCATACGAGTTGTAAATACTCTTAAAAAAAGCTTCCTGTTTTACTTCCTTTCTGGCATTAAAACGCATGGCGGTTTCGATATTAAAGAGCATGAAATCCGCTAAAAGTGAAGGGTCTAATTCTAAGGTTATAAAGTGCTTTATCGCTTTTTGCGCTACCGACCTTCGTGCTTTGGGCTTTCGTTTGGTTTGAGGAAAATACTCTTTGAGCACCTTCTGTTTTGCTTCATCTATTAATTTATCTTCTTTGGGGTTGAACACAAAGTTATAGTAGCTGCGAACAGGCAGAAATTTATCATAAAGCTCCAGCACCTGTGTTTCAAGCTCATCTTTTTTTAATGACTGTAAATACTTAACAAGCGCACGCTTACTCATTTATCCTCCTGTTGGTTTTTAGATTTTGCTAAGGTATCAATTATTCAAAAAGCATTGGTCGCCAATCTGTTTCGCGAAGCTACAGCTCAACTATTTCCTTCAACAACTCAGCCCAATTCTTCGACAACCCACCAAAAGCCATATTTCAATATTTATACGAATGATTAAATATGCATAAAAACGCCCCTAATCATGAAAAGAACATTATCATTATTCGCCATACTCCTTTTTGCAGGCTTAGGAAACCTAAACGCTCAAAACCTTGAAAAACCAAGATCTGGAAACGAAATCCGTTTAAAAGATTACACAGTAACCGTAGCTCAAGGTGAAGAAATCGACCTACAAATGTGGGTGGTAAAAGCAAAGAAATACAATCTCGTTGTTGAAGCACCAAAAGCTTCTGCTAAAGAAGGCATCCACTTTACCTTCGAACAACAAACTGAAGTAGAAGACCCTTTGACTTACGACATGAAAGTAAAAGTAGACGCATCGACTCCAGTAGGTGATTATTTATGTATTTTAAAAGTACCTGGCAAAGGAAGAAGTGCTGTAACAGGTTCTACCATTAAAATTAAAGTCGTTCAAAACGACTAAAAAATTCAGAATTCAATGAAGCCCTTTTGTTTACACTTAAGGGCTTTTCTTATATTGAGCCATGTCTAAAGGAAAGGTATATGGATTAAGAATAGCAATAGGGCTTTTGGTCTTTATGTTCTTCAAAATCACCTCTTATAAACTTTCCGAATGGGGTACATCCACCTTTGTATCCATGGGTAGCACAGTAATTACGGTACTCATTGTTTTCGAGATTATTGGCTACACTGGTAAATACCTGATTAAGCATTATAAAAACAGCCTTACTTCGTACCGCACTCTTGGTATGTTCTATTGGGGAAACTGCCTTATCACTGCTCCTTTTGTAATTGGTGCTGCAGCCTTTCATACCGAAGTCCTTATTCCTGCTTTTCCTTGTACTACTTGTACTGCCGAAATATCATTGGCCACTACCATCGCGCAAAGCTTGGTGCTTTCATGGTTAATCATTTCCGCAAAATCTTTTATGATTTATGTAGAGTACACTAAACGTTCGGAACATGAAAAAGACATCCTACAAAAAGAGCTTGCGCTTTCTAAATACGAAAGTCTAAAAGACCAAATTGAACCTCATTTCTTATTCAACAGCTTTAGCGTGTTGACCGCAGTTATTGAAGAAGACCCAAAATTAGCGGTAGACTTTGTTTCTCGACTTTCTAAAATATACCGGTATTTAATGGAAAACACCTCCCAATTGGTGTTACTGAGTACCGAACTTGAATATTTAGAACACTATGTTTTCGTTTTGAAAACAAGGCATGGCCAAAGCATTAATGTGAATTACAATTTGGATGCGGGAGCTGCTCAAATACCAATTTTATCGCTTCAAATGTTGGTAGAAAACGCTTTAAAGCATAATTACTTTTCGAAAGAAAACCCACTCACCATTAACATCTATACGGAAGGCACTGACTTTTTAGTGGTAAGCAACAACTTGAACAAACGACCTAACTTAGAAAAAACCACGCATTTAGGTTTAGAAAACATTAATAAACGTTACGAATTACTGCTCAATAAAAGCATTGATATTCAAGAAAACGCAAATAGCTTTACGGTCAAGCTTCCATTAGTATCTCAACTGAAAGCCGAATCATGAAACTGGTTATTATTGAAGACGAAGAACTTTCGGCCAAGCGTTTGGCTAAAATGATTACCGAAATCGTTCCGAACGCTCAGATTTTAGCCAAGCTAGAATCTGTCAGTGAATCATTGATTTGGTTTAAAGAAAACCCTAAACCCGACCTCATTTTCCTGGACATTCAACTGAATGATGGTACCGGTTTCGATATTCTGAATGCGCTGAACGACTACCCTAAAATCATTTTCACTACCGCTTATGAACAATATGCGCTCGATGCTTTCAAACACAACAGCATTGATTATTTACTGAAGCCGATTGATGCTACGGAGCTAAAAAATTCATTTAAGAAACTTGAGAATATTAAGGCTACCGAAACCCTTCAATACAAAGAAAACATCGACAGCTTAAAGGCTCAGTTTTCATCTGGCTTCCGTGAAAGGTTTCTAGTTAAAATTGGCCCGCAGTTCAAAAGCATTACCACCAACGATATTAGATATTTCTTCTATTCCGATGGCCTCACCTACCTTCAAACTGAAGAAAGCGCCTTGCCGATTGATTACACTTTAGACCAACTGAAAGACGAATTAGACCCTAAACTCTTCTTCAGAATCAACCGCCAATTCATTATCAAAATCTCTAGCATCAAGGAAATTCACAGCTATTTCAATAGCCGGCTATTACTCACTCTGAGCCCAGCTTTTAAAGAAGAAGTAATAGTAAGCCGTGAACGGGTATTAAATTTCAAAATTTGGGCTGGAATGTAAGTCTTCTGTACTCTATTTTTGTTCAGTTGATTTACGTATTCCAATTTCAAAATACTATACCTTTAAAGCATGGCTGACCAGTACAAAGCATTACTCGAAGGAAATAAACAGTTCATCCAGAACATCACCAAAGTCGATCCCGATTTCTTTTCAAAGCTATCGCATCAGCAAAAGCCAGAATTCCTATGGATTGGCTGTTCCGATAGTAGAGTGCCCGCCACTGAAATCACCAACACTACTCCAGGTTCTATTTTCGTAGGTAGAAATATTGCCAACGTAGTCGTTAATACCGATCTCAATTTACTAAGTGTAGTGTATTATGCTGTCAAAGTATTGAAGGTGAAACATATCATTGTTTGCGGCCATTATGGCTGTGGAGGGGTAAAAGCCGCCATGTCGAATGAGAGTTTTGGCTTTTTAGACAATTGGTTACTCAATTTAAAAGACATTTATAAAAACCACAGCAAAGAACTGAACGGTATTCAAGATGAAACAAAAAGGTTTGACCGCTTTGTGGAATTGAATGTGATAGAGCAGGCAAAAAACTTGGCCAAAATATCCTTTGTACAGGAAGAATGGCAAAAAGGTGAATTTCCCTTTATCCACAGTTGGGTTTACAGTTTGAAAGATGGAAACATTACAGACCTAGGATGCTCTTTCAACTCAGCCGAGGCGGTGAATTCAATTTACGGATACAACCAAGAATAACTCCAATAGATTTAGCTTAGTCCAAACGAAAAAGACCGCCTGGCAGCGGTCTTGATCTGTATTTTTACAAATACCCCCAAAAACAAAAGCGGGGGACGAAGATTCGCCCCCACTTGCCATGAAAAGGCCGTGGCTTTTTCACAACATCAAGTTACTGTTCAAGCCTTTGTTCTTCATTTATTGGCCCAAGCTATAAACAAAAAACGCTGTCTTCTTCAGCTTCGTCCGTTGCCAGCACCTAGTGCTAAGACGGTTTAACGCAGCTTTGCAGTCTTTTTATAAGGTTCAGTCTAAGAAAGAACCAAGCCGAAAAGATAAGGGTGAACCCTGTATCTTTTCCAATTTCTGCTCACACACCCAAATGCGCTCGCTTCTGAATTGGACTTTGGTGTATGCTCTCGCATTTTCCATCAGTTAAGCTGACTGTTTCAGATCATCTTTTTCAAGAATAACCCTTTCGCGTACATTTTTTCCGGGCTTCCCCCGAAGAGAGACTGAAAACTAGTTTCTGACTTTTATCCCTCACTTGATATAACTAAGATACTCTCCTTAACTTTACGCTCAAACTTTGTAACTCATTAGTTTTCAACAACTTTCCCACCTCTCTATCCACGGGGTTATACACTGAGTTATCCACGATTTTCAAGCTAAGTAACTGTAAGTCAGAAACTCAAGCTAAATAAGAGAACCCTCCAAAAGTTGAGGTATCTGTTGTATCAGGAATTATTGAATTCATCTGAACAATGAATAAGAACTTTTGGAGGGTTTTTTAAGAAAGGATAAGCGGATTTTTCAATCCCTTCTGAATGCTTTTTACTAAACTTGCACTTTAAACTTTTGAATACAGGAAAAATGAGTGAAAAGGACCCAAAAGAGTCGCTCAACTTTATTGAGCAAATGATTGAGAATGATCTAAAATCAGGAAAAAACTCATTCGTCCAGACGCGTTTTCCTCCTGAGCCTAATGGTTACCTCCACATTGGTCACGCCAAGTCGATTGTATTGAATTTTGGCCTTGCCGAAAAATACAACGGCAGCTGTAACCTTCGTTTTGACGACACCAACCCTGAAAAGGAAAGTGAAGAATACGTCAACTCTATTAAAGAAGATATTAAATGGCTAGGCTACACTTGGTCGGACGAGGCGCGCTATACTTCCAATTACTTCGATACGCTTTATGAATTTGCCGTAAAGCTGATCAAAAAAGGAAAAGCCTATGTAGACGATCAATCGGCTGAAGAAATTGCAGCGGGTAAAACGAACCCGACTATTCCTGGCATAAAAAGCCCTTTCCGCGATCGTTCGGTAGAAGAAAACCTTGATTTATTCGAACGCATGAAAAATGGTGAGTTCGATGCAGGAAGCCATGTGCTTCGCGCTAAAATCGATATGGATTCGCCCAACATGCACATGCGCGACCCTATCATTTATAGAATTAAAAAAGTAACCCACCACAATACAGGTGATGCTTGGTGTATTTACCCGAATTACGATTTCGCCCATGGCCAATCCGATTCGATTGAACATGTTACTTACAGCCTTTGTACACTTGAATTCAGAGACCATAAGCCTTTGTACGATTGGTTCATTCAAGAATTGGAGATTTTCCCTTCTAACCAAACAGAGTTTGCAAGGTTGAACCTAAGCTATACCATCGTAAGCAAGCGCAAGCTTTTACAATTGGTAGAAGAAAAGCATGTAACGGGCTGGGATGACCCAAGAATGCCCACCATTTCTGGTTTTAGAAGGAGAGGTTATACCCCTGAATCGATCAAAAACTTCGTTAAAAAAGTGGGTGTAGCCCGAAGAGATGGCATTACCGATGTAGCGCTTTTAGAACACAGCATCCGCGAAGATTTGAACAAAAAAGCCAATCGGGTTTTTGGTATTCAGAAGCCACTAAAAATGGTGATTACCAACTGGCCAGCGGACAAAACGGAAATGATGCAAGCCATCAATAACCCTGAAGACGACACGGCTGGAACCCGCGAAATGCCATTTACGCGCGAAGTCTATATTGAAAGCAAAGACTTTATGGAGGAACCACCTTCGCCTAAAAAATTCTTTGGCTTAGGGCCCGACAGAGAGGTGCGTTTGAAATACGGTTACATTGTAAAATGCACAGGCTTTGAAAAGGATGCGGATGGCAACATTACCGAAATTCATTGCACTTACGATCCTGAAACCCGTAGCGGCAACGATACCAGCGGCAAAAAGGTAAAAGGAACTTTGGGTTGGGTTTCTGTACCTCACGCTGTACCAGCTACTTTACGTTTGTACGACAGACTTTTCCGTACCGAAAACCTGAACAGCATTGACGATGATTTCTTGAATCACATCAATCCTGATTCGCTGACCGTTGTGGAGAACGCCATGCTAGAGCCTTCGATTAAAGATGCACAAATAGGCGATATTTTCCAGTTCGAAAGACAAGGCTACTTTGTGGTAGACAGAGATTCTACCCCAGAGAAGAAGGTCTTTAACCGAACAATTACGCTAAGGGATAATTGGACGAAGTAGTCGTTTAGTGTTTAGTCGAAAACGGCAAGCACTGTAGACAAGGTTTAAAACAATAGGATTATTTATCTGGATAGTTTGAAATTCAATTACGGAGTGTGATTCAGAAATTTGAATACAGAAGCTGTATCCTTATCGTTTCTTTTCCTGACGAAGGAAGGATCTAACATTTCGAAAAATTCATAACAAAAGCACGATATTCCGATTATCGTGCTTTTTTTGTGTATGTCCATTTCAAGAACTCCAGTAAATCAGTTAAAACCAGGCCAAATTGCTTTGATCGGTTTGCCTTTTGATC
Source organism: Roseivirga seohaensis (assembly GCF_001592945.1). Taxonomy (GTDB): domain Bacteria; phylum Bacteroidota; class Bacteroidia; order Cytophagales; family Cyclobacteriaceae; genus Roseivirga; species Roseivirga seohaensis. Next base: position 204,374 of record NZ_LRPB01000048.1, read on the forward strand.
AAAACTCATCCTTTTTGCAAGGCCCGGCCAAAGCGCCTGAGCTAATCATTCAGGCCTTAGAATCCGATTCGGCCAATTACTTTACTGAAAACCTGACCGACCTTAACGAGCACCCAAAACTGGCTTCGTGCGGAAATGCTGAGCTCAGCCAATACACAGACATTGAGCAGCGCATTGACGAAGTGCTCGCGAAAGGCGCCCTCCCCTTTTCTTTGGGTGGCGATCATTCTGTCACTTTTCCTGTGGTGAAAGCTATAGCGAAGAAGCATCCCAAGCTCAGCATTCTTCATTTCGATGCTCATGCCGATTTATATGACGAACTGGACGGCAACCGATATTCTCATGCTTGTCCTTTTGCTAGAATTATGGAGGGCAATTATGCCCAACACTTGACCCAAGTGGGCATTCGAACTTTAAACGCCCACCAAAAGGCCCAAGCCGAAAAATTCAATGTGCATATGATCCAAATGAAGGATTGGAAAGCGGATATGAAATTTGAGATTGAAGGCCCCGTTTACCTTTCTTTTGATATGGATGTGCTAGACCCTGCTTTTGCCCCCGGGGTATCGCATCACGAACCGGGAGGTTTTTCTACCCGCGAAGTACTGACCATGATTCAAAACCTCAACCTCAATATCGTAGGCTGCGATGTAGTAGAATACAACCCCGACAGAGACCTCAATGGCGTTACCGCCATGGTAGCCGCTAAAGTGGTGAAGGAGTTGATAGCGAAGCTTTTAAAATGAAAAGGTATACTAAAAATATTCTAGGATTGATTCTGCTAGTTTTCATGCTCAGCAGTTGTCATAATACCCTATACAGAAATGGGGCACTAGTCAAAAACCTAAAAGAAAATTATTCTTATGATTCTCCAAAGATCGATGTTATGCTTTTCCCCAAAGAGATTTTATTGAAGTGTGAAGCTCACCATCGAAATAAGTTAAAAAAGCATGACACACTTGAACTTAAAAGAATCAGCCTAGTAGAGTATCAGAACACTGAATACACTCTGATAGAATACGATTTCAAAGAGGTTTTTGACTCTAGACTGGTCTATATTTGGGATCATAAAAAGAATAAATTAATCGGCTATTTTTACAAATCTCTAGCGTAAGGTTTATAATGACATTCAAACTACTTCTACTGCTCATCCTTCTGTCAGCCTCCCTACATGGACAAAACATGACTAATAGTATTGGAGTAGTCACTATATCAGATGATTTTGACAATTCAGATCATACTATAGAGTTTCTTAATGATGACGGGTCCGTATGGAAGGCCGTCAACCTCTTTGATGAATCGAAACCAATAGAGGATTTAATGATCATTGCTCTTCATCCAGACTACTTCCTGTATAAAATAAGGTGCAAAGAGAGAAATTCAGAGTATTTTAGAGTAGTAGTCAATGAAAAAACAGGATTAACAAAACGTATGTTAATATCCCCAAAACTAAAGCTTCAAACTTGGGAAGAGTATGTATTAGATGTATTCACAATTGGTTTCAATATCTCAGAAAACCCAGTTCTTGACAAAATAAATGGAGTTCCAGTGAGTAAATCACCAGCCAAGAATCTGTTTCTTTACCCAAAAGAAGTTAAAGGTGAATGGATGAGGATAATCTGGACGGACTCTAACTACCCAACTGATAATTCAATCAACTGTTCAGGTTGGATTAAGTGGAAAAAAGGGAATCAAATAATAATAAGTCTTCATCATCTTTCATAGACAACTGACCAAATGCCCCTCAACACCACCCTCCCAAAAACCCTTACCCCCTATTTTAAAGCGGAATTGCAGGCCTATGCTATGGCATACAAGACTGGTGATTTAACCAAAGCTTGGGCGCATTTGGAAAGGGCGCATATTATTGGGCAGCGCTATCCTTTTGCGCATACTTTCGTGCATTGGAAAATGCTTCAGTTTGGATTTCGGATTAAAAGCGGAAAAGAAGTGATGGGGCAAATTCCACGTTTGCTGGTGGGAGGCGTAAAGTCGTTTGTGGGGAAAGTGCCTGTGGGTAATCCCGGTGGCGCTAACGTACCACCCATGAAACCCTTCCCCATAGAAAAAGACATTCAGGATATTTTTATTAAAACTGGCGTTTACCAAGCCTAATGGGTTGAAAGCAACGATTGCCAAAAAAAAATTAATCAGCTCAAAACATTCAAGTTCATTTTTTGATTGTCAAATTTTAAAGCATCAAACACTTTAAGCTTGAATAATCTCAGTACAGAAGATAAAGACCGTATAATTGAAATGGCTTGGGAAGACAGAACCCCTTTTGAGGCCATTGATTTTCAGTTTGGAATGCGTGAAACAGAAGTGATTAAACTCATGAGAAACACGCTTAAACTGTCTTCTTTTAAGCTTTGGCGAAAACGAGTGAATACCGGCACAAGCATTAAGCACTTGAAAAAAAGAAATGCCGAAATAATGCGATTTAAGTGCACCAGACAGCGCAGCATTTCCAATAATAAGATTTCAAAAAGATGAATTTCCCAACTTCATTACCTGAAATTGAAGCCAGAATTCATAATCTATCAATTGAGGCTTACGGTAAAACACGAAACTATAAAAACGGGGCTGTTAGCTATTTAAGCCCCTATATTTCTAGGGGAGTAATATCTACCAAACAGCTATTTGCACATGCCTTAAATCAAGATTTAAAATGGTGGGAAAAAGAAAAATTTGTTCAAGAACTGGCCTGGCGTGATTACTGGCAGCAAGTATGGATTGCCAAAGGTGATTTAATCAATAAAGACCTAAAACAGCCACAATCCAAGGTGAATAATCACCTGATTCCAAAATCTATTATTGATGGCAATACTGGTATCGAAGCAGTTGATGAAGCCATTGAAACGCTAAAAAAAACGGGCTATATGCATAATCACATGCGCATGTATGTAGCAAGCATGGTTTGTAACTTAGCACAATGCCACTGGTTAGCCCCCGCCCAATGGATGTACGGGTATTTACTCGATGGTGATTGGGCGTCTAACGCACTAAGCTGGCAATGGGTGGCTGGGGCAAATGCGAATAAAAAATATTACGCGAATCAAGAAAACATTAATCGTTACTTTTTCACCAATCAAAAAAACACCTTTCTTGACCATGATTATGAGTTATTGCCAGAATTAGACATTCCATATGCTTTATCGGAATTAGCAGGTTTTGACCACCACCTTCAACTTCCTCAAACAAGAAATTTGATTATTGACAACAGCAAGAAAACCCTCATTTACAATTACTATAATATTGACCCCAACTGGCATAAGGATGAAGGTGTGAACCGAGTTTTCTTAATTGAACCAGCCTTTTTCGAAGCGTACCCCATAAATCAAAAGTGCCTAAACTTTGCAATAAATCTCACTTCCAATATCCCAGAAATTCAAATCCATGTTGGTAGTTTTGACTCCCTAAAAGAGGTGGTTGATCCAACAAAAATTATTTATAAAGAACACCCTACAAACCTAAGTTACACAGGTACTGAAGAGCCACGAGATTGGATGTTTGAATTAAAGGGCTACTTTCCTTCCTTCTTCAACTTTTGGAAAAAGGCTAAGAAACAAATTGATCATATTCCAAAATGAAAAAGGAATTTCTTCCACAAAAAACATGTCCTGTTTGCCAACTCACTTTTTCTTGGTGAAAAAAATGGACTAAAAACTGGGAGTCAGTGACTTACTGCAGCGAACGCTGCCGAAGAAACAAGGCTAACATTTCTGAAATGACGACAGAGACTTAAGTAACCTATGCCTGCTGCCATTAAAAATATCATTATACTAAATAGCCAATACTACTTTTAAAACCATATTTTTGGTGCGAACTGGTGACGGTAGTATGACCACAAAACTCGAAATAAAAGACAAGACTGCGCCCATCGACAGCATTAAGATTTCCCCTTTCAGGAAGAATATCCGTAAAACCACCCCACACAAACACAACAGCTATTTCGAGATTATCTTTCTCACGCAAGGTTCAGGCACGCACACCACAGACACGCAAAAATTCGACATTGTTCCGCCCATTGTTTTTACGGTGCACAAAAAGCAAATTCACTTTTGGAATATCGAAACGGAACCCTCAGGCTATGTGCTGATTATCAAAAAACAGTACATCGATAACTGCTTGGACAAGGAAATCAAACAACTTCTGGCCAAGTTGAGCGCTTATCCTTGCCTTTACCCCAATCCTCAATCGTTGGAACCGCTCTTCGAAATTCTAAATCAGGAATACCAAGAAAACGGCTACAGCCAAAAACCAGTAGTGGACGGATTACTCAAAGCCATTTTGGGTAAACTGCTACTTTCTGCGAAAGCAGAAAAAGCCAGTGAAAGCAATAAAGCAAGCGATTTTCAGCATTTTAAAGAGTTGCTCAACCAAGAAAATCAGTTAACGAATAAGGTAGCACACTATGCTAAACTCCTGCACACCACGCCCCAAAACCTGAATGCCATTTGTAGGAAAGAAGCCCATCAATCGGCCACAGAGATTATTTCGGAACACATTATTAGTGAAGCTAAACGCCTATTGCTCTACACGGACCTTACCGTAAATGAAATTTCGCACAAGCTCGATTTCAAAGACAATTCACACTTCACCAAATACTTTAAAAGACATACTGAATTAACACCCAATGCTTTCCGTAAGGAATTGCTTTAGGATTGAGTTAGGTTGACCTACCTGCTAAAACTCTCCAAAAGTTCTTGTTTATAATTCAGAAGAGCTCATTAACCCTTGATCATTATCGGTCAGCAACTTTTGGAGAGTTGGTTGACTCAGGTTGAAAAGACCACAGCCTTTTCAAATAGACCATTTTATTAATCATGCCTTGTATATTTTTGCAGCAGAGATAATTTTTTAGTTTAAATTAAATAGAGCAATGAGCAAGGAATTAAAAGAAGTCGCCAAGCTGTTTTTCAAACTGGGCAGTATTGCCTTTGGAGGCCCTGCAGCCCACATCGCGATGATGGAAGATGAAGTGGTGAAAAAGCGTAAATGGATGACACCTCAGCATTTTCTGGATTTGGTGGGTGCTACTAACCTTATTCCTGGTCCCAATTCCACAGAAATGACCATGCACTGCGGACATGAACGCGCAGGCTGGAAAGGTTTGATTGTGGCTGGTGCTTGTTTCGTATTTCCTGCCGTTGCCATTACCATGCTCTTTGCTTGGCTCTACCAGCAATATGGCCAACTTCCTTCCGTAGAACCCTTCATTTACGGTATTAAGCCAGCGGTAATTGCCATCATTATTTCGGCCGTTTATCGCCTTGGAAAAAAGGCACTCAAAAATGTAGAAATCGGAATTCTGGGGGCGCTTACTTTGGCCGCTAGTTTACTGGGCATGAACGAAATCATTGCGCTATTTGCTTGTGGTGCTTTAGGCTTAATCATTCACCTTATCCGAAATTCAAAAAGCACATTGAACAGTTTCTCTCCTATCGCTCTAGTGCAAGTCACCGCCACTTTAGGCTCTATGAAAATTTTCTGGACTTTCTTTAAAGTGGGCGCATTGCTTTATGGAGGTGGTTATGTGTTGTTCGCTTTCTTAGATGCAGAACTCGTAAATACTGGCCTACTCACCAGACAACAGTTGATTGATGCGGTAGCGGTAGGTCAATTCACACCAGGGCCTGTGCTTTCTACCGCCACCTTTATTGGTTGGCAATTGGGAGGCTTTTGGGGTGCTATAGCGGCTACTATAGGCATATTCATGCCCTCTTTCATCTTTGTAGCTATATTGAACCCGCTAGTTCCGAAAATGCGCAAATCGAAAGTGATTGCTGCTTTCCTGGATGCAGTGAACATTGCTGCAGTAGCGGTGATTGTCGCGGTTTGTATAGAAATGGGCAAAGACACCATTGTGAACTGGGAAACCATCGTGATTGCCGTGGCCAGTTTAATTACCGTATTCGTTTTCAAAAAACTGAACAGTGCATTTATCGTGGTTGGCGGATCGCTTCTCGGTTATTTGTTGACTTTGGTTTAGAAATCTTCTTTCTAAAAAGGATATGAAGTAGCTTTAGCTTCTCGTTTCACAAACTTATGCAGCTATGAGAAGCATTATCATTCTTGGCAGTTCTAGAAATGACGGTGACACCTCCAAAGTGGTGAAACTGCTCAAAGAAAAGTCTGACTGGGACTTGATCGACCTGAATGAGTATGATTTTAGCTATTATGACTATGCGCATAAAAACGCTGGGGATGATTTCCTTCCTATGATGCGAAACATCATCGACAACTACGATACGTTAATTTTTGCTACACCAGTGTATTGGTACAGCATGAGCGGCATCATGAAAGTGTTCTTCGATCGCATTACCGACTTACTAGAGATTGAAAAGAACTTGGGCAGAAAGCTGAGAGGCAAAAATATAGCTGCCTTAAGTTGCTCCATCGGCAATCATTTGGGTGACCAATTCTGGCTACCCTTTTCTGAAACCGCCAAATACTTAGGCATGAATTATCTTGGAAACGTTCATGCTGTAATCAATGACAGCACAAATCTTGAAGCAGAAACGGACAAACTAGAAAAGTTTATTGCGTTGATTAACACAGCAGAGAAACCCTCTCATTAGCGAAACCCTCCAAAAGTTAATACTCATAGTTCATCTGAGCTCATTAATTCCTGAAGGTATATTGAAACCAACTTTTGGAGGGTTCTTTAACCTACTATTTCCTTTAGTGTAGCAGTAAATACCTCAATTTCTTCTTCGGTATTATAGTAATGCACAGAGGCACGAGCAATTTCTTTCAACTTTCGAGTCGTCATATCGAGATAACTGTTAGGAATTCCCATCCATGAAATATTAATGCCTTGGCGATGTAAATAGGTCTTCACCTCTGCCGCTGATTTCCCCTCCACGGTAAACGATACAATTCCGCTCTTTACTTCACCAATATCGTGAACAGTGATGCCCTTTACTTGACTAATTTGCTTTCTTAACACCGAAGACAAATGCTGCACACGTTCCCAAATATTATTGATTCCAACCTCTAGAATATAATCAGCTGCGGCTTTGAGCCCTAGCGTATTGGCTCGGTTTCCTTCCCAATTTTCAAACTTTTTAGCGTCTTCTCGAATGGTGTATGATTCTTTTCCTGTCCATTCTGCGGAATGAAGATCAATAACAGCAGGCGTTAATTTTGGTAAAACCGACTTTCGAACATAGAGAAAGCCAGTACCTCTTGGGCCTCGCATGTATTTTCTGCCTGTGGCCGAAAGCATATCGCAACCAATTTTTTCTACATCGAGCGGATATTGCCCTGCTGATTGACAGGCGTCTAGTAAGTATAGAACTCCATGTTTTCTGGTGATCTCTCCTACTCCTTCGGCATCTACGGTCAGTCCGCCATTGGTAGGCATATGCGTAATAGAAACCAGCTTTACCGAAGCATCCATCATGTTTTCCAACGCCTCCAAATCCAGTTCCCCAGAATACTTATTAGGAATGACTTTGATTTCTACGGCCACTTTTCTTTGAAGATGCAAATACGAAAGGTAGTTCGATGCGTAGTCGGCTTGGGTAGCAATAATCACATCACCATCTTTCCAATCAATGGCTTGAAAGGCAGCATGCCAAGCGGCCGTGGCATTTTCCACCAAAGCAATTTCTTCTGTCGAAGCGTTGATCAGTTTGGCTATAGAAGTATAAGCTCCTGAAATCTGCTCCGCATATTTTTCATGGGTTTCATAACCCCCATAAGTCATTTCTTCTTCCAAATAATCGATCACGGCATAACACACTGCCTGAGGCGGTAGCGAACTTCCTGCATTGTTGAAGTGAATTACCTTATCTGTTCCCGGAGTTTCCTTTCGAAATCGCTGAATATCCTTTTCTGTAAGCATGTTTGAAATTATGAAATTTAGGCGCAAAACTCAGCGCCAAAGCAATAAAAAAACCCCGACAAATGCCGGGGCTTGGATAGAAAACACCTGTTTAATAATCACCTCAAACCATAACTAAATCAGGCTATCTTAAATTTCTTGTGCGGTTAATTACAGCTTCCAGTTCCTTGCAGGTCACCACGTCTTTTCCTCCTTTAAGTTCCTCCAGTAAAATTTCGGCTACTCGTTCTTCGCCCGATTCAAACTGATTTTCTGATTGGAGTGTATTATTTCTATGCATGAATTTGAGATGATTAAGAAGTAGATTCTTACATTCATTTTCTACATAAAAAACTACTCCGCTGATGCTGATTTTGTGGTGACCATCCATGGTGCCGAAGTATAAAGTGGATTGAGAGAACATCTGGTTTTTATTTTTCTACACTTCTCTTTTTCAGAAAAGTTACTGACTGCTGCTTTTTCCTTTGCTATATAGATGCGTTTCAGAGCAAAAATGTTGCATGCCCTTGGTTTTTTTAACTGAAATTAACCGCAAAAGGAGAATTCATTAACAGTCGATAACATAAGGACTGCTTTCCAAGTCCTTCTTTCTTACAGGTCAGAGGCTTTTAGGTAAATATCACTCGTCACCGTTTTTAGATTTAGTGCTTTGCCACCGCTTTTGTATGTCGCCTTTACTTTATGACTACTGATTTTCGGAAGTCCTTTCTCCTTTTCCATGTCCAAATCCATATTGGTATAAATACCGCCATTCACCGTTTCAATATTCACTTCGGCACCAGCACCCTTTGCCCAAAGCAAATTGATTTGGCCTGTAACTGTTTCTAAATCGAGGTTACCTGAAAAGCCTTCTACAGCTACATCAGCCACAATAGTTTTGATTTTAACATCCGACTTGCCAGGCATCATCACCTCCACCTTAATGTCAACACAAACTCTATTGCCTTTGGAACCACGCCCCGACCAGTAATTTCCATTCTTACTATTACAGCAGCAGTCGCCCAGTTTTTCTAGCTTCTTGCTGTCTAGTTCAATTTCAACAGTCAGCTTTCCATTGCTATCATCCACTTTCCAGTCCATGACCTCGTTGTCCTTGCCCTCGTTGATTTCATAGGTAATTTTCACCGAGATCTCATTCTTATCCCAAGACTTCAGGATTACTTCGGTTCCGAAGTTCAAATCAATATCCAGCTTTTGACCAGTGTAGGCATAGCTTTTTTCGATAGTTTCGGCTTGGGCAAAGGCTAGCTGCGCGAAAAGACAAGTAATTAATGTAAAGAGCACTTTCACGTTTTCCTTGATTTAGTTTTTACGCAAATACACATGACCATACTGAGATTCTACCTTGAGGCGCTGGCTTCCACTTTTGATAGATGCGTGTGCTTTCATCCATTTACCTAGGCTATCATCTCCACCAATTTCTACCTTGGTTTCTAGGTTAGAGAAGATTTGCCCCCATTGGGTGCTGGCTTCTAAATCCAGAGATTCAGTCTCATCTATTTGAACATCCACTCCGCCATATCGTGCTTCCACATCCAGTTGTTTCGGACTTTGCAATACTTCTACCAAGCCATAGCGGGCATCGAGCACAACGGCCATGCTACGAGGAACAGTAACTTCTAATACAATTGAAATATTGATTCCGTTGGTATAACGACCACTTTTCCCTGTAGAAATAGTGGTTCCATTTTTCGAGATGGTAATAGACCTATTTTCTCCGTCCTCATCTTTATCGGTGTATAACTGATAGTTTTTATAGTTGTCGATGTTTTTGATGTTCGACTCTATCATGAGCTCCCCTCCACTGACCTTGCTAGAGAGTTCGAAATCGTCATCGAATTCTCCGTTGTGAATTTCTACCTGACCTTTAATATTGACTTCGTTTTTATCCCACACTTTAATTTTGACCAATTCGGGATACTTGAAAAAGAGGTCGATGTTTTTGACAGCACTGGCATCAAAAGTCTGATCGATTTGCTTTTGCGCGAAGGCACAAACCGAAAAGAGCATGAGCATCATTAGGATTAATATTGGCTTTTTCATGGTGTGATATTTTGAGTTGTTGACCTTTTTGTAGATTCTAATCGAACCAAAATCGAAGCTTGATTCTTCATTTTTTCAAGACATAATTCTCCCGTTTCAACCAAAATTGAATGCTGGTTAATGAGCGAAAAGAATGAGTTATTGTCTTAGACTTGAATTCCCTTTTGAGGAAAATGTGTAGCTAATTATTGTAGCTGGGTATTAGAAAAAATGTCCGTAAAGTTTAGAGATTAAGTTTTACGGACATTTCAAATTACTTCTTTCGAAGGTATACATTCTGGTAAGAGGCTTGAATATCAAGTTTTACGCCTCCGCCATTTAAGGTACCTTCCACAGTTGAGCTTACTTTTCTCATGCCGTCCGTTTTAGGGAACTCAATATTTAAATCTGAATAAGCTTCGCCAAAAGGTGTTTTTGCTGAAATGTTAGCCTTGGCATTGGCCGGAAGTGTTACGTCTACATCACCATATACAGATAGTAGAGAAGTTGGGCCTGCTTGGCTGAGTGAAGAAAATTTAGCTTCGACATCACCATACACCGTGTTCACTAAAGCTGGACCAGTAATACTTTCCATATAGATATTATTATAGTTACCAGAAATCTCAAGTTCTCCAGTAATTCCATATACTTCCATTTTTCCACCTTCCCAGTTTCCTGTATGCTCCATTTTAACATTCATCGACTTGGGTACTTTGATGGTGTATTTTCCGTCTGCGCGTCTGGCTACTTGCATTACCGTAATCTCTCCAGCCTCAGACTTTACATTCAAACCAATCCCCGTATTATCTTGCCCTCTTGCGCTGAGCGACTTAAGGCCTGCGGCTCTTTCAGATCGCTGTTCGTCTTTGTTACTTGAAGTAATTTGAATTTCAGTGCCATCATAAGCTTCTACACTTACCCGGTTTACTTCTTTAATCACTACTTTCTTCTGACCCGATACTGCTACTTTAAAATCTTGGCCTTGTACCGTAAAGGCTACTAAAAAGAGCGCTATCGCTAATAAATTCTTTGTTAACTTTTTCATCATTGATTTTTTTATGTTTCAGATATTTTGAGTTTTACCTTTTAAGGAAGGCTAATCCTGACCAATTCAATCGATTAAATATTTTTACATTTCTTTGAGTTTGAACATGCCCATATAAGCTTGATCCTTCACTCCTTTTATACTGTTGCCGTCTTCGGCTATGCGTTCTAAATCATCCAGTGCCGCTTTTTCATTATTTTCCACTAGTACATCAATCAAAGCAATTTGAATCATCGGTTCTTTCTCTTTTTTTAAAGCCTTCAGCAAAGCTTTCTTTGCACTCGGTTCGTCATAAAACTTGGCCAAACCCTCTACCGCTTTCAACCTTACATTCATGTTATCATCGGTTTCCAGCACGTTAATCAAAGCGTTGAGCATTTCCTGATCTACTTCTTTAAGTTCAACCGAGTAATTCACTGCTTGCAGCCTTCCGCTGGCCGATGAGCTTGTCATTTGTTCGAGCATCATGGCTTTTACCTGCGCCAATTCCTCTTTCACTCCAGCCACATCATCATTTCTGATTTCATTGCCCATGTAGAAACCGACCAATACTAAAGCCACGGCAGCCGCTACTCGATACAACCAAACCTGCTTTGTTTTAGGTTGAAGCATTGGAACCACTTTAGTTTCTTCTTCCTTCACCTGCGCATCTAGCTTAGCAAAAAGCTTATCTTCAGAAAAACCTTCCCATTCGGTTTTGGCTCTTAAATCGAGCTGTGCAAACCAAGCCTGCTCCTCCTTCAAATGGTCGGGGACGCCTTCTCCCCGAAAGAAGTTTTGGAGTTGCTCTTCTTCCTGAAGAGAAGTTTCCCCGTTGTTATATTTCTCGATTAATGCTTCTATTTCTTTATTGCTGTTCATAATTCGCAATTTTTAAGTAATCTTCTTTCGCCTTCTTTCTTGCCCTGGAAATGCCCACTCTAATGTTGTTCACTTCCAATCCTGTTTGCTCGGCTATTTCTTCATAGCTGTAGCCTTCCACATCCCTAAGGGTAATCAAAAGCCGCTGTTGGTCTGGCAATTGTTCAAACACTCTTACCATCGTTTTTACACTGTCATCCAGTTCAATGCGCTGGTAAGGTGAAACAGTTCCAGAATCCAGCTCCATTTCTTGAATATCGAAATGGCCTTTCATTCTTTTGGATTTGAGTCGATCCAGACAAAGGTTTTTGGTGATTGTCACCGCAAAAGCCTCCAAGTTTCTGTACTCGCCCCATTGCGCCCGCTTGTCCCAAAGTTTTACCATTACATCCTGTAGAATGTCTTCGGCTTCCTCTACAGACCGCATCATATTGAGGGCAATCCGAAAGAGCTTATCCTTTACTGGTAGAACTTGTGATTTAAACGTTTGCAACTCCATTCAATAGTAGAGACGAGGGTGAGGGTATGTCATTACACCCATTGTAAAATAAATATTAAAAACCTGACACAAAAGATTTAACTAATTAGTAATCAACCGATAATGATTTCATATTTTGTTAGTGTAATTTCGTAAAAAATCCATCGTGTTCTTTATCCTTTCAAAAATACTCGCCCTTTTCGTAATGCCTCTTACTTGGGTCATTGGTTTTCTTGTGTATTCTAGGTTGACCAAAAATCCAAAAAGGAAAAAGCTCTTTTTTATCCTCCCCTTGGTATTATTGATTTTCTTTTCGAACCAATATATTAGCAATAGGGCATTGCTTTTATGGGAACCTGAGCCTACACCTATGAATGAAGTGGGTGTGTATGATGTGGGCATCGTTTTTTCGGGCGTCACCAAAGGCAGCAAAAGTCCAAAAGACAGGGTTTACTTTGACTATGGTGCCGATAGAATTACCCACACCTTACAACTTTATAAAGAAGGAAAACTCAAGCACATTATCGTCAGTGGAGGTTTGGGTTTCCAACAAGTAGAAATGAGCATAGCTGCAGAAAGACTCAAGAGTTTTTTGGTGATGGCGGGCGTTCCTGATTCCGTAATCACAGTAGAACCTAATGCCGTAAACACCTATGAAAACGCAGTGGAATCTGCCAAAATATTAAAGCGAGATTTCCCAAATCAGAAATACCTTTTGATTACTTCGGCTTTTCACATGAAGCGTTCGGCTCTCTGCCTGGCCAAACAAGGCATTGAATTCGATGAATTCCCCGCGGGCTATTATACCGACAGACCTAGCCTTAATTTTGATGATGTTTTTATTCCAAAAGCGGAAGCCATTAAGCGTTGGGAAACGCTTTTTAAAGAATGGGTGGGTTTGGCAACTTATAAGGTGATGGGGTATATTTAGGAGAGTTAAGGTTATTGAGTTCGACTTCAATACGAACTATCCACTTTTCTAAGTATCATTATGGATTCTTCTACTTTCGGTAACTTTGCTTAAACTTGTAGAGTGAGTACCTTTTTCATAATTCTATCGCTACTGCTTATTATAATAAGCTTATTACCCTTTGTTAAAAACCAGCATTGGGTTTTTCGCGTGCCTGAATTTATTAAAATGCAGCTGCTCATTCTTCAGGTTGTAGCGAGTGTTGGCCTTTTTGTTTTTGCGGAAAAGAACATTGTGTTTTGGGTGGTCGCATTAATCCAAATAGGGCTAATTGTTTACCACTCCTATTTATTAGCTCGTTTTACAAAATTTTATAAAAGCCACAAGAATGAAACGGAAGGGTTGACCGAGATAAAAGTAATTTCTACCAACATTTATCAGTTCAATCAAGAGTTTGACAGATTTAAAGACTTTATTCGAAAAGAAAAACCAGATATTTTTCTCACCATAGAAAGCAATAAGGATTGGGAACTTGCCATGCGAGAAATGGAAGCTGACTATCCTTATACAGAAAAAATAACACTGGAGAACACCTATGGCATGCATTTATATGCTAAAATGCCTTTCCAGAAGGTTACTACACATTACTTCGTGTCAGAAGATTTACCGAGTATTGAAGCCCATTTTAAAACCGAAGATGGAGAAGACTTTATGCTTTTCTGTGTACACCCACCACCGCCAAGCCCTACAGAAGAAGACACATCTAAAGAGCGCGATGGTGATTTACTATGTATTGCAAAACGCACCAAAGAAATCAACAAGCCAACACTTGTAATAGGCGATTTTAATACAGTGGCGTGGTCAAAGATCTCTGAACTATTCCGTAAAAACAGCGGATTAATCGATGGTAGAATGGGGCGAGGAATTTTAGCTTCTTACCATGCTAAATATTGGTTTTTTAGAGCGCCATTGGATCTAGTCTTCCACTGCCCAACTATTTTTCTGAAAGAATTAAGCGTTTTAGAACACGTTGGCTCAGACCATTTCCCTATCTGCTGTGTTTTCTCTATCGACTCCTCCAATCACAATCAAAAGGAAGAAGTTGAAAAGCTAGAAAAAGAAGAAAAGGAAGAAACCAAAGAACTGATTGCAGAAGGAAAAAAAGAGGAGAGTGACAATCGAACCGCATAAAATTTTCGACTTTAACCTTAGCCTTAAATTTGCACCTTCATCAAGATGAGCCATCACATGACTGTAATTACTTTTTTTATTTTATGAAATAACAGGCTGACCACTCTCCAGTAAATATCTCTATATGAATTACCAAACATATAAAGCTCACCCCGACCTAGAAGCCATTGTTAAGTGTTACTGGACACTAGAGGTTCCTGCCGAAATGGCAACCGAAAAGCAAAGAATAGTACCTGACGGCTGCATTGAAATGGCCTTTATTCTTGGTGAAGACATTAAAAGATTGGAGAACCATGAAAACTGGGTATTACAGCCAAGAGCAATGGTAGTTGGCCAAATTACGAAGTCATATTTTATCCAACCCACAGGATTTGTCAACTCATTTGCTGTTCGCTTCTACCCTTACGGTTTTGCCCATTTCGTAAAATCACCCATCAAAGAACTAGCCAATAAGGACACTCCTCTCTCCGTGCTTTTTGGAGAATCAGCAAATGAATTAGAAGAAAAAATTATTCATGCTGCAAGTACTAAAGAGAGAATTGAAATTGTGGAGAGTTTTCTGCTAAGCAAGTTGATTGAGACGTCCACAATTGATAAAATCGTAAAATCTACTATTGACAGCCTTCATACAACAAACGGAAGTATACCCATTAGTTCTATTCTGAAAGGTGAACTATCGCAAAGAAGAAACCTTGAGAGAAACTTTTTGAAACAGGTGGGGATTAGTCCCAAACAATTAGGGAAAATAATAAGGTTGCAAGCTGCTTTAAAAATGATGCTTAATAAGCAACCCGATAGTCTAACTGCGATTGCTTATGCTAGTGAATATTATGATCAAGCACATTTCATTAAAGATTTCAAAGAGTTTACTGGCACCAATCCTAAAGAGTATTTGAGTGACAAGCAATTAGTACTTTCTTCTCTTTTTTATTCAGAGAACTAGAGTTGTCGCATTTTTACAATTCGTTCTTTTAGAGGTTTCTTAATCTTGAAAACTAAATTTTAAGAAATCAGAATGAAAAACACACCACTAAGTTTAATTGTAATTTCCGCAATCATACTGACTGCTTGTACTTATAAAAACACTCTAGACCCAAAAAGAAAAAACATGAAAAGCTTTATCTCAATTTTCGAAATACCAACGACTGATTTTTCACGTGCCGTTAATTTTTATCAATCAATTTTAGATATAGAAATCTCTGAAATAGAAATGCAGGGCACACAAATGGGGTTATTCCCAAGTGATGGGCAAGCCGCCTCAGGAGTACTCATAAAAGGCGAAGGATACACCCCTTCGAGCGATGGTGTAATAATTTACCTCAATGGTGGAGATGATCTTCAATTTATTTTAAATAAAGTAGAAGGTAATGGAGGGGAAATCATTGTTCCGAAAACGTTAATCGATGAAGAAAACGGACACTTCGCTATGTTCCTCGATACTGAGGGTAATCGCATAGGGCTTCATTCTCTAAACTGATGAAAAGAAAGAGCTGATGAACAATATTGTTCATCAGCTCTCTTTATTCACCTAACCCTCTGAATTAACAGACAGGTTTATCAATCTTTAATTAATGGCAATAGTTTTGGTATTCATAAATTCACGGATACCGAGGTGCGAAAGTTCGCGTCCATAGCCAGAGGTTTTAATACCGCCAAAAGGTAAACGTGGATCAGAAGAAACCATATGATTTACAAACACGGCTCCGGATTCAATTTTTCTAGCAATCATTTCTCCACGCACCAAGTCCTGCGTCCATATAGAAGCCCCCAAACCAAACTTGCTATTATTGGCTAAAGCAATGGCTTCTTCTTCATTTTTCACTTTAAACAGTGATGCCACTGGTCCGAAAAGCTCTTCTTCATAGGCTGGCATTCCTGGTTTTAAATCTGCTAAAATGGTAGGCTCAAAATAAGCTCCTTCCCTTTCAGGTCGTTTACCGCCCAAAACCACTTTAGCACCCATTTCTACACTTTCATTTACTTGTTTAAGTAATTCATTGGCCAAGTCTTCAGAAGCCATTGGGCCGCAAGAAGTCAAAATATCGCTGGGGTCTCCTAATTTGAGTGCTTGCAAAAATGAGCTAAACTTTTCTACAAATTCATCATACACTCTTTCTACTACAATAAAGCGTTTTGCTGCAATACAACTCTGACCGCAATTACGCATTCTAGCCTTTACCGCAGTACGAACGGCAAGGTCCATATCAGCATTATCGAGTACTATAAATGGATCGCTGCCGCCCAACTCTAAAACTGATTTTTTAATTTTTGATCCTGCTACACTCGCCACAGCACTTCCTGCTCCTTCGCTTCCGGTAAGGGTTACGGCTTTAATGCGATCATCATTAATAATGGCTTCTACTTTATCAGAGCCAATTCTTAAATTTTGAAAGGCTCCGTTTGGAAAACCGGCTTCTATAAAAACATCTTCAATAGCTTGAGCACACATTTGAACATTTGAGGCATGTTTTAATAAACCAACATTACCAGCCATCAAAGTAGGTGCGGCAAACCTAAATACTTGCCACAGTGGAAAATTCCAGGGCATTACAGCCAAAATGGTTCCTAACGGATGATAACTTATAAATGCTTTTGAATGATCGGATTTAAGTATCTCATCCTTCAAGAATTTCTCTGCATTATCGGCATAATATCTACATACCAATGCACATTTTTCCACCTCAGCAAGGCCTTCAGCAGTGAGCTTGCCCATTTCTAAGGTCATGATTTCAGCAAGAGAGTTTTTTCGCTCTTCAAGCACATTGGCAAGCTTATTAAATAGCTGAGCCCTGTATTCGAACGACTCATTTTTCCATGTAGAAAACTGAAGATCGGCTCGCTCCATTGCTGCCTGAACATAATCCTCTGAATGAGGCTCAAAAACTTGTATTATTTGATTATTTGAGGGGTTTACTGATTGCATTGACATAATTGAAAAAACTAAGTTCTTCAATGTAACCAGTATTTTGGAGAGTAAGTTCTAAAAAACATTAACCTTAACATCTTCTAATATTTTGATGATTTCCGGAGCTTCCTTCATTTTCAAAAAATAGAAAATATTCTTTCCATCACGCTTACTTCCTAATACGCCTTTCATTTTAAGGTTGGCCAAATGATGTGAAGTTAGCGATTGTTCTAGACCAAGGTACGCAGTAATATCGTTCACCGACATCTTTTCATTCCTGCTTAGGAGATCAATGATACCGACTCGCATAGGGTGCGCAATAGTCTTCAGTACGAAGGCAATTTTCTCGACCCTTTCATTGTCAAGCTGCTCTTCCATTTGGATAGGTTTTTATCAAAGGTATGAACATATGTTCATGTAAAAAAGAAAAACAAAAATTAATCAGGCAAAACCTGACAAATAATTAAGTACAAGTAGCAACTACAAATGCAGAAATACGATTTACAAACACAAATAAATGACTCTAGCATTAAAGTTAACAGCCGCCTTTTATAAAAAGAGAGGCCGCTGTACACAACGACCTCTCTATATGTATTGTTTAATTTACTTTACTATCTGAAGATAATTTTCAATTCTACTCTTCTGTTTCTTGCTCTACCTACTGCAGTTTTGTTGTCTGCAACTGGGTTTACAATTCCGTAACCATCGGCAAATAGTCTGTCAGCTGAAATACCTTTGTTCATTAAGTATTGCTTTACAGCGTTAGCTCTTCTTTTAGAAAGCTCAAGATTCTTGGCAGCATCACCAGTGCTATCAGTATAACCACTTAGCTCTAGGCTAAAGTCTTCAGCTTTCATTAACTGAACCACTTGATCTAAAGATCCGTTGGCAGATGATTTTAACACATCGCTACCAGAATTGAACTGAATGTCTTTCACAGCAAGCTCAAGTACTTTCTTCACTTCTTCTTTAACTTCTGGGCAACCATTGTTTGAAGCCAAACCAGCAGTTTCAGGACAATTATCTTCGCTGTCTTTTACACCATCACCATCGCTATCTGGGCAACCGTTTAGCGTACCAGCTACAGTTGGACAAGCATCCTCGCTATCTTTTACTCCGTCACCATCGCTATCAGGACATCCATTCAATGTACCAGCAACTGTTGGGCAAGCATCTTCAGAATCTTGGATTCCATCACCATCAGTATCAGGACATCCATTGAATTTAGCAATACCAGCTACTGTTGGACACTTATCCTCTGAATCTTTAATTCCGTCACCATCAGTATCAGGACATCCGTTTAAAGTACCTGCTTCAGTTGGGCAAGCATCATCTTTATCTAGCACTCCGTCTCCGTCTGTATCAGGCCAAGGGCAACCTTTGTTTTCTAATGGACCAGCTTCTGTTGGACACATATCTTCTTTATCGTAGATACCATCACCATCTGAATCTTTCTTTCCACTTAAAGAGAAAGAAACACCAACGGCATACTGAAGATAGTTTGGAGAATAATCGATGCTCTTTTTATAGGCTGCACGCATGTTAATTTCAGCGTTTTCTACCACTTTGAATTTTAATCCAGCTCCTAAAGGAATCATTTTATATGTTCCTTTATTGAACTCTTCATAAATTGGTTCAATCTTAGAAAAGCTTGTTACTCCAAAGCCAGCAAATAAATAAGGAGCTACTTTTGAGTCTTTCTTAAAAATATAGCCGTTGTCAAACTTGTAGGCAAAACGTAAGTCAAGATCAGCTACATTCCCATCGAGCACATCATTATGAACAATGTTTCCATAAGAAGCCCCAAGCTCTAAATCAAAACTTGGGTTTAGGTAGCGCTCTACCCCTACTCTAAAGCCAGCATTATCTAGTTGGCCAAAGCTGAACATTCCATCGTACCATTTGTAATCCAATTTGTTATTGGTAAGCTCTAGAGTCATCCACCATGGTGAGTCCTCTGTTTGGGCTGATAGGCTAAAAGTGCTGACAGCCATTGTTAGAATTAGTAATAATTTTTTCATCGTTTTTGGTTTTGTTATGATTGTACACTTATCAAAACCTAAACCATAAATGATTTTTCACTTTTATTTTTACGCATACACATTTTTACGCTGTAAATGAGCACTATAGGCGGTGATATTTATTTTTCGCTTCGAAGGATGTATTTCATTTCGGGAAATAACATCCCATTTCGGGAAAAATAAGCACCTTTACTCTTATGAAAATAGGGTTGATTTCCGACACACATGGATTTTTACATGAACGCGTATTTCATCATTTTAAAGATTGCGATGAAATATGGCATGCAGGCGATGTGGGTGATGTAAAGGTAATAGAACAGTTGGAAGCGTTTAAACCTACAAAAGGTGTGTACGGCAATATTGATGATAAAACAATTCAAGCCATTTTTCCTGAAGAATTAATTTTTGAAGCTGAAGGTGTAAAAGTTTATATGATCCACATTGGGGGCAAACCTCCAAAATACGCAAGTGGCGTTAGAAAGAGGCTTGAAGAAATAAAACCTCAACTATTTATTTGTGGTCATTCTCATATTCTGAAGGTAATGCCCGATAGTAGTTTAAATAAAATGCTTTACATGAACCCAGGAGCTGCGGGCAATCATGGTTTTCACCTAATGAGAACTTTACTTCGGTTTGACATTGAAGCTGGAAAATTAAAAAACCTTGAGGTAATAGAACTTGGTAAAAGAGGAATGTAAAAAGGCATCACCTGAATGGTAATGCCTTTAAAAACTCTTGGTAAAAATTGGTTAAACCTATTATTTATTTGCTTCGGCCAAACCCATTTTTGCCGCTTCAAAATCAGGAGAAAGTGCCAAAGCCGCATTAAAATGTGTTTTCGCAGCTTCCTTATCTCCTTGGTCTAGAGAAATTAAACCACTTAGGTTCTTCAATGCTGCTTTAAATGCAACTTCTTGTGTAGACCCATCTTGTTTTGTCAGCGTGATTTTTGCATCATCCTTTAGTTTACTCTCAAGTATTCCAATATTAGTATTGGCTTCCTCGTAGCGTTTTATAGAATATTGAAGGTAGGTGATTTGATAAAGGATATTATTATCGTCTAGCTTAAGCCACATTTCTTGGTAGTACTCAATGGCTTTATCATAGATTCTTAACTGTTCATAACTTAGCGCTGCAATTTCCATCGCTATTAAATTACCAGGATATTTCTTCAGCAAATCCATAGCTACCAAAGCACTCGAAGTATATCTTCGGTTATTGTAATAGTACTCCGATAGGGTTCTCATAACTGAGCTATCGCCTGGGTCTAGTACCAACATATCATACAATGCCGCCTTTTGGACTTCAATATCATTATATAATTGTGCTTGGTTATAAACCGCCATTGCTTTGGCATATTCGTTCGATAGGTAGGTACTATCTTGGCCGAATGACGCTACAGAAACCATCATAATGGCCGCGATCATCCAATACTTCATTTTTCTCATTGTATACTAATTCAGATTATTTCAACTTTTAACAACTTCAAGGCCTCTCTCCCTACCTAATTCCAACATTAGATTATAAGCCTGATTATATTCATTTTGAATTTTACCTTCTAAAACCGCCTCTTTCAACGCCTCCTTTATTTCTCCTACCAAACGGCCAGGAGCCACTTTAAACGTGTTCATAATCACTTCTCCAGTAATTACCGGCTGGAAGTTACGAATTTTATCTTTTTCTTCTACTTCGCGCATTCGTTGTTCTACCGAATCGAAGTTTTGGAGAAATCGCTTTACTTTATTTTGGTTTTTCGAAGTAATATCTGCTCGGCACAGCATCATTAAATCATCGGTATGCTCTCCTGCCTCAAATAACAGTCTTCTTATGGCCGCATCAGTAATTTCATCTCTTACCAATGGAATAGGTCGTAAATGAAGTCTCACCAATTTCTGAACCTTTTTCATTTCGGCCCCCAGCGGCAATTTCATTCTTCTGAATATGCCAGGAACCATTCGAGCCCCTTTATCTTCGTGACCATGAAAAGTCCAACCCGTTTTTTTATTGAAGCGTTTGGTAGCAGGTTTAGCTATATCGTGTAAAATGGCTGCCCAACGCAACCATAAATCATCGGTATGCTCACTTATATTATCCAACACCTGTAGGGTGTGATAGAAATTATCTTTATGCGATTTATCTTCAATGGTTTGAACGCCTTGTAGGGCTACCATTTCAGGAAAAATTTTATCCAAAAGTTTGGCATAAAAAAGCAATTTAAAACCGTATGATGGCTTTTTGGCCAAAATGATTTTGTTCAACTCAACTGTCACCCTTTCCATCGAAACGATTTCAATTCGATCGGCCATTTTGGTAATGGCTTCAAAGGTATCGGCTTCAATATCGAAATTAAGCTGAGTAGCAAACCTAACGGCCCGCATCATTCTGAGCGGATCGTCAGAAAAAGTGACTTCTGGTGCTAATGGGGTTCTAATAGTTTTTGAACCTAAATCGGCTTGACCGTTAAAAGGATCAATCAGCTCTCCATAACTCTTTTTGTTAAGAGAAATGGCCATGGCGTTGATTGAAAAGTCGCGCCTATTCTGATCATCTTCTAGGGTTCCATCTTCCACAATTGGCTTTCGGGAATCACGTTGATACGATTCTTTTCGTGCTCCTACAAATTCTAATTCTAGCTCGCCACTTTTGATCATGGCTGTGCCAAAGGATTTAAAAACTGAAAAAGGCAAGTTACTTCCTAGCTCATTGTGAACAGCCTGAGCTAATTCTACTCCAGAACCTACACATACAAAGTCAATATCTTTTGAAGGTCGCTCTAAAAGAATATCGCGAACATAGCCCCCTACTACATAGGTTTCAACACCCATTTTATCGGCAACAGCGCCTACAAGTTTAAAAATATCGAGTTGTAAGTGTTTTGAAAGGTTCATCCGTAGTCCTTTTTTTAAAAGGTGGGCAAAGTTAGCAGTTATTCAAAAGGGGACAAAAAGTAGAATAAAGGTTTATCAAATCACCTAATATGGATCATAAAATTAGTTAAAAACCAGAGACTCGAGGCTCGTTTAGGTGTTGAACATAAAGAAAAACTCATCTAAACAATTTAGTCTCATAGTTTTAAAAGAGTGAGGCAATCTTTCTGCAAGTTACCTTCATATCAAAGTAAATATACTACCTTTGTACCCCATAAGTTATTCCATTTACTCTTACTTATGGCTTCTACGAAATACATTTTTGTTACCGGTGGTGTTACTTCTTCTTTAGGAAAAGGAATTATCGCCTCATCTCTTGGTAACCTTTTGATGGCAAGGGGATACCGTGTCACTATCCAAAAATTCGATCCGTACATTAATATCGACCCAGGAACGCTCAATCCTTACGAACATGGCGAATGTTATGTAACTGATGATGGCGCAGAAACCGATTTAGACTTGGGTCACTACGAGCGTTTTTTAAATGTTCGTACCTCTCAAGCGAATAACGTAACTACAGGAAGAATTTACCACAACGTAATTACCAAAGAGCGAAGAGGCGATTATTTAGGTAAAACCGTTCAGGTAATTCCTCATATCACCGATGAAATCAAAAGAAATTTCTACCGCCTTGGCGAAACTGGCGATTACGATATTGTAATTACAGAAATAGGTGGTTGTGTTGGTGATATTGAGTCACTTCCATTTATTGAAGCCGTTAGACAGGCAAAATGGGATTTAGGAGAAAGCAACTTTTTGGTAATTCACCTTACGCTTATTCCTTATTTAGCCGCTGCCAAAGAACTAAAAACCAAACCAACACAGCACTCGGTAAAACAATTGCTAGAAGCTGGTATTCAGCCCGACATATTGGTTTGTCGTTCAGAAAAACCATTACCTTCAGAAATAAGAAGAAAGCTTTCTCTTTTCTGTAACGTACAGTTGAACTCAGTAATCGAAGCGTTAGATGCGGAAACCATTTACGATGTGCCGTTGATGATGCGTAAAGAAAAACTTGACGAACGCGTTTTAACAAAATTAAAGCTTGCTCACAAAGAGCCTCCGCATATTGACGAATGGAGAACTTTCTTGAGCAAACTTAAAAACCCAACCAACGAAGTAAACATTGGTCTAGTTGGTAAATATGTAGAATTGCCTGATGCTTATAAATCTATAGCTGAAGCATTCATCCACGCTGGTGCCCACTTAGAGTGCAAAGTGAACATTCACTGGATTTCCTCAGAAACGATTACAGAAAAGTCCGTTAAACGAACCTTAAGTGATTTACATGGAGTACTGGTTGCTCCTGGCTTTGGAGAAAGAGGCATTGAAGGCAAAATTGAAGCTATTCGCTATGTAAGGGAGAATAATATCCCTTTCTTTGGCATTTGTTTGGGAATGCAGTGCGCTGTAGTAGAGTTTGCTAGAAACGTTTTAGGTTTCGAAGATGCAGCTTCGTCTGAAATGGATAAGGAAACCAAGCACCCAGTAATTGACCTGATGGAAGATCAGAAAAAGATTACCGACTATGGTGGAACCATGCGTTTGGGCTCTTATGAATGTAAATTAAAGAAGGCATCTAAAGCCTATCAGGCTTATAAAACTTCTACTATTCAGGAAAGGCACAGACACAGATACGAGTTTAACAATAAGTATTTGGAGCAAATGGAAGCAGCTGGACTAAAAGCAACAGGCATCAATCCAAAATCAGGATTGGTAGAGATTGTTGAGTTAGATAACCATCCTTATTTCGTTGGTTCTCAGTTCCATCCAGAATTAAAAAGCACAGTAATGAACCCTCACCCACTTTTTGTGAGCTTCATTGATGCTATAATACAGAATAAGAAAAACTAAGCATAAGAATAAAGAGAAGATGGATAGAAATCAGATGATCGGTCTCGGCCTGATTGCAGCGTTATTAATAACCTATGCAATCGTTTTTAAGCCGCCAGTTACCGAGGAAGATTTAGCAACACCAACCCCTATCGAACAGGCAGCGGTTACCCCTGAACAAACAACTAGTCAATCAGAAGCAAGCAATGTTTTAACAGACACCATTGAAACTGATTATACCGATAAATATGGTGCGTTTGCAGCTGGTGCGCAAGGTGAAGCTACCGATTTAACCATAGAAAACGAAGTGGCTAAATTCACTTTTAGCTCTAAAGGTGGTATTATTAAATCGGTTGAATTAAAAGAGTTTAAGACTTGGGACGGAAGGCCATTGATACTGATTGATGAAGAATCAACAAGCCAGTCGCTAACACTACAAACGGTTAAAGGAAATATCAACATAGCCGACCTCTATTTTAAGGCCAGCCAAACAGGCACTAGTCTGGTAAAAGGCGATTCGCTTCAGTTTAAATACACTATGGATTTAGGCTCAGGCAATTCAATTGAGCAGATTTATTCAATCGCAGGCGATTCATATGTAGTTGGCTATGAGATCAAAATTAATGGTTTAAACAGCACAATCATTGGTGAGCAAATGAACTTTGTTTGGCAACACCAAATGAAGCGTTACGAGAAGAATTTATCAGATTCTCGTATCAAATCAACCATCAAATGGTATTCGCTTGCTGAAGATTTAGATGACTTAAAAGCATCGAGCAGCGATATACAACAAGAGCAATTAACCGAGCCAATAAAGTGGTTAAGTTTCGATCAGAAATTCTTTAATGCAGGTATCATCTCAGAAAAGGGTTTTACTGGGGCATTAGTAAGTACAGACGTTCCAGCTCAAGACACAAGCATTGTTAAAAATGGCGAAATGCGTTTGGCCATTCCTGTAGCCGACTTATATAGCGGTAGCAAAAACCAGTATTATTTCGGGCCAAACAATTACCGAATTCTAAAAAAGGTAACTCCGGGTTATAAAGAGAATATTTACTTAGGTTATAAAATGGTGAGTTGGGTGAACAAACTCATCATTATTCCTCTGTTCCAATTCTTAGAGAAGTACATCTCTAATTACGGAGTCATTATCATGATCATTGTTTTGATCATCAAATTGGCGCTATTCCCTCTTACAAGAAAGTCCTACCTGTCGATGGCCAAAATGAAGGCCCTAAAACCAGAGCTGGACGAGTTGAAAGAAAAAGTAGGTGGAGATCAGCAAAAAATGCAGCAAGAGCAAATGAAGCTCTATCGCGAAATGGGCGTAAACCCAATCAGTGGTTGTATTCCTATGGTGCTTCAAATGCCAATTTTATTCGCCATGTTCTTCTTCTTTCCTAACTCTATTGAGTTAAGAGGAGAATCATTCTTATGGGCAACCGACCTTTCAACTTACGATGTGCTTTTCAACTTACCGTTTACCATTCCTTTTTATGGTTCTCACGTAAGTGGTTTCACCTTACTTATGACGGTTTCTACTATACTATACACTTGGTCAAACAACCAAGTAAGTACGGTACAAGGCCCAATGAAAAGCATTGGTTATTTTATGCCAATCATTTTCATGTTTGTGTTGAACTCTTATTCTTCAGGACTAAGCTTCTACTACTTCGTTTCGAACATCATCACTTTTGGTCAGCAGGCCATTATCAGACGTTTTGTAGACGAGGATCAGATTAGAGCAAAGCTACACGAAAACAAGAAAAACAACGCTAACAAAGGCAAATCTAAATTCCAGCAAAGACTAGAAGATGCTATGAAGGCAAGCCAAGAAGCCCAAAAGCAAAAGAGATCTAAAAAATAAGACTTACCAATATTCACAAAAAAAGGAAGACTCAAACGGTCTTCCTTTTTTTGTTTCAACTTAATAAAACACCTAATTCTATCTGTCACAATCAATTATTAACACTTCACACATTCATCATTTTCTATTGATGTAGTTCCCTTAATTCTTTCAATGATTCTTCTATCTTTGTAGGCTATTGACGAACCTAATCAGAGACTACAAAACATGAAATTCACCTTCTACGGACACTCTTCTTTCATGGTAGAAACAATGGGGAAAAAGTTACTGTTTGATCCCTTTATTACACCCAATGAAAAGGCCAAGAACATTGATATCAATGAATTAGAGCCTGATTATATTATTTTAAGCCATGGGCACGGAGATCATGTAGCAGATGTTGAGGCTATCTATTTCAACTCAAAAGCTAAGTTAATTTCCAATTTTGAAGTAGTAAATTGGTTTGAAGCTAAAGGAGTAGAAAACGGACACCCAATGAATCATGGAGGTGCTTGGGACTTTGATTTTGGAAGGCTGAAAATGGTAAATGCAATTCATTCCAGCTCAATGCCCGATGGCAGTTATGGCGGAAATCCAGCAGGTATTGTTA
This sequence comes from Roseivirga seohaensis, assembly GCF_001592945.1. GTDB lineage: Bacteria > Bacteroidota > Bacteroidia > Cytophagales > Cyclobacteriaceae > Roseivirga > Roseivirga seohaensis. The sequence goes on from NZ_LRPB01000048.1 coordinate 230,875, forward strand.
TTACAAATAATGAAGGCTGCTTCTATTATTCGGGTGACACCGCCCTTACTAAAGATATGGAACTTATTGGCGAAGAATTCAACTTAGACTTCTCTATTATGCCCGTAGGCGACAATTTTACAATGAGCGTTACCGATGCTATAAAAGCTGCAAAAATGGTGAAATGTAATACCTTAATTGGGGTACATTTCGATACCTTTCCTTATGTAGCAATAGACCATGAGGAGTCGATAGAAAAAGCTGAAGCCGCTGGCATAAAGCTTACATTACCAAAAATTGGACAACAAATCACTTTTTAGATTTAAAAATGGGTAAGATAATTTCCATAGCAAACCAAAAAGGAGGAGTAGGTAAAACTACAACAGCCATGAACCTTGCCGCAAGTTTGGCGGTATTAGAATATAAAACTTTGGTGGTAGATGCCGATCCACAGGCCAATACCACTTCTGGCTTAGGCCACAACCCCAGAGAAGTAACCAAAAGTATTTACGAATGCATGGTGGGCAAAGAAGGCATACGCGACTGTATTATGACCACCGAGGTTAACTTTCTAGACCTATTGCCTTCGCATATCAACCTAGTTGGAGCAGAAATAGAGATGGTAAGCCTTTCGAACCGAGAGGAAAAAATGAAACAAGTTTTGGGCGAAATTAAAGATGAATATGATTTCATCTTGATTGATTGCGCACCTTCATTGGGTTTAATTACTATTAATGCGTTAACAGCCTCCGACTCCGTTGTAATCCCTGTGCAGTGCGAGTACTTTGCTTTAGAAGGTTTAGGTAAACTTTTGAATACAATTACCATTATTCAAAAGCGTTTAAATGCTAAACTATCAATTGAAGGCATTCTTCTTACAATGTACGATGTACGTTTAAGGCTCTCCAACCAAGTGGTTGAAGAAGTTCATACACATTTTAAAGACATGGTTTTCGAAACCATAATTCCTCGAAATGTAAAACTGAGCGAATCTCCTAGTTTTGGTCTTCCGGTAATCGTTCACGATGCAGAAAGTAAAGGAGCCTTGGCTTACCTTAACCTTGCAAAAGAGATAGGAGATCGTTTAAATTAGATTCATCAATGAATTCAGTCTATGGATTTCTGAAACCAGAAGCCATTCAGACCGACTCATTCTATTAATAAAAAATTATTATGGCAGCAAAAGCACCCAAAAAGAAAAGCGTATTGGGAAGAGGATTAGGTGCGCTTTTGGAAGATTCAAATTCTGAAAGCAACAAAAATCTAGAAACCTCATCGGTAGGAACGATGAATGAAATTAACCTTGACCAAATTGAGGTAAATCCATATCAACCCAGAACCCATTTCGATCGAGTAGCATTAGAAGAGCTTGCCGATTCAATAAAACTGCAAGGGATTATTCAGCCCATTACGGTAAGGCAACTGAGTGAAGGGGAATATCAGTTGATTTCTGGAGAACGAAGATTTCAAGCCTCAAAAATTGCTGGGCTCAAGAGTATTCCTGCTTATGTAAGAACTGCCGATGACCAGCAAATGCTGGAAATGGCCATTATCGAGAACATTCAGAGAGAAAACCTGAATGCCATTGAAATTGCTTTGAGTTACCAGAGGCTTCTATCTGAATGTAAAATCAAACAAGAAGAATTAGGAGAACGTGTTGGTAAGAACAGAACCACTGTAAACAACTACCTGAGGTTGCTTAAACTTCCACCAGATATTCAGGCAGGTTTGCGCGACAATAAGATTTCAATGGGCCATGCCCGCGCTTTGATCAATATTGAAGATGTAGACAAGCAATTGCACATTTACAAACAAACTGTAGAAGAAGAACTTTCTGTAAGAAAGGTAGAACAGTTGGTACGTGATTTGATCACCCCGAAAGAGGAAAAACCTAAGCCAGAAAAAACTGGAGATAGTAAGCACAGAACCTATGAGGTTCAGCAAATTCAGCAAAAGCTATCTTCACATTTCGGCACAAGGGTAAACCTAAAAGCAGACGGACAGTACAGAGGAGAAATAAAAATACCATTTGTTTCTACTGAAGACCTGAACCGCATTTTGGAGATCATAAACTTGTAATGCAAAAAATCATATTCCTTGTTTCATTCTTTGCCCTTGGCTTTGGAGCAATGGCCCAAGATCCTACCGAAATCATGGACAAAGGTTTGGTAGAGGGCGACACTGTTCCACCAGATATTGAACTCAAAAAGGAATATGACCCAAAAAGAGCTTCTACCCTATCAGCCATTTTTCCGGGTTTAGGCCAGATTTATAATGACAGTTGGTGGAAAGCGCCTATCATTTATGTGGGCATGGGTACTTCTATTTACTTTATTGACTACAATAATCAGAAAAGAAAAGACTACACTGTTTTGGTCAAAGAGTTGTTAGCGAAGCAAAAAAATGGTGAGACAATCAATGAAAATGAATTAAGAGTGTACCGAAGAAATGCTGATTACTGGCGTAAGAACCGTGATTTAGTGTTTCTGACAACACTCGCCATTTATGGCTTAAACATTATTGAAGCTTCAATTGACGCCCATCTCAAAGGCTTTAATGTAAATGATAACCTTGCCAATTTTAAACCCAAAGTTGGCGTAATTAATAACGGCACTACCTACCTAGGTGTGGGGGTAACTATTCCAATAAGATCGAGATGAAAATTCTTTTATTAGGTTACGGAAAAATGGGTCAGATGATAGAAAAACTGGCCTTAGAAAGAAACCATAGCATTGTTGCTAAAATTACGGTAGACAATAGATACGATTTAGATAGTCTTTCTACGAACGATATCGATGTAGCCATAGATTTCAGCCAACCTTCTGCCGCCCCTGATAATATTAAATGGTGTATTGATCATAAAATACCTGTGGTGGTAGGTACTACCGGTTGGGCAAGTCACAAAGCAGAGGTTGATCAATATTGTAATGACAATGGAGGCACTTATTTGGTAGCTTCAAATTTCAGCATTGGGGTAAACATCTTCTTCAAGTTGAATAAGTTTTTGGCCAAACTCATGAACAGCCAAGCTGACTATGAAGTGAGCATGAAGGAAATTCACCATACCTATAAACTGGATGCCCCAAGTGGCACGGCCATTACTTTGGCTGAAGGTGTAATGGAAAATTTGCCGAGCAAAACCAAATGGGTGAACCAAGCTTCAGACAAACCAGAGGAATTATCCATTATTTCTGAGCGTGTTGACCCTGCTCCTGGCACACATTCCATCCAATACGATTCAAGGATTGATTCCATAGAAATTACCCATACTGCACATTCCCGAGAAGGTTTTGCCATGGGTGCCCTTTTGGTAGCAGAATGGCTTCCCAACCAAAAAGGCATAAAAACCATGGAGGATTTCTTGAAGTTTTAAGCGTTTATCAAACGAACCCTTGGAGGGTTTAAAACCCTCCAAGGGTTAAGTCAGAAAATCGACTAATCCAATTTCAGTTCATACCTCACAATCAGTTTATAATCTCTTTCCTGAGCGTAATCGTTGTTGTATAAAACGTACAGAGAATTCAAGTCGCTCCCTCCAATGAGCTGCCCTCTCAAGTCTGTAGCACTTCTAAAGTATTCTTCCCCCGGCTGAGGAGACAATGCTACCAATTCAAAGTCTTGTTTTACCACGTTGCCATCCTTGATCAACAGGTAATAAAATTTGTAAGTTGATTTTCGTACTGTTTCCCAGTATTCACTCTCTGAAATTCCTCCCGACTCCACTAACTGACCCGCCTGAGTATTGGAGATTACACTGCTATACCTTATCAAAGTATAGTCACCAAGCTGTACCATATCATGATAAGTTGAATTAATTAGGCTTCCACCACCTTGTCTCCATTCCAAATATCCAGGACTGTCCGTAGGAATAGCGGATTCATTACCACTACTAAAATAAACTGGCTTCAAATCAATGACATTCAAGAGACTACCATCTGCTATTGAATATTGATGTAGCTTTTGGAATTGGCTAAATAACACATTCAATACTCCTGTCCTTCTATTTAAAGTCATTCTTGGAATAGATTGGGCTGAAATAGTCTCATCTGCCATTTCATCTGGAAACCCATAGGTATGTATTGTATGCTCATCAATGCTATCATCCGACTCTAACAAACCATTAAGGTCAAAAATCTTAAAGGAAGTGATAAAGGGATATGGATTATCTCGATTTTCATAAACTTCCTTTGTCCATTCAGAATACCCTAAGGCTAGATTGCCATTTTTAAAACCACTCATTCTAATATAAGATCCAACAGTGAGCGATCGAGTATTCAATACCTTGCTATTCCCTACCAAGCTCCCATCAAAGTCATAAACAAAGAACCCTCTCCGTGTAAACACCCCTATTCTATTGTTGTCAAGAAAAAGATTACTCATTGAGCCTATACCATGATTGATAGGACCCTCACCAGTATTGTTGAACTGTCCTAAAACTTCACCCTCTTTATCTAAAATGATAAAACCTATTATATTTCCTGACTCAGCAGCCCCAGGCGGGCGCAGAATACTCATAGCATCAGCCACATCTCCTAGCAAAAAGAGGTTATTCTCAGAATCATAATCATAAATTTTTATTGGACTCAAAACATCAATCTTAATTGAATCTTTGGGGATTAAGTTTACCTCTCCACTCGCCTGACTACTTTCTTTTCTCCCATCATTTGAGCAGCTACTTACATTAGAAAAAACTGTCAGAGCGAATACTGCTCTCAACAAGAATAAACACTTGGTGTATTTAATCTTCATAGAGATTAAGTAGTGTAAAGAATATATATTTTTAAAGTACAAGCCCTTCTTTACTCGAATCTGTAACGTTTGCTTTAGTAGTTAAACTAACTTACATTTAATACAACTATTAATTTAGTAGTTTTAAGAATTGGTCTTTCAAAATAACCTATATAATCCGAATCATCATGAATTATAAAAAAGTATTCTTCCTACCATTAGCTTGCATTGCTCTATTCTCCAGTAGTTGTAGTCAAAAAAAAGACTCAATTAATGCTGGGAATCAACTAAATTCAGGTGCGGTAGTTATTGATGTCGAAAAAGCACTTAAAGAAGGTACTTCACAATATCTGAGTCAATTTAGTTCCGAAATTGAGTACGTTAGGTTGGAAATGGCAGACGAGGGTCTAGTGGCGGAAAATGCGAGAACTTACGTATTGGAGGATTACATTTATACTGTTGCTTTCAGGCAAATACTTCAATTTGATAGAAAAACAGGCAAGTTCATCAAAGAATTAAGCCACTATGGTAATGATCCAGAGGCTTATCAATATACCCTTCCTTCTATGCACCCAACAACGTCTAATGAAATCTATGTTAGAACTGGTAACCGAATCAAAACTTTAAATTCAAAAGGAGAAATTAAAACTATAGCTTCGGCTCCCTCAGAAGTTGAAAATGCCTTCGAAATAGAGGACGGTTATTTTGCTGGCTATATCAAGAACATGAGTTGTACTGTCACAGAGCTAATAGTTATTTTTAATAAGAAGGGAGATGTAATAAAAAGCTTTCCTAATCACCAACAATGTGAGCCAAATCGAACTAACTCATTTTCCCTCCGCTTAAGCGAAGGCCTGTTTTTCACTAGTAAAAATGATGTCTTTTTTAAAGAAGCCTTTAACGATACCGTTTTTCAGGTGACAAAGAATGAGCTTTTACCGGCTGTTATATTTAACATGGGGGAACACTCTCCACCTTATGAAAAGAAAGAAATCATGGAGGACGATGATTACCTCAACATGTATTCGGTGAATAATATTGATTTAAATGATAATTACGTGTTTTTTAGCCTCAACTATCAAGGAAAAACATATAGTGCCTACCACGACATTAAAGAGAATAAAACACACTTGGCCTATGAGAGGTATACGCAAACATCTAGCTTTCAAGATGATTTAAATGGGTTTATACCTTTCTCTCCACAGTATATCAACGACCATAATGAACTAGTGAGCCATGTGGCAGCAGAAGTCATATACAACTGGTTTCGGGACAATCCCGATAAAATTGGGTCACTGCCCAAACACATACAAAGTCTACAAAATATTGACCGAGAAGATAATCCGGTCGTGATGATTGCGAAGTTGAATTAAGAATTTGCTCATAAGAATTCAAGAAGGAATAATGCTGTCAACAGAAGAACTATGTGCTATTCTGGATTCGACAGCAACCCTTGGAGGGTTTAAAACCCTCCAAGGGTTCAGTCATCACCACTCAATTCCATTACCACCTTTCCCCTCCAAATAAGCATTCGCTTTGCTAAAATGCTTGCAGCCAAAAAAACCTCTGTAAGAAGATAATGGTGAAGGATGTGGCGCTTTAAGAATTAAGTTTGAATTACCATCCACAAAGGAGGCTTTCTTCTGCGCATAGCTACCCCAAAGCAAATAAACAACCCCTCGTTTTTGGGAGGCTAGTTGATGAATGACCGCATCAGTAAACTCTTCCCAGCCTTTATTTTGGTGTGAACCTGCTTGATGCGCTCGAACAGTTAATGTTGCGTTGAGTAATAAAACGCCTTGTTGCGCCCAGCGATCGAGAGAGCCGTGTGGAGGAATATCCTTGCCTAGGTCGTCTTTAATTTCCTTGAAAATATTGACCAAAGAAGGCGGAAAAGGCATTCCTTCTTTTACTGAAAAGCACAGTCCGTTGGCTTGCCCTGGGCCGTGGTATGGGTCTTGTCCCAGAATCACCACTTTTACATCGTCAAAAGCACATTGATCGAAAGCCCTGAAAATGTTATTCCCTGCCGGAAAAATGGTTTGAGTTTTATATTCCTCTTTCACGAAATCCGTCAAACTTTTGAAATACTCCTTCTCAAACTCCTCTTTTAAAACTTCTCTCCAGCTCTCCTCAATCTTAACATTCATCGAATTTTCGTTTTCTCATTAGTAATTTTAAAAGTAATCTATATCTTTAAAACTCTGAAGCGAAAGCCATAAATGATTGTAACAGCAATAACAGAAGGTGTAAAAGTAAGTGTGGAAACCCACTACCAACCGGAATATTCCAGTCCGGCACAAAACCACTTTGTGTTTACCTACCGCATTACGATTGAAAACGATGGTGAAAACACAATTAAGCTACACCGCAGACATTGGCAAATTTTCGATACTAATAACGAAATGCGCGAGGTTGAAGGTGAAGGCGTTGTAGGCCAACAACCTGTTTTAGAACCGGGCGAAAAACATCAATATGTATCGGGTTGCAACCTGAGAAGCGGTATTGGCAAAATGCGTGGCATCTATTTGATGGAAAGGGTGATGGACGGAAAACAGTTTGAAGTCATCATTCCTGAGTTCACCATGATCGTTCCCTATCTCCTTAATTAATCCCCTTGTACCAAATTCTGGCTTATATAAAGTACTGGCTTTTAGCCATGAACGAACATTCGTTGCACTCGCCATTTCTTTATTCATTCTATACCAAAGTTGTTAAAAAAGACAATAAAATAGGCTTTGAGCCCATCGAAACCTTAAGAAAAAGCCTGCTTCAAAACGATGAAGAGATTTTAATAGAAGATTTGGGCGCGGGTTCTCGGGTCAGTAATTCCAATACGCGTAGAGTAAGTCAGATCGCTAAACATGCCTCTACTCCCGCCCAATTTTCAAGATTGCTCAATCGAATTATCACACATTTCGATTATCAAAACATTGTGGAATTGGGTACTTCATTAGGTTTGAATTCAGCCTATATGGCTTCTGCAAAAAAGGATGTTCAACTTTTTACTTTTGAGGGAAGTGCATCCATCGCCAATTTGGCCAAGCAAAACTTAAGTGAGCTAAACTGCACCAATTACCAATTGATCGAAGGGAATATTGACAACACTTTACCTCAATGGATTGAAAACACCCCTCAAATTGATTTGGCTTACATAGATGCCAACCACCGATATGAGCCTACTCTTCGTTATTTCGAATTACTCTTGCCTAAAATGACAACATCAGGCGTGATTATTTTAGACGACATTCATTGGTCTAAAGAAATGAATGATGCTTGGAAAGTCCTTAAAAAGCATCCTAAAGTCTCTCTTTCCATCGACCTATTTGAAGCAGGAATTATCTTTCTTCAACCTGATTTAATGAAAGAAAATTATATTCTGGAATTTTAAGCTTTGACCATCTTCACGAAAAGCTCATTGCCGCTTCTGGGTGGAATGGAATTATGTGCTTCTTCCATAATTTCAATCTTGAAATAAGGCGAGAAAATAGATTTGTATTCTTCTTCATTTCCACCAAAAGGAGGATGCGTTGTGTTGAGTGGAATCTTAAACATGAGGCCTACCAGCTTACCACCATTCACCAAAAGTTCATGCATTTTAGCCACATAATCCGTTCGCATAATGGGGTTGAGCGCACAAAAAAATGTCTGTTCAATAATCAAATCATATTGCGAGTGATGGTCAAAAAAGTTACCATGAATTAATTGCGAAGCAGGGAAATCAGGAATTCTAGATTGAAGATTCTGCAAAGGAGTTTTAGAAAGGTCAATCACCCAAACATTTTTAAACCCTTGACTCCATAAGTATTCTGCTTCATAGGCATTTCCCGCCCCGGGAATTAGAATCCTAATATCCTTATTACTTAGCTGATCAATATAATCTTTAATAGGTGTAGAAACATGGCCTATATCCCAGCCCACCTGATTATTCTCATACCTTTGTGTCCAGTAATTCTCATTTAAAGATTCAATCATGCCAGTCGTTTTTAATGGGTTGGCATATTTAAAAAAGATTTAAGTAATTCGCCCAATATTTAACCGAAAAGGCGTTTAAAATTTATTAACAGAGGTTCAGCGGAATGAGTGAAGTAGCAAAGAAGAAAGGCGGAAGCCCAGATAAAATTAGAATTATATTAATTGTAGCCCTCATTGTTATTGTAGCTGGGGCGGGCTTCAAAATTTACTCTGATAACGAAAGTAAAAACGCACTTCAAGCTGAATTTGAGGCTACAAAAATCACACTTACCACTAAACTAGACAGTATCAGCGGTCAGCTGAGCAACCGTATTTCTGAAATAGCCAAGTTGGGTGGAAATATAGATTCACTGGTAACCTTAAAAGACTCTATCACTGCACAACGTGATCAGCTGCAAAGAACAAGAGTAGCCAATAAAGCCATTATTCAGCGCTTGGATAGAAAAGTGGGAGGTTACGAAGAATTACTTTTAGCCAAAGATGACGAGATCGCAGCGTTGAAAGTAATCAACACCAAATTGGTAGAAGAAAACATTGATTTAAAAACCGAGAAAAACGAATTAAACAATACAATTCGTAAAGCCACAGAAACGCAACAAGAGCTAAAGCAGCAGATTTCTTTAGCAGCCAAACTTAAGGCAGAAAACGTAAAAGTCTTCAATATAAATTCTAGGGGAAAAGAGCGAGAAGGTGATTTCAGAGGCCGTCAGGCTGAAAAAATCAAGGTAACCTTCAACTTAGCAGACAACCCTGTAGCACCAGTTGCAGGCCATAAAATCATGATTCAGTTGGTTGACCCTGCTGGTAATGTGGTTTTTGATATTGCTAAAGGTTCTGGTTCATTTACTGTTGACGGACGTGAACAAACATTTACAGCGCGTCAGGAAATTCTTTTCGATAACTCAATGCAAGAATTGACCTTTATTTACGACAAAGGTTCTGAATTTGATGAAGGCGAATACAAAGTCATCATTCTTTCTGATACTTACGAAATAGGCAGAACTACTTTTAATGTAAGGTAGAACCTTAAAACTGATTCTACACTTAGACAAACCCTCCAAAAGTTGGGGCAATTATATTATCAGTAGTAAATAATTAATCTAAAGCGAAAAAGAGAACTTCTAGAGGGTTCTGCTAATGGCAGAATACTCAATAAATTGCCTAAACTATTTTATTAATTGGGTTCAGGTTAGAAGGTATTATAAAGTCAGTTTCGAAAACCATCACGGCATTTCCTTTAAGGATTACGCGATTCCCTTTTAATTCCGTTTGCATCTCGCCCGTTCTAGCGGAAGCTTGAAAAGCTTTAAAACTAGTTTTTCCAGTTTTATCAGCCCAATAAGGCGTTAGAATGGTGTGCATAAAACCAGTGACCGGATCTTCCTTGATGCCTAAATTCGGTGCAAAGTAACGACTGACAAAATCGTATTTACCTCCATCCGACAGCGCAGAAACAATCACCCCATTTTGGGCTTGTTTGGCAATAATAGCATCATCAGGATTCGCTGACAACACCGCTTGCTCCGACTCAAAAATCAGAATTAACTCCGCTGGATAATTGAGTACTTCTTGAATTGGAAAACCAAAAGCACTTTCGAGTTCAGTTTTATCAAAGCCTTCGGTAGTGGTGGCATAATTCGCAGGAAAATCCATGGTAATTAAACCGTTTGAATCTAATGAAGTAAACAACGAACCGCTTAAGGTTTTGAACTCAATAGTTTTGTCTTTTGGCCAGTGGCCGCCTTTCCAAAGCGCAAAAGCCGAAGCCAACGTGGCATGGCCGCAAAGCGGGACTTCGGTGGCTGGTGTAAACCATCGTAAATCGCAGTAATCTTCATTTATCTTTACAAAAGCAGTTTCAGATAAATTCATCTCTACCGCTATCTTTTGCATCGCTTCATCTGAAATCGCTTCATTCAAAATGGCCACAGCCGCTGGATTACCTTTAAAAACCTCTTTGGTAAAAGAATCTACTTGATAAATTTTCATACAACTTTCTGCTTTCTTTGTTTATATACCACATTCAAAACTACGCCTACCATCACCAAAGTCATACCCAAATAGGTCAGAAGGTTGAAAGTTTCTTCGAACAAAACGTAGCCAAAACCTAAGGCATAAATAATTCCGATAAAGTTAAGGTTGGCTACTTTAGAAAGTTCTTCCGACTGATAAGATTTAGTCATAAAATACTGTGCTAATTGAGTAAGCACACCAATGGCCAAAAGCACCACCCACTCAATTCCTACTGGCCAAACCCAGTGGAATGCAGAGTAAATTCCAACAATGGGAAGCGTAACCAGTGGAAAGTAAAATATGATTACCAAAGGATGTTCCGAAGTTTTTAGCTTCCGAATCATATTATAGGCAATTCCTGAAAAGAAGGCCGCCCCTACACCGAGCAAAGTCATTTCTGGCGAAACCCTTGGGTCAAAGCCTTTAATCATTAGAATTCCCGCAAAGGAAAGCCCAAAGAAAAGCCATTGTACCCAAGCCACTTTTTCTTTTACAATCCACATTCCTAGAATCGCAGTGAAAATTGGCCCTAGAAACATTAAAGTAACCGCACTTGCTAAGGGAATTTCCTGAAGTGTGGTGAAAAACATCATTAGTGCAAGTGCTCCAGCCAAGCCTCTAAACAGGAGTATTTTCTTGTTGTTTCCAAAAAGAGGAACTTTCTGTGATTTTAATGCGATACCCGACATTAAAAACGAAACAATTGAGCGAAACAAAATGATTTCAATTGCAGGTATATTGGGCACGTATTTAATGAGCACATTCATTACTGCAAAAATGAATGTTGACAAGAGCATGTATTTTACCCCTTTTGAAACCATGCTCGAAGTTGCGATATTCTCATTCGAAAAAATAATTATTCAAACATAAAGCATGGCATTAAAAATTGGTTCAAAAGCACCCGAAATAAAATTAAAAAGTACCTCAGGAAAAGTATTTGATTTAGAGGCAGACCTTAAAGGCAAGCCCTGCATTATTTATTTTTACCCAAAAGATTTTACCCCAGGCTGTACAGAAGAAGCATGCACCTTTCGCGATGCCTTTTCAGACTTTATTGGCTTAAATGTAACTGTTATTGGTGTGAGTAAAGATAGTATCACCAGTCATCAGAAATTTAAAGAAGAACATAAACTCCCTTTCGATTTACTTTCTGACCCAAAAGGGGAAGTTTGCAAATCATACGATGCACTTATCCCATTGATTAAAGTTCCGAAGCGGATTACCTACCTTTTAGATGCTGAACATAAGGTTGCTGCAGTGTATCAAGATATGTTCGGGGCAAAAAAGCATATTGAAATCATGCTTGAAAAGATGAAATCTGCCAATACATAGCTTTTTTTTGCGTTTGAATTATATCTTTATGGTTCTAAGCCTAAATCAAATTTTTAAAGAATGACTAAATCACGCTTTTTGTTATTGCTTTTTGTTATTGTTTCGAAGAGCATCATGGGTCAACAATACACCACTACAGGCGATTTTGATAGAATTTCAAAAGTCACTTTTGGCTTTGGCTTAAACACTTATTTTGGAGAGTTAAGTGCTTTAGCAACTGATACTAAAGTAAAAATGGGATTAAGCACTTCATTAGCTTACGAACACCTTTTCACTGATAACATTGCGCTTCGCGGAAGCTTATCGGTATATTCTATTAAAGGAGCAGACTCTCTTTCTGTTGAAACAGCAAGAGTTCAAAGAAACCTATCTTTTAAAGCCACCAACATAGAATTTACAGCTCAGGCTTTATACTATGCTTTTCGCCACCCCCATACAGGCTATAAAGACAGGGCTTTTGTAAATCCTTATTTTCATTTGGGTTTAGGGGTAACCACAAACAAGCCTAAAGCTACTTTAGCCGGAACCGACTACGAATTACGTCCGATGAGGCTTGAAGGTGTTGAATATGGTACATTGGCACTGGTAGTCCCAGTAGGTGTTGGAGTAAACATTTTCATCAATAGAAATATGGACCTGCAATTAGAGATGCAGTATACCGCAGCTTTAACAAAGTACTTAGACGATGTAAGCGCAAACTACAGAGACCCATCTTCTTTTGCTGACCCGATTGCTTCTCAGCTTTCTGACAGACGAGTAGAATTAGGTTTTGATCCAGCCGCAGCAGGCGATGCACGCGGGGAAGGTACTAATGATGCCTATTTGAGATTTGGATTCAGACTTGGGTATTACCTGCCTAGTTCATTATATGGTAAATCATCTATCCGCTGTAAAGTGGTAAAGAAAACTAGGTAATTCTCAGTTTACTATTACCCCATCTCTAATCTCGATCTTTCGATCAGTCATAGAGGCCAAGGATTGATTGTGCGTTACAATCACAAAGGTTTGGTTAAGCTCATCTCTAAGATCGAAAAACAAGCGATGCAACTCTTCAGCTGTTTTCGAATCTAAATTACCGCTGGGCTCATCGGCAAAAACAAGGCTAGGATCATTAATCAAGGACCTGGCTACTGCTACACGTTGTTGTTCACCACCAGAAAGTTCAGAAGGTTTATGATCTTTTCGGGACAAAAGACCAAGTTTAGTTAAAAGCTTTTCACCCTTTTTAAAAACTTCCTTTTCATTAGAATTAGAAAATAATGCTGGCAAACAAACATTTTCCAATGCAGTAAATTCAGGCAACAGGTTGTGAAACTGAAAAATGAAACCTATTTCTTTATTCCTGAAACTGGCCAATTGCTTAGGATTCATTCCTCCAACAGATTTTCCATTAATCAAAACCTTACCTGAATCTGCTAGATCTAAAGTTCCTAAAATGTGGAGTAAAGTGCTTTTACCAGCCCCTGATTCTCCTACAATCGACAGCAATTCTCCTTTTTGAACGGTCAAGTGAATGCCCTTGAGCACTTCTAAATCACCATATGACTTCCTTACACTTTCTGCCTTTAAAATCTCCATAGCTACTTATGAAACCAAACATAGTAAAATCATACGAATGATCGTGTAAAACTGAAAAGAACGCCACCTATTTTCCTTGTTATATTAAGGTCAAAGGTGTAGTTTCGTGCAAAAATTTTGACACATGAATATCCACGAATATCAAGCAAAAGAACTACTAAAAAAACATGGAGTAAAAATTCAGGAAGGCATTGTTGCTTCAACAGCTGACGAGGCGTTGGAGGCGGCAAAAAAACTGAATGCTGAAACAGGAACATCTTGGTACGTAGTAAAAGCTCAAATCCATGCTGGTGGTCGTGGAAAAGGCACTGTAAACGAAACCGGATCACGAGGCGTAGTTTTAGCAAAAAGTTTAGATGAAGTACCTACCAAGGCAGGCGCCATTTTAGATGGAACGCTTGTAACTCATCAAACTGGGCCTGAAGGAAAGAAAGTCAACAAAGTACTTATTGCGGAAGACGTGTACTACCCTGGTGATTCAGAGCCTAAGGAGTACTACATGGGAATCTTATTAGATAGAGCAAAGGGCTGCAATGTAATCATGGCTTCTACCGAAGGTGGAATGGACATTGAAGAAGTTGCTGAAAACAGCCCAGAGAAAATCATTAAAGAATGGATTGATCCAAAAGTTGGTCTTCAAGGTTTCCAAGCTAGAAAAGTAGCTTTCAAACTAGGCTTAGAAGGCAACGCATTTAAGGAAATGGTTAAATTCATTTTCTCTCTATACAAAGCATATGAGAGCTCTGATTCTTCAATGTTCGAAATCAATCCGGTTTTAAAGACTTCTGACAACAAGATACTTGCGGTTGATGCAAAGGTAAACTTAGACGACAATGCTTTAATGCGTCATCCAGACCTAATGGCATTGAGAGATGTTACTGAAGAAGACCCAGCAGAAGTAGAAGCAGGAAAGTTTGGCTTAAGCTATGTTAAATTAGATGGTAACGTTGGCTGTATGGTAAACGGTGCTGGTTTGGCTATGGCTACTATGGACATTATTAAGTTATCTGGCGGAGAACCAGCAAACTTTTTAGATGTTGGAGGGTCGGCTAATGCAGAAACTGTAGAAGCAGGTTTCAGAATTATTCTTCAGGATCCTAACGTAAAAGCGATTCTAATCAACATTTTTGGCGGTATCGTTCGTTGCGACAGAGTGGCCAATGGAGTTGTAGAAGCGTATAAGAAAATTGGAAATATTAACATTCCGATCATCGTTCGTTTGCAAGGAACAAATGCTGAAGAAGGAGCTAAAATCATTGATGAAAGTGGTTTAGCCGTGCATTCTGCAATTCTTTTAAAAGACGCTGCAACGAAAGTTCAAGAAGTATTAGCTTAAAAAGCTAGGCATCCGTAGCTCAACTGGATAGAGTACCAGATTTCGGCTCTGGGGGTTGAGGGTTCGACTCCTTCCGGGTGCACTTAAAAATCCTTCGGTATTTTACCGAAGGATTTTCTATTTATAAGAATATTACCTAGTTTTGTACAGCCTCACCGAAGTACGTTTAGTGTAACCACCACTTATTTAGTTAAATGTTTTTCAGTATATAGATTTACACACTTGTGTATTCGGAATGAAAAAAACGATATTTCTTCTTCTATTTATTTTCGTTGTGGTTGATGCTGTCAACGCTCAAAGCTTCTATTCCAGAAGACGAGACAGAAGCATGATGTTTTCCTTTGGCTTAGGTACGTCCACCTATCATGGTGATTTACACGATGTTTTGTACGATGGATTTACAGCCAGGCCGAATGCTGGAATTGGACTCAGGAAAAAATTTGGCTCGCAACTCAGCCTAAGACTTGATCTAAACTGGTATCAGATAGGTGGTTCAGATTCATTAAACCAAAAAATTAAAGATCGAGATAACAGGTTTGGTGGAACAGACACAAGAAGAAAGAGAAATCTATCATTTAGATCAAATAATCTCGAGTTGTCTGCAATGTTTGTTTTCAACTTAATTCCTGTAAACAATTCGTACACTAGAAGGCCACTAATCAACCCTTATATCTATGCAGGTTTAGGAGTGAGTAGCAATAACCCCAAAGCATTGTATGAAGGCGACTGGGTACCCTTAAGGCCACTACAGACAGAATTGACACCCTACTCAGGTAGAATTATGGTAGTTCCTGTTGGGTTAGGTGTAAGATTAAAAGCCAATGATGCCATAGATATTCTTTTAGAAGCTGGCTATAGGCACACCTTTACCGATTATCTAGATGACATTAGTAAAGAACATGTCGATCGAAGTGAGTTTGATGTGTTGTTTGGGGAAAATACAGAAAAGGCAGCGTTAGCTAAAGCGTTGTCCGATAGAAGTCCAGAAGGTGGGTTTTCAGTCAGTAAACCAGGTGATGACCGAGGTAATCCTCTAAAAAACGATGCTTATTATATTTTCCAAATCAGATTAGAAATGTATTTACCAGATAATTTCTTGTCACAACTCTTCTCTCCTTCTAGAAAGAAACCTAAGTTCAGATAATATCTACACAACAAATAGCAGACATAATAAAAGCGGCTCAATTCAAATGAATTGAGCCGCTTTTATGTTTAGGATTAGCACTAATCCTTAATCAAAAAAATGTATGATTGATTTGCTGTGAAGAGTTTTAACCCATTAAAAGCCTCTATGACAACGAAGGGTAAATAGAAAGGTCTAGAGTTTAAGATTGTTCGTTCCTATGCTCTTGAACGAATGATAGAAAATAAAAGTTAAAATCAATCCATTGAACTAAATAAGTGACCCTTTTAAGATGTTACTCTAGGTAGCTCCTGCTTCTTGATTTCAACTTAAAAGAACAATTAACGATCAAGCATTGTGAATTTAGATTCCTTGCTTCTATACTCTTGAATAAGAGACTTTAATACCTTCACCATTTTCATATCTATATCATCACCACTGCTAGGTGACGAATAAATTAGATCTTCTAAATCAGAGTAATGTGATTTAACCTTAGAAAAATCAAGAGACCTTACTTTGGCGATCATAATTTTTGGGTGATGGGTACTCATTGTATTTTCTTTATCATCCAAAAGCTCCTCATACAGCTTTTCGCCAGGCCTTAATCCAGAAAAAACAATGTCAATATCTTTCCCTTCCTTTAACCCTGAGAGTTGAATCATCCTTTTTGCTAAGTCAACAATTTTTATTGACTTACCCATGTCAAAAACGAAAATTTCACCACCATTACCCATTACTCCAGCCTCCAATACGAGACTACAAGCTTCAGGTATGGTCATAAAATATCGCGTGATGTCGGGATGAGTTACGGTAATCGGCCCCCCTTTTTGTATCTGTTTTTTAAAAATAGGAATAACCGAACCATTGGAGCCTAACACATTACCAAACCTTGTAGTGATAAATCGGGTAGGACTATCTGCCTCAATTTCAGAAAGAAGATTATTTAAGGATTGCACATATATTTCAGCCGCTCGCTTAGTAGCCCCCATTACACTTGTAGGGTTTACCGCCTTATCCGTTGAAATCATCACAAACTTTCGGACGTCATATTCCACTGATAAATCGGCCAAATTTCTAGTACCCAATAAATTACATTCAATTGCCTCAGGAACATTAATTTCCATCATAGGCACATGCTTATATGCAGCAGCATGAAATACGAACTCAGGCTTATACTGACTAAACAATCGCCTAACGCGCTCTCGATTGGTAACATCAGCCACATAGCAAACGAGCGATTCACCCAATGACCTTAACTCTCTAATCTCATTTTCAATTTCAAAAAGCCCCGACTCAGACTGATCTAATAAAATAAGCTTAGCAGGGTTGTAGCGAACAATTTGCCTAACCAATTCTGAACCAATAGAACCTGCCGCACCAGTAATCAAAATACTTCTTCCCGATAATTCCTGATTTACAAACTTATTCTTTAAACTAATCGGGTTTCTTCCTAGAAGGTCTTCAATCTTCACTTCATGAATTTGATCAATACCAAACTCTCCTCCTATCCATTGATCTGCTGAAGGAACAGTTGACACTTTAATCCCAAACTCTAAGCATTGATCTACAAGCTCATTTTTCCTGTCTAGTGACATGCTTGTTGTAGCAATGATTAATTCACTAGGGTTATTTTTAATCACCACTTTTTCAAAATCGTTTCGTGCAGAGTAGATACGCACACCACTCAGTACATTACCAATTTTTCTTGGGTTATCCTCCAAAAAGCCAATGACTTTAACATTAGTTGAAGTATCATTATCTAACAATTGTTTGGTAATCATACCCGACTGGCCAGCACCGAAAATAACAATCTTCTTACTGACCTTAGGAATCGTTCTGTAAAACGAAAACAGCTCTTTTACGAGAAGCCGATAACTCGTGAGCGCCACAACGGAGACAAAAAAAGCAATTGCCGCAATGGAATATGGAATGGCATTTTCCGAAATGGAGTTAATTCCCAGAGCAATTGCTAAGGTTAATAAGCTGGCATACAGCACTCTCAGTGTATCTTGTATACCTGTGTATCGAATGATGCCTGCAAAGCTCCTAGTGACTAGAGAACTAATTAGACCTGCAAGGGTGAAAATAATTATACCTTGTAAAAAATTATAGGCATATAGACTCTCAACATTAAAGTTAAGGCGAAGCAAATACCCCACTAAGGCTGCCAATGAATAAATGACTAAGTCAATTAAAACAATTATCCACCTCGGTAAAACGTTTAATGTGCTAATGCTTCTTTTCATGATTTAGCAATGAAGCCTTTAATTGCTACTACTACTCTTTCTAATTCAGCTGTAGTTAGGTTCGAACCTGAAGGAAGACACAAGCCCTTAGTAAATAACTCATCACTGACTCCATTGCCGTAATAAGCACAATCTTTATAAAGCGGTTGTAAATGCATTGGCTTCCAAAGTGGCCTAGTCTCTATATTACTCTTCCATAACTCCAGCCTTACGTCCTCACGGTCTACTCCAAATAGCTCTGGCTCAATTTTGACTGAAGTTAACCAATAATTAGAGAAATCTTTAGCACTCATTTCAGATTGAAAACTAATACCTTCAAAACTTAAATGTTCTCGATAAAAGGCATTTACCGCACGTCTCTTTGATACATGACTATCTAATACTTCTAACTGTCCTCGTCCTACACCTGCCAAAATATTCGACATTCTGTAATTATAGCCCAATTCGGTATGTTCATAATGTGGGGCTTCATTACGTGCCTGAGTAGCCAGAAAGCGAGATTTCTCAATCCATTGGGTATTATTACTCACCAAAGCTCCTCCGCCTGAGGTCGTAATAATTTTATTTCCATTGAAAGACAAGATACCCATGTCACCAAAAGTTCCTGCCTTTCTTCCATCAATAGTTGAACCTAGTGCCTCAGCGGCATCTTCAATTAAAGGGATTTTATGGCGATTACATACCTCTACAATCTGCTCCATTTTAGCAGGCATTCCGTAGAGGTGAACCATAATCACCGCTTTAGGCTTTCTTCCCTTTTTAATTCTATCCAAAATTGCTTCTTCAAGCAATACAGGGTCAAGGTTCCAAGTATCATGCTCGCTATCCACTAAAACAGGGGTAGCTCCTAAGTAGAGTATTGGGTTTGTGGTACCACAAAAAGTAAAACTTTGAGCAATTACTTCATCTCCGGCTTTAACTCCTAAAAGTATTAGAGCTAGGTGAATGGCTGCCGTTCCGCTTGAGAGAGCTGCTACATGCCTTACACCTAAATATTCTCCCAATTCTTTCTCAAAGTGATCGACATTAGGACCCAATGGAGCAATCCAATTGGTATCAAAGGCCTCCTTTACATATTTCAGCTCATTACCTCCCATATGAGGAGAAGAGAGCCAGATTCTATCTTCAGTCATTTGTGTATTTGATTATTTTTCCAGGATTCCCAACAACAACTGCAAAATCTGGTATATCTCTTATTATCACAGCTCCTGCCCCTATAACAGCCCATTTTCCAATTTTGATATTAGGACTAACCACAGCACCAGCACCTATTTGAGTTCCCTCTCCTACATGAACAGTTCCACAAAGCGTGGCATTTGGGCTAATATGTACATAATCTTCGATTATACAATCATGATCAATTGATGAGGAGGTGTTTATTATTACGTGTTTACCCACTTGTGTATCTCTATTGATAACTACTCCAGCCATAATCACGGTACCTTCTAATGTTGTAACAGTAGTATCCAAAATAGAAGCTGGATGTATGAGTATTTCAAACCGGCATTTTAACCATTCAGATATCTCTCTCCTAACTCGATTATCACCTATGGAAATTACCATTGAGTTTTCATTCAAAAGAATTTGATTCCTACCAAAAACAGGTAAATCGCAAAATTTTTGTATCTTTCGATTATCATCA
The DNA here is from genome assembly GCF_001592945.1 of Roseivirga seohaensis. Classification (GTDB taxonomy): domain Bacteria; phylum Bacteroidota; class Bacteroidia; order Cytophagales; family Cyclobacteriaceae; genus Roseivirga; species Roseivirga seohaensis. The sequence goes on from NZ_LRPB01000048.1 coordinate 250,827, forward strand.
ATAAGAAAGTCAACTTTATAACCTAATAAATTGGCTATATTCATAATTACTTTCGCATGACCTGATGCTCCAAAAAGTACCATTTAATTACCCTTAAATTTCTCCATAGTTGCAGTCCCTTCTCCACTAATGCCTTCTGAGACCAGCACTTTTTTAATTGTCAAAAATAGAATTTTTAGGTCTAGCTTAAAAGACAAGTGGTCTACATACCAAACATCCATTTCGAACTTACTTTTCCAATCTACCGTATTTCTTCCATTTACTTGAGCCCATCCAGTAATTCCTGGTCGAATATCATGTCTACATTGTTGTTCTCTGGAATACAAAGGTAAATATTCGACTAAAAGTGGTCTAGGCCCAATTAACGACATATCTCCTTTCAGCACATTAATCATTTGAGGTAGTTCATCAATCGAAAATTTTCTTACAAATGCGCCTATGCGAGTTAATCTCTTTTCATCTGGCAGTAAAGCTCCATTTGCATCCCTTTTATCGTTCATGGTTTTAAACTTAACGATTCTGAAGATTTCCTCATTTTTACCCGGCCTTGACTGAAAGAAAAAAGGCTTCCCTCCATTGGCGAATAAGAGCGCTAATGCGGTAAGAAGTATTATCGGGCTTGCCAAAACAAGGACAAGCAGTGATACTATAAAATCAAAAACACGTTTGAAATACTTAGCGTACATGTTTAGCTATTTGCTCAAGATACTCTGAATGTAAAGCTTCCCAAAGTGATTTTTGATCGTATCGGTTTACAATCATATCTCTTGCGTTGAGTTTTAATGTATCCATCATCGGCTTATCAGTCAACAGTCGCATGATGGCCGAAGTTAAAGCTTCAGCATTTTTTGGAGGAACAATCAATCCATTTTTTTCATGCACTATTATTTCATTGCAGCCATTAATGTCGGTTACAATAGACGGTAAACCCATTGCTCCCGCTTGCATAGGTACATTAGGAAACCCTTCTCTATAGCTAGGAAACACTAAAAAATCACTAGCCAATAAGTATGCTCTAATATCATTTTGAAAGCCTACCGAATGTATACTGGGATTACTATTTATTTCCTCTATTGTGCTGGGCGCTAAAGGGTCTAGTTCTGGTTCAAATGGCCCAACCAATATCAGTTCAAGATTGTCGAACTGCTTGAAAGCATCAATTAGTTCATTAATGCCTTTATCTCCCGTAACTCTTCCCACAAAGACCGCCACATGCTTACTGGAGGAAATCCCAAGTTTGAGCCTGATTTGCTCTGCTCTTTCAACCAACATAGGTCTAGATTGAAAATGCTTACAATTAATCCCATTACTACTGCCATTCCCTATTACTTTGATCTTTTTCTCATTAGCGTAAATGTACTGAAGTATAAAATCTTTTTGTGCAAAAGAATTTGGATACACCTTGGTTGCACAACTGTAAGTGAGACGTTCAACCCAAACCAAAATCTTTCTTTTGAAGCCTCTTGCTTCCATCAAAGGAAGTCCCGCCACAGTATGCATCCGAACTGGTACTCTACAAAACCATGCCGCCATCATCCCTATTAAACCAGCTTTGGGCGTATGAGTATGAACAATATCGAAAGAATTAGCTCTCAAAAATCGGATTAACTGAAAAAGTGCCTGTAAGTCTTTGAGAGGAGAAATATCTCGCGTAAACAAAAAATCGTGATGCTTGACATTTTCTTCTTGAATTATAGATTCAACTTCTAGCCCATTTGCAGACCCCACTTCAACTTGAAAACCTTTGCTTTGAAAGTAAGCAAACTGGCCTTTCAAAAGAAGTGATAGAGACATCGGAACGGTTGTGAGCCGGAGTAACCTAATGGGTTTGTTATTCTGAACTTTCATCACACCACTCAAGAAGCATTTTGACTAAGTACAGTTGATTGTTTAAACAGTTTCTCTTGTCGCTCTTTTTCTCTCTTCTTCATTAGGTACATTTGCATTAGTTTCATCTTATTTCGCTCAGCTCTAATAATAGGAAACATCATTAACGCCACCCAAAAAACAGTAAATCGCAAACCCATATGTGTTACACCATAGGCAAAAAGCGGAAGCGAATACACCAAATAAAACCAAGGAAGTTTTTTTAGTAAAGAGAAAATAAACATTATAAATAAGACTGTACCAGGTATGCCGTAGCAAAAAACTATTGTACCAAAGGATGAATGAATTTCATGGTTTTCAATAAAAGTGTCAAAGCGGTTATAGCCCCCCTCTCCTGCACCAAAAACTAAGTATTCAGGGTGGTTGGAAATTCGGTCGTAGCCTCGGTACTGCCATTCTGTAATTTCTTCGGGTCTATCTGCTTCATTTATATTTCTAGTCTCTAAATTCTGTTGAAATCTTTTTCCAAATTCAGATTGCGTTAAACCAAAAAAACCAAAACCTCCAACTACCACTATAGCCAGTATATTTCTAATTGAGAAAATTTTATTAGCAATTAAATAGGCTCCAAATAGAATTGCCATAGCACCCAAGGCCGCCTTCGAAACACTAACTAGTGCTAGGTAACTAAAAAGAAAAAAACTTAAATACACCCAAATTTTAGGGATTTTAATCATAGTTTCTAGCACCAACACAATGGCCAAACCACAAAGCGAATAATAGCCTAATTGATTGGGGTTGGTGAAAAACAAGGCACCTCTAACACCTTCGCCTCCAGTATCTAAAACGAATGAGAGTCCTATTTGAAGCGCTGCAGCAATTAGACAACTATAAACTGATGTGTATAGAAAATTCTTTCCATATTGCTTATAAAGTGACAATGCAAAGCCCATCACTAACAAATTATAAAAATAGAATGCACTAAATACAAACCATGGTAAGCCCTTGTTTGCTTCCCCCAATAGCGAGATAAACACACCGAAATTGACCACTGTGAGGTAAACACAAAATCTTAAGAACCTTGTAAAAGGCTCTTTTACGAACCCCTGAAGCTTGAACTTTCGGGCCATAATATACAACCCTATCACTACGACTATTAAAATATCAGATGGCTGCGCACTTCCTGCTGGAAAAAAGTAAAAGGGAAAAGCAATTAAATAAATAGCCCACGCCCTCAGCCAGCCTTTTGCTCCTAATGTATGTTTGAAAATAGCTAACATTATTCTGTTAAAACGGAAGTAATCCTTTGGGCTGCATTCCCTATGGCAATGTGTTCGTAAAAATAGGAAATTTCAGCTTGTGCTCCGAAAAGAACGGACAAATCAAAGCCTCCTTCAACTGGGATTTTTAAAACATCAGCGCTTTCATGATAATCGAAAACATATCCATAATTAGGGATTTCCAATTGCGCAATTTTTCTTTTGGCACCCAAAAGCTCTAAACCTACAGTAGATGCCATAATTACTCCTGCATCCACAGCCAAAATGGCTTCTACAATGAATTCTGGTAATTCAATTGTAGGAAAATACTTATTGGCAACGATTAGATACTCTTGAACATCTTCCCGTGGGTGACATTTAATACCTAACTGAATATTCATACGCTTTAATTGCGGAGTAGCTCGCATCACAAATTGCTCAAATAACTCTAGCTTAGCTTGAGGGCTACAAAAACCTTGATCATCAATGGGGTTGGTAAAGATTCCTAGAACTTTTTGATTACTATCTCTTATTAAACGCGGTTCGATATCTGCCAGAAATTTATTAAACCTTGGTGACCCTGTAACGACTACCTCCGTGTTTTGAGTTGCAATGGGTCGAAAATGTTTAGCGGAGCGTTCGCCCCAAGCCATCACTTTTACGGCTCCGTTCCCCCCATATTTCACCTCAGCTTCGTTGGGTAAAGGGAATCTAATCCCTTCCTGCATCAAATAAAAGGGAATTGATTTACGCTTAAGCCATTTGCAAATTTCGTCACCTGGAAAAGCCGCGTCATTCATGAGCAAGACTTTGTCAAAACCAGCAAACGATTTCTTTATAAAAGTTTTCAATTTAAGCACCCAAAAAGCTTTTCTGACCAAAGACCGTAACAAAGAGTCGCTATTACCAAGCGCTTTTTTTCCCGAACTCGGCTTCAGGTTTTCAGAAAGGTTGCCAAATTTAATATAGTCTATTCCTTCACTTTTAAGGATATCTTCTGGACTCGCCATTCTTCTAAGCTCACAAAGCGAAACATAAGTTACCTGATGTCCTTTTGCCTTAATTTGTTTCGCAGCATCAATTGTGAGTTCCAAATGGTGATTTGGATTGGTGATAAGTATGGCTAGTTTCATTTGTCTAGAAAATCAAAATACGACTGCACTCCATTCTCTTCTGTATATGATTGTACTGCCTTTGGTGCGGCTATAGAAAACTTGGATCTCAAATCATGGTTTTCTAATAAGTGGAGAACCCTTTCGCTCATGGCAGTATCATCTCCCACATTCACCAAATACCCATTTTTGCCATCAGTAATCAGCTCATTGGGTCCGGTTGGGCAATCTGTAGACACACAGGGGGCACCGCAGGCTAGCGCTTGCACCAGCGTTCCAGGCATTCCTTCGTGTCGTGAACTCAAAACATAAATATCAGCAGTAGCCATATATTTAAAAGGGTTCTTATCGAAACCTGCAAAACACACCTTATCGTCTAATTGCATTTCTGAAACCATAGCCCGATAATGGCTTTCCAACGGCCCCTTGCCCAAAATAAATAGGCCAACATTGTTATTTACTCGAGTCACCTTTTGAAATGCTTTCAGAAGTGTATCGTAATCCTTCTGCCACTCAAAACGACCTGCTGCTAATATGATTTGGTCAAATTGATTAAAGAATGGATGATCAACTCTTTCTTTAGCACCCTCCAACAATGTCGTATTCACAATTGGATTATGTACTACTCGAATACGTGATGACGGTACGCCAAGAATATCTTTGCACTCTTTGGCCACTCCTTTTGATACCGCAGTTACCCAAGTGGCTTTTTTGTAAAGAAAAGCTTTGATAAAAATCATCAACCTTCTTTTAGCCTTGCTCTTTTTAGGTGGAAAAAGAATATTCCTTTCCGAAACCACAGTGACTCCTTTGTATCCACTGAGCCAAGCGGCCAACATCATCGGCATAGAAGCGCCTCCACAGGTAGAGTAAACTACATCATAATCACTTTCTGAAATCAACTTTTTCAGTGGCTTCCACATGGGCCAAAGTGAGCTAGATTTAAGGTCGAAGAGCTGGACATCCTTAGGGATTTGGTCGATAAACTCTCCTTCTGCCCGCATCAGGGCTAAATCACATTGAAACTTTTCTCTATCAAAGGCTTGAAGCAAGTTTACCGTTACCCTGTCGGCTCCGCCATAGCCCAAAGTAGGCCTTACAAAAAGTATCTTTAACCGTTTTGACATGCGTAATTATTGAACTTGAGAGAAATCGCTAGCGCCATACTTATAGGTAACTTTCTCCCAATAATCGGAAAGCTCTGGAGTTAATCGAGCAAAGAAATCCATATCGATTTGTGCTGCGGCTTGATGATCGGTGCTGGCATCACCAAAAAAGAGGCAGTCTTTTGGTTGAAGACCCTTTCTCTCCATCACTTCTAATGCAATCTCAGCTTTCTTTCTTGGGCTTCCATATACTTCATCAAAGAACGGACTTAGTTTGCGATTGATCACAATACCTCTTAACTCTTCTTGTGGGGTTCCAGAAGCCACCACACAATAGATATTTTGTTGTCTAATAAAGGTGATCAATTCTCTAAATCCAGGAACAAAGGGTGCTGACAATACTTTAGCTTTTACTAATTCAGAGAAACGTTTACCCAGTTCCTCTCCCATTTCTTGGGTATGCTCTTGATTTAAAAGGTTTTCAGAAATCCATTTGAATTTTTCATACCTGGCCACGCCCTGATGGGCCAAATGATGTGCTTTAACTTGTTCTTCAAACCCTGTGCCTGCATAAAGCTCAACAAAAGCATCGGTTTTAATATCCCCTGACTCTAACACCACTCCGTCAAAATCGAAGAACATACATTTGTACTTTACTAAATCGGTATATGAAATTGGTTTTTGAATCATTTTTGGTTTTGTTTCTTATTCTTATTGACCTCACTTCACCGTCATTCTGAGGGAATTCACTTGTGGATACACAACGTGAATGACCGTAAGAATCTGTCCGTCTCTAGTGCTGACCCATCGAACAGACAGACGCTAGCGGTTTCGCTTTCCAAACTTCAACCTCAGCGTGACGGTTACTTTCAACGTCATTCTGATAAACCTGAATCAATCTCTTCAATGACCTGAATAAGTCCTTGTCCCATGTCTACATATTCGTTTGACACTAGCTTATGACCAATCTTAGGCGTATAAGCGTAGGGCGTAATATTGTAATGTCCGTTAGTAGCGCCTTCATCGCCTAAAAACCTCACTTTCACTTCTTTACCCAGTATCTCACCAAACATTTTATAGAGATCAGCAATTTCCAATTTATCATTACCTGTCAGTACCAAGTTTTTATTGGCATACTGGGCATCTAAAATAGAAGCACTGAGTCTAGCGGCATCGTAGGCATGAATGTAATCGCGCTTATCACTTGATTTTCCACTATGCTCCATCTCGGTTTGATCCATGAAGTTTTTCAGAAGACGATAAACTCCATTGGCCATGTCGGTGCGTGGCCCATACAAACTCCCATAGCGGAGAATTGTATATTCTAATCCAAATTGATTGTAATACTCTTCAACATAGTTTTCGCAGGCCTGTTTGCTGCATCTGTAAAAGCTACCTTCGCGACTGTACACATAAACAGTAGAGCCAAAAACAAAGCGCTTTACATTATTCACCCTACAAGCCTCAAGCATATTGACCGTACCTTGAATATTAATGGCAACGGTTTCAATCGGTCGTGCTTTGGCAGCATTTAAATCGGCCAATGCCGCTAAGTGATACACATAATCGAAACCCGAAAGTTGCTCGATGAGTTTTTCGGCATCGCAAACATCTCCTTTAATGAAGCTTTGGTCTTCACGTAAATAAGGTGACTCTACTTGGTCTAAAATAGTAACCTCATGCCCGATATCAGAAAGCGCATCGGCTATATGGCTACCTAAAAATCCAGCACCTCCTGTTACTAAAACTTTGCTCATTTCTTTTTGAAGTAATTAATCACATTTTGTGCTGCTTCCATTTCCATATTAATTCTTACTTCGCTGGCATAAGAACCGATATGAGGAGTAAGCGTACAATTTTTCATTTTACTTAAAGGGCCAGAATAAGGCTCTTCTTCGAAAGTATCAAGATAAGCAGAAGCGGCAGGATTTACGCTCAAAAAGTCCAGTAATGCAGCCTCATCTACCAAACCGCCACGTGATGCATTGACCAAGCACAAGTTGGTTTTTGCCTTGCCTAAAAATTCAGCATTAACCATATGTTTGGCTTCTGGCGAATATGGAGTATGAATAGTTATAATATCTGATGAGCTGATCAGTTCATCCAGACTTATAAAGGATACATTATGCTTTTCAGCAAACTCGGTATTCTGGTATAAATCGAAAGCCAATACTTTTACTTTGAAAGGGCTAAGTAACTCTACAAGCCTACAGCCTACCCTGCCCAAACCAATGATACCGACCGTTTTCCCTTTTAACAGCGTACCCATTGGCTTTTCCCAAATACCATTCGTAATATTCGTGTGAGCGTTGGCAATGCTTCTCATGCACGAAAGAATACCTCCTAAGGTAAGTTCTGCCACTCCATCCACATGGGCACTTGGGGTGTTTTCAACTGTAATATTTAGCTTTTTAGCCGCTTCAAAATCTACATTGTCCATGCCAGCCCCTAAGCGACAAAGGTACTTTAGGTTTTCAGCCGAGCCGAGCACCTCAGCATTCAAGACTTCTGTACCCGCAATTAAACCATCATAGTCCCTTAAAATTGCTTGAGATTCCTCCACCGATAGTTTTCTTCCATAGGGATTTACGGTAACCTCAAATCCTTCTGCTTCCAATAATGCCAAAGGAGCAGGGTCTACTTTTCCATATGAAGAGGTGGTAGTGAGTATTTTATAAGCCATTTTCGGAAGATTTTTTTAGTGCTTCTTTGATTTTATCGAGTCCTTCTAACCACCATTCACTGATACCTACATCAAAGTAAGTGTGAATATCACGACCCGTTACCCAAGTACGGATGATTGGTGCTGAGTTCTTGCCCATCCACCACCAAGGGTTGGGTCCATCATGGCTTTGAACTGTATATTTTCTAAAAGCCCATACGCCTTGATCGTAATAATAGGCTTTTTGATAGGATTGCCTTTCGGTAGACACATTGCGCTCTACTCCGCCATAAGGTCTTAACAATCCATTTTCAGTAATTTCCATGGCACGCAAAGGATGATCATCCTGTGCTTCCCAAACAGTCATACAGGAATCCAATTCCTTTTCATCATCTAATTTCTGAAGGCATTTATCGATGATGTCTCCATCCACATATACCGTATTACCCAGCAGTAAAACCACGTTTTCAAGGTTTTCATAGCGCTCGTCTACCCATTCCACTGCATGTTTAATTACATCTCCGTGGTTGATGGTGTCTCCGCCCAATTCATCAGGACGAGGAATAACGGTAGCACCGTATTTCTCTGCTGCTGCGGCAATGCCTTCTCCATCGGTAGAGACAAATACTTTGTCGATTTTTAAGGCATCGAGTGATGCCTTAATTGGATAATAGATCAACGGTTTTCCCTTGACCTCTAAAATATTCTTATTGATTATGGATTTACTGCCTGCTCGGGCAGTGATAATGGCTACGTTCATTGTTTTCCTAATTGCTCATTTATAAAAGCTAAGATACGTTCTGCTCTCTTCTCCCACGTGTAATTTTCTATGAATTTTTTATGGCCGCTTTGACCTAAGGCTTCTCGCTTGCTTACACTCATTAATGTGTTGACAGCATTTACCCAGGCCTGAATATTATCGTGCGCAGCAAAAACTGCGGTATCATCATCCAACACTTCGCGTAGTACTTCCAAATCAGAAGCAATGATAGGCTTGGAATACGACATGTATTCAAACATTTTTAATGGAGAGGTGTATTTTCCAATATTTGACTTTTTTCCTGTTCTCACATCCGGTTGATTCGGGAGCAGGCATACATCAACATGTTGCATGTACTTCCAAATATCATCATGGTCTACAAAACCCTTTATCTCTACATTTTTTGTCTTGACTTCATTGTAAAGCTTTACTTCACTGGAATTACCTCCTATGATTATGAAGTTATGTTCGGGCAATTTGGCAGCTAATTGTAAAACCACATCAAGACCCTTTCCTTTATGAAAAGACCCGACATAAGCTATATTCAAATATTTCTGGTCATTAAAAACAGCCTGATATTCTGGGTTGGGTAAACCAGCGGCATCCTCAATCACAACTACTCTCTTATTCAGAGCTGGATAAGCTTCAAGTAAATCATCTTTGATGGCGTGAGTAATTGTGGTGAATCCGAGACATTTTTTTTGTTTGGCTGCCTTGCTAATCGCTGCTTTGAACAGGAAACCTTTATTCCAAGCATCATCGTGAAGCTCTATTACATAAGGAGAGGTATCCGCAATCAGTGGAAAGAGCACGAACCGTGAATAGATGGCATCATGTTGATACTTTTTGAGCCGCCTTGCAAACAACCACAGCATCCAGTACAAACCTCCCTTGATACCCGGTAACTTTATAGTAAAGTGATCAATTTTTTCAGTAAATCCGGGCCAGGCCATGCCTGTACCTTTATTACTCAGCAGCTGAACCTTAATACCGACATTGCTCAAAGCGGGCAACAGCTTTCTCACATGTACGGCACTAGCCCTGTCAGAGGGAATTCGTGTATCGGTGAGAAACAACAGTTTTTTAATCTGTTTTGTCATTTATTCAATAGTCAGACAGACCTCAACTACCAAGCCTGATCACTTCTTTGATTCGTTGAAATAGGCATATAATCTATCTACATTTCTGGAGACGTTGTGGTGTTCATCGATGTATTTCCTGCAGGAGGTACTTATCTTCTCATAAGTTTCATTATCTGTAACCAACGACTCTACCTGCTTAACAAACGCCTGGAAGTCTCCGTGAGAGCAATAGCCAAGATGTTCTTCTTCTATAACATCTGAAGGGTCATAGTTCATAGAAACCACAGGGCGGCCAAAAGCCCATGCCTGAAGATAGACCATGGGAAAACCTTCCGCTTCGCAGGTACTGATGAACATCCTAGAGTTTTTAATATAGCCATTGGTCATTTTCATTTCCTGCCCACCTAAAAACCTGAAATTTGGTTGCTTTTCTGCCTCTTCACCCCAACTGGCATAGTGCTCTTCCTGAGCCTTGCCTATCAGGTAAAAATCCATGTCAAGATGCTCCAGTGCTTTTGCCAAGTCGAGAAATAACTCTGGGTTTTTGACCTTTTTTATACTGGCTACCCAAACCACATAAGGTCTGGGGGTCGGGGCAGGCTCGACATACTCGTCAAACACTCCGAAAGGGATAAAAGTCTTGTTAAAGCGCTCTGGGATAAGACCTAAGTGCTCCTTATTGATGGCAATGTAGCCATTAATCATTTTACGGGCCTGAAAGAAATGATATGCTTTGGTGACCTTCTTCAGGTTGTGCTTGAGTATAAGCCACGGACTTTTGTAGGGTTTCTTTTTAGGGTAATACTGCAAATCATTGACATGATTAACGGAAAAGAAAATCGGTATCCCAGCCTTGCGAATGTTCTTAAAATTGGGCCATATGAGTTTCTTATTATAGTTCCAGTAAAGCACATCTACCTTTTGCTTTATCAGAAAAGTGGCCAGGTCCTTTTGGTCCTGTTTGTTAATCTCAACAATCGGGTAAGGCCACTCAACAGAGTCATCATAACCATTTACTGCCCCATAAACCACATCATACCCCTTGTCCACAAAGGCCTTTGTGTTGATATGGCAGGCTACTTCGGAACCTCCCATCACCCTTGAGAGATGTGCATTGATGATCATTACTTTCATATACTCAACTCATTTTTTTCTACCTGTGCCATTTCGCTCTACATGTTCAGTAATCCTTAACAACCTCTATTCTGTTGTGATCCAACATTTCAAAACTTCTGTATATTTTTCTGATCCGGTCATGGTGTACCAATAAGTCTTCACTATTCAGGTAAAAGGCTTTGACCTTCAGGCGTTCTGTCGATGAAAAGATAGCGGACACATTGACCAAACCACTTGAAAAACAGGATGCAAGAATTGCCGGACGTTCTACCTGGCCATCCATGAGTATTTTTTCTGCAGGAGCATCAATGGTTAGGATTTTGAATATTTTTTCTACTTCGTCTATTTCGGCCTTGTTTTCTGTACGATGCGGAATGTAATACACATCGTGCCCTTTAAAATACTTGCTCACTCTTCGGAGCACTGTAAGGTATACGTCCGGCTTCATGTAGATTCTGCCAAGCGGTGCTCCCAGAAAATATACCTTTTCGCCAAAATTATCCAGGTTTTTAATTTTTCTCTGCTGGAGGTTGAACTGATTAATGATCAGCTGATCTCCGGGTCTGTGCAGTTTAATCCTGTAGCTGGAAAAAAAGGTGACTGCTTCCGGCAGCCTTACTTCATTGATCACTACCGGGTTATTTCCTTCGGACACTTGCTGATCAATTTTATCTGCCAGGGTTATGGTCGATGAACCATCATCAAAAAGCACCATGCGCTCAAAATCTGCTTCATTCATCAGCCTTCTCAGATAGATATCATTGGAGAGGATGTTGACGGTAAAGAGCTTTTTGATAGCTCCCCATTTCTTAATCCTTCTGAGCAGTCTGCCATAGGCAAACATATAAAGGCATCTTTTATAGATGCGCGTGTAACGTTTGGGAATGCCCCGGTCGTCAAAAAGAAAATAGAGAAAGGAATAAAAGTAGTAAACTTCCGTCCAGGAGGATGGATCTACTTTGCCATGAAGCTGATCGTAGCAGTCGCGATAGTGACCAAATACAATCAGGTAGTTGTCATCAGCTTCACAACTGAGCTGGTGTCTGGCTTCTTCTATTTGCAGAAGGTGTGTGGCGGTGGAGATGGTGAATATATTGGCCATGAAAGAGGCTATCTATTAGGTCAATCTTCTTTTGAATTCAACACAAACTCCGCGAGCTGCCAGTCGAGCCTAGTATCTATATCCATAGAAGAGTGCTCATCCATCAGGTACTTTCTCACTTTCTGGAATTTGCCAATGGGTTTTTCCTTCAGCACAGCGGCATGCATTACATAAATAGCCCCGTTTACCTCATAAACCTTGGGGCAGTCCTGTCTGCGGGTATAATTTCCGGGTTTTGACTTTTCCAGCCAGCCAGCCTCATTTTCTTCTTTCAAAACATAGTAGGGGTTGGCGTTGGTCTCTCTGACAGAGACTACCATATCACATACTGCATCGAACAGGTCGATGGCTCCCTGTATATGGGAGGCCGAACGAAACGGTGATGTTGGCTGCAACAGTATAATGGTATCGGGGGTGTAGCCCTTTTTTTCATAAAACTCCATGGCATGCAGCAACGCACCATAAGTACCAGCTGTATCGGTGGCAAGTTCTGCAGGTCGTATAAAGGGTACCGGCAGGCCTGTCTTTTCCACCACTGACTTAATCTCAAAGCTATCGGTTGAAACACAAATGTGCTCATCAGGAAACACAGCCCTCGCTGCTTCTACGGTATAGTTGATCAGGGGCTTACCATTGAGCGGTTTGATATTCTTACCAGGTACCCCTTTGGAGCCTCCCCTTGCCGGAATAATTACCAGTGGCTTCATAAATCGAGGTGCTTGATATCTTCCTGGGCTTTAACAAAATCCTGTGGCTTTCCTATGTCCAGCCAATAGGTACGCATAGGGTAAGAAATGAGCTTGCCATTGTTTTTCAGCAGGTCTTCCATCAGGTCGGTACTGTTATAAAACTCATCCTTTGGTATTCGCTCCAGCACTTTCCGCTTAATCAGGTAAATGCCTCCATTGGAATAGTAAGTATAAGTGGGTTTTTCTTTGAATGAAAGCACCTCATTGTTCTCCGTTTCCAACACAGCATAGGGCACATCTACATTGTAAGGAATAGTAGCAACAGACATATCAGCATCGCGCGAAATGAAGTCCAGAAAGAAGTCCTCATAATCCAGTGTTGTCAGAATATCTGAATTGGTCACCAATACATAGTCGTGCTGAAAGTTCTTGATTTTGCTCACGGCTCCAATGGTGCCGAGCGGTTTATCTTCCCATACGTAGTCAATAGTAATATTGTCCTGGGTGCCGTTGCCGAGGTGTTCCTCAATCTGTTCTCCCAGATATCTAATGGATATCCAGAAGTCGTCCATTCCAAAACGCTTCAAGCGATCCAGATTGTGCCTTATGATGGTTTTGTCTCCCACTTTAAGCAGCGGTTTGGGGGTGGTATCAGTCATGGGCTGCAAGCGGCTGCCTCTCCCCCCCGCCATGATGACCACATCTACCGGCAGATAAGAGAGTAATTCTCTCAGGTTGATAATATTGACCACCTTCCTATTGGCATCGATAATGGGGATGATCTTAAAATGCCCTTTTCTGAACTCAATTATCTGCTCCAGTCGGTAGTCGCCCTTTTCTATGTAGCGCGGGTTGGGCTGAATGATCTTCTCCACTTCATCCTGTACCGAAAAATCCTTGAGCAGCCCTCTCCTTACATCACCATCGGTCAGGCTGCCAATCAGTGTATCATTTTCATCTACAACAAACAAAATGGCATCTCTGGCCAGAATATTGAGCTGGGCCATGGCCTTTAATACAGTGGTTCCTTTCAGGATCAGGTGTTCTTTATAGTGCCTCATCTTTCGTTTCCCGGTTGTTCAAAAAAATAGCGATGTTATTGACAATTAACTTTCAGATTCTTCTAGGCGCTGCATGAGCCACTGATGATATTTCCTTAACCCATCTTCCAGCGCAGTTTGTGGAGACCAACCTGTGTCTTTCCCGATTTTGTCAATGGACAACACAAACCTTTCAATAGCATTGTGGTCTGTTTCAACCACCTTTGTCTGCAGTGCCTTACCCATCTGTTGTTCCACTGCTTTGACCAGTTGATTCACATCATGTCCCTGTCCTGAACCTACATTGTAAGCTCCTGTACAGGCTGCATCAATGAGTTTTTGTACGGCCTCTATCAGATCTGCTATATATATATAGTCGCGCACCTGGCTGCCGCCTCCCCATAGCTGAAAGACCTTATCGTTGATAATCGCATCAAAAATAATGGGAATCACTCCCTGAAGCCCATAAGAAATCTGCCCCGGCCCATAGGGATTTGAAGGCCTGATAATCAGGTACTCGAAGTAGTTTTTTGATGCATAAAACCTAATATAATCTTCAATGGCACACTTGACAATGCCATAAGAGCCTATAGGCTCCCGCGAATGGTCTTCTTTGACAAGGGCCGTTTTGGGCTCTCCATAAACAGTGCCTCCTGACGAAAAATAGATCAGCTTGCGGACTCTGGTTTCAGGTAAGATTTTCAGCAACCTAATGGTATTCATCAGGTTGCTATTGAGATCAAAAACGGGGTCGGCATCGGCCGTCTTGGGTACCGTAGTAGAAATGAGATGAATCACTGTGTCTATTCCTACCAAAGATTTTCTTAGAAGGTCTTCCTGCTCAAAGTCTCCATAAATGTATTGTACACCTGCCTGCTCCTTTGCACCAATCCGTCTTCTCTCAAATACGCTTACGGCATTGTGCTCTTTCAGAACTTGCACGAGGTGGCTCCCGATAAAGCCGCTTCCACCCAAAACCAGCATGCGCTTTTCCGGCTGACTCAAGACGTGGCGGTGTTTGTTGAAAGATAAGGACTGATCATACTTAGCTTCTGGCAGACAAGTTCTCTTTAAAATAAGTCATTATGCGTTCCAATGCACGACCATCTCCATAAATTTCATCGCAGACAGTGGTCGGCCATCCTTGTTCGAAACCCAGATTGAGTGCTTCTTCAATGCTCTCTCTTTGGCAATCTGTATGGGTGATACTACCATCATGCTCCCTTCCCTCCTGTCGGGAACCTATGTTGATGACCTGCTTATGAAAATAGGGGGCTTCCATGAGCCCGCTGCTGCTATTGCCGATTACAAATTGACAGGCACTGAGTGCAGCATAGTAGCCTTGTGCTCCGAGGTTTTCACGAATGACCACCTTTTCGTGATCACGCCACTTTTCTATTACATCCAGAATTTGCTGATAACCTGGATCATTATTAGGGTAAGTGATTAACACGGTGTGTCCCCTATCAGTGATGACTTTCAGACTATCATCCATCGCCTGGGCAATATCTTCATCTGAGCGGGTAACAGGGTGAAAGGTCATCAGGGCAAAAGCGCCCGGAAGTATGCCGGGCACAAAGTGAGCAATGGGTTTTGGTGAGGCCTGGAAATGCTTGATAGCATCAATGGCCAGTGATCCCGTAAATACCAGTTTTTTCTCATCCAGAACAGGCATTGCCTTCAGGCGCTCAAAGCTGCTCTTTGCTGTAGCTAGGATGATATCTGAGAGGTTAGAGATGTTATAACGATAAATATTGTCTACTGCACCTTTAGTCAGATTGCCTCCTCCTGAATGGATGATGGTGACTCCTGCAAAATGACAGGCTACTGCAGCGGCATAGGCTTCGGGCCGATCGCCCAGAATAAACATAGCATCCGGCCTCTTCTGCTCCAGAAGTACAGATAATTCTGAAATGAGCTGTGTGAATTCCTGCTGACCGGGCTCTGTATCTTCTCTGAAAACGTCTATGATAGCACTAATATCTAAGCCATCAGCCCTGATCTCATCAATGGTATGGCCAAAGCGCTTCAGCAGATGAAGCCCTGACACATAGATGCTGTAGTCAAAGTCTTCAGTGTTTGCTACTGCCGCTATTAACCGCTTCATAATGCCATAGTCAGACCTAGCTCCTGTAAAAAATCCTATTGTTTTTTTCACGCTAGATGTTCCGGTCTTATTACCCTGTTCCCTTCAATGGTGGTGCTTACTTTTTTACCAATTACCTGATCTTGTTCAGTGGGCAGATAGCCAAAACCCGGACGCTTATAGCAGAGGTCTTCCTGGGTAATGATATGCCCAACAGGTAAATCAGTTTTGGCTACAATACTCTTTCTAGCCACCTTTTTAATACCTATTTCCTTTTCAGTAAAGATTTTCTCGTTGGTTCCCATCAGAGTTTCCACCTTTCTGATTGCCTTTACCAAGTCTGCAAACTCTTCAATGGTGGCTGAGGCCTGATGATCAGGGCCTTCGTCATTCTTGTCAAAGGTCACGTGCTTTTCTACCACGGTTGCTCCCAGGGCTACTGCGGCTATAGAGGCCTCATTACCCAGCATATGATCTGAGTAGCCTACATTTCTGCCAAATCTCTTTCTCAGCTCCAGCATCACATTCAGGTTGATGTCTTCCGGACTGGCCGGGTAGCTACTCACACAATGCAGGATAGTTATGTCTTTCGGACCCCGTGCTTCAAAAAGAGCAATACCTTTTTCAATCTCTTCAAAGGTAGACATGCCCGTTGAAAGTATAATCGGCAGGTCTTTCTGTGCCATGAAATCGACCATATCCAGGGTGAAAATTTCTCCTGAAGGAATTTTAAAGAAGGGCATGGGGATATTATCCCAAAGAAAGTTCAGGCTGTCCATTTCAAAAGCCGAACAGCTATAGTCTACCCCCAGCTCCTTACACTTTTCATACAGTTTGATATGATCCTGGAAGGGCAGCTGGTAGCGCTTAGACATTTCAATGGGTGACTTGGTTTTGTCCCGGCCTTCCTGGTAGTTGGCCTTGAAGGCGTCCAGTGAGTAGGAATTGAGTGGATTGCCCATTTGAAATTTCACTGCATCTACGCCTATAGCCGCGAGTGCTTCCACATATTTCAGCGCCACTTCCAGGCTCCCGTTATGGTTGGGGCCTACCTCAGCGATGATGTAACAGCCTTGCTTATCTTTCATAGAAATATAGTTTTATCCCTTTCATGCCTACAATCTCACGTGGTGTTCCTGTCAGATTGGCTTCTTTGCCCATGGAAAGGTCAATAATTGCTTTTAAATAGTTAAGTCCTGAATTGTGGGTGAAGGGATAGCCTCCTCCAAAGCGGGGATTGAAGTCGATGAAGTACACTTCACCGGCCTCTGTTTCCATAAAGTCGATGTCCATGTTACCGGTATGCCTGAATTTTGCACTGAGCTCTCTGGCCATTTCAACAAAGGCTTCGCTGCTAAAGGACCTTGCCTTGTCTGTTTCTCCTGCCCGCATGGCCATCTTTTCTCTGAAGTGGGCACTGAGAAATTCACCCTGATAGTTGTTGAAAATATCCATTCCTACTTCCCTGCCTTCTATCATATCCTGCAGCAGGAAGGTATCAAAATCTACCGTTTGGAGGGCTTTAGCATCTCTGATAATTTCAAGACCGACACTACCGCTTCCCAAAATGGCTTTTTTGATAACCGGGAACCTGATAATCGCTCTGGCCTCTTCTATATTCCAATAAGACCTGGGCACCCTGATATCATTGGCCAGACACCATGCGTAGCTTTTCTTTTTGTCCAGGCATTGGTTAATTACCCCGGAGTCAGAAACCCAGATGCGCGTGCCCGACTCAAGGAACCTTGCCTTATTTTCACTCAGCACAGGTAGCTCAAAGTCCATCAGGGGAATGATCACATCGATCTGATGCTCTTTACAGATTGCCTCCAATGCTTTGAGATAATTAGCTTCATTTCCGCTGACATAAGGAGTCAATACAGGTATCACTTTTTCAGATACACTAAATGCCGCTGTATCTCTAGACACATCTCCTGCAAAAATTGTCAGGTCATAGCCCTCTTGTTCGGCAAGCTCCAGCGCATACTCAATGAGATAGGTTCTTCTTCCGGCATTGGTGAAAAGCAGGTTCATAGCAGGTTGTTCAGCATTCCACCTGTGTTTACCACCAGGGTGTTGCTCATTTCTTTTCTGTAAAAATACTCGATGCTTTTGGCATTGTAAATAGGATCAGGCAATACGGATGTTTCTTTGAAAAACCACTGTCGGGCGGCCTCTGTTTCAGGGGTTCTGTCGTGATAGCGACCGGCATAATCATCTACAATCTCCAGCGGGCTTAACTCGGTCTCCGACCCGGCAAACTCTGCTGCTGCCTGCAGGCAGCGCTCTTTGTCTCTTGCTACTGAAACCCCAATGACCCTTGTCGGCAATTGCAAAGCTGATACCGCCTTGCAAATTCCAAAGGCCGTAGTGCCGGTACCATAGGGCAAAATGATATGCCCGACCGATCTTAGTGTCTCATTGGCCTGAAAAAGTGACTTAAAATAGGCACAATATTCTGCTGCAGCTCCGGGGGTATGCCCTCCACCGGGTATCCACAAATAGTCTTTGTATCGCTCTTTCTGCTCGTCAATAAAAGCCGTTGCTTCCGCTCCTTTAACAAAGAGCACTTTGGCTCCAAAATCAATACTGGCTTTCAGGTGTGGAAAGTCTCTCTCGTCAACTTCGCTTTCTGCAATAATGATCAGCACCACTGGCTTGCCCAGGTAGGCTCCGTAAAAGGCGGTGGTCATACAGTGGCTTGAAAAGACAGACCCTAGTGTGATGAACCCGTTCACCTCAGGTTGCTCTTTAAGAATACCATTGAACTTACGCAGCTTGTTGCCTGATACATAGCTGTGATTCTGCCCTTCATCGAGCAGTAGGTTACCACTGTTCAAGCTTTGAATATGATGTTGTAGTGCGATCAAAAAAAGATCAGGATTTAAAAAAGGGCTGGGTAGTCATGTAGATTTTATTACCATTGATAACGGTATAGGCAGACTCGTGACCCGGAAAATCAAGGCCTCTTACCCTTCTGTCCAGCTCTTCCGGAGTAATTATGGCAAGATCAATTTCTTTTCTCTTGTCTATCGCCTTTTTGTTAAAGTATTCCTTCTTTTCCCCGTTGGCGATGTACACTGACTGAGGAACAGCTTCAATCGTTTCATCAACGATGCTGTCAATATTATCACTAAAGGCCTTAAAGAGAGCAAATTGTGTCTTTCGATAGACTGTGTAGGAGGTGTCTGTGGATTCCAGGTCAAAGAACTCTCTGGCCAGTAAATCTCCTGCATCAATGGCTTCATTGATGATATGCAAAGTACCGCCACTTTGAGTATCGCCTTCTATAATACAGTGATTGGCAATGTGCAATCCGCTACGGGCGGGCAAAATACCACCATGCATATTAATAAGGTATTTGGCAAACAGATTGAGGAAGGGAGGCTTGTAAATAATGGAAGCCCTGCAGCTAATACCATAGTCAAAGGCTCCTGCTTCAAATGCGTCTACTACCTCCTGCTGGCTGTGGAGTGTACGAATACCATATTTCTGTGCCTCGTCATACAGGCATGTTTTATCTTCCCAGGGATCATTGGCAAACACCTTGGACCTGGCCAGTGTAAGCACTGCCGCCACTTCTACTTTGGGATGATTATGGAGTACCCTGAAAACCTTAGTGGCCAAAGGAATATCTCCGATTACCAGGAATTTTACTTTACTCATCTCTTATCGTTTTCTGCTATTCCAGATGACGTGTTTGTGCAGTGAACCATTGGCATCAAAATAGTCAAATACATTTCTTACCTGATCCTCTTTCTCTTCCAGCTCTTCCAGAGAAAACTCACCACGGCTTGTTTTTATTCTGAGTATAGAGGGCAGCAGTGACAGCCCGTGGTAGTCCAGAAACTCAAAACCGGCTGCTGCCAGGTGGCCTTTCATATCATCTTTGGTAAAGAGCCTGAACTTGAATTCTGTTTTTCCTTTTCCTTCTTTAAAACGTCTTTCCTCCAGGTTTTCCAGCAGGTCCTCGATCTCATCCAGAATCACTGACTTATAGGTAGCTCCTTCAATATCAGGCTCACTGTTCACCAGAATACCTCCTGACTTGAGCACCCGATGTGCTTCACCCAGTGCTTTTTCGAAATTTTCGTTGAGGTAATAAAACACGCCAATGGCTAGAGCCACATCTACCAGTCCATCAGGAATGGGCAGACTGTCTGCAGAACAGTGTATTACCATCAATCGATCAGTCAGACCGTTTTTCTCTGCGTATTGGGCGAGGTCAAAAAGGGGCTGAATGTGTGCATCCAGGGCGATCACATTATAGCCTTTGTTGAGCAATAGTTCCGTGAACCTGCCATCACCACAACCAATATCAATCGCGAGTTTTCCTTCAGGGTTTTCTACTCCTTCTATGAAACCATTGATGGCTTTTTCATAGTAGGGTGTTTCCCAGTAAGACAAATGAAATTTCTGATCCCTGAGTGTTCTGAGAATGGAGCCAGTTGACATTTTATCATGATATTCTATGCCTAGATTTTTCTCCATCTCTGCGGTATAAATACCTGTCGACTCGAATTCTGAGAGCTGTGGGGCAGCTTCCAGGACTGTATTTTTCCAATGATCGTTCATCTCCTTAATTATACTTTAACACTACTTGGGATATTCACTATTCTTTCTTCCAGCCAGATACTATTGGCAAGGCTGTCTTTCTGACATTGCTCATACATAGGCAAGCTTGAAATAAGCCTCCATATAGGCCTGGTCATCACTGCCGCATCATTAGTTTCCTGCAAAAACCGATTTCTTTCTTCAAGATTCTCCAATTCAACACTGATAAGCCAATGGTTCCAGTCAGTGCCGGCAGGAATGGGTTTAAGCCTGGCCGACTCCCCGGTAAATACCTCTTGATATGAGGCAAGGAGCACTTTTTTAGCACTCTTTATTTCTTCTATGCGTTCCATCTGAGCACAGGCTAGTGCGGCATTTACGTTGGGCATACGAAAATTATAGCCCAGTTCATCATGTACATACTCCCACCTATGGGGTACTTTGGCCGTAGTAGTCAGGTATTTTGCCTTCTCCGCAAACTGCGCGTCTTTCGACACTATGGTTCCACCTCCTCCGGAGGTAATGATCTTATTACCGTTAAAGCTGAAAGCTCCGGTCTGGCCAAAGCTACCCGCAGACTGGCCTTTGTATTTACTACCCAGGGCTTCTGCGGCATCTTCTACTACTTGGATTTTCCAGCGATCACAAATAGCAACTATCTCGTCTATGCGACACATGTACCCAAAGGTATGCATCGGTACACAGGCGGCTATTCTCCTTCCTGTTGATTTGTTAAAACACCCTTCTTCACGCAGCTCCCCAAACTCATCCAGAAAGGCGGACAGTGCCAGAGGAGACATGCCCATGGTATCTAGGTCCACATCAATAAACACAGGCCGGGCAGAATTGTAGGCAATGGCATTGGCCGTAGCCACAAAAGTAAGTGCCTGAGTCAGTACCTCTGTACCCTTGCTCACTCCGGCCAATCGCATGCCCACCTGTAGTGCTGCCGTACCATTGACCACTGCAACAGCCTTGGCGGTTTCTGTATAGCGAGCCATCTCTGCCTCAAAGCGATCTACATAGGCGCCCACAGAAGACACAAATGTGGTATCAATTGTGTCCGCTAAGTAGTTCTTTTCATTTCCTGAAAAACAGGGTTCGTGCAATGGTGTAAAATCACGATTGCCGTTTATCTCCTTTATCTGCGCTATGGTCTTGCTATAAGTCATTTTTAATGGGTTTCTATCCTGCTTTATCCAGCAGTTTACATTTTACTATCCAAGTATTTCCCAGTCTCCAGATGACCAAAGCCCGGAATCATCTCATGAAAGAGACTAACGATTTCATCCTTCCTCCAGGCTCCTCGAGTGATCATTTGTTGAATTCGCCTCTCGAAATGATTCAGTTTTTCATCATCAAAGGATAGCTCGTTTTTGATGATTCCCAGGTTGGCAAAGCGCTCCATATCCAGTGTTTCGCTTTCAGTAAAAAACTCTTCAAAGTCTTTTTCACCCGTTGTATCGCTTGGAGTAAACAGGCAGGGCCATTGCTTTTTGGCAGGTAATCCATGCACGAGAGACCTTGCTTCTTCTTCTGTCTCACAAAGATATGGCTCAAAGCCCCTTTGCTCTAGGTATTTCACAGCTATGCTGGAAAAGGTGGTGAGATGAAGTGAGTCACTGAGTTTAGGAAAGAATATGTCCCTATTCTCACCAAATACACATGACATCAGACATAGTTCTCCAGACTCCTGGGGGGTTACAAAGTAGCGTTTAATATCGTTGGGAGCCACAATAGGTTGTTGCTTGGCAATGCGCTGATTAAAACCGTGTAAAAGTGAGCCGTCAGAAAAAGCTACATTGGCAAAACGGGCTGTTGAAATATCGATCTGCTGACTTCTGCGCATCAGAAAAAGCTCCATAATGCGCTTAGATCCACCCATCATATTTACTGGATTGGCGGCCTTATCGGTAGAAACACAGAAATACTTTTTGGCACCTTTTTCTATGGACTGGCCAATGGTCTTATCGGTATTGAAGACATTGACATTGATCATACGCATCAGCGTGAATGGATCTTTCTCGCTTCTTACATGCTTAAGTGCCGACAGGTTGAGTACATAGTCATAGACTCCATCCTGATTAATAAAAGTATTGTATTCTGCTGAACCAATGTCCAGCGCGAAAGTCCCGAAATCACCTTCTATGTATCCGAATGAAGATCTGATATCTCTTACCAGTTCTACAAGGTTATTCTCAGAGATGTCTACTACATGTAGCTTTCGGGGCGTACGCTTAAATATCTCCTTTACTACTGCCTGACCAATTGACCCGGCTCCTCCCAAAACCAGAAAGGTGGATTCGCTTACAATCTGGCTGAGTTCCTCTTCCGATGCTTTAATATCCGACTCAAACAAAGGGCTTTGGCGGCCAATCAGATCAAGTAGTTGTAAGTTCATGTCGATGCTATTCGAAATTCGGTCTATTTAATTTCAGGAAAACTCCTGAAGCATTACCATTTTTTTGAAATCTTCTGATTGAGCCATCAGCGCGTCAAAACTCCCGGCTCTTTCGATTTCTCCCCTTTTCAGCAGAATAATTTTATCCACGTTTTTGATAGTAGAAAGCCTGTGGGCGATGATGATGATGGTGTACTTGCCTCTCAAGTCATCTATATTTTGCTGAATGGCCTTTTCCGTTTCACTGTCCAGGGCAGAGGTGGCTTCATCCATCATCAGAAAGTCCACGTCTTTGTAGAGTTCTCTGGCGATGGACAGTCTTTGCTTTTGGCCTCCACTCAGGTTGATACCGTTCTGGCCCAGCATGGTTTCTTCCTTGTCAGTCAGCTCATCTACAAAGGCATCGATAGAGGCCTTTTTCAGGGCTTCGCGGAACCGCATCAGGTTTTCTTCAGTCTTCTCCTCCCAGAAAGAGACGTTATTGAAGATGGTATCACTGAAAATCACTGGCTCCTGAGTTATGTAGCCGATGCGCTTCTGTAAAGTTCTTACATCCAGCTCACTTGCCGAAACGCCATCAAACAGCACCCTGCCGCTATCAGGCTTGATCAACCCGGCTATCAGATTGACCAATGTTGTCTTTCCAGAGCCACTTTCACCTATCACGGCTACCGTTTCATTTCTGTTAATGGTGAGGTCAACATTTTTCAGAATGGAGGTCTCTCCATAATTAAAGCAGAGATTCTCTACCTCAATTTTACTCTGAAACCTTTCAAAAGGCTTGTCTCCGTAGTGGTCTTCACCTGCTTTAAGCTCTTTGGAAAAGCTCTTCATATTCTGCAGTGAGCCCTCTGAACCCAGAAAGGAATTCCATTCATTTTGTGCTGCAAGCAAGGCTGTCATAGCACGATAAAACAGTAATAAACTCACTGAAATCGTCACTATACCCTCACCAAAAAACTCCATTTGAATGATGATCACAGCTACTACAACCAACATGGTAATAGGCTCGCGCAAAGCCTGCATTCTAGCTTTCAAAATCCCCATGCGCCTCTGTAGTAACTCTATTTCTCGAATACGGTGTTTTAATTTCGATGAGTATTTGAAAATCAAAGAAG
Organism: Roseivirga seohaensis; assembly: GCF_001592945.1. Lineage (GTDB taxonomy): Bacteria > Bacteroidota > Bacteroidia > Cytophagales > Cyclobacteriaceae > Roseivirga > Roseivirga seohaensis. The sequence goes on from NZ_LRPB01000048.1 coordinate 274,741, forward strand.
TGGCTTTTAAATATTTAAAATTAGATACATTCTGTAGTAAAAGTCCTTGGAAACTATGAGATTCAGAAGTATAGGCTCTTGATGCTTTCTTGGTTGCTTTGTATAGCCCTTTGAATAGAATATTAGATAATAACCCTCCTAAAGACACTAGTAACGCGAATTCAGCGTTTACAAAAAATGCCATACCAATATAAACTAACACTAAGACAGCTGATTGTATAGCCATGAAATAGGCTCTGAAAGCCCCATTCACCCGTTCAACTTCACTAGTAAAAGTATTCTGGATACGTCCACTATCGCTACTGACGAAAGAATAATAACTAAAGTTAGATAAGGCGTCAGCATTACTAATCCTCAGTTTCGCTACGAAGAACTGTTGATAAACAGCCCTGTAGTATCCTGCTAAGTATTTAAAAAAACCTTTAAGACTAAAGAATATTAAAATTATGATTAGAACTGAGTAAGTAGTTAATGATATGCCAACAGACTGAAACCCTTCCACTAAGAATGACATATTGCCTAATTGGGAGTTATCAAAGTCAGAGTTATCTCCTGTCATTTGCAAGAGCGGAAAAAACATGGTTAAACCAAAACCATCAAAAATTCCCACTAAAAGACTAACCCCAATGATTAAGAAAGTACGAGATTTCAGGTACTGATAAAAAAAAGAGAAGCTCTGAAAATACTTCTTGATTGCTTTTTTAAGGAAACTCATTAACTGAAAGAGCTTTACTTTTTCCGTTTTAAAAAACTTGTTTTATTGGTTACATCTTCCTCATAGTACCCTCCACCGTATTGATTTCCATAGCCGTAACCATAACCGTAACCATAACCATAGCCATAACCGTAGTTATAGCCATAACCGTAACCCGTACGGGATTTAAAATCATTCAGGATTAGAGCCATATTTTTAATGATTCCCTTTTCCACATATTCGTTAAGAGGTTTCAAGGAATCTTGTTGGGTATAGAGGTGGCGCACTAGATAGAGGCTGACATCGGCATATTTCAGTAAATTGAAAGTATCTGCTACAATGCCAATTGGCGGGGTATCCACTATGATGATTTCATACTTAGACTTTAAGTAAGTCATCAGCTTTTCCATTTTCTGCCCCATTAAAAGTTCAGCAGGATTGGGTGGTACTGGCCCTCCAAAAATAACATCTAAATTATTGAATTCAGTATGGATAATGATATCCTCCATTTCAACAAAGCCACCAAGGTAATTCGAAACTCCTATATCGTTGGTTAAGCCGAAATCGTCAAAAAGTTTAGGTTTCCTTAAATCCAAACCTAGCAATACGGTTTTCTTGCCGCTAATGGCCATAATAGAAGCCAAGTTGGTAGAACAAAAAGATTTACCCTCTCCCGATGAGCCAGAGGTAACCAAAATGGTTTGCAGCTCCTTTTCACTACTAAAATACTGAAGGTTAGAACGTAAGGATCGGAAGGTTTCTGCAATAATAGATTTAGGCTTATCAAAAATGGCCAAATTAGATTTTTGTTCGTTATGTCCAATCACCCCTATAATAGGAATGGAAGTAATGCGTTCAATTTGGCCTCTGGTTTCTATTCGGTTGAACGTAAGTTCTCTAATTACAATAAATAATAATGGGATAATCAAACCTAATGCGCCTCCCACCAAATAGTTTAACTGGTAATTAGGAAAGAATGGTTTTGAAGGTAAAACAGCAGGGTCTACCACTTCAGAGTTGGCCACATTCGAAGCCGATACAATAGCCGCTTCTTGCCTGCGTTGAAGCAAGTTGGTATAAATTCCATTAACAATATTAAACCTTCTCTCAATTTCCAAATAACCTTGCTCTATTACCGGGTAATCTTTAAAGTCAGATTCAACCAATTTATTCTCATCTTGATAGGCCTTGAGTTGTCCTTCTAGCTCCTCAATCTTAAGCTTCACATAACTTTTCAAGTTCCTTTTAACCTGATTTATTTGTTCATCTAAAGTTCGAATTGTACTGTTATATGGTTCTAGGTATTGAAGTAACCCTGATCGCTCTAAGGTAAGCTCACTAATTTGGTCTGTAAACTGATTCATGTATACATCCTCTATACCATATAGAGACGGGGAGATCAAATCTTGAAGACCATCGTTACTTTCAATTTTATCAAGCGACTCATTTAAAAATTCAACCTGACGCTCCAACTTTCTTATCTCAAAATCGGATTCATTTATTTTTAGCAAAAGCTCTGTTCCTTTGCTCCCTAAATCTAAAAACCTGTTATCAATTCTATATTTAGACCTTTCTGCACTTAAAGTCGCCAATTGACCTTCCAAAGTATCCATTTGGCTATCGATAAATTCTATGGTTTTCTCTGCCTTACTGTTTTTCAAGGCAAGTTCCCTTTTCTGGTATACTTCCAATAGTTTATTAAGAAAGTCAACACCCTTTTGAGGCACATCTGTAGTAAGCGTAAGCACCGCAATTGAGCTAAAGGCTTTTAAATAGGTGACATTCAATCGACTCTGAAAGCTATCAATCAGGTTTTCTCTACTATGAATTTTGAAATAGTAAGTCTTACCAGCTAAATCAGTATAGTTTTTAAATTCCAGTTTGAATCGATATTGGCTGCTCTCAATCCAACCATCTGGACGGAATCTGATAGGAGATTCTTGAACCTCTTCTCCAGCTTTAGATACACTAAACTGGTTTCCCTCGTAGAAAGTAAGTCTCCATTCCTGGTCATAGGGCTGAGGGTGACTCTTATCGTAATGTATAACAAAAGGTAGGGTTCTATATTCTTCAATCGTTTTTATTCTACCCTTAGAATAATAAGACACATCAAAGTTAAGGCTATCTAAAGCATCCCTTGTGAGTGGTTTTGATTTTAGAATTTCAATTTCATTTAAGAAAACTGCTCCGAAATCGAAACTAAACTGGGCTAAAATACTTTGGTCAATATCTCTATTCTGTTCAGGAATTAAAATGGTATTGCTTACACTGAACTTCTCTGTAGTATACCTATGATAGATATATACAGTAAGTAATAGCATAAATATGGAGATGATAAAAAGAGGCCATAAGCGGATATACTTAAAAACCACCTCTTTTGGGTTAAAAGCTGCCGTTTTTGTTTTACTCTCTCCCTGACCGAAAAGGTCTTCAAAATCTTCCATGCTGCTAGTTACTTGTTAAACTGATAAGAAAAATTCCAGTGGAAATCAATCCAACAACCACACCCAATTGGGAAAGAAAGTTATCTCCAGCTCCAATTTCACGCAATTTTAAAGGAGGTGCATAAATAATATCTCCAGGTTTAACGTACCAAAACTCTGTAAGCATTAAATCTCTTTGGGTTACATCTATCTCATGCCATTTCACTCCCCCCTCATAATTTCTTAACACTTGCACTTTCTGCCTGTCGGCATTAATGGTAAAACCTCCAGCATTGGCTATGGCTTCCAAAAGATTTGCCTCACTCCCTACTATTAGCTGTTGTCCTCCTCCTATTTCACCGGTGGTAGTATACCTAATACCAGCTAAACTCACATTCACAGAAATATCTCTTATACCTTTATCCACTCTAATTACAGATTCCAAACTATCCTTTAACGCTTTGGTTGTTAAACCGCTAGCTTTAAGAGGCTCTAGCGTGTTGATGAGTAAAAACCCATTATTATCAATAACAAAAGTCTGCCCTAGCGATTGACGCCCCCCTTGTTGAAATGCTTGTCCGCCTCCTTGCTGACCTTGACCTGAACCTGTAGTTGCGATAACATCCGCAGTGGATTGCCTAAAAGGCTCCACAGCTGTTTCTACATTAGAGAAGAAATTAATAGAAAGAATATCCCTCGGCTGTAAAAAGTATTCAGACCTAGGTGGGGTAATTAGAGTATCCAGTCCCAACTCATCAACTCCTCCCTTATTTTGAAAAAGAATAATCTTCTCATTCGGAATACAAGACGACACAATCGCAATTAATACAACCAAACCTAAAATTTTCTTTACCATTTGTTCAGTTTAATCAATTTATAGAATGGTATTATTTAGACTATTACCGTACTCAAAGCCTGTTTTCAGCATTTGCATAAAGCCTTTCATTTTATCTAATGGAATTAAATTTGGCCCATCACTTAAGGCCTTTGAAGGATCTGGGTGAGTTTCGATAAAGAAGCCGTCTACACCTGTTGCTGCGGCAGCGCGGGCTAAATAGGGTGCAAACTCTCTTTGGCCTCCTGATTTTCCATTCATGCCTCCTGGCTGTTGTACACTATGGGTAACATCAAAAATAACAGGAGCGAATTGACGCATAACAGGAAGGGAACGCATATCTACTACAAGATTGTGATAACCGAATGAAACACCGCGTTCGGTTAAGCAAACCTTCTCATTACCAGTAGATTTCACCTTGTTCACAGCGTATTCCATATCTTCTGCAGCCATAAACTGACCTCGCTTTATTTTGACGGTTTTACCCGTTTCACCAGCCGCTACCAATAGGTCGGTTTGTCTACACAGGTAAGCGGGAATTTGCAACGCGTCCGCCACTTCACTCACAGGAGAAGCTTGATATGATTCGTGAATATCAGTCACAATTGGTACGTGGTAATTTGCTTTGATCCTTGCTAGTACGTCTAAAGCCCCTTCGAACCCTACTGATCTAAATGAATCAACAGAAGTTCTATTGGCCTTATCAAATGAAGCTTTGAATACGTACTGGATATCCAGTTCAGAACAAATCGCTATTAAGGTCTCCGCAATTTGTGCACAAATATCATAACTTTCAACTGCGCATGGTCCAGAGAACAGTACCATCTTGCCATTCCCTACTTCTACACTATCACTTAAGCGAAAACCTTCTTCAAACTTATTCATTTCTTAACTGTCTTTCAATAATTAACTCATAAAAACCTTGAGACTCTAAAACCAAATCGGCCAGTTCTCGTAGTGCTCCTTCACCTCCTTTGGCTTGAAGCACCAAATCAACCTGTTCTTTCACTTTGTAGTGTCCATCTGCTGGTGTGGCAGCTAACCCACACTGTATCAGTACAGGAAGATCGTTAATGTCATCACCTATAAAGGCCACTTCATCTGCATTTAACCCGAATTCCATCAAGATATCATCAAACTTTTCTCCTTTTCTTTTCACCCCATGGTAATGAAAATCAAATTTTAGCTCGTTGCATCGATTACGCACCACCTGAGAATCGCGCCCAGTGATAACGCCTGTTAAGATTTCGTGAAGTTTTAAATGTTGGATAATCTGACCGTCTTTCACATTGAATTCTTTGGACTCCATGCCCTCATTATTATAAATGATACGGCCATCGGTAAGTACGCCATCGACATCGAAAATAATGGCTTTTATTTTTTTTGCTTTCTCAGCAATCTCAGTGGATATTCTCACAGCTTTAGATTTAGACAAATGTAGAAGGTTTTTTTTGTCTGACATAATGCTTCGATTTTGAATAAAGCCGTAAAAACACTTTAAAACCATTGACCTACTCCTCTTCTGAATCCAGCATGAACTACTAACCTTAACTCAACTTTAAATACAGCAAGAACCGAATAGATAATCCCCTCCAAAAGTTCTTATTCATAGTTCAGATGAACTCATTTATTTTTCAATAAGAATATAGCACCAACTTTTGGAGGGTTGTTCAGCTATAATTAATTTATGGCTATTTTATTAATCGGGTTCAGGCCACTATATTTAAAGTCTACATCAATTCACTACTTTATGAAGTCAGTCAAGTTTTTAGTCAGCTTACTTTTTACCCTTGGCATTTTTTACGGACTAAACACCAAGTTTGGAGATATCCCCCCGATGGGGAAATTTCTAAGCCCGAACCAAGGTTTCTGGAAAAACGAAGTCACGGAGTCTGATGTGGCAAAAGAAACTTTAGAAATTTCTGGACTGAAAAGCCCTGTAACCGTGCATTATGATGAATCTCTGATTCCTCATGTATTCGCTCAAAATGACGAAGATTTGTACAGAGCTCAAGGTTACATCACGGCCCAACACCGACTGTGGCAACTTGAATTTCAGACCTTTGCTTCGGGCGGTAGACTTTCAGAAATAGTAGGCGAAGCGGCCATTGAATACGACCGAGGCCAACGCAGAAAAGGAATGGGCTTTGGAGCTGACAATGCTTTAAAGGAGATGATGAAGCACCCTGAAGAAGTGAAACTACTTGAAGCTTACCGAGATGGAATTAATGCATACATCGAAAGTTTGAGTGTAGGAGAACTTCCGGTGGAGTACAAAATATTAGATTATCAGCCCGAACCTTGGACGACCAAGAAAACTGCACTGCTACTAATGTACATGACGGATATGTTGGCTGGGCGCGATGTAGATTTGGAAAATACGAATTTCGTGAAGCTATTTGGGCAAGAAATTTTCGATTTACTCTTCCCAAATTTTTATGCTGACCAAGACCCTGTAATACCTCAAGAAAGAGACTGGAGTAGTTTTGATTTGGAAACCGTAGAAAAGCCAGACGTTGACTTTCCTAGTGATTTCATTAAAGAAACCATGGACAAGCCTAATCCGCACAACGGAAGTAACAACTGGGCTATAGCGCCATCCAAATCAGTTTCTGGCAATCCAATTTTAGCCAATGACCCGCATTTACAACTCAACTTGCCTTCGATCTGGTATGTAATGCAATTGGCCACTCCTGAGAAAAACACCTTTGGCGCTACACTTCCTGGGGCAATGGGAATCATTATTGGCTTCAACCAAAACATAGCTTGGGGCGTAACCAATGCCACCCGCGATGTAAAAGATTGGTACAAAATCGAATTTCAAGACGAAAATAGAAAAGCGTATAAGTATGATAATGAATGGAAAGCCACTACTGAGGTAATAGAAGAGATCAAAGTAAGAGGGAAATCTACGGTATACGACACCGTGACTTACACCCATTATGGACCTGTAACCTACGACCATACTTTTAAAGGAAATGGTGAAAAAGTAGGCTACGCCATGAAATGGACGGGCCATTTGCCTAACAATAACCAACAGACTTTTCTGGATTTAAATAAGGCCACAAACTATGCAGAATATGCGGCAGCACTAAAGCATTTTACTGCGCCAGCACAAAACTTTGTTTTCGCTTCGCGCGAAGGCGATATTGCCCTCTGGATTCAAGGAGAATTGGCCAATAAATGGCCGGAACAAGGTAAGTTTCTGATGGATGGGTCAGATTCTAGATATGAATGGCAATCATTCATTCCTCAAAACCAAAATGCTTATGTAAAAAATCCTGAAAGAGGTTTTGTGAGTTCTGCCAACCAACACCCCACCGATGAAAAGTATCCTTATTATGTATATGATGACGGTTATGAAACCTATCGTAACCGCGTAATCAATAACTTTTTCAGAAGTAAGGAGAAATTCAACATTCAAGATTTTAAAGATTTACAAGCCGATAACTTTAACCTAAAGGCAGCAGAGTTAATTCCTACCATGCTCGACAGTATGGACAGAAGTTCGCTTACTGCCCATGAAGAACAGATGCTCTCTACAATAGAAGATTGGGACTTCAACAATAACATTGATGCCGAGGGCGCTTCGATTTGGGAAAAGTGGTGGGATAACTTGTACCGAATGACTTGGGACGAACTGTACAACCTCGATGTCGCTATCAATCGCCCAAGCGATTACCAAACCATATGGTTACTAAAAAATCAGCCGAACCACCCTTGGTTCGATAGGAAGGAAACGCCAGAAATAGAAACCGCTAAAGAACTTTATTTTCAATCGTTTAGAGATGCCGTGCAAGACCTGACCGTTTGGCAATCTAGAACAGGGAAGTCCTTAAAATGGGTGGATTACAAAGGCACTTTTGTTGGGCATTTGCTACAAGCGTTACCTGCATTCTCGCGTTTCAATTTACCTATTGGAGGAAATTCAGGCATTGTAAATGCCACGAGTGAAAATCATGGTCCTTCGTGGAGAATGATTGTTGAATTAGGCAACGAGCCCAATGCTTTGGGAATTTACCCTGGAGGCCAATCAGGAAACCCTGGTAGCAAATTCTATGACAATATGATTGATCGCTGGGCAGCTGGAGAATATATTCCACTCTTCTTTATGAAGTCCGCTGACCAAGCTTCAGACCATATCATTTTTTCTCAAAACCTAAGCCCAGCCAAGTAATGAAAACGTTCATCAATATTATTCTAACTGTTCTTATTGCCTTTATTTTAGGTCTGTTCCTTCCTTGGTGGTCAGTGATGATTGCTGGCTTTATTATGGGAGCCGTTGTAGGACTAAAAAAGGCCTCTTCTTTCTTTGTTCCCTTCTTGGCAATCGCCTTACTTTGGATCGTAAACGCATGGTTTCTGGCGCAACCCAACGATTTCACCATGACCAAGAAAATAGCGGTACTATTACCATTAGAAGGAAATACCTTTTTGCTATTTCTGATTACTGGAATTATTGGGGGAATTGCTGCTGGAGTGGCCGGTGTTTTTGGTAACCAATGCAAGCAATTAATCGCAGGGAAAAAGTAGGATGAAAATTGAAGAGGAAGAAAAACAGTATTTTGTAATTGATTTTGATAGTACTTTCACTCAAGTAGAAGCACTTGACATTTTAGGGGAAATTTCACTTTCTAACCATCCCGAAAAGAACGCTCGACTTCAGAAAATTAAAGACATTACCGACTTAGGGATGGCTGGAGAAATGTCGCTACGTGAATCACTTATTGCTCGTATTCAGTTGTTGAATGGCAATAAAGCACACCTTCCTGAGTTAATCTCCCGCTTATCGAAGCTAGTATCAAAGTCCATTGAAAGAAATAGTGTTTTCTTTAATGAGCACCCTGAAAACACTTTTATTATTTCGAATGGCTTCAAAGAGTTTATTGTACCTGTAGTCACCAAGTTTGGCATTAAAGCCGATCATGTTTTTGCCAACGATATGGTTTTTGATGAAGATGGCAACATTATCGACCTTAACCGCAACAATGTTCTTTCCATAAATGGAGGAAAAGTAAAGCAGATTGAAGCGTTAAAATTAAAGGGTCAAATCAATATGATTGGCGATGGTTACACCGATTACGAGGTGCGCCAAGCCGGAATGGCCAATAACTTTTATGCTTATACCGAAAATGTAGAACGCGAACCCGTAAAGAAACATGCCGATCACATTGCCCCAAGTTTTGACGAAATTTTATACCACAAGAAAATGAGCGGAGCCCTATCCTACCCCAAAAACCGAATCAAAATGCTTTTGCTAGAAAGCGTTCATCCCAATGCGCTGGCCAAATTAAAAGAAGAAGGCTTTAGTGTTGAAAGTTATCCTGCAGGTTTAGACGAAGATGAGCTTTGCGAGAAAATTAAAGGCATTCACGTTTTAGGGCTGAGGTCGAAAACACAAGTAACAGCCAAAGTAATTAGCGAAGCTGATAAGCTGATGGCCATGGGTGCTTTTTGTATTGGCACCAACCAAATTGACACTGGGGCAGCGCTAGAAGCTGGAATCCCTGTTTTTAATGCGCCTTTTAGCAATACACGCTCGGTAGTAGAATTGGCCATAGCCGAAATGATTAGCCTGATGCGTGGCATTTCTGACAAGAACAGAGATATGCACCAAGGCATTTGGGCTAAAACAGCTAAAAATAGCTTCGAAATTCGAGGAAAGAAATTGGGTATTATTGGTTACGGAAGTATTGGCGCACAACTTTCTGTTTTGGCCGAAAACCTTGGTATGGATGTTTATTACTACGATTTGGTTGAAAAACTAGCGCTAGGGAACGCCACAAAGTGTGATACCATAGAAGAATTACTATCTATTGCAGATGTGGTTTCTTTACACATAGATGGCCGACCAGAAAATGGAAACTTCTTTCTAAGAGAGCATTTTCAGATGATGAAGGATGGCGTTATTTTCTTGAACTTGGCCCGTGGCCCAGTAGTTGACATTCTCGCTTTAAAAGAAGCCATTTTGAGTGGCAAAGTAATTGGCGCAGGAGTTGACGTTTTTCCAGAAGAACCTAAAAGCAACAACGATCCTTTTACTTCGGAACTCATGGGTTTACCCAACACCATTCTTACCCCACATATTGGCGGAAGCACTTTGGAAGCTCAAGAGAACATTGCTGATTTTGTGCCGCGTAAAATCATGGACTACATCAATACTGGAAATACAGAAAACAGTGTCAACTTCCCGAATATCACCTTGCCTCCACTGAAAGATGCGCATAGACTTATTCATATCCATAAAAACCGACCGGGGGTTTTAGCTAAAATCAACAATACTTTAGCCGAATTTGAAGCCAACATTGTTGGGCAATATCTAAAAACCAATGAGTCCATCGGTTATGTGATTACTGACATTAATAAGCAGTATGGCAAAGAACTCAGCAAAGCCATGAAAAAGATTGAGCACACCATAAAATTCAGAATGCTCTATTAAACGGATGAACTACAAACCAAAAAAGTCTGGCAAGCCAGACTTTTTTGGTTCTATTTAAAAGAGACTAATTACTTAGCTCTCCAAGCTTCTTGTTTAGCATTTTCACCAACCGTTACCAACAAACGGGTTGGGCCTGGCACTAATACCAACTTCACTTCTTGGTTAGGAAAATCGTCTACCTCTACAGGCACTCCTTCACCAAATTCAACATCATATCCGTACTTACCATCTTTATCTCGTTGCAAACGAATATAATTTTTGGCAAAATAGGCGATAGGCAGAAGCACATCATTATCAGGGCAAAATTCATCGTGCACTAAAGCAATGGCTTCTTCAAGTTCAGAACCGAACTCTTCGATAAACGCATCTTCTAGATCGTGGAGCTCTTCCTCCAAGTCATCGTAGCGTTCATCACTATAATCCATGTCGTCCAACTCATTGATTTTCTCTGCAATGGCAGCAAAATCATCATTCAGTTTCTCTACATTCATATTCTAAATACTAGGCGTAGCACAAAGAATGCAAGTTCAATTAAAACATGCAAGGCATAACAGAAAAAGGTTTACTAGAGGTCAATTTCCTTTTTAAAAGCAAGTAGAAAACCTAACTTTACCCAACGTATTTCTTAGTACCATACTATTACATCTCACCTTAATTAATTATGACAACCAACATTCAAGACAAGGTAAATACTTGGTTAAATAGTAGCATTGACGAGGCCAGCAAAGCGGCCATTCGTTCGCTTTCTGCTGAAGAATTGAACGAAGCTTTTTATAAAGATCTAGAATTTGGCACTGGAGGTTTAAGGGGGATTATGGGAGTTGGTTCTAACAGAATCAACAAATACACCATTGGAATGGCTACTCAAGGCTTGGCCAATTACTTAGTTAAAGCCTTTCCGAATGAAGCTATAAAAGTAGCCATAGCACATGATAGCCGTAATAACAGCCGATTCTTTGCAGAAACTACCGCTGCGGTTTTCTCAGCCAATGGCATCCACGTTTACCTTTTCGAAAGCCTTCGCCCAACGCCTGAGCTTTCATTTGCCATTAGAGAATTAGGTTGTAAAAGTGGCGTGGTGCTCACAGCTTCGCATAACCCAAGAGAATACAATGGCTACAAAGCCTACTGGGACGATGGTGCGCAAGTAATTGCCCCTCACGATAAAAATATCATAGCCGAAGTACAAGCCATAGCCGGAATTGAAGCGATTAAGTTTGAAAAAGACGACAGTAAAATTGAATTACTTGGGCACGAAATAGATGAGAAGTATCTGAATGCCATTGAGAAGTTAACCTTGGCTCCAGAAGCCATCAAAAACCAGAAAGACCTTAAAATTGTATTCTCCCCCATTCATGGAACTGGCATTACTTTGGTGCCCGGAATACTAAAGCGAAAAGGTTTTGAAAACGTATTCGTGGTAGAAGAACAGGCCGAACCCAATGGCGATTTCCCTACTGTAGTTTACCCAAATCCTGAGGAAAAAGAAGCAATGACTTTGGCACTGACTAAAGCCAAAGAGTTAGATGCCGACCTTGTAATGGCCACCGACCCCGATGCCGATCGTGTAGGAATGGCTGCTAAAAATGATGAGGGTGAGTTTGAATTACTGAACGGAAATCAAGCTGCTAGTCTTCTGATTTACTACTTACTTAGAAAGTGGAAAGAGAATGGCAAACTCAATGGCAAGCAGATGATTATTAAAACCATTGTAACCACTGATTTGCTTACCCGAATTGCAGAAAAATTTGAGGTAGACTGCCCTGAAACGCTCACAGGCTTTAAATACATTGCCGCACTTATAAGACAAGAAGAAGGTAAAAAGGAATTCATTGGCGGAGGCGAAGAAAGCTATGGCTACATGATTAGCGATTTTGTACGCGATAAAGACGCTGTTGCTTCTTGTGCCATGCTTGCCGAAATGTGTGCTTGGGCCAAAGATCAAGGCATGTCTGTTTTCGACCTTCTAAAACAGGTGTATATTGAAAACGGATTCTACTTAGAAACGCTAGTTTCAATGACCAAAAAAGGCATGAAAGGCGCTGATGAAATCAAACAAATGATGGTGGATATGCGCGAAAAAACACCAACCACAATAGCAGGAAGCAAAGTAATTAAAACCATGGACTACCAGAGCTTGGTAGAAAAAGACATGATTTCAGGCTCGGAAAAAGCGATTGATCAGCCAAAATCAAATGTACTACAATTCTATTTAGAAGATGGCACTAAAATATCGGCTAGACCTTCTGGTACCGAACCAAAAATTAAATTTTATATCAGCGTGAACGCTGCGCTCAAATCTGCTGTTGACTTTTACGAAACAAAGCAGTTTCTAGAATCCCGAATTGAAACCATCAAAAAAGATTTAAACCTATGAGCATTGCAGCCCAATCCATTTCAGAATTAATCAACCGTGATTTAGACCGCCTTTCAAACGAAGTAGAAGCTTACTCAAAGGAAGAAAACCTTTGGATTACAGAGGGCGAAATCACAAATACAGCCGGAAACCTAACGCTTCATCTTTGTGGAAATTTGCAGCACTTTATAGGAACCGTTCTGGGAAAAACGGGATACGAACGGAATAGAGATTTTGAGTTTGCAGCGAAAAACATAAGCCGCGCGGAACTGCTTGGCTCAATTCAAGAAACTAAAACAGCAGTGCGCGACACGCTTCAACGTTTGCCAGAATCGGTATTGAATTACCCCTACCCGCTGCGAGTTTTTAATAATAAAGAAATGAGCACGCTGTTCTTTCTTATTCACCTTCAAGGCCATCTAAACTACCATTTAGGACAAATTAATTACCATCGCAGGATTCTAGATAAATGATTAAACTAGAACAGAACGTTTCCCTCAAACCCTTCAATACCTTTGGATTAGAGGCCAAAGCTGCCCATTTTATTGCATTCACTACGGTAAACGAGTTGCTAGAAGCACTCAAAATGATTGAGTCTGACGAACCATTAATGGTTTTAGGGGGCGGTAGCAATATTCTACTCACAAAAGATTTTGAAGGCGTTGTTCTTAAAAACGAACTTCAAGGAATAGACCTTATTGATGAAGACAGAAACCATGTTTGGATCAAAGCCATGGCAGGTGAAAATTGGCATCAATTTGTTTTGCATTGTATTGAAAATGGCTGGGCTGGCTTAGAAAACCTTTCTCTTATTCCTGGAACAGTGGGTGCGGCACCTATGCAGAACATTGGCGCGTACGGAGTAGAAATTAAAGATGTTTTCCACTCATTAGAAGCGGTTGAAATAGCATCAGGAAAATACCAAGAATTTACAGCCGAGGAATGTGAGTTTGGTTATCGCGAAAGCGTTTTCAAAACTTCCTTGAAAGGAAAATACATCATTACTTCCGTAGTATTTAGGTTAGATAAAACCCCAACCTTTAACACTTCCTACGGTGCTATTCAGGCTACTTTAGACGAAATGGGAGTAACCGATTTGAGTATTAAAGCCATTAGCGATGCAGTTATCAAAATCAGGCAAAGTAAGCTTCCCGACCCTGTAGAAATTGGTAATTCTGGCAGCTTCTTTAAAAACCCTACCATCGACAATATTGACTATGAAGGCCTTAGGGCTGAATTCCCAAGTATTCCGGGGTACAAACTACCTGAACAAAAAGTAAAAATTCCAGCAGCTTGGCTCATTGAACAAGCAGGATGGAAAGGAAAAACCTTTGGTGAAATTGGTGTACACAAAAATCACCCCCTCGTTTTGGTAAATTACGGCAATGGAAAAGGAGAAGACATCAAGAAACTAGCTTTGGAAATAAAGGCTTCTGTTGCTTCTAAATTTGGAATCGAAATCACCCCTGAAGTGAATATCATTTAATCCTTCTTCAACTGGTTTCAATTCCATAAATTCGACCCCTCAAATTTATCCAAGATGTCGAAACGTACACCCGCCATGCCGTTTATTTTGGCAACCATTCTGATTGACATTATTGGAATTGGAATTGTACTGCCCGTAGTGCCTACGCTTATTTTAGAGCTGGGAGGTGAGTCCATCAGCGAAACAGCCAAAATTGGCGGCTTGCTCGCTCTGTCTTATGCTTCAATGCAGTTTATCTTTTCGCCTATTTTAGGAGGTTTAAGCGACAAGTATGGCAGACGCCCGATTCTTCTTATCTCATTATTTGCATTAGGCATCGACTATTTTATTGCGGCCTTATCACCGACTTTGACTTGGCTTTTTCTGGCTAGAATTGTAGCTGGAATTGGCGGAGCAAGCATTACAACGGCCATGGCCTATATTGTCGATGTAAGTCCACCAGAAAAACGTGCTCAAAATTTCGGTATGATTGGAGCAGCCTTTGGCGTTGGCTTTATCATTGGCCCGCTGACCGGAGGTTTACTTGGCGAAATTGGACCAAGGGTACCTTTTTTCGTAGCAGGTTGCTTAGCACTTCTCAATTGGCTGTATGGCTATTTCATCCTTCCAGAATCGTTAACTCCTGAAAATAGAAGACCTTTTTCGTGGAAACGGGCTAACCCAATTGGTTCATTAGCACAACTAAAGAAATATCCCGTCATCATGGGTTTAGTATTGTCTTTGGTATTGATCTACATTGCCGCCCATGCCGTGCAAAGCAACTGGTCGTTTTTTGTGATTGAAGAATTTCAATGGTCAGAAGCCCAAATCGGATACTCTTTGGCATTTGTAGGACTGATGGTAGCCTTAGTACAAGGACTGCTTATTCGCGTGGCTGTACCTAAGTTAGGACAGAAACGCGCTGTCTATATTGGCATTACCTTTTATGCTTTGGGTTTATTACTCTTCGCATTCGCTAATAAATCATGGATGATGTATGCCTTTATGATTCCCTATGCTTTGGGCGGTTTGGCTGGGCCAACACTTCAAGCCATTATGTCGTCACAAGTACCTGCCAATGAGCAAGGTGAATTACAAGGCGGTTTAACCAGCTTAATTAGTGTTACCTCAATTATAGGCCCACCTTTAATGACAGGTATTTTTGCTTACTTCACTACCGAAGGCAACTTCTATTTTGCGGGAGCCGCCTTTTTGCTTGGTGCAATTCTTACATTTCTGAGTGTAATTTTTGCTTACCGAACCCTACGCAAAACTAACTTGAGTTAGGTTTACCTTTAAAATTCATAACCAATACTGCTATTCCTTGGTTATACCTAGGGCATTAAATCATTAATTCCGATCTTAGAATTTTATAACCAAAAGGCAGATTTATGAGTGAAGTTGAGTTCACTACTTCAGAAACAGAAAGCAAATACCTTAAGTTAAATGTTAAAAATGAAACCGACAGGCTTGAAGCCGTGGTTTTAGGCATTGGCACTGATTTAGGAGAAGAATCAGAAATAAACCCAACCAGTAAACACCATAAGGAAGAAGGAACATACCCAACGGAAGAGGATATTCAACATGAAATTTCAACTTTTGAAAAAGTGCTTAAAGCTTTCGGAGTGGAGGTGTATCGCCCAAAAAACATCGAAGGCCTAGAGCAAGTTTTCACACGTGATATTGGGTTTGTAATAGACAACACGTATGTGGTAGCCAGTATGCAAGAAGAAGTTCGGCAATTGGAACTTCCTGGGGTAAGGCATATCACCAATAAAATAGATCCACAAAATATTATTCACCCGCCAAAAAACGCCAATGTTGAAGGAGGTGATGTCATTCTATGGAACGATCATATTTTTGTAGGAATTAGTGCTCGCACCAATTGGGAAGGTTATGAATTCGTTAAAGCCTCTTTCCCTCATAAACAAGTACACGCTATTCCTTTAGTGGTTTCCGAAGATCGGAAGAAGAACATTCTCCACTTGGATTGTACCTTTCAACCCATCGGAACTAAAGAGGCCATCATCTATGAAAATGGCTTTGCTGAGTACCCACAAATTATCTATGACCTTTTTAAAGAAGAGGATATGATTAAGGTAGATCAGGCTCAGATGAATAGAATGTTTCCTAATATTTTCTCGCTTTCACCAAAAGATATCGTAGTAGAAAGATCATTCAAGGCGCTGATTGCTGCTTTAAAAGAGCGAGGTTACACAGTGCATGAAGTAGACTATACTGAGAACTCAAAACTTAGCGGTTTGCTCAGGTGTTCTACCATGCCACTGAGACGTTCCTAAGATTCGAGTTTATTTCCATAAATGAAAAGAGGCGATCAAATTGATCGCCTCTTTTAGTTGTAGTAACCCAATATATGTATGTTATTTTTCAATGAATGATAGCTCCACCCTACGGTTAAAGGCCCTACCTTCTATTGTATAGTTTGTTGCAATAGGTGTGTCTTCACTAAAGGTTTTCACTTCTAGCTGACTTGGATTTACTCCTTTACTTATCAAGTAATTATATACCTCGGTGTATCGTCTGATACCAAGCGCTACGTTATACGGGTTCGTTCCGTATTCATCAGTATGGCCAGCAACCATCACTCTC
The DNA here is from genome assembly GCF_001592945.1 of Roseivirga seohaensis. GTDB lineage: Bacteria > Bacteroidota > Bacteroidia > Cytophagales > Cyclobacteriaceae > Roseivirga > Roseivirga seohaensis. The sequence continues at coordinate 291,563 of NZ_LRPB01000048.1, forward strand.
AAGTCTCTGTTTTCTACCAAAAGTGCCGCAGCCTCATTTAAGCGTTGGAAGAATTCTGATTTGATGTTATGCTTATCGAAATCGAAGAATACATTCGGAAGCTTAATTTTCTTTTCGACTGGTGCCGCAGCAATAATTTCTTTAGGCTCTTCTGCTGGAGGCGCTACTTCCTCTACTACTTCTTCTGTCACTTTAGGTTTTATGCCTTCAATCGATGGCGGGTCAACAGGCAAGTTGGTAGGGTCAAGATCGAAACCGTTAATCATTTTCACATAAATGGTTTCATCATTCTTTTCACAACCTACATAGAAATTTTGGTCTACATCAAATTGATCTCTGAAAAGCACACGAATGGTGTGTTTCTTCTCATAAATTGTTTCTCCATTCAGCACCGCTCTTAAATCGAAAGACCTTTCGATAGGCATCACCATTTTATAAACTCCGTATTCATCTGTAGTTGTTGAAATCGGCCCATCTTCGCCTTCTACAGTAATTGTAGCATTGGCCACAGGTGTTACCCCATCGCATTCTAAAAATTTACCTTGAATCTGAGATTGATTGAACATAAGAATACGGTAAATATCTACTTGTCCATAGCCTTCAGGGCGGCTAGAAGATAGATATGCAAAACCGCCATACATTGTAAAGAAGGTGTCGTCATTGGGCAAGTTTATTGGAGCACCCATATTTTCAGGCGTGTTAAATTTACCGGTAGCGCTATCGTATTTGGTTGAAAAAATATCATACCCTCCCATTGAATCATGTCCTCTTGAAGAAAAATAGAATGTACCATCTTCAGCTACAAAAGGAGCATCATCATTTAAAGGTGTATTCAATTCAGTAATTGGTGCAGGTTTGCCCCATTTTCCTTTTTCATCTTTATGCATAATGTATAAATCAAGGTTTTCAACCTCATGATTAATATCTGATGCATAAATCATTGAATTACCATTATTATAAATGAAAGCGTGTGAATCCCATCGTTTTGAGTTAATAGGCAAAGGCTCTCTTTTACTCCAAGTGCCATCCTTTTTCTTTTGCGAGATGAATAAATCTTCATCGTAGAAAGTGATTAGGGTGCTGTCATTATTAAAAAGTTGAATTGGCGCTTCGTTAGCCGTTGTGCTGGCAAATCCTTCCAATGGATTGTCTTTATCCCACTCATCAATATCATTCATGTCGGCAGTAAGTACTTGCTCATAGGCCTCTCCGTCATCAGCTACTTTAGCAGTACCCTTTCTTCTTGCTGTGAAATAAATACCTCTTTGATCGCCAGTTACTACCTGACTATATTCATTTCCGTCCGTATTGATATTCGGCCCAAGGTTCTTAATAATAATGTCTCGAGGGTTGGGTAAATACTTTTTCGCATTTTTGATATTACTACTCACCAACAGGTAGTCTGGCCTTAAAAAATCATCCAAATCCTGCATTCTAACTCTTTGAATGGTTTGTTCGGCTTCATCTACTTGTTCATTCAACAAGTAAGCTTTAGCAAACTTTACCCAAAAATAAGGCGAATCCTGAGCAAAGGCCGTAGACTCATTGAAGAGACCAATGGCTTCTTCTAGCCTATATCTTTCAGTATGGCATATAGCTGCCAAAAATTTCGCTTCATTGTTCTTCGGGCTCTTTTTAATGATAGGTTCTAGCATTCCCAATGCTACTTCCCAATCGCCCTCTTCCATAGCCGCATAGGCTTTATTGAGGTTTTGTGCTTGACTCACAGTAGTCAGGCACAATAACAGGAATGAAAAAATTATGGCACTCTTCATAATCTAAAGTCTATAGTTAGTTGTGTACTAGAAAAAGCAAAGTCAGTCGGAAGAATGGTGATTGGATTGAGGCAATGGCTGGTAAAACCATCGTGACGAAGTTATGAAGAATTTTCTATATTAAAAAAGAACAAGATAACTCTAAATGACTAAGATATTGTGACCATCGACATAAAAGGGTAGCTTATCTCCAATTTTCAATTGATTTTTAGCAAACACATCCACCAAATGATTACCTACCTTCAACTTAATCAAATACCCATTTCCCTTAAAAAAAGTAGCTGAAACCACCCCTTCAAGCTTTAAAGCACCAGCTTGGAATTCCGTTTCAAAACTTTCTGAACGAACAACAATTTGCTGCCCCTTTTTAATGTTCATTTTTTTATGGAAAACACTTGAAAACTCAGCTTTACTAAAAATATTGACGCTTCCGAAAAACGCTGCAATTTCAACGCTTTTTGGCTTGTTGTAAATATTCAATGGAGAATCATACTGTAGCAATTTACCGTCAGACATAAAGCCAATCTTATCTGAAAGCATTAGTGCATCTTGAGTATCATGCGTTACCATAATCAAGCTCAATTGTTGATTTCGGATAATTTCACTCACTTCAACAATAAGTTTACTCTTAACAATAGGATCTAGATTGCTAAATGGCTCATCCATTAAAAGAAGCTCAGGTTCTTCGGCAAGTGTTTTAGCCAAAGCCAAACGCTGCTGCTGGCCACCAGAGAGTTCTCGCGGTAATCTTTTTCTAAATTCTTGAAGATGACAAATCTCTAAGAGTTCTTCCACTCGATCATTTTGATAGTCTTTATCAAATAATAAGAGTGGATATTTAATATTTTCCTCCACGGTTCGATTTGGCATTAATCGCAAATCTTGGAACACCATTTTTACTCCTTCTTGGCCAGGAATAAGCTTATCTTCTGGCTTATCCAATTCCTTTCCTTGAAAACAGATGGTTCCGTTTTCTGGGGAAATCAATCCGCCTATCATTTTCAATAAGGTAGATTTACCTGAACCACTGGCACCTACAAAGGAAATGATTTCGCCCTTCTGCATTGAAAAAGCCATATCGGAAACCGCAGACTTTTCACTACCCGAATAGGTTTTTGATACTTTATTTACTTTAAGAAATTTCAATAGCTTCTTATTTACCTTTGGTTTCCAACAGGTTATTTTTCATAAGAAATACGATAAATCACACCAGCAACATCATCAGAAACTAGAATAGAGCCATCAGGCATTTCTAAAATATCTACAGGTTTTCCCCAACCCTTATTGGTTTTTTGATCTAACCAGCCAGAAGCGAAAATTTCACTACTAATTACCTTATCTCCTTCTACCTGAACAAAGCGCAACTGGTAACCAATATGACCTGCATCTAGCGAGCGATTCCATGAACCATGTTGAGCAACAATAATATTGTTTTTATACTTGGCTGGAAACATATCTCCTTGATAAAACCTTAGGCCTAATGGAGCAGAATGCGGTTCAAACTTATATTTTGGCTCTGTGAAATTCGTTCTTGGAAATTTATCGCCAAAGTCTGGGTCTGGAATATCGCCTTGGTGCCAATAAGGAAACCCAAAATTCATCCCTTTTTCTGGAGCAAAATTAAGTTCACAAGCTGGAATATCATCCCCCATCATGTCTCTTCCGTTATCGGTAAACCACATTTTTTGAGTCTTTGGATCCCAAGCAAATCCTACACTATTTCTTACCCCAGTAGCATATATTTCCATGTTCGAACCATCAGGATTCATTCTGGTAATCGATGCATAAACTTCCTTATCGCTCTCGCAAACATTGCAAGGCGCTCCTACTGGAACGTAAAGCTTGCCATCAGGACCAAAAGCAATAAACTTCCACCCATGATGAGCATCTGTTGGGTAATCTTCGAAAATCACCTCTTGCTTTGGGTCATCCAAATTATTCATGATATCAGGAAAACGGAGGATTCTGTTGACTTCGGCCACATATAAATCTCCGTTATGATAGGCCACACCGTTGGGCATATTCCAATCCTTACCTGTTTTTGATGCCCATTTGTACGTCTTATCAGCTACCATGTCTCCATCAGTATCGGTAAGCGCATACACATTCTTTCTTCTTCTGTTTCCAACAAACACGGTTTTCCCATCAGGAGTACTGCTCAATGAGCGTGCGTCTGTAATCCCTTCTGCATAAATAGAAATCTTAAACCCTTCAGGGAGTTTGATTTTCGACAAATCAATTTCGCTTTGCGCCCAAACATTGACGTTAGCGCCCATTAGCGTGAGCAAACCAATTGAAAATATTCTTGAAATACCCTTTATCATATCCATTTAATTTAGTCGCGAAAGGTAGACTATTAACCGCTAAGAGTTAAAAAAGATTTGACAAATGGATATATACCAATAATACTTTTATAAACGTTTGAATTGGCTTTACAAACACTAATTTTGCGGCATGATTGCAATCAACAACTTATCGTACCTTATTGGAGGACGAGCCCTTTACGAAAACGCCTCACTTCATATTAAGCCGAAGGATAAAATCGGTTTGATAGGCCTTAACGGAAAGGGTAAGTCAACACTATTGAGAATTATCGATGGGGAGTTCCCTCCTACTTCTGGCGATGTAAGTAAAAGTAAAGATTGCAGCATTGGGTTCTTAAATCAAGACCTTCTCTCTTATCAGTCTGAAGAAAGTATTTTAGCCGTAGCCATGCAAGCCTTTGGCAAAGCGAATGAGCTTCAAGCTACCATAGAGCGTATTTTAAAGGAAATGGAAACCAACTATCACGATCAGTTGGTAGATGATTTGGCCAAAGCCCAAGACCAATTCGAAACGCTTGGTGGCTATTCTATGCAGTCGGATGCCGAGGCAATTCTGGAAGGAATTGGTTTCAGAACAGAAGACTTAAACCGTCCGTTGAAAGAATTTTCGGGAGGATGGAGAATGAGGGTAATGCTGGCCAAGTTACTCCTTGAAAAGCCTTCGTTATTAATGCTCGATGAGCCTACTAACCACTTGGATTTACCTTCCATTCAATGGATAGAAAACTATTTAAAAACTTATGAAGGAGCGGTAATAGTAGTTTCTCACGACCGTTCCTTTATCGACAATGTTGCTACTTCAATTGTAGAAGTTGCTAACCAAAAACTGACGCAGTATAGCGGTAATTATTCCTTTTACATGAAGGAAAAACAAATGCGTGAAGAAATTCAAAAGAATGCATTTGAAAACCAGCAACAGCAAATTAAGCAAACCGAACAGTTTATTGAGCGTTTTCGATCTAAAGCCACAAAGGCTCGTCAGGTTCAATCTAGGGTGAAATCTTTGGAGCGAATGGATAAGATTGAAGACATTGTTGATGATTCAATGGTGATGAATTTCAAGTTCGGTTTCAAACAAAAGTCTGGGCGATCTATCATTGAATTGGATAATATTTCGAAATCCTATGGCGACTTAACCATTCTAAAAAATACCACCGCCAAAATTGAGCGAGGCGATAAAATTGCATTGATTGGCGCCAACGGAAAAGGTAAATCAACTTTGCTCCGTGTGATTGCTGGAACAGAAAAAGTGACTGGCGAGAGAAAGGAAGGTTTTAATGTTTTGACTACATTTTATGCGCAGCATCAGTTAGAAGCCTTAAACGTTAATAACGAAATTCTTCAGGAGCTTTCTCAGGCAGGTAGTGAAAAATCGGAAATGGAGTTAAGGGCGATTCTTGGTTGCTTTTTATTCTCGAATGACGATGTTTTTAAGAAAATTAAAGTACTCTCTGGGGGCGAAAAATCAAGAGTGGCTTTGGCTAAAACTTTGATTTCAGAGGCCAACTTCCTGATGATGGATGAGCCTACTAACCATCTGGATTTTCTATCTGTTAACATCCTCATTCAAGCCTTACAGCAGTATGAGGGCACTTTCCTAATCGTATCTCACGACAGGCACTTTATTTCGCAAATCGCGAATAAGATTTGGTACATCGAAGACCATCAAATCAAGGAATACCCAGGTACCTATGATGAATATGTGTACTGGCAACAGAAAAAGGAAGCAGAACAAAAGCCGAAAGTTGCTGAAGTTAAAGTGCAAAAAGAAAAGCCTACTCAGCAACAAAGACCGTCAAAAGATCCAAATCTACAGGAGTTGAAGAAGCTTCAAAACCAGCTTGGGAATGTAGAAAACGAGATAGAAAAGTTAGAATCGAAAAAAGGAGCTTTAGAAGCTGAGATGGCTAAACCAGAGGTTTTTGGAGATTTTAATAAGCTGCAAGAAAAGCAATCGGAATACGATGAGTTGACTAAAAAACTAGAAACGGCTCAGAGCAGTTGGGAAGAAATTGCCGAAATGATTGATGCGATTGAGGTGAATTAATTTAATTCTATTTTAATCTTCACCACCTTTTCATCATTTAGGCCAGTGGTAGGGTATGGATTTACCTCAACTAAGGTGACCAAGTACTCTTCCACTTGCACATGGATGTATTCAACATCATTCAAATCAATATCATAAATTTCGTTTCTCGTCCACTTTATTTTCACGGCCGATCTGCCTTCCCATATACAATTTGTATTTTCTGGGCAACGTGAATCTTCAACCCCCACCAATTCAAGCACCGAGCCATCAATTAATCTTTTAGGCTGATTTAACCTTAGAGAGAATTCACCGCCTTCAAACACCTCGTACTCCTCATCGCAGGAAAAAACCATGGTGGAAATCAAGATTAAAAAAGCCACTAAAATTCTCTTATCGATCATCATAACCTGAAACTAAAGTTCAACTATTACACATTTACCATCCACACAAGTTACTTCTGGAACAGCCATTATGCTACAATCACTTATCAAGCCAAACCTACGATTTACTTCATCTTGCAATGCAGTGTATTCATTACTTTTCTTCTCTAAAAGAGCCTCATCAACATTGCTGCTATAAATCACATAAGTTGAAGGGCCACCGCAAGCTTTTTTTCCATAAGCTAATACTTTGCAGTCACCTCCACCATTGCATGACTTATCTGCCACCATACCTTCAATATCACTTTGAATGTCTCCTAACCTAACTAAGGCTTCCTCCAAGGTTGTATTCTTATCTAAACCAAATTCATCGATTTTAGAGCAACTTATTAGTACGTACGCCCCTAGAGCAATGCCAAAAGCAATCACTAACTTTTTCATATTAATTCTATTTACGATTTAAGAAATAATTTAAGCTAAAGCCTACGCCCACCACAGATGGACTAGATGGAGATGAAGTTTCTTGATTGGTAGAGTTTAAAAATTTCCTGTAATAGCCTTCGGCAGAAATGCCCCATTCTTCGCTCAACTTGTAATTTAATGCCAAAGCACTTAAGCCAGCCACATTAAAACGGTCAAACAAACCATCATTTGAAAAATTCACTTTACGAACCTCAAGCGACTCTAATTCACCTTTTATTTGATAACTCAGGAAATAATCTGCACTAAGCCCTGCCTTCATTTGCATATTGAATTTACCTAATTCTAATAACTTAAATGATGCTTGAACCGGAATAGAGATACTCTTAATGGTATTGGTTATATCATAATTACCCGTAAAATACACTTCGCCTGCATAGCCTGCGGGAATATAAATAGGGTAAGAAACGCCATTTTCAACAGAGTAAGCATTTGATTGATTGGCAAAACGATACTCAGAATACCGAGCCCCTAAATTCAAGCCCCATCTATCTGTTAGTTCAAAGCCTAAGCCCGCGCCAAAACCCAATGAGCCTAATTGTTTATCGCTACCATTACTTACCGAAGATAAAGCCACATCGTTAGTACCAGTAGGAGAATCAGTCCTTGAAAACATATCTAATGAATTACGTGAAGGATTTGGGTTAAAGCTTCCTCCACTCAAACCTCCAGTTAAGGCTAAAGCTTTCGGTTCATTTTCCATGAAACCTTCAGTTTTATAATCTTTCAAATCCAATGAAGCTACCATATGCTTCATGTCCCATAAGCCCTTTAATATATGAATACTGCGCTGCGGGGCTCTCAGTTGAGCATAATCTAGCTGCTCACTATTTCTTTTAAATTTAGAAGATTCAACCAACGCCAATACCGTATTTTCTTCTTTCTGAAAGGGTTTTGAGCTAGGGTATAGCTCAGAATTATGGCTTGAATTTGAAGCTTGAAGCCTAGTACTTACTTCCTCATCCAACTGGTCATTTGTTGAAGGTTTATCAATAGGTACTAAAATACCATCTTGATCCTTTGTGTTTTGTTTATCTGTATCACTTTCAGATGATTTACTCTGTACCTCAGCTTTACTTTCCTTCGTTAGACTTTGTTCATTTCCCTTAAAGCGATCAGAAAAAAGAAAGCCAAAACTTAAAATCAAAGCTATACCAGCCGCTATACCATAAGTTTGCCAATAGAAGAACACTCCTTTCTTCTTTTTAGCTTTTAAACCAGCTTCAACACCAGCCCAAACGCGATCAGAGGGCTTAAACTCGGCCCCTTCAAACATTTCCTTTAACCCGTTCTCAAAATCGCTCATCTGACAAATAATTAGTTTGAACAACTTTATTGGCATCATCAATCATTGATCTTAAGAGCACTCGTGCTCTAGAGTATTGTGACTTAGATGTGCCTTCACTTATCTCCAACATTTCTGCAATTTCCTTATGCCCATATCCTTCAATTGCAAACAGGTTAAAGATGGTTCTTGACCCCACCGGCAACTTCTGCATCATGGCTAGAATTTCTGTAAAATGCATGTTAGAGAGTGTCAAATCAGACTCAACATGCATAAGAGCCACTTTCTCTATATCTAGCATGGGTTGCTGATACATTTTCTTTCGGTTATGATTTATGGCCGTATTGATTACAATCCTTTTTAACCATGTAAGAAATTGTGCTTCCTTTCTAAAAGAATCTAAACTGTTGAAAATCTTAATGAATGCATCTTGCAAAATATCCTCTGCATCTTCTTGAGACTTGGCATAGCGCATTGCCATGGGCATTAGTTTTTGCGCATACCGGTCATAGAGCTCTCGCTGAGCCTTATGATCCCCTTTTATGCTACGTTCAATTAGATTTTCGTCTAGGTTCATTTATGCAGAAGTACCGGTTTCCTTCTTCCGATTTGTTAGACACCAAACACAAAGTTAGGGTTGTAAACGTTATGTGGTTAAAGCTTAAAAATTAAGAACGGCACAATCTTCGCACCAAAATAGACAGAAACTCTAGTTCAATTAATAATTTATGTTGAAAGCAAATGATATGTTAATTTGCATCAAAAGCATCACTTTGAAATTAAAATCAATCTTAGTTTTAGCATCATCTGTTCTCCTTCTGCAACCCTTAATGGGTTTTCAGGCAAAGAAGGAGTTGAGATTTGAGGACGAAACGTACGAAAGCACAATTAAAACTGTCCGGATGTATCCTGAAGGCAGCTCCATTCAAAGCAGCCTTGCTCCTGCCATTGCTGAACTAGATCAAACCACAAAACTCTTACTTGAATTTGATGACCTAAGAGATGATGCCGATTATTACTTTGTGCAATTTATTCATTGCAATTCCGATTGGACGCCCTCTGATTTAAGACCAAATATGTATCTGAATAACTTCAATGAATTTGAAGTTGAAGATTTCGAGTTTAGTAGCGAATCCAAAATCAATTATGTCCATTATAAATATCGATTGCCTCAATTTCAGTCTACCGGTAATTATATAGCCGTTGTTTACAGAGACAGAAATAAAGAAGACATCATTTTAAGCAAACGATTTAGAGTCTATCAAAATGAAGTGGGTGTGGGTGGAAATATATCTCGCTCTAGTTCGGTAGGCGATAGATTAACCCATCAGCGCATAGAAGTGACCATAAACTATGGCAACCTTAACAGCATTGACCCAAGAGAAGATTTCAAAGTGATTGTTAGGCAAAATCAAAGGCCAGATATGCAATTGAAGCTTAACCCCACTTTTATTGATGAAAACAGCAAGGTAATCCGTTATCAAAACTTAGGTAGCGAAAATGATTTTCCCGGAGGAAATGAGTTTAGGTATTTTGACCTAAGTACGGTAAACTTTAAGGGTAGAAATGTGATAGATGCAGGTTTTGAAAACAATAAACCATTTGCTCAATTGGGAATAGATGAGATGAGGAAAGATGGTTATTTCCAGAATCTGGATCTTAATGGTCAATACTATATTCGTGATTTAGAAGGAGGTGGTACTTTTGCAATAACTTCGGAGTATATAGCTACCACCTTCAGTTTGAAAACCGAAAAACGGCTTACAGATATTTACTTGCTTGGTGCCTTTAACAATTGGAAAAGAGATCGTCAATCGAAACTAAAATGGAATACCCAAAAAGAAGTTTACGAAACAGAATACCTTCTGAAACAAGGCTGGTATGACTACTCCTATTGGAGCGCAGACCCAACAGCGCCAAATGAATTTGAACAAAGCTTTTTTGAAACCGAAAATCTCTACGAGATTTATGTTTACTTCAAACCCATTGGTGGACGTGGAGATATTTTAGTCGGATATTCTAGAATTGATTACAACGGCAGACGCTAATCCTGCTTGGCAGAAATATTCTTTGAAAAGGTATACTGTGTTGATCTATCAATCGGATTTGCATTGGCCAAGTCAACCATTCCAAAACCCTTGTAAGTATAATTTCCTATTCCGCAATTGAATATAAATTCTTGCACTTCCTTAGCTGCATATAATTTAAAAGGCAGCGTATATCCTCTTACTTCGTACTTTACATCCATATCGAATAAAGAGTAAATTCGAGCAAACTTCTTGTCCTTCTCCCTTAGTTTGTTCAAGTATTCTTTATCCGGAACAGCCTGAAATTTATTAAAGCCCTCAATTTGCTCAATATTATATTGGCCCGACTCTTCCATTCTTTGTACCGTAGAGTCAAATAGAAAGTCAGAGAACTCGTCCTTCTCGGGTTCAATAAAACGCTTTCCTTCAGGACCATTGTAAGTGGCAGTAACAGGAATAATTGGGGATATACATATATACTTCATCTCTGAAGTAAACTCCGGAAGTTTCTCCAACTCCGTGTTCTGGGGAATCAATTGAAGATTACCCAATTCAAACTGGTCGAACTTAAAAATTTCGGTGAGCACATAATCGATAAATTCCTTATTAGGTGACGACAAAACAAGTGTTACCAAATTTGAAAAATAATGCAAACCTGTTCTACTTACCTTAGTTTGGCCCTTCAACCCCGAAAAACTGTAATATGGATAATCAATAAATTCCTTCGATCCACCATTCACAATCACGCCCTTTATAAACTGAGCTAGAATGTATTGGTGATGAAATGGAAGAACTGCCCCTCTATTCTTAAGCTTAAAAATAATCCTTACTCTCACAACAACTCAACTTTAATTAAAAAACACCCAATGACTTATACGGCTATAAATCAATTGGGTATAGCGATAACTTAATGTCGTCAAAGTTTGTTCAATGACAAGCGAAATTTTTATTGAATTGTTTTATAGCTGCACAATTAAACATTGAATCTAAAGTGCATCACATCACCATCTTTAACAATGTATTCTTTGCCTTCGATAGACATTTTACCAGCTTCTTTTATAGCCACCTCGGTTTTATACTGCTCATAGTCAGCAATCTTAATTACCTCAGCTTTAATAAAGCCTTTTTCAAAATCGGTATGAATTACACCTGCAGCTTGCGGTGCTGTCCAGCCTTTTTTGATGGTCCATGCCCTCACCTCTTTAACACCTGCTGTAAAGTAAGTAATTAGCTCTAAAATTGAATATGACGCACGAATCAACTGGCTTAATCCAGATTCTGTCAATCCATATTCCTCAAGGAACATCTGTTTTTCATCTTCTTCTTCCAGTTCAGCAATTTGAGCTTCAATAGCAGCAGAAACAATAATCACCTCAGCGTTTTCTTCCTTCACTCCTTCGCGAAGCGCATCAACAAATTTATTACCAGAGTTAACTGACGCTTCCTCCACATTGGCTACATAAATTACTGGCTTAATGGTAAGTAATTTCAAATCACTTACTGCGGCTAAATCTTCTTTACTAGCTTCTACAGCCCTAGCGTTTTTACCGGCCTCTAGTGCTGCTTTAAATTTCTCTAAAATTGCGAGTTCTCTTTTGGCTACCGCATCTCCTGATTTCGCGATTTTCGAATTCTTAAGAATTTTCTTCTCAATCGACTCAAGGTCTTTCAGTTGTAATTCTGTATCAATTACTTCCTTGTCGAACATAGGGTCTACTGAACCGGCCACATGCACTACGTTATCGTCTTCAAAGCAACGCACTACGTGAAGAATAGCATCTACTTCTCTAATATTGGCCAAGAATTTATTTCCTAAACCTTCACCTTTTGAAGCCCCCTTTACCAAGCCAGCAATATCTACAAACTCAATTACCGTAGGCAACACTCGTTGTGGATTTACCAATTTTTCTAACACCTTCAACCTCGGGTCTGGCACGGTAACCACCCCTACATTGGGTTCAATAGTACAAAAAGGAAAATTTGCTGCCTCTGCTTTGGCACTGGATAATGCATTAAAAAGGGTGGATTTGCCCACATTTGGCAATCCTACAATCCCACACTGAAGTCCCATGGTAATTTGCTATGATCTGAAAATACTGTACTGTTTATATCCCCTTCTAAGTTCGACTACCGACACCCTGATAATAGTATATGCAGGAATAGCAGCGATCATTCCGGAGATGCCCGCTATAGAAGCGCCCGCAAAGATAATAACAAATATTTCTAACGGATGTACTTTAACAGATTTGGAGAAAATCAATGGCTGAAGTAGAATATTATCTGTAAGCTGAATTACAGAAAACACCGAAACAACTTTTATAATTAAGAACATATAATCATTTGAAGTAACTAAGTCGGGTGAGGTAGAAAGCCCTACGATAATACCAAATGCCGAACCCAATAGCGGCCCTGCATAAGGGATAAGGTTAGCCAAAGCTGCAAAGAGAGCAATAGTAAGAGAGTATTTAATGCCCATAATTGTAAGCCCAATAGAAGCCATAGTAAAAATGACAATTACTTGGAAAGACAGGCCAAGAAGATAGTTTGAGAGTAGTTTTTCAATTTTATCTAAGGCTGCAATAGAAACTTCAAAATACTTATTTGGTATGGCTACAATAATGCTATTCCTTAAAAGCCCCTTTTCGTAAAGCAAAAGGAAAGTGATAAAACTTAGTGCTAGCAAGCCTACAAAAAAGCTACTCAAAAACGACAAAATAATATTGAGAATACTCTGTACCTGAATCTTACTTATAGCTTCAGTAATGGTATCGCGCAAGCCCTCCACCAAAAAACCTGGCGATTCATTCGACAACCTTTTTTCAAGCAAAAACTCTTCGAACGACCGAATCGGCTCAAGAATGCTCTCGGTAACAGAATCGATATCTAATGTAGAAAGTAAGGATATTTGATCATCAATTAGTGGAATGAACAATATAACGAATAAGGTAAGCACCAAAATCATAGCGCCAAAAGCCATCAGAATAGCTAGCCATCTTGGTACTTTGAGGTTGAAAAATCTAGCACCGCTAATTTTTTCAACCAAAGGCCTTAAAATGGAAGCCAACACCAACGACAATACCAGGTAAGTAAAAATGCTGGTGAAAAAATATATGAACAGAAGCAAGGCTGCTATAATCAGAGCGATATATATGGCTGTTCTTTTCATATCAAAAAAAAGAGCTCCTGAGAAATCAAGAACTCTTAAGTCTTCTTATTTAAAATTTTCTTAATCCCACTTCAAATCCGATCCCTCAGAAGAAGACTCGACCAATGCTTCATCTTCTTCGTTATCAAACTGATCAAAGTCAAATTCGGGCATGAGCTCGGTTTTCACATGATCCACAGCAGACCCAAATGCCTCCATGAATTTATTAAAATCTTCTTTGTAAAGGAAAATCTTATGCTTTTCATAAGTAAAACCATCGTCCTTATACTTCCTCTTGCTTTCCGTAATGGTAAGGTAATAGTCGTTTGAGCGTGTTGACTTTACATCAAAAAAATAGGTTCTCTTACCTGCCCTTACCCTCTTCGAAAAAATCTCATTCTTGTCACTATCCTTGTTCTCTTCCACTATTCAACATTTAGTTTGGTAAATTACCACGTAGATATAACGCTAAAAACTTATCCAATATAAGCCAATAATAATTACTATTGCAATAGCCGAATGTATAATTCCGTAAACTTAATATATAGAAAACAGTACTCTATTTGGCATAAAGATTCGCATAAAGGCGTATTTTAGACCTTAATTCAATTTTGCTTATGAAGTTTTCTCTAGATGACGTAAAACAATTCACAAACATTGAACTCCTTGCCAAACAGATGGTTGAGGGCTTTATTACGGGACTTCACAAATCGCCATACCATGGTTTTTCGGTAGAATTTGCAGAACATAGGCTTTACAATACAGGGGAAAGTACGCGCCATGTAGATTGGAAGATTTTCGCCAAAAACGACCGTTTGTACACAAAACGATACGAAGAAGAAACCAACCTTAGATGCCAAATCGTAATAGACCAGTCGTCTTCCATGTATTACCCTGAGCACAATTATGGAAAAATGCGATTTAGTGTGTTGGCTGGCGCGGCCCTTACTTACTTGCTACACAAACAACGAGATGCTGTTGGCTTGCATACATTCAGTGACAAATTAGAACTAGAAACCCCAGTAAAATCGTCTGCTTCGCATATTCATAAATTGTTCATTCAGTTTAATAGTTTGCTTGAAAAGCAGAAAATCGAAAAACGAACCAATGTCGCTACCATTCTCCACCAGTTAGCGGAAAAAGTACATAGAAGATCGCTGATCGTTATTTTCAGTGATATGTTCGACAATGAAAATAATGAGGCAGAAATATTAGCAGCGCTTCAGCATTTAAAGCACAAAAAACACGAAGTTCTGCTCTTTCATGTTACAGATCATAAAACAGAATTCGACTTTGATTTTGAAGATCGCCCTTATGAGTTTATAGATTCAGAAACCAAAGAAAGAATAAAACTCAACCCAGCCGCCATTAAAAAGGACTTCAAAATTCAAATGGACAGCTATTACAAAGAACTCTACTTGAAGTGCGCAAAACTGAAAATCGACTTGATTGAAGCGGACATTAACTTGGGTTTCGATCAGATTTTAAATTCATATTTGATCAAAAGAAGAAAAATGGCTTAGCGTTCAAAAAACAAAGCACACAAAAAAAGCCTTCATTACTGAAGGCTCTCAATATATTTTAAAGAAATAGCGAATTAAACGTGTAGCCACTCTTTTTTGGCCATTAACTCTTCTTCCGTTTCTCTATAATCTGGGTCATCTACACAGCAATCAACTGGACAAACAGCCGCACACTGAGGCTCTTCATGAAAACCAGTACACTCTGTGCATTTTCCTGGAACGATATAATAGAATTCGTCTGAAACAGGCTCTTGCATATCATTAGCATCCAACACAGTTCCATCTTCTAACTCTACTTCACGAAGGTCAGTACCGCCTGCCCAGTTCCATTCTTGGCCACCTTCATATATAGCAGTATTTGGGCATTCTGGTTCGCAGGCCCCACAATTGATACATTCGTCAGTTATAATAATTGCCATTTCTGATCTCCTTTGTAGTTTGTAATCAATTCATAAACAAAAACTATCTGACGAAGTTTCTTCGCCAAAGGTTTTTATTTGCTGCAAAACTAATCACTATTTTGACTTTGAAGTAAACATAAGGTGTATTTTTGCCCAAGATTTACAGAATATGATACTTAAGGAAAGAATTCAGGCCTTTGCCCAGTTAGGAGAACGAATCAAATCGCTAAGTGATGCAGAAATCGACAACTTGTGTTTTCGTGCAGGTAATGAAAACTCGTGGTTTACAGCGGAAAGCGTTCAACAGGCGCTCAATGCTTGGAGCGAATCTCTAACAGAAGAATCACTTTCTACTTGGGTTAAGAATTATGTACTTGAGCCCTCCACCCCGAAAAAAGTTGGTTTGGTAATGGCAGGCAATATTCCATTGGTCGGTTTTCATGACCTCCTTTCAGTACTTATTTCAGGGAATATCGCCATGGTAAAGCTGTCTTCCCAAGACAAAATCCTGATGCAGTTTATGATTTCAGAAATCAACGTCATCTCTGAAACGCTCGGGGCTAACATTATTCATGCTGAAAGAATGAATGAAGTGGACGCCATTATTGCTACGGGTTCCGATAACAGTGCTCGCTATTTTAAACACTATTTTGCTAAACATCCGCACATAATCAGACAAAACCGTACGGCTGTTGCAGTGATTAAGGGTGACGAAACGGCAGAAGAACTCACCAATTTTGGTAAAGATTACTTCCAATATTTTGGTTTAGGCTGCAGAAACATCTCTAAAATATATGCGCCCAAAGGTTATGATTTCGTAAAATTGATCGATGCACTTATGGGTTATGAAAAGGTGCTCGACCATCATAAATACCGTAATAATTACGATTACAATAAATCTATCTATCTCGTAAATGGCGAACCACACCTCGACTCTGGTTTCTTCTTAATGAGAGAAAGCGAAGCGTTGGTCTCTCCTATTTCAGTGCTCTATTATGAATATTACACCAGCCAAGCAGAGCTAGACCTAACCCTTGCCCAACATCACAACAAAATTCAGTGTGTGGTTTCTGCCAATGGCTGGTATGAAGGCAGTATCCCCTTAGGAAAAGCGCAACAGCCCGAACTTTCAGACTATGCCGATGGGGTTGACACCCTAGAATTCTTGAGTGACATATAAAGCCGTTGTAGGTTTCAAGCAAAAGGATTAGATTCATCAGCAAAATCAATTCTTAACTATGAAAACCACTTCTAAACTCCTTTGCCTAGGGCTATATCTTTTGCTCACGGTACTCTCTTGCAATTCAGCCGACACGGCAGATGCCATTTATACCAATGGACACATTTACACTTCAGATATTAACAACTCTAAAGTTGAGGCGGTTGCTGTAAAAGATGGGGTGATCGTAGCCACAGGAAGTCTGACCGAAATTGAGGCTATGAAAGGTAAAGAAACCAAAGTAATAGACCTTAATGGCAAAACCATGACTCCGGGCTTTATTGAATCTCATGGGCACTTAATGGGCATTGGCTATAACAAACTAGAACTGGATTTAATGTATGTTAAAACCTATGATGAACTGGTGGAAAAAGTGGCAGAAGCAGTTCAGAAAGCTAAGCCAGGCGAGTGGATTACGGGCCGTGGCTGGCATCAAGATAAATGGATAGAGCGCCCCGACAATATGGTAAAAGGCTTTCAAACGCATGATAAATTAAGTGCCGTTTCACCAGACAACCCCGTTTACCTTCGCCACGCCAGTGGTCATGCCACCTTTGCTAATGAAAAAGCGATGCAGCTGGCAGGTGTAAACCGGTTGAGTATTGAACAACTGTCAAGTCAAGTAGAAGGTGGCGAAATAATTAAGGATGACCTAGGCAACCCAACAGGAGTATTTACAGAACGTGCCTCTGGTTTGGTAGGGCGTTTAGTGTCTGGAACTACCGAAGAAAAAGACGATCAAGCTTTAGAAATGGCCATTCAAGAATGTTTGGAAAAAGGAATTACTAGTTTTCACGATGCTGGTTCAGGCCAGAACTTTATCGATAGATTAGAGCGATTTAAGGCCGAAGGAAAGCTTGGAATCAGAATGTATGTTATGCTTACAGGAAGATCGCCAGAACTGCTTGAACAATGGTATGAAAGAGGCCCAATGATCGACCCAGATCATTATGTAACTGTCCGCTCTATCAAATTAAATTGCGATGGCGCTTTAGGCCCTCGCGGTGCTTGGCTTTTAGAAGATTATACCGACAGAGCTGGCCATACAGGGCACGAAACACTGCCAATGGAAATGGTAACTGAAGTTTCAGAAAAAGGGCTTCAGCATGGTTTTCAGGTTTGTTCTCACGCCATTGGCGACCGTGCTAACCGAGAAATCCTAGATCGCTATCAAGCTGCTTTTGAGAAACACCCTGATTTGGCCACAGATCACCGTTTTAGAATTGAGCATGCACAACATTTGAGTGGCGCAGACATTCCTCGTTTCGGGCAATTAGGCGTAATTCCGGCCATGCAAGCCATTCACATGAGCTCAGACCGACCTTGGGCAATTGACCGACTGGGGAAAGCTAGAATAGAAGAAGGTGCTTATGTATGGCAAGACTTACTTAAATCTGGGGCAATTATTCCAAACGGAACCGATGCACCAGTAGAGCCTGTTGATCCCATCCCTTCTTTTTATGCATCAGTTTCTCGAAAAACATTAGCAGGTTTACCCGAAGGTGGATTCGAGCCTAATCAGAAAATGACACGTGAACAAGCCTTGAAATCATTTACCATTTTTGGGGCTTACAGCGAGTTCGAAGAAGACTTTAAAGGCAGTATTGAGGTGGGAAAAGTAGCAGACTTTACTGTTTTCGATAAAGACATTATGACTATTCCCCAAGCAGAAATTCTAAACACCAAAGTTGCGATGACCATTGTAGGTGGAAAAATTCTTTACGAAGCCAAACAGTAAGCTAATCAATTAAAATGGATACAGAACCTAGAATTGTAAGGATTGAGCAAAAGATAATTATTGGTAAGCGATTAGAAATGTCGCTTGCCAATAATCGAACTGGGGAACTTTGGGGCAGCTTTATGCCCAGACGAAAAGAAATAGGGAATACGCTCAACTCCAACCTCATTTCTATGCAGGTGTATTCTGAACCTTTAACTCTTGGTCGGTTTGACCAAACCTTTGAAAAATGGGCTGGGGTTGAAGTTTCTGACTTTAATACTATTCCCGAAGGAATGAAAAGTTTTATGTTAGAAGAAGGGCTTTATGCAGTATTCGACTACAAAGGCTCAAGTACAGACCACAGCATTTTTGCTTACATCTTCGGAACATGGATACCTAAATCAGATTACAATTTAGACAACAGGCCTCACTTCGAAATTTTGGGAGCTAAGTACAAAAATGCAGACCCCAATTCTGAAGAAGAAATATGGATTCCAATTAAGCCAAAAAACTAAGTTATAGGCCGAGTTTGCCCTGTCAAATAATTCCTTTTTCCATTGAAAAGGAGATCAACTCCGCGGTGTTTTTCACTCCCAGTTTGTGCATGATGTTTCTACGATGGGTTTTAACTGTATGCTCACTAATAAAAAGCGCTTCCGCAATGGCCTTACTGTTCATCCCCTTGCCAATACAGCCTATAATTTCCTTTTCTCTATCTGATAGTTGATCTACCAAGTTCCCCTCGCTGGGGTTTTTATTACCTCGCAAATAGTCAAAAATTTGATTATTGATTTTTGGGTGAAAATAGTTTTCTCTTCTACTTACCTTTTCAATAGCTTCTGTCAACTCTGATTTTGAAGCGTCTTTAAGAATATAGCCTTGCGCACCTGTTTCCAATGTTCTTCTAATGTACTTCATGTCTTGGTGCATGGTGAGCATTAATACAGGAACATCCAGACCGTTCTTTTTCATTAACTCTAAAACCCCAACGCCATCAATCAATGGCATACTAATATCCATTAGAATCATATCAACCTCTATTTCAGAAAGTATGGCTGGAACGTTGTTGCCGTTGGTAGTAATTTTCACAATTTCAATTCCATCATTGGGATTAAACATAGAGCGAACTCCTTCACCAAATAATTGATGATCATCTACAAGCAAGGCGCGTATCATACTTTTAACAGGGTTTGTTCAATAGATATGGGTAAATCAATAATAACCGTAGTTCCTTTTTCAGGTCTACTGTCTACTTCAAATTCCCCATGCAATTCGGTAATTCTTTCTTGTAAACTCTTAAGCCCCATTCCTTGCGAATTCTTCATTAAAAAATCAGCATCAAAACCACGACCGTTATCTTCTACAATAATGTTGATAATATCTTCTAAGCAGGTTAATTGAATGGTAAGCTTTGTGGCCTTTGCGTGTTTCAACACATTACTTACAAGCTCTTGAATTACTCTATAAGCCGTAATTTCAATGGTAGAATCTAGTTTTTCTGCACAGTTAGAAGAATGAAATGACACTTGAATTTTTCCTGATTGAGAAATGGAATTGGTCAAATCCTTTAACGCAGGCACCAAACCAAAGGCTTCTGAAATACCTACATGCATAGAATGAGAAAGGCTTCGAATGTCTATACAGGCTTGATCTACAAGTTTGGCCAAATGCTGCATTTGTTGCTCGCTTTCGGGTGTAATTTGCTTATTAGCCGCCACCGTAGTTAAATTCACTTTTACCGTAGCCATTAAGCTACCAAAATGATCATGTAGTTCTTTGGCGATTCGCTTACGTTCTTGCTCCTGCCCTTCTACCATTGCCTCTAGGGTTTTGGTTTGTTGTTGAATCATTAGTTGGTTCACTTCCTTGTTTCGCGATTCCTTCTCTTCATTTATCTTCAATTTAGTCAACACAAGGCGCTGCCTAAAATAGAAGTAAAATATGAGTACCAAAACAAATAGAGCAATCGCTAAAACAATGAACACTAACTTATTTGCTGCTTCCTTTTGGGCCAATGCCGCATTTGCTTCACTTTTTGCATTTACCACTTCGTTCTCAAGTTCCAGTTGCGAAATCTGCTTGTCCTTCTTTTCCGACTCATAGATTTCTCTGATCTCAGCCAGTTGACTCGCTTTTTCAACATTATCCAAACTATCCTTCACCACTTCGTATTGAAGACGATAGTCGTAGGCTTTGGATGAACGACCTAAAGCTTGATTAACTTCTGAAAGCCCTAATAAAGACCTACGAATTAACGAAGGCAGCTTAAGCTCCTTACCAATATCATAAGCCTTCTGATAATTTCGTAAAGCTTCGGCATACTCTTTCGTATCGTAATTGGCTATGGCTAAACTGTTGTAAGTTTGACCTAGAGCATCAGAATCCTTTAACTCTTCTTTCCTCAAAATACTTTCCTGATAGTAGGCTTTGGCCTTGTCGTACTCGTTTAACTGCTTGTATGCAATCCCATAACCATGTTGAACCATAGCCAAATCGCGGGTTCTGTTTCTATCTGTATAAATCTCTTCACTCAACTTTAAGTACTCCAAGGCCTCACCCGGTGAATTTTGAAGAAGGTAAACATCAGCCATACTTAAATAAACTTGCGCCTTATCAATTTCACTATCTAGTGATTCATAGATGGCCAAACTTTTATCGAAGTACTCTAAGGCAAGCTGTAAATCAGACAACCTTTTATACAGCAATCCAATATTGTGTAGAGTGCTCGCTTCATTTGCTTTTACATCTTCCAAAGACCTATATATTACCAAGCTTTTAAGGTAAAAGTTGAGCGCCAATTTAAAGAAGCCCATATTATTATAGCAATTACCTATATTATTAAAATTATTAGCTATCCCTTTCTGGTAATTGGTCTTTTCATGAAAGACATTGGCCTCATTGTACTTTTCAATTGCCTTTTCGTAGCGCCCTATTTCAGAATAATAAACCCCAAGGTTAGTAATAGTAATACCGAGCGATACCGTATCTTTTAATTCCTGCTTTATATCAATACTTCTTTGATAATAAATAAAAGCACTATCTGTAGCTCCTGTATCTCTAAAAATATTCGCTATGTTTTGGAGCGTTTTGGCCATTCCTGCAGAATCTGATAACATTTGCCTATTTTCCAAACTCTTCCGATAATGCGCTTCAGCTAAGCTAAGGTCGCCATTTCTCTTCTCTAAAACCCCCATTAAGTTATAAGCCTTAGCTAGCACTTCGTAGTTTTGGGTATTAGTAGCTTTTTGAATAGCTGTTAAGGAGTATTGCTGCGACTTGACATAATCCTTTAATGCATAATAAGTCTTTGCTTTTACCCATTCGCTTTCGGCCTGAACATTTTCAAGGGTTTTAGGAGAAGCTAAATTCTCTGCCATTTTTAGCAATAGCAACACTGAATCAATATTGCTTTTACCCATTTCTTCTGCCTGGGCTTGAAGAGCAGTTATTTTTGATTGGTCTTGATAAGGACTTGCCTCTATTAAAAAAGTTAAAAAAAAGGCCATGAGACCTAGCGGTAACGTAAAAAATAATGGCCGAAACATATGCCTTAATCCCATGGTCTAAATTTACAATTAATCTACTTCTTCCTCTCCATCGTCAGTTGCTTTACCAACCTCACCCTCTTCTGGGTCTCCGTGTACGGGAATCACAAAAATATTTCTCTTTATCAGTTTTCTTGAAAACTCTTTGGTAAAACACACTTTAAAATTAAAGCACTGAAGCATACTATCTGGAGTACCTTCCTCACTTAAATTTATAAAAACAAAAAGCTCTGTTCCCATGTAAGTACACACTATGGCTGATTTAGCATCGAGCACAAAGTTAGAGGGGGCATAAAACACTATGCTGAGCTCAGAACATTTTGTTGTTGCATTCTTTACCAATTTTAAATGTGGTGCAAAAACCTTAGGAACTCCGAACCCTCCTCCTTGAACATTCTCAAATTGTAACCCTTTGGCTACAAGGCATTCTGCTGACCCATAGACACCATTGGTGCCTAATGGGTATGTGCTTACTGTTGACATAATTATACTGGTTTTAGTTGAAATCTCTCTTCAAAAGTACGCCTACTAACATTTTGGCCGATACCTCTAAAGTGGTATCGTGAAATTACTACTTACAGCCGATTAAACCCTTCTTTTAATCCCCCAATTTTGGAATGTCTTAAACATTAGATCATCCATATTTCTTCAAGTCTATTTAAGTAGCTAAGCAAGAAGATTTACTGATTTATCTAAAAAACCACAATGGGAACTACTGAACTAATAATTATTAACGACTGGACAGAAGAGGTAAAGGTTTACCTTACTTTAGACGAGGGGGAAGAGTACATCTCTGACATTAGTAAAATACCCTTTGTTAAAGAAACAACAAGTTCAAATCAAGGTTACTTTGTTTTAGGCCCTGGTAAATTCATTTCGTACAATTCTCCGCAAGGCAAAACATTTAGTGGCAATATCGCATTCAATTCCCCACCGCTTAATTGCCCAACAGACGATTTCCCTATGGGGATTAACTTGGCCGAATTCACTTTAAATTCATACAGTACTAACCCAAAAAGTTGGGAAACTGTGGATATAAGCAATGTATCAGGAGCAAACTCTTACTTAAAATTTCTTTTAACAGATGGAGAGAAATGGAATGCAGGACCAAACCATCCAAATGTAACAAAGTTCAAAAATGCAGCGCTTGGTAAAAACATTGGGAATATTGGCGTTTTTCCATATGGCTGCGATATATGTACAGCAAGCGTAGCCCCTCCAATATGTGGCAATAAACCTATTGGAGCTCCCTCTTCCCCTATTCCACAAACTGATGCCATTTGTAACGTTCAAAGAGCCGCATCAAACGCAGGGGGTACAGTATCACTTTTTTACATGGGGCCTATACCAGTAGATAAAGTATAGATTAAAGATTTTCGCTAGCAGTTGGATTAAATGGTTATCCAATCATAGTGGTGTTTAGGAGAGGAAGGGTGCCGTACGGGCACCTTTTTCTTTTTATAGCTATTTACAAAATTAAGACCAGCAAAGCCTAACCAAACACCTACATCTCTGGCCTAAAATTTGGTTAGCTGAACAGTCAGTTTGTTTTATAATCTCCAAATCAATTACGAACTTTGGCCTATGCGTAAATTACTCTTTCCCCTATTCACCATTCTACTTAGCGTAAGTTTAATTGGACAGACACCAATTAAAGTAATGACCTATAATATTCGCTATGACAACCCGAATGATGGAGAAAACCATTGGGAATTGCGTAAGCGCTGGCTTGCAAACCAAATTAACTTTATCGAACCAGATGTTTTGGGAATTCAAGAAGGGCTTGCACATCAAGTTACTTTTTTAGAAGATGCTTTACCCACCTACAATCATATTGGCGTAGGCCGAGATGATGGTAAAGAAGCTGGAGAATACACCGCGATTTTCTACAAAAGTGAAAACCTAGAACTGATCAACCAAAATACATTTTGGCTTTCGGAAACTCCAGAAAAACCTAGTGTAGGCTGGGATGCCGCACTCGAAAGAATTTGCACCTATGCCTTGTTTCAGCATAAAGTTACCAATCAAAAATTTTGGGTTTTCAATACCCATTTCGATCATGTAGGAGACACTGCAAGAGCAAACAGTGTAGATCTTATTACAACTGAAATAAGAAAACTGAACATGGAGAATCTACCTGTCTTTTTAATGGGAGATTTAAACCTAGAACCAGATTCTGAACCTATTCAAAAACTCAGTTCTAGAATGAACGATGCTCGCCACTATAGCACTGACTTAGTTTTTGGCCCCAAAGGTACTTTCAACGGATTTAAACATAATGAGCCTGTAACCAGCCGAATTGACTATATTTTCACCAACCCTTATAAAGTTGAAGTAAGAAAATATGCCATATTAAGTGACTCTAAAGACAAAAAATACCCTTCTGATCATTTACCAGTTGTGGTAGAGGCAATATTAAAACAATAGTATTAGCCTAATAAATATCCTAAAGTGGAAGGCTGGTATAATAGCCAGCCCGTTAAACTATAGCGATTAACTTGAGTTTTCATAACCTCATGAGGAACCGTATCACTTTTAAACATGACGCATCTACCTGCTAAAGGTTCAACCAAGAGTTCTCCACCGTTTTCCTTAAAAATCTTAAGCTCCCCGCCATCTCCTGGTTTCCACCCCACATTTAGGTAGATAATCACTGAAATCAGTCGGTTACTCCTGCCTTTAAACTGGTCGATGTGTTTTTTGTAAAAAGCACCAATGGGGTAATGGGCCAAGTGAAATTCGCAGCCTGAAAGACTGAGGTAACAAAGCTGGTTAAGCTGTTGAATCAATTCATCTGATAGCTGGAAAAAAGATTCCATTTCAAGGTCGTTCTTCCGTTCCAGCCAATATATTTTATCTCCGCGAATTGATTTCTCTAATTGTTTATGGTTTAATGCACCAATAGCCGCATCAGAAAAACCATCCATCTCTAGGCGATGGAGAAAATAAGTTCGGATGCTCTCAAACAATTGCTTATCGAGAAAATCATCAATTACTACAAAATCATTTTGTGAGAGCTGATCAACCCAGTCGATCCACTGCTCTTCCGAGAACTTAGTCATGTAAAAAAAGCCTGCGAAAGTAATCAAGTTTCAATAAACATAACTCACTTATTTTTAATAGTTAAGCATTACAAATCATAAAATTGCTGCTATACTTCCCTTTCCCATTTGATCGCCTTACCTTTGCGGCCTTAAAATACGGTCGCTATGATATCAACCCAAAATGTTTCCCTTGCCTACGGTAAAAGAGTATTGTTCGATGAAGTAAACATAAAGTTTACTGGCAACAACTGTTATGGTGTAATTGGAGCCAACGGAGCAGGAAAATCCACCTTCTTAAAAATACTTTCTGGTGAAGTTGACCCCAATTCAGGTCAAGTGATTTTAGAACCAGGTAAAAGAATGGCGGTATTAAGTCAGAACCACTTTGGCTTTGATGAACATACGGTTTTAGATACCGTAATGATGGGACACACCACGCTTTGGAACCTGATGAAAGAAAAAGAGGCTATTTATATGAAGCCTGATTTTTCTGAAGCAGATGGCATTAAAGCCTCTGAACTTGAAGGCCAATTTGCTGAAATGGATGGTTGGAATGCTGAATCAGACGCAGCCTCATTGCTAAGTGGTTTGGGTATTACAGAAGACCTTCATTACATGTTAATGAAAGACCTTAATGGTAGCCAAAAAGTGCGTGTACTTTTAGCCCAAGCTTTATTTGGCAACCCAGATATTTTGATTCTAGATGAGCCTACCAACGACTTGGACATCAACACCATTTCTTGGTTAGAAGACTTCTTACTCGAATTTAAAAACACAGTAATCGTAGTATCTCACGATAGGCACTTTTTAGATACAGTTTGTACCAACATTGTTGATATCGACTTTAGCCAAGTTAAGTTATACACTGGTAATTATTCTTTCTGGTATCAATCTAGCCAGTTGGCCTTATCACAAAGATCTTCGGCCAACAAAAAAGCAGAAGAGAAGAAAAAAGAACTACAAGAATTTATTGCCAGATTTAGTGCAAACGCCTCTAAATCTAAGCAAGCTACCAGTAGAAGAAAATTATTGGAGAAGATTAACTTAGATGATATTCAACCTTCTACCAGACGATACCCTGCCATTATTTTCACTCAAAACAGAGAAGCAGGAGATCAAATTTTGGAGATCAAAGGCTTGAGCAAAAAAAGTGAAGGAAAAACCCTCATTAACAACCTAGATTTGTTTGTAAACAAAGGAGACAAAATTGCCTTCTTAAGCAAAGACAGTATGGCTACCACTGCCCTATTCGAAATATTGACCGGTGGCATGAAAGCCGACTCCGGTGAATTCAAATTTGGCCAAACAATTACCCATTCTTATTTACCTAATGACAATGCCGAGTACTTTGAATCTAGCGACAACTTAATTGACTGGTTAAGACAATATTCGGACGGAGAAAAAGATGAGGTTTACATTCGAGGTTTCTTAGGTAAAATGCTTTTCTCTGGCGAAGAAGTTTTCAAAAAATGTAGCGTACTATCTGGAGGAGAAAAAGTTCGATGCATGCTTTCTAGAATGATGCTGAAGCAGGGCAATCTTTTAATTATTGATGAACCAACCAACCACTTGGATTTGGAATCTATTCAAGCCTTTAACAACGCTTTGAAAGACTTTCCAGGAACAGTGTTATTCACCTCTCATGACCACGAATTTACGCACACCGTGGCGAACAGAATTGTGGAATTAGGACCAAATGGTTTCCTAGATAAACTAAGCACCTACGATGATTACATCGAAAATGCCACTTGGGCAGAGCAGCGAAAAGCCATTTATTAAAAAACAAGAAAGAGGATTGCTTCAAACAATCCTCTTTCACTTTTGTTCTGTTCTCAATTTCTTTAGGTTTATTTAAATCAATTTTTCGATCTACCCCTAATTCAAGTAAAGAATGGAGTACAAACAAGCTTTTTCAAATACCTGTGATTTCCTCTCTAAAATAAACGATCCTGGCAAGGTAGCTTCCTACATTCCAGAATTGGGATCGGTAGACCCCAACAAATTTGGAGTACACCTTACTACATTAAATGGAGAAAATTTTAGCCATGGAGATTTCAATGAGAAGTTCTCAATTCAAAGTATTGCTAAGGTTTTATCATTGGTATTGGCCTATGAATTGGAAGGAGAAAAACTCTGGAAACGTGTTGGTGTAGAGCCCTCAGGAACGGCCTTTAATTCTCTAGTGCAGTTAGAACACGACAAGGGAATTCCTAGAAATCCGCTCATTAATTCAGGGGCATTGGTTGTTTGTGACATCCTTGTAGACCACCTCCAAAATTCAAAACAGACGTTTATAGAGTACATCAGAAAAATAGCCGACAACCACTCTATTAATTACAACGAAAAAGTAGCTCAATCAGAGAAAGAGCATGGATATAGAAATGCCGCTCTGATCAACCTGATGAAAGCTTATGGCAACATTGATGGAAATTGTGACGAGGTATTAGACTTCTATTTCCACCTTTGTTCTATTGAAATGACTTGTTCTGAACTATCTAGAACCTTTATGTTTTTAGTGAATGATGGAGTTGACCCATTTACTGAGGAGCGAGTAATCAGTACCGAAAAATCTAAACGAATTAATACCTTAATGCAACTTTGTGGTTTTTATGATGAAGCCGGAGAGTTTTCATTCAAAGTGGGAATCCCTGGAAAAAGTGGTGTGGGCGGAGGAATTATAGCTGTGCTTCCAGAACATTTTAGCGTAGCAGTATGGAGCCCCCCACTAAATGAGAAAGGAAACTCATATAAGGGAATGCGTTTTTTAGAAATGTTTAATCAGGCAACAGATTCTTCTGTCTTCTAAAAAAAATAGTCTATTCCTTATGTACTTTTGCGCACTAAACTCGTAAGAGTGTTCATTATTTAAGCACCTGAAATAACCGAGAGTAAAAACAGAAAATGCAAGACAGTCCTTTAAAAGATTTAAGAACAACTAATACCTTGTTGTTAATCATTGTGATTCCGCTGGTATTTTACCTGCTTAAAATCCTTTCTTTCATTTTCATTCCGCTTGTTTTCTCAATGTTCATTGCGCTTTTGTTCTTACCACTAATGCGCTGGTTCAACAAGAAAAACCTACCTAAAACCATTAGCATATCAATTATTTTCTTGATTATCGCGGGTGTACTTAAAGTCGGAATAGAATTAATACAACTTTCGAGCAGAGAAATACTTTCGGCTGAAAATGATTTCTTTCAGCAGGCTGAGTCAAAAATCATTTCCATGATTATATCTGTGGAAGAGCTTTTTGGGGTTCAATTTTTACAAGGTGAAAATCTTTTGGGCGATATTCTTGAAAAGGATAGCTCATTTAAAAACGTAGGTTCTATTCTCGGTTTTGTTAAAAACACCGTTTCAATGACCTTAATGACGGCCTTCTTTGCCATATTATGGTTAGCCGAGTCTATTAACTTTCAAAAGCTTTTGAATAGCACGATTTTAAGAAAGGAATTTGCGTCAGTTAAAGCTTTTATGAAAATTGAAAAAGACCTTATTACCTTTATTAAGGTGAAATTTATAGTAAGTCTTTTCACAGGAATTGGCATTAGCTTAGCCTGCGTATTCTTTGGTGTTAGTTTCCCTATTTTCTGGGGCTTATTTGCCTTTGTAATCAACTTTGTGCAAATGATTGGCTCGTTCGTATCTGTTATACTGCTCGCCATATTTGCCTTTGTAGAAATGGATGCTAGCAGTACTTTGTTTTTCTTCATTCTTAGCATTACAGGAGTTCAAGCATTATTTGGCGGTGTGTTAGAACCTGTATTTATGGGAAAATCTTTCTCGATCAACATCATTACGATTTTAGTGATGCTTATGCTTTGGGGTTATATTTGGGGTGTCCCGGGGCTGATTATGTCCATTCCATTGACGGTATTCTTTAAAATAATTTTAGAGCAATTCCCAAGAACTAGAGTAATTGCCGATTTGATATCAGGACCAAAGAAAAAACCACCTAGACTACCTAAAAGATTACGACAGGTAGGAAAAAAAACGTATCTAACTGTAGATAAAGAGAACACCAATACTACCTTCTAAAAGGCTTTCTCCGATTGATCTTCTTGCTGATTTCACTTAATCCAAACTGAAGGTTGAATTCGTGAGAACACGTATTTATCCGGCTCAAGGCTACTTTACTAGTGCTTGAACGGTAGTTCTAGTAAAACGCACCCAGTGTATAATCCAAATTAGACTGACCTATAGAATAATCCCTTAGTTACGATATAAAAGTTGAGCTTTTTGAAGTAGTATGTAGGAGGACAATTCGTTAATAATTTTTACAGCGGAAGAATTTAGAATTGGGCAGGCTTGTGGGGCGGGCTCCCCGATATTTCAAACTATAGAGTGATAAAAACAAAAAAGCCCAGCAATATTGCTGAGCTTTTGAAAGTAGTCCGTAGGGGAATCGAACCCCTGTTGCTGAGATGAAAACCCAGTGTCCTAACCCCTAGACGAACGGACCATTTTTTTCGTGGTGCAAATATAGTAGTCCATTTTAATTCCAAAAATATTTTTTGCAAAAAAATCAAATCATTTTGATGGAACTATATGCAACTTCACTCGATTGTATTGGATATAGTAGAAGGCTTAGTTACCTTTGCAGCACTTTTTAGAATCACATAAATTAACTTTCTAGATATGTCTAAAACCAAAGTAGCGATCAACGGCTTCGGAAGGATCGGAAGATTGACTTTCAAAGTATTGTTGGCCAAAGAAAACATCGAAGTTGTAGCGATCAATGACTTAACTGACACAGCAACTTTAGCCCACCTTTTAAAGTACGATTCAGTTCATGGTAAATTCGATGGAACTGTAACTTCTACTAAAGATGGTATTGTAGTAAATGGCAAAGAAATCAAAATCTATGCTGAAAGAGAACCTGCTAACCTTCCTTGGGGTGAACTAGGCGTTGATGTTGTTCTTGAGTCTACTGGTAGATTTGTGGATGAAGAAGGCGCTGGTGGACACTTAAAGGCTGGCGCTAGAAAAGTAGTTATCTCTGCTCCTGCAAAAGGCAACATCCCAACCGTTGTTTTGGGTGTTAATGAAGACAGCATGACGGGTGAAGAAACTATTCTTTCAAACGCATCATGTACTACAAACTGCTTGGCTCCTATGGCCAAAGTTTTAGACGATAATTTCGGAATCGTACACGGTTATATTTCAACTGTTCACGCTTACACTTCTGACCAGCGAATTCAAGATGCACCTCACTCTGATTTGAGAAGAGCAAGAGCTGGCGCGGTTTCTATCATTCCTACTTCTACTGGAGCTGCAAAAGCAGTGGGCTTGGTGTTACCTCACCTAAAAGGAAAACTAGACGGTATCGCATTGCGTGTTCCAATTCCTGATGGTTCTTTAACTGACCTTACTGTGGTATTGAAAAGAGAAGTAACTAAAGAAGAAGTAAACGCTGCAATGAAAGCTGCGGCTGAAGGCCCAATGAAAGGCATTCTTGAGTACACTGAAGATCCAATCGTTTCTATTGATATCGTTGGAAATCCTCACTCAAACATTTTCGATTCTCAACTTACTTCAGCGCAAGGAACACTTGTTAAAGTAGTAGGTTGGTACGACAACGAGGCTGGCTACTCAAATAGAGCTGCTGACTTGATCGAGAAAATCGGTTAAGCCTCTTTATAATATTGAAGAGAAGGGTTGGGCAAATGTTCAACCCTTTTTTATTTTTCAAAATCTAAGTTTAAAGGAAACTTTTATTTCCAGAATCTGTTTAAGTACACAAATGACAACCCCAAGTCGCTATAAAATGGGATGCTCAGTAGCACAATGACGACAACCTAAGTCTTTAAAATAGGAACTGAAGCCGCTCGTAATTGAGGGGTTATTTTTTTGCCCTTAAGACCATGGCCTAAACCAAATTAATGATGATGATTATTTAACATAAAGAGGCTTATTTTCCTTTCCTGGCTCCGAGGCTTCGGAGGAAGGATCTAATTGTCTTGATTTGCGTGATGCTGTTTCTAGTTCCTTCGTTTCACTCAGGATGAAAAACAGTTTGCATTCAATTATCTTTAGTTTATATCTGTCCGATTTTTAGCTCAAAATCTTAAGAGGAGAAGGACACAAAAAAGCCCCACCAATTCAGAATGAACGGCAGGGCTTTACATACAGTTAAACTACTAACTTACTTTTTATTCATTTTAATCGACTTCTTTTCCGCTCCCATATAAATAGAGTTGAAAATCAATTTATAGGTTCCTCTTGGTTGACCACGGAATTGCGGACCAAAACCAAACAATACTAAATCGCCATTACCGTAGTTTACGTTCAGCATGGCTGACGTATTCGCCAAGTATTTATCTTCTCCCATGGCCCAGCCACTCATAAGTAAATCTTTAGAGGCATAACGAGCTACTTCCTCAATACCTTCGGCACCATCGTTAATCTTAAACGCACGTCCGTTATCAAACGAAGCAGCTACCTGAGATTGCATACCAAATGCAAGCGGATGATCCGTCATAATATCGGTTCTGATTAGCGAACCTGGAATAAAGAATTCTGAAGATTTAAGCTCTCTTAACACATTTGTTACTGGTAACTTAAACTCATCAATGGCAAAATTACTAGCATCATCAAAGAATATGATGGCTCCGCCATTTTTAGCATAAGCATCTAGTTTAGCCAAACCATCTTCGCCAATTCCACCTCTTAAGTTCTCTGGCATTCTATTCGAACCGTTCATGATTCCACGAGGGCTCTGAGAAGGCATAATGATAGCACTATACTGAGACAGGTCAGAATTTTTAATTTCGGCATTATGAAGAGTATCTAAATCGAATTCAAATTGTTCGAACATCCAACGGCTCCAACCTTCATCCATATTGGCTTGCCATGACTTATAAATACCAATTTTAACCTTATTCAATTCAGCAGTTTCTACGCTTGGTTTTTTATCGATACCATTAAAATTAAGCCCCATTTCTGCACTTATCTCTTTCACCTTATCGTCTAAACCTCTTTTGCTTCGCACCAAAACAGAACCTGCTTCCATACCGTCTGCGGCTTCTTTAATTATGCTCACAGTATACCCTGCTTTTTGCAAACGGTTAATGGCTTTCGCACTCAAGTTATCTTTGTTAGAGAACACATAACCGTATTTTCCATTTCCTGAAACCGTACCCGCCACAGGCTTAAGTTTTTCTGTAATATCTGAGGTAGAAGCACTGAAATTTTCTGTAATACGATCTACAGTTACCCCCATTTGCATAGGAAGCGTCCATCCGGCTAAATCATAAGGCGGCATTGGCGGCCCACCTGGGTATTGGAATTGATCTGGATATACTTGCTTCTCCATTAAATCGGCCAAATACGGACGGAAAGACTGTGCACCGTAGAAAATCACAGAACCAGCTTCATAGCTTTTTCCATTTACACTAAATGCACTTGTTGCCATTTTTGCTTCCAAACCTCCTTGCATTAAAATATTGGTAAGGTTGATTGCCTCGCTAGGATTCCACTGATCTTTAGGGATTACATAAGCAAAAGCACCTTCTTTATCTTCGATCGCATCGCGTCCCATACTGTAGATATTCCAAAGGAATTCATCTTTTTTATCAGCAGCCAAATCAAGTACCGCCATTGACGATTCGAGCATATAATCAACCGCCATTCTGAAAGTCATTGTTCCTCCTTTATAAGGGTAAGGGTAGAAAATCTCGGTAGCGTTGGCCGGCTTACCTCCTACTACTGATGGCATTCTGTCTTTTGGATATTCTGTTGGTGTAGGAGTTGGCTGAGCAGTTTCCGTTAAAATACCAATTTGGTTATGATAATAAGGAGTAGTTCTCATACCACCATTCCAGAACATACTAAATGAAGTATGAGCAATTGCACCAGGCATTTTTTTCATGGCAAAACGGTTGGCCATGGCAGTACCAACTAAGTTAACCCCTGTAGTAATTCCCGGGTGAATTTTCTGGTTTACTGGGCTACGGAAAGGAGGAATAAAAATCATTGCTCCTCTTGGGGCCGTTTGGTGATGGTTATGCACAATTTGAGGATACCACTGATTATAAAGCACGGTGGTTACTGCTTTAGTTTCAGGCATATTGTTCATGAACCAATCACGGTTGTTATCGTGACCCACATATTTTTGATACAAAATTGGAGGGCTAGAGCTCTCATAAGGTGTACCTAAAGTTTTTCTATACCAGTCTACCACAATATCAACACCGTCAGGGTTGATTACTGGCACTACTAGTGTAATTACATTATCTCTAATTTTCTGCATTTCTTCCGACTCCTCAGAAGCAATTCTCCACATTAGTTCAGAAGTCATTTGAGCGTGTGCTCTTTCTGTAGCGTGCATTCCACCGTCAAACCAAACAATGGCTTTACCTTCTTTTGATAGCTTTTTTGCCTCGGCTTCAGAAATTTCGGCTCTTGAAAGCTTCTCGCTGATTTCTCTCCATTGCTCCAACTTTTTCATGTTCTCTTCACTAGAAATAAACACGAGTTTCATCGGACGTCCCATTACGGATTTTCCTATTTCGATCATTTGAACGCGATCGGTAGAGGCGGCTAGTTTATCGTAGTATTCCAGCATTTGGTCATAGTCGGCCAATTTATAATCGGCACCTACTTCATGACCGAAAGTTTCCCTTGGGTGAGGGATTTTCTGTGCGCTCAAAGAAAAGCACGCCAGAAATAGCAAAGCGAATAGTATTTTAATTGATCTCTTCATCTTTTGACATTAAGGTTTGGCTGAATATACCACTAATGCACAAGCCTTATGCCTCCAAATCTGTTAAGCTAAGAATATTTGAAATGAATGGGGAATTATTGGTTTAAGGTAAATTGGTTATTGAGAAGACTGATTACTAACAATCGGAAATCACTTAAGCTACTCAATTAGGCCACACTATTTCATAACCATATATATGCATACATTACGAACGAGACGTTTCCTTCACTTTTAAGATTGAAAAATTTTCAAAGACTTTCACCCACAATTAATGGTGATAGATTAAATTGTGCACTAGGTGTTCACATTTTACCAATAAAGGATATTAAGGAGTAGCAATTTATGGCGAAAACACGCGGAGGTTCTTCAGCGAACCTGTCAGATGGGAATGAGGTGATTGAACGAATTCGCAGAGGAGACCAGTCGGTTATATCTGCTATTTACAGACAGCTTCGCCCTGAGTTTTTGAGCTGGGCTGCTATTCGCTTTAAGGTAGATCAGGAACAGGTAATCGATGTTTTTCAGGAATCGGTGATTGTTTTCTACAGAAATGTGGCAAAAGGGAAGCTGACTGAATTAAATATCTCGGTAAAAACCTACCTGTTTGCTATTGGTAAGAATTTGCTACTAAAAACAATAAGAGACGAAAAAATACATCTCGACATAGATGAATTGCCGGCAGAGGCTTTTGAAGATTGGGAATTGGAAAAAGTGTACGAACAGAGCCATAGTAGGCAGCTTTTGTCAAATGCGTTAGATTCACTGGGAGCACCTTGCAAACAGATAATTCTGATGTTTTACTATCGCGAATTTTCTATGGAGGCTATTCAGGAACAGCTGGGGTATAAAAGCGAAGCTGTGGCCAGAACACAAAAAAAGCGCTGCATGCAATACTTAAGAGAGGTGCTCAATACAAAGGATAAAAAATAGTGAACGAGAGAGACTATCAACTTATAGAAGATTACCTGAACGGAAGCTTGAAAGCTTCGGAAAAGGCAGAGGTTGAAGCACGTTTGATGCAAGACAATGCCTTTGCTAAAATTTTAGCTCAGCAGCAAGATTTACTTGCCGTGGTAGATAAAAAAGTGGAGGATGATTTAAGACTGCTACTGGCCGAAGAAGAAGCTAAGCTTAGCAATAACGTAACGAATAAAGTAAGTTCGCCAACAATACCTATTAGCAGGTGGCTCAGTGTGGCAGCAGCTGTAGTTGTGCTAATTACGGTTGGCTGGCTACTTTTTAGAAACGAATCGAGCCCCAATGGGTCAACTTTGTTTGCTGAAAATTTTACAGCCTACACCAATATTATTGCCCCAAACCGTAGGGGGGAAAATGATGAAAGCCGTCTAAGCCTAGCATTTCTAGCATATGATAATAAGCAATACCAAAAAGCAATTGCTGATTTTGAAACACTGAAAAGCGATACCCTTAAGAGCGAGCTCACTTTTTACATTGGGGTGAGTTATTTGGCAATAAATGAAATTGAAAAAGGTATAATTACCTTAAAAGATGATGCAATAGACAGCAAGTTTGCCATGGAAAAGCAGTGGTATTTGGCACTTGCATACCTAAAGAAAAACGATATTGATGCTGCTAAGATAGCGTTGAATAAGGCCTTACATCTTTCTACAGACCCCGTACTTGGCAGAAATGTATCCGAACTACTCGATAAAGTAAACTCGATTGAGTGAGTTTTGTATCCTTAACCTTTATTCCAAACCTTTTTTCTCCACAAAGCGGTTCCACTTACTAAGGTAAGTGCTACCAATACAATTAGCCATAAGTTAAAACGATTAGGCTGGGTAATGGCTTTTTCGTTACCCGAAAGCACAAATCCAGCCCAATAGAATGGGTGTGTCATGCGGTCGTTGTTCGCTTGTTTTAAGTATTCAGTTTTTGCCAAATGAAGTGCTTCTGTTTTAGATTTTTCAGTCTTAACACCCTCATAAAAGTTATTCATCAGTGTTTTGGTTTCCTTGTCGGGAACCATCCAAAGGCTCATTAAAGTTGCTGGACAACCAGCTGCAGTAAAAGCTTGGGAAAGACTGAGCACTCCTTCGCCTGGGAGTAAACGGCCGTAACCTGTATTGCAAGCACTGAGCACAACCAGTTCTGTATTGAAATTCTGATGATAGAGCTCCGAAACACTCAATTGCTCATCGTCATTTTCAACGTCTGGCGTAAACAAAAAACTCGAATACATCGGCTGATCATTATTGATGGTACTGTGCATGGCCAAATGCATCACTTTATAGTTTTCGCCAGCTTTTAAAAGTGCAGACTTTGTAGCGTTTTCGCCTGTAAACATATCCCCATTCATCAACACAGATAGTTCCTCAACTTCTTCTTGTGCCCCGGGAAGTATCGAGACCCACTCCTTACTTGTGGTATAATTGACCGCTTTTGTTTGGTGATATTCAGGAGCAAAACCTACCCAGAATTGGTGTGCCTTACGCTCCGTTTCGTTGAGTTGTTTGTTCCATAAAGTAGCTGAATAAGCATAATGAACACGGAATTTGTGCAGTAAATACGATAGGCCAGAAAAGCTATTCTCTGCTTTTTGTTGGGTTACCAAGGTCTCAAACGGAATGGTACTGATTTCCTTATCGGGGATAATTAGCAGGTTTTTATAGTTTTGTACATACTTAAAAACAGGAGCAACTAGCGATTGGTGAAGTGCATAGGCAGCGTTACTATACTCCATTGGTGAAGCTCCAGGATTTAACAATAACTCACGATACTGTGCTATCTGCTCTCTTACAGCGGCCGCATTTTCAAATTGCTGGGCAACAATATCTTGCTGAGTAATTGTGTAAATAAAGAAGCGGTCATCGTGAAGAGAATAAACCAACGTAGCAGTCTTTTCGTCAAGCTGTTGCTGTATTTCGGTTAGGCCAACAGGGGTCACATTACGTTTTAACCCATAATATTTAGGGAAATTTTCTTGAAGTTGCGCCTCAAAAATCTGGTTATCCTTGTGCAATTGAAAAAGCTCATTATAAGCATTTCTCAGTGCAGTACTATCGGTTTGCTCCTTCTGACTTTCTTTAAAAATACTTCTCTCAACTTCTGCAATGCGTTTTTTAAAGTCTCTGTCTCGTTCATAAATATCTTCTGGTAACTCGGCCAGTGTACGCACTTCTTGGTCATTAAAATAAAGTAGTGTTTTGTTAATTTTGGCTTGTTCAGACACTCTAAATGCACTTACACTAAACTTCTTTTGCCCGGTAATTTCGAAGAGATCAAGCAATATAGACTGCTGTATGGACATGGCTCTGTCGAAACCTCTTTTGTAAAATAACGATGCGTATTCTGTTTCCCCTACCTCCTCGAAATGAGCCACTGCTTGTTCAATATTTTGTAATGCCACTTGCAGAATTTGCTCCTCCTCTTTCGGCTTTTGCTTTGCCAATTGCTTCAGGTAGAATGCGTGGTTGCTCAATAATGTAGCCGAGTTGCTTTGTAACGACTGTTCGTTTCGGTTAAATATCCGAATGGTTGTATCGGGAGCTAGACTTTTGTTTCCATGAGCATCGTACCTCAGCGAGAAGAGGCTATACAGCAATGCATTTTCATAATCGCCTTGTGCATCGTAAGTCTTCGACAACGAATATGTTACATAACCAAACATATAGTCGTTTGGGTTGGCTGTACGTGGCAAAATTTTGAGAAGTTCAGCTACTGCCTTTTTGTATTGTCCTTTATACCTAAAAAGGTTTGCTTGTGCTGTAAGGTAGCGGGTTTGCCATGTTGGGTGATTTATCATGGTTGGTACATCATAAGCTGCTTGGTAGTAATGTTGAGCGGAATCATAATGCTCCATTGCTTCGTGTGTTTGCGCTATTAATGAGTAAGTTGTGGCCAAATCGTACTGGTATTCAAAACCAGTCTCCTTTTGCGCATCAGCAAGTGGTTTTAATAGCTTTATACCTATATGGTAGAAACGCAAAGCCTCATTGTAGTTTTCAAACGAAGAATGTTTACTGGCGATTTCTATATACGATCTAAAAGGGTTTAATCCTTGTTTAATTTTTAAGTCGAGCGCCTTTTGTAGATAACTTAAGCTCTCATCGGTGTCTAAATAAGCGCCAAGATTTTCGTATCCAACAATAAGATAATCTGGATTTTGTTCAGCTACTTGCTCCCAATTTTCTACTGCCTTTTTAAAGTGAAAAATGGCTTTTCTGTGAAACTCCATGCTACGATAATTTGCCGCAAGGTTGTTATGTACTAGCCCAATATCGGCAAATGCACTAGGTGTGTTTTCATAATAAAGCTCCAAGGATTTTTCCAGGTAGTAGAAAAGGCTATCAGGATTTCCCGCACCGCCATGTAGCTCACCTAGATTGTAAAGGGCATCTATGGTATGTTTGTTTTTCTCGCCAAAGTGCTTGTTATATAGTTTCAAGGCTTTATGGCTATGGTTAATTGCTGACTCAAACTCACCTTTATATCCCAATACCATGCTGTATTGGTTCTGGAGTGTTGCAATGAGGGTATCTGACAGGCTCAGCTTCAGAGTTTCGATCAACAGATTTTCGGCCTTGCTATAATCTTCCGTTTCAAGTAATTCAGAAACTCTGAGGCTATTGGTCATAGCTGCTTCCAAATTGTTGTTTTGTCCCTTAATACTTAAGATAGATGCCCTAAATACTAATATGAGCAAGCAAAGCTTTAGTAATCTTGAGAAATAGGAAATATTCATTGAAGTAATTTAAAAGCCTTTTTCATGACCAATATAAAAGGCAAAACGCAGAGCATGAGGCATTTTTTAAAAAAGTTTCACCACTGTTCACACCTACTATTCTCATGGTATTAACCCATGATTCATTGGGTTCAGACAGCACTCAGTTGATCAAAATTTTTGAAAATTAAATCAACATCTATGAGAAAAAAACTACTCATTTTATTACTGCTTAGCTTTAGCACTTATGCATGGGCGCAGCAATTTACGCAAACCATATCTTTCCTTGGTACAGGGGAAGACAGCAGACTAAAGGGCTTTGGCTCAGAGCTTTCAATGTATGGAGATTACCTAGTAGCGAGTGCGCCAGAGTACATAAACGACAACGGATTACGCAAATACGATGACATCTTTTACGTATTTAAGCACAGCAATGGCAGTTGGGCAGAGGTGAGCAAGTTGGAACCACCAACTGGCCATACTTTTGATGAAGCCACCGGTCGAGCAATTATCGGTAAAAATTTTATAGTGATTGGAAGAAAACCTAACGGAGGTGACACGGACACTTCTTTGGCATTTTTATACCAAAAGCAAACCGATGAAAGTTGGCAATTTCATAGCATGCTGCCAGAAATTAATAGAACCGGCATTCGCAATGTTTCAATGGATTTTACCGGAGACCATTTGGCTCTGTTTGTCAATAGTGACTCTGGCTACGAACTGATTGTGTTTGATGTATATGGCGTTGATGGTACCGTTGATTGGGGAATTAGAGCAACGTTGGATTTGGGGACAGCAACCTCAATTAAAAATCAAACCGGAGGCCCGCTTGGACGAGGCGAAATATTCAAACATAAAAATGAATTTAGTGCTAACGGTTTTACTGGTCCGGCCATTGCCATGGACAACAAATCAATTGTTATCGGTTGGGATCAGTCATCAGTAGAATACAGCTATGTAACTCTCAACGTAAACGTGTATACTTATTCCAGCTTTAGTCCTAGGCAAATTCAGGCGGGGAAAGTGGATGTATATGAGCTAAAAGGAACAGCTGAAATAGAGCACAAGCAAACTCTTACACATACGGGCTACGATGACTTTCATCAGCTTGGCTACCAAGTAGGTATTTCTGGAAATACAGTTTTCACCACTATGGAGGGTGGGCCAAATTCCGACCGAAAAGTCTATGTATTTGAGGTAGAGAGTGACGGAATTTGGTCTCAAGCCAAAATGTTGGCCCCTGCCGATTTAAGTGGAAACCATAAATACGGAGATAAAATACTGGTACGCGATAATAAGGCTTTTGTAGCTGCACCAGGCCTGACATACACCGAAAGTTCCGTAAATGCATCGGGAGTGGTATACGCATATGAGAGAAGTGCTCAAGGTGATTGGCAGGAAATACAAGCTATAAAGGGTGAGGTTATTCCTCCCAAAAATGGCTATGCCGGTGTTGGCCCATCTGGTTTTGGAACAGGTATGGCTTACACCGAAAACCTGCTTTTGGTAGGTGCTCCCAATACAAGCAATAGCTACTTCAATGATGCTGGCAGAGGAGAAGTTTATGCGTTTGGTTCATGCGAAGCAAAAACCTATGAGGTGTCAGAGTCCGTTTGTTTAGACGATGGAAATTATGAATTTGGGGGTCAGTACTATTCTGAATCAGGAACCTATACTCACACTTTTCAGTCGGCTTTAGGCTGTGATAGTACCGTGGTGTTAAGCCTTACCATAAACCCATCAGATTTTGTAATGCTTAACGATATCAATTTGCGAGTAGGTAATTCTATAGACTTTGGCGGGCAAACCATTACTGAAACAGGAGAATACGAGCTTGTACTGCAAAATCAGTATGGCTGCGACTCTACAATAGTTCAGCCAGTAATCGTTTCGAACGATGACTTTGTAGGTCTTGGAGATGTGGAAATTTGTGAAGGCACCGAATATATTTTTGGTGATCAAACATTAACCGAGTCTGGATCATATCAACTCGATTTGAAGAATGAAATTGGTGGAGACTCTACAGTAGTAGTAAATCTAATTGTTCGAGAAACCGATTTGGTTGTATTAGATGCAGTCGAGATTTGCGAAGGAACAAACTACCAATTCGGAGGACAAACCATTACCACATCTGGCGATTATGAGCAATTGCTAACGAATCAATATGGTTGCGACTCACTAGTAACGGTGAATGTAAAAGTGAATACTCCTGATTTTGTAATTCTAGATGACGAGAATCTATGCGAGGGTGCCATTTACCAGTTCGGAGAAACAGAAATTACTCAAACCGGCATGTACCAGCTCTTTTTAAAAAATCAGGCAAACTGCGATTCCACCGTCCAGGTACAGGTAAATTTTCATTCTCCAGACGTTGTAAATCTCAACACTGTAGATATTTGTGAGGGCGAAACATTTACGCTCGGTAGCCAATTATTGAATGCTTCGGGAGATTATCAGGCCATTTTAGTTAATCAATATGGTTGCGACTCTACAGTAAATGTATCGCTAAATGTACTAGACAAACCTAACCCAAGTATAACCCTTGATGAGTCCAACACAGATGAACCAACACTTAAGGCAGAACCAGAGAATGCCACTTATCAGTGGATAGATTGCGCTACAGGGCAGGCCATTGCAGGTGCCACAGGCATCACTTTTAAGCCAACAGTTTTTGGCGATTATGCAGTCGATGTTACCTTAAATGGATGCACACAGCGTTCGCAGTGTTTTAGCTTACAAGTACTAAGTGCTGAAGATGAGATTGAAATCAGCAATAGAATTTCCGTCTTTCCTAACCCTGCAGAAGACATGTTTAAAGTAGAAATGCCGGCTGTTTATCGAAAGATAAAGGCAACCATTTACAATACTCAAGGCATTGTGCAGAGCACAGCTACTTTCAACAATCGGCAGGCTTTCGAACTCAGTTTGGCGTCACTCCCTCAAGGTATTTATACGTTGCGAATTATTGCAGATGAAAACCGAGGTACCAAGCGAATTTTTAAGCAATAAAGACATCAGTTTACTAATTTTTAAATAGTTAAATCAATGAGAAGATTAAATCTAAAATATATAGTTCTCTGCTTGGTTTTGGCCGTTTGGTCATGCAATAGCGGTAGCGATGAAGAGCCAACGGAACAAGAGTTAGTAGTGAAAGCCCTGACAAAAACCTGGGGTATAGCTCCAGGAAGAAGCGTTGTTTTTCAAGGGCTCGATGCTTCAGTTTTTTGGGCGGATTTTGAATTGAGTTTTACCGACCGAAGGAGCTTTACCGTTTCTGGTGTACCAAGTGGCTATGACGATGTTTGGCCAGCATCTGGCACCTTTACCTTTCCAGATCCTAAAGATCCAAACTTAATAGAGCGCAACGATGGCGTTTTTATTAAGATCGAAATAACCTCTGAGACCAGAGTAGAGTTGGTTTTTGAACTTAACGACACCGG
Organism: Roseivirga seohaensis; assembly: GCF_001592945.1. GTDB lineage: Bacteria > Bacteroidota > Bacteroidia > Cytophagales > Cyclobacteriaceae > Roseivirga > Roseivirga seohaensis. The sequence goes on from NZ_LRPB01000048.1 coordinate 333,288, forward strand.
AGGGAGCGCGTTCGGAACAAGCGGCAACTACAGGTTCATGCTTGCTTCAGGTAGTTAATTTACAATTATAGGAGTCCCGTTAGGGACTTTTTTTCTTTTTACTGTTCACATGAGTTGAGTAAATGATATAAAGGTTTGAAAAAACAAACGCATGAAATTAATACTACTAATCGGCCTACTTCTTTGCAGCCTTGTATTAAACGCTCAGGAAGAAAAGGATCATCCGCTCTTTCCTGCCTTTGAAGGCGCATCGATTTATCAATACGAAGAAACATCATTTGAACCTTACCAGCTGGTAACAGGCCTAGTCAATTCAGCATATAATAGTTCTAAAAACAAAAAGGCAGAAGGCCGAATCTTTAGAATATTCTATACCATGCCAACCGATAAAGCATCGGTTTATGAGGTATTCACCAACTTTAAAAAGGCGCTGCAAAACAGTCAGGCAAAAACAATTTTTAGTTGTTATGGCGATGAATGCGGAGATATTAGTCTTTTCTGGAAAGAGCTAGAGCCTGCGCGCTTTCAAATCCCTGTATACTACGGTGAGCGCTTTGCCTACCATGCCGCAAGCTTTAGCAAAGGTGGAAAGGCCTACTATGTAGCCATGGTTTTTGGCTATGGTTTGGGCGAACAGGGTTACGAGATTCATGTGGTGGAAGCAGAAGAAATGGAGCAGAAAGTTGATTTAAATACCCTTGAATCTACTTTAAACGAGAAAGGCATGATTTCTATATACGGTATCACTTTCGATACTGGCAGTGCGAAAATCAAACCTGAATCGGACGATGTACTACAAGAAATTGCCAGCTACCTCAAAGCAAACCCGTCTGTCAATATATATGTAGTAGGCCATACCGATGATGTTGGAACAGTAGCCTCCAACCTTACGCTTTCCCAGAATCGGGCAGCTGCAGTGGTTAAAAAACTAACCTCCGTTTTTGGGGTAAACAGCACCCAACTCGAAAGTTCAGGCGTGGGGCCTTATGCTCCGGTAAGCAATAATATTTCGGAAGAAGGGCGAGCGAAAAACCGCAGAGTAGAACTGGTAAAACGACTAAAATAAGATAACCAAAATTCATGATTATGAGAAAGATAATATATCTGCTTTTAGCTGCAGTGATTGGAAGCACAGCTATAGCGCAAGAAAAAAAGAAAGACGAAGTAAAACGTAAAGCGAAAGAGAAAACAGAAAAGCGTTTAGACGATAAAATTGATAAAACAATTGACGGTGGTCTCAATAAGCTTGAGGGGCTTTTTAAAAGAAAAAATAAAAAGAAGAAAGGTGATGAATCAGAACCTGTTGATAGTACCGAGACAATGGACATATCTACCTTAATGGGTTTAGGAGGAAATGGAAAGGAGATTAATATTAAGCCAAGCTATCAATTTAGTAGCAGTATGAAGAGTCAATTCAAATTCTACGATTTGAAGAAGAATAAAGAAGTAGGTAATATTTACTACGAATACTTCTTTAGTCAAAATGATTACATCGGGATGAAATTTATGGATGAAGAAGGCAACCTTGGCAAAGCTTTCAACCTAATGATCATTGATGGCGATAATAGCATCAATTTTATGGAAAACGAGGGTTCAAAGATGGCTACCAGTTTTAACATGAATACAGCCATAAATTTGGATGAAGTTGCAGAAGAGGACTGGATGTCATCAGCCCAGTTAAAACAAACAGGAAAAACCAAGCAAATTGCTGGCTATGAGTGTGATGAGTATGTAATGGAAGATGAGACCGCAAACAGAAAAATGACATTTTGGGTAGCGCCTGCACTTAGCAATTTAGCCAATCAAATGGGCAACATGTACAAGGGAATGCAAGGTAAAGGAGCAAGTATGGGCAGTAATCCTTTTGCAAGAGCCATAGGCGGAATGGTACTTGAAATGCACATGATCGATAAGGAAGAAAATATGGCCATGACAATGAACACACAGGAAGTAAATCCCTCACTAACCTATACCTTCAACACTGAGGGCTACCAAGTCTTCAACATGTCGCAATACACACCAAACGGGAATTAACATGATAAAAGCAATACAATTAATAATATTTCTGGCTGTAGCCGCTTGTGGTGGCAGTGGAGAAGGTACAGCCGTTAGTAATAGCACAACAGCCTCTGACAGCAAATGTCTAGAAGAAAATATCAACTTTCCGAGCAAGTTGCTGACCGAGCAAATGGTGCTTAAACTTATAGACACTGAAGGAAAAGAGCTGGAAGTAAATGGTAGTGACAACAACAAGCGCACTGAATGGAATAGTCGAGATTTTAATTGGGATACGGGCAGAAAAGGCAACTTCCAAGGAATGGAGCTTCCGCTTATGAACTCAATTTCGCTGTATAGTATGGAGATAGTTAAGGCCGATAATCCTATCGAGAATTTTAAATCTACTTACAAAATACTAACTGATGAAGAGCGAAAAAAGCTCATGAAACAGTTGAGGGAGGGCTTAAAGGCCAAATTGGATGCTGATGAAATTACCGAAGAGCAATACAATATGTCGCAAGGATTTACTGGTGTCTTTGCCAAGCTCAATTATCAGAAGATTGACGAAAAAGTGGGTGACATTGCCATATGGGATGCCACAAGAACAAAGCTTAATCCTGTCTCTATGGGGGCATTAATTGTGCAGTATGGTAAGGTAAGGTTTAAACTAAATGTAGATGTAGGAGGTGAGAATGACGAGGCCAGTAAAGCCTTAGCCATCAAAGTGGCGCAAAGTATAATCGCAAATTGCAATTGACTACTTCACGTCTTATTATAAACAAGTAGTAATCGTCATTCCCAACCCACTGTCACAGGTTCTTCGAACCTGTGACTTCTTCTATAAAGGCGAGACATAATAATTAGAAAGGTTTGAATTTAGCTTTTTAGACAAAAACGCTCATCAAATTTTATCCCTAGAAACAAACCCAAACTAAAGGGATATTCATCAATCAATGCATAATACTACAAAGAACCATTTCAACGGATTAATTTCTATAAACCTATTGGCAACAAATTCTCTCCAGCTTTATTAAAAGAAGAAACCCATATTAACATAAAATGCCCCTTTGCGATCTGGAGTAATACCGTACTGAGCGGTAAGTACTATGTATTCATAGAAATGAAGAAAGGCTCCGCCACCATAGGTAGTGGTAAAGCTGGTGCTTTCTTCTACATCATCGGCCCAAACTTTACCATTATCTACAAAACCCAACACCCCAAAGTCGCCATTAAGAACAACGTTTTTAATTTTAGCCAAGCTTACTCGGGCTTCTGTATTCTGATAGACACTTCCTTTTCCTGCAAAACGGGTTCTTCTAAAACCCCTTAGGTTGGTTTGACCTCCTAGAAAATTAGATTGATGAAAAAGGTAATCTCCTACATTTTCACTCACCCCAAAACGTGTAGCAAAAGTCAATCTGAATGGTAGTTTTGGAGTGTAGTACAATGAAAAATCTGTGCTTAACCGTGCAAAATTCACATCATCACCATCAATCTCATTAAGATACGAAACCTCAGCATTCCATCGAATTCCTTTCGTGGGGTTAAAAGGATGATCTATATAATTCAATTCGGCAAACATTTTACCGCCAAGCATTCGCTTGCTAAAGGTGTTTAAAAATTGAGTTCCAATTTGATTTTCAAGAATGGTATTCGGTTGCTCCTCAACATCCGCATATTCGTACATAGGACCTATTCCGAACGAAAACATTTTACCAAAACGTTTAACCAATGGGGTTGACACATGAATGTTGCTTAGTCGCACACGGTAATAATCTAAATCTTGGGTAAACTCAGAATCATTTCCTTGCCCAAAGTAATTAAAGGCAAATTTTGGATTATGCCCCCAAGCATTTATTTCCAAATCCCAATTGTGAGCAAATAGTGAATAGAATTTAGCCTCTGTTTTTAAATTAAAACCTCTCGTTTTAGTCGAGAAATTTCCTTCTACTTTGAGTGAAGCCTGTGGGTCTCTTCGAAAACCAAATCGTTCCATATAAACTCCGGCCCCTAAAAACAGCCCATCGTCTGGATTTAACTCAAAAGAAAGCCTTGGGCCAAAGTAGTCATACTCAAAGTCATCACGGCTAAACTCATTCACCCATGGGTTGTTTGACGCTACTGTGCTGGTTTCTTTACTTCGTTTAACTTCACTTATATCCTCTGGATTGTCGTAAATTTTTGTCTTATGACTCCACCCTTTTACTCTCGATTCATCTTCAAATGTATCTGTTCCTTCTCCCCCTACAATTCTTACTTTAATGCTTTCATCTACTTCTCCCTCAATTTTAAATTCATCGTCTCCGCCTAGCCCATAGAGCCATAACTCTTTAGTTACTTGGGAAGAAAAAGTGCGAGAATAAATCTTCTTTTCAATTTCATCATCGCTATTAATTTTAAACACCTCCACTTTTACCGAGTCATTCTCCACCCGATTTACCTCAAACCTTTCATGTTTATTGCTTCCTACTATTCGTACAAACTTGGACAAGAAGAGATAATAATCTTCTGCGTATTTATCTAATTCATTCCTTCTAGAAATCAGTTTTTTTTCAATATCCTGAGCGGAAAAAGAATACACTTCAGGTGGTAAATCCTGCATGGCTTGATGGATGATTTCGTCTGTTAATTCTCGCTGAATATCTTTAGCAATCTCTATCCAATCTCTCTTTTCTAACCTTGTTAAAAGGTTACGGTCTACATGCCTGCCTGCATAGTTAATATCCCTTATGTTTTCTATTTCGTAAGTAAAATGCGACAATTCGCGTTTACCTGTGGGGCGTTTAATCAAAGAAGGCAACAGACCATCCATTAAAACAAAAGCCTGATCCCTATCCCTCGGTACTGCTTCAAAACGAGAACCCTTGTCTTCATTTTCGAATTCTGCCCAGCGCCATTGATCCCAGTGGCGATCCCAATCACCAATAAGCATATCGAATAGGCGCGATTTGGCCAATTGGCGTTCGTCTACAAAGTTGTCATTGTCTTCATACAAATGCTCAAACAGCTTGTCTGTACCTACAATATTTTTACTATTGCCAAACCTCTCATAATTTGAAAGGTCTTCATCTGGCCGTATTTCTGCCATAAATAATGCATCACCAAATTCCTCAAGAAAATCATCATAGCCTGGTATATTGGTTGACTTTCGCACATATAGTATTTCAGGCTTGGTATGGTAAACCCCTACCGCATCAGCCATTTTTGGAATGGCCATAAAGGCATAAGGATGTGCCGATGAAATTTGGTCTTTAAGGATATTATGAAGCCATGTTCCTCTCAGGGCCTCTGGCAATACTTTGTAAGGGTATTTATCTAAACTTCTAAGGTTATACTGAATACCATTTTCTGCCAAAAGCCTTAGGGATTTGGTTTGATAGCCTCCCCCTATTTGAAGCACCTCCACTCCTCCCTTAAATGATCTTGGTTCGAATACAGGAACGTTAATAGGAGTTGCCCATTCCTTTCTATAATGGTCTCCCCATAGAAACCTCCATAATCCATCTCTTTCATAATAATCAGAATTAGGTATGGCTGTTTGATAATTTACAGTATCCTTTTTGGTCTGAGCCTTGGTTGTATTTACCATGAGGATCAGAAGTATAAGACAGGTTAATTTGGATGTGTTCATACTTCGGCTTTGGCAAAACTTCATCCAAACGCCAGAAACACACAGATTCATTATACTTCAATAATATCGGGGAATTTTATGCACAAGATGAATTACAAATAATGTAGAATTTATTACTCACTATTGTTTAAAACCGCTTTTTCTGGTAACCATATACATGGTATGCTTTTGGTAAATCAACTGGTATGACAGCTCAACCAAACATAATTAACCAAGCCATAGATTTTGTTACCGAACTCTACAGATCTACACACAACAAAGAAGTGGTTTATTACACACTACCAAACACTCTAGCCTTCCATTCAGAAGCCATGGAAATAGCAGAGCAAGAAGAGCTTAAAGACACCCTACATTTAGAAATTGCTACTTTATTTTTCCATACTCAGTTTTGGAATAAAAAAAATCCAGAGGTCAGTCGAAATACCCATCTGCACGAGTTTATCGAAACTCATAAAGCGAAACTAGATGAGCAAAAAATTATCGCCTTAATGGATTCCATCCATAATAATAGTGAGGGGAAAACTTTAGAAGAATCTATTCTATACGATGCCCATTACAGCTACCTAGGAAAAAAGAATTTCACCCGAAACCTTTACTTAAAAGCTAAAGATGAAGATAACCAACCTTCGGTTATAGAATTGCATCAAAAAAAGATTCGATTTATGATTGATCATAATTATCGAACATCATATGCCATTCGTGAATTTGCCGAACGAAAATCAAAAAACATATATAAGTTACAAACCATTGCCGACAAATGGATTTCTAAAAAGAACAAAGACAAAAGAAAGGATAGAAAACTCGGACGTGGAATTGACACCATGTACAAGTCGATTTATCGCAATCATATAAATTTAAGTGCCATAGCCGATGGAAAAGCCAACTTAATCATCAGTGTAAACACAATTATACTTTCCGTCATTATTACCCTTGCCGGTACTGGTTATACTTTTTTTGAAACTGGCTTTTTCAAATATGCCCGATTTACAGTGCCCGTTATTATTTTGCTCATCTGCTCTTTAACTGCTGTAATTTTCGCTATCCTTTCCGCAAGACCCAACGTAACCAAAAAGCGAGTAAACCGAGAAAGATTGCTCGCCAAAAAGAGCAGTATACTTTTCTTTGGAAATTTTGCTACGGTAGAACTCCAAGACTTTGTTCGTGAAATGGGCGTATTTCGCCAAGAGCAAACCCGTCTTTATGATAGCATGTCCGTAGACATTTATCAATTAGGCATAGTACTTCATCGAAAATACAGACTCGTTCAAATTTCATATAATGTATTTATGATAGGCCTTGCAGTAAGTGTATTGTCGTTTCTAGGGATTTTCATTTATTCTGAGTTTCAAATTCAATAATTGGCATTTTAAAATAGTTGAATTCTCTATCATCAAACACCCGCTAAACCAATCATAAGAGAAGGAAATACGACACGTAAATCAAATCACAATTTCCTTCTCTCCCTTTCCATCATTTTCTGTACTTTAGTCTATTATTTCCGATCGAAAAATCGTCATTCCGACTAACAGCCTATGTACCTGATATTTGATACCGAAACCACTGGTTTACCTAAAAACTATAACGCTCCGGTAAGTGATTTAGAGAACTGGCCCCGATTGGTTCAGCTCGCATGGCAGCTACACGATGGTTACGGAAAACTGATTTCGGCTCAAAATTTCATTGTCAAGCCCGATGGCTTCACCATTCCTTATAACTCTCAGCAAATCCATGGTATTTCTACCGAAAGGGCACTGGAAGAAGGCCACGACCTCAATGAAGTATTAAAGGCATTTACCGAAGACCTCAACAAAACCAAAATTGCAGTTGGTCATAACATTGAATTCGATTTAAATATTGTTGGGGCGGAATACCTACGTACCGAACAAGACAATAAGCTCGAAGGTGTAGAAAATATTGACACCAAAAACGTAGCTACCGACTTCTGTGCTATTCCAGGAGGAAAAGGCGGAAAATTCAAATGGCCTACCCTTACAGAATTACACTTTAAGCTTTTCGGAAAAGGCTTTGACGATGCCCACGATGCCGCTTATGATGTTGATGCAACTGCTCGTTGTTTCTTTGGGCTGTTAGAACACAGCGTAGTTCCTCCCTTAGAAGGCGTTCGTTTATCGGAAATTAAATACGAAGCACCAGAACTTGATGCCGCCAATTTTGCTAAAACAGATGAACAAGAAAGTGCAGGTGGCATTGGGAAAATAGACAAAGAAACCCTTTCCGATTTAAAAGAAGTCCCTTTTTCACACCTACACTGTCATTCACAGTTTTCTATTTTGCAGGCCACTTCCGAACTCACCGCCATGGTGAATACTGCCAAAGAAATGGGAATGCCAGCCATAGCAATGACGGATCATGGAAACATGATGGGCGCATTTACTTTTGTAAAAGCAGCATTGGCAGCTGGCATTACTCCGATTGTGGGCTGTGAGTTTAACATCTGTACCGACAGAAGTAATAAAAAACTGCAAGACAATGGTAACCAAAGCGTACTGTTGGCCAAAAACAAAAAGGGTTATCACAATTTGGTCAAGCTGGCTTCAATTGCCTATACCGAAGGTTTTTACTACCTGCCCAGAATTGACAAAGACGATTTAGTAAAGTACAAAGGTGATTTAATTGCAACAACAGGTGGACTTTGGGGTGAAGTACCCTACCTCATTCTGAATGTGGGTGAAACCCAAGCAGAAGAAGCTTTTGTTTGGTGGAAAGAACAGTTTGGCGATGATTTCTATGCTGAAATTAACCGACATGGCATTCCAGAAGAAGACCACGTAAATCAAATTTTACTTCAGTTCTGCGAGAAACACAATGTTAAATACATTGCTACCAACAATACTTATTACACCAAAAAAGAACAGGCCGTAGCACACGATATTCTTCTTTGTGTTAAAGATGCTGAATCGGTAAGTAAGCCTAAAAAATACATTGGTAAACGCGGAAGAGAATTCCGTTATGGCTTCCCAAACGATGAATTCTACATCAAGTCGCCTGAAGAGATGAAAAAACTCTTCACCGATCTGCCAGAAGCCATTTCGAACACCAACGAAATCGTTGAAAAAATAGAATCTTACAAACTCGAGCGCGATGTACTGCTTCCCAAGTTTGACATTCCTCAGGAGTTTATTTCAGCAGAAGACGAAGCTGATGGTGGCAAGCGTGGTGAAAATGCCTTTTTGCGCCACCTTACTTATGAAGGTGCCAAAAAGCGCTATGGTGAAATCACCGAAGAAATTAGAGAGCGACTCGACTTTGAATTGGAAACCATAGCTAATACGGGTTACCCTGGTTATTTCCTCATTGTTCAGGATTTCACCAATAAGGCCAGAGAAATGGACGTATCCGTTGGGCCTGGAAGGGGTTCGGCAGCGGGTTCGGCAGTGGCCTATTGCATTGGAATTACAAATGTGGACCCTATTAAGTACGATCTCCTTTTTGAGCGTTTCCTAAATCCAGACAGGGTTTCACTTCCCGATATTGATATTGATTTTGATGATGAAGGTCGCCAAAAGGTAATTGACTATGTAATCAATAAATACGGAAAAAATCAGGTAGCCCAAATTATTACCTACGGTAGTATGGCGGCCAAATCTTCCATACGAGATACTGCCAGAGTGATGGAACTCCCATTGTCCGATGCCGATAGAATTGCTAAGCTTGTACCTGACACTTCATTGGCCAAACTGTTCGCCTTTAGCGAAAAGGAGTTAAAGGACAAACTAAAAGGAGATCAGGTGGCCTTGGCTCAAGAGCTAATCAAGATTTCGCATGGCACGGACGAGCTGGCCAGAGTGCTTAATCAGGCCAGAGTACTTGAAGGTTCAGTTCGAAACACCGGAATCCACGCATGTGGAGTAATTATTACGCCAGATGACATTACCAATTTTGCGCCTGTGGCATTGGCCAAAGATTCGGACATGTGGTGTACCCAGTTCGATAATGCTGTGGTAGAAAATGCGGGCTTGCTCAAAATGGATTTCTTGGGCCTAAAAACCCTCACCCTTATTAAAGATGCGGTAAAAAACGTAAAAGAGCGACACGGCATTGATCTGATTCCGGATGATTTTCCTTTGGATGACGAACTTACTTACGGGCTTTTCCAACGTGGAGAAACGGTTGGTATTTTCCAATACGAATCCAATGGAATGCAGAAGTACTTGCGCGACCTCAAGCCTACTGCTTTTGCCGATTTAATTGCCATGAACGCCCTGTACAGACCAGGGCCGCTAGAATACATTCCTTCCTTCGTTAGAAGAAAACACGGTGACGAAGAAATTACCTACGATTTGGAAGACATGAAGGAGTACCTTGAGGAAACTTACGGTATTACGGTATATCAAGAGCAGGTGATGTTGCTTTCGCAAAAACTGGCCGGTTTTACCAAAGGTGAGGCCGATGTTTTGCGTAAGGCCATGGGTAAGAAAAACCGACAGTTGCTCGACCAGTTGAAACCTAAATTTGTGGGTCAAGCGGTTGAAAAAGGCCATGCAGCCGATAAACTAGAAAAAATCTGGAAGGATTGGGAAGCCTTTGCCTCTTATGCCTTTAACAAATCGCACTCTACCTGTTACGCTTATGTGGCTTTTCAAACTGCCTATTTAAAAGCGCATTACCCTGCTGAATACATGGCTTCGGTACTCAGCAACAACATGAACGATATTAAGCAGGTAACCTTCTTTATGGAAGAATGCCAGCGCATGGGTATTCCTGTTTTGGGGCCAGATGTCAACGAATCGAACTACAAGTTTACAGTAAACGCCAAAGGAGAAATTCGCTTTGGAATGGGAGCTATTAAAGGCGTTGGTGAAGCTGCCATAGAGTCGATTATTACGGAAAGGAAAGAGAACGGTCCCTACTCTAACATTTTCGAGTTTGCCGAAAGAGTAAATCTAAGAGCCGTAAATAAAAAGAACTGCGAATCGCTGGCCATGGCGGGTGGTTTCGATTGCTTTAAAGATTACCACAGACGACAGTATTTATACGCGCCTGAAAATGAGCAAACACTTCTAGAAAAAGTAATCCGCTACGCCAATGCTAAGCAAGCAGAAAAAGATGCAGCACAGGTGTCGCTATTTGGTGGAGATAGCAATGTGGCAACGCCTCTACCAAGTGTAGCAGTTTGCGAGCCTTTCAGCGAAATGGAAAAACTCAAAATTGAAAAAGATGTAGTAGGTTTTTACATTTCAGGTCATCCACTTAACCAGTTTGAGGTAGAGCTTGAAAGTTTCTGTAAGCCCATTTCCGATATCAAGAAATTCCCTAACCAAGACATTTCCATTGGCGGCATTGTAAGTGGAGTTAGAAATGGGCAAACGAAGAACGGAAAGCCCTTTGCCATTCTTAGTATGGAAGATTATAACAGTTCGGTGGAGCTCTTCTTGATGGGTGAAAAATACATGAATCACGCGCAGTATTTAAGACCAGGAGAGTTCCTATTCATTACAGGAAGAGTAGAACTGAACTGGCGTAAGAAAAATGAAATCAGGGATAATCCGCACATTACCCCTACTCCCGAAGATTGGGAGTTGCAAGTGGCTGCCATTTCTCTTTTAAGTGAATTAAGAGAAAAAAGAGCCAAAGGAATTAAGGTGAGCATTAATGCCAGAGATGTAGATCAAGCGATGATCGATACGATTATGCAACTGGCAAAAGAGCATGAAGGAAATACAGATTTGAGGATTCAATTGGTAGAAAAATCTGAGAACCTAAGTGTAGAACTTTTAAGCAGAAAAGTAAAAGTAGACCCCAATAGCAACCTGATTAGAACACTAAAAAAACTGGCCAATTCTGCTCATTTAATCACCAACTAATGGGTTTTAATAAAGGCAGACAATACTCTATTTATAATGCCAATGAAGGGTTGCTTTGGTTTTAGCTGTCAAATTGAACTTTTTAATTAGTTTTGTTGTCAACCTGCAACAATAGAAATAAGAACTTAATAAATATATAATGGCAAAAGCAATTGAAATTACAGACGCTAACTTTGATGAGTTAGTATTAAAATCAGACAAACCAGTATTGGTAGATTTTTGGGCAGCATGGTGTGGCCCTTGTAGAATGGTAGGCCCGGTTGTGGAAGAAATCGCAGGTGAATACGAAGGAAAAGCAGTAGTTGGTAAAGTAGATGTGGACGCTAACCCAGGTATTTCTGCAAAGTACGGTATCCGTTCTATCCCGTCTTTACTTTACTTCAAAGGTGGTGAGCAAGTAGACGGTGTTGTAGGTGCTGTTCCTAAAGGAACTTTAACTTCTAAACTAGAAGCTACTTTGGCTTAATTGACCATACATTTTGTGTCCCGTCCTAAATAGGTTGGCATAAACTCGACTTATTTCAGAACGAGACATTGAAAATATACTTAAAGGCTGCACGAAAGTGTAGCCTTTTTTGTGTTCAATCTGCTACAAAAACACACCTAAATCACTAACATAACATAGTAAATCATTTACTTCGGTTATTCCGTAAAGAGAAAGCAAGTAGTTCAAGCGATTAAAATGATCCGTACATTCTCAAAGCATATTCAGCAACACACAAAACTATACTTAGGTTTTGGTGTATTGACGCTGGTTCTTTTGGTAGGTCTAGGGCAAGATTTTCTTGAGTCAGAATTACAAGATTACAGTTTCTACATCAACGAATCGCTCCTTTTCAATTCGTTTTGGGTGTTGTTTTTACCGCTTTCATTTTTCCAACTGAAAGAGTTGAGTGCCTTTCGAATAGAAAAACATTCAAGAGTTTGTCTATCATTATTGGTTCAATCATACTCGCCAGCGCAATTCACTTTCTTCTCTTTCCGTTAATTGTGAATTTAGTTTCGGCTCAATTCTTTTCTCACACCTATGGATTCAGTCGTACTCTGTCTTATGCTTTATCCGAACATTTATATGCTGGCTTAGCCATCTATTCATTAGTTGCTGTTTATCATTACAGTAGAATGGTGGCAACTCCTGCTGTTCCAGAAACCTTGGAATCACCAACTTACGCCAAAACCATTTCAGTAAGCTTGGCAAACGAAACCTCTTTGTTAAATGTAAGTGAGATACAAACCATTGAAGCCGCCAGCCCTTACGTAAAGTTAATCACTTCAAAAGGAAATTTTCTTCAGAGTGAAACACTAAAGTCTATGGCTGAAAAATTAAATCCATCGGTATTTGTTCGGGTTCATAAGTCCACAATTATTAATATGAATGAAGTGGTCTCCTATAAATCCAGACTGAATGGAGATTATGATATTACACTCAGTAACGGCTCTTCAACAAGAATGAGTAGAAATTACAGCCAAACATTTAAAGCCTTACTCAACACTCCTCAGGTTAGCTTAAAAAATTAACAGGACAGCCCATTCGATTTGACAAACCTTCATTTCCGAAGCTTATTGCTAGAAAAAAGTCATGCTTCGAAAACTGTATTACTATCCAATTCTGCTTATCGCTTTTCTTTTCAACTGCAAAGCGCAGCCTCTCCAACGAATAGGTGGGCCGTTTGAAAATGCTGAGTTGATGTACATAGGAATGCCAAAACACATCCCATCTATTGACACGAGTCCGGGATGGATGGAGGAAGGCCAGAAATTATTAATCATCGGAACCATATACAAGAAAGATGGAGTCACCCCTGCTCCAAACGTTATCGTTTACTATTATCAAACCGATACAAAGGGGGCTTATGCAAACAGAAAAGGCCTCGATCAAAAGGTAGCAAGGCATGGCTATATCCGTAGTTGGGTAAAGTCTGACGAAAATGGAAAATACGCGATTTATACTATCCGTCCCGCTGCCTACCCAAACCGTGATGACCCAGCGCATATTCACCCTTCGATTAAAGAACCAAACGATATCAATGAATACTATATCGATGCCTTTGTTTTTGACGATGATCCATTGTTAACTAGCGAAAAGAGAAAGGCAATGGAAAACCGTGGCGGCAGTGGTGTATTGCGTCTTTTGCAAAAGGGTGACTTACAAATTGCAGAACACAACATTATTCTTGGGTTGAATATTCCGAATTACCCAACAACCAATAATAAACAAGAGGCCTCTTCTGGAAAAAATATTGGTGAGGACGTGATTTCATTCACTCCATATCATGCTTGGGGGCCAGATCGCGGCACTAAAACCTGCCCAATCTGTAAGTATGGACGCTATCAAGGGGTGTTATATTTTGTAGGAAAGAACACTAATTGGGAAGAAGTGAGTAAATGGTTGATCTACTTAGAAAGAGAAAGTTTCGAAAGACAGAAATACCTCAAGGTATATTTTGTTTATGGAAATGAATTAAATGAAAGCAATGATAAACTAATTACACATTTGGAGAACATTGGTAAAACACTGAACCTACAAAAAATAGCACTCACTTTCGTCCCCTCCTTTTCAGATAAAGCCTCAGAAATCGACATGAATAAAATCAACCCCGAAGTTGAAAACACTTTCATTATTTACAAGCAAAGTAACATTGTTGCTAAGTTTATTAACCTAACTCCTACTCAAAAAAACCTAAGCCTATTTTCGAAAAAGCTAGATGATACCACAGGTGATTTTTTCCATATAAATCGTTAGTATTCTCTACAGTACGCTGAACATAGGCCAGCACTCGAAATATTGAATTCATAAAGTGAAAGTATTTTTCAAAACTTAATTCATGGAATTAGGTTAATTCGATAATGCCCATGATTACCACTCACAATAGATAGGACTATACCATTTATCAAATTCGCAATGCTTTTGTTCTAGACAATTATTTTTGTTTCGTGAAAATACTATCTTTGAAAAAGCTTTTCTAAACCATCTTGTTCTGCTGAACAGAAGAGAAGCGAGTTTTAATCTAATGGCAGTAATTTAAGTTACACCAATTTTTTGCCGCTTGTTTTTGAGCAAGAGAGCAAATTAATATCTCGCTTTCGATGAATAAAAACACTTATAAATTAGGGCTTATCATAGCTATAGTAGTGCTGGTTAGTATTGCCTACTCTTCCTATCGTACTTTTAAGGCCTATGATAATGATTCTTCTTGGGTAGTACATACCGCCAAAGTAAAAGCTACGGTCGAAAGTTTAAGTGTTCACCCCAGAGATATTTCCAATAACATTAGAAACTCTGCAATTAACAGAACTCCAATTGATAGCAGTTTGGTGCTGAGTAAATCCAGCCAAATGAAAAAAGAGTTGAGCCTGCTTGACAGCCTTGTTATTGACAATGCAAAGCAGACAAATAACATGGTGGAAATGAGAAGACTTGTTGAACAATATGCAAGTTTTAGCGATAGCTTAGTAAGGCTGATGAACACTAACAGAGGAGGCTTTAATTACAGCCTCCTTCGTATGATTGCAAACGAGCAAACCATGCTCGACAGCATTTTAAATCAAGCTGATGTTTTAAGAAGTGAGGAAAACAGACTACTAGATGCCCGCACACAAGAGCGAAGTCAATCACGTACCCTTACCCCAATTACAATACTATTATTAACATTAGTAGCGCTTGCTGTAATCACATTCCTCTTCATTATTACTTTTAACCTTGCCGATAAGAATACCAGAGCCAATAATGAACTAAAATCTAAAGTAGATGAACTAAACACAGAAATTAAAGAAAGAACATCACTTCAAGAACTGCTCACAAATATTCTCAACAGCTCACTAAATGGAATTATGGCTTTTAAAGCTATAAGAAACGAAAAAGGCAAGATTACAGACTTTCAGTTTGAAGTAGTAAATGAGGGTGCCGCTACTATAACAGGAGTTAGTAAAGAGAAGCTAATCAATACTACTCTGCTTAAAGAGTTTCCTGGCAATAAAGAATCAGGACTATTTGACGCCTATGTACAAGTAGTTGAAATTGGTGAGAATTACCACACCACGAATCATTATGAATATGAAGACCTTAACACTTGGTTTGATATTGTTGCAGTTAAAAACGGTGACGGCTTCGTAGTTACCTTTACAGACATAACCCAGCAAAAAAATCATGAACAAGAACTATTATTAAATCAGCAAGAGCTTGAATCTACAAACCATAACTTAGAACAATTTGCTTATATCGCTTCTCACGATTTACAAGAGCCATTAAGAAAAATAAGAACTTTTGGCGACCGATTAAGAGGAAGATTAAACGATAAATT
Organism: Roseivirga seohaensis; assembly: GCF_001592945.1. Taxonomy (GTDB): domain Bacteria; phylum Bacteroidota; class Bacteroidia; order Cytophagales; family Cyclobacteriaceae; genus Roseivirga; species Roseivirga seohaensis. Next base: position 349,043 of record NZ_LRPB01000048.1, read on the forward strand.
AGATGACAGAGGAAATGATTATTTGAATCGAATGCAGAACGCAGCTGAGCGTATGCAAACATTAATTGATGACCTTTTGAAATTTTCTAGAGTATCGAGTGCCGACAGAGAGTTTGCGGCAGTAGATTTAAACAACATTCTGAGTACTGTTAAAACTGATCTAGATTACCAGATTTCGAAAAGCAATACCATTATTGAAAGCCAAGAGCTACCCACAATTTCTGGTGATGCAATTCAACTCAATCAACTATTTCAGAACCTAATTTCTAATGCAATAAAATATTCAAAACCAGATATCTCTCCCAAAATCGAAATTTCAGTAGAGTCAAGCGAAGAATGCCTAACGGAAGGCATGCCCGAGACTGATTGTTGGAAAATTCATTTTAAGGATAACGGAATCGGTTTCGACCCTCAATACAAAGATCAAATTTTCATTATTTTCAAACGGCTACACGGACGTACAGAATATACTGGCACCGGAATTGGCCTCGCCCTCTGTGAAAAAGTAGTAACTAATCATGGCGGTTTACTTTATGCGGAATCTGAATTAGGAAAAGGATCGATATTTACAATTATTTTACCCAAAGAAGAATTATGAGCCCTAGCACCAACTTAAACCCTATTAGCATATTAATGGCTGATGACGATCCGGATGATCAGTTAATGGCAAAAGAAGCCTTTGAAGAAAACAGAATGGCCAACGACCTCAACTTTGTTCAAGATGGCGAAGAACTGATGGACTATTTGCAACACAGAGGAAAATACAATGCCCAAAATGCCCCTAAACCAGGCTTAATCTTATTGGATTTAAACATGCCAAAAAAAGATGGCAGAACGGCTCTCAGAGAAATTAAAGCCGACCCTAAACTTAAAAGAATCCCAATTGTGGTATTAACAACAAGCAAGTCTGATGAAGACGTATTCAAAACTTATGATTTGGGAGTTTCTTCATTCATTACCAAACCTGTAACCTTCGAAGAGTTAGTGGAAGTAACTAAAGACATCGGTAAATACTGGTTCGGAATTGTAGTTTTACCAAAAGATAACGAATAGACTTAACCTATGACCAGCCAACCAATTCGAATTTTATTGGTAGACGATGATGAGGATGACTTTGTATTGACGAAGGATATTCTAGATGAAATTGAAAGATTTCCTTATCAACTCACTTGGGAGCCCAGCTACAGCAAAGCCATCAGTAAGATCAACGAAAATGCCTTTGACATTTGCCTGATTGACTTCCGATTGGGTGAAAATGATGGTATTAGCATTATTAGCAATGCTGTTAAGAATGAAATTCAATTTCCCTTTATCTTACTTACAGGTAAAGGAGATAAAGAAATTGACTTAAGAGCAATGAATGAAGGTGCCGCTGATTACTTAGTGAAAGGTGAAATCACACCTCAGCTAATGGAAAGAAGCATTCGTTACGCTCTTAATCATAATAAAGCCATAAAACAGGTTAAAGAAGGAGAACGAAAGTTCAGACAACTTTTTGAACGTTCCATAGATGCAATTTACATATGCGATTGCAACCATAATTTATTGGAAGCTAACCCATCATTGGAAAAGCTCTTGGGTTACAAAAGCGAAGAAATATCGGGAATGAACATGAAAGATTTGTTTCTACACCCTGCTGATTTCGAACGATTTACACGACTATTATCGTCTAAAAGCCAAATTAAAAGCTTAGAAGCCGTTTTTCTAGCAAAAGATAATCGCAAATTAATTTGCCAATTAAACGCAGTAGTAAGAACTGACTTCAGTAAAAACTCGATCGGTTTTCAGGGCATTTTAAGAGATATAACGCTGCTTAAAAAAGCAGAACGCGATTTGTTAATGGCAGAAAAGTTGTCGGTCACTGGTAAAATTGCGCGAAGTGTAGCCCACGAGGTAAGAAATCCCCTAACGAATATACAGTTAGCTATTTCTCAAATGCGTGATGAAGTAACAGAAGATGATTCGGAAATGGCATTTATGATTGATATGGTAGATAGAAACGCTGGCCGTATCAATCAATTAATAACAGAAATGCTCAACTCATCTAAACCAAAAAGTCTTCAGAAAGAAGAACTCTCAATGAATGAACTCATCAACGAGTCGATTGAGCTGGTGAAAGACAGGTTTATTCTTAAAGGAATGAAACTGGTTCAAAATCTAGACCCAGAATTAGAAAGTTTACTCGTTGATAAAGAGCAAATTAAAGTGGTCATGATTAACCTCATGATCAATGCCTTAGAGGCTATGGAAGAAAACAAAGGTGTATTGCATATTAGCACTTTAGACCTTGATGACTCCATAGAAATTAGTGTTACTGACAATGGATCAGGCATATCAAAAGAAGATGTGAAAAAGCTTTTTGACCTATTCTACACAAAAAAATCAGGCGGTATGGGGCTAGGGCTCACCTCCACCCTAACAATAGTTCAAAGCCACGGAGGATCCATAGATGTATCGAGCAAGCTAAATGAAGGAACAACTTTTACAGTATCATTACCAAAAGACTCACCCGCTTCGATTGAAAATTTAGAAGATGAGTAGAAAACTAAAAATGATCTGAAGGCATAGCGCTGTTTTTAACATAAATCTTTTTACTTTTGCGGTTCAATTTTCAAAGCCCAAAAGCCTAAGATCATGGATAACCAACTATTTGCCGGAACTGAGTCAGCTTATCTTGGAAAGATGATTGCCGAATTCTACGGTAAGTCATTGGGTTCCATAGAGATTCAAAAATTTAGTGACGGAGAAATCGCACCTTACTACACCGAGTCAGTAAGAGGCAATAGAGTATTTTTAATTCAGTCTACCATTCCTCCTTCCGACAATCTATTTGAGCTTTGCTTAATGATTGACGCAGCCAAAAGAGCAAGTGCTTATAAAGCCATTGCAGTAATTCCATATTTCGGCTACGCCCGTCAGGATAGAAAAGACAAACCAAGAGTAGCTATAGGTGCTAAATTAGTTGCCAATATTCTTACAGCTGCTGGTGCAGATAGAATTATGACTTGTGATTTACACGCAGGCCAAATTCAAGGTTTCTTCGATATTCCAGTAGATCATTTAGATGGAGCAGCAGTATTTGTTCCATACATCAGAAAACTGAACTTAGACAATCTTCTTTTTGCTTCACCTGATGTTGGAGGTGTAAAAAGAACTAGAGCCTTTGCACAGCATTTTAATGCTGAAATGGTAGTAATTGATAAGCACCGTACCAAAGCAAACGAAGTAGCCGAAATGAGAATTATCGGTAACGTAGAAGGCAAAAACGTGATTTTAGTAGATGACCTTGTAGATACTGCAGGTACAATCTGCAAAGCGGCCAAAATCATTTTAGATGAAGGCGCCCTTTCAGTAAGAGCATTCTGCACCCACCCAGTTTTATCTGGTAAGGCATATGACAATATAAACAACTCTGTTTTAGAAGAATTGGTTGTAACAGACACTATTCCTTTAAAACAAGAATCAGACAAAATCAAGGTACTCACTGTGGCCGAGCTTTTCGCTAAAGCCATTAAAAGTGTTACCCAAGATGGGTCTATTAGCGAGCTATTTATTTAACAATTATATATTATGAGAAAAGTAGAGATTATAGGGTTTAAAAGAGCAAATCTCGGTAAAACTGAGTCAAAAAGGCTTAGAAACGAAGGACAAGTTCCATGTGTACTTTATGGTGGTGATGATCAGTTGCATTTTTATGCGCCTGCCATTCAGTTCCGTGATGTATTATATACTCCAGAGCCATGTTTCGTTACTTTGAACGTTGAAGGCGAAATATTCGAAGCGATCGTTCAAGATTCACAATACCACCCAGTAAGCGACATGCTTTTGCACGTTGACTTCTTACAGTTATTCAAAGGAAAGTACATAAAAATGGAAATCCCTGTAAAAATGGAAGGTACCGCACCTGGTGTAATCAATGGTGGTAGCTTAGTAATTAAAAAGCCAAAACTATTGGTAAAGGCTTTACCTAAGGATATGCCAGATTCTATTCCTGTTGACATTTCTAAGTTAAAGCTTGGTAAATCAACAAAAGTTGGCGCATTAAATCCTGAAGGTTTTGAAATCCAAAACAGCCCACTAGTTACTATCGCAACTGTTACAATCCCAAGAGCACTAAGAGGTGCAGGGTTGACTGACAATGAAGAAGATGAAGAAAGTGGCGAAGAAGGTGGTTCTGAAGCAGCAGAATCTGCGGAATAAGAATTTCTTGTTTGAAAATATGGAAATCCTGCCTTTTAAAGGCAGGATTTTTTTATTTGCGTACGTATTAAAAATACACACAAATTAAAAAAGCATTAAAATGAAATACCTCATTGTTGGTCTCGGAAACATTGGGCCAGAATATGAATTAACCAGACATAACATCGGTTTTTTGACTTTAGACAGACTAGCTGATGCAAAAGGAGTTTCGTTTGAAATCAATCGCCTTGCTTACCATACCGAATTCAAACATAAAGGAAGAACAGTTCATTTAATAAAGCCCACTACTTATATGAACCTTAGTGGTAAAGCCGTCAAATTCTGGATGTCAGAGTTAAAAATACCTATCGAAAATGTTTTAGTGGTGGTAGACGACTTAGCCATTCCTTTTGCCAAACTCCGAATGCGAGCAAAAGGCTCTAGCGCAGGACACAATGGCCTAAAGAATATTGAAGAGCTATGTGGAGGCCAAAACTACCCTCGTCTAAAATTTGGAATTGGTGACGATTTTGCAAAAGGAAGACAAGTAGACTATGTTCTAAGCCCATTTAGCAAAACCGAATTCGAAGAACTTCCGTTTGCCATAGACAAAGCTATTGACATGATCTACTCTTTCTGTACTATTGGCATTTCACAAACCATGACGCAGTTCAATGACTAATTTAGAATTGCGGGTAAGAATATTAAAAAACAATATTTAAAATAATCGAATCCAAAGAAGGAAGTTAATTTGAGACTCAATATAGAATCGCATAATTAAATACCTCAGATCAAAATTAAAACCATTCTAATCAGTCAAGTTTTATCTTTGACAAAAAAACACACTAATGAAGGAATCAGAAATTAAACTCAGGGTAATATTAGATAATGAAAACATTCCTGAAAAAATATATTGGGATGCTACTGAAAAAGAAGGTAATGGTGAAGAAGAAACCAAATCTGTAAGCCTAAACATATGGGACCACAACTCTCAGAACACCTTGAGAATAGACCTCTGGAACAAGGAAATGCCTATTGATGAAATGAAAAGATTTTACGTTGACTGCCTAGGTGGCTTAGCGCAAAGCATTCTCAATTCAACAGGTGACGAATTCATGTCTACAGCCATGAATAGACTTTGCGATAAACTCGTAAAACACCTTGAAGAAGAAGCCAAAAATGGCGGTCCAAAATAAGTAAAACAGTCAAACAACGGTGCTAAGACTTACTGGATTTAGTATGCATGACGAATATTTTTTCCTGTAAACCCTTTTTAAACTTACAAAACATTGTATTTTTGAGATAGACGTTGCCTTTCGCACCGTATTTACATTAACAAGCCAAACTTAATTTGTTTCCAAACTCAGAATAAGATGATGAAGATGAAGAGAATTTTGAAGGGGCTGGCACTTGTATTTTTGATCATGCAGTCTGCTGTACTTTATGGTCAATCGCAAGTTTCAATCTCAGGCCGAGTGGCAGATGCCGCTACTGGCGAAAGTCTACCCGGTGTAAACATTAGGGTAAAAGACAAGGTGATAGGAACGATTACAAACGCAAAAGGAGACTTTAGCCTAACTGTTAATCAATCAGCCCCTCTAGTACTTGTTTTTTCTTACGTAGGTTATACTCCGCAAGAGATATCCATTACCGAAGCCAATGTAACAGGGCTAGAAGTTAAATTAGAAGAGCAAGTAATTTTCGGACAAGACGTGGTAGTATCTGCTTCAAGAGTAGAAGAGAGCATTTTAAGATCTCCGGTCTCAATTGAAAAATTAGACATCCTAGACATTAAAAACACAGCCGCAGCTTCATTTTATGAAGGTTTGGCTTCACTAAAGGGTGTTGACATGAGTACACAGAGTATAACTTTTAAATCCATAAACACTCGTGGTTTTGGGGCAAATGGCAACACTCGTTTTGTACAACTGATTGATGGTATCGACAACCAAGCTCCAGGCCTCAACTTTGCGGTAGGAAACATTGTAGGTATTAATGATTTAGATTTAGAGTCTGCTGAATTACAGCCAGGTGCATCTTCTGCGCTTTATGGACCAAACGCAATCAACGGTATTCTTCTACTTACCTCTAAAAATCCTTTCGAATATCAAGGACTAAGCGTTTATGCTAAAACTGGAGTAAACCATGTAGACGAGAGAGACGACAATATTTCCCTTTATCAAGACTATGGTTTCCGTTATGCAAAAGCATTTGATAATAAATTAGCCTTTAAAGTAACTGCATCTTACCTCAGCGCCAACGACTTTATTGGTGTCGACACTAGAGATCAAGGCTTAGCGACTGGTGGCGTTGTTGAAAGAGGCGCTACTGAAAGAGGTAACAACCGTTTTTATGATGGCGTAAATACATATGGTGATTTTGGAATTACTGTTGGTAGAATTGCAGATATAGCCATTGCTCAAGGAAATGCTTCCGTTGCAGCAACAAGATCGCTTTACCCAGATGACATGTCAGGTTACTTCACTCCCACTGGTTTTAGTGAGGCTTCTTTCGTTGACAACACCACAGAAAGTGTAAAAATCGGTGGAGCCCTTCATTACAGACTTAATGATAACCTAGAGTTACTAGGCCAGTTTAATTATGGATCGGGTAGCACAGTATATACAGCTAACGACCGTTTCGTATTAGACAACTTTAGTATTACAACTGCCAAGTTGGAATTAAAAGGATCGGAATTCTACCTAAGAGCCTATACTACTCAAGAAAATTCAGGAGATACTTACGCAGCTAATACACTAGCTTCTTTGATCAATCAGCAAACTTACCTTTCTCCATACCTTTCGGCTTTTGCTGGTGCAAGATTAGCCGGAGCAAGTATTGAGCAAGCACATGCATCGGCAAGAGTTTCTGCAGATGCTGCACAACCTCAGCCAGGATCAGCAGCATTTCAAGCGCTAGTTGAAGCGAACAGAGCTAAGCCTATTTCACAAGGTGGGGCTCTTTTCCTTGACAAAACAGACCTGTACCATATGGAAGGAAACTGGAATTTGAGCGACAGGATTGATTTTGCTGATGTTGTTGTAGGTGCCAACTTTAGAAGATATGCACTTTATTCTGAAGGAACACTTTTCGCTTTAGAAAACGATGGTTCAGAGGTTAGCCTTGACGAATACGGGGCATTCTTACAGGCTTCTAAAAGCGTAGCCAATGACAACCTTACATTCCAAGGTTCTGTTCGATATGATAAAAACGAATACTTCAAAGGTCAGTTCTCACCTAGATTCTCAGCCGTAGGTACCATTGCCGACAATCATAACATTCGTGGTTCATTCCAAAGAGGTTTTAGAATCCCTACTACTCAAGATCAGTTTATTGATTTAGATGTAGTAACAAGAAGACTAATTGGTAGCAACGAATTACTTGTTGATCGTTACAACTTTAGAACTAATACGGTTTACACAACAGAAAGTGTAGATGCAGCAAGACAGGCTGGAAACGAAGCTCTTCTTGTTATTGAAGATCGTGTTAACGATGAATTCAAAACGGAAAAAGTAAATACTTTTGAAGTGGGGTATAAAGGTTTATTTGCTGACGGTAAGTTGCTTGTTGATGCGTACTATTACAATAGTACTTACACTGATTTTATTGCAGAAATTGATTTTACGCAAGCTGTACCTAATGGCTTAAGACAATCAAACCCTGACGCAGGTACAGCAGCCCAGAGACAGCAAATTGTTGATGGTACTGTTCCAACTCAGCGTTATGGTTTCGATGTAAATGCAGACGGAAAAGTAAAATCACAAGGATGGGCTATTCAATTAGATTATCAAATTGGAAATGGTTATGAAATTGGAGGTAACGTTGCCTACAACGAATTGACTTCACAAGACGACCTTATTGCACAAGGTTTTGCAGCTAGCTACAACACCCCGAAGTACAGATACAATATCAAGTTTGCCAACAGAAAAGTTACTGACAGACTTGGATTTAACGTTACCTACAGATGGCAGCAAGCTTTCCTTTGGGAGTCTTCTTTCGGAACGGGTGTAATTCCTGAATTCGGAACATTAGATGCACAAGTAAGCTATAAGGTTCCTACTTGGAAATCTACTTTCAAAATAGGTGCAAGCAACCTATTGAACGAAAGATACACGACTTCATTCGGTAACCCATCGCTTGGAGGAATCTACTATTTCCAAATCACGTTTGATGAATTCTTCAAATAAATCGAGATGAAAATGAAAAATTTAAAATTATACTTATTCGCTTTATTGGCATCTGGGGCAATCATGACCTCTTGTGATGAAGAAGAAAACCTAGTAGAGCAAAGAAAATCGGACAACCCGCTACCAGTGGTGACTGACCCTTCGGGATCTAACGGAACTGTTACACTAACCAAATATGTGAGTATTGGTAACTCCATTACCGCAGGTTACATGGATGGTGCACTTTATACCAATGGTCAAGCGCATTCATTTGCAAACATGTTAGGGACGCAATTCCAAATTTCTGGAGTTGGAGGCACTACTTTTAACCAACCTGACATTAATTCAGATTTCGGTTATTCAGGTATGGGGCCGGGCAACACCATCTTGGGTAGATATGTTCTGGATTTAAGCATACCTGGACCTAAACCTACACTTACTGGTCAAGTACCTACCGCATATGCTGGAAACAAAGCTGAACTTAACAATTTTGCTGTACCAGGCATGAGAATAGTGGACATCAACAGTGCTGCACTTGCGGGCTCTAATCCATTGTATGCGCGTTTTGCAAGTACTCCAGGAACATCCACTGTTTTGTCTGATGCTCTAGCAGCCTCTCCTACTTTCTATACCTATTGGTTAGGAAATAATGATGCCCTTGGTTATGCTGTTGGTGGAGGTGTTAATGCTGCCATGATTACTTCCCAAGCAGACTTTCAAAATGCTTTGGCAAGTTCGTTAACCGCATTAGTAGGCACTGGAGCAAAAGGTGTGGTAATGACTTTACCTCCATTAGTAGTGCTTCCTTACTTTAGAGCTGTAAAATGGAATGCAATTCCATTGGACCAAGCTACCGCAGATCAGTTGAATACAGCTTTTGCTGGCTTGAATGCTGCCCTAAATGGTTTAGCTGCATACAACTTAATTTCTACAGCAGAAGCTGCAAAACGTAAGGTTACGTACCAAGCAGGACCTAATGCAATATTGATGCACGATAAAGACCTTGAAGACTTAGGACCTAAATTCGATGCTTTGGTTGGGGCACAAGCTATTACAGCTGCACAAAGACAAGCCTTAGAGCCATACAGACAGTCAAGACCAGCCACATCTAGTGATTTACCCGTATTATCAGCTGCAACAGTATTGGGTACAGGTACAGCCCCAATTGGCTTAGCTATTCCTATTGAGGATAAATACATTTTATCTGCCAACGAAGTAGTAAAAACCGTTACTGCAAGAGCAACTTTCAACCAAACCATTAAAGGTGTGGTTGATCAAATTAACGCTGGAGCAGGCGCAACTGTAATCACTTTAGTAGATGTTCAGCCAAAATTCGCTGACCTGTTTGGTTTAGATGCAGCCACAGTGGATCAGTTGGCTCTAGGATTAGGCACTCAATCGTCTATTGCTGCAGTAAAAGCAGAAGCTGATGGAGAATTAGGTATAAAAGTCAACGGAACTAATTTAGCTCCTGATTTCAGCCCGAATGGAGTATTTTCAACAGACGGTATTCATCCAAACCCTCGTGGGCACGCCATCATTGCCAACTTAATTTTAAGTGCAATGAGAACTGCCTACGGTGTAGATATTCCAGATGTGGATGTTTTAGCGCAAAGAGGTATTCTTGTTCAGTAATTAAACACAACCAAGAAATGAAAAAGGAGTGACGATTCACTCCTTTTTTTTATGCTCTTGAATTTTTACTAATTGCCTTAAAAAATAGTGGCCCGAAGACGTATTCTTCGGGCCACACCTCAACCAAATAGATAAATAACCATCAACTTCACAATCCAACAAGATCTTTATTTATAAATCTTTGAACATTCTATTACAAGCTACCTGCCAAAAGAAAGCTTTTACACAAACCATTCATTTTCAATAGTTTAAAAATAGATCCTATTCCAAACAGAAGAATATACTCCCAATCAACTATTAAAATTCCCAAAATGGGATGGATAACTATATAATCAAGTAATTATGATTCCGCATTTCTATTTATTTTTGAAAAAAACCTTCCTATGAAAGTAGTTGCTATGATTCCGGCCCGATACGAAGCCTCTAGGTTTCCAGGGAAATTAATGGCCAACCTAAATGGCCAATCGGTGATTTTAACCACTTACACCGCTACTTTAAATACAGGTTTATTCAATGATGTTTTCGTTGTGACCGACAGCACAATCATTCGAGATGAAATTGCTGCTCATGGAGGTAAAGTGATTATGAGCATTGAAACTCATGAAAGCGGAAGTGACAGAATTGCTGAAGCAGCTGAAAACATTGACGCAGACATTATTGTCAATGTACAGGGAGATGAACCCTTTACACAAACAGACACACTCAAGAAACTTCTTGATGTATTTGAGCGAGATAATCTAAAAGAAATCGACTTGGCTTCTCCTATGGTGCGCTTAGATGGGAAAGATAATATTGATAACCCTAATCACGTAAAGGTAATTGCAGACCAAAATAATTTTGCTATTTATTTTTCACGCTCTCCCATCCCCTACCCTAGAAATCAGGAAATCGACATTCCATACTATAAGCACATTGGCATATACGCGTTCCGAAAGGCCGCTCTTTTGGCTTTCAAGAGTACTCCAATGACGCCTTTAGAAAATGCCGAAAAAATCGAGTGTATTCGTTATCTTGAAACGGGCAAAAAAATTAAGATGGTTGAAATCGATCATGTAGGAATCTCCATTGATTCGCCAGAGGATTTAGAAAAAGCCAAAGATTATATGAACACAAGGAACAATTAAAGGAGAGACTTGTTCTATTCTAAAATGACAAAACTATGAGCACCGTTACACTAAAAGGCAATTCAATTAATACATCAGGCAGCCTCCCAAAAGTTGGTGAGCAAGCCAAAGATTTTACCCTAACAAAGACTGACCTTTCAACGCTTACATTATCTGACTTGAAAGGATCGAAAGTGGTACTTAACATTTTTCCTAGTGTAGATACAAGTACATGCGCTACTTCGGTAAGAAAATTCAATGAGCAAGCTTCGGGTTTAGAAAATACTAAGGTAGTTTGTATCTCTCGCGACCTCCCATTTGCCCAAGCTAGATTTTGTGGTGCAGAAGGTATCGAAAATGTAATCAACGCTTCTGATTATGCTACCGGACAGTTTGGAAAGGATTATGGTTTAGAAATCGTTGACCCACCATTATTGAATCTTCATTCAAGAGCAGTAATTGTTCTGGATGAAAACGGAAAAGTGGTTTACACTGAACAAGTACCTGAAATTGTGGATGAACCGAATTACGAAAAAGCCTTAGCGGCATTGAAGTAACAATCAATTTTCTTAACAATGAATAGAAGCCTGCCTCATAAGCAGGCTTTTTCTGTTTATATCAAAGCCCTAAAATTTGTCGCATAAGTATATTTTAGTAGCTTAATAAGCTCAAAGTAAAAATTATGAAACGAAGAGATTTTTTGCAGAAATCGGCACTAACCTCTGCTGGCTTATTAGCCACAGGCTCACTTCTTAGCCATCCATTTTTTGAAGGCAAAATCAAACAATTTGGTTTTCAAGTATATACCGTAAGAGATGTTATTAAAAAGGACATGGCCGGCACCTTAAAAACACTAAAAAAGGCTGGTTATGATTATGCAGAGTTCTTTGACTTTGCTGATGGCAAGCTTTTAGGCATGCCCATAAAAGAAGCCAAAGCGATTATTGACGCTTCTAAAATTAAACTGAAGAGTATTCATGTACCCACTGGAACACAAGCCCATACAACACCTGGCACAATGGTAAACAATTGGCAAAAGGCTGTTGATGACGCAGCAGAATTGGGCGCTGAATATTTGGTTTGTGCTTATCTTGACAGTGCTGAAAGACAAACTATTGACCAGTACAAAAAAGTTTCTGAGCTATTCAATAGGTCAGCTGAAATTTGCAAAAAATCGGGGATCAAATTCGCTTACCACAATCATGCTTTTGAATTTAAAGAGATTGACGGCCAAGTACCATACGATGTTCTTCTCAAAGAAACCGATGCCGATCTCGTTAAAATGGAGCTCGATATGTATTGGGTTAGATTTGCCGACCAAAACCCAATTAAAATTATTCAAAAAGACAGAGGCCGATTCCCACTTTGGCATGTTAAAGACATGAGTATGGATGACGACCGAAAGATGAAAGAAGTAGGGGCTGGAAGAATAGATTGGAAACAGCTTTTTGCTTATGACAAAGATGCAGGCTTAGAGTACTTCTTTGTTGAACAAGATGGAAACTGGGCGGAAAATTCTGTTCAAAGTCTTGTCACCAGTATTAAACACCTAAAGAAAATCTAAAATTAGATTAGGGTTCGAACCACAGGTGTAATTGCTTACATTTTTCTAGCCCTCACAAGTCGTACATGAACTTCTATATCAATTACTAAGCGCATTCCTCTTTGCCGCCTAAATGCATATTATTTGGACAACGACATAAAACAAACTCATTTTCTTCTACGCTAATTATCTGTAACAGTATAAAATTTCAACCATATCACTAAAAACAATTGTAGTACTTTCTCTTTATGACTAGATTGTTTGATTAATCAATCACACCAACTCACTATGAAAAACTTAAAGAAAGCCCTTTACATATTGGCCTTACTTTTTCCTGTCACTCTTTTTGCACAGAAAGAAATTGTAATTGAGCCAGCCAACATTACTATGGAGGTGGGGCAAAAGAAACAAATCACTGCTTATGTCATGGAAAATGGCAAAAAGCTAAATGATCCGATCAACCTGCTTTCAAGAGCCAGAAGAAGCTTAAGCATTGACTCCACCATGATGGCTCACGCCATTCAGCCAGGCACTTACGACATTGTAGCGGTGGCCGATGGGGTAAGAAAAAATTTCCAAATCAAAGTAAATTACCCAGCAATTGCTGAAATCAAAATTGATGACATTCCACAGAAAATATATGCGGGAACATCGGTAGCGCTTAAATACCATGTTATTGACAAATCGGGCGCTACCAGAGATGATGTTGACGTACAGTTTAGCTCTATGTATACCAATATTGCCGAAGTAGATGATTTCGGAACGGTAAACACCTTGATTCCCGGAAAGGCAACCATTACTGTAAAAGCTGAAAACGTTACGAATACCATAACAGTAAATGTGGTGAGCAACCCAATTGTTAAAATTCAATTAGAAGCTGAAATGAATACAGCTAGAACTGGCGATGTATTCCATTTTAAAGCTAAAGCTTTAGATAAGAATGGAAAAATAGTACCAGACGCCCCTATTTTCTACTCTTTCAGTGGAGTAGCAGACAATACTTCGCAAAGCGCTTCTGGTTTAATTAAAAACGATGGCCGTTTTGTAGCAGACGAAGCTGGAAGATATACTGTAACTGCATCTTGCGGAGTAGCATCAGCTTCAAAAACGCTTAAAATCACACCTAGAGAAGTAACCCGAAAAATAGAAATGGTTGGTCAGGGTTCTGTAAATGACAAACACACCTCTGATTTTTGGGTGTGGGAAGGAATTGATGGTAGAGATTATGCTGTTACAGGAACTTGGGGGGCCGATGGAACTGCCTATTTCTGGGATGTAACCGATCCAAGCAATATTTCTAAAATCGATTCAGTTCAGGTAGATGCTAGAACTGTAAATGATGTGAAAATTTCTGAAGACGGCAAAATTTGTGTGATCAGCCGAGAAGGGGCTTCCGACCGCAAAAATGGTTTGGTAATTATTGATGTTTCAAACCCAAGAGATGTAGAAATCATTTCAAGATTTGACGAAAACATGACTGGTGGGGTGCACAACGTATTCATTTCTGGTGATTATTTATATGCCCTTAGCGGTGGTCAGAAATACTATATTATTGACATTAAAGACCCTAAGAATCCACGTGCAGTTTCTAAATTCGAATTAGATACTCCTGGCCATTCTATTCACGATGTTTGGGTGGAAGACGGCATCGCTTATTCTTCAAACTGGGCAGACGGTATACAGCTAGTAGATGTAGGAAACGGTATTGCTGGTGGTTCGCCAGAAAACCCAAAGCAGTTCGCGAGCTATGCATATCCTAACAAAGCAAACCATGCCTCATTCCCTTTCCGTAGCCCTTCAACTGGTAAGTTCTATGTGATTGGTGGAGACGAAATTTTCCCTTATGGATTAAATACTGGCAAAGGCGGAGTTAACATGGCAGGAGGTTACCTTCACGTAGTAGACTTTACTGACCTTGAAAATCCAGAGGAAGTAGCGAGGTTCGAAATACCTTATGCTGGATCACACAACTATTGGATTGAAGGGGAAACACTCTATGTAGCCTTCTATAATGCAGGCGTAAGAGTAGTAGACCTTAGTGGTGAGTTAATGGGTGACTTGAGAAAGCAAGGCCGTGAAATAGCCTGGATCATTCCTAACGATGCAAACGGATATACAGCCAACGCACCTTTTACTTGGGGAGCTCAGCTTCACAAAGGCCATGTATTTTTCTCTGATTGGAACAGTGGATTATGGTCTGCTAAATTAGAGCCAGAAAAGCCAAAGAACACTCCTATTAAAGTAAAGTAAGCCATAAAGCAAACGTGGTATATATCTTTGTACCACGTTTGCTTTGATTAACCAACACATCTTAAACCTAAGTAAAAGATGAAAAAAACACTCATAATCGTTTTTTCCTTAATTGCCATTACTGCGTTACAGGCCCAAAATTACTATGTATATGTTGCGGCCGAATCTGAAGATGAAGTGGCTTTGGTGAAATTCGATGGTAAAAAGGCAGAAACCATAAAGAATATTCCTGTGGGAATATGGCCTGCTGAAAACGAAGGCCCTCACGGAATCACTGTTGGCCCAGAAGGAAAATATTGGTATCTCAGTTTAGCCCATGGTAACCCTTATGGAACACTTTATAAATATGAAACTGGTACAGATAAAGCTGTAGGCTCCGTTACTCTTGGTTTATTTCCAGCCTCAATGCAGGTTTCTGCGGCTACTGGCCTACTCTATTGCGTTAATTTCAACCTACATGGCGATATGGTACCTAGCACGGTTTCGGTAGTGGATGTAGAGAGCATGACCGAATTAACTCAAATCACGACTGGCGCAATGCCTCACGGCTCAAGACTTACTTCTGATGGCTTAAAACAGTATTCTGTTGCCATGATGTCGGGGGAATTATTTGAAATAGACGCCATAAGCTTGAAAATCACTAAAACGCTTGACTTGGATGAAGCTTCTAAAATGGCTCCTGAAGACCACAGCATGATGGACCATTCTAAAATGGACATGGGTAAATCAAAAATGGGTGATGAGAAAAAGTCTATGGCGGGTATGGACCATAGTCAGATGGATCACTCTAAAATGGATATGGGAGGTATGCCAGCCATGAAACACTCTGCTTTCAAGCCTACTTGGGTAAGTACGCACCCTACCAAAAATTTGGTGTATGTAGCTGGAAATGGTGCTGCTGAAGTATTAGAAATCAGTACAGATACATGGAAGACTACACGCAAGTTTAAAACTGATAAAGGGCCTTATAACATAGATATTTCTCCTGACGGGAAACGTATGGTGGTTTCTTATAAAACGGCAGCCAAAACTGGAGTTTGGGATTTAGAATCTGGAAAGGAATTGGCGAGATTAGATAACAGCCAAAAAGTGACTCATGGGGTAGCCATTTCATCAGACAGCAAGTTTGCCTTTGTTTCTGTAGAAGGAATTGGTGATGACCCAGGCATGGTAGATGTAATTGATTTAACAACTAACCGCCTGATAGACACAGCATACCTAGGTAAACAAGCAGGAGGTATTGCTTTCTGGAAAATTGAACGATAAAAAAGACTTAAATTTTTTCATCAATTCGTTTCCGAAATTAAAAGCAAATACTACTTTTGTACTCCGAAATAAAGCTGGTCTATGGTGTAACTGGCAACACGTCTGGTTTTGGTCCAGAAGAGTCTAGGTTCGAGCCCTAGTAGACCAACAAAAAGCTTCACAGAAATGTGGAGCTTTTTTTTTTATGCCCAACCTCAAAGTTATCTTTTAATCATAGGCGCCCATCATCTACTAATAATTTCACTTTTTACAATACAATTCATAAAAGAAGAACTTAACTTTCCATCACTTTTATGAAGCCATTATTTTTTATCACTTTACTTCTTTTCCCGTTTTGCTCAATAGCGCAAAAGGTAGACAGAACTGAATCAGTTTCTCTACTTTTTATAGGTGATATTATGGGGCATTATGCTCAGGTTAATGCGGCACTAGACACCACCACTGGTGAATACAACTTTGATAGGATGTTCCGTAAAGTGAGCCCATTGATTCAAAAGGCAGATTTTGCTATTGCTAATCTTGAAGTTACTTTGGCAGGCGCACCTTATAGTGGCTATCCTCGGTTCTCTTCTCCCGATGAACTTGCTGTAGCGGCTAAAAAAAGCGGAATAGATATTCTTCTTACGGCAAATAATCATGCCAGCGACCACAACCTCAAAGGCATAAAGCGCACCATTAATGTATTAGATTCTATTGATGTTAAACATACAGGCACTTTCTTAGACAAAGCCCACAAAGACAGCTCGAACTTAATTATCCTAGAAAAGGGCTCGATTAAGGTTGGACTATTGAACTATACAGAAAACACCAATGGAAGAAGAGTACCCAAACCAGCATTGGTTAACCTTACGGATACTACAGCCATGAAAAGCGATATAGAAAATGCTTTTGCTAAAAGCATCGACAAGCTTATTGTTTTCTTGCATTGGGGTATTGAGTATGATTCTGCGCCTTCTAAAACACAAAGAGAAACAGCTGAATTCTTATTTGCACAAGGGGTAGATATTATTATTGGCGCACATCCACATGTGATTCAACCTATGGAGTTTACTCAGGGCAAGGGAGGTAATAAAGAACGTTTCATCGCCTACTCATTAGGGAATTTTGTTTCTGACCAACGCACCCGCAAAAGAGATGGCGGTGCTATGGTGGAAATCATTATTTCGAAAGAAAACGGACTGAGTCAAATTACAGATTACGGCTATCACCTTACTTGGGTAAACAAACCTATTATCAAAGGAAGAAGGAGCTATGAAATATTGGTTTGTAAAGAGTATGAAGACAATGATTTTAAAGGACTTACAGAATACTCAAAAAAGAAAATGAAGCTATTCATCAAAGACTCACGCGCCCTTTTAGACTCGCTCAACATTAATGTAAAAGAGAAACAAATGCGTTAGTTATCCTTAAGCAGCATTCAAATAATAGCCACTTATTCATTCCGCTTTTTTGATTAAATTCAGCCTCATAATTATTTAAAACAAAAGAATGAAGCGCGCACTTTTCCTCCTAATTTTCTCACTCATCACTTTTATCAGTTACAGTCAGAAGAAACCCGCCTATGTGATTTATACTGCTACAGGCAAGAAAGTTTCTTACAAGAAAATGTTGAAGACATTAGATAAGAAGGACATTATTCTATTCGGGGAGCTTCATAACAATGCCATAGCCCACTGGATGCAATACGAAGTAACGAACGACTTAAGTGCATCGAACAGCATGATTCTAGGGGCGGAAATGTTTGAAGCTGACAATCAGAAACCACTGAATGACTACTTGGCTGGAAATATTGATGCAAAAGCATTAGACACCTTGGCCAGACTTTGGCCCAATTACAAAACTGATTACGCGCCTCTAGTGGACTTAGCTAAAAAGAAACAACTCCCCTTTATTGCTACGAACATCCCAAGAAGGTATGCAAGTATGGTAAACAAAAGTGGGTTTGATGTATTGAATACACTTTCGGCAGAAGAAAAATCGTGGATGGCTCCCCTACCAATGCCTTTCGATAGTGAGCTACCAACTTACAAAAATATTCTAGCTATGATGGCTGGCCACGGCACACCCCAATTGGTAGAAGCTCAAGCTTCTAAAGATGCTACCATGGCGCATTTCATTTTAAAGAATTACCAGCCAAATCACACCTTTATACATTATAATGGCTCATACCACTCTAATCATTATGAAGGTATTCTTTGGTATTTGAAAAGAGAAAGAAGTGATTTACAATACGCTACAATCGCTACGGTAATGCAAGATGATTTGAACAAGCTATTAGAAGAAAATAAGCTTATGGCCGACTTCATTATTTGTATTGACAGCAACATGACAAACACTTACTAACCTAAACTCGATAATTAAAACAGTGATTTTACAGGTATAACTAAACTTTCTTATTTAAAACCCCTCCAAAAGTTCTTATTCACAGTCCAGATGAACTCATTTACTATCAGTAAATATATAGCACTAACTTTTGGATGGTTCTTGCTTTATTTAAAGAAGAGTTCAGCTTAGAAAGCTAAATAAAGTTAACCTCCGGACAGTTACGCCCTATAATTCAGTGTAAATGCGATTGTTAATACAGATTTTCTTATAAATTATCGTAACTTTGCACGAGCGTAATGATGTAAATACCCTTCAAGTAATTCCCCTATCGTATGATTTTCTGATTTCCATCAGCTTTCTACGAACAAGCCACTTACTAACTGCGTATTTCTTTACCCCCCTTGGTTGTTTGAGTAGAACAATCATTGCATCATTTTTAACAAAAACACTGAATGGCTAAATCACAAGAAACATTTAACAAAAAAGAAAAAGAGAAGAAGCGTTTAAAGAAACGTCAGGATAAGCAGCAAAAGAAAGAAGAGCGTCAACAGAACTCTCAAGGCGGTGGACTGGACAACATGATTGCTTATGTGGATGAAAATGGAAACATCACAGATACTCCTCCAGATCCAACAATCAAAAAGAAGAAGATCGATGCTAAGAGCATTGAAATTGGTGTTCCAAAAAGAGAAGACACTGTTGAAACGGTAAGAACAGGCCGAATCGAATTTTTCAACGATCAGAAAGGTTATGGCTTTATTAAGGAGCTAGAAACACAAGAAAAATTCTTCGTTCATGTAAACGGACTTATTGATGAAGTTCGCGAAGGCGACAAAGTATCGTTTGAGCTTGAGCGTGGGATGAAAGGCATGAATGCCGTTAGCGTTAAGAAAGTGTAATTCCCCATTACACTTAAAAAGTCCATTCTAAAACATACGATTAAATTCCTTTACTCATTTATGAGTGAGGTTTTTAGTCGGTTTTAACTGGCCTTAAAACACCCTAAAACGACACTAGATAAAAGCAAAAATCCCCAATTAGCATTTCTAATTGAGGATTTTCAATATCTACCACATCAAGAGGCATGTGAGCTTATGTTACTTAACTAATCACCGAACCCGGATTTACCTTTTCGTTTGGCTGAATTAGTCTCAAGTTTCCTTCAGCATCTTCTGCCATTAGAATCATTCCTTGCGACACAGTACCCATCATTGGTCGTGGAGCCAAATTGGCAATAATAGTCACTTGTTTCCCAACCATTTCTTCTGGAGAGTAGTGCTTGGCTATTCCACTCAAAATGGTGCGTTTATCAACGCCAGTATCTACTAAAAACTCAAGTAATTTATTCGATTTGGCTACTTTCTTAGCTTCTAGAATCGTCCCAACCCTGAGATCCAACTTCATGAAATCATCGAATACTATGGTCTCTTTTAAAGGTGTCAGTTCAATTTCCTTATTCTCCATTTCGTTTTGTTTCTTGGTGTTTTCTAATTTTTGAATTTGTGCGGCAATGGTTTCGTCTTCGATTTTTTCGAAGAGCAAAGCTCCTTGTGCTAACGATTGGCCTGCACTAAGCAAATCTGGGTTTCCGGCAGCAGCCCAATTGAGTTGTTCCATTCCAAAAATTCCTCTCAATTTTTCCGAAGTAAAAGGAATAAATGGTTCGGCTACAATTGAAATATTAGCCACAATTTGCAAGGCTATATTCAAGATGGTTGCTACCCTAGTTTCGTCTGTCTTAATCAGTTTCCAAGGCTCTGTATCGGCCAAATACTTATTACCTAAGCGAGCAAGTTCCATCATTTCTGATTGCGCTTCGCGAAAGCGATAACGCTCAATAGAAACACCAATCTTGGCCGGCATTTGCCTTAATGCCTCGATGGTCTCTGTATCGATATCAAAGAGCTCTCCTCTTTCAGGTACTTTACCTTCAAAATATTTATGTGTAAGCACAACCGCTCGATTTACAAAATTACCTAAGATGGCAACGAGTTCGCTGTTGTTTCTGGCCTGAAAATCCTTCCAAGTAAAATCATTATCCTTTGATTCGGGGGCATTGGCACACAAGGCATAACGAAGCACATCTTGCTTACCTGGGAATTCCTCTAAATACTCATGCAACCAAACCGCCCAATTTCTTGAAGTTGAAATCTTATTTCCTTCTAAGTTCAGGAATTCATTAGCTGGTACATTATTTGGCAAAATGTAATCACCATGTGCTTTTAGTATGGCTGGGAAAATGATACAGTGGAAAACGATGTTGTCCTTACCAATAAAGTGCACCAAATTAGTATCATCCGATTGCCAGTAAGGTTTCCAGTCTTTCCCCTGAGCTTCTGCCCATTCACGAGTTGCCGAAATGTAACCAATTGGGGCATCGAACCAAACGTAAAGCACTTTACCATCTGCTCCTTCTATAGGCACTTTAATCCCCCAATCTAAATCGCGAGTCATGGCTCGAGCTTGCAAACCACCGTCAATCCATGATTTACATTGCCCCCAAACATTCGACTTCCAATCGTCTTTATGACCTTCAACAATCCATTCTGTCAACCACTTCTCATAATCTTGTAAAGGCAAATACCAATGCTTTGTTTCTTTCATGATTGGCGTATTGCCACTCAAGGTAGATTTCGGATTAATCAGATCGGTTGGATTCAATGTAGCACCACAGTTCTCACACTGATCGCCATAAGCTGAGGGGTGTGAACAACGTGGACAAGTACCAGTAATGTATCTATCAGCCAGAAACTGTTGAGCCTCTTCGTCAAAATATTGCTCGCTTACGCGTTCTTCAAATTTGCCTTCAGTATATAGCGTTTTGAAAAACTCTTGTGCAGTTTCGTGATGTATTTTATTTGAAGTTCTTGAGTAAATATCAAATGAGATTCCAAGCTCACCAAAACTATCTTTGATCATACCGTGGTATTTATCCACGATATCTTGGGGGTTAACACCGTCTTTGCGTGCTCTCATGGTGATGGCCATTCCGTGCTCATCTGAACCACAGATAAAGGCTACATCCTCTCCCTTCGACCTTAAATACCTAGCGTAAATATCGGCAGGCACGTAAACGCCAGCCAAATGCCCAATATGCACAGGTCCGTTGGCATAAGGTAATGCAGCCGTTATAGTATGTCTTTTGAATTCATTCTTACTCATAGGCTGCAAAGATAGTTTTTAGATATTAGAAGGAGGAAATAAGGTAAGAGATTTTGACAAGTTTGGCAGTAGATAATTACCAAAAGCTTGAACACAAAAAAAGCACACCCTTTGCAGAGTGTGCTTTGTATATCTAATAGGTAATTTCGATTAAAGTGAAATCCCCATAAAGCTCATAAATGCAATACCCATTAAACCAGTAATGAACATGGTAATCCCCAATCCTTTCAAAGCATCAGGAACGTTTGAGTATTTCAATTTCTCTCTGATCGCGGCTAAAGCTACAATGGCCAACAAGAAACCAGTTCCTGATCCAAAACCAAATACGGTAGCTTCGCTTAGAGTATAATCTCTTTGTGCCATGAATAACGCACCACCCAAAATCGAGCAGTTTACCGCGATAAGTGGCAAGAAAATACCTAATGAACCGTAAAGAGAAGGTGAGAACTTTTCGATCATCATTTCCACTAACTGCACCATAGCAGCAATAATAGCGATGAACATGATAAATCGTAAGAAAGATAAATCGATTGTAGCAAAGCTATCGCCCAACCAAGTTAATGCACCTTCTTTCAATACGAATTGATCCAATAGCCAGTTCATTGGTACTGTAATACCCAAAACGAATACTACAGCGAGCCCTAAGCCCATGGCTGTAGATACCTTTTTAGAAACGGCCAAGAAAGAACACATGCCCAAGAAATAGGCGAAGATCATGTTCTCTATAAAAATCGACTTTATACCTAAGTTAATTAAATCCATGATTGCTTCAATTAATGTTCTACGTAACCTGTTTTAGTTCTCTGTACCCAAATGATAAAGCCAAGTACCATAAAAGCACCCACTGGACTAACCATCAAACCGTTAGTGGCAAGGTTATCCATTCCAATAGCTTCGAAAACTGGGTAACCAAACACTTTACCCGACCCGAAAAGTTCTCTGAAGAAAGCAACAGTAAGGATAATCCAAGAGTAACCTAAGCCACTCCCAAGTCCATCGAGCATTGAATCGTATGGTTTATTCCCCAAAGCAAAAGCCTCAAGACGTCCCATCACAATACAGTTGGTAATGATTAGACCAATAAATACAGATAGCTCTTTGTACATATCGAATGCATATGCTTTCAAAACCTCGTTTACTAATGTTACCAAGGTAGCTACTACAGCCAGCTGTACAATAATCCTTACCCTTGAAGGAATGATATTTCTCATCAAAGAAATAATCAGGTTAGAAAGGATCAATACCATTGTTACCGAGATGGCCATTACCATTGTCGGTTTCATTTGAGTGGTTACTGCCAAGGCAGAACATATACCCAAAACTTGAATGGTAATTGGGTTGTCATCACTCAACGGATCTATTACGAATTTCTTCCTGCGCTTAGAAAAAATTGCTTCTTTCTTAACGATTGGTTTTTCTAAAGTTTCAGTACTCATATCCTCTTTGTTTACTGATTATTCATTGACATGGCATCCGCATTTGCAGAGTGCTTATTAAAGTATGCCTGATAATACCCTAAGTAATTAAGTAACATTGCGTTTACTCCATTTGCTGTCAAGGTTGCTCCGGCCAAACCGTCTACTTTGGTATCATCTAATTTTGATGGTGGATTTCCTTCTCCCTTAATCATGGTTACAGAAACCAACTCTTGGTTTTCAACAATAGACTTACCTTGGTAACGCTCCTGAACTTCGTCAGTTGTAATTCTGGCTCCTAGTCCTGGAGTTTCTCCTTTGTGTGAGAAAGTCACCCCTTTTATAGTCTCTAAATCTTCGTTCAAGGCCACAAAGCCCCAAATCGCATCCCAAAGACCTGCACCATAAGTAGGTAGAATATAAGCAACTTCACTTCCATTTCTGTATTTGAAAACAGGGTATACTCTTTCTTCTGCTGGTTTTTTGTAATTCTTTTCAATGTTTACATTCTCAGCAACTAAAGGCTCTCCTTTTTCATTGGTAGTTACCAAATTACCTTCATAGTCTGCCACCTCTGAACTGATTACCTCTGCATAACGATCCAAAATTTCTTGTGGCGACATGTCACCTAACTTGGCCTTTTCCGCAGGAATTGCTCCCAGAATCTGTTTCTTAGTATCTAAATCTTGCGCCTTCTTTTGAGTTGGCCCTAAAACTTGAGAAACCCCAGACAATAACCCTCCTAATACTGCTGTGAGTATTAAAGAGAATACTATAATATATGTATTAGACTGTCGCACGTGCTAACCTCCTTTTCTTGTTTGCTTGAATTACATAGAAATCAATTAGCGGGGCAAAAACGTTCATTAATAACACCGCCAACATAATACCTTCTGGGTAAGCTGGGTTTACTACCCTAATCAATACACTGAGCATACCAATCAAAATACCGTAAATCCATTTCCCTGTTTCAGTATGGGCTGCCGACACAGGGTCAGTTGCCATAAACACAGCACCGAATGCCAAACCACCCATTACCAAATGGTAATGTGCTGGCATATCCATAAAAGGATTGATTCCTGCTGCATTGAATATTGCCCCCATAATAAAGGCTCCACCGAATACACTTACAATAATTTTCCAACTTCCTACACCTGTAGCGATCAGAATTAGTGCTCCTACTAACACCCATAAGGTGGAAGTTTCACCGATTGAACCTGGAACTAAGCCCATAAACAGGTTATTAAAACTGAAGGTGTCTCCCAATGCAGAAACTACATTTCCTCCTGCTGTTGAGGTATCATAAGCTACGGCTAAAGCTGTTGCTCCTGTAAATCCATCTACTGGTGTTTTATCTGCCAGCTGCGTCCAAACCGCACCAGAAATTTGTGATGGGTAAGCAAAATATAAGAATGCTCTAGAGGTCATGGCAACGTTCAGAATATTCATTCCTGTTCCTCCAAAGATTTCCTTTCCAACTAAAACACCAAAAACTGTAGCCAATGCTACTTGCCATAATGGAATGGTAGCCGGTACAATTAATGGAATTAGCATTCCTGTTACCAAGAAGCCTTCGTTGATAGGGTGTTTTCTAACTACCGCGAAAATAGCCTCGATAATACCTCCTGCGGCATATGACACCAAAACGATTGGTAATACCCAACGAGCACCAAAAAGGAAGTTTTCTAATGAAAGGAAAGTAGTTGCCTCTCCAATCGCAACGTGGTGTTGATACCCCGTGTTAAATATTCCAAAGATCAGACAAGGGATCATGGCAATTACCACGGTCATCATCATTCTCTTCAAATCAATTGCATCCCTCACTTGCACTCCTTTGTTTTTGGCAGTGCTAGGCGGTGAAAACATAAACGTTTCTCCAGCTTCAAACAGGTAGTAGAACTTTTCAAGTTTACCTCCCTTTTCGAACATCGGTTTTTGTTTTTCTAATAGGTTGTGTAAAAACTTCATCCTTATCCGTTTTGTATCAATTCTATACCCTCTCTTACCATATGTTGAACGTCATGCTTAGAAACATCAACGAATTCACATAAAGCAAGATCTTCCTCAATTACCTCATAAATACCTAAGGCTTCCATGTTGTCAAAATCTTCAGACAAAATGGCCTTCAGTAAAAATGTAGGGTAAATATCCATTGGAGTTACTTTCTCAAAAGTACCTGTTTGAACAAAGGCTCTGTCTTCACCATTGGTGTTAGAATCGAGTACGTATTCTTTGTCCTTACCATTCAAGAAAGAGAATAAGCCCCATGCTCTGTGGAAGCTCAGCACATCTTTCTTAGGCATAATCCAGCCCATGAATTCAGAATGATCTCCCTCAGGAATAACAGTAATGCTATTTGCATAGAAGCTCAAGTAACCGTCTTTCTCTATTTTTTCACCTGTCAAAACGTTGCCAGAAATATATCTCACATGGTCTTGTTTGACATTTCCTTCAACAAGTTTATTGATGGCTCCTCCGCTGTAGGTTTTATAGTACTGAGGTGTTTTAACCTCTGAACCACAAACCGCTACTAATCTAGAAGCATCGTATTTTCCTTGGCTAAAAAGCTTTCCGATTTGAGCAACACCATAAGGTGTCACAGTCCACGCAATATCACCTTTATTAATAGGATCTAAGTGGTGGATTTGAACTCCCACGTTTCCTGCTGGATGTGGTCCTGAAAACTTATTATGCTCAATACCTTCTACATTGGCAAATACTTTAGATACTTCTGCATTCAGGTTGTGATTCAAATGAATTTTACCCTCAGTAAATTTCTTAAGAATATTGATTCCTGTTTTAAAAGCATCCTCTTCACCTTGCAAGGTAAAAGCTATATCAGCAGCCAATGGATGGGTATCGAAAGCCGAAATATGAATCGCCTTAGGGCTATCATTTTCATTGGCCACAACACCGAAGGGGCGTTGGATAATGTTTGGCCATACACCAGATTTCATCATCTGAGCTTGAGCTTCTTCTCTGCTCAATCCAGTAATGTCTGATGGGCTGTAGGACTGAAACGATTCGTATTCGATCGTTTTATCGGCTAGGATTTTGACTTCGAGGATTTTCCTTTTGGCACCTCTTTTCACTTCGACAATTTCACCACTCACCGGTGAGCAATACATCACGTTCTCCTGCATCTTGTCGAACAAGATCGGAGTTCCGGCTTTAACGTTGTCGCCCTCGTTAACGAGTAACTTCGGACGCTTCATTCCAACAAAGTCGGTGGGTTTAATTGCAAACGTTTCTGGATGAACGGAATCAGCAATTTTATGTGCTGCTTTTCCTGCCAGATTGATGTCAAAGCCCTTTTTAAGCTTTATAATTTTGGACATACTCTTTTAATTGCGAATCAATAGTTTGATCAAATGTTGGGGCAAAAGTAAAATATTTACCGTCAACAAAAAGCCTTTATCTAGCTTTTCGAGGCGCAATTTAGTCCAAAAAAAATGGTATGAAAAGTATTAGTATAGAATTATGCGACTGGTAGTTTCTTAAATGATTTTTCAATAAAGCTACTCACCTGTTCCATAAGCCACATTGGAGTAGATGTAGCACCGCAAATCCCAACCCTATCTTCTTCTTTGAACCATGAAAGATCTATTTCTTCCTCAGACTCAACAAAATAGCTTCGCTCATTTTCCTGCAAACAAACACTGTAAAGCGCTCGCCCGTTCGAGCTTTTCTTTCCGCTAACAAAAATTATTACATCTTGGTCTTTTGAGAAATTTTGGAGTTGCGGTTCTCTATTTGATACTTGACGGCAAATACTATCGTTCGCGCTAAAGTCTATCTCTTTAAAATCACCCTTTGCTTCTTTGATTCTATCTTCAATCATCTGACGGATTCTATAGAAGCCTTTAGTACTTTTTGTGGTTTGGCTATATAAGGTTACCGGACGGTTGAAATCAA
Source organism: Roseivirga seohaensis (assembly GCF_001592945.1). Taxonomy (GTDB): domain Bacteria; phylum Bacteroidota; class Bacteroidia; order Cytophagales; family Cyclobacteriaceae; genus Roseivirga; species Roseivirga seohaensis. The sequence continues at coordinate 376,002 of NZ_LRPB01000048.1, forward strand.
TTTTATCGAGGTCTTTATCTTCCATAATAATTATAGCCTCATTGTTGGTCTGGCCTGTAAGGCCAATCACCTCGGCATGACCTGTTTTTCCATAAATCACAATTTGCCCGTTCACATCTTGCATACGGTCATAAGCCATTTTTACGCGGTTCTGAAGTTTGAGCACAACCGGACATGAAGCATCCACCAATTCGATATTATTATCCATGGCTAATTGATAAGTTTCTGGTGGCTCACCATGGGCCCTGATCAATACTTTGGCGTTTTTAATGCTTTTTAATTCTTCCCTATCAATAATTTTCAGGCCTTTGGCATTTAGGCGATCTACCTCCATACCGTTATGAACTATATCGCCAAGGCAATATAATTCACTCTCTTTCATTTCATCTTCCGCCATCTGGATAGCAAATTCTACCCCAAAACAATAGCCTGAATTTTTATCGATTGTGACTTCCATACTAATTGATATCTAGCCTTCTATCTGTTCGTTCGCCAAAGTTAACACCTTATTCACTTGATCTTCAAATTCCAAATGCGAAGTATCAATTACAATAGCTTCTGGTACTTGAATCAAAGGACTTTCTTTTCTGTTGGAGTCCTGCAAATCTCGTTCCCTAAAATTCTTCACAATCTCTTCAAGCGATGCTTCCTCTCCTTTTTCTTCTAATTCAGCTTGCCTTCTTTTGGCCCTCGCCTCATCACTTGCTTTCATGAAGATTTTGAGTTCTGCATCTGGAAAAACCACCGAAGCGATATCTCTACCATCCATTACTACACCTCTGTATTTGCCCATTTCTTGTTGTTGGGCTACCATGGCTACTCTTACCGCTTTAATGGCAGCTACAGGGCTCACAAATTCTGAAACATACATTTTGCGAATCTCTTCTTCAACATAGGCTCCATTCAAAAAAGTTTCGCTTTTACCTGTTTGTGGGTTATGTCTGAAATCAATACTTATCGCTTCAAGAGCGCTCATAACTTGAGCCTCATCCTTAATATCTACTTTATTCTGAAGCATATATAAGGTTACCGCCCTGTACATCGCTCCGCTATCTATAAATTTATAGGCCAAACGTTTGGCTACTTCCTTCGCAGTACTACTTTTTCCGCAACCTGAGAAACCATCAATGGCAATATTGATCTTCTTCATTCAAAATAAATTTCGGCAAAGGTAAGAAGTTTGATGAAGGGGTATAAAGAATCAAAACAAGGATTTAAGTTAAATAGAAATAAAACAATTGAAACCTCACCCAAACTCTGCCGAATCTGGTAGCCCTTGGACTGTTAAGGAAAAAACATCGTTCCGGGCATAATGTCCAATTGGGTCGAAATCGAGCTTACTCTTTATTACTTCATCAATGCTGATTTCAGCGGTAAGTATTCCTTCTTCATCCCACAATGGCCCTGCTAAAACCTCACCTGTTGGCGACACAATAACAGAACCTCCACGGCTCATCACTTCTGGCTGGTGATCTAAATCAGCAATTCCAGGCAAATCATTAGGATGCATTGACTTGGTCACAAACTGATTGCAGCCCATTACAAAACACCTGCCCTCCAAAGCAATATGCCTTAAGGTATGCTGCCAACTTTCACGGCTATCGGCTGTGGGTGCCAAATAGAGTTGTACGCCTTTTTGGTACATGGCCGTTCGCGCCAGCGGCATATAATTTTCCCAGCAAATCAACCCTCCCATTTTGCCCAAAGATGTATTAAAGGTTGAAAGGGTTGAACCATCTCCTTCTCCCCAAACAATACGTTCAGCAGCGGTAGGTTTAAGTTTTCGATGCTTGCCCATGAGTTCACCCTTTGGGTTAAAATAAAGCATGGTGCAGTACATGGTTCCTGAAACCGTGTCCTTTTCATTCACGCCTATTACCAAAAATAAATTGGCATTTCTGGCCATTTCACCCAATTGATTAGTTGCTTTACTCGGTACCTCAATGGAGGAGTTCCAGTAACGCAACCAAGTTTCGCGTCCTTCGGTGCTTCTGCTACCCACCACAGTGCCGAAGCTCAAACCTCGAGGGTAGGCAGAAATAAAAGCTTCTGGAAACAGGGCTAGTTGAGCTCCTTTACTAGCAGACTCGGTAACCAAATGAGCCACTTTTGCCAAAGTTTTCTCTAAATCGAAAAGCACGGGTGAGGCTTGAACCACCGCAGCAATGAATTTTGTAGACATGGCTGAAAGTTATAAAATTTGAGAATGAAATTACGATTTAAGATATTGGAGGAGTTCACTACCCCACCCTCGTTCTTCTTCTCAACTTCGAAATACGGTCTTTGTAATAAAGTTTAAGCTCGTCCAGAAATTTCATTGGTTCTGGGTATTCCGTTAGCACCTTGTAGGTGTATTTTCCTTTCACTTCATCAATAATTTTCTCAAGCCTCTCTTTCTCCTTTTTTAGAAACTCGCCTTTAGACCGTTGATCAACTTTAACTCCGCTGTGTTCTGCAATATTCACCAATGTATTCCCACTAAATATATGAGCATGGTAATCCTTCAACGCGATTAAATCTCCAGTTTGATAAATATGAATGAGCTTTGTAGTTACCTCCGTTGCTAAATCCGCTTGCCCTTCATTCATATTGAATTTATCGGGATGCACATAAAGCATGGCTTCTCTATATAGTCGTTTTCTTTCCTTTTCATCCACTTCTGAAACATGAACTTTAGTGGCTTTGGGCAAGGGCTTTAATGAGGTTGGTGGCGTGTAATTCTTCCCTCTTTGCTTTTGTGCAATTCGCTTTTCCTTCTTCGCTAATTTCTGCTTTTTATAAAGCACGGTTAGTTCTTGAACCTCCACCAATTCATTGGACAATTCAGACCTAAGAATAGATTCAAAGGCAAACACTTTTTGTTCTAATACATCTAGCTGTTTTTTCAAAGCATCAACCTCAGCCTGCAATAGCAGTTCATTTTGGCTATAAGTATTGATTGGGTGATTTTGCTCTGACATTAGATGTTTTCAAAAACCAAAGTTGAGAAAGTATCTACAAATAGCCCAATTCATTTATCTCAACTTATTCGTTCGGACTTTCAATAAAGAAAATAATAATTACATTAAATCATTATATTAGCGAATCAACTTTATGTATCACCATTAAAAATTAAATCATGCTCTTATTAGGTATGCCTGGAGGGATGGAAATGTTTTTCCTTTTATTCGTTTTAATACCCGTAGTTTTATGGATAACAGCCTTAGTCGACTGCCTCAAAAGCAACTTTTCAGGAGACAGTAAAATCATTTGGGTTTTGGTCATTATATTCCTACCTGTTTTAGGTTCGATCTTATACTTCCTCGTTGGACGAAATCAAAAAATAACTTAGCCCCAAACGAATTCAATGCTTCATCTTAGAACAATGTCTGAAAACGATTGGCCCATGGTTGCGAAAATCTATGGACAAGGTATTGCAACTGGTCAAGCTACATTTGAAACGGAAATTCCAAGTTGGGAAAAATGGGATAGTTCACATTTAAAAGCTTGTCGTTTTGTGGCAGAAAAAGAAGGTGAAGTTGTAGGTTGGGCAGCCTTAAGTCCCGTTTCTAGTCGCTGTGTTTACGGAGGCGTTGCTGAAGTAAGCGTTTATGTTTCAACAGCACATTTAGGGCAAAAAATTGGAAGTCAGCTTTTAAAACAACTGATATTAACCAGTGAATCCGAAGGGTTTTGGACGCTTCAGGCTGGTATTTTTAGAGAGAACAAAGCCAGTATTAAACTTCATACTGCTTTAGGCTTTAGAGAAATTGGTTATCGCGAAAAAGTAGGGCAAATGAATGGGGTTTGGAGAGACACCATTTTACTTGAGCGTAGAAGTAAACTTTTTCAGCATTAGATTCAGAAAGTCACAACATCATCCACATTTTTTAACACTCTAATTCATACGAATTCTTACCCTTCACATCATTCGGATTGGCGACAAAACTAAAACGCCCTATTTTGTCAACACTAACAACCACATCAATTTGAATTTTATGAAATACATTTCGAGAAGCCTAGCGTTGGTGGTAATTCTGCTTACCTCCATTGCATTTACAGGTTTTGCACAAACCGATCCCGCAAAATCGGACACCAGCAAAACAAACAAGAAAAAGAAAAAAGATTTACCTCTTGAGCCTGGGAGAACTTTTGATTTCGACCTCACAGAAGGCTCGTGGATTTCTTTGGATGTAAGTCCAGACGGAAAAACCATAGTGTTTGATTTTTTGGGTGACCTATATACTATACCTATTTCTGGCGGAAATGCTACTCAAATCACTAAAGGTATGCAGTTCGACAGCCAACCAAGGTTCAGCCCAGATGGTAAAAAGGTAATCTTTATATCTGACGAATCTGGCGGGGAAAACGTATGGACTTACGACTTTGCTACCGACAAGAAAAACCAAGTCACGAAAGGCAATTCCAATGCTTATCAGTCTCCGGAGTGGACACCTGACGGAAAATATATGATCGCCTCAAAAGGAGGCGGGTCACATAAGCTTTGGTTATATCATGTAGAAGGTGGTTCTGGAACAGCTTTAGTGAGCGAACCTAGTAATATGAGAATGGTAGAAGGCGCATTCGGAAAAGACGACCGTTACATTTGGTTCTCTAGAAGAACAGGTTCTTCACAATACAACGCAAGTATGCCGCAATACCAAATGGCAACTTACGACCGCGAAACGGGAGAAATCACTGCACAGTCTTCTCGATACGGATCGTCCTTCCGACCTACCCCTTCTACTGATGGAAAATGGTTAGTATACGCAACCCGCCACGATGCAGAAACTGGCCTAATTTTGAGAGATTTAGCCACAGGAGACGAAAGTTGGTTAGCCTACCCTATTCAGCATGACGATCAAGAATCACGTGCATCAAGAGACGTTTTGCCAGGTTTTTCATGGACACCAGACAATAAAAGCATTGTAATTTCTTATGGTGGAAAAATATGGAAGATCAATGTAGCAACGAAAAAAGCTCAGGAGATTCCTTTTAGAGTAAAATCAAGCATAGAGTTAGGCCCTGAATTGGATTTTGATTACCCAATTTCAGATTCAGAAGAATTTGTGGTTACTCAAATTAGAGACGTTGCCCCTTCGCCAAATGGAAAGCAAATGGCCTTTACCGCCTTAGACGAGCTTTATATTATGGACTTACCCAATGGAACTCCTCGAAAATTAGTGAACATTGGTGAATCTCAAGCTCAGCCAGCATGGTCGCCAAATGGCGAATGGATTGCCTTTGTGAGTTGGAAGGCCGAGGGCGGAAAATTATACAAGGTTCGCCCGAATGGTCAAAACCTTACGCAATTGAACAAAGATAATTCTGTTTACCAAAGTCCCGTTTGGTCAAATGACGGAAATAAAATCGTTGTTATTAAAGGTTTAACACAAGACTTTAAGGAAGCACTTCAGCGCACAGCTTTTAGAGGTACGAGCGACTTGGTTTGGATTTCGGCCGATGGATCGAAAGATAACTTCATTACATATACAAACGGAAGAGCTAACCCACATTTCGTTAAGTATTCGGATAGAATCTATTTATCAAGTGGCAGAGGTTTATCTTCAATTCGTTGGGATGGAACAGATGAAAAATTTCATGTTCGAGTTAGAGGAAAAGCAGCCGCAGGATCGAGCAATGCTCCAAATGCCTCATGGATTCGTATGGCACCAGAAGGCGACCAAGCCTTGGCCGAAGTTGTGAATGATTTATTCGTAGTAACTGTACCACAAGTAAGTGATGAAGCGCCAACGATTTCGGTTTCAAACCCAGCGAATGCCGCTTTCCCCGCGCGTCAGCTCACAGATATTGGAGGGCAATTCCCGGCTTGGAATGCAGACGGAACTAAAGTACACTGGGCCGTAGGAAATGCACATGTGGTATATGATTTAGCCGCAGCTAAAGCTCTTGAGGAAGACAATAAAACCGAAGAGGACAAGGAGAAGAAAAAAGAATACGAACCAGTAGAAAATCGAATAAGTGTAAAGGTTAAAAGAGATACTCCTCAAGGTTCTATTCTATTAAAGAACGCTCGAATCATTACCATGAAAGGTGATGAAGTGATTGAAAAAGGAGATATTTTAATTGAAAACAACCGCATTAAGCAAGTAGGCATTAACCTTACGGCTGACAGGAAAACCACCGTAATGGACATGGCGGGAAAGACGATTGTTCCAGGTTTTGTAGACACTCATTCTCATTTCCGCCACCCAGTGAATCTTCATAGAGGAGAGTTTTGGCCATATCTTACCAATTTAGCCTTTGGGGTGATCACTACACGCGACCCCCAAACTGCCACCACAGATGTACTCACTTATGGAGACTTAGTGGATGCGGGTAAGTTAATTGGCCCAAGAATTTATTCTACCGGCCCTGGTATTTTCGGTAGCGAAAACATTAGTAGCCTAGAGCATGCTCAAAAAGTAATGAAACGCTACAGCGAATATTATAATACCAAAACGATTAAAATGTATGGTGCTGGAAATCGTCAGCAAAAGCAATGGATCATTCAGGCTGCTAAGGAGCAAAACATTATGCCTACTACCGAAGGTGGATTGGATTTTAAAGCTAACCTTACCCAAGTTATAGATGGCTACCCAGGGCATGAACACACCTTCCCTATCTTTCCATTGTATAAAGATGTGATTGATTTAGTTTCATTTTCACGAACAGTTTATACCCCAACATTGCTAGTAGCTTACGGTGGCCCTTGGGCAGAAAACTACTACTATGCTACTGAAAATCCACATGCTGATCCAAAACTAAATCGCTTTATGCCGCATGAAAATCTTGACTCTAGAACTAGAAGAAGAAATGACGGCTGGTTTATGGAAGAAGAACATGTTTTTGAAGACCATGCGTATTTTGTTAAAGATTTAGTAGAAGCTGGCGGCAGAGCTGGTGTAGGTAGCCACGGCCAATTACAAGGTTTGGGTTATCATTGGGAACTTTGGGCGATGCAGTCTGGGGGGTTGAGTGAACTGAACACACTTAAAGTGGCCACTATTTTAGGAGCAGAAGCCATTGGTTTAGACACTGACCTAGGCTCTATTGAATCGGGAAAATTAGCTGATTTGGTTATTTTGAATAGTAACCCTCTAGATAACATCAAGAACTCTAAAGACATCAGTCATGTAATGAAAAATGGCCGACTGTATGATGGAAATACGCTTGACGAACTTCACCCAACTAAAAAGCCACTTCCTAAAATGTGGTGGATGGATGTAACTCCAAAAAATTTACCAGGAGTGAAAAAATAGCCCCATAACTTAAAGCGAATTGAAAAATGGCCACAGCAGACAATTGTTGTGGCTATTTTTTTTGAATAAATGAAACTAACTCTGGTGAAAAAGTGTATATTTACATGAATATTAAAGTAATTTTACACCAAACAAATGAAAGAACAAACGCAAAATTCGTCCAACGTTCTCAATGAACCCGCAGTAATGTATGGGCATACAAATTACTATTCTTTGGCCGACCATGATATTTCAAAAAATTACATCAAAGCAATTCTAGACATCTCAAAACTTACTCTAAATGAGCTGATGGCTATTATTCCTATCTCCATAGATACCTACAAGCGTAAAACAGAGTTTAACCCGGCAGTTACTGAAAAAGTACTCGAGATAGAAGAAGTTTACCGAACAGGGCTCAGCGCCTTTGGCGAGGGATTTCACACTTGGATGTCTACCGAAAACGTGGCCTTAGGGGGAGTTATTCCTAAAAAACTGCTCTCCAATAGTTTCGGAGTACGCAAACTTCTCGATGAAATTGGCCGCATGGAACACGGAGTACTTGCCTAATGCTTGTTTACAGAATTAGTAAACAAATCTATGCAAACGACCTAAGTGGAACGGGTGCTGGATTATATGGTGGTAGGTGGAATCCAAAGGGTGTCAGCCTTGTCTACACGGCAGGAAGTACTTCTCTGGCATGTTTAGAATATTTAGTACATAATTTCCATGTTATGGAAAAACAAGAAATATGTTTATCGGAAATATTCGTTGCAGACGATTCTTCAATCGAGGAAGTTTCGCTTAATGACCTTCCTGCCGACTGGCAGACGAAAAAATATACTCCTCTTTCTACACAGAAAATAGGTTTCAACTTCTTTCATAGAGCAGAAGCCTACTTACTCAAAGTACCTTCGGCAATTGTTCCCAACGAATTCAACCTCTTGCTTAATCCTTCCCACAAATTCCACCGAGAAACATATATATTTAATCAAATCACCCCTTTCAGTTTTGACGAGCGACTGTTTAGTAAAAGATAAGCAAGGTTGTTCTTCCTCCGTAATTTCCTTTAAACAAAAAACCATGGCAGAAGGCTCTACCATGGCTTAAAATTAGCAAACGAATATTCTTAGAGTCCGTAATGCGATTTATGTCTATCTGTTACACTTTTGTGGCTACTATCGATTCTACTGGTTTTAAAACTAGCCTGTTCAATTGTAGCAGGGCCAGAATTTGTTGGTGTGTCGAGCACTACATTCGGTTCCACTTCTGTCTTAAATAAATAAGGCTGTAGGTCATAATAATTGTACATGTTCCAAATAAACTGTGTGTACTCATCAACACCCGACTTGGTACTATCAATGGAAGGAGCCTTTTTCAGTTTATCCACATCTGCATTTAATATCACCTTTTTTTCTTCGTCAGAATCTAGGTAGAAAGCTCCAAAAGGAACAGGGATATGCTTTGAATCCATTCCCCAAAAACCTGTGCTCACTTTTAATAAAACATAGGCCACTCTTTCTGAACCTTGATGAATTATAACATCCTCAATTTTACCAATATGTTCGTGGGCGGGTGTTAAAACATCGCTGTTTTTTAAATCGGTAACTGATATAAAATAATTTGCCATTTCTCTTTTGTTTAAGTCCTACATTAATTTCATAGGCCTATTAAAGCCCTTCTTACTAATAGAAGCAAAGACCATGAAAACAATTTAAAATATCGGTTTTAGCGCTGTATAGACACTTTTTCAATTTTTCATTGAAGAAAATCTGTGGAATGATGATCATTAGCCGATTGTTATTGGGTAAATAATTACACAAATTAGAGTTGGAGTAGCGCACAGAAACTTTTAAAAACTTCTTATATTTTATAACATGGGATTATTCTGGGACCTTATTCAACACAGTCAAATATCAGATCAACAAAGCAAAACAAGTTCATTGGAAGAAAGAGTAAGTCATTTGGAACTCGAATTGAGACACACCCAAGAACTTCTAGTGAAAACACTAAAAACTTTGGAAGAAACTATTGACAAAGACATTAATGAAGATGGCCGCGTAGGCTAATCATTCCGCATGTAGAGTATCTGCTGGGTTATTGAACGCTGCTTTAATGCTATGATAAGAAACCGTAATTAGGGCAATTAAAATAGAACCAAAAGCAACAAACACAAAAGTATATCCATTCACATCAATGGAATAAGCAAAATTTTGCAACCATTCTTTCATGGCCAAATAAGTGATGGGAATGGCAATTAAATTGGCGATGAGAACAAGTTTCACAAAATCTTTTGAAAGTAACTGAACAATGCCAAATGTTGAGGCACCCAATACTTTGCGCACTCCTATTTCTTTAGTGCGCTGGGTAGCTAAAAATGCGGCAAGCCCAAAAGCACCCAAGCAAGCAATGATAATGGCCAATACAGAAAAGGAAGTAAATACTTTTCCGCTTCGTTGTTCTGCTTGATAAAGCGCTCCAAATTCTTCATTTACAAAACGGTAAGCCAATGGGCGATCAGGAATAAACTCTTTCCATTGTGCATCCATAAAATCAAGTGTTGACTTTACATTGGTCGAATTGGTTTTTACAATTATCAGGTTAGATGCTCTCGCATTCAAATTACTTGCAAAAATGGCCAGTGGCCCAATTTCTTGATGCAGAGATTCAAAATGAAAGTCCTTTACCACTCCTATTACATTGTAAATTGGGCCATTAATAGGTTGTAGCTGTTTGCCAATAGGATTTTCCCATTTGAAGATTCGAGCTGCTGCTTCATTGATAATTACGGCAGAAGAGTCTGAAACTACTTCTGGATTAAAAGCTCGCCCTTCTACCACTTCTAAGCCCATGGTAGAAATTAAATCATAATCGCCACGCAAATTTGGCAAAAGAAAGCGGTCACTGGCATCACCTGTAACATCTGTAAAAGTACCGCCAACCACCTGCCTGCCTGGGATGGTATTCACTCCGCTGACTTCCAAAATATTTGGATTATTAAGCAAGGCGTTTTTAAAAGTATTGCTCTGCCCTCGAAGTAAATTAGCTCGCTCAATAACTACCAATTGATCTTTATCAAAGCCTAAACTCTTTTCATTCATATATTGTAACTGCTGGTAGATTACGATTGTACCCACTACCAAAATTGCAGATACGGCAAACTGAAAAATCACCAGCCCATTTCTTAACCAAGAATTCTTTGCACCGCCCGTAAGCTTCCCTTTCAGTACCGTAACAGGCTTAAAAGCAGAAAGGTAAAATGCCGGATAAAGCCCAGCCGCAACACCCAACAGCAGCGAGAACCCTAGCATTGAAAACAGAACGAGAGGAGTAAAAAAAGTATTCAACTCAATTGATTTTCCAGCCAATTCATTAAAAAAAGGAAGCAATAAGGCTGTCATTCCTACAGCTAACACCAGGGCCAGCAAACACATAATTATTGATTCGGCCAGAAACTGAAAAACGAGCTGACCTTTTAATGCTCCCAAAACCTTACGCATACCAACTTCTTTTGCTCTATTGGCAGAACGAGCCGTAGCGAGGTTAATAAAATTTACACAAGCAATTAGTAAGATAAAAGCAGAGATACCTGCAAATAGATAAACAGTAGAAGCACTTCCGTTTGGTTCTAGTTCCCATTGCAAATTAGAGTTGAGATGTATTTCAGATATGGGTTGAAAAAAATAGCGATGTGCATTACCGGCTTCCTCATACTGCTGCCAACTTATTCCTAAAATACTCTGAATTTGTGGCTCCATATTTCGCTGTAAAACCTCTTGTAATTTTCGTTCTACAATAGGTACCGAACTTGCTTCCATTTTTACATAATTGTAAGCAACGTATGAGCCCCAAAATTGATTGTTATATAAACTTGGAATGGTATTAAGAGAAAAAAGAAAATCGAAATGAAAATGACTGTTGCTAGGCAACGGCTCCACAACTCCCTTTACCAGCATTTGACCTATATTTTGCATTTCTAGCTGTTTGCCAATCACATCTGTTGAGCCAAAATATTTATTTGCCATTTCTGTAGTGATTACCAACGAATTAGGTTCGTTCAAAACGGTTTCTACATCACCTAAAATCAACTTTGCTCCAAAAAAATCGAAGAAGTTCGAGTCGGCCGCAATTACATTTCTTTCATCAAAATACTGGTCGTCCTTTTCGATGGTTACCGAACCAAAGCTATTGTAAAGCCGAGTAGCTGCGGTGATTTCAGGTAGTTCGTTATAGAGTGTCATGCCCATTGGCATAGGGCTTCGGGCGTATTGAAAACCGTTATCGGGAAATTTTCGATCCAAAGCTATTCGAAAAGTACTTTCGCTGTTCGGATGAAATTTATCATAACTCAACTCATCTACCACAAAGCTCACTATCAATAGACAGCAGCACATGCCAATGGCTAAACCAAAAATATTAATAAAAGCATAAGCTTTCTGTCTGAAGATACTCCTGAGTGCTACCTTAAAATAATTCCTTAACATGTTCACATACATTTTGACCTAAAATGAAGATATGGAACAAATAAATGTAAGCAGTTACTATTATTACGAATGGTCGGATTATTTGACAGAAACGCCACATTGGCCGAACTAAAATGGTGGATCGGAGTTTGTATTGAGTAGATTGCGGCCTTAAAGGTTAGCATAATTCAAACCCTTTTAAATGAAGAAAATTACAGCTGAAAAAATCACCTTAGAAAAAGAGCAAGTTTTAGCGCTTCGGAAGTACGCAGAAGAGCACAAAACCAAAGCAACCATTCAAATTATCAATTCATTTCTACCTTTTATTGGCATCTGGATTTTAATGTATTTCTCCTTAGACATTAGCTACTGGCTAACCTTTGGTTTAGGCATTATCAATGCTTTTTTCTTGGTAAGAATTTTTATTATTCAGCACGATTGCGGGCATCAATCTTTTGTGAAAAACAGAACCGCACAAAAAATTATTGGCTACGCTTGTAGCTACTTCTCTACTATTCCTTTTAACTATTGGGCTAAATCACACAGCGTACACCATAAATTAAATGGTCAGCTTGAAATGCGCGACATTGGAGACGTGACTACCTATACTGTGGCTGAATTCAAAGAGTTTAGTAAAGGCAAAAGACTAGGTTACAGAATTTACCGCTCTCCAATTGTAATGTTCCTTTTAGGGCCAATCTACTATGTTTTCATTCATAATAGATTGGCTAAGATTAAACTTCCTGCCTTTAAAAGCGCCAAGAAAGGTGTAATCGTGAACAACATACTTTTACTTACCGCCTTTACGATTTTAGGCTTCACCTTAGGTTGGGTCAAATTTCTTTTGGTTCATCTTACTATTTTAGTCATGTTTTCGATCATCGCCATTTGGTTTTTCTATGTGCAACACCAACATGAGCACGGTTATAAGCAATGGAAAAAGAACTGGGATTATGTTACTTCGGCCTTAAAGGGAAGTACTTATTATAAAATCCCAAGGGTGTTCAATTGGTTGACTGGCAACATTGGAATTCACCATGTGCACCATTTAAACCCGTTAATTCCAAATTATAATTTAAAGAAGTGTATTAAAGAAAACCCTTGGTTAAATCAGTTTCCAACTATAATTGGATTTAGAGATAGCTTAAAACTTGCTTCGAATAAGCTTTGGGATGAAACACAACAGCGCATGATTTCTTTCCGAGAATTCTACGAAATGGAAAAGCGCGACCTAATTCCGGTACCTATACCGAATAAGTCAAACCACTAAACAGTATTTACATTTAATAGTATAGCTCAACCTTCAGGGTTTTGCTCACAAGCACCAAATTGAACAAAATTAAAAATTTGTTTGATTTGGTGTTTTTATATAATTATTATTAATCATGAATTACGAACTGACTGGGATTGCAAAAACTACTGCGAACTATATTAACACCACCAATCAACATGTTTTTTTAACTGGTAAAGCTGGAACTGGAAAAACCACTTTCTTAAAATACATTGTTCAAAACACCCATAAAAAGGTGGTAGTGGCTGCACCAACCGGAATTGCCGCCATTAATGCAAATGGAGTGACACTCCATTCTCTTTTGCACTTGCCATTCGGTGCTTTTATTCCCGAACGAATAACACCCCCAAATACTGGTAGTCAGGTAACCACCTTACTCAACCTGTTTTCGAATGTAAGGTTTAATGCCTCAAAAAGGTCAATGATTCGTGAGGTAGAACTTTTGATTATAGATGAAGTCAGCATGCTGCGTTCCGATTTACTGGATTGCATCGATCACATGTTGCGCTACCTCAGAAAAAACAGAAATGAGCCTTTTGGTGGTCTTCAAATATTGTTCATTGGCGATTTACTTCAGCTTCCGCCCGTGGTGAAAGATTCAGAGTGGAATGTGCTTTCAGAGTATTATAAAAGTAGTTATTTCTTCGATGCACATGCCCTTCGCGAAGCCCCTCCTATTCATGTAGAATTAGATAAGATTTACAGGCAAACCGATGAAAACTTTATTCAAATTTTAAATCGTTTTAGAGACAACGAACAAAATACTGAGGATTTAGCTTACCTCAATTCGTTTTATAAACCTGAAGTAAAAGAAAAGTCTGAAAGTGGATATATCTACCTTACCACACACAACAGGAAAGCCGATGAAATTAACGCCAATAGGTTGGCAAACTTACAGTCGAATTTACATGAGTACAAAGCCGACATTAGTGGCGATTTTCCTGACAATGCGTACCCTACCAACCCCAAGCTTTCACTAAAACTGGGGGCTCAGGTTATGTTTATTAAGAATGATGCTTCAGGACAAGGCCAATTTTTCAATGGGAAAATAGGAACAGTTTCACAATTGCGTTCTTCTGAAATTTGGGTAAAGTTCGAGGACGGAAATGAGGTAGAAGTAGGCAAACACACTTGGGAAAATAAACGATACAAACTCAACGAAGCTTCAAACGAAATAGAAGAAAAGATACTTGGCAAATTCGAGCAATACCCATTAAAACTGGCTTGGGCGGTTACTATTCACAAAAGTCAAGGCCTTACGTTCGAAAAAGCAATTCTGGATCTTACGGATGCTTTCACTCATGGGCAAGTATACGTAGCACTTTCAAGATTGACTTCTTTAAATGGATTAATTCTCGCTTCTAGGTTGCCTGAAGATAGTTTTGAAAGAAGTCAAAGCATGAACGCCTTTATGGCTACAAAAAGTAGTGAAGACCAACTGGCCAGCGAACTACCTAACTACCAAAAGCGATATTACGCTAAATTAGCAGATACAACCTTTGACTTTGCCGGTATTCTGTATGCCCTAAGCCAACACATTCAAAGCTTTGACAAGGACGAAAGTAAATCGGCCAAACAAGAATTTCTGGGTTGGAATAGAAGGTTTTTAGAAAGCACCCTCCCGTTGCAAAAAGTGGGCGCTACATTTATTGGCGAAGTTCAGCGAATATTGACCATGGAGGTTTACCTGCCTCATTTGGCTGAGCGAGCAGAAAAAGCAAAAGGGTACTTTAATAAGGAACTAGAAAAACTCACCGACCTTTTAGACGAACACCAAACTGATATTAAAGCAAAGGTTAGAATTACAGAATACAAAAAAGAGCTTAAGGCTTTAGAGCAACTGTATTTTAACAAAAAGGCTGAAATTCAGCGTTTTCATTTATTGGTAGGTAATGCGTTGAAAGGTAAAACCCTTACAAAGGAAGAAATGCTCAGTTCTAACTTGTATAAAGAACGAAAAGTAGAAGCCGTTTCTAAAAGCAAAAAGTCGAAAACACCTACTGCCGAAATCAGCTTTGAGTTATACCAGCAGGGGAAAACCGTTGAGGAAATTGCTGAAGCCAGAGGTTTAGTTCCGAGTACAATCGAAGGCCATTTAACGCAATATATTTCGAGTGGAGAAGTGGACATCAAACGGTTGATAAGTGAAACAAAACTTAACAACATTCTTTCGCTTATAACTCCTGAAACCACTGGCACACAAGAAATAAAAAGTAAACTTGGAGATGATTATAGTTATGGGGAAATAAGAATGGCCTTAGCTTTTCATAATGCTTCCCATTCTAAATAAACGGTACTTTCTCCAAGTCAAATCACAAACTTAAGTCTGGCGTTTGTAAGCTTATATCGAGGTTAAAGCTTTGTGTTGACTTTCTAGCTTCTGCATCAACTTTTCAAGGTTTAAATACTTTGAGGATTTCAAATAACCATCATCTTTATAGTAGGCAAAAATCACCGTTCGATCTTTAATAACATCAATCACCTTTTTTGAAATTTCCACAGGCAGTGCAGGACAGCCTTGACTACGACCAAGCCTTCCATACTTCTTTATCCAATCATCACTTACATATTTAGCATTATGCATTACTACAGCCCGTTTTCTCATTTGGTCATTATAACCTTTATCCAGTCCATCTAAACGCATAGAGTATCCTTTGCTGCCAACATAAGTTTCTGCAGTTAGGTAAAAGCCTAAGCTACTCGCATTGCTACCTGATTTGTTTGAGAAAACACTAGATTTATTACCACCTGTTGTCCGCCCATGGCTTACAAGTGTATTAAACAGCACCTTCTTTTTAGCCAAGTCAATGGTGTAAAATCGTTTCTCAGTACTGGTTTGAGTGAAGTCTATTATTGATATTAAATCCTTGGTATTCAAAAGTCCGTCTTGTTTCAAACTATAGAAACCGATCATGGCATATCGGAATGGCTCATAATCTAAATTCATCTCCTTCAAACCAACTGCCTGATAAAGAGAGTAGAGAGAATCTTCAAAATTTATTCGATTTAGGTTTCTTTCAAAGGTTTGGTGATAGGCAGGTATTTGAGCACCTCGGCTATCGCCTTCATCGAAATTTACATTGGTAATTTGGGGCTGTGTTTGTTCTTTAAGCTTTGGGTTACTTTTTTCAACTTCTTTATCAGTGTTTTTGCACGAGCAAACAGAAAGCAGTATTGCTACTGCTAATAGATTATATCTCATAAATTTTTAAGGGGTAGTAATTGGGAATTTTTCAATACAGATTCAAATTGCTTCTTAGCTACTAATTTAGGATCTCGACACCTGAACGGAAAACTTATTAATCTTATTGCCCTTTAAAAATGTTCTTTGTGAATCTACGTTAAATCAAAAATACGTACCCCTTTATTCAAAAAACCTACTGGGTAGGTTGTAGTCAAACTTTTTATCGAAAAAAGAAACCCCTCAAACATTAAGCTTGAAGGGCTGAATTAAAAGACCTAACTGTTTTTTATTCCATTATTTTCTGTCCTGATAAGCTGTATTCCACATCCATATTTTTGCCTTTTCGCTTAAACTCTACATCATAGAATTTACCTTTTGTTTTGTGATCAACCCATTCAATTTCTGTAATATCATCTTTGTCGTATTCTTCTTCGATCTTATTCTGAACAACTGAAGGTAAGTCGGACCACTTAACACTCTTTTCGGTCTCAATCCAATTTCCATTCAAATCGTAATCAGCCCTGTACTTCTCACCTTTCAGTTTAAAGTTCACCTCTAAGTTACCTTTGTCATCCTCCTCCCAATCGGTGTCTTTACCGTTAGGGTATTGTCTTTGAAAGGTCTCAACCGCCTCATCAAATTTGCCCTTATTACCGTTGCTAGGGGCGCAAGCCGTTAAGTAGAAAAAGTAAAGCAATATCATTAATTCCGGACGGTAAATTCTTTCAAAAAACTTATAGATAGAATGTGATTTTATATGTTCCATGGTTATGTGATCTTTGATTCAAAACCTATAATTGCAAATGATTGACCAAAAGAAAAAAGCCTCTCTGAGGCCTTTATTAATGATTTATGAATTTCACTTAGCTCAATATGTTGAAAAAATTACTCAATAAACTCCCCCTATTTACGCCAAATTTTACTCACAAATTTAGTTTTCAGAATCATCTCTTTATTGAATAGCATACAAGTGTTTCAATTTATCGGCCTGAGACTTGTCATGACCATAAATATCTTTTCTAAAGTTCATCAATCCGTTTTCATCAACGAAAGCGGTTAAATAAGTAATCTGAACATGATAGTCCTTTTCTAAGTACACCTTTTTAGGCGTATTACTGAACATAGCTTTGTTGATTTCTTCTGAAGTCCATTCGGTTTGATCACGCAACAAGTATTCAGCTAATAACTCTGGTTTTTCTACTCGAATACACCCATGACTAAATGCTCTATCGTAGCGGTTAAAAAGATGACCGCTAGGAGTATCGTGCAAATAAATACTTAAGTCATTGGGCATTATAAACTTGACCCGCCCTAAACTATTCGACCCACCTGGCTGCTGAACAACATTAAATGGAAAATTACTTGATGAATACTCAGACCAATCTACTTTTGAAGGGTCGATCTCTGTTTCTGTGCTCCAACCTCTATAAAATTTGTAATTCAGCCTTGTGTAATACGCAGGGTCTTCTTGAAGTTTAGGCAGCATTTCTTTAGACTTAATACTGAAAGGCACCGTCCAAGTTGGGCTAAACACCAAGTACTTTAAAGTATCGGAAAAAATAGGTGTAGAAGTAAATTCCGCTCCAACAATCACCTTCATTTCAAGCGATTTTTCATTGTCTCGGTATACTTTCAAACTGTAATCAGGAATATTCACTTCGGCATAATTTGCTCCATATTCACTTGGCAACCATCTCATTCGCTCAAGGTTTAGTTCAATCTGACTCACCTTATCAGCAACAGGAATGTTTAAAGCTGCTATAGTTTCCTTCCCTAAGCGACCATCTGGAGCTAAACCGTGTCGCTGCTGAAACTGCTTTACCGATGCCTGCAAAATTTCATCGTAATATTTTGCATCTAAGTCGAAGTCGCTAAGATCATAACTCATTTCAAATGAATCTGTCGGCTTAGGAGTATTAAAAAATGGATCTGTAACAGATAACCTCTCTCTAATTTGCGGAATTGCTTCATGCATTTCGCCTGGCTCAATTACTTTGGTGTCACCTATATTAATGGTTGACCAACCACCGCTGGCTTCAATCTCACGGTATTTATTTAAATGTTCTAGAAGTTCAGCATACTTATGGTGTGTAGGAAAAGTATTTTCTAATTGAGCCTTGAGTTGTTCAGGAGTTTTTATTTTAACCAAATCCCTCAAAAATCCTTTGTTCTTTTTGTCCTTATGCCAATAACCACTCATGAGCTTTTCAGGCAAACGTCCGTTTTGTATATGGAAATTGTAAAGTAGATAATTGGCCGTCATTTCAATTTCCATTTCTATAACATGCTCTTTGCTAATACCTCTTTGAAAAAGGGAATCCACATTTTTAAGCTCGTCTACTCCATAATAATGAGGACTCAAACCGTGCGTATCACCAGAATTAATTTGCCTTAAGGCCTCGTAGAATATAGGCTTAGGGCTATCAGAGTAAAACCAAATGGATTGATTATTCCGCTGGGAGTATAAATTCCTGAGCTCATCTTTTATCTCCTCATAATAGTCGGAACCTTTTATTTTATGAAAAACAGTGTTTTCAAGCTCTAGTTCTGAAGGAGCTACTTTAAATGATCTATATTCAAATTCATCTTCAAGTTCATTCTCGATTTCGGTATTTTTTGAACCCACTATTAAAGATGAAACACTGAGAAGCACCGTGGCACCCATCAAAATTGCCAATAAACTAAGTATTCTATATTTCATAACTAGTGATTTTAAGGTTAGTAGTTGTTCACCACGGCACATCATAGAGAAATACTATACCAACTAAGAAATTGGCGCTGAAGGGCAGTTTTAAAGAAAAGTTTCAATCAAAAAGGACAAAGCCTTACACGTTTTGAGGAGTTTTTTACCCAAATAAATTTGGAGGGAGTTTGATAATCGAGAAACAAAGCAGAAGATATCTATGCTTTTAAACGAGACGAAATAAGAAGGAAAACAGACTATTTATAATGTGAACAATTTGGTGAAGTACCTGCTCAAAAAATAAAGGCAATAGCAATTGGAAAGAATGAGATCAATTGTACTCATATTTGCGCAAATACCGTCTCTATTCATTATCAAATTGAGTATTCTTTTACCCATATGGGAAAGATTGGAACAACTTCTACCTCAAAAAACGGCTTTAATTAAGCTTTTCGCAGGTGGTACAAGAATTGAATATTAACAGCCAAATCAAATAACACTAAATCATGAAATCATCATTTAAATTAATAACAGCTATTTTTCTTTCGGGCGCTCTTTTATTCGGCTGCCAAGCAAGTAACTCAGTTAAAGGTGGAGCCATTGGCGCAACTGCTGGTGGAGTAATTGGGGGAGTAATTGGAGGTAAAGACAATACCGCTCTAGGAGCAATTATTGGAGCTACTGTTGGTGGTACCGCTGGTGCTTTAATTGGACGTAGAATGGACAAACAAGCCGAAGAATTAAGGAATGATTTGGAAGGAGCAAAAGTAGAACGTGTAGGAGAAGGAATTAAAATCACATTCGATTCAGGCTTAATGTTCGCCACCAACCAATCCACTTTAAATGTAAACACTAAGGAAAACCTTAAAGATTTAGCCGCTACGCTTCAGAAATACGAAGATACAAACGTGCTTATTGAAGGTCATACTGACAATACTGGTACTGATGAATATAACATGACCCTTTCTAAGAAAAGAGCAGCTTCAGTACAAGAGTATTTAGTAAGCCTTGGTTTAGATTACCAAAGGTTGGAAATAGCAGGCTATGGCGAAAGCCAGCCAATTGCCGAAAACGACACGAATGCAGGCAGACAAGCCAACCGCAGAGTGGAAGTTGCGATTTACGCTAACGACAAAATGAAAAGAATGGCCAAAAGAGGCGAACTTGAAGGAGGTGAATAAGCCCCTTCTATTCAAAATAAAAAAATGCTTTGTGAGAAATCGCAAAGCATTTTTTTATGCGCTAGCTTCTCTGTTTTGTTAACTTGCAACAATGGAAGGCTCTAACCCCCAACTGCTAGTCGACTTGGTGACAATGAAAATGCCTTTCGGCAAATACAAAGGCACCACGCTCTGTGATTTACCCACTTACTATTTAGAATGGTTTGCCAAAGAAGGCTTCCCGGATGGCAAACTAGGCATGCTCCTTTCCACCATCTTTGAAATCAAAATCAACGGTTTAGAAGACTTACTTAAGCCGTTGAAGAATAAGAGAAGGTTTTGAAGAACCCTCTCCCAACCTTTCCAACCTAAGGCGGGTCTAACCGAGCAGAAAACTATGAAAATATGAAAAATTTATTATTTGCTTCTGCCATCCTCCTTTTCTCCTTTTCTTCTTGTTCCGATGAGCTAGACTGCTGCGTTCTTGAAGGTAATCCACAGAAATGGGAATTGGTTGAAATGACAGGTAGTTTTTCGCCTTCCATTACCACAGGGAACGACATGGATTGGCAAGAATATTATATTTTGAATACCAACACTGGCAAATTTACCAAATCCAGAACAAGAGAAGGCGTAGAAACCTCTGCCTCTGGCACGTTCGTTTTTAATTCTACAGAAGAAGAACATTCAATCAAACTTACCTACCCAAGCGACAACGAGCTTATCGCCAATTGTACAGGCGATTTAACCGAGGTGTTAATTATAGAATCAGAAAACACATTAAAAGGCACTTGGGCCCCATGCGATGGGCCAGGTTTGAAATACCAGAGAACGAATAATTAAAAGGAGGATAAACGCTGAAAAACAATTCAGTTATTCAGCGAACTTTTATTCGAACTTGGCCATTAGGGTATGATATGATTACTCATGCAGAGTATTTCATTCTGTAAGCGCTAATAATGTTAAAACCTAATTTAAAAGCTTCGAGTACTAATCAACCCAAGCAAGCTTTACTTATTGCTGGTATTTTATTTATTGCCATCAACTTACGCCCAGCACTGGCCAGCGTGGGTCCATTGGTAAGCACCATTAGAGAAAGTACTGGACTATCGAATTCAATGCTGGGTTTGCTTACAGCCTTACCCCTTTTGGCATTCGGAGTAGTTTCAATGCTCACCACTCTTTTTACCAAACGGTTTGGAATGGCTGCTACTTTAGCTGGCGCACTCTTATTAATTACCTTTGGTATTCTGGTTCGTTCAATTGATTTTATACCCGCACTGTACATAGGAACAATTTTATCAGGCATTGGCATTGCCTTTGGCAATGTACTTTTACCCAGCTTGGTGAAAAGAAATTTTGAGTCTAATTCTGGTCTCATCACCAGTTTATACTCTGGAGTTATGGCTATTGGAGCCGCTACTGCTGCTGGCATTAGCGTTCCGCTAGCTCAAAACGAAGTCTATGGTTGGCGAGGCGCAATGGGCGTTTGGGCTCTTCTTTCTTTCGCAGCATTTTTTATTTGGTTGCCTCAAGTTTGGCGTATTAAAAAAGCGAAAAAACATCGTAATTTCTTAAAGGCCATGAAGCACCTAACGCGCTCAGCCTTGGCTTGGAAAGTGGCAATTTTTATGGGTTTACAATCCTTCGCTTTTTACGTTATTTTGGCTTGGGTACCCGATATTCTTCAAAGCCGTGGTTTTGACGCTTCCTATTCAGGATGGATGCTTTCTCTATCTCAAGGTACTGGCGTTTTAGGCTCGTTGCTAATTCCCATTTGGGCGGGAAGAAAAAAAGATCAACGAAGTATTATTCTTATTCTCGTGCTTTTAGAAGCCATCAGCCTAATTGGACTCATGTTCCCACAAGCAGGCCTTGTTCCCATTTGGGTTTCGTTAATAGGTTTTGCTTTAGGGGGAAGTTTTGGTCTGGTATTAATGCTTATAATTTTCCGCTCAGAAGATTCTGAAACAGCGGCAGAGCTTTCGGGAATGGCGCAATCAATTGGCTATTTGATAGCCGCCACAGGGCCAATTCTATTTGGTAGCATTTTCGATTTAACTGGAAACTGGTCTTACTCCTTGGTTTTTTTACTAGTTATTGCTTTACTAAAGCTTTATATGGGTTTAGGTGCAGGAAAGCCGGGGAAAATATCGCAGGAAAACTAGGCAATTATTGCATTGTAGCCTATTCTTTTAGTTTAACACCTGGCAGCTTCACCAATCGATTAGGGAAATTAGAGATAATGCCATCAACACCTACCTCAATCAGTGCTTTCATGGTTTTTTCATCATCCACAGTCCACCTCCACACTTCAAGTCCAGTTTTGTGAGCCTTTTCTATATACTCCTTTGTAATTGGATTTCCACCCCCAGCACCAATCGCTTGAGCATTGATAGCTTTAGCCATATCAATTGATCGTTCATTAGCAGAGCCTACCAAAAATAGAATCGGAATATCTTCGTCTAGCTGACGCACTTTTTCCAATGCTTCATAATAGAATGAAAAAACAATTACTTCATCTTTCATACCCAAATCATTGATAATATCGAGCATCTCTTTCTCCACCCCTTTCACTTTCAACTCAATACAAACCTTGATTTTCCCTTTCGAAATGGTCAGTGCTTCTCTGAGCGTAGACACTTTTTCACCCTTAAACTCCTCGCCAAACTTAGAAGAATAGCCCACCTTCACTTTGCTCAGTTCTTCATAAGTCATTTCAGCAACCTTTCCTTTCATTCCGTTAGAAGAAGTTCGGTTAACCGAAGCGTCATGAATAACCATTAAAGAATCGTCTTTAGTTTTGTGAATATCTAACTCGTAATACTCAAACTGATGATCAATGGCTTTCTGAATGGCCGCCAAAGTATTTTCTGGCGCAATACCTGAAAAACCTCGATGGGCAATTACTTTAGTTTGGGCTAGAACGTTGGTGGTGAAAAAAAACAGAACACAGAGAAAGGTTAACTTATTCATTTTACGAATGTGTTTTTATGAAGTAAGTGCAAATATAGAAAACTCAAATTGCCTGAATATTAACTGGGGTTTATGATACAACAACCCTTTTTTAAGGAAACTTTAAGGAAGTTCAGCATGCTCTATAATTTAACAAAGCATAAATTAGAGCATGAGAATTCTGATTGTTGAAGACGAGGTCGGGATTTCCAGCTTTGTTAAGCAAGGTTTGGAAGAAGAATCTTTCGTGGTAGATACAGCGGAAGATGGCAACCAAGGACTTATTTTAGCCCTAAGCAATGATTATGACTTGCTCTTGCTCGATTGGATGCTGCCCGGCCTAAGCGGCATAGAAATTTGTAGGCAATTCAGAAAAGAAAATAGCGCTACTCCTATCATTTTTCTAACCGCCAAAGATACAGTTCAAGAAACAATTTTCGGTTTGCAATCAGGCGCTAACGACTACATAAAAAAACCCTTTCATTTTGAAGAACTCTTAGAAAGAATCAGGGTTCAACTGCGTTCCACACCAAGTTCTTCTGAAAAATTGAGCATTGGAAACATAGTTTTGGATGTGAATGCCCACCAAGTTCATAAGGGAAATGAGGAGATTTTCCTTACGAAAAAGGAGTTTGCATTATTAGAGTATTTGCTCCAAAACAAGAACAAAGTTTGCCGCAGAACGAGAATTATAGAATCTGTTTGGGACATTCATTTTGAATACAATACTGGAGTAATCGATGTATACATTAATGCGCTTCGCAACAAACTAAAATTGAGCGAAGCTGAAAATTACATCCAAACAGTAAGGGGAATAGGCTATATCGCTAAGGAATTATGAAGTTAAATTTCAAAAATAGAATTGCCCTCTACTACACTGTTGCCACAGCCATCATCACGGCATTGGCTTTTCTTATTGTATTTCTAAGCGTAAAGAAAACGGTTTTCAGTAATCTAGATAAAGAGCTTTCTTATCAGGCCCAAAAACACTCTAAGGAAATTATTATTGAAAATGACAGCATTCATTTCATGAACAAAGCCGAGTGGGCCGAAAGAGAACATCGTGAGGTGCAGGTAAACCCGGTATTTATTCAGCTAATCAATAATCAAGGGGAGTTAATGGATAAATCGCCAAACCTTAAAGAGCAGCAACTCACTTTCCTTGAAGCGGTAAACAGCAACGACCATTTTAGCACATTCCTTGTAGATAGAGCCATTAGGCAAGCACAAATTCCAATTGAAAAAAATGGAAGAAAGCAAGGCTATATTATTACAGCTATTTCAATGGAGAGTTCCACAATGGTGATTAAGAACCTACAGAACACTTTATTGATTTCCTTTCCTATTGTGCTTTTTGGTCTATATCTAATTTCAAGTTCTTTGGCAGGCCGAAGCATCACTCCGCTTCAAGCCATAATAGATACTACAAATACCATTACAAAAAACAACCTGAATGAACGGGTTCCGCTACCTCCTAACAAAGATGAAATCTTCGAGCTTTCTTCAGCCATCAACGAACTTTTACAGCGTATAGAAAACGCCATTCAGCGTGAACGACAGTTTACTTCAGATGCTTCGCACGAACTGCGCACCCCACTTTCAACGCTCAGAGGCACTTTAGAAGTACTCATCAGAAAACCACGAACACAATCAGAATATGAACAGAAAGTGCAGTATGGCTTAAACGAAATAGACCGTATGGGCAATATTGTGGAGCAACTTTTATTACTGGCTAGGTTTGATTCTAAAAGTGAAATTGAAGAAAATCACCTTATTTCATTGGTAAGTTTGGTTGATGAAGTGCTCACTAGAAATGGCAACACCATTAGTCAGAAGAATTTAAAAGTAAATTTTGAAGTAAAGGCCGAAACCGAAACTCTAGTACCTCAATATTACGCCAGTTTGATACTGGAAAACATCATTATAAATGCCATCAAATATTCGCTTGAAGGCAAAACACTATCAATAGAAATTTCAGAAGAAGGAAAATATACGCTTTGTAAAATAAGCGACCAAGGTATAGGGATTAAGCAAGAAGACCTTAGTTCGCTGTTTAATCCATTTTTTAGATCCGATGCTTTAGAACATAAACAGATTACAGGAGCTGGCTTGGGATTATCTATTGCTAAAAAGGCAGTAGATGCTATTGGTGCGCAGATTACTGTAGAAAGTAAAATCAATAAAGGCACCACTTTTACGATTGCATTTTTAAGGAAACCTTAAGTTTCTCTTATGAGAAGCCTAAGGAAACTCATTATAGATTTGAGAAGTCAATTTTAGACCAATAGTAATGTTAGAACAGATTATTCAATACAGCATTCGAAACAAACTCATTGTGATGATTTTCACCGCAATCATGGTGGGTTTTGGCATTTTTTCACTTAACAACATCCCCATTGGGGCCGTGCCCGATGTCACCAACAATCAGGTTCAGATCATCACCACATCGCGTAATCTGGCAACTCAGGATGTGGAGAAATTTCTGACCTACCCTGTAGAATTGGAAATGGCCAACTTGCCTGGGGTATTAGAAATTCGCTCTATATCTAAGTTTGGGCTTTCTGTAGTAACCGTTGTATTCGAAGATAAAATGGGCACCTACTTGCCTCGCCAGCTTATTGCGGAAAAAATTAAAAGTGCCGAAGAAAGAATCCCTGCTGAATTTGGCAAACCCTTTATGGGGCCTGTTTCTACTGGTTTAGGTGAAATCTATCAATATATAATAGATGTAGAGCCTGAATACCAAGATCAATACTCAATTACCGATTTAAGAACCATTCAGGATTGGATTGTAAAACGACAATTATCTGGAATACCTGGCGTAGTGGAAGTAAACACTTGGGGCGGCTACCTCAAGCAATACGAAGTTGCTATTAATCCAGAGCAGTTACGTGCACTAAATTTGTCACTTTCAGAAGTATTCGATGCCTTAGAAACGAACAACAGCGTAGCAGGTGGTAGTTATATCGAAAAAGGAAATGAGGCCTTTTTTATTCGTGGTGAAGGTTTAGTAAGCTCTCTTGAAGACATAGAAAACATTATAGTTACCAACAGAGATGGCAAACCCATTTTTGTACGCGATGTAGCCAAAGTCGGTTTTGGTCATGCCAATCGCTTTGGAGCAATTACTGGAAATGGCGAAGGCGAAAAAGTGCTAGGCCAAGTGATGATGCTGAAAGATGCTGATTCCAAAGCGGTAATAGAAGCAGTAAAAGAACGAGTAGAAGAAATTCAAGGTTCACTTCCTGAGGGTGTTAAAATAAATGCCTTTTTAGAGCGAAGTGAGCTGATTGGAAAAACCACTTTCACTATTGCTGAAAACCTAATTCTAGGTTGTTTAATTGTAGTTTTTGTAGTGGTGCTCTTGTTAGGAAATCTGCGTTCTGGCTTGGTAGTAGCCTCTGTAATTCCTCTCTGTTTACTTTTTGCGCTTTCATTAATGTACATTTTTGGTGTAGATGCCAACCTAATGAGTTTGGGGGCGATTGACTTCGGAATTATCATAGATGGGGCGGTGATTATAGTGGAATACATTGCTTTTAAAATTACAGCCGAAAGAACTCAAATCATGAGTTTACCAAAGTCTGAAAAGCAAAGTCTGATTGATAAAATTACATTTAGCGGCTCTACAAAAATGATGCGTTCCGCAGTTTTTGGCCAGCTCATCATCATCATTGTTTTCATTCCAATCCTCTCACTTTCAGGTGTGGAAGGCAAAATGTTTAAGCCTATGGCCATGGTGTTTTGCTTTGCTTTGATTGGCGCAATGATCCTCTGTTTCACTTATGTTCCGGTGGTTTCTTCGATCTTCCTAAAACCATCTGACCCAAATAAAAAGAACATCTCTAATCGACTGATTGGGTTTCTGGACAGGATTTACACCCCTTCAATCACTTGGGCCTTGAAAAGTAAAGGAATTGTATTGGCTGCCGCTACGGCACTACTCATTGCAGTAGGTATACTATTCTCAAAAATGGGTGGAGAGTTCGTGCCTACTTTAGATGAAGGTGATTTTGTGATCCAGCCAGTGTTTAAAACAGGAACATCTTTAAGTAAAACCATAGAAGCCACTACCCTTATGGAACAAATCCTCAAGGAGTTTCCAGAGGTAGATCAGGTGGTGACCAGAATTGGTGCGGCAGAAGTACCTACCGACCCTATGTCGATGGAAGAAAGTGATGTAATCATTAAACTCAATCCAATTAAAGAATGGACTTCGGCCGAAACCAAAGATGAATTGGCCGACAAGTTTAAAGAAGCCCTTTCGGCCAAAATACCTGGGGTAGATTTTGAGTTCACTCAACCGATTGAGATGCGCTTTAACGAGCTGATCACTGGAGTTAGGGCCGATTTGGCCATCAAAGTTTTTGGGGAAGATTTAGATATTCTCTACCAAAAAGCCTTAGAAATAGAAAAGGCGATTGCCAATGTAGATGGCGCAGCAGACATTATTGTAGAGAAAGTGGCGGGTTTACCTCAAATGTCTGTGAAATTTAACCGCCAAAAGATTGCACGCTACGGGCTGAATGTAGAAGAATTAAATAACATTATTACAATGGGCTTTGCAGGAGCAACTGCAGGATCTGTTTTTGAAGGCGAAAAGCAATTCGACTTGGTGGTTCGGTATGACGCGGAACACCGAAAAGACATTCAAGACATAGAAAGAGCATCGGTGCTTTTGCCCAACGGAAACAAAGTGCCGCTTAGTGAATTTGCCGAAATCACTTACACCAAAGGGCCAGCAAAAATATCACGAGATGATACCAAAAGAAGAGTTGTGGTAGGTGTAAATGTTCGTGGCAGAGATTTAGAGTCAGTCGTAAACGATGTTCAGCAAATTATTAAAAGCAAGGTAAAAGTACCAGTGGGTTATAGCATCGAATACGGTGGGCAGTTCGAAAATCTAAGATCGGCCAGGGCCAGACTAATGCTAGCAGTGCCTGTTGCTTTAGTCCTTATCTTCTTCTTACTCTATTTCGCTTTCAACTCTGTAAAAGAAGCCCTCATGATTTACAGTGCTATTCCGCTATCAGCTGTGGGTGGTGTTTTACTGCTTTACTTTAGAGATATGCCCTTTAGTATTTCAGCTGGCGTAGGCTTTATCGCTCTTTTTGGAATCGCGGTACTCAACGGAATTGTGTTGATTGAGCATTTTAAAGAATTGAAAAAACATGGTCATGACGATATTAATGCCAGAGTGATTTTGGGTACAAAACAAAGATTAAGACCAGTACTACTTACCGCAATGGCCGCAGCTTTGGGTTTTCTGCCTATGGCCATTTCTACTTCTGCTGGTGCCGAAGTTCAAAGACCATTGGCCACAGTTGTGGTTGGTGGACTCATTTCCGCCACCATTCTTACGCTAATTGTACTGCCCGTTTTGTACTCTATTTTCGATAAAAAAGAAGCTAAAAAACCAATGAAAGCACAACCGCTTATGATTGTCATTCTGTTGATGTTTGCTTTTAATAGCAACGGAATAGCACAAACCAAACCTGTAAGTCTTAATGAAGCAATCGACATTGCGTTAAAGAACAACAGTGAATTGAAAGCTTCTTCTGCTAAAATAGATCAGAATAAATCTTTAGTAGGCAGCTCATTCAACATTGAAAAAACGCAGGTGTATTATCACTTTGACGAAAACAACATTGCCGAAAACAATCAGGCGCTCAATGTATTTGGCCTTAGTCAATCTTTCGCTTTTCCAACGGTGTATGGAAACCAGAAAAAAGTGCTTCAAGGCATTACCTCCCTTTCGGAACAACAACATTTGCTCGATCGGAATAGAGTTACAAAAGAGGTTTCAAAGGCCTACTACACTGTTGTTTACTGGCAGAATGTAGCCCAGAACTACGCTTATTTAGACAGCCTATACAAAGACTTTTCCAGAGCAGCTTCGCGCAAATTTGAAGAAGGGGAATCTAATTATTTGGAAAAACTAACTGCGGAAGCCAAACAGAGAGAGCTTGATTTGGCTCTAAAGCAGAGCAAAGAAAGCGTTCAAAAATCTTATGCATTACTAAACCAATGGCTTCAGTCCGACTCTGAAATTGAAATAGAGCCGCAGCAAATGCAAATGCTTGAGTACAGCCCATTAGACACCGAAAACCATTTGGGTATTCAGTACTTTGAAAAGGCGGAATTACTTTCGCAGCAATCTTTAAAACTTGCGCAGCAGCAGCTATTGCCCGATTTACATTTTAATATTTTCAGAGGCACCAACAATGGCATAAATGCAAAAGCCTATATGGGCTTTCAGGCGGGCATTGGCATACCCCTCTTTTTTGGAGCCGATAAGGCAAAAATAAATGCGGCCAAAATTCAATCGCTTATTTCGGAATACGAGTCGGAGAATTACAAAACGCAGTTAAAAGCGAATTACGAAGCTCAGCGCGCTGATTTGCAACAATACCAAGAGGCCATTGACTATTATGAAAATGCTGGAAAACAGCTTGCTCATGAACTAATCAATAATGGAACAAAAGCTTTTAAAGGTGGAGAGATCGACTTCTTACAATACATTCAGCTACTCGATAATGCTAAAGGTATTGAGATTACCTACTTAGAAAATCTCTACAATTACAACATGATCTTATTGGATATCAAATATTTAACAATTCTGAAATGAACAGTTCTAAACATACATTCAGTATCAGCTTATTTTTAGGCAGTCTTGCCCTAGTATTTAGCGTATTTTCTTGCGGCTCAGGCGCTTCTAACGAAACGATGGTAATTGAAGAAAACACTGATGAGAATATCATAAGCGTGAGTAATTCTCAATTTCAAGCTTCGGCCATGCAACTTGGTAGAATGGACACGTTCCAGTTTTCAGAAAAGGTGCATACCACAGGCATGTTTGATGTACCTCCGGGACATAAAGCTTCTGTAAGTGCCTATTTTGGTGGATATGTAAAAGAGAGTGAATTATTGCCAGGTGAAGTAGCCACGAAAGGCCAAACCTTATTCACGCTAGAAAACCCTGCTTACATTCAGATACAACAGGATTTTCTGGAAGTTAAAAACCATATTTCCTTTTTAAAGTCAGACTACGAAAGACAGAAGAGCCTTTCTGAAGAGAATATCAGTTCTCAGAAAAAATTTCTTCAGGCAGAAACTGAATACAACAATGCTCTGACCCAATTCGAAGCCTTAAAAAAGAAGTTAGTGCTAATGAACATTGACCCAAAAAGCCTAACCGCAGAAAGCATGACCTCGGTGATTCCAGTAAAATCACCCATTAGCGGCTTTATCACCGCTATAAATGCCTCTAAAGGCATGTTTCTAAACCCTTCAGACATTGCTATTACAATTACCAATACAGAACATATGCATATGGAATTGAAGGTTTTTGAAAATGACCTTCATAAGATAAAAGTAGGGCAAAAAGTAATATTCAAGCGCCAAAACGATCCAAACAAAACATTTACCGCTACAATCAACCTCATCAATAAAGCCATAGACGAAGAAAACAGATCGGTATTAGTGCATTGCCATTTAGACAGTGAAGAAGATGAAAGGCTCTTTATTCCGGGTATGTATGTAGAAGCCGAAATATTAACCTCGAGCCAAACTCAAATGGCTTTACCAGAAGCAGCCGTGGTAGAGATTGAAGGCAATTATTATGTTTTGGTAAAAACAAACACCGAAAATGAAGCTTCAACCTTTGAAAAAAGAATGGTGAAAGTGGGAATTACGGAAGATGGCTACACCTCCATTTTAAACCCTCAGGACTTTAAGCCGAATACTGAATTCGTGACCTCAGGAGCTTTCAATTTGATTATGGAATAAGGCAAGTAGTGTTTCCAGCAAAATATTTTTCAAATATTGATTAACGGTAGTACCAACCTAAAAAGCAGTGATAATTGTAAAAAGCTGATGAAACCACTTCTGCCAGTTCATATTTAAAGTATCAGATTTTCAGATAGCTAGTCCTTTTCAACGATTATATATAGCCTTACTGCAAGAATTAGGTTCATTGTACAGTTTTCCGTTTATGGTTTAAGAGCTCTATGTAAAAGTATTTAGCTTTTAGGCCATTTTTGTTTAACAGATAATTTTTATTGACCTTTATTTTAAATAGGGGATAACTTCTAAAAACCGAAAGAGACTCTTTAGCCAAAAGTTTGTTCTAACTGTCATTCATTTTTTAAATAAATACTATGGGCAATGGATTTGAACTTTTACTCGCAGATGACGATCAGGATGACTGCCTTTTTTTTGAAGAGGCTTTGCATGAACTTTCAGTATCGGCAGGCTTAACCACCGTTAATAATGGAGAAGCGCTTCTAAAACTATTGTCAGAAAACAATAGAAAGCTTCCAAACGCCCTCTTTCTAGACCTAAACATGCCTAGAAAAAATGGTGCGGATTGCTTGGTTGAAATTAGGCAATGTAACAACCTTAAAGAACTACCCATTATTATTTACTCCACATCCTATAACCCAGAAATTGCAAATATGCTTTTTGAGCAAGGAGCAAACTATTATATTAGAAAGCCAAAAACCTTTTCAAACCTAAAAAAAGTTATCCTTCGTGCAATTGAATTAGTTAAAGGAGAACACAATAGACCACCTACGAAAGATTTATTTTTAATTCAGCCGTAAAGTGATAATCAATGGGTAAAGAAACAACATATAACTTCCTTTCTGGCGGAGGTGAAATGGGTAAACTAACCCGATCAAAAGACTGGAGTAAAACCTCACTTGGCACCCCCGACACATGGTCGCAAAGTTTGCGTACCACCTTAGGAATTATTCTTAACTCTAAATTTCCAATGTTTTTATGGTGGGGGCCTGAGTTATTATGTTTTTATAATGATGCATATAGACCTAGTTTAGGGAATGAAGGAAAACACCCATCTATATTGGGCATGAAAGCCGAAGAAGCTTGGAGTGAAATATGGCACATTATTAAGCCATTAATTGACCAAGTTTTAGAAGGAGGACAGTCTACATGGAGTGAAGATCAGCTAATTCCCATTTATAGAAATGGCGAAATACAAGATGTATATTGGACCTTTAGTTACAGCCCTGTACATAATGAGCAAGGCAAAATTGCAGGTGTTTTAGTTACTTGTACTGAAACCACTCAAAAAGTAAACAGCCTTAAAAGTTTAAAAGACAGCAATCAGCGTTTTTGGCAGAATATTACTCAATCACCAATCGCAATGTGCATATTCAGGGGGCCAAATTACGAAGTTGAAATTGCCAACGACCTAATGCTCTCGTTATGGGGGAAAAGCGAAAAAGAAGTTCTAAAAAAACCAATTTTCGAAGGCTTACCTGAAGCTAAAGGGCAAGGGCTAGAGAAATTATTAGATCAAGTATATACTACTGGAGAAAAATTCACGGCCATAGAAAGACCCGTAGACTTACCAAGAAACGGTAAGATGCAAACCATATTTATCAACTTTGTTTATGATGCTTTAAGAGAGTCTGACGGAAGTATTTCAGGTATTGTGGCCATTGCCTCTGACGTTACAGATCAGGTATTGGCTCGAAAAACTATAGAAGAAAGTGAAAAAAGATTTAGGACTTTAGCCGACAACATGCACCAATTGGTGTGGATGGCCGATGCAAAAGGTTGGATTTATTGGTACAATCAACGTTGGTACGATTATACCGGAAGTACCTTTGAAGAAATGCAAGGGTGGGGCTGGCAAAAAGTACATCACCCTGATCATGTAGATCGGGTAACCCAAAAAATTCAGCACTCATGGGACACCGGAGAAATTTGGGAAGATACTTTTCCTTTGAGAGCTAAGAATGGCGATTACAATTGGTTTTTATCACGTGCCCTGCCCATTCGTGATGAAAAAGGAAATATTACTCATTGGTTAGGCTCCAACACCGATATTACCTCGCAAAAAATTGCTGAAGAGCAAATACAGTCTTTTGCCTACGAGCTAGAGAAAAAAGTCGAGTTGCGTACAAAAGAATTAAGAGAATCTAATAACTCTTTGAAAAAGAGCGAAATGCGTAATCACCTTATGGTAGATGAAATTCAAGATTACGCAATCATTTACCTAGATTCCGAGGGCAACATAGAAAACTGGAACAAAGGAGCTGAAAAGATAAAAGGCTACCACGAAAAAGAGATAATCGGCAAACACTTTTCAGTATTCTACATTCAAACCGATAAAGAAAACAACGTACCACAAAAATTACTAACGCTTGCTAAAGAAAAGGGAAAAGCAGCTCAAGAAAACTGGCGAGTTCGGAAAGACGGCAGTCTGTTTTGGGCAAGTGTAGTAATAACCGCCATTAAAGATGGCAATAATAGCATAATAGGTTATTCGAAAATTACGCGTGACCTCACAGAAAAAAAGGCTGCCGATGACAAATTAAAAGCAAGTGCTAAGCAACTGAAGCTTAAAAATCAAGAGCTCAAAAAAATGAACAAAGAGCTTCAATCGTTTGCTTACGTTTCTAGCCATGATTTACAAGAACCGCTACGAAAAATTCAAACTTTTGCTTCGCGAATAGCAGATAAAGAAAAAGAGGTTTTATCAGAAAGAGGCTTAGACTATTTAAATCGCATGCAAAATGCAGCAAACCGCATGCAAATTTTGATAGACGACCTTTTGCAGTACTCCCGAACTACAACAGCCGAACATAAATTTGAGCTTACATCGTTCAATAAAATCGTTGAAGAAACTCAACAAACATTCAAAGAAGAACTAGAGCAAAAAGGAGCCAAATTTAACCTCGGTGAAGATGTCAACCTTGAGATAATCCGTTTTCAGTTTCGACAATTGCTGTCAAACCTTATTAGCAACGCGATTAAATTTGCAAAAAAAGACACATCACTCGTTGTCGACATTAAAACTAAAACAGGTATTGGAAATTCTTTCGGAATAGATAGTCTTTCGCCCAAAAAACAATACTGCAATATTACTTTTTCTGACAATGGCGTAGGTTTTGACCCTCAACATAATGAAAAAGTGTTTGAGATATTCCATCGTTTACATGGTAAATCTGAATACAATGGCACCGGTATAGGCTTGGCCATTGTTAAAAAAATTGTTAGCAACCATAACGGTATAATCATGGCAGAAGGAGTGCTTGATCAAGGGGTTACATTCAATATTTACATACCGATAAACCGCCCTAAACCAAAAGCAAGATAATGTCGATATCTAAACAAAATCACTTACTCGAAGTTTATTAATCCGGCAAACACCCCTTAAAAACACAGCCAACGATCAATAACATTTACGAACTTTCTCCATGGACAGCACGCACACTTTATGAAAACAAACACGGAATTTAGCTTTCTTCAGGGTGGTGGAGAAATGGGGAAACTCACTAGAGAAAAAGATTGGTCTAAAACCCCTCTGGGCTCACCTGATACTTGGCCCCAAAGTTTGCGTACCACTTTAAGTATTGTTATACATTCTAAATTTCCCATGTTTCTTTTTTGGGGACCCAACCTTATTTGTTTTTACAATGACTACTACCGACCAAGTTTAGGCGAACAAGGAAAACACCCAGCCATATTGGGCATGAGAGCAGAAGACGCCTGGCCCGAGATATGGCATATCATCAAACCACTCATCGATCAGGTTTTAAACAAAATTGAGCCTACTTGGAGCGAAAATCAGTTGATTCCTATTTTTAGAAATGGGAAAATGGAAGAGGTATATTGGACATTTGGTTACAGCCCTGTTTTTGATGAATCAGAAAAACCAGCAGGTGTTTTGGTAACCTGTACCGAAACTACCGAAAAAATTAAGGCCTTAGAAGAAGTCAAATCTAGCGAACAAAGATTCAAGAACATTACTGAAAGCACCGATATCTTAATTGGCTTAAGTGATGAAACTAGTAAAGCCACCTACTTCAATACGGCATGGGTAGAAATTACGGGTAAATCATTGGAACACCTATTAGCATTTGGGTGGGCAGACCTAATTCATCCTGATGACCGCGACAGTGTATTGAATGACTACCTAAAGGCCTTCGAAAGTAAAGCAGAGTTTACAAGTGAATTCAGGGCTTTAGACCGCAACAATGATTATCGTTGGTTTCTTTCAAAAGGCACCCCCTGCTATTCGGCAGAAGGTAAATTCACTGGGTATATTAGTTCTTCATTAGACATTACCTCTAGAAAAAAAGCAGAAGTAGAAGTAGAAAGATTTAAGTTCATTGCCGATTTCGCCAGCGACCCCTTTATCTTAATGCGTGAAGACGGATCTTTTGAGTATTTAAATGAATTGGCCTTAGAAAAATGGGGATACACTGCCGAAGAAGCCAAATCATTGAAAGTGCCTGATGTAGACCCTATATATCACGAAGAACTGTTCAAAACCACTTTTCAACGAGCTCAAAAAGAAGCACTTCCACTCTTTGAAACCCTACACAAAAAGAAGGATGGCACTATCTATCCAGTTGAAATTCAAATGAAAGGGCTGTCTATTCAAGGGGTTCCTTACATGTTCGCTATTGCTAGAGACATTACTGAACGGAAACGAATCGATAGAAAATTAAAAGCCAGCGAGCGTAACCTCAGGCTAATGATTCATCAGGCACCAGTAGCAATAGCTATCTTACGTGGCTCTAATTACGTGGTAGAAATTGTGAATAAGCATTCTTTAGAGCTTTGGGGCAGAAAAGAGAATGAAGTATTAGGTAAAGAAATACTAAATGCCATGCCCGAACTTAATGAGCAAGGTATAAAAGCTTTACTGGATGATGTATACCAAACAGGTAACAGATTTGTAGCCAAAGAACTTCCGGTTGAAATACTAAGGGGAAATCAGCTCGAAACCGTATACATCAACTTTTCCTACGAACCTCTATATGATGACAATAAGGTTATCAACGGTATAATGACCGTAGGATTTGATGTAAGTGACCAGGTGAAAGCTCGTTTAAAAATAGAGGCCAACAGAGAAAAACTAAATGTAGTTATTCAAGCCAGTGAATTGGGTACTTGGGAGTATAATTTAAAAACCCATGAAATCAATTATTCAAACCGCTATTTAGAAATATTTGGTTATGAAAAAGATAGCAAGCTACCACATAATACATTCCTTAAACAAATTCATGAAGAAGACCTTCCTATCAGACAAAAAGCCTTTGAAGAAGCTTTTGCTATAGGCTCTTTACACTACAAAGCCAGAATTTTTTGGCCTGATAATTCGCTACATTGGATGGAAGCAAAAGGCACAGTTTTCTATAAAAACAATGAGCCTTATCGTATGATTGGAACAGTTCGTGATATCACTGAAGAAAAAAACATACAGCAACAGCTTTTTGAACGCGAACAAAAATTTAGACTGTTGGCAGACTCCATGCCACAACATGTTTGGACATCTGACCCAATGGGTAACCTGAATTATTTTAATCAGTCTGTTTTCGACTTTTCTGGTTTAACACAAGCACAAATAGATAAGGATGGCTGGATTCAGATTGTTCATCCAGATGACCGTGAGGAAAATATCAAACAATGGAAGCGATCGATTGAAACAGGTGAAGACTTCCTTATTGAGCATCGTTTTAAAAGATACGATGGCACTTACCGTTGGCAACTTAGCAGAGCTATTCCACAACGAGATGAAGATGGAAACATTAGAATGTGGGTAGGGTCTAGTACCGATATTCAGGACCAGAAAATGTTTTTACAAGAACTGGAAAAACAAGTAAAACAACGTACATCTGAACTCGCTAGGAAAAATAAAGACCTTGAAAAAATGAACAAAGAGCTACAATCCTTTGCTTATATTTCAAGCCATGATTTACAAGAGCCTCTGCGTAAAATTCAAACCTTTGCCTCTCGAATTATAGATAAAGAAAAGGAAAATCTTTCTGAAAAAGGGGTAGACTATTTATCAAGAATGCAGAATGCTGCCAACCGAATGCAAACCTTGATTGAGGACTTACTTGCTTATTCGCGAACCAGTACTGGCGAATTAAAGTTTAAGCGAATTCCGCTTGATCAAGTCGTTAATGAGGTGTCGGAAAATTTAAAAGAAGAAATAGAGCAGAAACAAGCCAAGTTAGAAGTTTCTGCACCTTGCAAGGTGCATATCATACACTTCCAGTTCCAACAACTGCTTACAAACCTAATTAGCAATTCATTAAAGTTTGCAAGACCGGGCATCGCTCCTATTATAAAAATATCGAGTAAAACAGGAACAGGAGAGCAACTTGAGCCTAAAAGATTACAATCAGATAGAACCTACTGCCATATTCGAGTCCAAGACAATGGTGTTGGTTTTGATAAAAAACATAGTGAAATCATATTTGAGCTATTTCAGCGGCTATACGGCAAATCAGAGTATAAGGGTACGGGTATTGGATTGGCCATTGTGAAAAAAATCGTTGAAAACCATAATGGAATAGTTAATGCAAGTGGCGAAAAAGACCAAGGAGCTACTTTTGATATTTATATACCTACGCTCCAACAAATAGACTGATAGCTACTTACAATCCATTGTAAAAACTCTAGTAAGAGGGAATTATTCTCTTCTATTTCTCATTACCTACTCGGTTAAAGAAACTAAAAAGAGAATCCATGTTTAAGCATTCTGAACATATAAAATATTCAATCCTAGAATTGGCTTCTATGGGTATAGGGTCTACCCCTACCGATACCTTTTCAAATAGTCTTGATCTTGCACAGCAAGCAGAACAAATGGGTTTTACTAGATTTTGGTTGGCAGAACACCACAATATGGTAAGTATTGCAAGTTCGGCTACTGCTGTGCTCATTGGGCATATTGCTGGAGGTACAAAAACCTTAAGAGTTGGTTCTGGAGGAATTATGCTCCCCAACCATTCTCCCCTTATTGTAGCAGAACAATTTGGCACCTTAGGTTCACTTTTCCCAAATAGAATTGACTTGGGTTTAGGTCGAGCACCTGGCACCGACCAAGCTACAGCTTATGCGATCAGGTCTGACAGAGCGAGATCGGTAGTAGCCTTCCCCGATGAAGTTGCTCAAATTCAAAAGTATTTCTCTAAAGAAAATAAAAGCGCTCAGGTAAGGGCTTCAGTAGCCGAGGGCGTAGAAGTTCCTATTTACATTTTA
Organism: Roseivirga seohaensis; assembly: GCF_001592945.1. GTDB lineage: Bacteria > Bacteroidota > Bacteroidia > Cytophagales > Cyclobacteriaceae > Roseivirga > Roseivirga seohaensis. The sequence continues at coordinate 413,985 of NZ_LRPB01000048.1, forward strand.
GGCTCTAGTACCGACAGTGCTCATCTGGCTGCAAAAATGGGTTTACCTTATGCTTTTGCTAGTCATTTTGCTCCTGCTCAGCTTTTTGAGGCTTTTCATATTTATCATAATAATTTTCAACCTTCAGCATTTTTGAAGGAGCCCTACACCATTGCTTGCATCAATGTGATTGCCGCTGATACAGACCATGAAGCAGAGCGCTTATCTACTTCGCTCATAAAAATGATGTATGGTGTGTTGACAAATAATATCGACTATATGCAGCCTCCGCAAGAAATGACTGCTGAACTGAAATCCTTAGCACAACACGAGGCTTTTCAGCGCATGCTTAAATATGCGTTTGTAGGTAGTAAAGAAACTGTGCAACAAAAAACAAACAACTTTATTGAGGCCACAGGAATTGATGAAGTGATGGTGGCTTCGCATATTTTCCACCATGAAGACCGGGTGAAATCATATAAGATTTTCTCAGAAATAATGAAAGACCGGAAATAATTCCAGTCTTTCATTATTATTAATCAGGTGAGGTTGAGTCCTTTTCAATCAATTCAACTCTGCAAATAAATCCATATACTCGTTGTCCCAACTGTTGGACATCTCCTCAAAATTCTCTTCAGTAACTTCTTTATTTTTGATTTCAGAAGCTGCCCGAGTAAAAAGCGCTTCTGCCTTTTCGAAGAACTTTGTCATTTTCTGAATTTGAGCATAATCTTTATCCTTCAAGAACATTAAATAGTGACCATCCTCTTCCTTCACTTCAAGATCAGTTTCTCTATCTACCATCCTGCACTTAATAGTCACCACACCATCATCATTTGGTTCTGAAACTGAAATTACTTCATAATCTTCTGGTGAACGATTTTGCAATTGAGGGCGAATAAGCGAAGCAGAAAGCGAAAGTGATACGGTAGAGAACATTTTCTCATCTTTATAAAACTCTATTTTGTCTTTAGAGCTACGCTTAATTTTAGTTTGAAAAGTGTCCATCATGGCATTTTTAAAAGCCTCAAAAGCATCAAGTGCCTTGAATCCAGCTTCGTCAAAATTAGTAATGGCAACTCCATCTTTCTTCACATAAAAGTACGGAACAGGGTTGTGATCTACAGGTTGAGCAGAAACCAGACCTAATGAAAGAAGCATTTTTTCTGGTGTGCTAGTGTCATAAGGACTTTTAGGTTTACAGCCCATCAATGCAAAAAAGGCCAAAGTTGCTAGTAGATATTTAGTTCTGTTCTTCATGTTAAAGTATTTTAAAACGAAGAACCGAGATTTATCATAGTGAAAGAATACCCTCTAGCTCGGATATTCCTGTAGGTAATATTGGGCAGGGTTATTTTGTGGCTTCTAACACTAAACTCATCATAGGTCCAATTTTATTAGGCTCTAGCCATCGTGTCACTACTACCAAATCATTCTTTTTATCGATTACAATAAAGTTTCCTCCAAAACCAGCGGCAAAGTAAATGGACTCGTCATCTACTTCTTTCCACTTTCTTGGGCCTCTATTCAGCCACCACAAATAGCCGTAGCTGGCATTCGCCTCAGAAGATTTCTGCACCTCAACTACCCATTTTTTGGAAATGAGTTGGTTTCCATTCCAATTTCCTTCGTTTAAAAACAACAGACCAAAACGAGCATGATCTAATGCACTGATAAAAACACCTCCACCAGAATGACCGCCCCCCGTAACGGATTGCATATTTATACCATCAACATTTACCCAAGAGTTTTCATAACCAAACCAACGCCAGGTAGTAGACGCCCCAATGGGGTCCATAATGTATTCTTTTAAGACTTGTGGAAGTGGTTTTCTCCACACCTGAAGTAGCGAATAAGCCAGTACATTCACACGTACATCATTGTATTCCATTACAGTACCAGAAGGCACTGGTTTTTCGAAACGCCAATCGTCAATCCCTCCCCTTCTTGGCGGTCTGTCTGCCCAATCTTGCATTCCAAACAAAGTACCCGACCAAGCCGAAGACTGATTGAGCAAAGTATGCCATTCTATTTTTTGATTGTGAGCACCATCAAAAGTATTGTCCCAAACATAGTCACTGACTTTATCATGAACACTACCAATTAACCCCTCGTCCAATGCCAAACCAGCTACCGTTGATAAATAACTTTTAGTTACGCTGTGGGTCATATCTACCCGTTTTACATCGCCCCATTGCGCTACGATATAACCGTTCTTCAAAATCACTCCTGCTGGGCCTCCTCTTTCTCTGGTGGGGCCAACTAATTCATGATATGGCTCGCTACTAAAGCCTTCATAAGAAGCAATTCTAGAATCTTTAGAGCCTGAATACTCATTGTCTAGGGCAAACTTTACAGCAATATCAATTTTAGCCGCATTCAAACCTAAGGACTGTGGCGTTCGGGTTTCCCATTTGCTTCTGGGCGGAAAGTAATTTTGAGCTGATATGGGAATTGAATCAAGAAGTACTATGATGATAATGAAGGCTAAGGCAAATCTATTCATTCTATGAGAGGTTTAATTCGAGTTAAACAGAAAGGGGAAGATATACAAGCCAACTTTGACTGGAGGAAAAAATGAAAGGAGGCCATCACACCTCCCTTCTACCTAATCAAAAACATGTAATCCCTTACATGCCTTCGTTTTCTTTGTTCTAAAACTGGCTTGAAGATAACATTTATTTAACATTTAGATAATAAGGGTTCAGAAAAAAATAAAGGCGGTTCCCTTACGGATCCGCCTTCACCTCAATTAACTCGATTCATAACTCCACACGAAATGAACCACTCTACTATTTAATTCCAGTTTCAATAAACATTATTGAAACTTAACCGACATACGCAGGTAGCACTCGCAGCGGATTTAGGATAATGAAGAAATTTTCATTTTTCTATATTCCTAGTTCAACCTCTGACCTATAAGTGTGAAATTATTCGGGCTTAATTATCCATCCGAATCTCTATTTTTGTAATTGAGCATAATTGATTACACCTCTTTATAACATCATGAAAAACATACTCTTAGTTGAAGATGAACAGAACGTAGCAGCTTTTATAAAAAAGGGGCTCGAAGAGGAAGGTTATGTTGTTGAGGTAGCGCACAGTGCTGAATCTGCCAGAAACACAATAACCACTAGTCAATTTGATATGTATATACTGGATGTAATTCTGCCGGGTATTAGTGGTTTGGAATTATGTAAACAGCTCCGCAAAGAAGGTGTTCAAAAACCAATATTAATGCTTACGGCTTTGAGTTCTACAGAAAACGTAGTTCAAGGTTTAAACTCAGGCGCAGATGATTACTTGGCCAAACCTTTTAAGTTTCAAGAACTACTTGCTCGAATTAACGCCATAGCCCGAAGATCTCAGAAATATCAAAACAGTCAATTGTTAACCGTGGGCAAGCTGGTGTTAGATAAAGACTCAAAAACTGCAAATAGAGCAGGAACCGAAATCAAACTGACATCGACAGAATACAAGTTGTTAGAATACATGATGGTAAATTCTGGCAAAGTACTTTCGAGGGTTGAACTGCTTAAAAACGTTTGGGACTTACACTTCGATGTAGGCACTAACGTGGTTGATGTGTATGTGAATTACCTCAGAAATAAAATCGATAAAGAGTTTAGGGTAAAAATGATTCAAACAGTAATTGGAATGGGGTACATTTTAAAAGACGAAGCTTAAAATGAGAATTAGAAGTAAAATCACCCTCATTTTTACCCTAACCACTTGCACCTTGCTTCTGGCAACTTTTGTGTCCATTTATTATTTCGCAAAAGTATATTCTGAAAAAGAATTTTATGATCACCTAAGCAGAAGAGCTAAGATTGAGGCCGACTTCTTTCTTAAAGCCGAAGAGCTCGATTCTTTAACTTTCAATGAAATTCAAAAAGAGCATTTGCTTCACCTTACCAGTGAAACCGCCTATGTAGTACCAAAATCAGACATAAATACTTTACCTGTTCCTGTTAGATCTTTTGCTTCATCTATAACAAATAACGAAGCACTTACCCAAAAAATAGATAATGTAGCCTTCTACGGAATGATACATTCCCATCATAATAAAGACTATATCGTAATTATTTCTGCTATTGATGAGCACGGAATCAAGCTTATTCAGAGCCTCAAAAGTATATTAATCATTGCCTTTATTACATGTTCAGTGGTCATTTTTATTGTCGGTATTTTTCAAGCAAAACAAGTACTCATTCCTATTTCAGGCATTGTAAAAAGGGCGAATGAAATTAGGGCCTCTAACCTTCACTTAAGGCTAGATACCGGTGAGAATAATGATGAGCTCGCAGAGCTGTCTTCCACTTTCAATAATATGTTAGACAGGCTTGAAACTTCGTTTGAAATCCAAAGCAACTTTGTAAGCAATGCTTCGCATGAACTTAAAAACCCGCTTACCGCTATTTTGGGTGAGGTTGAAGTAGCACTTCGCAAACAAAGAACGGTTGACGAATACATTGCTTCATTAAACACTATCGAAAAGGAATCCAACAGACTTGAGATTCTTGTAAAGTGCTTACTAGAGCTAGCTCAAGCCGATCACGATAACAAAGGACTAATCATTGAGAGTATCCGTATTGATGAGTTGATGCTGATTGTAAAAAGCGACATCGACAAGATCAAGCCTGAAAACCAAATCAGTTTCGATTTTTCAGAATTACCCGAAACAGCAGAGTGCTTAATTATTCAGGGGAGCCAAAGCCTACTGCGAATGGTTCTGAATAATATTGTAGAAAATGCATGCAAATTTTCAATGAATAAGCCTGTAACTATAAAAGTTTCTGCCAATGAAACCTGGGTAGAAATAGAGGTAGATGACAAAGGCATTGGTATTCCACCTCAAGAATTAAAAAACATCTTTGAACACTTTTACCGTGCTTCAAACGCCAGAGCTTTCAACGGTTTTGGAATTGGCTTGCCTTTGGCTCAGAAAGTAATTAAAATCCATGGTGGAAGTTTAATTATCAACTCAAAAGAGGGCGAGGGTACCAATGTAAAAATTAGCCTACCCAACTATAGACAAGCCGTTTCGATAGACCGTTAGGAAATTCTAATGGTATTCTAATCTTGAGATTCAGCCCTAGGCTTTCATAGCCCGTATATTTGCAGGACATTATTACAACTGTAATTTTTTAATGCGTAAACACCTCCATACATGCTTTATAATCGTAATGAGTTTTCTCGTTTCGATACAGGGTTTCGGGGTGTATTCTTTCAATAGAGTTGTAATGGCGCCTAGTCAGAGTATTGTAGTTGACATGAGCCAGGACGAGGAGCATAACACTGAGAATCAAGAAAATTCAGATTCTGACTCGATCCCACTCCCTCTAACGCTACCAGACGAAGAAACTAAAGAGGACTGCGTTGACATTGATGACTTAGTAGTTAGTCATTCATATTACCATAAAAACTGGACCCTCGTTGACTTCGTGAAAAGAGATTTTTACTTCTTTATTTTAGATGGAGAGTTTATAAAAGAGAAAATACCAACCCCACCCCCCGAATTGATAGCTTAGGCTTAACAAATCAATTCTAATCAATTTTTACTTTATCAAAAACACTGTTGCTAACGCACAGTAAATTAGACTTATTCTTTACATAAGGGCAAGTCGAAAAATTTTTAACAATCCGTTTATGAGTATTAAAAATATGTTTTCAAAAGAAAACTTGAAAAGCGACATGCTATCAAGTGTGGTAGTTTTCTTAGTAGCACTACCGCTTTGCTTAGGTATAGCACTCGCATCAGGAGCCCCACTCTTCTCAGGCTTAATTGCTGGTATTGTAGGCGGTATCGTGGTGGGAATGTTAAGTAAATCAAGTTTGAGCGTAAGTGGGCCAGCCGCTGGCTTGGTGGTTATCGTTCTTTCAGCGATTGACGATCTAGGTGGTTTTCAGGGCTTTTTACTTGCTGTTGTAATGGCAGGGATAATTCAAGTAGCACTAGGTTACTTAAAAGCCGGAATTATCGGTTTATACTTTCCTTCACCAGTAATTAAAGGTATGCTCGCAGCAATCGGGTTAATCTTAATTCTGAAGCAAGTGCCACACCTTATTGGTTTTGACGCTGATGCCTTTGGTGAAATGGAGTTTATGCAGCAAGACGGCAGCAATACGCTTTCATTCCTTGTTTCTTCCTTCGACCATATTTACTTAGGCAGTTTAATTGTAGGATTAATATCCTTGTTTATTTTAATTGCTTGGGGTAGTAACTTTATAAAACAAAACAAATTCCTTAAGGGGGTTCCGGGGGGTATCATTGTAGTAACCATAGGTGTATTAATTAACTACCTTTTTGGCGCATTCTACCCAGACCTTTCGATTAGCGGAGATCACATGGTAAATATCCCTGTAATTTCTGGCTTAGATTCACTTGGTGCTGTATTCCAATTTCCAGACTTTTCTCTACTGACGAACATTAACGTGTACATCACCGCGTTTACTCTTGCCATTGTAGCCAGTTTAGAAACATTACTGTGTGTAGAAGCAATGGATAAGCTTGACCCACATAAAAGACGTACGCCTCAGAATGCTGAATTGAAAGCTCAAGGGGTAGGTAATATAGTATCTGGTCTGATTGGAGGTTTACCAATTACCGCAGTAATCGTAAGAGGTTCGGCCAACATCGAAGCAGGAGCAAAATCAAAAATGTCGGCCGTTTTTCATGGTATTTTATTATTGATTGCCGTGGCAATTTTTCCAACAATAATGAACATGATTCCATTGGCATCATTGGCGGCAATCCTAATTGTGGTTGGGTTTAAATTAACTAAGCCAGCATTATACAAACAACAATTTAAGCTGGGGCGCGAACAGTTTGTTCCATTTATCACCACAGTAGTTGCTATCCTTTTCACCGACCTTTTGATTGGTATTTTAATCGGTATGGCTGTAGGTATATTCTATATTCTAAAAGCCAACTACAAAGTACCTTATCATTACGAAGAAGAGAAGCAAGTAAGTACCAACAACAGTAAAATTAGACTAGAGTTAAGCGAACATGTGTCGTTCTTAAATAAGGCCAGTTTACAACTTACTTTAGAACACTTACCACACAATAGCAATGTAATTTTAGATGGGTCTCGATCAACAAAAATTGATTACGATGCACTTGAAGTTATCTATAACTTCAAGGAGTCAGCCCATGAAAAGAATATTACACTAGAACTCATTAACATTCCAATAGGATCAACAGTAACCGTAAAACATTAATCTTAAGAGATATGACATTAGCTAAAGAATTATTAGATAACAATCAGAAGTGGGTAGAAGACAAGTTAAACGAAGACAAAGACTTCTTTAACAAATTGGCAAATGGCCAAAAACCACCAGTATTGTGGATTGGTTGTGCCGATAGCCGTGTGCCTGCAAACCAAATTACGGGTACTGAACCAGGGGAAATCTTTGTTCACAGAAACATTGCCAACATGGTGGTTCACACCGACATGAACATGCTAAGCGTACTAGATTACGCAGTAAACATCTTAAAAGTGAAGCATGTAATCGTTTGTGGCCATTATGGTTGCGGTGGAGTTATGGCAGCAATGGACGACAACCAATATGGTTTAGTAGACAATTGGATTCGTCATATTAAGGATGTTTACAGACTTCATAAAACAGAATTGGAAGCTATTGAAGATCAGAAAGCAAGAGCCGACAGGTTTGTAGAACTCAATGTAATAGAACAGGTATACGACCTTACCACTACCAGTATTATTCAAAACATGTGGGCAAAAGGAGATTCACCAAAAGTTCATGGTTGGGTATACGACATTAAAAACGGTTTACTTAAAGACTTAAACGTACCAACAGAAAATTAAATTAAACCAGATTAGATTATTTGCCGGGTATGTCTCATTATTCGAAAACACATTTCGTATCGGTTTATTAAATTGAATGTCTATTTTTACAGCCGAAATAAGAAAACGTACTATGGCAAATAATCTATTAAAAGGTAAAAGAGGAATCATATTTGGCGCATTAGACGAACGCTCTATTGCTTGGAAAGTAGCTGAAGTAGCAAAAGCTGAAGGCGCCACCTTTACCCTAACCAACGCTCCGATTGCGATGAGAATGGGTGAAATCAATAAATTGGCTGAAGCCTGTGGTGCAGAAATTATTCCTGCCGATGCAACTTCAATCGAAGATTTAGAAAACCTTTTCACCAAGTCAGTGGAGATTTTGGGTGGTAAAATCGATTTCGTTTTACACTCAATAGGCATGAGTCCGAACGTAAGAAAAGGCCGTGATTATGGCGATTTGAATTACGATTGGCTCACTAAAACCTTAGATGTTTCTGCCATTTCTTTTCATAAAGTAATGCAAACAGCCGAAAAACTTGACGCCATGAATGAATGGGGCTCAATTTTAGGTTTATCATACATTGCAGCGCAGCGTACTTTCCCAGATTATTCAGATATGGCACACGCAAAAGCCATGCTTGAATCTATTGCCAGAAGCTACGGTGAGCGTTATGCTAGATTGAAAAAAGTAAGAGTAAACACTATTTCTCAATCTCCTACCATGACTACTGCCGGAACAGGTGTTGGAGGTTTTGATGTATTCTATTCTTATGCCGACCAAATGAGTCCATTAGGCAATGCAAGTGCACTAGATTGTGCTAAATACTGTGCAATGATGTTCTCTGATTACACGAGAATGGTAACCATGCAAAACTTAATGCATGATGGAGGTTTTTCTTCTTCAGGAATTACCGATGCATTAATTGAGCAGTTGAAAAAAGATTAATCAACAGTCCTTAGGACAATAGATAGCAGCCTGCCGATTAAGCGTTTCAAGCGAAAATCAGCAGGCTGTTTTTAATTCACCAATCGCGCCATGGTTACATTCCCCAATGCCAAAATCAATTTAGGACTTTCCATTACTAGGAAGCTTCATAATGGCTACCATAGCATTGAAAGCTGCCTCTACCCTATTCCTTGGTGCGATGTATTGGAGTTTATTCCAGGTAAGAAAATTTCATTCTCTTCCAGCGGAATAGCCATTCCTGGCGAAGACAAAGACAACTTAGTTTTAAAAGCATACAAACTACTTCGTAAAGATTTTGGGCTTCCTGAGCTTAATATTCACCTGCATAAAATTATTCCGATGGGCGCTGGATTAGGTGGCGGTTCTGCAGATGCCGCTTTTATGCTGAAAATGCTGAACAGCGAATTTCAATTATTCTTAGATGATTCTGTTCTAGAAGATTACGCAGCCCAACTAGGAAGTGATTGCCCCTTCTTTATTCAAAACAAACCAGCCATTGCTACAGGAACGGGTACCGATTTAGAAGTTTTCGACCTAGATTTAGCTGGCATGTGGATGCTTTTGATTAAACCTGAAGTTCACATTTCAACCCAAGAAGCATACGCCAATGTAACGCCAAAGCCCAATGAAGTAGACTTGAAAGCACTTCTAGAAAGCAAAGACTTTAGTCTATGGCGCGAAAAGTTGATCAATGATTTCGAAGCATCCATCTTTCCTAATCATCCTGTTTTAGGTAAAATCAAAGAAGCCCTTTATCAAAATGGAGCGGCCTATGCTGCCATGAGTGGCTCAGGTTCTACCCTCTTTGGATTATATACCGAGAAACCAGAGATTTCACCAGTTTTCGAAACATACACATATAAACTGATCGAGCTTTAATAGAGACCGTCAGATGTGTTTCCAACACTTTACTTAACTTTGAAAAGAACCCTCCAAAAGTTGATGTATCTATAACATCTGCATTAGTGAGTCCTCATGATTTTTTCAGTAGCACTTTTGGAGGGTTGCGACAACAGAAAACCCTTCCACTAACCGGAGAAGCTGAGTCTATAATTCGAGTTTAGGTTTTTACAATAAATCGTATATTAAATCCGTCTTTAACTCATTGGTCTGACCACTTATGCGCATTCGGTTAATACTTATCAGTTTACTCTTACTTTCAGGTTTTTCTAAGTTTTCTTTTGCCCAAGAAAAAGAGATCAATGTATATGACATTAAAGAAGATGGTAGAATCGGCATTTACGCAGACAACGACAAACCCTATCCGCAAACGGTTACATTAACACTCAAACTGAAAGGTTTAAGACCATCCAAAGAAGTTCCTGACTTTATTGTAGTTCCTGCCAATACCAAAGAGTTTAGACTCACCAGTCTTATAATTCCATTCGAAAGATCTTGGCAGTATTCATTTAGCTATATCTATCGTTTTGGCGATGCAAATGCACAACACGACCCTAAACAAGAATATTTACTTCCTTTTGAAGAAGGAGCAAGCTATAGGCTTACACAAGGTTATAATGGCGATCGAACTCATCAAGGAGAAAATGCACTCGATTTCACGATGGATGAAGGCACTAGAATTTTTGCGGCTAGGGCAGGAAAAGTGATTAGAATTAAAGAAGATTCCAATCAAGGTTGCGCAAGCAAAAGGTGCAACAACATGGGCAATTACGTAACCATTCTACACGAAGACGGTACTTATGCAGACTACCTCCACTTACAGTTTGAAGGAGTTACAGTACAATTGGGTGATTTAGTGGAAGCTGGTGACCCAATTGCGTTGAGTGGAAATACAGGATGGAGCACAGGACCTCATCTACATTTCATCGTACGTAAAACTGAAAAAGATCGACAGGTTTCACTCCCCACTCTATTCAAAACTTCGAGCAATAAAACTGAACTTCTAGTAGAAGGGAAAATCTATACGGCCATCAAAAACCAGTAAAGTTTTTCACCTCCACTTTCTTTTCTTAAATTCCAAAACGGATAAATTTTGCTATGAAGATTAACGTGAATGGTATTGACCATGAAGTGGATGTGGAACCCAATATGCCTTTGCTTTGGGTGTTGCGCGATGAACTTAACCTTACCGGAACCAAATACGGCTGTGGAGTTGCCGCTTGTGGCGCCTGCACTGTTCATTTAGACGGACAAGCCGTTCGATCTTGTGTATTACCCGTTGCTGCACTGCAAGGAAAAGCCATTACTACCATTGAATCCATTGCAAAAGATGACCAGCTGTCACGCGTTCAACAAGCTTGGATCGACCATCAAGTACCGCAATGTGGTTATTGCCAATCGGGAATGATTATGGCCGTAGAAAGCCTTTTAAATAACAATAGCCAACCTACTGAAGAAGAAATTGACGCTTCCATTTCTAACATTTGCCGCTGCGGAACTTACCAAAGAATTAAAGAAGCCATTAAAGAGGTGCTGACTCAAAATCAAGAAAATGGCTAAAGAACGAACCAGAGGACAGAAAATAAGTCGCAGGGCGTTTATCATTTCCGGAGCTGTAATCGGAGGTGGTTTTGCATTAGGCTTGGGCGGAGTCGCATTTTCCAATTATAAGAAAAAGCAGTTCAGCGGAATGGGCTTTGAAGGCGCAGAATCGCTCAATGCTTTCATTCATATTACACCAGATAACAAAATCAAACTGGCCATTGCTCGGGCGGAAATGGGACAAGGGGTACATACCGCATTGGCCATGCTTACTGCCGAAGAACTGGAAGTAGATTTAGAGCAAATCGAAGTAATTCACCCGCAAGTAGAGTCGCCTTACGCCAACGTGAATTTGGCTACCCACTACGAAAGAACCTCAAGCTCCACTGGTTTCCATTTCATGGAAAAGGTGGCCTATATTCTTCCATATATCGCTACTGGCGGAAGTACGACCATTCGCGATGGCTACGAGCATTACCGTATTATGGGCGCTTCTGCCAAGGAAATGTTGATGAAAGTGGCCATGAAAAAATGGTTTATTGACATTGATAAATTGAAAGCAGAAAAAGGCTTTATCGTCAATACTGAAACGGGCGAAAAAGTCTCATATGGGTCTCTTGCGTCTTTTGCCGCAGAAGAAAAACCCAATAACCGACCAACTTTAAAAGCGAAGTCTAATTTTAAAATCATTGGCAAACCTACTCAACGCATTGACCTGAAAAAGAAGGTGACGGGAGCAGCCGAATTTGGCATTGATGTGCGTTTACCGAACATGCTTTTTGCTGCAGTAAAACACTGCCCAATTATTGGAGGAGAGATCACGAGCATTACGAACGAGCCTGAAGTGCTTGCCATGCGAGGCGTAAAGCACATCGTGCAGTGGCCTACTGGTGTGGCTGTAATTGCCGACAACACTTGGCGAGCACAACAGGCAGCTAGAGCCCTAACTTTTGAAATTAATACTAAAGGAAATGAACAGCTTTCATCAGCTCATATTTCTAAGCTTTTAAAAACAAGGCTCGACAAAGACATTGACCATGTAAAAGAGAAGATTGATAATACTGCCACAGCATTTAAAGCTGCTAACAAGGTTTTCGAAGCAGAATATGAAGTTCCATTTTTAGCACACGCCACCATGGAGCCGATCAACTGCACGGTTTTGGTGGAAGAGGACAAAGCCAGAGTTTGGGTGGGGCATCAGGCGCCATTTTTGGTCACCATGGCCACCGCCAAAGAAGCGGATGTAAATAGCAGTAATGTTGAAATCGATATAAAATACTTGGGAGGTGGTTTTGGCAGAAGGGCCGAAAACGACTTTGTCGCTGAAGCTGTACGCATTGCCAAAGCCATGAAAGGCACGCCTATTCAAATGGTTTGGTCGAGAGAAGAAGACACACAATTTGACACCTACCGCCCAGCAGCCATGGCCAGTTTTAAGGCAGGAATGAATAATGATGGAAGAATATCCGCATGGGAAAATCATTTATCGCTTCAGTCTGTTTTACGAAGTAGCATTGGGCGAAACTTTCCGCTAATGACTCCACCAGAATCGCAGGACACCACCGCAGCCGAAGGTGCTTTAGGTTTAGCTTATAATCTGGGTGCACGAAAAGTTGGATATTCGTTTATTGAAAGCCCAATGCGTTTGGGTTTTTGGCGAAGTGTAGGTCATTCTTACAATGGATTTTTCACTGAAAGCTTTATAGATGAACTGGCCAATGAAGCCGATACCGATCCTTATGAGTTTAGAGCAAAGCTTCTTCCTTCAAACTCTAGACAGAAAAAAGTGCTGGACAAAGTAGCTAAAATCAGCAATTGGAATTCCCCTCTTCCCGAAGGAAAAAGCCGAGGCGTTGCCTTTCACGAATCTTTCGGTTCTATCGTGGCACAAGTGGCCGAAATCAGCATCAACCCCGATAAAGAATTTAGTGTGGACAAAGTGTTTTGCGTGATTGACTGCGGCAATTATGTAAACCCAGACACCATTATAGCGCAAATGCAAAGCGGAATTGTTTTTGGGTTAACTGCAGCTGTTTATGGAGAAATTACCATCGAAGAAGGCAAAATTCAGCAGTCGAACTTCCCTAACTATGAAATGCTAAAATTGAAGCATATGCCTGAAGTCATTACGAATATCATGGAAAACAATGAAGCTCCAGGTGGTGTTGGCGAACCTGGCACTCCTCCAATTGCTCCTGCCCTCACCAATGCTATTTTTGCCGCTACTGGCGAACGTGTGCGTTCGCTTCCTTTGAAAAATCACGGTTTTAAATTGGCCTAAACAATTCCATGAAATCACTCAAGTTATTCGCACTCCTTTTTCTGGTTTGCAGTTGCACTCAATTAACGGTAAATAAACCGGTTCAAGAGATGCTATTACCTACCTCATTTTGCGAGACAAGCCCAATAGAAATCAAGCATAATATGCCTTATGGAAACACTCCTTGGCAAAGAACCATCAACTTACCTACAAGTGGGAGATTTGTAGAAGAAAACCATTATGTCACACAATCCGATAAGTTCGATAATCAAGTAGCTTGGCCTAAAATGATAACCGAGAACATACAGCAACACCTTCAGCGCAGCTTTCTTCTTTACCAATCCTTCGACCCAAAAATGACTTTTGAGGAATTGTATTCCAAAAAGTGGAACAAAGAATGGACACCTGAAGAAGGCGGCCATTTTGGGCAGGGTTCTGTGGGTGAAGTACAGCGAAGCGAGTTAACTCCAGAAGATGAAATGTGGTTTATGTGCATGATGTGGGCCAGTGAATCCAAACCAAAAAGGGGCACTAAGTTTTTGCTTACAGCTAATAACAAAAGTGTAGTCGTAATTGCAGGCTACGAAACAGGGCCTTCATCTAAAGATCATATTGGAGGAATTACCAGAGAAGTTCATGCTTGGCTGGGCACAAATCCAAATTCTTTAATAAAAGTAGGTTTGCTAAAAAATCAGGAGCAAAAAACAGGGCCTGTGGTTTGCAAATAATTACTATTTACAAACTACAGACCCTAAAATCAACCATTCAACTTAGACTCTTACCTGCCCGTTTCCGAAAAAATAGTATTTATTAGTCACCAATTGTTCTAGCCCCAATGGGCCACGGTGATGCAACTTATCGGTACTGATGGCCAGTTCTCCACCAATTCCCATTTGACCTCCATCTGTAAAACGGGTAGAAGCATTGTGATATACTGCTCCACTATCCACCTGCTCCATAAAGCTCTGTGCAAGCACTTTATCGGTTGTAATAATGGCTGAAGAGTGGCCACCAGAATATTTGTTAATCTTCTGAATGGCTTCTTTTTCGTCACCTACAAGGGCTACGCATGCCTTGAGTGCCAAAAACTCTTCAAACCAAATTTCTTCATTTTCTATGGCTTGCTCTTCTGGCAAAACCTTCTTCACTTCTTGATCTACCACAAGCTCTACCTCAAATTCGTGTAAAGCTTTTTGTAGTTGAATGAGTTTATTCTCTAAATCTGGCAAACGCTTATCGAGCAAAATTTTATCGAGGGCGTTGCAAGCTGAAATCTTATCCGTTTTAGCATTTAAAATCACTTTCAATGCTTGATTCCAATCTGCTTTATGATCTACATAAATGAAATTGTTTCCTCTTCCGCTTACCAACACTGGACAAGTGGCGTGTTCCTTCACAAAAGCAATCAAACGTTCACCTCCTCTCGGAACAATCAAATCAATTTTCTGATCTGGATTTTTCAAGAACGCTTGCGTCTCAGTTCTCGACATTTTGAGCAACTGCACCCAATCTGTATCTAAACCATTTAGGTGTAAAGCCTGATGCCAACAATCAATAAGTATTTGATTGGAGTGAATAGCTTCCTTCCCTCCCTTTAAAAGAATTTTATTATTGGCTTTGAAGGCTAAAACCGCTGCTTCCACTGTTACATCTGGTCGTGATTCATAAATCATCATGATGGTACCGAAAGGTGCAGTTTTGTTAATAATCTCCAGTCCATCTTCTCTTTTGAAAGTAGATTTCGTTTGCCCTACGGGGTCATCCTTTTCCATTACTTCTTCTACGGCCTTCACCATACTGTCGATCTTTGCATTGTCGACCACGAGCCTATCGTACATGGCACGGTCAGACTGATCAAAAGCAGCCAAATCCAACTGATTTGCCGCAATGATTTGAGCTCTATTCAGCCCTAAAATTTTTATAAATGATCCTAATACTTTGTTCTTCTTATCTGTTTTTAATAATTCCATTTTTTCTTTTTATGCTGTGAATTTGGTACCTACCGTTTTCCCATCAATAATGTCTAAAATCACATTGTCTTGTTTGCCATTGGCTATATATGCAGTAATGTTCTTTGCTGCTGCTCCCTGAGCAATTTTTAGTTTAGAGCCCATTCCTCCTCTACCTTCGGCTTCGCCTTTTTCGCTTTTCTGAATGTATTTTTCTAGATTCTGCTGGCCATTTACTTCCCTGATAATTGAAGTATCACTATGATTTGGATGACCATTATATAGACCATGCGTATCGGTCAGAAGAATGAGCATATCAGCATTGATCAACTCAGCCACCAAACTCGCCATTTCATCATTATCGGTAAACATGGTATGCGATAGCGATGTAGCGTCATCTTCATTTGCGATGGGAATAATGCCTTCAGACAGTAGCCCTTCGTAACAATTGATCATATTTTCGCGCCAAACTCCAGGATTGAAATCCCTTTTAGTGGCTAAAACTTGAGCGCACTTCATTCCATAATCATGAAATGTTTCATAATAGGTTCGCATCATCCGCGGTTGGCCTACAGATGAAAAAACCTGCCTTCTGATGGCTTTATCTTCAATTTCAGAATGCCCAAGCACTTCTTTTCCTGCAATTACAGATCCTGATGAGATCAATACAGAAAGGATATCTCTTTCATAGAGTTCAGCAATTTGCCTTACAATTCCTTGAATTACAGGCCTTACAATGCGGTTATCTTTATTCGTTAATACGTTAGTACCTACTTTTATTACTACTCTTTTCTTAGTTGATTTTACCACGACTATTTTTCTTGTAATTCGGTTGATTCTTTCCCCAGTTCTACGGCCCTGTTAAAAGCGGCATAAGCGGCATCGTGAATTAACTGCTGCACATTATTATCTTCTAAAGAATCGAGAGCAGCCTGTGTAGTACCTCCTTTAGAACTCACCCTTTTCATCCAACTGTCTGGCGAAAGCTTATTTTTATTGAAGAGTTCGATTGCGCCTTCAAATGTGGCACTTACCAGTACTTTTGAATCGTTATCTGAAAAGCCCATGCTTTTAGCGGCTTCCATCATTGATTCCATAAAATAGAAAACATAGGCAGGCCCCGATCCAGAAATACCCGTAGAGGCATCTATAAACATTTGTGAATCGACCCTTACCGATTTACCTGTGGTGTTGAGCAAGTCTTCTACCATCCAAAGTTCAATACGAGATATTTCAGGGGCAGCCAAATAAGATGTCATTCCTTTACCTACCTGAGCCGGTAAATTGGGCATGGCCCGTACTACTTTTTTTATTCCCAAGCCCAGTTGAATGGTTTCAATAGTAACGCCAGCCATAATTGAAATCACCAACTGTTGATCGTTCATCATAGCCCTCATTTCTTGCATGAGTTCATCGTTATGGTAAGGTTTAACCGCCAGAAAGATAATATCCGCTATAGGCAGACAGTCCTCTAGGGTATCGTAGACCTCATAATTCTCTGTAGATTTTTTTAAGGTTTCTCTCAACTCGAGAGATTTGTCGAAGATGATCAGGTCTTCCTTCTTTAAATAACCTGATTTTGCGATGGAAGAAGTATAGGTTAACCCCATATTTCCTGCACCAATTACTAGCACTTTCATGATTGTGTTTATTAAATGAATTAAAAGATTGCATATAGCAAAATGCCCCAGGTGAATACCTTGGAAGCGACAACTAAATAGATTTCAGTGAATTAATTAACGAACACGCAGAAGACCACAGGAAGGGCCTGAAGGTTAGAAAAATTGATTTTTCTAGGGTATTGAATATTTTTTGCGTAGCTCATTATACCTTACCAACAACTGTAGTAGCTTAATGTTCCGAATAATTTAAAAAACCTCCTATCTTGAACATGATACTTCATTACTAATGAAAAACAACTTCATACATCAAGACCTTTCCATTCTTCACTGTACTGAAATTACATGCGACATTCACGACCACAAGGAAGAGAGTATTCTTTGGGTGGAAATAAAAGGCAAATGTAGCCACGGCTCTCAAGGCGAGCATTACGGCAAGTTTCTCTATCAAAAAATAGGACTGGCGCTTCTCACATTTCAACTCTTAGCCATTCTGATTGACATGCGAGAATTGGAATACAGTTATGGAGACAGAATCATCAACCTCTTTCAAATTTTTAAAGATGTAGTCATCTATCCTGAAGAAGGCTTTATCACATCCTTCGTTTTATCAGACAAAAACAGATTTGGTCTTTCTTCTTTGATGAAAATTGATTTGGAGGAAGCTGAAAGCGATTTTCACCTAGATTTAAATTCAGCTTACAACCACTTAATCAAACGCTATGACGAAATCTAAAACTCAGAAAACAGATTGATTTTACCTTAGAAACACCAACACTTCAACACCCAAACATCCAAACACATTCGTCCAACACTTCTCTGCCAAATTGGCGCTTCTTCGGTCAAATCACTTATATTTGCGGTTCAATTTTGTAGAATAGAGATAGAAGTAAATGGATAACATTATTCAGGACATAGACATTCTAGATAGAAATAGTCGGGAGGCGACAGACACGGTAATCACTTCAAAAGAAGAGAATACTGGTAAAGCAAAGAAACTCTACATTGAAAGTTATGGATGCCAAATGAATTTTGCTGATAGCGAGATTGTAAGCTCCATTATGAAAGACAATGGTTACGATACCACCTCGGAGTTTGAACAAGCCGATGTTATCTTTCTGAATACTTGTTCCATAAGAGAAAAGGCTGAACAAACGGTTAGAAAGCGTTTAGCAGACTTCAATAAAATAAAGAAAAGAAAGCCAGAACTCACCATTGGGGTTTTGGGCTGTATGGCTGAAAGACTAAAAGACAAACTTCTGGAAGAAGAAAAATTAGTAGATGTAGTAGTAGGGCCTGATGCCTACCGTGATTTACCAAATTTAGTAGGTTCGGCAGAGGAAGGCTTAAAAGCCATCAACACATTACTGTCAAGAGAAGAAACCTATGCCGACATCTCTCCTGTTCGGTTAAACTCAAACGGAGTTAATGCATTTATCTCTATTATGCGAGGTTGCGATAACATGTGTTCTTTCTGCGTGGTGCCGTTTACCAGAGGTCGAGAAAGAAGTAGAGACCCACATTCAATTGTTCGCGAAGCACAAGACCTTTTCGATCAGGGCTACAGAGAGGTGACACTTCTAGGCCAAAACGTAGATAGCTACAAATGGTCTCCTGAAGAGAATAATAAGGCTTGGTTAGAGAAAAAAGAAAAACAAGGCGAAGCCGAAGCCATTATCAATTTTGCAAACCTGATTGAAATGGTGGCTCAAGTATCTCCCGACCTTAGGGTTCGTTTTTCTACTTCGCATCCAAAAGACATTACCAACGAGGTACTCCATACCATGAAAAAGTATGAGAACATTTGTAAGTACATTCATTTACCTGCACAGAGCGGAAACAGCCGAGTATTGGAATTGATGAACAGAACTTATACGCGCGAATGGTACATCAATAGAGTTGACGCCATCAGAGAAATTTTGGGTGAAGAATGCGGTATTTCTTCCGACATGATTGCTGGCTTTTGTTCAGAAACAGAAGAAGAGCACCAAGATACCCTAAGCTTAATGGATTATGTAAAGTTCGATTTCTCCTACATGTTTTTCTATTCAGAAAGACCCGGAACTTTAGCTGCTAAAAAGTTAAAAGATGATGTTCCACTGGAAGTTAAAAAAAGGAGACTTCAGGAAATAATTGATAAGCAACGACAATATTCGTTCGAACGAAACAAACTTGACCTGAACAAAGTACATAAAGTACTAGTAGAAGGCACTTCAAAACGTTCGGAAGAACACTTAAGCGGAAGAAACTCTGCAAACAAAGTGGTGATTTTCCCTAAAAAGAACTTCAAAAAAGGAGACTATGTGAATGTATTCGTAGACGACTGTACCACAGCCACACTTCTAGGAAACTCTGTTGATTAACCCGCAACCCCTACACCTTGAATAGCAACGAAATATTAAGCATAAAACAACGGTTTGGTATTATTGGCAATAGCCCTCAGTTAAACCACGCCATTCAGGTAGCGGCACAAGTTGCTCCTACCGATATGACCGTATTGATTACTGGCGAAAGTGGTAGTGGTAAAGAATCCTTTTCAAAAATTATCCATCAGCTGAGCCCAAGAAAGCACGGTAAGTTCATTGCCATCAACTGCGGAGCAATTCCTGAAGGCACTATCGATTCCGAGTTATTCGGCCATGAAAAAGGCTCATTTACAGGGGCATACGATGCCAGAAAAGGTTATTTTGAGGTTACTGATGGCGGAACCATTTTTCTAGATGAAATTGGAGAAATGCCAATGTCTACCCAAGCGCGTTTGCTACGCGTTTTAGAAAATGGAGAGTTCATTAAAGTTGGTTCTTCTAAAGTTCAAAAAACCGATGTGCGAGTGGTAGCCGCTACTAATGTCGACCTGCTCGATGCGGTGGACAATGGTAAATTCAGAGAGGATTTATATTACCGATTAAGTACCGTTCCAATTTCTGTTCCTCCGTTACGAAATAGAGGTAACGATGTTGATTTGTTGTTCAGAAAATTTGCTTCTGACTTTGCGGAAAAATATAGAGTGGAATCTATAAAGCTAGATGACGATGCCAAAGCCATTCTTTTGCGCTACAATTTCCCTGGTAATATACGTCAGCTCAAGAATTTAGTAGAACAAATTTCTGCATTAGAAATGGAAAGACATATTTCCGCAGAAACTTTGGTCAAATATTTGCCTCAAAACAGATCTAGTTTACCGGCACTCTATAAAGCTCATAACGGACAAGGAGGAGATAGCTTGAGTGAAAGAGATTTGCTCTATAAAGTTTTGTTCGATATGAAAAAGGACATGACAGAGCTAAAAAAGTTGGTTCACGATATTTTAGAATCTGGTGACTTGAGTGAAAAGACGATTAGCGAGCATGCAAATTTATTTAGAAACATAGATGATGACAGCAGTGCCCTACTAAGTGACCAGCTAGAAAAGCAAACAAATGAAAGCTATTACTTAGAGCCTAAACCTATTGTTGACGACTACGATTACGAGGAAGATAAAGTAGAAGACATTACGCATGAAATGGAAGACGAGTCGTTATCCATAGAAAAGAAAGAGCAAGAACTCATTATTAAAGCCTTGAAAAAGAATAACAATAAAAGAAAGTATGCCGCTAGAGATTTAGGTATCTCTGAACGAACCCTGTATCGTAAAATCAAGCAGTATGAAATTGAGTAAATCATTAATGCTGAGTATAGCACTATTGGCTTCCACGCTTTTTGGCTGTACCTATGGCTTTTCAGGGGCTTCAATAGATTACAACACTACAAAAACTATATCTATTGCTAATTTCTTTAATGATGCTGTAGACGGAGGACTTCCAAATATGGGGCAACTGTTTACGGAAGACATGAAGGATTATTTTCAGCGGAATACTAAGCTAGAATTAGTACCTTCAAAGGGAGATTTACAGTTTGAAGGAGCAATTTCTAGATATAACATTTCACCTCAAGCGGTTGTTTCATCCGGAAATCAGAATGTAGCCGATAGATCAGGTTTAATGCGACTAACCATAGGTGTAGAAGTAGCATTTACCAATGTAAATAAGGAAGAAGAAAACTTTAAACGTACCTTTAGTTTCTATGCTGATTATGACCCACAAACTACCTCACTAACATCTGTCGAGCCAGAATTGGTAAGTCAGATTTTTAAAGAGATTATTTTCGAAATTTTTCAGGCCTCAGTTGCCCAATGGTAATTTTCATTCTATTTTAGACATCCCAAAACAAAAACCAGTGAACAGAGAACGGTTTAATCAACTTCTTGGAAACCTACACCAAGTCACCAATGAGGACATTAAATCGCTCAATGATCTGCGTAAAAAGTATCCTTTTTTTCAAACACCCTACGTAATAGTTGCCAAGGCACTTAAAGATCGAGATCATCCAAAAACAGATGCTTTCATTAAAAAAGCTGCCATCTACTCTCCTAACAGGGCTCATTTAAAGAAAATAATTCTTGGCGAAATAAGCTTTGAAGCCCCTCAAGAGAATACAATCCAGAAAAAGCAGGTTAAGGCAATTGAAACCCCAGAAACTACAAAGGAAATAGTTACCCCAAAAGCTGAAACTGAGACAGAAACAGTAACTAAAGAAGCTATTTCTAAGACTGACAAAAATGAACAACAAGAAGAACCTCTTGCTACTCAAACATTAGATCAGAAAACCCCAGAGATCAATCAGTTGGAAAAAGACTTATTGGAGATTAAAGAACGAAAACTCCGATTGGCAAAGATGTTTGAAGGACAAGAAGACACAAAGAAAATCAAACCCCAGACAACTCCGCAAAGCAACAAGTCTCAGGTAGAATTGATAGAAAAATTCATTCAAAATGAACCTCGTTTTGAAAACAAAAAGGGTATTAACGAGGAGAATGAGTACACGCAAGAAGACCTCGCAGCCAAGCACATGAAGTCTAAAGACGAGTTCGTTACTGAAACTTTAGCCAAATTATTACTGAAACAAAAAAAATATACCAGGGCTATTGACATTTATAAAAAACTAAGCTTGAAATTCCCTGAAAAAAGAACTTACTTTGCGAGCCAAATTCAAAAAATAAAGGAAGTACAGAATGTTTAAGCTATTAATAATCCTTGCCATCATCGTTGCCATACTTTTAATTTTAATCGTACTGGTTCAAAACTCTAAAGGTGGCGGTTTGTCAAGCCAGTTCGGTGGTGCAGGTGCTACTCAAGTAATTGGAGCAAAAAAGACAACCGATTTATTAGAAAAAGTGACTTGGGGTTTTGCACTAACCTTATTAGCGCTTAGTCTGGCATCTGGAATGATGGTAGACAATAGCAATAGTGATTTTTCAAATAATCCTAACATAGACAAGGCACTTCAAGAGATGCCAATGCAACAACAAGCTCCTGTAACGCCAGAGGCTGGAGGCACACCTCAAACTGCTCCTGACACAACAGGTAACCAGTAAGAGCACAAAGGCTTTATAAAAAAGACCATCAATTGATGGTCTTTTTTTTGCCTTCAAACTAAAATCAATACTTTTCATTAATAGTATTTACACAATAGCCTTAATATTGCAGTTATAGTATAAATCAACGCTAGAGCATGTCAAACCTCTGGCGTTTAAATTCAATATCATGAACAAACTCAAATTTATCTGTTTAGGTCTCCTATTCACAACAATCACATGGGCAGCAAACCCATACAAATACATCATCGATCTTTCCCGCGTGTCGGACGATAAAGTATATGTAGAGCTCGCCCCACCCAAAATAAAACAAGACGATATCTTGTTCTACCTACCGAAAATCATCCCTGGCACCTACGCGATAGCCGATTATGGCCGAATGGTTTCAGACTTTGAAGCTTTCGATAAAAAAGGGAACCCACTTCCGGTAAAAAGGCTTGATGATAACACTTGGAAAATCAGTGATGCTAAAAAAATTACCAAAATAAGCTATTGGGTAGACGATACTTATGATAACCCAAAAGAAGGCCCTGAGATATTTCAACCAGCAGGAACCAATATTGCTGAAGGCGAAAATTTCCTTTTAAACACAAGCGGTTTCTTCGGCTATTTTGAAGGCATGAAAAAAGAAGCTTTCGAGATTAATATCATTCGCCCTATGAACTTTTATGGAGCCACTGGATTAAAAGCAGAAGCTACAAATACAAGCTTAAGCCGTAAATTAATAAAGAAAGACTTCAATACACCTGATGCCAACAGCACCATTGATAGGTTCGAAGTTTCAGATTACGACCGCTTGATTGACTCGCCATTAATGTACAGTAAGCCTGATACAGCCATAGTTAAAGTAGCTAATACCGAAGTGCTGGTTGCTAGTTATTCCCCTAACAAAAAGGTTACGGCTAAAGAAATTGCAGCCAGTATTAAAGAAGTGCTCGCAGCACAAAGCACCTTCTTAGGCGGAAAACTACCAGTTGAAAAATATGCTTTCATCTTCTATTTCACAGATCAGCCAGTAGTGTCATATGGTGCTCTGGAGCATTCTTTCAGCTCACTTTATTTTATGCCTGAGCAAACTATTCAGCAAATGAATCAGCAACTGCGTGACTTTGCTGCTCATGAGTTCTTTCATATTGTAACTCCATTAACCATTCATTCTGAAGAAATTGGAAGTTTTGATTTTAACGATCCTAAAATGTCGCGTCACCTTTGGATGTACGAAGGCATGACGGAGTATTTTGCTGGTAGCGTACAAGTTAAATACGGCTTGGTAAGCCCAGAGGAATACTTGGACATGCTATCTGAAAAAATTCTTACCTCGGCACAGTTTAAGGATGATTTGCCTTTTACAGAGTTGAGCCTTGGCGCTTTAGATACCTACGCTGACCAATACTACAATGTATACATGAAAGGTGCACTTATTGGTATGGCCTTAGACATTAAGCTTAGAAAACTTTCTGACGGTGCTTATGGCGTGCAAGAAATGATGGCTGATCTTTCTAAGAAATACGGTATGGAGAAATCCTTTAAAGATGATCAACTGTTCAGTGAAATAGTAGCCATGACCTATCCTGAAATCGGAGAATTCCTCAACACTTATGTGGCAGGAAACACACCTATCAACTATGAAGAAGTATTGGCCGAAGTTGGTGTAAAAGTAGTTAAAGACGGCACCAAGAAACAGTACTCATTAATCATTAGTCAGGAAAGCATAGCTGCAACCGAATACAATGGGAAAAGAATGTTAGCGATAGGTAATCAAGATAAACTTGATGCTATTGGTAAAGCGCTTGGATTACAAAACGGTGATATCATCTTGAAAATGAACGGAGACGAGCTCCCAGAACTTGGGCCTGAAATCAATAACTTCTTAGGCGGACAATTTCAAAAAATTCCAAGTCTTGAAACCATGAGCGTAACGGTTATTAGGGCCGTAGATGGCGAACCTAAAGAAATAACCCTTACAACTCCTAACCAACAAATTGACGTGCCTGTAGCCTTTAAATTGGCATTTGACGAGAACGCTACACCAGCCCAGCTTAAGCTGAGAAAGGCTTGGTTGGAACCAAAGAATTAAGATTAAGTGTCAAAAAATTAAGACGATGTAAAAGGTCACCGAAATCGGTGGCCTTTTTCGTTTCTCCAACCACCTAGAAGTTTACTTCAATCAAGTATAAAACTTATTAGGCACCAGACTTCAAATAAAAAAGCGACCAATAAGTCGCTCATTTTATACTATTCTAATAAGGGTACGGACTAGCGGTTATTTCCATTTACCTTGTAGTCTGACTGCTCTAATATTTTGACTTTGTCATTCCCATCTACAACGTATTCCACCCTAAACTTACTGATGTCGGTTATACTTCCCCTGCAAATCAGTAGAGCTGCTTCGCAACCAATGGTAATGCATTTTTCCACTTCATTATCGCGAATGGTAATGTTAAACGGCTTTGCATCGGCTCTGGCCAAAACAATTCCAGAGTTACCTAATTCAGTCTTCTTAAAAGGATAGATATGGTATTCAGAACTTAAGCGATCTACTTGAAATTTAGAAAAGTCAAGCTTTTTTGAAGCACCATCTGCTAACAAGGTAACGTACCCGTCCTTTACAGCTAAAGCTGCATTTTCAATTACCTCTCCATCTCCTAAGTGTACTGTAGCCCCTAATAGGAGTCTTCCTTCACTCCCTTCAGTATATGAGGGAATCTTGGTGTCAATACAGCTATTGCTCATGACAATTAAAGCCATTAAAGCAAAGAGCTTTGAGATAGGAGTACGCATTGTTTCAGTTGGTTAAATTGAATTCTCGCTCAACAATTAACTACTACAAAAGCAGCTAAGTGATTGAAAATCTTTTCTTTATTACGAAATTAAGAAATTTTCTCTATAATCAAATTGTGATTTGTGTATATACAGATGTCAGCAGCAATTTTAAGACTCTCTTCAACAATTGCGAAGCTGTCTAAATCTTTCGCATGAGTTTTTAGCGC
The DNA here is from genome assembly GCF_001592945.1 of Roseivirga seohaensis. Classification (GTDB taxonomy): domain Bacteria; phylum Bacteroidota; class Bacteroidia; order Cytophagales; family Cyclobacteriaceae; genus Roseivirga; species Roseivirga seohaensis. Next base: position 439,418 of record NZ_LRPB01000048.1, read on the forward strand.
TTGAGCTGCAGCTTGAGCGTACATACTTCCAGAACCGATGGCCGCAATACCATTGTCTGGCTCTAAAACATCACCCGTTCCGGATAAGATCAGAATATCATCTTTGTCTGCCACAATCAGCATCGACTCTAGTTTTCTTAAGTAGCGATCGGTGCGCCAATCTTTAGCTAATTCTATCGCAGCCCTTTTCATGTTGCCCCCGTAAGCACTCAGTTTTTCATCAAACCTTTCTAGTAAAGTGAAGGCATCGGCAGTAGAGCCTGCAAAACCTGTTACTATCTTCCCATCCTGAAGCTTTCTGATCTTCTTTACGTTACTCTTGGCTACGGTATTACCCATAGTAGCTTGCCCATCGGCACCAATTGAAATTGAACCGTTATGTTTTACCGCTAATACGGTGGTTGATTTAATCTTAGTCATGTTATTTCTAAAGAAAAAAAGTCCCGTATGAGAACGGGACTTGAACTTAATAAGTTTCTAAACCAGCAACCTAACTGGATCTTCTAATAAAGATTTAAAGGTTTGCAGGAATGCTGAGCCAACTGCACCGTCAACTACTCTGTGGTCGCATGACATGGTTACTTTCATGATGTTACCAATAGTCAACTCACCATCTTTAACAATTGCGGTTTGCTTAATACCACCAACGGCCATAATACAAGCGTCTGGCGGGTTAATAATGGCTGTAAATTCTTCTATACCGAACATTCCTAAATTAGAAATGGTGAAAGTATTTCCTTCCCATTCAGCAGGCTGTAATTCTTTATTCTTTGCCTTTGCTCCTAATTGCTTTACCTCGGCAGCAATATGAGAAAGTGGCTTATTATCTGCAAACCTAACTACAGGTACTAGAAGACCTTCTTCTACAGCTACTGCTACACCGATATGGATATGGTGATTAATTCTAATTTTATCGCCCAACCAAGATGAATTTACCTGAGGATGTTTTCTTAAAGCTGCGGCTGCGGCCTTAATTACCATATCGTTAAACGAAATTTTCACTGGTGAAACTTCATTCATACTAGCTCTTGCCTCAATGGCCTTATCCATGTTGATTTCCATGGTAAGGTAGAAATGAGGCGCAGTAAATTTACTTTCGGCTAAACGCTTGGCTATGGTTTTTCGCATTTGCGATACCCTTAGCTCTTCAAAACTTTCTTCACCTACAATCTTAGGAAGCTCCACTGCAGGCGTTGATGATTTTTGGGCTGGAGCCGCAGATTTGGTCTGTTCAGCTTTAACAGGAACAAAATCTTCTACATCTCTTTTTATAATTCTTCCGCCATCGCCAGAACCTTTCACTTCTGAAATATTGATTCCCTTTTCTTCCGCCAATCTCTTAGCCAAAGGGGACGCTTTAATTCTTCCGTTATTAGTTTGGGTTGGTGCAGCGCTTTCTTCTTTCTTAGGTTCAGAAGTTTCTTGCTTTGGACTAGCTTTCGCAGGCTCTTCTTTGGCGGGCTCTGTCTCACTTTCTGTTTGACTTTCAGCCTTTAAAAGCGTTTCAAAGTCAGCTCCTTTTTCGCCTACAATGGCCAAAACACCATTTACAGCTACTGACTCTCCTTCTTTAGCGCCAAGATACAATACAGTTCCATCATTGTAAGACTCGTATTCCATGGTAGCCTTATCGGTCTCGATCTCAGCCATCAGTTCACCTGACTCTACCGTATCGCCTACCTTTTTATGCCAAGCCGAAATAACACCCTCTTCCATGGTGTCGCTCATTTTCGGCATTCTCACCACTTCTGCTTTGATGTTACTTGTATCTATCGCCTCGGCATCAGCTTTCTTCGCCTCTGCTGGTTTTTCTTCATTATCATCCGAGCCATTTTCACTTGACTCATTCAGAAGCGCCTTATAATCCTCGCCTTTTTCTCCAACAATGGCCAAAATGCCATTGATTTGAACGGCCTCACCTTCTTCTGCTCCAAGGTATAATACGGTTCCTTCATTATATGATTCGTAGTCCATCGTAGCCTTATCGGTTTCGATTTCGGCCATTAACTCACCTGATTCTACTTTATCACCTACTTTTTTATGCCAAACAGCGATCACCCCTTCTTCCATGGTGTCACTCATTTTCGGCATCCTAACGATTTCTGCCATAAGATTTGTGAAAATTGAGCCCAAAAATAGTTTTAAACAACCGATATTCAAATTATTGAATGACCTATTGCCCTAAGCTTTTGTTATCATTTTATAATCGGTTAATCTTCAATAGAATAATTCTGCAACTTAGCTCCTCGGTGAATGGTTCGAAGTATTAGTATTTATGAACCTGATCACTTAAATTTCTAAAAAAGTTTAATATGCCATCCAGCTATTCCATTGCCAGTTCTGCTAAAGTTATTGAAGAATATTTCAATGTTGAAGTGACTGGACAGTATAAAGAAAAGTATAATGCTTCACCTACAAAATTACTCCCTGTAATTACTGCAGAAAACCCAGACGGACTTTCTTTTTTCTACTGGGGAATTAACCCGGCATTTGTAAAAAACCATAGTGTTAGCGAAAAACTAATTTTTGCGCCAGTAGATCAAATACTAAACAAGGCCAGCCTAAAAAAGAATTTAAAAACTCAACGCTGTGTAATTATTGCAGATGGTTTTTATGCTTGGAAGAGCATTTCAAAAAAAGAAAAAATCCCTTATCGTTTTCATTTGGCCGATAAAAGTCCCTTTGGCATTGCTGGATTATGGGATGAATTTGAAGATGAAAACGGAGAGTCGGTGCATACTTTCATGATGATAACGACCAAGGCTAATTCAGATGTAGAAGATATTACTGACCGAATGCCAGCCATACTCGACAGCGATTTGATGATAGATTGGCTAAATGAATCTAATACAGAGGAAAGCGTAATCAACTTCATTACCCCATACAGAGAAAAACCATTAGATCGCTTCTCCATCACACCTAAAATCAGCAACCCCGATTTCGATAGCCCGGAGCTTCTCAAAAAAGCACCACCCGCAAACCAATTCGGAAGTTTTACGCTGTTTGGATAATTTGGGATTAACGAGTTACTTGAACGTTCTCGAGATCAATTCTTGAAATTTCTCTTAGCTGATCCGTTTGGAAAGCATAATCCAGTTCGTGGGCAGGAAAATCACTATCAATAGTGTAATTGATATAATCTTGAAATAGCACTCCATTTACTTCCCTTTGGTTGTATGCTTCACGGAACCTCACTCCGCCACCATTTATATAATAGCTATACGCTAAGTAATCAATAGTGTGCGTTTTTTGGTTGATCCAGTAAACAAAAATATTTTCGAAATTCTTTCCCCCACCATTCTTTCCGTAAGTCACCTCTACTTTATAATAAGTGTCTTCTTTTATTTTTATAGAAGGCATAAGGTGTTTGCTAATGACTTCTCGGTTAGCAGCATATGGAAGCAACGCGAAATAAACCACAGACCTGGTATCACCAGCCAAAATACTGGAAATTGAATCTTCTTCCATTCGAACTTCCTTTTGGTTTACCCTTCTTATAAAGGTATTGGAAGTAACAATGTCTTCAAGTTCATTTCCATCTTTATAAGAGGTACGCTTATAAACATCTCCTTTATCAGAAATTCTAGCGTTGTAGTGATTACCACGAAAATCAAACTGAATTTCTAACGGTTCACCAGATTTATATCCATGTTTTTGTATGGCCGAATCCAGTATTTGCTGAGCGGTGGGCTCATTCACAGCACAGCTTGAAGACACCATAACCCAGGTCAGCACAATAAAAACACTTGGATTAACTCTTATCATTTTACACAAATCAATTCTTCCGTAAGCCATTACGCTAATATTCCCAATTAGTTACTTTCATTACTTGGGCGGCCGAAGAAATTCCTTTGAATCGAGTAGAACAACACATGCTGTGATGAATGGCCTTAATTTCCTTTTAAATAAGTAAGCATACAGAAACAATTTCGAACTATCGGATATTTCTTTACTTTGTATCCATAAATAGAATTGCCATGAAGAGTTCCAGAATTGTTGGTTTAGGTCATTATGTACCGAAAAACATTGTTAAGAACACAGACTTAGAAAAAATAATAGACACTAGTAATGAATGGATTATAGAGCGAACTGGTATTGAAGAGCGCAGGTGGTTCGATCCTGAACAGGACACAGTGTCTAATATGGCCACCAAAGCAGCAAAGATGGCGCTCGAAAGAGCAAAAACAGATGTTAGTGAAGTTGACTTTATTGTTTTTGCCACCATTACTCCAGATTATTTTTTCCCAGGCTCTGGCGTTTTAATGCAAAGAGAACTTGGGCTTCAAGGCATTGGCGCATTAGACATCAGGAACGCTTGCAGTGGGTTTATCTACGCACTCTCAATTGCCGATCAATTTATTAAAACGGGCATGTATAAAACCGTTTTAGTGGTTGGTGCCGAAATTCAATCTTCGGCCATTGACAAATCTACAGCAGGGAGGTCAAGCGCTGTAATTTTTGCCGATGGTGCCGGAGCTGCTGTTCTTAAAGCCGCAGAACCTTCTGAGGGAGGAATCCTGTCTACTCACCTACATGCCGATGGTGATTTTGCCGAAGAACTTTATGTAAAAGACCCTGGCAGTAGCAGAACTGTAAGGCTTTCTCAAGAACTAATTGAAGGCCCCACTTTCCATCTTACCATGAACGGGAATGCTGTATTCAAACATGCAGTGGTTCGTTTTAGCGAAGTAATTGCAGAAGCTTTGGCCGCTAACAACCTAATGGCAGAAGATATTGATCTTTTAGTTCCGCATCAGGCCAACTTACGCATCAGTAATTATGTGCAAAAGCAATTAAACATGCCTGATGAAAAAGTATTCAACAACATTATGCACTACGGCAACACTACAGCGGCATCAATACCAATTGCCTTAAGCGAGGCCTGGGAACAAGGTAAAATCAAAGAAGGAGATTTAGTTTGTTTAGCGGCCTTTGGTAGCGGATTCACATGGGCTTCGGCATTAATTCGCTGGTAAGTCGACTACGAATTCTCAAGTGCCATTTTCGTTGGCAAACCTCCTCCGTTTTGAACCAAAAACGGCTTTAAATGTTAGGTATGTAGCTCAAAAACGTTTATTGGAAGCCTGAATTGATAATCAATTTAGCAAATCCTAACGAACGTTTTTTAGTGTTGATTAAAAGACGTCATGAGGTGCAATGTTTTGAGCTTTCTTGGCGTAATATTTGAGAAGAAAGATCCGAATCATTTTTCATGAAACCCAATTGCATGCAATCCGATATACGTTCTATGCGCTTTCGTCAATTCATACTTTCAAGTTTATTTTTTACAGTGTTCAGCCTTTCAGGCTTTGCTCAAGAGGAAAGCTATGAACTAATATTCCCCTCTGACGACCCTACACTGAAGAAAGAAGGAAAAACCAAAGAAGGCAAACGTGATGGACTTTGGACCATGTACAATGCAGACAGTAGTTTTCTACAAAGAGGCTATTATGTTGAAGGTAAAAAAGCTGGGGCATGGATGATCTTTCTAGACCGACAGGAAAGGGCCAGACTCAAGTACGACAACAACGTCTTAAATGGAGCTTATGTACTTTTTAATGAAGAAGGAAAATCAACAGTCATCACCAATTATACATCAGGTAAACTTAATGGCACATGGTCTTCATATTATGGTTCTGGCCAACTATATGAAAAAGGTGAGTTTGAAAACGGCTTAAAAACCGGAGTATGGAATAGTTATTATGACAATGGTGCCCTTCAAATCAAAAGTCAATACAAAAAAGGTAAGCTCGATGGGCCATTTCAGCAATACGATCCTTTTGGTTCACTAATGATTGAAACCAATTACAAAGAAGGTTACCTCAACGGTGATTGGGTTAAATACGATGGGGCTATTGTTATTGAAAAAGGCCAGTTTGTTTATGGTGAAAGAGATGGAGAGTGGTTGTATTATGAATTCAGTGAATTCTCACCTTCGATCAAAGAGTATTATGACAAGGGTAAGAAAACGGGGACCTGGACAACTTTTCATGAAAGTGGCAGAATGGCAAGTCAAATTACATATGTAGACGATAAACCAATTGGCACTTCTAAAGAGTGGTATTCAAATGGCCAAGTGGCAAGTGAAAGCCGATATAGATTGGGTTTTATTGACAGTACTTTTACCGCCTACTACGACAATAAAGTGGTAGCAGAAACAGGTGATTTTAAGTTAGGTCTTAGGGAAGGCGTGTGGAAATACTACCACGATAATGGTATGATTTCAGAATTTGGAAGCTACAAGAACGATCTAAGGATTGGGAATTGGAAAAGCTTTAGTCCACGAGGAAAACTGATTTCTGAAGGCGATTACCGATTAGGAAAACAGCAAGGCCAATGGTTCACTTATCATGAAAGCGGACAATTATCATCTATTGGAAGTTATTTGACTGGTGAAAAAGACGGGCTTTGGGGCTATTTTCATGAAGATGGTTCACCGATGCTAGAAGAAACCTACGACAAAGGAAAGCTCATGAAAGTATCTGAATTTACAGACGATGACGGTGACAAGCACAGCTCAGGCACGATAATCAATGGAGAAGGAATTAAAATTGGCTATTACCCTGATGGGACTAAATTCTCTGAAGGACCTTACAAAAACGGGCTCCCAAATGGTAATTGGACATTCTTTGATGAAAGAGGTCGCAAATTGAGTACTGGAAAATTAGAGAATGGCATAAAAGAAGATGGCTGGAACATCTACGCGAAAAACGGAAAACTCATCAGAATAGAAGTGTACGAAAAGGGAGAATTAATTGATGAAGTAAATCGTTAAACATTCTCTTTCAATTACTGTTATTTCAATCATGGGATTATTTTCAAGGAAAACAGAAAAGGAAAAGCTTCAGGCCAAATACAAAAAACTTATTGATGAAGCCTACAAGCTTTCGCACACCAACCGTAGAGCTAGTGATTTAAAAACAGCTGAAGCAGATGAACTTCTCAAGCAAATTGAAACAATGAATTGATTAACGCTTTGCGAATCCTTTGAGCTGTTCAACAAGTTCTTTTTTAGCGCTAGGTCTTTTAATCCCTTCTCTTATCAGCTTGCCTTCTTTTGTAATTACCATATAAGTAGGGAAGCCAGTAATGTTTACAGCCTGATCAAACTTGGCATATTGGGCGTCATCTAAAAAGAAATTCTCTCCCTTTAGCTCATGCTTTTTCACCATAGTCTCCCATGATTTCTTTTCAGATTGGGCACCTAAGTAAACAAAAACCACATTATCATCCTCTTTAAAATTGGCCTTGATTTCTGGTAAGTGAGAAAACTCCGTGATGCATGGCCCACACCAAGTAGCCCAAACATCTATATAAACCACTTTACCTGGGTAAGTTTTTTTCAGTTGACTTAGCACATCACCTTCTGAATCAACTATTTCTATTCCGTTGACAAACTTCTTATCCTTCAAAATCACAAAGTCGCTATACTTACGTTCTAGCACACTTCTGGCTGTACTATTCAAGTTTAAGGTTTTCACTTTACCCCATATTACTTGAGGAAGCTCATTTCCTCGACTAAAGTAGCTCTCATCTATATAAGTAGCGATGATACTAGATTTAGACATTGGGTCTAACTTGTCGATCCTCATTAACAAATCATCCCAAGTAATTTTTTGGTTTAATTCTAAAAGTTCTTTTGAAAACTCTTCTGTTCTGGCTTTTAATGGGTCGCTTAGCTTAACATAGCCAAAATGTTTTTCTCTTTTTTTCTCTTCAATTTTCCATTCCTCAATCTCAGCCCTTCCGGTTTCAGAAATAATTTTAGACTTCAAAAAACCATAAACCTGCTCAATTCTGTAATCGTGCATTGCCTCTCTCTCTTTAGGCATCATGGCCATCGAAAACTCTCGCATTAAATCACCAAACTCTCCAGCAAGCATATTCAAAGGCTCGTCATCTATCATTTCTTTAACTTTTGCCTCATAAGCCTCAGGTAAATCAATTGGAGTTAAAGCACCGTTATCTGCGCCATGTAACCAGCGATACCTCATTAAATCATTTGCTGCATACAGATTGATATTTCGCTCGCTGTATTCTTTTACTATTCGGCTTGGGATATTTTCACTAAAGTAATTCTGATAAAAATTCTGATGCTCTTTTAGTAAATCTAAGCGGTACTCTAAATATTCCATGGGCTCCAAAGCCTTTTGCAAACTATCGTTCTCAAAGTAGTTTCTCACCTTCATATACTTTGGCTTTACCACTCTCAGCTCCTCGTTTTCCTTTGCCAAAGCTCCCATAAACGAAATTGGAGATTCTGCATACCAACCATCAATACCGCTAACTGCTTTTTCTTCATCTACAAATACTGCCATTTTGCTATCGGGCTCGGCTAAAAACATAGTAAAGACCTCTCCCACCCTAAACATTATATCTTGTGGATTATCTAAAGGGAAAAATATTTTGAATCGTCCCTGTTCATCTACATTCACCGTAAACTTTTGTTGCCCAGAGCTAAAGGCATGATTATAAATAACGGAAGCCGTTAAGGGCATTTCGCCTTTAGGTTTTACCACACCAGAAAGGGTTACTTGACTACTTTTGAAAAAGTCATCTTGCCAAACATGTTGGTTAGGCATTCTCTGACGTTCATCACCCAATTTATTTTTACTCAATCGTTTAATAATTCTTCCGTCCTCCAAAATCAAAAAATCACCAACCTCTCTTATTATGATTTGTCTTGCTTTTCCTGGTTGAGAAAGATTAACATGCCATTCTTTGCCTTTCTTACTAGGATCTTTGAAGCTCCAGAAATCTGATTCATACATCATATAATTATCTGAAACCCTTAATTCAAGTGTATTGGAGCCATCTACCAAAAACCAATTACCCTTTATAGAGCTAGGCAAAGAAGATTGAGCATTGAGATGAGCAACCGAAAGAACTGATAAGAGTAAAGTGAAAAACGCTTTCATAATTTCAATTTATTCAGGAAAATAACAATTATACTTAGCCAAAACAAAACTCATTTTATTTAACAATAAAAATATATCAAACTGATTTTCATAAACATTAACTTCAAGCGCCCATCATAATTTAGTTCCTTCAAATACCTTTCCTCAAAATATTGACGTTTATCCATTCTAAAACCTTCACCTTTTCCTAATTCCTATATCTTTGCTGTATGCACCATTTGACAATACTCTCCTACATCGTTTGGGATCCCATGAAAGAAATCATCAGGGGAATTCAACCGCCCGTTTGGTACAGTGTACTTTTTGCACTTGGCTTTATTATAGGCTATCAAATCATGGTCTATATTTTCAAAAAAGAAGGTAAAGACCCGCTTAACGTAGATACACTTACCGTACATATGGTATTGGCCACCATAATTGGTGCTCGTTTGGGGCATTTATTATTTTACGAACCCGATCGCTTTTTAGCCGATCCATCAATGTTCATTAGAACTTGGGAAGGCGGTTTAGCTAGCCATGGTGCAGCTTTTGGGATTTTAGCAGCCCTTTTCCTATACAGAAATTACTTCATAACAGTTGGTTGGTTTCCTCCACTCAAATTCAAAAAACAGAAAAAAGCCGGCCAGAGTTATCTCTGGATTGTAGATAGAATTGTAATTACTGTGGCTCTAGCCGCAGTTTTTATTCGAATGGGCAATTTTGTGAACTCCGAAATTGTAGGAAAACCAACAGGAACCGACCAAGGGGTAGTATTTGGGCGCATTGCCGAAATGTATTTTGAAGATGGCATTAACGGTGTGGACCGTGCCGAAGCTTCTAAAGGCACAAGCACAGAAGATTTAGAACCTGGTATCGTACCAGTAGATATTTATGTAACTTTTGAAGGTACAAGCAGCACAGAGCAAGAAATAAGAGCAAAAATAGAACGCGAGTTCAAACCCATGCTTACGCGCTACCCCGTTAATGAGCATTATCAAGAACCACTAGGAACTCCTTTGAATTATGAGTTAACACCTATTGGTAGGCAGTGGGCTGCTACAATCCATACTTATGGAATTGTTCGATACCCTGCTCAGCTATATGAGTCGGCAACATCCCTCATATTATTCTTTATTTTACTGGCGCTTTGGCTCAAATACAAAGAACGAACGCCAGAAGGCTTACTCTTAGGAATCTTCCTTATCTGGATTTTTGGGCTACGTGTTTTTCATGAAACTTTCAAAGAAAACCAAGTGGCTTTTGAAGAAGGAATGAAATACAATATGGGACAACTATTGAGTATTCCTTTGGTGCTTATCGGATTCTTTGTTTTAATCCGCTCTATGGTTGTAAGCAAGAAAAAAGAGTGATCGACATTAAGGTAAAAAAAGGCTTAAAGGGCGGAATAATTTTATTCCTTCTGTTGATTTTCAGTCTAAATGGTTTTGGGCAAAACACTTCTGTTGAAGACAGTTTGGGTTCTGTGACTATCAATGTTGGAAAAATCTACATTACAGGAAATAAAAAAACGAAAGCTGAAATTATTCTTAGAGAGCTAGATTTTGTTGAAGGCCAACAAATTAGTGCTAGAGAATTCAGCCAATCGATTGTTTTAAGTCAGCAAAAGCTAATCAATACGCGACTATTTGTTATTGTTGAAGTTGTCCCTCTTTTTATGTCCGACACTCAAGTCGATATTCTTATTCGACTGCAAGAGCGTTGGTATATTTTTCCATTACCTATTTTTAAGCTTGCCGACAGGAACTTCACAGAATGGTGGGTGAATCAAAAGCGTGATTTCTCAAGGGTGAATTATGGAGTTCAACTTTATCATTTCAACCTAACAGGCTATAACGACAAACTAATTTTCAGGTCGCAATTCGGCTTTACAAAGCAGTACGAATTACAATATCAGCGACCGTATATCAATAAATCACAAACCTTAGGGCTTACACTACGAACCAGCTTCGCAAATAACAAAACGGTTGCCACCAACACCGATGGGCATCGACTACAATTTGAACAGTCGGACGACATTAACCGTAGAATTTTTTCTTCTAGCGGAACACTTACTTATCGTCCATCTTTTTACAGCAGGCATTCCATTGATGCGGGCTTTAGCCGAGCAAGTGTTAGCGAGCTTATCACCAATGCCAACCCCGACTATTTTCAGAATGGAGAACAGTTGCAGAAATACTTTCGCTTAAGTTATGTGTACTCTTGGGACAACCGCGATTACTTCGCCTACCCCCTTTCTGGCAACCTGTTTAGAGGCGAAGTCAGCAACTATGGTTTAGGTATTTTCAATGACCTAAATATGTTTTCTGTCCGTGGCTCAACCAGTAACTTTTTTGATTTAGGAGGAAAATTATACTTAGCTAATTCACTTGAAGGATACTATAACTTTAGTGACGAAATCCCTTATATGCTCCGTTCTGGCTTTGGCTATAAACCAGATTTTATTCGAGGCTACGAACGCTATGTAGTTGAAAGTAAAGCCTTTGTATCAAACCGAAGCGAATTCAAATACAAATTTCTTTCGGGTATTCAAGAACTGAACAGAAGAAGCCTGATCGATCAATTTAGAACCATGCCTTATGCTTTTTACCTTAAAGCATTTGTAGACATGGGCTATGCTGGTGAAGCCATTCGTTCTACCACTAATAATTTCTACAATAAAGAATTAATGTACAGCGCTGGTCTCGGCCTCGACATTGTTACTTATTACGACTTTGTAGTCCGTTTTGAGTTCAGCGTGAATAGAGAAAGGCAAACAGGGTTCTTTGTCAACTTCATGTCGGCACTGTAGTGTAAAAATCAAATATTCACCTCCTCAATTTTGTAAAACATATTTATAGGATTTATTCCAAATATTGTATTTTTAGTCTGTGAAGATTGTATATACTCTTTTAATCGCACTTTGCTTTTCCTTCAATACCTCTGCTCAATTAGCCAGCAGAGCACCTGTGGGGCCACGAGCCCTCGGTATGGGTGGAGTATCTTCTGTATTTCACGATAATTGGTCCATATTCAATAATCCAGCGGGCCTAACTGAAACAGAGCAACTTACCGCACTATTTGCCTACAAAACTATTTTCGATTTTGCACCTTTCAATACTGTTTCGGCTGGTGTTGCCATGCCTACTAGTTTGGGTAGTATGGGCTTTTCAGTATTCAGTTTTGGCGATGATATTTTCAATAGCCAAATGGCCAGTCTCTCTTTTGCCAGAAAAACCGGTATTATTCGACTAGGTGTAAAGTTGAATTATTTACAATATAACATCGAGGGTTTCGGAAGTAAAAGCACCCTGCTTTCAGACATTGGTGTAGTAGCTGACCTCACTCCTCAACTCACTTTTGGCGCGCACATTTATAATTTCACCCAGTCTTCAATTGCAGCAGATAATCGAGAAAAAGTACCTACAGTAATTAATTTAGGCATTGCTTATAAGCCTTCTGAAGAAATCACTTTGGTAATTGAAGGCGAAAAAGACATTGACCTTGACCCAGACTTAAAGTTAGGTTTGGAGTACCAAGTCATAGAAAAAGTAAAAGCCAGAACGGGCTTTTCAACCTTAACCAACACCCATTCGTTTGGAGCAGGTTTACAACTCAGTCGTTTTGGTTTGGATTACGGAATTCGAATTGACAGAAAATTAGGCCACACTCACAACTTCGGTTTAACCTTCCAAATCAATGAGTAATGAAGCGGGCTCGAGTATTCATATTAGCGCTTACGGCTTTACTTCTTTGTGAAGGAAAAACACTAGCACAAAAAGAAGAACAATTTGATCTAGAATTATTTATTGAAGAACTCTTCAACCTTCAGGACGAAGACATTAATTATGAAGACCTCTATGAGACTTTGCTTACTCTTTATCAAAACCCGTTAAACCTCAATACCGCTAACACTTACGAGTTACAGAGTTTATATGTACTTTCCAGTATTCAAATTCAAAACCTGCAAAATTATATCTTAGAAAAAGGAAAGCTGATTACACTTTATGAACTACAGGTAATCGAGGGTTTTGATTTTTCAACTATAGAACGCTTAAAGCCTTTTGTAACAGTTGATTCTAAAGATGCCCTAGTAGATGATCGTCCGCTTTTGCAGCGAATTTTAGAAGAACGAAATAATTATCTCATTTCTCGCTACGAACGAATCTTAAACCAAAAGAAAGGCAACAGCCCAAAAGAATCTCCTGATGATTCGCGTTATGCTGGCTCGGCAGACAAATTTTACCTCCGGTATCGAGTTTCTAAACCCAATGATTTTAGCATTGGGTTTACCACAGAAAAAGACGCAGGAGAACAATTTTATTGGAACCCAAAAAGCAAAACCTATTTCAGCGATTTCTGGTCGGCCCATTTTATGCTCGAAAATCAAGGCAAATGGCAAAAATTAATTGTTGGAGACTACCAATTACAATTTGGGCAGGGCTTAATATTTGGTGCTGGATTTGGGGTTGGAAAAGGCTCTGAAACAGTAAATACAGCCAACCGAGTTACATTAGGAATCAAGCCTTATACTTCAGTTTTGGAAGGTGGCTTTTTAAGAGGAACAGCAGCCAGTTATACTTTGAATAAAAAGCTGACAGCCACCGCTTTTATATCTAATTTAAAACAAGACGCCAATCTTCAAACAGGCGGAAATAATGAAGATTTCGAATCCTATTTTTCTGCCATACAACTTACCGGAATGCACCGAACGCCAACAGAATTGGCCAACAAAAAACAGGTAGGCGAAACTGTTTTGGGAATGAATCTTAATTACCGACCAAACGACCGCACCGAAGCAGGCTTTATCGCAAGTACCAACCATTTCTCGACCCCAATTTTACGTAGCGACAAACCCTACAATAATTTTGAATTCAAAGGCCAATCCAACCTGAACATGGGGGTATATGGAAAATACCAATGGAAGCATTTTCTGCTTTTTGGCGAAAGTGCCATCTCTAAAAGTGGAGGAATTGGTGCTGTTGGTGGCTTTACAACCAGCTTAACTCCTCGTGTCGAATTTGCTATGGTGCTTCGATCTTACCAAAAGAATTTCCACACTTTTCGTGGAACCTCATTTGCCGAAGGAAGCCGTAACATAAACGAAAAAGGCGTTTATTGGGGTATCAAATACACCCTGAATCGAAAATTCTACCTCACTGCTTATTATGACACATACCATTTCCCGTGGTTAAGGTTTCGGGTTGACGCGCCTTCTAATGGTCATGATTATTTGCTTAGGCTAAATTATAACCCTGGCAGCAGAATAAAGCTATATGGCCAATTTAGACGAGAGTTTAAAGACACCAATGTGAGTAGTGAAACTTTGAACAACAATATTATTGCTTCAGGGCGAAAAGATCAGTACCTCATTAACCTGGAATATGCCTCGGGCATTCGGTTTAGTTTTAAATCACGAGTACAATTCAGCGAATACCGCCTGATTACTGAAAAAACAATGGGCTATGCTTTTATTCAAGATGCCGTTTATAAAAATGGTGACTGGATTTTAAGTGCAAGAATGGCGCTATTCGACACAGAAGGAAGCCAAAACAGACAATACGCATATGAACGCGATGTACTCTATGCGTTTTCAATTCCAGCGTACAGTGGCAAAGGCATTAGAAACTACCTACTTGTTCAGTATAAAGCATTCAGAAAAATGGACCTTTGGGCAAGAATTGCCAGAACTACTTATTACGACCGAAACGAAATTGGAACAGGACTAGAAACGATTAATGGAAATAAACGGACAGAGGTTAAATTTCAGGTACGGTATAAATTAAACTAAGCCCGACAAAACGGTTTAAGTTCGTAAATTGCATCCTACCAAATTTCAATTCTGTTTACTCCTGAAACTATAAATCCTACCACTCGAAAATATTGTTTTGGACTGCTGGCATCCGTTTAATACTTTACATCTTTAAACTTAAAAGACGATGACGAAAAAAATTGGAAGTTACTTCCTTTCCATGGCCTTGCTAATGTTTAGCTTACAGGCCTGTTCTCAAGGAAACGGACCTGCGGCAACAAAGCCCGACAATGAGCGATGGCAACAAGCCATTGAATACAAAATGGAAATTGATATGGACGTGAAAACTAACAGGTTTCAGGGCGTTCAGAATGTGAAATACACTAACAATTCTCCAGATGCCTTAGATCAAGTTTTCTATCACCTCTATTTTAATGCCTTCCAACCCGGAAGTATGATGGATGTTAGATCAAGAACTATTGCCGATCCAGATAGAAGAGTAAGAGATAGAATTTTCAATTTGAAAGAAGATGAAATCGGCTACCAAAAAATCAAATCTTTAAAACTAAACGGTAAGCCTGTAAAATACGAAGTGGTAGGAACGGTTTTAGAAGTTCAACTTGACCAACCAATCGCCCCAGGAAGCACTGTTGATTTTGATATGGAATTTGAAGCACAAGTTCCAGTTCAAATTAGAAGAACAGGACGTGATAATGCCGAAGGCGTACGCTACTCTATGGCGCAATGGTTCCCTAAAATGGCTGAATACGATTACCAAGGCTGGCATGCTGATGAATACATTGGCCGCGAGTTTTATGGTGTTTGGGGTAACTTTGATGTAAAAATCAAGATCGACAAAGATTATTTAATTGGCGGTACTGGTTATTTACAAAACCCTCTAGAGATTGGGCATGGATACGAAAACGAGGGAGAAACCGTGAATCAGAAAGTTGAAAACGGAAAGCTTACTTGGCATTTTGTAGCGCCAAATGTTCATGATTTCATGTGGGCTGCTGACCCTGATTATACACACAAAAAATTGACTACAAAAGACGGTTTGGAACTTCATTTCATCCACAAAAAAGGTCAGAATGAAGAAAACTGGAATAAAGTAATGCCTCAAACAGAAATGTTATTTGAGTATGCGAGCAAACACTTTGGTAAATACCCTTACAAGCAATTCTCAGTAATTCAAGGCGGAGATGGAGGTATGGAATACCCAATGTCTACTTTGATTACAGGCTCAAGAGGAAGCTTAATAGGCGTAACCGTTCATGAAGCAATGCACGATTGGTATCATGGTATTTTAGGCAGTAACGAAGCGCTTCACCCTTGGATGGACGAAGGTTTTGCTTCATATGCTTCAACTAGAATTATGGATTACATTAACCGTAAAACTAAAGGCGAATCTGAGCCAGAAGTAACCCTCGAAAACTTAGGTAATAACTCTGGTCAAAGAAGCTATGTAGGTTTATCGAAAAGCGGAAGAGAAGAGCCTTTGAGCACACACTCAGACCATTACAACCTCAATGGAGCATATAGTAGTTCTGCATATGGAAAAGGAGCTGCTTGGATGAGCCAATTGGGCTATGTAATTGGTGAGAAAAACTTAGACAAAGGTTTACTTACCTATTTTGAAGATTGGAAGTTTAAACACCCAAATCCAAACGATGTTTTGAGATCTTTCGAAAAAGTTTCGGGCTTAGAGTTAGATTGGTACAATGAATACTTTGTATACACTACAAAATCAATCGATTATGGAGTGAAAGAAGTAAAAGGTGAAGGCAATAAAACCAACGTTACACTAGAAAGAGTTGGTATGATGCCAATGCCAATGGATGTGGTTGTAACCTATAAAGATGGCACAAAAGAAGTACACTACATGGCCTTGAGAATGATGCGTGGCGAAAAACCAGCTGAAACTCAAGACAAAAGAATTGTGCACCCTGACTGGGCATGGGTAAGCCCTACTTATGATTTCACAATTGACAGACCAATGGCTGACATTGCTTCAATTGAAATTGACCCTTCTGGTAGAATGGCCGATGTAGAAAGAGGAAATAACAAATGGGAAGTGAATTCACTGAAAACAAATAAGTAGTCTGTTTGAAATAAGAGTTAATGAAGCAGCTCAGCCGAAAGGTTGAGCTGCTTTTTTTATGTTCTTCCCTAAAAACAGAAAGCTCTTTTCAATCATGTGAGTTCGCAATATTAAAAGTATTACTACTGAAAAAGTTTATTTTAATTTTTATTTCAAAAGTATTTAAACCTTTTCTGAAAGTAGGCGTTAGGTTTAGGCGATATGAATAATTTAATTAGCCAAATGCAAATCCAAGTGAATGAGAAAGTCTTTTTAAAAGACCCGAATTCATCTGAACTTGGAAAAAAAATTATCGCCAAAAGTATCGAACTGATTGTTGAGATGGGGCTTGAAAGCTTTACATTCAGAAAGTTAGCTACTCAACTAGAAACTACCGAAAGCTCAATCTACCGTTATTTCGAAAGCAAGCACAAACTACTTTTATACCTTACTTCTTGGTACTGGGGCTGGTTAGAATATCACTTAGTATTTTCAACTGCTAATATTTCGTCTGCCGAAGAAAGGTTGAAAGCAGCAATAAAGGTGATATCAAAAGACATTCCCGATAATGAAATGTTTGGTCATATCAATCTGGGCTTGCTTAACAAAATCGTAATTTCAGAATCATCTAAAGCATACCTTACCAAGCAGGTAGACGATGCCAATAAGGAGGGCTTCTATGCAGGTTACAAACGCATGGTGATTCGCATTAGTGAAATTATAAAAGAATTAAATCCGAATTTTGGTTTTGCCAGTACCCTCACCTCAACAATTATAGAAGGTATTCAAGATCAAAAATACTTTGCCGAGCACCTTCCTACTCTAACAGATATTTCTGGTGACTCATCAATTTTAACACAGTTTTATACCGACATGGCCATTTCAACCATACAGCAAAACAACACACCATGAACCCTGCAATAAGTATCTCTCCTGTAAAAAGGTTTTTAAACATGCTTAAAGTGGATAAGCGTGAAATTATGAGTGTATATGTTTATGCACTCTTTAATGGCGTTATCACACTTTCATTACCCTTAGGAATTCAAGCGATCATCAACCTTATTAGTGGTGGCCAAGTATCTACCTCATGGTTTATTTTAGTGATTTTCGTAATTGTTGGGGTAATAGCCTCAGGTGTAATGCAAATTATGCAACTCACTATTACGGAAAATATTCAGCAGAAAATATTCACTCGATCTGCTTTTGAATTTGCCTACCGTATTCCTAGAATGAAAATGGAATCCATTAAGAATGCCTATATCCCTGAGTTGGCCAATCGTTTTTTCGATACCTTATCGGTTCAAAAAGGGCTATCAAAAATATTAATCGATTTTTCGAGTGCATCGTTGCAGGTAGTTTTTGGCCTGATTTTACTTTCGCTATACCATCCGTTTTTTATCATGTTCGGATTGCTTTTGGTGGTTGTAGTATATTTAATATTTCGTTTTACTGCACCAAAAGGACTTAAAACCAGCATCATAGAATCCAAAAACAAGTATATGGTTGCGCACTGGTTAGAAGAGTTGGCCCGCGCCATGGAAACCTTTAAGCTGGCGGGTCAGTCGCCTCTACCCTTATCTAAAACCGATGATGTTGTTGAAGGTTACCTGACCTCCAGAAAAGCCCATTTTAAAACCCTACTTACTCAATACATTAATCTGGTAGGCTTTAAAGTATTGGTTACCGCTGGTTTACTTTTAATCGGTGGTCTTTTGGTGATTAACCAGCAAATGAACATTGGCCAATTTGTAGCGGCTGAAATCATTATCATTTTGGTTTTAAACTCAGTTGAAAAGCTAATTCTGAGCATGGAAACCATTTATGATGTGCTTACTTCAATTGAAAAAATAGGAAATGTAACAGACATTCCGCTTGACAGCGACAGTGGTACTACAGCAGATACATCGGACGATCAAGGCCTTTCTATAAACATCACCAATTTAGGTTACAGGTTCAGTTACCTGAAAGAAGACACTATCAAAAATGTAAACCTAAGTATTGAAGCAGGTGAAAAGATATGTTTATCAGGCTATAACGGTTCGGGAAAATCTTTGCTTCTACATGTTGTTTCTGGTTTATACGATGAATACAGTGGTTCAATTTCAAGCCAAGGCGTACCATTAACAAGTTGGTGTAAAGCAGATTTCCATAAACTTATTGGCGATAACCTTACGCGTGGCGACATTTTCAATGCAACTCTTTTTGAAAACATCTCATTAGGAAAACCTGAAATTACAATGAGTCGCGTTCAGCAAGTAGCAGAAATTGTGGGACTCAAAGATTTTGTAGATGCCATTCCACAGGGCTATTACACTACCTTGTTACCCGAAGGCCGAAACCTACCGCAAAGCATAATTCTAAGAATAATGTTGGCCAGAAGTATTGCCGGAAATTTTAAAATGATTCTACTAGAAGACAATTTTAATCAACTGAATGAGAAAGATAAGGCTTCATTCTTGGACTTCCTTCTTAGCCAGCAATGGACAGTAATAGCGGTTTCAAACGACCCATTTGTAGCAGACAAATTTGACCGAACCATTGTGATGGAAAAGGGAGAAATTATTGCAAAGGGTACGGTATCATCAATGACGACTTACCCATGGTATTCAAACATTTTTTCTAAAAAATAATCATAGCATGCTAAACATCAGTCCAAACAAAATTGAGGGGAAGGTTGAAACATCAAAATTCCGATCGTTTGCCATGGTAAAAGATTATTATGCTGGTAAAATCTTTACTAGGCTTGTTGCCATATTCTTTGCACTATTTATACTGGCCTTGTTTTTACCATGGACACAGAACATTAGGTCAACTGGTGTGGTAACTACTTTGCAGCCCGATCAACGTCCGCAAACAGTAAACTCAATTATTAGTGGTAGAATAGAAAAATGGTATGTGAGGGAAGGCAATTATGTAAATAAGGGAGATACCATTTTATACATATCAGAAGTAAAAGACGACTATTTCGATCCTGAACTTTTGTCTAGAACCCAAGAACAAATTACTTCGAAATCTTCTAGCTTGAATTCCTATTCAGGAAAAATAAATGCTTTAGACAATCAGTTAGAAGCTTTGTTAAGAACCAAGGAGCTTAAGCTTGAGCAAGCGAAAAACTACATTCGACAAATTGAGCTCAAAATCCAGTCAGATAGCATTGATTTTCAAGCTTCTAAAACAAACAATGCAATAGCCGAGAATCAATTAAAAAGGATGGAACAACTTTATGAAAGTGGTTTGAAATCACTTACCGATCTGGAAAAATCTCGATTAAAGCTTCAAGAAACCCAAGCCAAAAAAATTAGTGCCGAAAACAAATTACTCAGCAGCAGAAATGAACTGATAAATGCTCAAGTTGAGGTTAACTCTATTGAGACCCAATACCAAGATAAAATTGCCAAAACAGAATCTGAAAAATTCACAGCCATGTCGAATAAATTTGATACTGAGGCTACGGTATCGAAAATGGAGAATCAGTATAAGAACTATTCTGTTAGAATGGGTATGCATTACATTACGGCTCCACAAAACGGATACATTACAGAAACCATTAAATCTGGTATAGGAGAAACCTTAAAAGAAGGTGAGCAACTTTTGACAATTATGCCATCAGATTATGACTTGGCCGTTTCACTTTATATAAAACCAATGGACCTACCGCTCATTAGAGAAGGTCAACCGATACGTTTCATCTTCGATGGCTGGCCGTCTATTGCTTTTTCTGGTTGGCCAAACCTGTCGTACGGAACGTTCGGAGGAAATGTAGTAGCCATAGACAATTTCACAAGTGCAAATGGTCAGTATAGGGTTTTAGTAGCCCCAGACCCAAGTGATGAACCTTGGCCAGAAGGTTTGCGGGTGGGTTCTGGCGCTAATGGAATGGCCTTATTAAAAGATGTACCTATATGGTATGAACTGTGGCGTAAGCTCAATGGTTTTCCAGCAGACTACTATGTAACCGAAAACAGTACTGATAAAAGCTCAAAAAAGAAGTAATGAATAGATTGATAAAAACCATCTTATTACTTTCAATCGGCTTCCATTTTGTTCAGGGTCAAGAAGAGCGTTCAATATTTACCCAAGATCAACTTCTTTGGTACATAGAAAACTATCACCCTATTGCGCAACAAGGCAAACTATTAATTCAACAAGGAGAAAGTTCAGTTAGGGCCGCCCGTGGTGGCTTCGACCCTAAATTATTCGCCAACCTAGATCAAAAGCAATTTGACGACAAAGAATATTACAGCATTCTGAATAGCGGTTTAAAAATTCCAACATGGTATGGTCTGGAGTTTAAAACTGGATTTGACCAAAACAGAGGTGTATACCTAAATCCAGAAAACAAAGTGCCAAATGGAGGTCTTTGGTATGGTGGTGTTTCAGTTTCGTTGGGCCAAGGTTTGTTTATTGACCAAAGAAGGGCCGAACTGCAAAAAGCTAAAGTATTTGCTTCATCCTCAGCGGCAGAGCAAAGGGCACTGATGAACGAACTTTACTTTGATGCTATAAAACAGTATTGGAAATGGGTACAAGCCTATAATGAATATCAAGTTTATGAAGAATCTGTGACCTTGGCCGTCACACGTTTTACAGCAGTAAAAAACAGCTATTTACTTGGCGACAAACCTGCAATAGACACACTAGAAGCTAAAATTCAGGTTCAAAATAGAGAACTAGCCCGTAACGAGTATAAACTTGCTTACCAAAATGCTACGCTCGAACTTTCAAACTACTTATGGTTTGAAAACAATACTCCTTTAGAGATTACTGACGAACTCAGACCTCCGCTTTTCGATGAAATTGAGTTGAGTAACACCACCTCCTTTGATACTTTACAAGCCTTTGTTAATGCTGTACCTAATGCTCATCCCGACATGCAGATTTATCAATTCAAGCTGTCATCATTAGAAATTGAAAGAAAATTGAAAGCAGAGAAAATAAAACCAAAACTCAACCTGAACTATAATTTTCTAAGCGAACCTGTAGGAGACAATTTCCTGAATAATGTTTCGAGCCAAAACTACAAATGGGGTATTGAATTTAGCTTACCTGTTTTTTTAAGAGAACAACGTGGCAACCTGCAATTGGCCAAGTACAAAATAGAGAATACCACCTTTGGGCAACGACAAAAACAGTTGGAAATAGAAAATAAAGTACTGAGTTACTTTAATGAACATGTTGCATTAAGAAAACAGGTAGATATATATAGAGATGCGGTAAGCAACTACAGTAGCTTACTTGAAGGAGAAAGAATCAAATTTAATATAGGCGAGAGTTCTCTTTTCTTAGTCAATTCCCGCGAATCTAGTTTGATAGAAGCCCGACTCAAAGCCATTGCTCTAGTGTCTAAATACAATATTTCTAGCGCTGGAATTGACTATGCCTCTGGTAGACTTTATAAGTAATTAAGTACCCCAATATTAATATGTAGGGTTCTCAAATCGAATTGACTTATATTGAACAGCTAAACCATTCCCTCATGGAGAATACTTCACTTTATATCATGAGTGCCATGTACATTTTAGCTGGCATTATGCATTTTGTCAAACCCAAGGCCTACCTCAGGATTATGCCGAGGTATCTTCCCTACCATTTGCCCTTAGTATATTTGAGTGGTGTTTTCGAAATCGTTTTCGGTACATTACTCCTCTTTCCTTCTACTCAAGAAATTGGTGCTTGGGGAATTATAGCCGTACTCATTGGCGTTTTTCCTGCCAATATCCATATGCTCCAAACGAACAAAGTAAAAAAGACATGGTACATAATTGCCCTGTGGGTAAGGCTTCCTCTGCAGGGTTTTTTAGTTTATTGGGCTTGGTTATTTACATAAAAAAAGGAGTCCGAAGACTCCATTTCTATTTCAATTTCTCTTTAAAGTGAACTAGCTAGCCTGATACCATTTAATATACTTCTCATTATCTCCCAGAAGGTGTTCGGTTATTCTCATGTTTAAGGGCGGGTTTAAAGCTGTCTGTATCGGGCGTTTCAATACCAATAAATACGGTGGTAAATAGGCGCCCAAAAGCGTGTGAGGGAAATAAGGTGTTTAAAAAGAACATTGCTAGTAGCGAAAAAACACACCAAATTATCAATTTACTTTTTGCTTTTAATCAAAATTTAATTTGGAAATAAGAACTAAAGTGGAGGTTACCATTAAACTACAGCACCCTACGCCCGTCTAAAAAACAACCCAATATTGATTCGGCCGCTGTTTTCAGTATATTCCTTAACTTTTCACATAGCAGTACAACCTTAAACCACAGTATGCAAGCCCCTTCTCGTTATCGATCAATCTTCTTATTGATTTTATTTCTGTCGGCCTCCCAGTATTTGTTTTCTCAAACCAATGAGTTTAAGAATTACACTTATTCCGAGTTTTTCGAAATGATAGAAAACTCTAGTGACTCTGTTTTTAGGCTCGAAAATGCGATTATCAAATATGCCCAAGGCATCGATAACCGCTTTAGTTATACAAGTTTCCCAGGAAGTTCGGTAAACACCTTCGATAACTCTGATTCAATTTATGTAAACAAGGAATTACAGCTTACCAATGTGCATTTTGATGCCCCAGACAGACGACAGCCCAGTGCTTTGCACCATATACAATTCAACAAGAACGTGATGCTCCGCAACACTTCATCAGTGCACTTTATGAACTGCACTTTTGAAGGAAGACTAACCATTATGTCGACAGAATCAATGGCCAAAACCATAGAATTGCTGGATAGAAATAGTCGTGCGATAAACTTAGCAGTAACGGTAACCAACAGTAAGTTGAAAAAGAGTGTAAACATGGATTTGGGTACCACAGATGAGAAAATGCGTTCTAGAATTAGGATTGAAAACTCTGAAATCTGGGGGTCTAAAGAAGGTAGGGGCTCTAGGTTCAATGGCATTTCGGTAGTATCTGTTACTGTTAAAAATTGTACTTTCTACGATCAAGGCAGAGTAACCATTACAGGAAATTTAACTGACCAAGTAGATATTTCTGGAAACAACTTTGGAGATTGGATTGCTGAATTAAAGGTTTTAGGCTCGATGGAACTCAACACTTCCATTTTAGAAGAAAACACATTCAACAATCATGTATTGTTGGATTTTGATGATTTAACCACCAGCAGCACTTTTGAATGGTCACAATGGGGCAATCAACTGATCTCTTCACAAGGCTATAACGACTATTTCAACACACTTTCAGATTCTGTTAAAATGAGTAGCTTCATTAGTTTTGAAGCCAATAACAGCATTCTGACCAATTATAAAAATGAGATCGTTCAATTTGGAAAGTCATATAAGCAAGAAGTAAAATTGAGAGGCAAACTTCTTGATTTGTATAAGGCCCAACACGATTTGGAAGATGTAAATACAGTTTACATTGGCATTAAAAACATGGAAACTGAGCGTCTTGCTTACCTCTATTCTCAAGACCCTTCTTTTAACACTTTCTTTAAGTGGAAAGTGAATCAGTTCCTTAAGGTGTTTTCTGATTACGGAACTGAGCCCTCGAAAGCAATAGTTTTTTCGGTAAACGTGGTTATTCTATTTGCCTTAGTTTATCTCTTTTTCCCCAACAGCTGGGACGAGCAGGGTAAGCATAGAATCCTTCATCGTTTTGATTTCTTCCAAAAATATCTGCGGAGTAAAGAAGGCATGAACGATATCTATCTGGTAGAAAAAAAGAAAGAACTTAGTGAGTATGAAGCTTTCAAAAAACGCATTGAAGATGGGAGACTCGAACTACCTAAGTTTTTCATTGCATGGTCTAAACCGGTGTATAACATAGCCATGGTAAGCACAAAACTGACCAGTAGTTTTCTTAAAACCACAGACATTCTCAGTGGTAAATGGCATACGCTTAGCCCATCTCAAAAGCGTTGGAAAAATATACAAATTGGCACCTACCTAGTGATTGGCGTTGGTTTCGATCTTTCTATACGTGTACTTAATGCACTTATGTTAAGCATTAATGCCTTCACTACTTTAGGCTTTGGCGAAATCCCTATCAAAGGTCTCCCCCGCTACTTAGCAATTATTGAAGGCTTTATCGGCTGGTTTATGCTCACAATTTTCAGTGTATCACTTATTTCTCAATTACTCAATTAAGCTACAGCATAAAAAAAGAGCAGTACCGTATGGCACTGCTCTCAATTCTTCTTTTAGAAAGTAATTTTACTTACGCTCTATCTTCAACTTGTTTTCGCTATCGATTACTAAATGGCGAATAAAGAACTCCATCATTCGCTCTGTGTTTACTGCAGTATGACCTCTATCTGGCCCTACTTGAACTTCGAAGCTCTTGCCTGCATCTTGTAAAGCTTTGATCAATTGCATTGAGTTAGAAGGGTGCACGTTATTGTCAGCCGTTCCGTAATAAATCATCAATTCACCTTTCAAGTTTGGCGCATACTTAGCTAATCTGAAGTTATCATAACCCGCTTTATTGTCCTCTAGAAGGTTCATGTAACGCTCCGTATAGATGTTATCATAAAAAACCCAGTCCGCAACTGCTGAATTTGCAACAGCCGCTTGGTATACATCTGGGAATCTCAATAAACTCATTGCAGCCGTAGTTCCTCCATAAGAAGTTCCGTAAACACCTACTCTATTCTTATCGAAGTAAGGGCGGTTATAAAGTGACTTAATACCTTCCGCAAAGTCATCTTGCTCTACGATTCCTAGGTGACCATAAAGTTGATCAAGTAATCTCTTACCTCTACCTCTCACGTTTCTACCATCAATACTAACGATCAAAAATCCGTACTCAGTCAACGGGCTTGGAAGGGAGAAATTCTCAGAGAATTCGTTTGTAGCCGGACCACCATAGTTAGCCAAAAGTGTAGGGTATTTCTTGTTAGGGTCGAAGTTAGAAGGGAAATGAATCATACCGTGTAACTCAGTAACCCCGTCAGCTGAAGTGAAGGTAAATACCTCTGCTTTTTTCAATCCTAATTCATTGAATTTAGTCAAATCGCTTTGAGCCAATTCAGCAACTATTTTACCTTTTGAATCAACCAAGTTGGTAAAAGGTGCAATGTTATGCGTTTGAGCAACATCCACAAAATACTTACCGTCAGGAGAAATATTTACGCTATGGTTAAATTTAGGGTCAGTTAAACGAGTGTCTTTTGTGCCGTCTAACTTCACTCGGTGCAATTGCATTTTCATGTGGTTTTCACCACTTCTGGCCATGTAATACATTTCGCCAGCTTTCTCGTCTATCTTAACAATGTTAGCTACTTCAAAAGGATGGTTT
Source organism: Roseivirga seohaensis (assembly GCF_001592945.1). Classification (GTDB taxonomy): domain Bacteria; phylum Bacteroidota; class Bacteroidia; order Cytophagales; family Cyclobacteriaceae; genus Roseivirga; species Roseivirga seohaensis. Next base: position 465,394 of record NZ_LRPB01000048.1, read on the forward strand.
GTAATGGCATTGATTAAAGTACCATCGAAATTGTATAGGTAATAGTTGTTGAAACCTGTACGCTCAGAGGCCCAAACGAAACGTTTCCCGTCTTCCAGCACTCTAATTTCAGGCGTATTTTTAGTAAAACTTGGCAACCACTCTTCGCGAACTACAACTCTAGATTTTCCTGTAACCGGGTCAGCCGCACGGTATTCCATGATGTCTTGCTTACGGTTGGTACTGTGGAAAAGCAATTCCTTTCCATCAGGCGTCCAATCCATGCCATAAAGGTAAGTTCCTACAGCACCATCATTAAATGGTTTACCGTCACGAACATCCAATTTCTTCATTTGCTTGGTGTCTACATCATACACCATTAAATCCACAGGTAAGTTGTCGGCACCTACTTTAGGGTATGACATTACCTCAAGAGAATCGTATAGCTTTAATTGATCTAAAAGCACGTAATATTTCTGAGCATTCTTCTCGTCAAATTTGTAGAAAGCAATTTTCTTGCTATCAGGCGACCACCACATAGCAGTACGCTGACCAAGCTCTTCACCATAAACCCAAGTAGCAATACCGTATTTGATTTGGTTTTCAGCACTACCATCTGTAGTTATGGCAATTACATTGCTGCCATCAGGGTTACTCAAGTACATGTTTCTGTCCTTGGTAAAGGCCTTTAGTTTACCATCAGGAGAATCTGCCGAAGGAAATTGTCTACCTCTGGCTGGGCCACGGCTAAAACCTCTGCCTCTTGAGGCTGGCTCAGGCATTTCGATTTCCGTAGCCTTTTTCTTTTTAACATCGTAACGGTATCTTTTACCATCCTTTGTATATTCAAAAGACGATCCATCGTCACTCCACTGAACGAAGAGACTACCCGGAACAACGGATGATCTAATTTGAGGAGCTATCTTCTGGTATTGATCATAACCAGGCATGCTTTTCAGCTTATCCTGCGCTTTCAAAATGCTCGTACTGCCAGCCAAAATGACCACAGCGGCTATCACTGATGCAAGTTTCTTTTTCATTGAGTTCATTTTAATATCGTTTTTCATTCCAAAAAGGGAATACGTGGCTAATACTACTACTTTCGGCTGTAAAAAAATAGCATAAAGTTATTATACGGTATATACATTACAGCGCCAGTACATTTAGAATTATTACAACTTACTCGACTTCATAGCCAAAAAAGAGAGATAAAGCATAAGGCCAAATACTACATTGCTTATCTTCGCAGCAAAAGGATTCAGCCCAATGAGCCACTTAAAAACACTACGTTTACTCGCCATTTTAGAAGGAATAAGCTATTTACTTCTGTTAGGAATTTGCGTACCCTTAAAATACATTTTCAATATTCCTGAACCCACCCACCCCGTAGGCTTAGCCCATGGGGTCTTATTTGTGAGTTACTGTTTATGGGTACTGATTGTAGCCAAACAAAAACAATGGTCTATTGGAGTTACATTTCTGTCATTACTGGCTTCACTCCTTCCCTTTGGCACTTTTGTAGCCGAAAAAAAATATTTTCAGGATGATGTTTGAATCAGCCTCACAATCAAAAATTTTATATTAGCAAGAAATAAAGCGTTATGAATACACCCAATTGGACTACCGTTAAAGAATATCAAGACATCACCTATAAAAAATCAGGCGATGGTGTAGCTAGAATTGCCTTCAATCGCCCAGAAGTGCGCAATGCTTTTCGACCTAAAACTGTAGCAGAACTTTTTGATGCTTTTTTGGATGCCCGCGAAGACACTTCCATTGGAGTGGTTTTACTTTCAGGAGAAGGGCCATCGCCCAAAGATGGTGGCTGGGCATTTTGCAGCGGTGGCGACCAAAACGCGAGAGGGCACCAAGGCTATGTAGATGACGATGGAATGCCAAGGTTGAATATTCTGGAAGTTCAGCGTTTAATCCGTTTTATGTCGAAAGTAGTGATTGCCGTGGTGCCAGGCTGGGCTGTTGGTGGTGGACATAGCCTCCACACGGTTTGTGATCTTACTTTGGCCAGTAAAGAACATGCCATTTTCAAGCAAACCGATGCCGATGTCACCAGTTTTGATGGCGGTTACGGATCAGCTTATTTGGCTAAAATGGTAGGCCAGAAAAAGGCGAGAGAAATCTTCTTTTTAGGAAGAAATTACTCTGCTCAAGATGCTTTTGATATGGGAATGGTGAATGCCGTGATTCCGCATGACGAGCTGGAGGACACCGCTTACCAATGGGCGCAAGAGATTCTAGAAAAATCGCCAACTTCCATCAAAATGTTAAAGTTCGCCATGAACTTGACGGATGACGGCATGGTGGGGCAACAGGTATTTGCTGGAGAAGCCACAAGGCTTGCTTATATGACAGACGAAGCTAAAGAGGGTAGAAATGCTTTCTTAGAAAAGCGTAAACCCAACTTTAAAGACATTAAGTGGATTCCTTAAACCAAGCAGTCTTAAAACAGCCGTTTCTGTAATTTGAAAGGAGAGATTGCTTCGCGTAATCGGCACTTCTACAAATAGCATTAACAGGCTCGCAATGACCAAAAAGAAGCCCTGTCAGTTTTACAACTAACAGGGCTTTTGTTTTAAGTTAAAGGGAGTTTTCTATAAATCTCTTTTCACTACCAATCTGACAGTAGCCCAATAAAACAAAGTGCCCCACAATATCACAAGCCCCATTTCGTGCCAAGCAATGTAATCCTGCACTTCCATAAAAACATATTTAGGGAATGGGTTATGAATTAACGCATTAATACTTTTTACAGGAAGAAGGTATTCAACCCAATCAATACTCTTCACCTTGCTCCAAACGTAAAACCCATTTTCAACAGCTAAAACCCAAAAGATCAGTAGCCCCATAGCAATAATTGATTTTCTTATCAGCGTTCCCACAAAAAGAGTAAATAATAAGAATGCAAATAGCTGGAAGAAAAAGGCCAACAGGAAATAAACATCGCTAAAAACAAGCGAGAAAGATATTTCACTCGAATAAATAAAGCCTGTAATCAAACCTAACACGAACAAGGCTATTGTCGACATCGCACTTAAAAACCCAGCCATAATAATTTTCGACCAGATAAATTCATTCTTAGTAAGACCGTCAATTACGTTTTGCCTGATGGTTCTGTATGAATATTCATTAGTAATGGAGAATATTAAACTAAAGCCCAACAACATTTTGAACCAAATCATTACACTTGTAAGGTTCTGCCAAATGTCTGGGAATTCATAAAACGGAATAATAGTGGGATCAATTCCATCCATATCAAAATCTGCAAACTTAGATTTTAAGTATTGAAAGAATGGCATAACACCCATACTGATAATCACCATTGCTACAATATACATAATGGCCAATACCTTAAATGCGCGGTTTGGCATTACTTTTTTCAGTTCTATTTTCAGTAATCTCATCATTGGGCACCTCCTTCTTTATTACCAGCTAAAATTTCTAAGAATTGCTTTTCAAGGCTCTTCGATTGCACAAGTAAATGCTTGGCAGTGATTCCTTGCTTGAACAAATAGGCATTCAACTCGGCAGCGGAATGATCTCCCTCCATCGTCATGATGTACTTATCAAGTTCTCGCTTCACTTTCGTCCCAAGGCCAGATTCTTCCAAAACGGTTTGCAAGTCGTCATGGTCAGCTTTTACTTCTACCGAAACTGAACCTTTACCTACGTCTTCCACCAACCCGTTATAGATTAGTTTACCGCGCTGAAGCACACAAAAATGTGAGCATACCTTTTGAACTTCATCTAGTAAATGACTAGCAATAATGATGGTTTTCCCACTATTGGCAATTTCAATGATGAGTTCTCTGATTTCGGCAATTCCTTGAGGATCAAGACCATTGGTAGGCTCGTCAAGAATCATTACCGTAGGGTTACAAAGCAATGCTGACGCAATGGACAGACGCTGTTTCATACCTAGCGAGAAGGTTTTGAATTTCGTATCCTTGCGTTCATCAAGTCCCACTTGCGTCAATACCTCGTCTACCCTTTCGTAAGGGACTTCCTTGATATCGCAAACAATTTTGAGGTTTTGAACCGCAGTGAGGTATGGGTAAAAAATGGGGTGCTCTAAAATGGCTCCAATCTTTTTTCGGGTATCCTTGTTGGCTTTTTCGCCAAACCATTCAAACTGACCGCTGGTTTGGTTGATTACACTTAAGATAATACCGAGGGTAGTCGTTTTTCCGCTACCGTTAGGACCGAGAATTCCGAAGACGTCTCCTTTCTTCACCTCAAGATTGAGGTTATCAAGTGCCCTGACCTTTCCATATTGCTTGGAGAGGCCTTTAATTGACAATACAGTTTCCAAATCGTGTTTTTGAGTTTTATTGATATTCAGCAACTGGCCCATCCAAAACCAGCTCCTGTACTTTACTAATTAAAAGCGTCCATGATCGACTCTAGGCCGCTGGTATTTTTGCTCATGAATTCTGAGAATTTCATGATTTGCTTTAAGTCTGGGTAGCCTTCAATATCTACCAAACTAACTCCTTCTTCTGAACGCATTACTACTACAAAGCCCTTAGGTTTTTCAGCCGTTCCCTTCATTAAAAAATTCATGTTAGCTCCAGACATTCGCGCTGACATCATGGACTCATAGCCTTCAGAAAGAATGTCTTCTTCGAGCTTAGAAAACATAGGGGCATCCATTTCATAAGTATCCTTATCGAATACAAAAAACTTTACCTTTTCGATGTTCTTAATCACGGAAGAGAAATCGGGTAATTCTTCCATTTCGTCTGCCATTTTCATCTGTATGTTGGCAAACATTTTAAGTGTACTCTTATAAAAAAAGAGCTTCAATGTAGGCTCGTTGTCATTCCTGAATTTCTCAACACTCTTGCTTTGACCAAAAGCAAGAGTGGATAATAAGACCAGTGTTAATATCAGTGTTGTTTTGCGCATAATTCAAATATAAAAAACTGTTGAGTTTTTGAATTCTAAAAAGGATAAGGGGCTTATTTACCCCCTAAGTGTTTGAACTCGTCCATCCCAAGGCTTTTTGACAGTTTATATAGTTGGTTGATGTCGATACCGTCACCAACAATGCTAACCATTCCAAATTCTTTGGTTCCGCCCATTACCATAAAGAGTTCGTCAATTCTATTGCCTTTCTCTTTGATGTAGAATTTGATGTCTTTGTCTTCATCTCTTACCGACATTAACTCTTCAAAATCTTTGCCTTTGATAGCACTCATTGCCTCTTTATACATGGTTGCTCCATCTACATCCTTTTGAGCAAAAAGCACTCTTACTCCTTTAATTTTACCTAAAGACTCGACCAAAGCCCTATCTTCATCATCTTCTACCTGAATAGAATTGATCATGGCAAACATTTTACCACTTATAGATACCGCACTAAATTTTTCAGTATCCTTTTCATATTTCGCGAAATACTTTGAAATCGCATCATTTTGAGCTTGTACTCCAAAGGCCATAACGGCCATTACCATAATCATTACTAACTTTTTCATTGTGTTCTATTTTAAGTTTTTAAAATTCGCTTTCTAAAATATTCATTTCACTAATTGGCTCCATTCCTCTGGCGGCATCTCCCATATACTTAAGACTTTCCATTCCTGCATCCATTTTGCTCATGCTACCAAGTTTATCAAGATTACTTGAGCCTGAATTCATATAGTTTGAAACCATTACGAGCTGCTTTTTAAGTTCTTGAAGCGCCAATTCAGGGGAGTCAAAAGTATCTTCTTGCTCATATGTTTTTTGCTGTTGCATAAAGAAGTACGAACTTGTAATTAATACCAGCATTGCTGCTGCCACTCCGGCATACCTTTTAAAATAGCCCGATATGTTTATTACTTTCGTTTCAGGTTCTGCCTCAATCATGGCTAAAACTTCCTGATCGAAATCATCACCCAAACTAAGCTCTTGCTCCGACTGAAAGTACCCAAATAAGGCCTTCAGTTCTTCCATCTCTTCTGAATTGTCGGCATTGGCCACCAATCCCTTCAATTCTTTTTCTTCTTGAATACTTGACTCTGAAGCCCAGTATTTTTCTAACAATTGCTCTATTCTAGAGTCCATAAGCATTTTCTTTAATAAGGCTTTCTTTCAATTTTCTGCGTGCTCTAAACAAATTCGTTTTCACCAAATTGATGTCAATCTCCAGCATATCTGCTATTTCCTTATAGCTATAGCCTTCAATATCTCTTAACTGCATCACCTCTCGTTGTCGACTAGGAAGTGCATCAATTAAAAATTGAATGCGGTTCATAATTTCGTTTCGTTCGGTAAGTACAACTGGCGTGTCCTTTTCTTTTCTAGTGTCAAATTCCACTTCAAAAAGATCCGTTTTCTTAACATGTTTAGACCGTAGCTTATCTAGGGCCTTGTTTCTGGTTACTTGCATACACCAAGCTTCCAGGTTATTAATGTGTTTTACTTCATCCCTTTTTTCCCACACCTTAATCATACATTCTTGCACCACATCTTTGGCCAATTCTTCATCTTTTACAATGTTGAAGGCAAAGCGGTAAAGTTTGTTCTTTAAAGGCAGAACGTCCGTTTTGAACTGTGCTACATCCATAATCAAAGGGTAGACGGCATGTTGTTAAGACTTGTTAACATTAGTATTGAAAATTATTTCAAGAAACAAAAAAACCACCTTTCAGATATAAAAGGCGGCAGGTACTTTCGAGGAAAAGGTCTTATTCTTTACTTACAATACTTTTTTATAAGCATCTCTTTTTCTGAAGATTCTGACAACGAAAATTTAGCGCAGGCTTCATCCATTCTATCTAATTCAACCAATACTAAACCCCAATAATGATTAAGTAATGGAATGGAGTCATCATACTGCGCGGCTAGTTCTATATTTCTTAAAGCTGCATCGAAGCTCTTATTGTCATAGTAGAAAATAGCCTTATTTCGGTAAGCCCAAGGGTTACTAGGGTCAAGTTTGATCCCCATATTTATATCTGCTTCGGCTTTTTCTAGCTCGCCTAAATTTAAGTATATAAAACCTCTGTTATTACTGAAGTAGCCATTTCTGCTATCTATCTCTATGGCTTGATTTACTTGCTTCAAAGCTTCCTGGAAATCGCCTTCTTGCGTAGCAATTAAGGCCAAAGTATTATAAATATTAGCTTCGGTTGCATCAATGCTTATTGCTTTCTGAAGTAATTCACGAGCTTTTTCATATCTATTGGACATATAATATGCATTGGCTTGGTTTACCACAGCTTCTACATTGTCAGGATCCTTCTGGTAAGCCATATCAAATTTAGAAATGGCCTCATCATAGCGCTTAAGGTCGGTTAATGCCAAACCTTGATAGAGGTAAGTATAGGCGCTGTCGGGGTAAACAGTAGCCAAGTATTCCGCATCTTCCAAAGCCCGTTGGTAGCTGCCTGAAACCAAATTCACTTCGAATCTATTTTTATATGCATCGGTATACGTTGGATCTATTTGCACTATCGCGAAAGTGTAATCATTGAGGGCTTCTGCGTAATGGCCACTTTTATAAAGTGCTACACCTCTATTATTATAAGCCTCTTTAAACTGTGGGTCTTTGCCAATGGCCTCAGTATATAATCTAATGGCTTCTTTATAGTTTAAATTGGCCAATTCATTATTCCCCATCAATAAAAATCTTCCAGCTTTTGCCTTGTCATTATCGCAGCTCAAGGTGGTGCAGAAGAGTATAAGGATTAGGTAGAAATATTTAGTTTTTTGCATAACACCCAAAATTAGTCCTCGTGCTTTTACGAACCTACTTTTCATTGCGTTATAAATCTTCTTACTTTTAACGGATGTCTGAAAAATTCTCAGTTTTAGCACGTTTAAAAAGCTTCAATTTTGCTTTCAAAGGGCTTTGGCATGTAGTTCGGCACGAACATAACTTCAGAGTTCATTTGTTCGCAGCAATGTTGGTTATTGCTTTGAGCGCTTACGTAAACTTGACTATGAATGAGTGGTTGTGGGTGATTTCAGCAATCGCAATGGTTTTGGTGGCCGAACTTTTTAACTCATCTATCGAAAAGCTAGTTGACTTGGTTTCGCCAGCATTTAACCCCAAGGCAGGAATTGTAAAGGACATTGCCGCTGCGGCTGTTCTGATTACAGCTGTTGCCGCTGCAATTATAGGCATACTTATTTTTTACCCATATTTTTTTTAACTCATGACAAAAGCACAAAACAAGACTACCGAAACTAATGCAAGTGTTTCCGATTTTTTAAACAGTATAGCAGAGGAAAAGAAAAAGAACGATTGCGTTCTGATTAACACCCTAATGGAAGAGATTACTGGAGAAGCTCCAAAAATGTGGGGACCTTCCATTGTTGGTTTTGGTACTTATCATTACAAATATGACAGCGGAAGAGAAGGTGATTTTCTGAAAATCGGATTTTCTCCAAGGGTTCAAAATCTTACGCTATATATAATGCCCGGTTTTGAAAAATATGAAGATTATATGGCAAGGCTGGGCAAATACAAAACGGGAAAATCATGTCTATACATTAAGAAAATTGAAGATGTGGATATTGAAATATTGAAGCTCTTAATTAAGGATTCCTACGAATACATGACTAACAAATATGGATGATAGAAGAACGCGTTCCGAGCGCTTTGGGATAAAATGGAGATGGTTATTTCTAGTGGGTGGAATAATCTATTTGGCTAATGGAATCAGCACTATAATTAAACCTAAAGAAATATACAGCTATTTAGGCTTTGATTTTAACCGCTGGCTTTACATTGCGCTTCACCTGTTTGTGGCTTTTCTTCTGCTACTATTATTTATTAAAAACCAGAAGTTGCTAAGACAACAAATTAAGGATGAAGTTATGAGGCAGCACAATGAGGAACATTAGTCGAAAATTACTTTCTAGGTGATTCACCTATTTTGAACAAATTCAAGAAAACAAAGTGGGGTATTCACTATCAAATTGGTAGTAGTTGAAGTCAATGAAATACACTTTTACCTCACTACTTCTATTGGGAGTTTTGTTCACCGGATGCAACTCTCATGATGATCTAAGTCGTTCTGAAAATATTCAGAATGAAGACAGCATGATTCATAGAAACATGCACAAAGAAGCGTCTGAATTACTTAAGGACATGAGTTCAATTATCCAATCTGGCCTCTTCAAATTCGAGATTTATAACATAGAAGGAGTATTGATTGAAGTATTAAACAACACATCAGATATTTCAAGTGGTTTTATCAAGAAGTTTGACCCATGCCATATGAGCATCAAACCAGTTAAAGTAGAAGGAAAATTCATAATCGAAACATCAACCACCTCAGAACTATAATACTAAACAGCCACTTTTATGGCCCATTCTGGCTTGGTGGTTTTTACTTTCGCTTTCAATTCATTCAGAATATTATAGAGACCAAAATAAGTACGGTTAATATACAGTCCATCTCTTGCTCCCCTAGCCCTTTCACTTTCTCTGAACTTAGGTGACTGAGAAATCACTTCTCCCATCTCGTAGATTTTCCTGAAATAACTATCATCACCAAAATCGAATTCATCTTGATGAAATGGCTGCCCCAAAATTCCCATCATATCTTTGATAACAGCGGAAAAATAGGCTTTATCGTCTGCTTTGTCATCGGGATAAATAAACTGTAGTTGAGTAAAAAGTTCTTCCAACTCTTTATCTTCATGAAGAATATCCTTTCTGATTAGCTTGAAATATGGATCATAAAACTCATTGGGAATTACCTTAACACAGCCAAAATCGATTACTCCCAAAACGGCATCATCGCTAATAATAAAATTACCAGGGTGTGGGTCGGCATGTACTTGCCTTAAAGTATGGATTTGGAAATCGTAAAAATCCCAAAGCGCCTGCCCTACCTTGTTTCGGTCGGCTTGCGATGGATTCGACTTTATAAACTCCTTAAGCACTTTGCCATCCATCCAGTCCATGGTAATGATGCGCTCATCAGATAGCTTAGGGTAATACTTCGGAAACCGGATGTTCTCAATATGAGTACAGGCTTCTGAGATTTCAACCGACCGCTGCACTTCTAACAAATAATCGGTTTCTTCAATCAGCTTTGTTTCTACCTCTTCCATATAATGGTCGAGATCCTTTTCATTTAAATTCATTAACCGAACCGCAAACGGACGCACCAATTTAAGGTCGGAACGAACACTGGATGCTACTCCAGGGTATTGAATTTTAACAGCATACTCTTTCCCATCCAAGGTAGCTTTGTGCACCTGCCCAATAGAGGCTGCATTTACTGCATTTTTAGTGAAGGTCTCAAAAATTTGAGTGGGCGACTTTTTAAAATATTGTTGAAAGGTTTTTACCACCAAAGGGTAAGACAATGGAGGGGCACTGTATTGTGCCATAGAGAATTTATCTTGGTAAGCTGTTGGAAGCATGTTTTTATCCATGCTCATCATTTGAGCCACCTTTAATGCACTACCCTTTAACTCGCTCAAAGAATTATAAATATCCCGAGCATTGTCTTCGTGCAGTTGATCTTTTGAAAGAGACGGATTCATTACTTTTTTGGCGTAATGTTTCATGTAATTACCTCCCACTTTGGCGCCTGTAGTTACAAACTTAGCCGCCCTCTGCACTTTTCCTGTAGGTATTTTTGATTGTTCTTTCATCTTATATATTACAACCTTCCTAAGATTTAAAACCCTTGGAGGGTCAGTTTCATTTATCTATTCTGAAAAAGGAATTTCCCGAAATCAATCATGGCATCCAATGGCCCTCTCCCCATTAAATCAAAGGATAAATTGACAGCTTTTTCAATGGCTTCATCCGTTTTCTCAAATGCTTTGGAGTCATCTTTCATCCAGAAATTGAATACGAATAAAAACTGAAGCCAAATTCCTTCATCGTACTTATCGCCAATGTAAGGTCTGTTTTGCACCTCTTCGGTTTCTTTAGCTTCGGTCAAAACTTCATTCACAAAATCCTTAAAATCTTTTCTGAATTCTTTAAGGTGTGCAGGAGTAAACTCTGGCTTGATTGTTTTCTTAACAGTGAGAAGAATGAAACTTCGGTTACTTTTCAGCACTTCTATGAAGGTGAAATAAAAGGCCAAAAGTTTTTCTCGAGCCGAATATTCCGCATAAACCTCTTCGGCTTTAATTGCCGTAATGGTTTCTTGGAGCCAATCGCGCCAAAGCTCTTTTTCTAGGGTATCAAAAGAATTGAAGTTTTCGTAAAAAGCCTCTTCCTTAATCTTCAGTTCTTTCACAAACTTAAAGATAGAAGCAGGTCTGTTTCCGTGTTCAAGAATATGCTCAATGTAGGCCTTCTTGAGTTTTTCTGAATCGTTTACCTTCGCTTTAGAAGATTTACTTGTAGTCTTCTTTTCCATGATTCGATTAACCTAAGTTGTAAGCAAAAGGTTATTGTAGAAGGGTATTATTTTCAAAAAAACATTCATTCAAATCCTAAACTGTTCTACGCTGAATTTCGCTCAAAAAATCCTCCTTATATGACTCTCCTATTGGAATCCATTGTTCCTTAATTTTCACTTTGCTCTTTTCAATAATATCGATGGCGTCAATCGCAATCACAAAGGATTTGTGTACGCGTGAAAATCGGTTTGAAGGCAAAGTGGGCAAGAGTTTAGAGAAGCTTTGCAGAATCATAATCTTCTCGTTCGGGGTAACTATGCGCAAATAATCTTTCATGCCTTCTATGTATAAAATATCGGACAGGCGTATTTTCTTTGTTTTGTATTCTGTCTTCACAAATACATAATCATTCGCTTCCTTTTCTAATGGCTCTTGCGATCCTTTGATACGCTGAACAGACTTAAGAAAACGTTCAAACGAAATTGGTTTGAGTAGGTAATCTTTCGCATCTAGTTCAAAACCCTCTACCGCATAATGGTTATAGGCCGTAGTAAAAATCACATCACATTTCTTACCTATCAATTGAGCCACTTGTATGCCTGACAAATCGGGCATTTGAATATCTAAAAAAAGTAAATCAATAGCACTGTTATTAATATGTTCAATGGCCTCTATGCCTTTATCAAAGCTTCCGACAAAACTTAACCACGGCACTTTACCAATATACTCTTCCAAAATTTCTATGGCCAACGGTTCGTCATCGACAATCAGGCACCTAATTTTATCCATGATTTCTAATGGTTAGTTTTATGTTGAAATGCAATTCAGTTTGCTCTACTTCTAAGTCGAAGTCTGAAGGATAAATAAGCTCTAATCTACGTCTAATATTCCCCAGCCCTATTCCGCCTACACTGTCTTTTTGTGGAGGATCATTCCTTCCTACAATTCCATTATTTACCTCATACACCAAATCGTCTTTAACTCTCAATTGAATTTGAATGGCATCAGGGCGATTAAGTTGGGCACCATGCTTAAAAGCGTTTTCAACAAAAGGAAACAAGATCAGTGGTGCAATATGCTTTTCAGAAACATCACCTTCTACCTTAAAACTCACTATACCCTTGGCTTTAAACCTAAGTTCTTGAAGGTCGATAAAGCTTTGGAGGTATTGAAGTTCTTTCTTCAAGGGCACCAAATCAGTATTCGAATCATAAATCATATAGCGCATCAATTCCGAAAGTTTCATAATAGCCTCTGGTGCTCCATCTGCCTTTTTATAGGCCAACGTGTGAATATTATTGAGCGTATTGAAAAGGAAATGAGGGTTAATTTGTGACTTAAGGAAAGCCAGTTCACTGGTGAGGTTTTGATTTTCAAGCTCTCTTCTGATTCGTAAATTCTTAAACCAGTCGAAAGTAAACTTGCCAATGCCTGCCATCATTACTACAAATAAACAGGACAACACCCGCACCCCATAGGCTGTCCAAAAGCGTGATTTTGCTAAAGCCGCTATGGGCGTAATATCTGTAGGAAAGAAATGTGTTAAAGCCGAATTCATTAAAAACACCAAAAATGGGTATACGGCAAGCATCAATAATATCAGACCAAAAAACCGACCTGCTTTTCGATTCATTAGCAATTTGGGTATGCTAATGCTATAGAGGTAGTAGAATACACTCATATCGACAATAGCCACTGAAATAAAGTACCAAACACTAAATTCAGTACTAAAACGGCTACTCAAAAAAGTCAGTTTGATAAAGGAAAAGTAAAGTCCCCAAGCAATAACATGCAGAACGACTATTACCAAGTCTTCCTGATGTTGCTCAAGCCAAGTCTTAAAATTCTTCATTCCCTTAGAGGACGACTGAAATGAAGAAAGGTCTCAAAACCCGATAGCTAATTAAAACACATGATTTTGGTAGAGCATTAGCTCCTATTGATCTAGATAGTTAGTCGATTGGTATAATTAAAAACTGTTAGGAAGTCAAAACCAATTCCCCATCGTCTTTCCCCTAAATACTAAAAAATGCCAAAGTCAATTATTCAAACCAACAATTTAACCTTCAATTTCGGCAGCTTTAAAGCATTAGATCAAGTAAATCTAAATGTACCCGAAGGTAGCATTTATGGTTTCTTAGGGCCAAATGGAGCAGGTAAAACCACTACCATTAGAATTCTACTCGATCTTTTTCATTCCAAACCGGGACAAGTAAAATTATTCGGCCAAGAACTTCTTGCCAACAAGGTAGAACTCCTAGGCAAGGTAGGTGCACTGATTGAAAACCCTTCTATCTATAAACACCTTACTGGTCGACAAAACCTTGAAGTGGTCAGGCGCATGATTGGCGCTCCAAAGTCTAGAATTGACGAAGTGCTAAAAATCGTTCGGCTGACGGATAACGCAAATAAAAAAGCGAAGAACTATTCTTTGGGAATGTGCCAAAGGCTCGGGCTTGCTTCTGCCCTACTCAGCGACCCTGATCTGCTCATCTTAGACGAGCCCACAAACGGACTTGACCCGAGTGGTATTATCGAAATGCGCGAATTGATTATTCGCTTGAATAAAGAACACGGTAAAACAATTTTCCTATCGAGCCATATTCTTACTGAAATCGAAAAAATGGCCACCGATGTAGCCATTATAGACCAGGGCAAAATCATGTATGAAGGCAAGCTCGATGGGCTTCATAACAACGACTCTAGTCAGTTTTTAGAAATTAAGCTCGACAACTCTCAAAAGGCAATCGAAATAATCAAAGAGTTGAATTACACCATCTCTGAGCATGACAGTAAAACGATAACTTTGCCTATAATGGACAAAACTGATATTTCAAAAATCAACAAAGCTTTGGTGCAAAACGATATTGAAGTCTATCAGCTTAAATCTACTGAGGAAACCCTCGAAGCCATCTTCCTAAACCTTACCAAAAAATTAGACCAATGAATATAGCAATACAACTCAAAAGAGGGATTTCAGCAGAAATATTTAAGTACAAAAAGACCTTTACCCTCTGGCTGCTCATTTTAGCACCCGCTTTTGTGCCCGTTATTAACTTTATTATTTTCTGGCGAAAAGGCCCCCAAATTATTAATGAAGGAATGGACGCTTGGTCAACATTACTTGGGTATAGCATTGACCCCGCTAATTTTCTCTTCCCATTTTTTGTAATGATGGTTGCCCTTTTGGTGAACAATATTGAGTACAGTTCGAATACTTGGAAATTGATATATGCGCAACCACTATCACGTTTGGCGCTCTACCTATCAAAAATGAAGGTATTCATTGTCATGATCTTTATCAGCCTAATGCTTTTTGGCACCTTTACAATTCTTGTCGGTTTGTCCATGCGCATTGTACAGCCGGGTTTAGGTTTCGAAGAAAGTTTCAGTTTCGGTTTTGAATATGCGCTAATGGTTAAAATTTTCTTAGCCACTTTAGGCATGGCCTCAATCCAATTCTTTATTAGCCAACAATCCAAAAATCTGATTTTACCGCTGGGTATTGGTATTGCCGGGCTCATCTCCTTTATGATTGTTGTCAGAGGCTGGGAATACGCTCCATACCATCCATATGGCTATTCCATCCTCGCCACGGGTGGGGTAAGGCAAGAGGGCTATCAAATCTGGGCCGATATGACTTCTGTGTATAAGAGCTTAATCGTTGCGGTCGTAATGTTTACCATCGCAGGAGTGACTCAACTCAGAAAACGAATTATTTAAACAAAGGAAGTCTTCCAAATTCAACACCTATGAAAGCATTCAAAACTTCAGGCATGTTAATGATAGTAATGCTGGCCTTAGCATATAACTTCAGCTTTGCTCAGTCTAAATTCTCAAAAGAAACCCAGCAAAAGATTGAAGCTGTAGAAAGCAATTTAGCCGCAAGTACAATGACCAAAGAGCAACCTACTTGGACATTGCAGGAGCGAATGGAAACCTACAATGTACAAGGACTGAGCATAGCTGTTATTGATGGAGGTGAAATTCAGTGGACCAAAGGTTACGGCTTCGCAGATGTGGCCTCGAAAACAAAAGTAGAATCAAATACCTTGTTTCAAGCGGCATCTATAAGCAAGTCACTTAATGCTATGGCCCTACTCAATCTAGCACAGGATCAAAAAATCAACCTTGATGCAGACATTAATGATTATTTAAGCACTTGGAAATTCCCATATGAAGCTGGTGGCAAACCTATTTCCACAGCCCATCTGCTTAGCCATACAGCAGGTCTTAACGTACATGGCTTTCCGGGTTATACATTTGAAGAACCTAAACCTTCGGTAATTCAAATATTGAATGGAGAAAGCCCTTCGAATACCGAAGCCATTAAATCCCTTTTTGAGCCCGGCATTCGGTACCAATATTCAGGAGGAGGAACCTTGATAAGCCAACTAATACTTGAAGATGTCACCCATAAAAAATACAGCGATTTTTTAAGGGAAAAAGTGCTGAGTCCTCTGCAAATGAACAATAGCTTTTTTGGAGCCGGTGACCCGAAGAAAGGATCCATGTTTGCAACGGCTTACGAAGAAGATGGAACGGAAGTAGAAGGCAAATTCCATATCTACCCCGAATTAGCCGCAGCAGGTTTGTGGACTACTCCCACTGACCTTGCTAAATTCATTATAGAAATGCAGCTTTCAGCCAAAAACCAATCGAATAAGGTGCTTAACCAAGATTTTACTAAGCTAATGCTTAGCCCTTTCATTGAGTCCAGCGATATCAGCATGGGCACTTTCATCGAAAAGCATGGAGAAGAATTATACTTTACACATTCCGGAGCAAACTGGGGTTTCAACTGTATTTACATCGGTGGAATTGAAAATGACAAAGGGGTGGTAATTATGACTAATTCAGACAACCCTCAAATACTTTATGAAATCGTGACGAGTGTGGCCACGGTTTATGGTTGGGAAGGTTATGACTTACCCGAAATCAAAGACCTTTATCCTGTTAGTGATGACCAGTTAAACGAGTATGTAGGCGAGTATTACATCAATGAGCAAATAAAGATCAATATCGCCACTGGTGATAAAGTTTTAATGCTCACGCTTCCGGGAAGACCAGCCTTTGAAATATACCCTGAATCAAAAGATAAGTTTTTTCCCATTGCATTACCTGGTCAAGTAGAATTTGTAAGGAATGATAAAAATGAAATTATCAAGCTTATAGTACACGCCAATGGGAATTCTACTGGCGCAAATAAAACCAAGTAATAAATTCACTCATATGAAAAAGATACTTTGGATTCCGTATCCCACGGTTATACTACTCATTAGGGTATTCTTGGGCTTAATCTTCTTTGGTGCCGGAATGAGCAAGTTGTATTTCGAACATAAATTCCCAGGCATTATTGGGCCTGTTTGGCTCGAAGATGAATTAGCTCCTTATGGACTTGGACTCTATGCTAGGTTCATCGCTATTTCACAAATCATTGTCGGTTTGTTATTACTTACTCAGCGATTTGCTACACTAGGTGCCGTTTTGCTTTTCCCTGTATTGCTCAATATTCTGATGGTGACGATCTCTCTAGACTGGAAAGGCACACCTTATGTGAATGGATTCTTCTTGATCTTAAATACTTGGCTTTTACTTTACGACTGGCCCAAACTGAAATTCATCTTTTCAGACCATACGGAATCGGTTAAACACATTCCCCTTAAACGGACTTCTAGAAAAGCTGACAGAGGATGGGTAGTGCTGTGTATTGTTATCTTACTCACAATTCCCATTTCGTATTTAAACCTTACACTAGCTTGGGTAATTTGTGCAGGAGCTATTTTGGGTTTAATAGCGAACCAAATGATTGCCAGAAAACAAAAAAGTAATTTAAAGAAACATTGACGATTTTCAATCGTCTTAAAGGCAACCCTCGAGTAGGGTTATTTTACATCCAAATCGTGCCCTGGCTGATTATCAGTCGGGGTTTTTTTATTTTATTTTTCAGCTTCTAGGTTCTTTCTTATCTTGTGGGTCATTTAATTAAAACAATGAGCGCACAACAAGACATTAAGGTCATAGAAAATCACGAATTCATCAAGTATTCGCATATACACTATTCTCTGGAAGAAATGAAAGCCCGTAGTGCGAAATTCTACGACTGGATGGAAACGCGAAGGTCTGTGCGTGATTTTTCTGACAAGCCTGTTCCTAAGGAAGTTATTGAGAATGTAATCATGTCGGCTTCTACAGCCCCCTCAGGTGCGCATAAACAACCATGGACGTTTTGTGTAGTGAGCAACCCTGAAATTAAAAAGCAGATTCGCGAAGCCGCAGAAAAAGAAGAATACGAAAGCTACACCAAACGCATGAGCGAAGAGTGGCTGGATGACCTAAAACCAATGGGCACAAACTGGGAAAAGCCTTTTCTGGAAACAGCGCCTTATTTAATCATTGTTTTCAAACGCCCATTTGAATTTGATGCTGAAGGAAAAAAGCATCAGAACTATTATGTGGCAGAATCGGTAGGCTTGGCAGCAGGCTTTTTAATTACCGCTATTCACGATGCTGGCTTAGTTACTTTAACGCACACCCCCAGCCCAATGAATTTTTTAGCGAAAATTTTAAACCGACCAGAAAACGAAAGAGCATTTTTACTTTTACCAGTGGGGTATGAAGCCGAAGAAGTATACGTACCCAATAACAGAAGAAAGTCGCTAGATGAAGTGGCCGTCTTTTATGAGTAAAAAACTACTCATATTATTGATATGCTCTATAATTAGCATTCAAGGCTTACATGCTCAGAGATATTCTAAGAAGAAAATTCTTAAAGACTTAAAAGACTTACCCGGTTTTGAGCAAGCCTTTGTTGGATTTAAATTGGTTGATTCAAAAAATGGAAAAACCATTGCAAGTCAGTTCGAGGATAAATACATGACTCCCGCTTCGAACACGAAACTTTTCACCTTATATGCTGGCATCCATTTTCTTGGGAATAATATTCCAGCCCTACAGTATATCATTAAAGATGACTCATTGATTTTTTGGGGAACAGGCAATCCGCTCTTCCTTCACCCTGAATATAATGACACCACCGCATTTCATTTTCTAAAGTCAAGAACGGAGAAGCTCTACTATTGGCCGCGCCCAATGGAAGATGATAGGTTTGGCCCGGGATGGGGCTGGGATGACTACAATGGCTATTATTCAGCCGAAAAATCTGTTTTTCCGATTTATGGAAATAGTGTTACAGCATACCTTAATAAGGAGAAGAAAACAATTGACGTATCACCATCTTATTTCAAACCTAATTTTAAACTTAAGAAAGACTCTCTTATTCGCCTGAGAAGTTACACACAAAGAGAAGAGTTTGAAAACCAATACGAATATGCCTTCCCCAGCAATCACGACTTTGATATCGTAGACTATTCAGCAGTCGATACTTTAACTAGGCCATTTCATTATTCAACCGATTTATTTAACGCATTACTTTCCGATACTCTCAAAAGAGAAATCACTCTAGTTGAAAAGCCAAAAAACTTTAGGTTAGCTCAAACCTTATATACCTCTCTTTCAGACACTCTATATAAGCACATGCTTCAGGAAAGCGACAACCTGTTTGCAGAGCAGATACTATTAATGGCTAGTGGGCTGGAAAGCGATACACTAAGTACCGAGGCTATCATTCAAAAAACGAAAACATCTTTGTTTAGAAATCAACCAGATGAATTGGTTTGGGAAGATGGATCTGGGTTATCGCGTTACAATATGTTCACCCCAAGAACCATTACCAACTTGCTCTCAAAACTTCATAAAGAACTTGGCGAGGAGAGGCTGTTTGAGCTACTTCCAGCAGGAGGTATTTCTGGAACCCTGAAAGATTGGTATGCCGGAGAGACCGAGCCCTATATTTATGCCAAATCTGGCTCGTTGCGGAACAACTATGCAATAAGCGGTTACCTTAAAACTAGAAAGGGTAAAATATTAATATTTAGCTTTATTGTTAACCATTACGGACATTCCTCCGATCAGGTTAAAGAAAGTATAGAGGCATTATTGTCTAAAATAAGGACTACCTATTAAAAAGGATTTTTATAAAGCACTAAACTGAGGGGATAGTGCGTAACCGAAGTTTTGCAAAACCTACCCTTAGTCACTTTAAAAACGCAACATAGAGGCAAATATGTGTTTTTCAGCCATATAACAACATATATCACTGCTCATCAAAAACAAAAGCTGTAAATACTCTTTTATCGCCACAAGCGATGTAGTTTAAATTATTATTATTATTTTGGTATCCTTAATCAGAATCCATATCCTAGATACGACTCTGAGGAACTACTAAAACTACTAGACTTAATGGACTACAGGCGGGAAATCAATTCCAACTTTCTACTTATTTTTTTGTACGAAAAAACAAATCGAGTAACCATTTAATGATGGAAAAACGACTTGTTAATATTACTAAAGTAGGCTTAGTTACTGCGGCTATATTCTTTCATAAGAAACAAACCGAGTCTGACACCTTCTATATCATTTCTAGCAGCAAACTAAGTCACAGAGGCTTTATAAAGAGCCATTCAATTCTTTACAATATTTATTCGAGCTCAAGCAAGTCATACGCCTTCTTCAGGAATGCTATTTCAAAGATCTTCTCTAACATCAATGAAACTTTTTTTGATTTTACTACAGGTTTCATTAGTGCTAGACCTATTACTAAAGCAAATAATTACATAACTAACTTAACAATTAAAATGCCTATGACAGAACCTATTACTACAACTCCCATGACGCGCTATTGCAGTAGAGCGCCATGGTCTTACAAACTATGTTTAACTAAAACACAACTTTATCTATGAAAAAGAAATGTATAAACGCCCTCTATCGAGGTGCTAAGTACTCTCTATTTGGCATTGTGATACAGACATTCGTAATGTCTTCTATGTTTGCAAATGGAGTTTTAAACGAAGACGTTAATGGTAAAACCATTGAGTCTGTAAATGTACAAGACAGAACTATTACTGGTAAAGTAACTAGTGCTGAGGATGGGCTTCCATTAATAAGCTTATCTGTTTACATCAAAGGTACAACTAGTGGTGTTGTTACTGAAAGTGATGGAACTTATAGCATAACTGTTCCACAGTCTGCTACTACTCTTGTTTTTAGATACTTAGGTTTTATTACCCAAGAAGTTCAAATCAACGGTAGAAATAACATCAATGTAGTTATGCAACCTGAGGTAGTGGATTTCGGTGAAGTTATTGTAACTGCCTTGAACATTCCTAGAGATGCAAAAACACTACCTTACACTGCACAACAGGTAAATGCTAAAGATTTGAACATGGCTCAGCAGCAAAACGTAACAAACGCGCTTGCTGGTAAAGTAGCAGGGGTTCAAATCAGAACAGAGTCTGGTGCTAGACTTGGTTCTAACGCTTCTGTTAGAATTAGAGGTAACATCAGTTTAACATCTGATGGTGGTGCTCTTTGGGTTGTTGATGGTACTCCAGGTATTAACCCAAGTAGTATTAACATGGATGACGTTGAGAGTGTTAACATTTTGAAAGGACCAAACGCAACTGCCCTTTACGGACAAAGAGCTGCGGATGGTGTTGTAATGATTACAACAAAACGTGCTGCTAAAGGCGACATGGCTGTTGATTTCACTACAGGTATCACTTTCGAAGAAGTAGGACGTCAGCCTAAATACCAAAACGTATATGGTGGTGGTGGTTCTGCTAACTGGATCACTTACAACTGGAACCCTAATCACCCTGCTGAATGGCAAGTATTTGATGGTAAAAAATACCACGATTATACTGATGATGCTAGCTGGGGCCCTAAAATGGATGGTTCTGAGTACATTCCTTGGTATGCTTGGTACCCTGGTTCTAAGTATTCTTTCAAGACTGCTACTTTTGATCCACAACCAAACAACATTAGAGACTACTGGGAAACTGGTAAAACTTTAAGAAACAACATCAGTTTCTCAAAAGGTGGTGAAGGTTACTCTGTTAGAGTTTCTTACACTAATGAGCAACAAACTGGTTTGATTCCTAACTCTGAGTTAAAGAAAAACTATATCTCAGCTAAATTAGATTTCGATGTTTCTGAGCGTTTCTCTATCAGAACAAACGTAAACTACCAAGATCAAGAAGTTCAAGGTGATTTCAACGATGGTTACTCAAACAATGCAACTGGTAACTTCAACTCATGGTTCCATAGAAACTTGGATATGGACATTTTGAGAGAGTTATCTCAGTTCAAAACTCCTACTGGCAATATCGCTTCTTGGAACCACAGTAACGTATCGGCTACCACAAACTTCTCTACTACAAACTTCAACAGAGGTAACTACTGGTATAACCCATACACTTATTTTGAGTTATTGGATAATAGATCAAATACTAACAGAGTATTCGGAGATATCTCTTTAACTTATAAGTTAAACGACAAATTTTCAATCACTGGTACCGCTAGAAGATATGAAGTATTTGGACGTGGAGAAACTAGACTTCCTGCTTTATTAGCTAATTCTGGTGCTCAAACTGGTTACTTCAACTCTTACTCTACTAACCAGTCTCGTTATACTGAAGATAACTTCGAATTCTTAGCTACTTACTCTGAAACTTTCGGTGACCTTTCTGTTGACTTCAACCTTGGAGGAAACCTTAGAAACAACTTAAGTACTAGTATCAATGGTGCTACTTCTGGAGGTATGGTTGTACCTGATCTTTGGTCATTAGCTAACACTGTAAACCCTAGAGTAACAGGACATGGTTATTCTTTACAAAAAACTAGAAGTGCATTTGCAAGAACTACTTTAGGTTATAAAGAATTCTTATTCTTAGAAGCTACGCTTAGAAATGACTTGAGCTCTAGCTTACCAAAAGGTAAAAATGGTTATATCTACCCTTCAGTAGGTGGATCTTTTGTATTCTCTGAATTCACAGAAGACTTACTTCCTGCTTTAAGTTATGGTAAAATCAGAGCTGGTTATGCGGAGTCTGGTAGTGACCTTGGAGCCTATACAACAGAAGCATACTACGGAATCGGTGCTAACCAATTCAGTGGCAACCTATTAATGTCAGTTCCAAGCCGTCTAGTAGATCCAAACCTTTCTCCAGTAACTAACTCTTCTGTAGAATTTGGTACAGACCTTAAATTCTTTGAAAGAAGAGCTGGTATTAGCTTTACTTACTATAATGAGAAACACAGAGATGATATCCTTTCTGCGCAAATCGCTACAGGTTCAGGTTATAGCTCTATTCTTCAAAATGCTGGTTCAACAAAAAGATCTGGTATTGAGTTAGTGCTTTCTGGTACTCCAGTTCGTTCTGGTGACTTCCAGTGGGACTTAACTGTTAACTGGGCTAAGAACAAGTCTGAAATCGTAAGCATTGCTGATAACTTAGAAAGTTTAATCTATAGCTCTGGCTCATTCGGATTTGCAAGAACTGTACACCAAGAAGGAAAAGAGTGGGGTCAATTAAGAGGAACTGCCATTGCAAGAAATGCAGAAGGTCTTCCTATTCTAGATGCCAACGGTCTTTTCACTCCTGAGCAAAACGTATACTTCGGTTCTGTATTACCAGATTTCAACGGTGGTATTATCTCTACTTTAACTTGGAAAGACTTGACATTGAACATGTCATTTGACTACCAAAAAGGTGGTAAATTCTTCTCTCTATCAGAGCACTGGGGTAACTACTCAGGTCTTTTAGATGAGACTGCAGCCATCAACGAAAATGGTAAAAACGTAAGAGATGCTGTTGCTGATGGCGGTGGTATCCGTATGGTAGGTGTTGACGCTAATGGTAACCCAGTTGACACATACGTTTCTGCTTTCGCTTATTTCCATCAGTTCTATGGTAAAAATAGAATGGCCGAAACTATGATTTATGACGCTACTTACCTTAAAATGCGTGAGCTTTCTGTGAACTACAGAGTTCCAGTAACCAAAGTATTTGGTAACTCTCCATTCAACAGCATCAACGTGTCGTTCATTGCTAGAAACCCATGGTTAATTGCAACTGCGAAAGGTCAAGACAACTGGGATCCTTCTGATCAGTCTGCCTCTTACGGTGAAAACGGACAGCTTCCTAGTACTAGAAGCTACGGTTTGAGCGTTAAATTTGGATTTTAAAACTTATTAAAATGAGAAAAATGAAACCAATTATAAAAACGAAAAGCATATTAGCATCACTTTTGGTGTCTGTGCTATTCTTAGCGAGCTCATGTGAAGAGTATGATTTTGGAGATACTAACGTAAACCCAGCGCAAACTGGTACACCGTTACCAAATGCATTGCTTACAAGTGCTCTGTGGTCAGTTTCTGGGTACGAAACCCAAACTGCACCATCTCTTTATGTTCAGTATTTATCTGAAACACAATACCCTGAAACCTCATTATACGCAGTAGGACCTGTAAGCTGGGGCGAATATACTGGTGTATTGCAGAATTTAAATACGATCATTAACTATAACACTGATGCAGATACTAAGACAAAAGCTGCAGATTATGGTTCAAACGCGAACCAAATCGCTGTTGCTAGAATCTTAAAAGCTCATGTGTTCTCTAAAGTGACCGACAAGTGGGGTGATGTTCCTTACTCTGAAGCTTTGAATGGAAACACTTTCCCTTCATACGACACTCAAGAAAGTATCTATAAAGATATTTTAAAAGAGTTGACTGAGGCTGAAAACGGTTTTGACAATGGTGCAATGCCTTCTGGCGACATCTTGTTGAATGGCGACAAAGCTAAATGGAAGAAATTAGCAAATTCATTAAGAATGATCTATTCTCTTCGTTTATCTAAGCGCTACCCAGGAGCTGGTGATTATGCTGCTACGCAATTTAACGCTGCTTTGAATGATTCAGACGGATACATTGCTTCAAATGCAGATAACATCCTATACCCTCACTTGGACAACAACAACTTTGCAAACAGATGGTATTCTCTATTCTTAACTAGAGCCGATTATACCATTAGTGACGTGATGATTGATGAGCTTATTGCTAAAAACGACCCAAGATTAGAGGTGTATGCAAACAAAAACACCAATGGTGCTTATGTAGGCCTTCCATATGGTTATACTAGAGATCAATTGATCGCTTGGACTGCAAACAATCAGTATTCTTTGATGGGTGATGCTATCACAGGTCAAACTTCTGATAGTTACTTCATCACATCTTCTTACATCGCACTTACTCGTGCTGAAGCTGCTGAATTAGGCTGGACAACTGAAGTTGCTGCTACTTTATACGCTAAAGGTATCGAAGATTCTTGGAGACAAAGAGGTGTATATGATGCAGTTGATTTTGCAGCATATTTAGCTGATCCTCAAAATGCTTATGTAGGTAATGTTGCTGAAAAAATCGGAGATCAAAAGTGGATTTCTTTATTCCCTGATGGGTTCGAAATGTGGGCTGATTGGAGAAGAACAGGATACCCTGAGTTAACTCCAACTCCAAATTTCTTGAATGACAATGGTAATATCCCTTTGAGATATAACTACCCTTCAAATGAGTCTGATTTGAACAGTGAGAACTATGAAGCTGCTGTAGCTAGATTAGCAAACGGTGACAACGATGACTCTCCAGTTTGGTGGGATAATTAATTCACCATGAATTAGAATAAAATATACTATGTAATTATAGTTAGTTAGTAGTTAGTATATTTTGCTTAAAAGGCCGATTCCAACTTTGGAATCGGCTTTTTTCATTCAGCATCTCTACAATTGATTCTCCTTAATTATAAAATCAAGTAAACCCTGTGCAGAGCGATCAATAATATCAAACACTTCTTGAAAGCCACGCTCACCTCCGTAGTATGGATCTGGAACATCTTTATTTAAACCTGCTTCATCAAAACTCCGCATTAGCTTAATTTGTCTATCATTACCTTTAGGCCTAAGCATCTCAATATTCCTAAGGTTACTCGAATCCATGGCAACTATATAATCGAAATCATTATAGTCTTGAACGGTGAACTGCCTACCTTGATGATTGAGCCGAACTCCATTGGTTAATGCATTTTTAACGGTTCGCCTGTCGGGTTGCTCTCCAATATGGTAATTAGAAGTACCACAAGAATCAATAAAAAAACGATCGGCTAGTTCCTTCTCTTCTACCTTCTTCTTAAACACACCTTCTGCCAAAGGAGACCTACATATATTTCCCAAGCAAACAAATAGCACCTTCACCTTAGACATTCCCATTTCTTTCTATTTTTGTTTAGTGATCTAAAAAACAAACCTAACCTATGGAATTTATCAAAGTAAATAAAGCTTACGCCAAACACATTGCACTAATTCAGTTGAACAGACCTAAAGAACTAAACGCGTTGAACCTGCAACTTATGGGTGAAATTAGGGATTGCCTAAAAGAGTTAGATCAAGACGATGAAGTCCGTGTTATTATTATCTCAGGAGATGAAAGAGCCTTCGCAGCAGGTGCCGACATTAAACAGATGGCCGGCAAGTCTACCATTGATATGTGGAAAGTAGATCAGTTTAGTACATGGGATCAGATTAATAAAACTCGTAAACCTATTATTGCAGCAGTATCTGGTTTTGCCTTGGGCGGTGGTTGCGAATTGGCAATGACCTGCGATATGATAGTAGCGTCTGAAACTGCTCAATTTGGCCAGCCTGAAATTAAAATTGGGGTAATGCCAGGAGCAGGAGGCACCCAACGACTCACTAAAGCCTTAGGCAAGGCAAAGGCCATGGAATTGGTATTAACAGGAAAGTTTATTTCCGCGGAAGAAGCCTTAGGTTATGGACTGATAAATAAAGTTGTACCTGTTGAAGTATATTTAAAAGAAGCCGTTAGCCTTGCCAGTGAAATTGCGGCAATGTCCCCTATCGCTGTTCAAATGGCTAAGGAAGCCGTGAAAAGATCTTTTGAAGTACCATTAGAAGAAGGGCTTCACTTTGAAAGAAAGAACTTCTACATGCTCTTCTCCTCCGAAGATCAGAAAGAAGGAATGAATGCTTTTGTGGAAAAACGAAAACCTGATTTTAAGGGGAAGTAATAATAAAAAAGGGGCTTGAGCCCCTTTTTTATTATATAACAATGTAGTACTTCTTAAATACCTGGTACAATTGGAATGTTTGTATTGCTGGCTCCTTCTCTAAAGCTAAAACCAATACCTACAGTAGCTGTATTGTATTCTTGGAAAGAGTACTCACCGAAAATATTTAAGAATAACAATCTGACTCTTAATCCAACATTCGCCTTTACTCCACCATTTTCATAAGCTAAATCAATGGGATCAGTAAAACTTTGGGTTTCAGTAGTATATACTCCCTTCAACCCAAAAGTTGTTTTAGATTTTGCATAGCCTAAGCCTCCATAAACTGTAAGAAGTGCTATTTTTTTTGAAACCAATGCCTGAACTACAGTTCCCTTAGTTTCAAACTCCGCAGTTTGATTTAAGTCTGAATCTACAACAAACCCCGTTTTCAAATTTGTATACCCTACAAACATGGAAAGATCGAAAGGCAACTTCTTCACTACTGGCAAGTATTGCTTAATATCGTGCATTACGCCAATACCAAATAATTTCACATTGGCTTCTTCTTCATCGCCAAACGACATGTCTGGTGTATATCTAATCTTAAGGTCAGTTCCCTTTATCAAACCAACCCCTAATTGAATCATTGGAGAAGGTACAGCGTTTGTTGGAAACTCCTCTTCTAAACCTAAACCTGTTGGTGCTGAAATACGAATAGTTTCATTACCACTGTTATCCATAAATGTCAATTCCGGTAGATCATCAGCACCCAAATTAGGCCCAAATAAAGTAGGCAGTTGTGCTGAAGTACCATTCGATAATTTCACATTGGAATAATCAGAATTTTTGAAAGTAAAGAACTCACCACTGGAAGGTACAATTGCGGCATTCACAGAAATATTCAGGTCGAAACCTAAAGTTTTATGTGGCCTAGCCGTATTATACCAACCTGCATTTACACCATAGCCAATACCTTGAAAAGCAGGCGCCATGTAAGCTTCTAATAGCTTATTAGCATCTGCCAAACCCGCTTCTAAAAAAGAGTCAAAATCAAATTGTGCTTTAGAAACATTCGCCATTGACACCATTAGTCCAGCGATCAATAATATTCTTGTATAAATTTTCATGTCAAAATGCTTTTAAAAAATTAATCTAACTGAACTCTGGCGGTTACATCAAACTTGAATAAGAAATCAAATGTGTCGCTAGCTGTTTGAAAAGTAACATTCTTCCCAACTAATACTAGTTCAATTTTGAAAGAAGTACCATTCAATAAAGCGCTTTCGATGACTGACACAGCAGCAGGATTTACATCGCCAGGAGCTGCCTTATCGAAAAGAAGCACATCTTCTGTTTTAAGATGGGCATCAACAATTGTAGTTTCCAAAAGTTCGGTTGAATTACCTCCACTGATGATATTCAAAGTAACATCCAAATCAGCTTCATTTCCAGCATTAAAGCCTTCAACCTTATACCAAATCTTGTTGATGGTAAAACGCTGAAGTTCATCCATGTACTCATCAAACTCATCCGAGGTAATATTGATTTCACCTGTTTCTACAGTAACTGGTGGAGTTTCATTGATCAATTGACCAATCGCCACCGCAGGAACATCAAGAGTTACCGTAACAGGATCAGTTTCCACAACTTGGGAGATATCTGATTGAATACCAGCTTCTCCGCAGGCACTAATGATAGTGGCCATCAGCAAAATTAACAGTACGTTTTTTTTCATTGTTAAGGTTTTAAAAAGAATGCTAAATAATTATAAGGTTGAACAGTTAAAAATATACTCAGTTAGTGTTTTGTGAAATAGAAGCGGTAATATCCCATACTACCTCAACAGTAAAATCACTTTCAATGTCTTTATCAAAGCCTGCAGTAACGATTAAATTAAAAGGCTCTTGGTTATTTATAATAGCTTCTAAACTGGCCACTTGGGCTGCGCTAAGTTGAGAAGATGCGTTTCCGCTTTCAAAAGCAGTAAAAAGTCCATTAGCTAACGTAATACCAGTAACCGATAACACCTCTGTGGTGGTACCATTTAATTCTGTAGAAAGACTTAAACTCATAAGGACATCATTACCCGCAGTGCCAAAATAATCTGAAATCTCATAAGTCAGCTGGTTAAGCGTAATATTCTTAATCAGTTCCGAATCTTCTGTAAATAATGCCGATGGATCTACCAAACGTTCAGCGGTATAGCTGTTATTTGTGCTACCATTGGCTTCGTCACTGTTGATAGTGAATTCATAGTTACCTACAGAAGGCACAGTAATTAAAATTCCGCCTTCATCGCAAGCAGAAAGCGTAATTAGAAACATAAGAAATAAGCAGATCTTCTTCATTGATTTTGTATTAACAGGTTACGTAAAGTTAACAATAAATTCGAAGCCTGTATTTTACATTTATATGGCTTAAAACTAATTCTGATTTATCCTAAAAGAAAAACTTCAAGCATTTGATTCGACTCTATTGACAGTTATCTTTGCAGCCGAAAACACGTGAAAGACAATTTCATCAATAAATAAAAGGTGGGATTTGACTAATTTGAGTGGTCTCTTAACGTAAAGATTAGTAAAAGAAATTAATTATTCAATTCAAATAAAAAACAAATGTCATTAGTTGGAAAAAAAGCACCAATATTTAGCGCACCAGCGGTAATTAACGGAGAAGAAATAGTAGAGGGATTTTCTCTTGAGCAGTACATCGGTAAAAAAGATGTAGTATTTTTCTTCTATCCGAAAGATTTCACTTTTGTGTGCCCTACTGAAATTTTGGCTTTTCAAGAGAAGCTAGGTGAATTCGAGAAAAGAGGCGTTGCGGTAGTTGCAGCTTCTTGCGACACTGAAGAAAGCCATTTGGCTTGGTTAATGACTCCTAAAAATCAAGGTGGTATTGAAGGTGTTACCTATCCTATAGTAGCCGATACGGCTAAAACAATTGCTCATAATTATGGCGTTTTAGCAGGAGATTGGAACTACAACGAAGAAGGCGAACTTACTTTCGAAGGAGCTCCTATTGCTTACAGAGGTACATTCTTAATCGACAAAGAAGGAACTGTAAGACAAGAAACTATCAACGATTTGCCATTAGGTAGAAATATCGATGAAATGATCCGTTTGGTTGACGCCCTTCACCATGTTGAAAAATACGGTGAGGTTTGCCCTGCAAACTGGGAAGAAGGAAAAGAAGCAATGAAAGCTACTAAAGATGGCGTTGCTGATTACCTTTCAAAAAACTAAGCTGAATTAAATATTTAGTATAAAAGCCCTCCTTAATGGAGGGTTTTTTATTTTTGTTCTGAATGGCTATTATTCTCTATAATTTATCCGTCCGTTTTTATCGCCTTGTTATTGGCTTGGTAGCCCCATTCAATGAAAAAGCAAAAAAGTTCGTAAACGGTAGAGTAGGGATATTTGATCGCCTAGCAAAGGATTTTTCAGACATCAAAAAGCCTGTGATTTGGTTTCATTGTGCCTCACTAGGTGAATTTGAACAAGGTCGCCCAGTAATTGAGGCATTTCTTAATTCAAAACCTAATAATAAAATACTCATTACATTTTTCTCTCCATCAGGTTACGAGCTCAGGAAGAATTACACCGAAGCCGATTTTGTTTACTATTTACCAATCGATACAAAAAAGAACGCCAAACGCTTTTTAGATATCGTCAATCCAGCCTTGGTGATTTTCGTGAAATACGAATTTTGGTATCACTACCTCAAACAAACCAGTGAACGCAAAATTCCGCTGTATTGCATTTCAGCCTTATTCAATGAAAAACAGCGTTTTTTCAAACCCAATGGAGGTTTTTTCAGAAAAACGCTCAACTTGTTCGATCACATTTTTGTTCAAAACGAAAAGTCTGAAAAGCTACTGCAGCAAATTAACATCAAACAAGTCTCTGTTGCTGGCGACACCCGTTTTGACAGGGTAGTAGACACCGTGAGCAACCCAAAGCATTTTCCATTGGTAGCACAATTCAGCCAAAACGAGCTCGTCATGGTAATTGGAAGTTGCTGGCCTTCCGATATGGCCTTCCTCTTCCCTATTATCAATCGTTCGGAAAACGTGAAATTCATAATTGCCCCACACGATGTGAGTGAAAACAGCATCAAGCAATTAGAAAAGGGCTTGAAGTTACCCCATTGCCGAATTACAGAAGCTACTCCTGAAAACATTGATCAATCTCGAATCATAATTATCAACACCATAGGCATGCTTTCTTCGCTCTATCAATATGGGCAATTTTCGTACATTGGCGGAGCCTTTGGAGACGGGCTA
The DNA here is from genome assembly GCF_001592945.1 of Roseivirga seohaensis. GTDB lineage: Bacteria > Bacteroidota > Bacteroidia > Cytophagales > Cyclobacteriaceae > Roseivirga > Roseivirga seohaensis. Next base: position 495,943 of record NZ_LRPB01000048.1, read on the forward strand.
CACAATATATTAGAAGCGGTAACTTTTGGGCTACCCGTAATTTTCGGGAACAACAACCTAGAAAAATTCCCTGAATCGTTGGCGCTAATTGAAAAAGGAGGCGCATTTTCATTCACGCAACAATCAGAAATTGAAGAGCATTTCGCAAAACTATCTACCGATACTAATTTCAGAAATAAAGCTTCTGAGATTTGTAAAACGTATATTCGAGAAAACACTGGTGCTACCGCCAAAATTATGGACAGTTTAACCCAATGGAACAAATGAGAGGAAGAGTCATTCGATCTACGGGTTCTTGGTATGAAGTGAAAACCGAAAGCGAAGAAGTTTTCAAAGCTCGATTGCGCGGTAAATTCAAGCAAGACAAGCTGAAGGTTAATAACCCAATTGCGGTAGGCGACTGGGTAACGCTTGAACAAGAAGGCGAAGAAGGTTCGGCCGTAATCAAAACCATTGAGCCACGTACTAATTACATAATTCGTAAATCCACCCGTAAGTCTAATTTCTCGCACATTATCGCGTCTAATTTAGACCAAGCACTTCTGGTGGCAACACTTGCCTTTCCACGCACTTCTTTAGGCTTTATAGATCGTTTTTTGGTCAGTGCCGAATCGTTTAGAATCCCATGTATTTTAGTCATTAACAAAAGCGATTTACTCGATGAGGAAGGTTTAGAAATTGCAGCGCAATTGAAGGAACTCTACGAGAGTATTGGTTATAGAACTCTACTTATTTCTGTGCTGGAAGAAAAAGGATTAGATGAAATTAAAGCAGCGTTAAAGGGCAAAACCTCTTTAATTTCTGGCCATTCTGGTGTAGGCAAATCTTCTTTACTAAATGCATTGGTACCCGAACTAGGTTTACGAATTGGTGAGGTTTCTACCTTTGCTAATAAAGGAACTCACACCACCACTTTTGCCGAAATGTTTGAAACCGAAGATAATGCCCGAATCATAGATACGCCTGGAATTAAAGAGCTAGGATTGGTAGAAATGGAGCAAGATGAAATTAGCGACTACTTTCCTGAAATGAGGGCATTTTTAGGCCAATGCAAATTCAACAATTGCCTCCACGTAAACGAACCAGGCTGCGCAGTGCTAGAGGCCTTTGTGAATGGAGAAATTGCTGACTCACGCTACACGAGCTACCTAAGCATGCTGGAAGATTCGGACAATAGAAGGTAGCTGGTTTTATTTATTTACATTAAAACCAAACATAATTACAAGTTCCAGTATCTACATTATATTGGTAGAGATTAATAACCACTCAATGACTACAAACAAGCTTTTAGAAAGCGCAACCCTATGGCTTTCCAACCCCATTCCCTCTAGCCTTGAAGAAGGTATACAAAATGCTAATGAACTTCTTATTGACCTACAATCAGCGGTAGACAATAACCGAAGCTCAAAGCAAATCATTGGCCCTCTACTAGGTAAAGTAAAAGCCATGCAAAAGAGAATTGAGAACATGGAGCTCGTAAACTGGGTAGCCATTGGAAAAGGATATTTGGCGATTGGACACCGGCCAAGCACGAAACTTACTGAAGATTTAAAACTTCAAAATTGTACACACATCTTGACCTTGCTTTCAGAAAACGAAGGCGCTAAAAAAATTAAAATCCTTACCGACAAATCAAATTTAAAATGGCTTTGGCTACCCATGGAAAGCGCAAAGCCATTGGCAGAAGAAAGAACCGAAGAACTCGGTGCTTTACTTTCGGGAATGAAAGATATTTTAGAGCAAGGCGGTAAGATATACCTTCACTGTTCTGCGGGAATTCATAGAACAGGGATGATCGCATATTCATTTCTTCGGTTTATAGGTTTAAGCCCAGAAGATGCCATGCAGAAGCTTAAAGAGTTGCGACTAGATACTTACGAAGGGGTTGGGGAAGAAAGAACGGCTTGGGGCGAAGAGATTGTGAGGAGGTTAAAAACTAAATAAAATAGGAAGTAAGAGAAATAGCTCTTCCCCCTATTTTATTTGGGCTTGCTAATTACAAACTGAGTCTACCTTTAACATATTCAATCTTGGTTTTACCGTGTTCAGCAGGCTTTCCGTCCTCGCCTAGGTTTACCATAATAATCTTATCAATACTCAAAATATCTTCTCTAGTAAGCTTATTTCGTACTTCACACCTTAATGTGATTGAAGTACGACCAAAGGCCACAGCCTCAATTCCAATTTCTATAATATCTCCCTGCCTAGGGGCATTTATAAAATTGATTTCAGAGATGAATTTGGTTACTATATGTCTGTTTTCAAGTTGAACAATAGTATAGAGTGCGGCCTCTTCATCTATCCATTCCAAAAGCCTACCTCCAAACAAAGTTGAATTAGGATTTAAATCTGTGGGGCGTACCCATTTTCTAGTGTGAAAGTTCATAATTCGTTTTCCGTGAGTTTTTAACCTTACCCGATTTATTTAATGGCATAAATTTCCGCCTTTCGGAACTATTAATCAAATTAATGGTATCTATATTAGTATAGACTAAAGCTATACAATGACCTTACAACAACTTGAATACATCGTTGCGCTTGATACGCATCGCCATTTTGTAACTGCCGCTTCGCATTGTTTTGTAACACAACCCACGCTCACTCTTCAAGTTCAAAAACTTGAAGATGAAATGAATACCCTGATTTTTGATCGTTCGAGGCACCCAATTGTACCTACTCCAACAGGAGAACTTATTATTAACAAAGCTCGACAAATTTTGAGAGAGGCGCATCAGCTAAAAGAGTTGGTAAACTTAGAAAAAGACACCATTACTGGTAGTTTTAGAATTGCGGTTATACCTACGGTAGCCCCTTATTTGATGCCGAGATTTTTAAAAAGTTTTTCTGAAAAACACCCTAACACACATCTACAAATTAGGGAAATGGAATCTGAGGAAATTATTCATGCCTTAAAAAATGATTTTGTCGACATTGGTATTTTGGCTACTCCGTTAGAAGAATCATCCATTCGAGAAATCCCATTATACAATGAGCCTTTTCTAATATACAGCTCAGAAAATCACTCGCTTTACGGGAAAAGCAACATTAAACCAGACAGCCTACCCTTGTACGGTCTTTGGCTCTTAAATCAAGGGCATTGTTTCCGAAATCAAGTACTGAATATTTGTGATAAAAAGAAACAATCTGACAACCCAGGCTTTTCATATGAAAGCGGTTCTATCGAAACACTGAAAAACATGGTGCGCTCAAACATGGGCTATACGCTTGTTCCGGAGTTATCGGTGATAGAAGAATTGGACGACCCAAGAGTAAAGCGCTTAGAAAGTCCTGAACCTATAAGAGAAATTAGTTTAGTAGTGCATAAGAGCTTTACCAAAGAATCACTTATTGAAAAATTGCGTGAAGAAATCCTTTCAAACATCCCAGATCATTTTCAAAAAGGGAAGAAGTTCATTAAAGTGAAATGGAGATAATTTTTACCTAAAATTTTAAATAAGAGAATCACTTAGATATTCGTTTTGACAACCAGCTACTTTTGATTCATCATAAACAAAGAACAAAATGAATATTGATAGCACACTTCTGAGCCTTGCCTTATTCTACTCTGGAATTATAACTTTCATTGTATTGAAAATAAGAAGCCATTGGAAAAAGTATCATTATTAAGCAGACTTCCTTTTCACCTAAAGGAAAAATATACTACTAAATACAGCCCAATGCAATGTGTCAATCGCCATTGTAATTGGGCTGTATTTATTCTACCCAAAAATTAAGCTTTGCTATAAGCTCCATTTTTAAATCCTCTAGCTGAATACCTCTCATTCGTGCAGTACTACTAGCCTTTAACTTTTTTACTTCCAAAAGGTGCTTTCCTCTTCCCAGTTCAATAACATCTATCACCGCTAAGTATCCTTTTTCGCCATTTGAAGCATGGGTTTTGAAAGCGTAATCTAGGTTAGGATATAATATGCCATCAATGTATACCTCAAAAAGCTGAGTTTGACATGCCAAAGACTGTTCCAAACGCGCCTCATAATTCTTATCACGCACTAAATCATCTACATTCAGAGTAGTGTCCATTTGAACTTTCATTCCAGCTTTGAAACCTTGCAAAACACCTTCATCTGGGCTAAGCTTATAACTATCTGGGCACAGCAATTCAAGCGTACTATTATCCTTTGGGTTGTAGCGTAAAAAAAGCTCAAGAAAACCATTCTCAACATATTTAGAAGGCAAACTAAGTTCACGAATAAATTGGTCATCTGCCCTTAAATCATCGTAAAAGCCCTCAACCATATACCCTTCAGAAATATTAGTCCGCTCTGGGTAGAACACATTTACATCCAGCGCATCGGCCCTGAACGTGACCAGAAGCACCAACAATAGCACCGAGGAAACTCCTATGATCTGCTTTTTCTTATAGGTGGTAATAAGGTGATAATAAATTGACCGGTATAAAATAGATAAGGTGATTACCGAAAAGAAGCGATAAATGGGGTAATACAACACCGAAAACCATTTTGATTTCTTGAAAGCACTAAAAAACAAGGTGTCGAGAAAGAAGATTATAGCCAACACAAAATAGAAAATGACCGCAAAAATTGCTACCAAATTCATTATCCCTACCCATATTGTCAGTTCATTAGAAGTACTGAGCATTACAGTCACGCTCAGCAAGCTTACCCCTATGGCTACAACAATTACTACGGAAACAATGGAAAAGACCAGCAGAAATGTATAGGCAAAAATTACACTAGAAATCTTATCTAGGTGAACGATCAGTTCGTCAAGAGAGCGAACCTTCTCTGGCATATATTTCCTGAACTTTCCTTTAAACGCAAGTTTATCATAGTCGATAAAACTTGACACCGAACTAAGACCTACAATACCAATCCAAAACCCTCTGAGCAAGAGATGAATTAATAAGTTAATAAGGAAGAATTTCATCCCAATTGGGATGGTGTCTAAAATGAAGTTAATAGAAATACTGAGCAGCGGATTGATTCCATTCGCTCCAGGGTTCAGCTTATTCTCCTGAATATTTCGGTTGATTTCGGCATACTCTCCAATACCAGTGACAAGCAAAAAAATGGAAAAACCAGTAATAAGAAGCTCCAGCTGCCAACTTTCTAACTGAAGATTGGCCACCCATCGCCTCAGTTTACTTTCATCTTTACCTTTGGGTCTATCAATATTTGTCATGGTTGAATAAGGTTGATCAACCAAAATAAACAATTCTTACCTATAAATCTTAGCAACAAGATTTGAACTAGTTTTCATTATTGGTTTAAGCCCAACAAAAAAAGGGACAGTCTTTCAACAGTCCCTTCAAATATGTAAAAAGAGTAAATTACTCTTCAGTTTTCTCTGCCTCTTCTTTTTTAGCTTTTGGCTTAGCCTCAGCTTTAGTTGAAGTTTCAAATGAAGCTTTTAGTGCTTCAGCGTCAATTTTAGCAATTACAGGGGTACTTGTCAATTGCTTGATTTTATTAACCCTATCAGCAGACCTCTGCTTATTTCTTCTCGCTTTTCTTTTTAATCTCGTTATCCCCATGATAGTACTTGTTCGAAATGAGGTGCAAAGATAAGAGTTTGAATAGAATTTATAAACCCCTAGCGAAATAAAATTCACATAAGTTTTCAATATTCTGTTTTAGACCCTCCAGATTAGCCCTGTGTTTAGTAGTTTTGTATGATTAAAACCAACAAGAATGGCTCAAAAACCTTCATTACCAAAAGGCGTACGCGATTTCGGACCCGAACAAATGTTTCGTAGAAATTATCTTCTAGATACTATAAAAGGTGTTTTTAAGAAATATGGCTTTATGCCACTAGAAACTCCCGCTATTGAAAACCTTTCTACACTAACAGGAAAATATGGTGATGAAGGCGACCAACTCTTGTTTAAGATTCTAAACTCTGGTGATTTTCTATCAAAAACAGATTTCAGTGATTTTGAAGCTGGCGCTAAAGAGTTGAGCAAGAAGATTACCGAAAAAGGACTAAAATACGACCTCACCGTCCCCTTTGCAAGGTATGTGGTAATGAACCAAAACGACATCACCTTCCCTTTTAAGCGTTATCAGGTGCAGCCCGTTTGGCGTGCCGATAGACCACAAAAAGGCAGATACAGAGAATTCTATCAGTGCGATGCAGACATCATCGGTACCAATTCATTGGTTTGCGAAGCCGAGTTAATGGCCATGGTGAATGAAATTTTCTGCAAACTTGAACTCAAAGATTATCAGGTTTCTATAAGCAGTAGAAAAATACTTGAAGGTTTGGCCGATGTTATTGGCGCAACAGACAAGTTTTCTGCCTTCTGCGTTATTTTGGACAAACTGGATAAAATAGGTTTAGAGAAAATGCTAGAAGAAATGTCGCAGTTGGGCATTCCAAAACCTGGACTTGACCGATTGACCGCTATTCTGGAACTTGATGAAAACAATACCGATAAAATTGAAACCCTCAGAAAAGTATTCATTGGCTCGGAAGTAGGTTTAGAAGGCTTAAACGAAGTTGAAACTACATTAAAACACATGACCAGTTTGGGGGTTGCTCACGACAAAACTCACTTCGACCTTACCTTGGCCCGTGGTCTTTCTTACTATACAGGAATCGTATATGAGGTAAAACCTACCTCCGTAAAAATGGGCACAATTACCGCTGGTGGCCGTTACGATAATCTTACTGGGGTATTTGGCCTAGAAGGTGTTTCGGGAGTCGGCATCTCTTTTGGCGTGGATAGAATTTATGACGTACTGGACGAGCTTAACCTTTTCCCTTCAAATCAACTGGGCAACACCAAGGTGATGATTACCAATTTTGATGAGAATTGTTTGGAGCACGCTTTAGGTCTTTCTTCTCGTTTGCGGAACAACAATGTGAATTGTGAAGTATACCCCGAGCCAGCCAAAATGAAAAAACAATTGGGTTATGCCAACAAGAAAAACATACCTTTTGTAGTTATGGTTGGGCAAGAAGAAGTTGACACTAATATTTACACGGTAAAAAACATGGAGAGTGGTGAGCAACACAAACAAACTTTATTAGAGCTGATTGATTTTTTAGCTACTCAGTAAATGATAGAACCGCAAAGCCGACTTTTTAAATAAGTTTCGCGACAATACACCGTTAATCAAGAAGCATAATCAAATTAGCACCTGAATTGAAAATTGACGCAAAAGCACTTTCAAAGTTTATTACACCTTTTGGTGTTCTGATTTTATTGCTTTTTGTGCTTTCGAATCACGTAAGCGGGCAAACCCAAAGCCAACTCACTGCTAATTTTGAAGTTGATCACGTAATTGGGTGCGCCCCCTTTACACTTAACATCACTAATGTAAAGGCCTCAACTCAGTTCGATTACCTTAACACCACAGACCCTAATAATTGCAGTACGTTCCAACAAGACCCTGGCCAGTGCTTCACTAACTTTCAAGCGGAACAGCAATTTGAATACACCCAGCCAGGGGTATATTATGTAATAGGCATTAGTCAATCCTTACCAAACGGAGAGCAATCTGATTATATCAAAATCACCGTAATAGAAGCCATAGAACCTACCTACAATGTATTTGCCTGCGCTAACAATGAGGTTTTTCTAGATATAGATTTTACCCAAGACAGCTACGATAGTTATTCCATTGATTTTGGAGATGGAAGCCCTATACAAACAATTGACAAAGCAACTGATTCAAATGAACTACCCTATACATATGCCACTGCGGGAAATTATAACATTACCGTACAAGGACTAGCTTCTGGGAATGCCACAAACTGTTCTGGCTTTACAAAGTCAATTACCACGCTCGACAGCTCCCCTACTCCAGTAATCAACAGACTCGAGGTGTTGGGTGCCACCACACTTGAAATCAATTATGAAAGCTTGGACAGTAGGATTGTACATACATTAATGATTGAATCAGAAGACGGAAGCCAAACAGAACTTATTACTTTAGACCCAAGCACAAACCCAACAAACTACACTTACACCAACAGTAATTTCGATTTTGTTAATACGGTGTATTCGGTAAAAATTGAAAGCACCACTCAATGCGATAACACAGCAATACCATCTGAAACAGTGCATACTGTGGCGGCTCAATCTAATTCCGCCTATGTAAACTCAGATATTCAAATTGATTTTGACTTCAGCTCAAACTCCAATGGTCTTACTCAAATGCAATTCTACGAAAACAGCAGCCCTCAAGAAACTTTCACCACAAATACAGGCTCAGTGCAACGCATGTTGAGTAACTGTACATTGGTAGAAAGCTATTATTTTGAAGCTACTTTCGGGGCCGCTACTTCTAAGAGTGCACCAATTATCCCTGATTTAAGTGGCACTCTCAGTCCGCCTGCAATACAGTCTATGGATGGAGAGTTAGTAAATGCTACTTTCGAGCTAGAGTTTAATGAAGCACCAGTTGGTACATCAAATTATACGATTTACAAAAAGAACCCAGACGATACCTTCAGTGCTATTGGAACATCATCAAGCCCAGAGTTTACCGACACCAATTTAAAATCAGGGCAATTAGAACTTTGCTACACTGTAGTTTATGAAGATGACTGCGGGAATACTTCAGAAATGAGTCCAGAGTTCTGCTTCCCGCTTTCAGTTGGCACCATTCGACTGCCAAACGCATTTACTCCAAATGGTGATGGAATCAATGATACCTTTACGGTTGGAGATGGCGTCTTCATCAACTTTCAGATGCAAATTTTTGATCGCTGGGGTAACTTAATTTTCAATTCTACCAACCCGAGTCTTGGTTGGGATGGAAGTTATAATGGCACTCCTGCTAGTATAGGTGGCTATGCTTACCGTGTTTCGTTTCAAGATGCAGGAAATACCACCATCCAACAGACCGGAACTTTAGTATTAATTCGATAGTTTTGGGTAAAAAATAACAAGCTTATGTTCGATATGATGAAAATGATGGGCAAGGTGAAGGAGATGCAGTCCAAAATGAAGGAAGCCCAGGACAAGCTAGAATACATTCAAGAAACAGGCGAGGCTGGTGCCGGAATGGTAAAAGCTACCGTTAATGGGAAAAAGCAAGTCATTTCAATTGAAATTGATGAAGCTTTAATGAGCAAAGAAGATAAAGAAACAGTTCAAGACCTTACTGTAGCCGCCATTAACAATGCGCTTGATAAAGCAGACATTAGCGCAAAAGAGGAAATCAGAAAAAGCACAGAAGGTATTATGCCTAACATCCCTGGAATGGACCTAGGTAATATGTTCTAATGTCAAACCTATCCGTTGCCCTTCTTAATTATAACGGCAAAACTCATCTAGAAAACTTCTTGCCTTCTGTTGTGCAATTCAGCACAGGACATGACGTTATTGTGATTGATAATGGATCAACAGATGGCTCTGTGGAGTTTGTTACAAACAACTTCCCATCCGTTAGATTAATTACCTATTCAAAAAATTATGGCTTTTGTGGAGGCTACAATAAAGCACTAAAAGAGTTAGATCATGAATTTGTAGTACTGCTTAATACCGATGTTCAGGTGTCTGAAGGTTGGATTTCTCCAATTTTAAAACTGATGGAATCGGATAGTAGTTTGGCGGCAGTTCAGCCAAAAATTTTAGACCTAAAAAAGCAAACCCACTTTGAGTATGCTGGTGCCTCGGGTGGTTATCTTGACATTCTAGGATATCCATTTTGCCGAGGCAGAGTATTTCATACCATAGAAGAAGACCAAAATCAATATCAAGAAACCCAAGATGTGTTTTGGGCTTCGGGGGCTTCTCTTTTTGTTAGGCGTTCGGCTTATTTTGAAGCTGGTGGTCTAGACGAAGACTTCTTCGCTCATATGGAAGAGATTGATCTTTGCTGGCGCTTTTGGAATTTAGGTTATAAAGTAAAAGTATGTCCTGAAAGTGTAGTTTACCATTTAGGCGGTGGAACATTAGATAAATCCAGTCCAAGAAAGACCTATCTAAATTTCAGAAATGGGCTAACTATTCTTTTAAAGAATGAAATCACTTCTGACCTCTTCTGGAAATTTCCAATCCGATTGATTTTAGATTGGCTTGCCATTGCTCAATTCTCAATTCTGAGTGGACTTCCACACGGGTTCGCAATCATCAGAGCCCATTTCGATTTTATGAGGTCTATTCCTAGCCAAATCAAAAAACGAAAGTCTGCAAAAAGACTATCGCAAAACAATCCAAGATATAGGGGCTTAGTGATTTGGGATTACTTTTTAAGGCAGAAAAAAACCTATCAAAAAATAAATCCTTAATTGTACCAAACAGGATTTTGTCTTCTACGTAAATGCTTCCGAAAATTGATCACATAGGCTAGGCCTAAATAAATCAATAAAGGTGAACCAAAAGTAATAAATGAAGCATAGATGAAGAACAAGCGAATAGAAGAAGCCGACAGATTAAGCTTCTCACCTAATTTGGTACAAACACCGTAGGCTTGGCTTTCAAAAAAACGTTGAATTCTTTCCATTGGACAAATATTACATCAAATTTACAAAAGAATTTATTAAAGGTTAAAATCGGAATCCATTAAAATTTTATTAAACTTGCAGTCCTAAAATTAAGGCTATACTGTTCTAAATCAATCAAAATAATATGAAAACCCAAACAGCTAAACTATTTTTTCCATTCTTGATACTTGGTGTCCTATCAATGTCTGGTTGCGCACTAAGCAAAATGGCAAGAATGTCTAAAGACCAAGGACTTACAGTTGAGCCATCTCCATTGGAAGTTCACGGGAACGAAGTAAAATTCACAATGTCGGCAAACCTGCCTGTTAAAATGTTAAAACCTAAAAAGGTTTACACATTAAACACATATTACCAATACGGCACTCAAGAAAAACAATTGGCTCCAGTTGTTTTCAATGAGAAAGATTTCCCTAACGCTTCAACAGAGCAGCCTAAAGCATCTAAAGAATACTCTTTCGCATATGACCCTGCTATGTCTCGCGGAAACCTTTTAGTTCAAGGTGTTGCTTCAAACCCTAAAACTGGAAACTTTGTAGAATCTGAAAAACTTATCATTGCTGAAGGTTTAATTACTACTTCTACTTTGGTTCAGCCTTCTTACTTTACTTCATATGCTCCTCATGGCTACAATGATAAAGAAGAACTAATCCCTACTAACGTAGAGTTTTTCTTTGAGCAAGGAAGATCGGTTTTAAGGCCAGTAGAAAAAAACAGTGATAGAGGTTCAAGGTTTGCTGCTTTCATTGCAGAAAAGAATGCAACTAAAACAGTTACCATCACTGGTACTCACTCTCCAGAAGGTAAAGACAGAATTAACGCTGACTTAGCAAAAGAAAGAGCTGTAGCCATCGAAACATGGTACAGAGAGCAAATGGATAAATATGACTACCAAGGAATGGCAAGTCAAATCAGATTCATCACTAAACCAGTTGTTGACGATTGGAATGAATTGAAAGCCATGCTTTCTAGCTACAATGGCATTTCTTCTGCTCAAAAATCAGAATGGACTAACATTATCAATGGTTCAGGTTCTTTCGAACAAAAAGAAAAACAACTTCAGAAGTTGAGTACTTACAAGCAAGTATTTAAAGACATCTATCCTCAGTTGAGAACAGCTAAAACTGAAGTGTTAACTATTAAGCCTAAAAAATCAAGAGAAGAAATTATTTCTTTAGCAAAATCTATTGCACAAGGAAGAGGATCTGCTGATCAACTTTCTGCTGAAGAGTTGGCTTATGCTGCTTCATTCACTCCTTCTTTAGAAGAGAAAAAATCAATCTACGAAGCTGCTGCTAAAAAGAACGATACTTGGGCAATCCACAACAACCTTGGTGCAGTATCTATGGAAATGGCAATGGCTGCTTCTGGAAGAGAAAAAACTAACATGTTGAGAGATGCGATCAACCATTTCGAAATTTCAAACCAAAAGAATGCTAACGTTCATGCGCAAGCAAACTTAGGAATGGCGCAAGCAATGCAAAATAACAACCAAGCGGCTCTTGATGCTTTAAACAAAGCATTAACAATGAACCCTGGTAACGATGTGAGACAAGGTGTAAACGGTGCTAAAGGCGCTATTGAAATCAAAATGGCTAGCTACGATGCAGCATTAAGCTCATTGGGCAATGCTACAAACCGTTCGGTTGACCAATACAACAAAGGTATGGCTCAGTTCTTGAAAGGCGATTTCAGAAGCGCTCAGTCTACTTTTGAAACTGTAATCTCTAACGATAGAGCATTTGTTTGGGCTCATTACTTAGCGGCAGTTGCTGCTGCTCGTCAAGGAAACGAGAACAAAGTAATCGAGAACTTAAGAAATGCTGTAAACGCTGACGCTTCATTGAAAGCAAAAGCTTTATCTGATTTAGAGTTCAGAGAGTTCAGTGGTAATCAAGCATTTATCGACATCTTGAAGTAATCGAGCATAAAAATTCAAAAAAGGGCTCTGGATGTAAATTCAGAGCCTTTTTTTATACCCATTACTCTTGTCAATCTTTCTTTGTGAATTGAGTACTGAATGTTTATTTTTACGGCCATTAACCCCTAGATGAATGAGAGAAATACAGTTTCGTGAAGCCCTGAGAGAAGCCATGTCTGAGGAAATGAGAAAAGATGATAAAATCTTTCTTATGGGAGAAGAAGTGGCCGAGTATAATGGTGCTTACAAAGTGAGCCAAGGCATGTTAGACGAGTTTGGCCCAGAAAGAGTAATCGATACCCCCATTGCGGAACTAGGGTTCGCAGGAATTGGTGTTGGTGCCGCTATGAATGGTCTTAAGCCAATTATCGAATTCATGACCTTCAACTTCTCACTGGTAGCTATTGATCAAGTAATCAACTCTGCTGCTAAAATGATGTCAATGTCTGGCGGACAATACTCCGTTCCTATCGTGTTTAGAGGACCTACAGGTAACGCAGGCATGTTGAGCTCTCAGCACTCTCAAAACTTTGAGAACTGGTATGCAAACACCCCAGGATTAAAAGTGGTAGTGCCTTCTACTCCATACGATGCAAAAGGCTTATTGAAAGCCGCCATTCGCGATAACGACCCAGTGATTTTCATGGAATCGGAATTAATGTATGGCGACAAAGGCGAAGTGCCTGAAGAAGAATACGTATTAGAAATTGGTAAAGCGCACATTGAGCGCGAAGGATCTGATGTTACTTTGGTTTCTTTCGGTAAAATGATGAAAATAGCCCACGAGGCAGCTGATGAATTGGCCAAAGACGGAATTAGCGCAGAGGTAATTAACCTTCGTTCTGTAAGACCTTTGGACTACCCTACCATTATTAAATCGGTAAAGAAAACAAACCGTTTGGTGATTGTAGAAGAAGCATGGCCATTGTCTTCATTGGCAACAGACATCGCTTTCAACGTACAAAAAGATGCATTTGATTATTTAGATGCGCCAATCAAAAGAGTAAACAGCATGGACTTACCATTGCCTTATGCTCCAACTTTGATTGATGTAATTCTACCGAATGTAAAAAGAACGCTAGATGCTGTACATTCAGTTATGTATAAGTAGTCTTTTTTTAAAATGATATTTAGGAATCCGAGCCTTATAGGTTCGGATTTTTTATTTTTAGCCATGTCTACCGTAATCGCTATAGGAGGAGTTTCAAGGTCAGGTAAATCTACGCTGGCAGATTGGCTGGGGACTCAGCTAAAGAACGCCACAGTACTCCATCAGGACGAATACGCGCTACCAAAAGATAAGCTACCAAAAATTAAAGACCTGCCCGACTGGGAAGTCCCAGAGTCTATTGATTGGGATGCTTGGTACAAAGCCATCACTCAAGCAAAAAAGCATTATGATTATGTCATCATTGAGGGCATTCTGGTGTTCGCTAATACCAATATCAATGCCTTAATCAACCAATCCATTTTTCTAAATATTGATAAAGAAAACTTCTTAAAAAGAAGGCTAAAGGAAAAACGCTGGGGAAAAGAACCAGAATGGTTTATTGAATATGTATGGGAAGCTCATTTAAAATATGGCCTTCCTCCTAGTGATTTACAGGCTATTCAAATCAAGGACATCACAACTAACCAATACTCTGAGGTTTTGGCAGTAGTCAAAGAACAGGGTTGATATTCCTCTGAAGCTTCCTAGTTCGCACTTTTAGTGCGGACTGGTCTTTCCTTTATACTTACTTATATGCACTCGAAGTACATAAGAAAAAAGGTACTCAACACAGGTAAGCACCAGTTACCGCAGTGGGCAATTGAGCACCAGAAAGATTAAATGTTTCTATATGCCTTGATCAATAAGACTAAGACCAAAAGCCCAACAATAATCACAGAATCTAGAACCAAAATGTATTTCCTAAAGTAATTGTCTAGAACGAAAGTGTAGTCTAAAATAAATACAGTAATGACAATTAAGAAATATGGCGACCTTCTCTTAAGAATCACCAATGCTTCTCTTTTTCCAAATCGCTCAAATGTTCTATAAACGACCACTAGCATTATGACGGGAAGTGAAATAGCCATCATAACTGCGCTCCAGTACAACATTTCACGAAATCCATAAATTACACCTAAGAGCAAAAGCCCAATAAAGGATGTAATCAAAAACGTAGTATTCTCTTTAATTGATTTCACCAATTTCATCTTGTCAATCTTTACTAATTGACTTACCTAATATCCCTTGTAGGAGTTTGATCTACTATGCTCCGGTTCGTACACACCGCCTCTATCAGAATACTTTCCCCTACTTTATTATTGGTTAACACCATCCCTTGGGATTTTTTATTAATCATTCCTCCGATTAGTTAGATTTCCTAATTAGTCTTTCAGTGTAGAACGTCAAGGCTATAGAACCTAACAATAAAACGATCCTTACTATACCAAATATGTAATTATCGATAGGGAAAAAGATCCCTTGTACTACTACTGCAATTATAACAACATACGATACTCTATTTATTACTTTCATCATTTAGGCCTCCAACCCTTTTTGAACTATCAACTCTTGCATGGGGAGATTTCCTTCTTCGAGCATCCCCTAAGCTTTCTTTTCTAAAAGTAACGGATTCCTATAAATAGTAACATGTACATCCCAAATTTTGCTTACTCATTAATTTCCCCTACATTAACGTAAAAATTAGTTCTGTATTGAAGAAGATAGTTCAGCCGTTTTTACTGATTACCACTCTCTTATTTTCTATAGGTTGTAGTGCTCCTAAAAAGGAAGTTCCTCAGAAAAAAGTTAAGGAAGTAGAACCAGCCCCAAGGGTACCAATTGCCTCAGTAAACAGTTCGGTACCAAAATACAAAGTATCATTTTCCTCGTTGGAATTGGGCATGCCCATTTCGGAACTCGATCAAAGGGTTTTTAAACATTATGGCGAATTTTACACCAAAGACTTTTCGGTGTATAGTTTAGACCAAATGGACTATTTGGCCGAATCTCATTATATCAACAATATTGATTTGTTCTTTATCGACAGCCTATTGGTACAAATTCAAGCTTATTTAACTGTAGACAAATCCAATGAGTTAATTAATCAATTTGGCAGGGCTAAATTAGTGATCAACGACTACCATAATAAAACCCTTCTGGAAACAGAAAAGGCGATTACAAAAACCAGTAATGGATATTCTATTAACAAAAACCTAGACCACTACAAATTGAAATGGGTCAGAATAGGTGCCGATATTGAGTATGAAGTAAATAAAAAACTTAATACGGATTCTACTAGCGCTAACTTAGCTCGCTTCTCTTCGATGGGAAACCCCAACGGATCAAAATATAAGCTCACCTTTCAGACTAGTGATTTTCAATACCAAATGGCATTAATTGAATGGGAATCCACTCGATAATTAGAATACTAATCAGTTAGTTACGAAGGACTATCGTCTCATTCCTCCAAGGTTGGCTAAGGCTCTTTTTCCTCCCCCCATCTTGTTCATGGTTTTCATCATTTTGCGCATGTCCGCAAACTGCTTCATTAGGTTGTTTACTTCCTGAATAGTTCTTCCGCTACCACTTGCAATTCTCTTTTTTCTACTGCCATCAATCAAATCTGGATTGGCCCTTTCAGCCTTTGTCATCGATTTGATAATGGCCTCTATTGGCTTGAATGAATCGTCATCAATATCTAGTCCTTTTATGGCTTTCCCCATGCCAGGGATCATCCCCAAAAGGTCTTTGATGTTACCCATTTTCTTGATTTGCTCGAGCTGAGAAAGAAAGTCTTCAAAGTCGAATTTATTCTGACGAATCTTCTTATTCAGCTTGCGTGTTTCTTCCTCGTCAAAGTTTTCTTGTGCCTTTTCTACCAAGGACACCACATCACCCATACCAAGAATTCTGCTAGCCATCCTATCAGGATAGAAAAGATCGATGGCATCCATCTTCTCGCCAGTAGACATGAACTTGATTGGTTTGTCCACCACCGTTCTGATAGAGAGGGCAGCTCCACCACGGGTATCACCATCTAATTTGGTCAGAACAACACCATCAAAATCGAGACGTTCGTTAAAGGTTTTGGCTGTATTTACCGCATCCTGTCCTGTCATCGAATCGACAACAAACAAGGTTTCGGTAGGATTAAGGGCTCTTTTAAGCTCCTCAATTTCATTCATCATTTGTTCGTCTACCGCCAAACGTCCGGCAGTATCAACAATTACAATTTTCTTACCCGTTGCTTTAGCGTGTTTGATTGCGTTATTGGCAATTTGAAGGGCATTCTTATTCTCTGGCTCGGCATATACCTCCACTCCTACTTGCTCTCCTAACACTTTCAATTGGTCAATCGCAGCGGGTCTATAAATATCACAAGCGGTTAGCAATACCTGACGACCTTGCTTTTTAAGCATATTGGCCAGTTTACCAGAGAAAGTCGTTTTACCCGAACCTTGAAGTCCAGAAATCAAGATGACAGCTGGGTCGCCCTTCACATTGAAGTCGGCTTTTTCGCCCCCCATCATTTTGGTAAGCTCTTCGCTTACAATCTTCACTAAAAGTTGGCCTGGTTTAACAGAAATCAATACGTCACGCCCAAGTGCTTCTTCCTTAATTCTATCCGTTACATCTTTGGCTACTTTAAAGTTAACATCAGCAGAGATTAAAGCCCTTCTGATTTCCTTTACCGTAGAGGCAACGTTAATTTCAGTTATTGTTCCTTGTCCCTTCAGCGTTTTAAACGCCTGATCCAGCTTACCACTTAAATTATCAAACATATTCTCAATTGTAATTGACTGCAAAAATATAAAAATAATCGTCAGCGCGAAGGATGAATTCGCATTGAAAAACCCAAAAAAAACATTTCACCTTTTTAAATACATTTGATATGAAGATATTGGTGCCTTCATAACATTCCCAAACATGATCAAAGTCGATTTTAAGAAGGACGTATTGCCTCATATTGTAGCGATTGCCATTTTTTTAGTGCTTACGCTTATCCTTTTCAAACCCGTTTTTTTTGAAAACAAGAGTTTAACCCAAGGCGATATTTTGCAATGGGAAGGTGGCGCGAAAGAGATTTTGGATTACAGGGCTGAAACTGGCGAAGAAGGCCTTTGGACCAACTCCATGTTTAGCGGAATGCCAGCCTATATGGTGAGCGTGAAATGGGGGAATGAATTGATCAAAACCATGCATGCAGTAATCAGTTTTGGACTACCTCACCCCGTTAGAATCATCTTTGTTTCGATGATATCTTTCTACATCATGCTCCTTTGCTTTAAAGTGAGGCCTTATTTGGCCATTATTGGCGCAGTCACCTTTGCGCTTTCTTCTTACAATATTATAGGCATAACGGCCGGGCACAATGCTCGAATTTCGGCAGTTTCACTGATGCCATTGGTTATGGGCGGAATTCACCTCTGCTTCACCAGAAATAAACGGTTGGGCTTTAGCCTTACTGCTTTGGCTTTGGCCATGCAAATGCGGGTAAACCACCTTCAAATCACTTATTACTTGGCTTTTATTGTTGCTATTTACGGATTACTTCAGCTGATTCATGCGGCAAAGCAAGGCGAATTAAAGCCTTTTGCACATCGCTTGGGATTACTCGTATTGGCGGCTGTTTTAGCTGTGGGCACTTTCTTTGGTGAATTTTATGCGACTTACGAGTACGGAAAATATTCAAACCGAGGTCAGTCTGAATTAACTCAACAAACCGACCAAGACTTAAACGAAGACGGCTTATCTAAAACCTACGCTTTTCAATACAGCAATGGCCTTGCCGACCCCTTCACCTTATTTATTCCAAATGCTTTAGGAGGAAATGATGTATTAGGAACCGACTCAAACAGCGCAGATGTTTTGCGAAAAGCAGGTGCTACTGAAGCCCAAGTAAGACAAACCCTTCCGCAACTTAGAACCTATTGGGGCAAAGAATCACCAACTACTTACTATGCAGGTGCAATCATGGTATTCCTTTGTGTAGTGGGGATGTTCTTTGTAGAAAGAAGGTATGTGATTTGGCTTGTGGCCGTTTCCATTTTAGGGATTTTAATGAGCTACGGCCGAAACCTACCTAGCCTGAATTACTTTCTCTTCGATTACTTCCCAGGCTATAACAAATTCAGATCGGTGAGTTTCACTATTATGATGCCGATTTTCGGTATTATTTTCTTAGGAATGTTGGGCTTAGAAAAGGTGATAGATCAAAAACTGAATAAGGCTCAACAAAAGAAATTATGGATCGCCTTAGGCGCCACTGGAGGTTTGGCTTTACTATTAGCAATCATTCCAAGCGTATTAGGTTTCAGTTCGGTCTTTGACGGACAGTTACCTGTAGAATACGCAAATGCTCTAAAAGAAGACCGTAAGGATTTATTCCGAAGTGATGCATTCCGAGCCTTTATTTTCATTGCTCTTTTTGCAGGTACTTACTTTTTGTATTCCATCAAAAAACTAGGAAAACCTACGGCTTTCGGACTAATGATTTTGCTTGGGATTTTAGATGTAAGTCTCGTTGCTGGACGTTTTATTGGAGAGGCTAACTTTGCTAAATCGCCAAGAGCGCAGTTTTTTACCGAAACCAATGCAGACAGATATATTAAACAAAACGAAAGTTTAGGAGATCGTGTACTAAACCTCACTTCATCATTTTACAACGCTCAGTCGTCTTACCATCACCATACCATCAATGGGTATCATGGTGCGCGCTTGAGAAGATATCAAGAATTAATCGACAATAACATCTTTCCTGAAATGCAGGAATTGACCGAAAGAATTAAGAATGGCGACAGCAACCTTCGTGGTTTCGAGGTTTTGAATATGTTGAATACCCGTTACTTAATTATAGATCCCAATTCAAATCAAGGTGTTCTGACGAATAATTCAGCGAATGGAGCCGCTTGGTTTGTTGACAATCTATTTAAAGTTAATTCTCCAGATGAAGCTTTTAATAAGATTGGAGATATTGAGACCAAGACACAAGCGATTGTCAATGCTAGCGAATTCGATTTAAAAATTGATGATCCAAGCAGCGAAGGGCAGATTAACTTAATAGACTACCACCCTGGTTATTGGAAATACAACAGCCAGAATTCAGGAGATGGCTTTGCTGTATTCTCTGAAATTTATTACCCAAAAGGGTTTAAAGTAACCATTGATGGTCAGCCAGTAGAAATGCTTCGCGCCAATTATGTACTTCGTGCATTGGAAATCCCTGCTGGAAATCATGAAATCGTTTTCGAGTTCAAACCTACCATCTACAGTGCGGGGAAAATCGTAATGAGGATTTTCTCTATTTTGGTGGTGTTGCTGTTTTTTGGTAGTACTATTTACAGTCTTAGAAAATGAAACGTGCCTTAGTTTTATCGTTTTCTGACTTAAAGTATGATGCCAGAGTAACTAGACAAATCAAATGGTTAAGTACCAATTATGAGGTAACTGTTGTTTGTTTTGGAGAGCGATTAGACATTGAAAACATTCAATACGAAGTAATTCAACAAATTCCATTAACTCCAATCAAGAAGTTACTTCTGGCCATATCATTAGCGTTAAGGTTTTACAATTTGGCCTATTCCATTCAGCATGGATACTTATCGGTTTTAAAAAGAACTCATCTTCCCTCTTTTGATTTAATTATCGCCAATGACATTGAAGCACTGCCATTGGCCTTAAAACTAAAGCAGTCAGCAAAAGTCTTTTTTGATGCTCACGAATATGCTCCGCGGCACTTTGAAGATAAGCTTTGGTGGAAATTACTTTTTGGGCCTTGGTATCGACACCTATGTGAGATGTACATTCTAAAAGCTAATATCATGACCACCGTTTGTTCAGGGCTTGCAAATGAATATATGAAAGAGTTTGGTGTCAAACCTGTTGTAATAACAAACGCAACGAGATACTATAGTTTAGAAACGACCAAAGTTGAGGACACCATTAAAATGGTACATCATGGGATAATTAATAAGTCAAGAAAGATAGAAAATATGATTTCGTTAATGGGCCTTTTAGGAGACGGTTATCACCTTGATTTAATTCTAATGCTGCCCGAATATGCATCAGAAAGTACGGCTATTTATTTTGATAATTTGAAAGCAGAAATAACCAAGACTTCAAATATTAGAATACTTCCGCCATTACCGAACGAAGAAATTGTACCCGCGATTAACAAATACGACATTGGCCTTTTCCTTTTAGAGCCAATAAATTTCAACTATACACATGCCCTTCCAAATAAGTTGTTCGATTTTATCCAAGGCAGGTTAGCGATAGCCATTGGTCCCTCTCCAGAAATGGCCAGAATCGTAAAGAAATATGAATTAGGGGTGATCAGTTCAAACTTCTCTCCGGAATCTCTGGCTGAATCAATAAAGAATTTATCGAAAAGAGATATTGAGGTAATGAAAGCCAACTCATCAAAACACGCTTTAATGCTTTCTGAAGAACACAATAAAGAAGTTTTCCTCAGCCTTCTGAAGAAGTTATTTACTTAAATCCAGATTTCACAATCTGAACCCAGCCCTTAATATCTTTATCAAGACAAGGATGATTTATTAAATAATAATACGTTCCATCCTTCAAACCTTGACCATACCAATCATTTTGATAATCTAAATGGCTGAATACCACCCCACCCCATCGGTCTACTACTTTAAGGTGAGCCCCAACTATTTTTGAGTCTATCTCAAAAAAATCATTCTTCCCATCCCCGTTAGGAGTAAATGTATTGGGAATAAACACTTCACCAATAGTTTCTTTACCAATAGTTATTTTCTCAGAAACTACCTCTCCACAGCTGTTTGATGCTGACAAAACATACTCTCCCGCTGCTTGCACCTCAATGATTCTTCCATTAGCCCCATTCGACCATAGATAATTATCGAAGCCACCGCTGGCGATTAACTCAATTGATTCTCCAGAACACCCAATGCTCTCTCCAGAAGCACTTATTAACAGCACTAAGGACTCTTCCATATTTATTTGCACTTTATTTGAGGCGACCTCTCCACAGTCATTTACTGCTGTTACAAAATACTCTCCTGGCGCTGTAACTTGAACCTCCTGCCCAATCTGTCCATCAGACCAACGATAGTTTGTAAAACCGTTCGATGCAATAAGTGTTACAGGATTCAAACAAGTCAAAGTACTATCACTTGCAGTAACACTTAGATTTATGTTATTAAGCTCTAAATCAACATCTTTAGTATAAGAACAATTGTTAAACTTGGCTTCAACATTATATCTCCCACTTTCATCAGCCCTAATTACCTGAGTAACCTCCCCATTGCTCCAGAGGTACGAATCAAACCCCGGGCCTGCGTCCAAAAGAGAGAAATCATCACAGACAGAAATAACACTATCTAAGGTTAATAAAGGAGTAACAGTAGACTCATCCAAATTTTTTAGAGCGGCAATTTCATCATTGGATATTAGTCTATTAAAAAACCTTACATCATCAATTGCTCCTTTAAATTGCTGATTCGGGTCCCAACAGCCACCAATACAATCTTGATCAGCACCAATATGAAGTCCATTTTCAGCAATTTCCAGCGGTTGCTTAGGTACAGGGTTTCCCGCTAATAGTCTATTGGAATCAATGTCTAACTTCCCATCAATATGAATTTTCACATTCCCAGAAACATGGTTTCGAGTAATCACCACATGATGCCATTTGTCATCAATAACTTTAATATTGCCTGCAACTCCTTGACTCACTTTACTCGGATCTGCCCTCACGGTTGTATAAACGTAATTTTCAGGCCTGATCTGAATAAAAAACTCATTGTGTCTGCTTTTATTTGCCGCAGTTATTGCCACCCCCTGCTGGTTTGTCTTGACCCACAATGAAACAGAAAAAGACTCCGCCTGATCAAGAACATCATTTGGGATAGAAATCAAGTTCGGTGAATTCTGAAAACCATAGGCGTATTCACAATTATCAAAACGATCCATTGTAAGAAATGCTCCGATAATTTGTCCATCATGCCCATTTCCGCTCTCATCAAGAGCCGATCCGTTGAAGCTATAATGAGCAATCAGTCCATTTGACAAATTTACCTGCCCAAATGCTGTATTAGCGTAAGGAAAAACACAAACAAAGAATAAACCAATGAGTTTTCTAACAAATACCATAAAGACTAATAATAAGCAATCACAATAACACTAATTTCTTTCAATTTCCATTAAAAAAAGTTAATTTAGTCATAAACTACAGACAAATTAGTCTTTTCTTAAAAAGACTTTTCACAGCTTATAAAGCACCAATTAACGAAGCGATTATAAAAAAAAGAAGGTTCAAAAAAACACTTGACCTTGTAAACACCTCTATCAAACCACCTTCAAAATCACGAGGTACGGAACCTCAAATGTGGTAAGAGAATACTTCTCAGATATGGAGACACAAAAGGAATAGACCTCGATTTATAATTTAGTAAAGCTTATAGAAACAAGCCTAATGAATGGGGTCAACACTTTCATGAATTCGAACACTAGCAATTTGACTGGTTATTAAATAAGTCTGGATGGAAAGCTATAAGAAAAGTAAAGTTCACAAATCACGCATTAACCTATGGTTTTAGACACTTATTGAGACTTCTCACTCCTACACTCATTATCCAGTAAATACCTTATTAAATGAGCTTAAGGGCAACCATATTAATTCTCAATAATAATTTTCCTCTTGATTGTTGAGTACCCATCCGAGAGAACAACTAAATAAATTCCCGAAGAATAGCTAGAAACATCTATAATCAAGACTTTTTCCGAGATTTGTTTCCTAGACAGTAAGGTCAGCCCTTTCATGTCAATCAAGTCTAAGTTCACAAAAACATACCCTGTATTCGACAAGTCTATAGTCAAGAAATCATTCGCAGGATTCGGGTAAACTAGTAAATCTTCTGAGCTAACTGTACCATCATCAATTCCAGTAACAACTTCTCCTATGGCTGACACGGCCATACTCGTTTCTCCTAGGTTCGACTTAATAACAATATTACCACTGTACGTTTTTTCTTCTGTCGGAGAAAAGTCGATCGAAAGTGTTTTACTACTAGCAGGTGAGACAGTAAACCCAGTAGACACCCCTGTAAACCCAACAAAATACGCTACTTCAGTAACGATTAAATCACCATCACCATCATTAGAAATTACAATATCAAAGCTCGATATCGAACCTAATGCAGTACTTGGTATAACTGGATTATTCGTTACTCTGATTTGTGCTTCAGGCAAATTCAAAATCGTTATTTCTAAAGTTTTCTCATAAACCTCACCAAATGAATCAGTCGATTTAACCCTAATGCTGTAATTTGATTTTGTTTCAAAGTCAAAATTTTCAGCTGTAAGCAGTTCAACTCCGTTAATCGTAAAACTATTATTATCAGCATCCCCTGTTCCAGAGATCAGTGTATAAGTATGTATGTCTCCTTCGTTATCTAACGTGTTAAACTGACCAACCAATGCTCCAGTACCACTATTTTCATTAATTGATTGATTGCTAATCCCTATATCTGAAGGCAAACTATTAAACTCAAGGCTCAAAGAGGTCGGCTCTGTATTCATGTTTCCAGCCATGTCTTCAACCATCCCAGCAGCCATACTTATATCGACACTGCTTACATCAGATTTAACCAAAACAGTATAAGAACTTTGGTCAACCTGAACCAAGTCACTCTTGGTGCCAGCTGACAATGAAAGGTCTGTCAAGTCGAAACCAAAAATGTTCTCACTGAACTTTACTAAAACAGTAAATGCACCAGATACTGGTTTATCCGTTGTTTTGGACAAAACAACACTAGGCTTGGTCTGATCATTCACTATGCTGAATTGAGTTGCCGCAGTATTATTATTAGTAGCTGCGTCTTGGGCTACATCGTTTGGCACATCTACCGTTACTGAACCATCGACTGAA
>NZ_LRPB01000049.1 GCF_001592945.1 Roseivirga seohaensis
CTTCGACAAGGCCATCGCCCGAATGAAAGAAATCAGAAACAACACCCGATTCAAAAACAGCTGGGTGCATATTGTGAGGTTGAGTAGGTAAGAAGGGAGCCTAACAACACAGAAAAGGGACTACAGCATTTTTGCCGTAGTCCCTTTTTATTTGATCATTCACAATGAGCACTAAAGGGTATAAAAAACCCTGATCAGTTTAGATCAGGGTTTCTCTAGAAAATCGTAATGGCAGATTAATATTGCTGTGAGTCATTTTCTCAATAGTACTTTCTCGGTGTTCTTATTCAGCCTTACCTTTTTTAGCTTTTACAGCTTCAGCCAATTGATAA
Organism: Roseivirga seohaensis; assembly: GCF_001592945.1. Taxonomy (GTDB): domain Bacteria; phylum Bacteroidota; class Bacteroidia; order Cytophagales; family Cyclobacteriaceae; genus Roseivirga; species Roseivirga seohaensis. The sequence continues at coordinate 333 of NZ_LRPB01000049.1, forward strand.
ACTGCCATAGCGTAAAGTGGGCTATGATTGTAGCGCGTAATTACATAAAAGTTATTCATGCCAAACCAGTGCTCTTCTCCTTGTTCGTTTTCAAGAATAATCATGGTGGCAGGGCTGTTGGCATTTAACTTTTCGGCTGGCTGAAAACCAATAGCGGTATAGTCGCTTACTTTGTTTTTAGGCTTAAGTACCTGTTTATTTAAGTTAGTGATTTTGCGAGTCATAGTGGCCTTTGAAGTTATAGGTTCACCTTTCTCCCAACGATGGACTTTCAAGTAATTGGCTACCGAAGTAATGGCGTCTTCTGGCGAATTGATTAAATCTCTAGTGCCGTTATCTTCAAAACTTTTGGCATAAGCACGGTAACTAGTAGGCATAAATTGGCTGTATCCCATCGCCCCCGCATAAGAGCCTTTTGTGGTTTCAATGTCGAGTTTCTCTTCCTTAGCCAATATTAAGTAAGCTTCGAGTTCCGAAGTGAAAAATTTGGAGCGTTTAGGGTAACCGAAAGAGAGAGTATAAAGCGCATCAAGCACTTTGTAGCTTCCTTTAATTCTTCCGAAGTAAGTTTCTACTCCTATAATTCCTAGGATGATATGTTCTGGAACACCAGTGTCGGCACTCACTTTTGCCAAAGTTTCACTGTTTTCTTTCCAAAACTCAACTCCCGCATTAATGCGTTCGTCAGTAATGAATATTTTGCGATAGCGCCCCCAAGTCATTGTACCTTCGGCAGGCTTCGATATTTTCTCAATAATATCGGCTTGATAAGTGGCTTTATTTAGAATGGCGTTAACTTCTTCAATCGGTACATTATTCTTTTCAGAAAACGACTTAGCAAAGTTCGCAACAGCAGAATCATCTATTTGTGCGAAAGCGCCAAACGAGATGAATAAAAGAGCAGTGAAAGCAAATGATTTGATCATGTTCGAATTTAGGCTTTTTCGAACTTCATTTACAAATTTAGAGCCAGAGAAAGATTTGAAGCAAGGCTTTACTTACCTGATCCTAATACTGACTCAAGGTCTGCCAATAAACCGATGGTCAAATTGCTATCAGAAAAATTGTTAACATCCACTTGTCCGTCTTTATATTTAAATAGCGTTTTGAATGGTGACTTTGGAATGTCTACACCAAGTGCAATACTGTAATTTATCTTTAGCTTTTGGTTGGGATTAATGGCTTCGCTGAAGTCATAATACGTGTTTGATTCTATAATGATAGAATAGTTATCGAACACGGGAATGTTATAGTAGAGATTGGCAAATACTTGACCCGATAGTTCATTGCTAGATTCTGCTCCAATCCTCATATTGTCAAACTCCTTGTAAACTTTTCCTCCTATATTCAGGACAGGTTTTAACCTAAGCCTATTACTACCATAGGTAAAATCGACCAAATTGCTGATAAGTTTTTCATAAGAGAAGTTGAACGCCATTCTCCCGCTAGTGAATGTTTGATTGCCCTCTACCCCAAACCTAGCCATCATTTGAGCCTCACTGGCTCCCGAAATATCAAAGTTTAAAGGGTAGATGTATAAATAATTTAATGAGTCTTTGGCATTGGTGCTTACCCTTCCTTTAGCATAAAAGACTAACGGTTTTTCATTACCAGCCTTACCTTTTGAGAGGTGATAAGACTGATGAAAACTGAAGTCTGCATTAAGCTCCATTTTATTGATATCACTTTCGCTTTTAGGGGTGAAACTCCAATTGAATGAATTATTTGCATAAGCATATTCACCACCAAAAGCACCAAAATAGGTTTCCATTAGGTCATCGGTAATCAAAATTTTTCCTAATGATTGGGACTCCAAACTGGTTTTAGGAATGACTAGAGAGCCCGAATTAAGGGTTAGAGAAATGTCAGAATTAGAGCTTAAATAAACATTGCTGCCTAAATTTTGGAGCAGCACTAAGTCAGATTTGCTCACCTTGGTTAATTCTACCTGTATGGCATTATTTTGAAAGCGAGTTTTTACTTGGGCATCGGGGCTGTTCAATAAAACTGGCTTGCCATTGGAGTAAAAGTTGATGGAGTTTTTGATTGAATCATAAACAACCAATGAACGGATTTGATTAATAGGCGAACCGTTTCCTAAGTTCGAAATCACAATATTTACAGAAGGAGTTAAAGGAGTATTAACTACCGTAGTAAACGAATATTGGGCTTGTAGACTAAACCCAAAACTTAGCAGGAGAATAATAAAGAGCTTTTTCATGATTAACGGGGACCTGTGCTATAGTTGTTTGTGGTGTAGTCAATACAATCTTTTATGGTTGCCCAACCCGAAAAAATAGAAGGGTTCAAGATAATGTCATACATGTATTGAGGGTAAGGAGTGCCTCCATCGGTTACAGGTATCCCATTTAAGGTAGATTTTATTTTGTTAAGAAATACGGATTGGTGTGTAGGCTGGAAGTTGGCGAAGCTAAAATCCTCAATATCTCCAGTGAAATCGGCAACTGATAATAACGCAGGCTGCACCACCTGGCTTTTAATAATATCCCTTGTTAATGACATGCTTGGTTGAGTTTGTGTGTCACTAATTTATAAATAAAACTTTAAGTTTTATTCGTTCGGGGAATAATTTAAACTTAAATGCTACTGAATGGGCCGCCAGTTTTTTTAGTTGGTAACTTCAGCTCCTCCAAAAATTGCTGTGCCTCGAATTAAAAGTTCTTTATTCCCATCGGCTTGCGGATCTATCAGTTTTCTTTTATCCGACATTCCGCCAAAAATACCAGTAACACTTACCTGTACATTCCAATCTTGAGGTACACGGATTTTCGAACCACCAAACATATAGAATACATCTATTTCATTACGGCCATCGGCCAGTTTGGCTTGGGTTAGGTCTATTGTCGACCCTCCAAAAATTGCGGTTAGAGAACCTCCTTTAAAACTAGAGCTATTAATTACCTTATCTCCACCACCAAAAATTGCTGTGTCGTTTATTTTATTGGCGTCTAAGTTTCCAGTATTTGGGTCGTACCTATCGTCTTTCGTTTCCTTATTTCGGTTTACAATGGCGATGCCAGCAACTACAAATACCAAAGGCCATAAATCAAATATGCTGATATCAAGATTAAACCACTCATCAAGGTTTAACAAAACACCAATCCCCATAAGTATTCCGCCTGTTTTTGCATTCTCTTTGTTAAGGATTAGAATAGCGCCAACAATTATCAAGATGTTTTCCCATTGAAAAATATATCGCCTATAGTGCCACGAAATAATGTCGAGGTTATCTAATAGAAATACTGTACCGATCAGTATAAAGATCAGTCCTACAATGGCATTTCTGTTCAGGTTGTTCATAAAAGCGATTTTTCAGAGTTTAAATGTAGAAAGGTTCCTACCTATTTACAATTCGATTAAATGTAAATGGTTTAGGCCTCTGTTTGAATTGAATCAAAACTTATCTACTTTTGCCATCCCTAATTTAAAAACCATGCGCACGTGGTGAAATTGGTAGACACGCCACCTTGAGGGGGTGGTGCATTAAGTTGTGTGGAAGTTCGAATCTTCTCGTGCGCACTCAAAGCCCTGATTTTATCGGGGCTTTTTGCTTTTAAATCGTCAAGTCTTTTTGTCTTTTTTAATTAGATAAGTACTTCCTGAATGTATTGTATTATCATAGCATTACATTATTAAATCCAAGAGGAATTTCTATGGATTTAGGTGTGAATAGTTACTATTTACTAGAGAGAGCGTTGAATATAAATTTTAGTAGTGAAAAAAATAATTTGATTTCACAGTTCAAAAAATGCAATTGGTAGTTAAAAATACCCATTACACATTCTAAAGGCCTTTTTCAACGAAAACGTAAGTGCTTTTATTGTAGGAAATTAAATAGAGTTTTCTATCTTTGACCATTACCTAACACCAAACGTGCTAACTCAATTGTGATCAACTGCTCTCTCAGGCTGTGGAGATTTTTCTCCGTTACTGTGATTGGCGTGCTGTTTCTGATAATTTGCACTCATGCAAAAGCTCAAAATAACAGCGTAGTCGCCAATGGATTCACGCTGACCTTTGTCAATGGTACTACCATTGGGTCGGTTGATGAAGTTGCCACTAACGTTCTTCGCGTAAAAAATGGCACTTCCCGAAGAGTAACATTTAGCTTAGATATTTCATCGCCCGCAGGTTGGTCTACCCTTTCTAGCCGCGATAAGAACTACACCGTTGCCGCCAACGATTCTATTTTTATTCCAGTCCGAATTATTCCACAAAAAAACGCTGAAGGAAACGTAAATTACTTTGTAAATGCCTCGGCTGTTTCAAATCAAAATATATTGCTGGCAAGCACGCCTTGGAATTTAGAAATCAAGAAATTCTCGCAATGGAGGGCCAATGTAGTAGATAAAGTGGCATATTTTCCTTCAACAGCCGACAGCACAAGTTTCAGGATTAATTTTACAAACACGGGTAACTCCAATGAGGATGTGTATGTGTTTTTTTCGCCTCCAGTAAAAGTGAATATTACCGACAGCCAAGGTAATCCAATAGCAGAGAATGCTTTTTCGATGAATCTACCAGTTGGGGTAGATACTACTTTGAGGTTTATTGCAAAACTTACTAGTGGAAAAGAAAAGGAAGATTTTTTTTCGGCAAAGCCAATGATGGAGCAAGAAACTGACGAAGGAACTTACCGAGTACAAATTCAAGTGAAAGATAACTCTGGCGGAAGTGCCAGTTCTGGTGGTAGAGTAGAGTTATTAAGATTGGGCAATGAAATAAAAGCTGAAAGCGAAGAGGGTAATTCAAGTATCCCGATTACCATGGAGTTTAATTCATATAATATTCTTTCACAATTCACAAACTTCAGTCTCGATCTTTATGGTGATACTGATTTAGCTTTAAACAAAAACCTCAGATACTACTACCAAACAATCATTTCGAACAGTGCTTACACTGGCACTCAGTTTTTAGGTTCATATCGCTTTGTTCAATACACTACTCCCAAATATCAGGTGGCGGCAGGTGATATTGGAGATAACATGGAGATTCTACTGAATGGAACAGGGATTAAAGGCAATTATAGGTATGATAAATTTAAAGTTGGTGGAATTTATGTTAGACGTCAGCAAAACGGAAACCTTGAAAATTACCTCACAAATATTGGCGCTAGAGTAGGGTATAATGGAGGAAAGGGAATTCAGCTAGAAGCGCAGGCGGTCAGTCGAAAAGATGAGTTTAATGATATTGATGGAAGTTTGGCAACCGTGGAAGGAAGTTACAGAATAAGCCAAAGCCAGAGATTAAGTGTAAATGCTGGTTTTAGCCAAGAAAAGCATACCCAAAGCACCAATCCTTTTGTAACCACAGGCTATGGTTTTGGGGCTAGATATACGGTAACCTATAAGGGTATTAGTTTGGCATCTCAGGCCAGATTGAATAGCCCTAACTTTTTATCACAATACAGAGGAACCACCTCACTTAATGTAAATTTAAGATACCCATTTAAAGACGGTCAGTTTTTCAGTTTAAAAACAGATTTGAACTCCAGAAATGCCGAAATATATAGCAAAGGCTTTCTTTTCCCTAAAAATGAATTTAAAAGAAACGTATACGAATTTCAATATGGTTGGAGTACCGAAAGCGGTAATTTCGTACTGTTCCCGCGAATTCATGACGATGAAGTTTTAGGCATTAAAACCTTTACTACAGGCGGGGGTGTTCTTTTCTCAAGTAACATGCAATCAAAATTTAGAATCTACTCTCGGTTCTATACTGGTTTTACCAAAGCAAAGGATTATGATGTAGACCCTTATTTAGTTGCCCGTTGGGAAAATACACTTAGGTATAAAAACCTTAATGTAACCGCCAGATATTATTATGGGCCATATAATGTTTTAGATAACCTTAGGGTGGTAGAAGATGGTATCAACCCTCAGTCTGCCTATATTTCGGCTTTTGCCAATCTCAATTTCCGAAAGGCACGCCTTTCAGTTCGGCCTACTTTCAATGTTGGCTACGAATCAGTTCTAGCACGCGTTCGCAGCAATTTCAGCCCTATGCTGACCTACTACTCTAAAAACGATTTTCAGTTTACCTTAACAGGCGAACTTTTCAGAATTAATCAAGGAGAAAGCCCGCTACCAAGTGTAAATGCTTTAGGCGATGGCGTTTTCAATACTTACACCCAAAGCAATTTTTTATTACGTTTTGGAATCAAAAAAACATTCAATGTTAAGAGGCCAGGTAGCAAGAGCCATGACTTGGAGGTTGTAGTGTTCAAAGATTTGAACGGAAACAACAGAAGAGATGTAGGGGAAGATTTTGTTAATGATGCCTTAATCACTGTCAACGATATGGCATTAATGACAAATGACCAAGGGGTGGTGATTTTTAAAAACCTAACCCAAGGGGAGTACAAAATAAAATCGGATGTCTTATCAAATGTGGAAGGTTGGTTTAAAGGAGATGGCCAAACCGTATTATTAGACAACGACCGTACTATTTTTATTCCTTTAAAACGTGGGGTACAAGTAAAGGGAAATATCATTCTTCAACAAGCTCAGTATTCGGCCCTTGGAACTGATGGAATGAACCTTTCAGGCATTCGAGTAAATATGACAGATAATCTAGGAAACAGTTATTCTGCTTTAAGCGGGCAAGGAGGAGAGTTTAATTTGTACGTTCCTTTTGGCTTGTATACCATTAAGGTGAATGAACAAGCCGTTGATGAACAGTTTCAGTTTGCTCAAAGTAGCTATACCCTAAACGTGAACAACGTGAATGTAAATTATCAGGTGACTTTTTACTTGATAGAAAAATCTAGAAGGATAAATATTAAGAAATTCGACAATAAAGAAGACAATAAATAAATTGAAGAGCTCATGAAAATTGAACGTAAATCAAAAAACAGCAAACTGATTATTAAGTTGGCAATGGCCTGCTTGCTTATGTTTGTGGTTTTTGAAGGCTATGGTCAAAAAATATCTACTTCACCTACAAGACTTAATTTTAAAGTTTCACCAGGCGGAAGTGGCCGAGGAAGAATTACGGTATCCAATAATTCAGAAGAAACACAAACCTTCCAAGTGGATTTTGGTGACTTTGATGCTACAAGAGCGGGTAAAAGTCAGTTTTTGCAGAAAGGAGAACTGCCTCGTTCATGTGCAGAATGGCTAAGCGCTGACCCTGCTTTTTTCGAATTGGCACCAGGCGAACAGCAAGAAGTAATGCTGGCTTTGGATGTACCTCAAGATTCAACCGCATTAATGGCGCGCTGGGCCGTTGCCTACATTCGTATAGCCAATGAGCGTCAAGCGCAACAAAAGGATAGTGATGGCTTGATTGTTAATTTAAATCAGTCGTATAGGTTTGGAGTGTACGTATTTCAAACTCCACCAAGTGTAACTTTTTCAAAAGGCGAAGTCATCGATTTTACCCATAAAGGAGAAGAGCTGGTATTGCGACTTAAAAATACCGGAGAAACTTTTCTAAAATGTAATTCCTATGCTGAAGTGACCAATCTTGGAAATGGTGAAACAAGACGTTTGGAATCTAAAAACTTTACCGTTTTGCCAGCGAGCAATCGAGATGTACACTTTCAAATACCAAAAGATTTTCCGCCAGGCCGATATTCGGTACTTGGGGTACTAGATTATGGTAACCGAGACGAAGTGGCTGCTGCCGAAATTGAAATTACCATACCCGAAAAGGGTAATTAATTCTTTCATGGAAAAAATATTCACAGATAAAATCTGCCTTTCAACCTTTCAGAGGGGTATTTCTTTTAAAAAAGAAGAAAAATTTCTTGTGAATAGTTTTAGATATGAAAATAAGTCCATATATTCACCTGTCAAAACTTTTAACCTAAACATTAAATACTCATGAAAAAAGTTGCTCAACTGAGAGTGCTGGCTATTGCCGCATTACTCGCTGTTACATCCGCTTTTCAAGCGAATGCTCAAGTTCTACCAGACGATAATGAATTCGTTTATGTAGCTATGGATCTTCAAGGTGTTCTTGATTTAACATTGGCTACAGACCCTAACGTAGAATTCACTTTCAACACAATTCCTAGTTATGTTAATGGTATTATTAAGCCAAACGTTACTGAACTTAGAGTAGAATCTACTGTTCCTTGGGATTTGTATGTACAAGCAGAAACTACTAACTGGGCTCAGTTACAAGCTTTCTCTAGTGCGGGTACTTCTACTGTTCCTTCTACTTTGTTAGAAGTAAGAGTAATTGATGGTGCTGGTACTTCTGCCCTTACAAACTTTACTTCTCTTACCGATACTAGGTTAGATATTGTAGGAACTGTAGGTGCTGGTGACGGTATTGCTGCGGGTACTTACTTAACAACCCCAGATTCACACTTTTTCAGAGTAGACTACAGAATTGTACCTACTTTGACTGCTCAGTATCAAGCTGGTTTTTATGGCTTGAACGTGATTTACACACTTGCAGAAGATTTATAAGAAAGAAATTACTTTTTACTAAGACGTAGTAAAAGTTAGTTCGATTTATGTTGATTGGTAAAAAGAGGTAGCATATTGCTACCTCTTTTAATTTTATATACTTTTATACATGGTTAGAGGCTGGTGCTTCATATTTTTACTTTCACTTATCTCCTCTTTTGCTCGATCTCAAAGCCTTGATATCAACATTACAAGAGGAACAGACCTCAATTTTACTTTTAACACCATTCGGCAATACAACAATGGAATTATTCTAGCCGGAGCAACCGAAATCACAGTAGAATCTAGCGCTCAGTGGGATTTATATGTTGGTGCACAAACCAATGTTCCAGGCAGATGGGATTTACTCGACTCTTATTCTAGCGCAGGTACTTCAAATGTTCCTGTTTCAATACTTGAGTTAAGGGCTTCTAGCCCAGGAGGAACCTCTCAACAGAGTGCTTTCTTTCAGTTACAAGACAACTCATCACCTATTTTTCTAATTGGTTCGGCAGCCGATGACCCGTTGACAGCTAGCGGCATAGGTGCAAATGCTCCGGGCGACCCAAGCAGCAATGCTTTTACACACAGGTTTAGAATTGATTATAAACTAACACCTACTATGGGGTATAGTGCTGGTGTTTATTCTATGACAGTAGTGTTTACGCTTGCCGAAGACCTTTAATTCTCTTTTTCTGCTTTTAATTTAGCTCTATATTCGTGCGTAAAATTGTACGTCATATGAGTATTAATGTATCCCTTCTGAAGAAAGTTTGCGAAGAGGCTGGAGCGCCTGGTTTTGAAAAGAGAATTCGCGATTTGGTAATTAAAGAAGTTTCCCCTTTGGTAGATGAGTTGTCGGTAGATAATATGGGCAATGTAATAGCCATTAAAAGAGGAGTGAACAATCCTGAAGGGAAAAAGGCCATGGTAGCGGCTCATATGGACGAAATTGGTTTTATAGTAACCCATATTGATGATAATGGCTTTGTGCGTTTTCATACTTTAGGTGGTTTCGATCCTAAAACTCTGACCGCTCAGAGAGTAATTATTCATGGTAAGGAAGATGTAATTGGCGTAATGGGCAGTAAGCCTATTCACGTAATGTCGGCTGAAGAGCGTACTAAGTTGGCCAAACTTTCAGACTATTTTATCGATTTAGGCAGGCCTAAAGAGGAAGTAGAGAAGCTTATATCAATTGGCGACCCGATTACTAGAGAAAGGGAATTGATTGAAATGGGCGATTGCGTTAACTGTAAATCTATAGATAATCGTGTTTCTGTTTTCATTTTAATAGAGGCTTTGAGAAACCTGAAAAACCAGCCTTATGATGTTTATGGAGTATTTACTGTACAGGAAGAGGTGGGCTTAAGAGGGGCAAACGTTTCTGCTCATACTATTAACCCCGATTTTGGTTTTGGTTTAGATACCACAATTGCTTTCGATTTACCGGGAGCGCAACCACACGAAAAAGTGACTGAATTAGGAAAGGGTACAGCCATTAAAATTATGGATGCTTCAACCATTTGCGATTACCGTATGGTGGAATTTATGAAGCAAACTGCCAATTCTGAGAAAATTAAATGGCAGCCAGAAATACTTACAGCTGGCGGAACGGACACGGCCGGAGTTCAGCGTATGGGCAAGAATGGGGCAATTTCTGGAGCAGTTTCTATCCCTACTCGCCATTTACATCAGGTAATTGAAATGGCGCATAAAGATGATATTCAGGGATCAATTGATCTTTTGATCGCTTGCCTAATGAAGTTGGATACTTATGATTGGAGTCATTAATTAAACTCTTTTCGAGACTTTATTTTATAAGCCTTTCGGTTGGTCGAAAGGCTTAATATTTGACCCTTTCAGAATCTGTTTAGAACTGATTAGCCCCTTGTAAGTTTATAGCCCACATAAGCGCAAACCATTCCAACCACAACACTGGCGGCTATATACAATAGAGCTTGTAGTGGTTTGTTTTCAAGTAGGAGCGTATTGCCTTCATAGGCAAAAGTAGAAAAGGTGGTAAATCCACCACAAAAGCCAGCAATAAGCAAAAGGTTGATTTGAGGAGAAAGGAGCTTTTCTTGCGTAGCCCAGCCCATCAATAGACCGATAAGGAGGCAGCCTGCAATATTTACTACAAAAGTACCATAGGGGAATAGGTTAGGGTATTTTGAATGAATGGTATTCTGAATTACATACCGTAAGGCACTCCCTACTGCGCCACCTAGAGCTACAATGAGTGCGTTTTTAATCATTCTTTTACCTCTTTTTTGGGCGCCTTCTTTTTAATGTATTTGTATACTTTATCGTAATCGCTGTTTTCTTGATTCGATATTTTTACGTAGCCTTTGTTTATAAAAACCAACTTAAGCTGCTTGTATTCGGTTTTATTGGTGTGAATAATAGTTTCTTGCCACGCCCCTAATTCAGATATTTCTTGTACTGATTTAAAGAACCTGAAAGGGTAGTAAACATGAATTTGGTCATAGCCAATTTTCAATACTTTATAATTGAAAATAAGCTTATACAGCATAATGGAACAAACCACCAATAAAAAGCCTAGTAAAATATACCTCCATGTACCCGATGGCTCTGCCAAAACTTGACGCATAAAGTAGAGTGCACCTATAACGGAAATTAGAGTGAAAACCGTTAGGGAAAAGATAGTCTTACGTTTGGGCTTAGAAATAATCATGTGTTACGAATTAATCAAATCTTCTCTGAATTCGCTAATGTGTAATTGAATGTCGGGGAAAAATAGCCTGAATTCTTCTTCGAACATCGAATAATTTCGTGTTAAATCCTGAATTGATTCATCCATTTTCGAATCGAATTTGGTTCTTCTAGACAAACCTAAAAGCGCACGGTGAATTCCTTTTATTTCGGCATATGCCAAGAGCCAATTGTTTGAAACCATATAAGGTAACATGTGTTGAGCACGAGAAGGCATTTGGTTTTGAAAGGCCAATAGTTGCTTAAAGTGATTTTCAGAAAAAGTTTTCAAATCATCGGAATGAAACTCATTAAAGTTTTTGGCCAAAAAATGGTCGTAGAACATATCAACGATTACTCCCGAATAATGTCTGTATTTTTCTGAAAGTCTTTTTTTACTCTCACTTACCACTTCGTGTGAATCGGTAAAACGGTCAATTTCGCGATGCAGCAGCACACCTTTGGCAATATCAGGCTCATAGTCTTGATATTGATTTCCCTTCACAAAATCGCCCAAGAAATTACCAATGGCAATTTTTGAGTGTGACCCTGAGAGATATAAATGTGCTAAATAATTGATGACCTTTTTTATTAGGCCAGTAAGGTAACCACTGAATACTTGAATTACAATTAGCCTTTGGTGAAGATGTTTTTAATGTTCAGATAATCGATAAAATAAACCATTCTAATGGTAATTGAATCCACATTTGGCGCCCCAAAAGTGTTGTTGAAGTTATCGAAGAAACGCAGTTGAGTGTCATAGTCGTTTGTACCTATGCTTCTTTTCCAAATGGCTTTAATTTCAGAACCAGGGGCAAATTGCCAATTGTATTCCATGTCTATATTAAAGGCATTGTAGTTTCTGTTATCAACCCTTTCTCCTGAATCGACACCAGTGTAGTTTGTGGCTATGAGTTCGTCATTTTCAGTAAGTTCATAAAACTCTTTATAGTCTACACGGCTCCAGTAGTGCCTCACTCTAAGCGTAAGCCCCATTCTGTTGGTGAAAATGTAACTTCCGTTTAATGTATTGGTGAAATTTCTTACTTCTCTTCTACCAAAAATCACTGACTCTAAATCACCCGTTCCGCTGTCGTATAATCTTCGTGCATAGCCTCTTTCATTATTTTGTCTACTGATTTCCAGATTATGACTGATTTCCGATCGCTCTCCAATCCTAATTCTAGCAGAAAGATTTGAGGAAATGTCCGTCTGGTCCCAATCAGGACGTCTTCCGTACCTTAAATTACCAGATACCCTTACCTGCTTACGACTATCAGTGTTTATGTTTATTCTTCCGCTATGGTAACTTGGCTTTTTAAACACATAGCCTGCAACTCTGGATTCAAAAAAGTCATTGCTAGTTCCAGGGCTTTGGTTGAATTCAGCACTTAAGCTCCAAAAGTTTTTAAGCTGCCCACTAGCGTTTATACTGTATCTCCAAGACGAGAATTCTTGTGGTTCATACAGTTGTTCGTGGTTTGCATTGAGTCTGATTCTGTAGTTGTTAAATGCTCCTACTGGGCTAAACTGGTTAAATGAGAAGTTTGCTCCATGCTCTATTTGGTTCGATTGGCGCAAAAAGCCTAAATCGTTGATATCGTAAGTGTCTGATTCTACATTTCTGTTTATACCGTATTGAAATTGCCCTCTATTCTTACTAATTCCAATATTGTATTTTATTCCACTTTTGGTGTCTTTGATGTCATCTGCGTAAGAAGCTATGTTACTGTAGCCAAAAAAACCAGAAGCACGCCAATTTCTATTGGCATCATTGAGTCTAAAGTTGAAAGCCGTTACGTTGGCATCATCTCCCTTCTTTGCTCTTGTAACATTCGTATTCGTAAGTGTTACACTAGAGTTATTCTTTAGATTTTGATCTAGAACAATTACGTTGAAATTGGTGAGTGGGTCTGCTTCTACTTGGGTTTTTTCACCAGTATCAATATTCTCTACTTCTAGATAGGTGGGTTTTGTAATGGCATTAAAGAACCCAATCCCCAAGCCTTTATTAGTTCGGCCTGTAATTTTACTCGCATTAATAAGCTGCGCGGCATCGGGTGAATAAATAACCGATTCGTTGTTGTTAAGTGCTCTACTTCTGTGGCCAAAGGTGCCTCCAATTCTTCTGGAATAAAATAGGCCCGCTTTATTAAAAAGCTCAACTCCTTCGGTAAAAAATGCTCTGTTTTCGTCAAACTTAACTTCAAACGGGCTGAGGTTAAGTACTTGTCTGTCAGATCTTACTCCGCTAAAATCAGGAATAAGGGTCATGTCCAAAGTAAAGGCATCATTAATTCCGTACTTTATGTCCATACCTCCGTTTAGCCTTGGGTTGCTTGCACCAACTCCAGTAGCCCTGTTAACAACGGTTGATACATATGGATATAAAAACAATCGGGTTGGGGGCTTTATGTTTTTAATGTTTTTGACCACACCAGCTTGGTTTAAATAACCTGAAATCTCAGGGTCTATCGGGCTCCAATAGGAGCTTTCATTTAAAGAAGTGTTTTGGCGCATAAAGTTGATACCCCAGTTCTGCACATCTTGAGAACTGAATCTCAATACCGCATAAGGTATTTTCATTTCAACAGTCCAGTACTCATCGCTGATTTTTACAGACGAGAGCCAAACAGCATTCCATCCTGAGTCGTTTCTCCAAATACTTTCATTACCACCGTTTGAATATCGGGTGTCATACTGAACACCAGCAACAGTTACGAAAATCCCTACACCGTTAAGTCCAGCATTATAAGGGTCAAAGCTCACCCCAAAATAATCTGAATTACCAATGTTGTCACGGTTGGTAAGCAGGTTAAAAACATCTTCTTTTTTATCATAAAGCTGTGCAACGATATAGATCGCTTCATCATCATAAAGCATTCTTACTTCCGTCTTTTTGCTGGATGGCATTCCCGGATTCGGGCTGTTTTGAATAAAGTCTGTAACTAACGGAGCCTGACACCACACATCTTCATCCATTACACCATCAATAGTGATTTTTTCATTGGTCCTTACCGCTTCAAACGATTTGCGCTCTTGTTGAGCATTTACACTAATGGACCAAACTAATGCTAGAAGTAAGGTTGTTAACTTATTGAAATTCAATGCTTTTTTGTTTGTATGTAATAACACACAAAGGTGGGTATAGTTGGCAGACTTATAAATTCAAATTATTTACGCACCTCATTTTTTGGTGTGAATGGTTTTGGTACACTAATTCCTGAGTTTAATTATATATGATTATTGTATTCAAAAATGTGAATATCAGAAAGGATAGTTTTCAAAACTGAAACTATAAGAGCCTGTATGTGCGGACAAAGAAGAATAGAAGAGGCCAATTTTTATTGCAATGAAATTCTGAATATTCAGTCCTTTCATTTTCTTAATGTACTTTTATGCCATGGATGTTTACGGAAAGGCACTCAACGATTTTCATGCTGGAAAAGAGGATCAATCACTTATACTTAATACTTCTTATGGTGAGGCCGAAGAAATGCCTGTATGGTATTTTTTTAGAAGCTATGAAGAGATGCCTGAAATGGAGCAAATGGCACTTTCCATTGCCGATGGCGACATCCTAGATGTAGGTGCAGGAACAGGATGCCACGCCTTAGTATTGCAACAAATGGGTAAGAATGTTACCGCTATCGATACTTCAAGCCATGCCGTTGATTTAATGAAAAAGGATGGCTTAAAAAATGCCATTCAAGCGGATTACTTCAAATTCAACCAGAAGAAATACGATACCATAATTCTACTGATGAATGGAATTGGTATGGTGGGTAAACTCAACCAATTGAAAACGTTTTTAGATCATGCCAAAACCTTATTAAAACCTGAAGGACAGTTGATTTTTGACACTTCAGACATTAAGTATTTGTATGAGGGACAAGATTTACCAACAGACAAATATTATGGCGAAGTAAGCTTTCAATACGAATACCAAGGCGAAAAAGGGGAGTGGTTTGATTGGGTATATATTGATGAAGATACCCTTGCCGACATTGCCGAAGAGTGCGGTTGGTTTTTATACTACCTCCATAAAGACGAAAACGATCAGTATTTGGTCAGAATGATTCCTAAAGAGTATAAATAATTCTTTTCTAGTCTTTTTTTATAGATGCAGGAAAGAATAAAACGCTTTTTCCAGCATTCTTTTTTTGAATAAAGAACCACCGATTTTGCCCGAACCAAAGACTAATTCTTAAATTCGTTTATGCAACACATTTTGCAATCCTACCTCAGGCGATTGACAAACCTTTCAGCGAACAACCGCTCGCTGGTGTTGCTCAAGCTTTTGTCCGATCAGTTTATCGATCTCCACGATTTCGATCATATGGACCTAAAGCCTTCTTTTCGAATTATAGAAGATATTATTGCCCAGAAAGCCACCATTCCGCTTATTCCAAATTCAGACGCTAGAGATGCGCGTTCCAATCAATTGGCTACTAGGTTGAGAAAAGTGAAAAGGAGGGAGCGGTTCCTCTTTGATGAAACTGGGGGTAAAGACCTTTATGTTGGTTGGCCGTTTGTGCAGGGCAAATTTAACGATGGCTCCATCGTTCGAGCCCCACTTATTTTCTTTCCAGTGAATCTGGAAATGAAAGATAATGAGTGGAGCTTAAAGCCAAGAACAGATGTGAACATAACCCTGAACAAAAGCTTTTTGATGGCTTATGCCCATTTTAATAATGTAAGCCTTGATGAAGATTTGCTCGAAAGGTCTTTTGATGATTTCGAAAAGGGAAGTACCGTGTTCAGAACGAGCCTGTATGATTTGCTGGAAGAAAGCAAAATCAGTATTCGATTCGGAAGCGAAATTTATGCCGATAAACTGAACCCTTTTGCTGAATTCTCAAAAGCTGGATTTGAAAAGGAAAACGATCTTGGTAAGCTCAACTTGGTTTCAGAAGCGGTATTAGGCATTTTTCCTCAAGCCGATTCTTACCTTATGCCAGATTACGAACATATGCTGGCCAATTTAAAAGTGGATTCGCTGGAAGAGTTCTTCGCCCAGAAAAACTATTCAGAACAAAATGACTTTGGAGCCGACTTTGATCCATACCGGTACTTTCTGGATAAGGTAAAAGAAGAGGAAACTTTCACTCCTTTCAGAAAAGATGTTTTTCAGGAAAATGCCATTAAGGCGGTTAAAAAAGGAAATTCTATTGTAGTGCAAGGGCCTCCTGGTACCGGAAAATCACAATTGATCTGTAACCTGATGGCCGACTACATGGCCAGGGGAAAGAAAGTGCTTTTGGTAAGCCAAAAACGAGCGGCTTTAGATGTGGTATATGAACGCCTTAAAACGAAAGACATCACTGACTTTGTTGGCTTGGTGCATGATTTCAAGAATGATCGGAAAGAGATTTATTCGAAAATTTCGAACCAGATTTCTCGACTGAATGAATATAAAAGGAACAATACCAACTTAGACGCCATTCAACTCGATCGTGCTTTCAAACAAGCCAGCCGAACCATAGATGATGTAACCGATACGCTCGAAGATTATAAGAAGGCACTGTTTGATGATTCTGAAAGTGGCCTTTCTGTAAAGGAATTGTACCTCACCTCCGACCCTGAAATGGAGTCAATTCCTTTGGTGCAAGAGTACCATCAAATTGACTTCCGTGGCAATCAATTTGAAAAGGAAATGACTCGCTATTTTGAGTATGCACAGAAATTAAATGTGGAGGGGCATCCTTGGTCTGAAAGGGTTGACTTCTCTTCTTTTAAGGTTCAAGACCTAAAGAAAATACTGGAATACCTAGATGAGATTCCTGTAGAAACCAGTCGTTTGGCAGCTGAAGTGTCGGCCATAGTGGAGGAAAAGGTAGATTATGATACCTGCCGAAGAATGGCTGAAAATTTAGGCAAGCTCAAAGACTTTAATGAGTACCTGAAAAACGAAAAGATTTATGCCCTGCTAAAACCCATGATTGGTGTTCCGAATAAGGAGAGCGACTTGCTTTGGTTGGCCAACAATAGGGTTTTGATCAATAAATGTTTTGAAGGCGAAGGGGTAGAGAAGAGTTTAGAAACTAAAGCACTTGGAGAAGTTCAGACTTTATTGAAGAAAAGAGCAAATGCTCGAAAATCGATTATTAGGTTTATCAAATGGAGTTTTTCTAAAGAGAAAATCCGATTGGCGAGAATTCTTGTGGCCAATGGGCTTTCCAACACCAAGGAAGATTTCAAAATTCTAGATCAGAGAATTGATAACCGTTTGAATTTGCAGCATCAGATCACAAAGATTAAATCGGTTGTTTGGATCGAAGCAGTACCCAATTCTTTTCAACAGGAAGATTTAAATACATGGATTGATCAGCTAGAAATGGCACTAAGGGCCAAGTTGATTTTTGCTTCCTTTACTAATTTCAAAGAGTACTTTCCAGTCAAAAAGCTCTCTGCTAAAGAATTAAAGTCAAGAATAAAGGCCATTCGCACCACCCTAAAGGATTTACCCAAAAAGAGGGAAGCTTGGAATAAATATATACTTCCGGTACAGGTAGACCAGTTACTCCTTTCTTCAGATTTTCTTTCTCAACTAAAACGAACACTCAAGCGCGATTTCGATTCTATCTGCGAGATGGATCAAATCAAAAGCTCATTAACAGAGGCTCGGCTTTCTGGGCTTAAAAGGTTGGAAGAATTGGGCGCAAGAACCACTGCAGAATATATAGCCATTTTCGATAATAGCTTGCGCTTGGCTTGGATCGATCATATTGAAAGTAAACATCCGATTTTGAGGTCGGTATCTACTTTAAAATTTGAGCAGATGATTAGCGATCTTCAGGATGCCGAGGCGCAGAAACTGGAAACGAGCACTCAAATTTTGCTTCAAAAAGCCAGGGAAAAAACCTACGAGCCTGCGGAGTACAATCGCCTGAACAATATGATCACCTATCGGGATCTTGAGCATCAGGTAAATAAAAAGCGACAGATTTGGCCTTTGAGAAAATTGATCAATCATTTTTCTGAGGATATTTTTTCTTTGATGCCTTGTTGGATGGCCTCACCAGAATCCGTTTCGGCCATTTTTCCTATGGAAAGCTTCTTCGATTTGGTCATTTTTGACGAAGCCAGTCAGTGCTTTTCAGAAAAGGGCTTACCCGCCATTTATAGAGGGAAACAATTGGTCATCGCTGGCGATAATCAACAACTGAGGCCGAATGACCTGTATCGGGTAAAGTGGGAAGAAGAATCGGAAGAGATGGCGCTGGAAGTGGAATCGCTTTTAGAATTGGCGAGTAAGTTCTTAATGCAAGTGCAGCTTCAAGGCCATTATAGAAGTCAGTCATTGGCTTTGATTGATTTTTCGAACCAACATTTCTATAAAGGCAAGCTTCAGGTGCTTCCTCATTTTAATCAAATCAATGATTCAAAACCCACCATAGACTTTATTAAAGTAGATGGGCTTTGGGAAAAACAGGCCAATGAACTCGAAGCTGAAAAAGTAATTGAATTGCTCCTTCAACTCAAGAAGAGTGACACATCTAAATCGGTAGGGGTGGTTACTTTCAATGTGAGCCAGCAGCATTTAATTCAAGATAAAATTGAAGAGCACGGACTCAATGATTGGGAAGGGATTTTCGTAAAGAACATCGAGAACGTTCAAGGGGATGAACGTGACATTATCATTTTCTCCACGGCTTACGGGCGTGACGTGAAAGGCAAAATCAATCTGCAATTTGGCAGCCTTAATATGGCTGGCGGAGAGAATCGGTTGAATGTGGCCATTACAAGAGCGAAGGAAAAGGTAATGATTGTGACCTCGCTGCAGCCAGAAGAAATGAAGGTAAGTCAGTTAAAGAATGAAGGGCCAAAGCTACTCAAGGCTTATTTGGAATACGCCAAAAAGGTATCCGAAGGCGAATATGAACCCACTGTCAATGTTTCAAAAGCCTTTGGCCAAGATTGGTATTTGAAAAACAAACTGAAGGATTGGGAGAAAGACTTCTCCATAAAATTCACTGAAGAACTTCCTTTTGCCGACCTTTCTTTAAAGTGGAGGGGAAAATACAAAGGAGTGTTAATGACGGATGACAATGTGTTTTATGAAAGCGCTACGGTTAAGGACAGTTTTGTTTATAAGCCATTTCTATTAGAGTCGAAAGAATGGAAATACAGGTTTGTGCATAGCCGAAATTTTTGGCAGAACCCCCAAGTCGTAAAAGAGAATATCGGTCGTTTGGTGGAGGCGGTTCAAGAATCAAACTAATTCGCAGCTTCCTCCACCCGAACCCCGACAGATGGAATTTCCTGCAAATCAGCTTCGCGCATATATTGGGCTACTCTGATTTTATAGGTTCCTGTTTTGGGAAAGGTGTAGGCAGGAAGAATTTCTACTTCATGTTGAAAAATGCTGTTGCCTTTGCCGGATGGCTTTCCTGTAATGGGGTCAAACAATTGAATATTGATCAATTCTGATTTGATTTCTGTGCCTTGTTCGTTCAGCAAGTAATAAGTGAGATAGAGATTTTGAGATTTAAAATCAATTGAATTACGAACGTTCAACAGTATTCTTTTGGGTTGGCTGTCGTCAATTTTAAACTCGAATTCAGGTATGATATCCATATTCCAGACGGCAGCCTCAAAATCATACACCTCTTCATAGATTTTGTGCCGATCGCAGGCGCTTAGTGTAACTACCAAAACTAACAGGCAAAGCCATTGTACTCGTCTCATTTTTCTGGCCTGTTATTTTTGTTCTTATTTCGGTTTCTGTTCTTGTTACTCCTATTTCTGTTTTTGGAGTTAAGGTTTCTCTTTTTACCTCCTTGATTATTTGCTCCCTTGTCTTTTTGTTTGAACTTTTTGTCCATTTTTTCAAGGTCGCGGTTAATGCCCACATCGCTCAAATCTTTAATCTCAAGTTCGTCTAAGGTCAAGGTTTCAGGAATCACCCCTTTTTCATTCATTTCTTTTATCTCAGCCACTCTATGGGCATCAATAGGGTGCCAAGTGTTTTCGCCATCGTAGCCAAACCACATGATTTTTCTGAAAATATCGGTTTTTTGAAGCTTGGCATCTCCTACCTTGGTTTTTAGCTTGGTCACTTCTGGAATATCTTCCAAAGCCTCCATATAAGTTTCAAGCTCGTAATTTAGGCAACACTTAAGTCGGCCACACTGCCCAGAAAGTTTACCTGGGTTTAAGCTTAGGTTTTGGTAGCGAGCAGCACTGGTGCTCACACTTTTAAACTCGTTCAACCAAGTAGAGCAGCACAATTCTCTTCCACAAGAGCCTATTCCGCCCAAACGACCAGCTTCTTGTCTGAGGCTGATTTGTTTCATTTCGACACGGATTTTGAACTCACTGGCCAAAACTTTGATCAGTTCTCTAAAGTCAACGCGATCTTCTGCTGAATAGTAAAAAGTAGCTTTGGTATTGTCTGCCTGAAACTCAACATCGGTGAGTTTCATATTCAGTTTTTGGTCTTGAATGATCTGGCGTGTACGGAACATGGTAGGCATGTCGCGCTTTCTTACGCTGTCATATTTTTCAAGATCTTTGAGCGTAGCTTTTCGATAAATCTTTTTGATTTCATCGTTGTTGGCTACTTTTTTCTTTTGCATTTGGAGCCTTACCAGTTCGCCTTGCATTGAAACATAGCCTAAGTGGTGGCCACTTGGTACATCTACAATAACGGCATCGCCAGTAACAAAATCTATGTTATCTGTATTACGGAAGAATTCTTTTCTGCCGTTTTTGAATCTAACTTCTACAATATCGAAAGTGTCTACAGCGGGCATGTCCATATTAGACAGCCAGTCGAAGACATTCATTTTGTTACAACCCCCGGTTGAACAGCCTCCGTTATTGTTGCAGCCAGAGACTTCCCCTTCGGTACTTACTCCACAACTACAGCTCATATATTATATTTAAGACCTTTCGGCCGTTAAATCGTTATTTTAATAATTTCAAAATGTCTTGGCCAATATCGGTTCTGTGATATTCATCTTGCCAAGAAATTTTGTTCACCCCAGTATACGCATTTTCAAGGGCTTTTTCTACCGATGCGCCCATGCCTGTAACCGCCAATACTCTACCGCCATTGGTCAATACTTGGTTAGAAGCGTTCAGTTGAGTTCCTGCATGAAAAACAGTGGCCTCGTTTACCTTTTCAATTCCTGAAATTTCTTTGCCTTTTTCATAAGCTTCAGGATAACCGCCCGCCACCATTACCACAGTAGTAGCCGTTTGAGGGCTAACACTGAAGCTCTTTTCATGGAGCGTTCCATTGGCTGAACCTTCTAAAATCTCTAATAGATCAGAGTCGATTCTAGACAATACGGATTGCGTTTCGGGGTCTCCCATTCGAACGTTATATTCAATTACATAGGGCTCACCTTCCATATTCATTAAACCGATGAAAAGGAAGCCTTTGTAGTCGATGCCTTCTTGTTTCAAACCATTGATGGTTGGCTTAATCACTCTCTCTTCTACCTTAGCTAAAAACTCTTTGGTAGCGAAAGGAACTGGTGAAATGGCGCCCATTCCTCCAGTATTTAAACCTGTGTCTTTCTCTCCAATGCGTTTATAATCTTTGGCTTCGGGAAGAATTTTATAGTTAGAACCATCGCTCAATACAAAAACTGAAAGCTCGATTCCGTGTAAAAACTGCTCAACTACTACGCGGCTTGACGCTTCACCAAACTTGGCATCTACCAGCATTTCTTTTAGCGTTTCACGAGCGTGTTCTGCGGTTTCGGAGATAATTACGCCCTTACCTGCAGCTAAACCATCGGCTTTTAACACGATAGGTGTTGGGTGGCTCGAAACGTAATTGAGTCCTTCTTCCAGGGTGTCAATAGTAAAGGTTTTAGATTTTGCGGTTGGAACCCCATGGCGATTCATGAAGTCTTTCGAGAAATCTTTACTGCCTTCTAATTGAGCACCAGCGGCTCCTGGCCCAACCAAAAGCACATTCTTAAGCTGACTGTCTTTTTCAAAATAATCGCGAATGCCATTTACCAAAGGGTCTTCTGGCCCAACAACTACTAAGTCAATCTGGTTTTCTATTACAAATTCACCGATGGTTTTAAAATCGGTTACTTTAATATTTACGTTTTCGGCAATGCTTGCTGTACCTGCATTTCCAGGGGCAACAAACAGTTTATTACAACGTGGGCTTTGCGAGATTTTCCAAGCAAAAGCATGTTCGCGTCCGCCACTGCCCAACACAAGAATGTTCATGAAATTTGAAATTTTTGAAGCGGTAAAGGTAATTAATTTGCGTATTCTGAATGGAATTTTATTCTCACCAAACGAAGGTCTTCTTCAGAAACGTCTTCATCTGCGAATTCCTCAAGTGCCAACTGAATATCATCACTTTCAGCATTTAAGAAATAATCGAGAATGTCTTCTTCACGATCTTCATCCATGATTTCTTCCAAATAGTAATCAAGATTAAGTTTGGTACCAGAGAAACAAATAATTTCCATTTCGTCTAGTAAGGTTTCCATGCTCCAACCTTTCATTTCGGCTACTTCCTCCAAATCTATCTTTCTATCGATCTGCTGAATGATATAGATTTTGTTTTTGGATTTAGAACCAGACGATTTGATTACAACCACATCTTCTGTATCAATGTCGTTGTCTTCAACATACTTATTGATGATTTTAAGGAATGGCGCGCCAAATTTTTTCACTTTACCCATTCCAATACCATTTACATTGCTCAGTGCTTCTTCGGTAGTGGGGTAAGTAGTGGCCATTTCTTGTAAAGATGGCTCTTGAACAATGGCGTATGGCGGTAAATCATGCTCTTTGGCTACTTTTCTTTGTTCTGCTTTTAGCAAATCAAAGAGTACTTTATCGTACGACTGACCAGTAGTGGTTTGGTGGGTCACTTCATTGCCATCATCTTCGCCCAAGTCTACATCACTAAAATCGTGATCTTTAGTGAGCTTAAACGAATATGGATTTTTTAAGAAGTCTTTTCCTTTTTGAGTAAGCTTTAAGACCCCGACATTTTCAATGTCTTTGGCCAAAAACTCATAGAGTAAGGTTTGGCGAACTACAGATTTCCAGAAACTTTCTTCTTGTTCTTTTCCAGTACCAAAAACCGGAAGCTTGTTGTGCTTGTAGCTTTTAATATACTGATTCTGAGAGCCTCGAATTACATTTACAATGTGTCCTAAGCCAAACCTTTCATCTGTTTCGGTTACGGCCTGAATGGCTATTTTGATATAATCTTGGCCCTCGTATTCTTCACGCTCATACTTGCAGTTGTCACACATGCCGCTTTCACGACATTGGGTGTCATCGTATTCTTCGCCAAAATAGTGGAGCAATTGTTTTCTCCTACACACTGTTGACTCTGAGTAATAACTCATTTCATCGAGCAGAATTTTGGAGTTTTCTTTCTCAGTAACTGGTTTGTCTTTGTTGAATTTCTCCAGCTTCATAATGTCTGAATAGCTGTAGAACATTATGCACTGACCTTCTAGACCATCTCTGCCCGCACGGCCAGTTTCTTGATAATATCCTTCAAGCGATTTTGGCACATCGTAGTGAATAACAAACCTTACATCGGGTTTGTCAATTCCCATTCCAAAAGCAATGGTAGCTACAATTACGTCTACTTCTTCATTCAGAAAATCATCTTGGTTTTTGATTCGAACCTCAGGATCGAAGCCTGCATGATAAGGCCTGGCGTTAAAGCCATTTACTTGAAGAAAGTTTGCAATTTCTTCTACTTTTTTACGACTAAGGCAATAGATAATTCCCGATTTGCCTTTGTTTTCCCTCATGAACTTGATCAATTGTTTTTTGATCGATTTCTTGGGTCTAACTTCGTAATAAAGATTTTCGCGGTTGAATGACGACTTGAAAAGGTCGGCTTGTTCCATTTGCAGGTTACGCTGAATGTCTAACTGTACTTTTGGGGTAGCTGTAGCGGTAAGCGCAATAATGGGTAAATCTCCCAGCTGATCGATTATACTTTTAATTCTGCGGTATTCTGGCCTAAAGTCATGCCCCCATTCAGAAATACAGTGGGCTTCATCAATGGCCGCAAAAGAAATGTCGGCTTGCTTAAGAAACTCTACATTTTCTTCTTTTGTAAGCGACTCGGGCGCTACATAAAGCAATTTTACTTCTCCAGCGAGAACTGCTTTTTTCAGTTTGTTGATCTGACTTTTTGTTAAAGTCGAATTCAAGAAACGGGCATTGATTCCCACAGCATTCATTTGATCTACCTGATTTTTCATCAGGGCAATCAAAGGCGATATTACTATGGCCGTTCCTGGCCTAACAATCGCTGGTAACTGATAACACATTGATTTACCCGCTCCAGTGGGCATAATCACGAAGGTATTTTTACCTGCGAGAATATTTCTTATCACTGGTTCTTGGTTGCCTCTAAAGGTATCGTAACCGAATACTTCTTTTAATTTTTTTCTTAATTCCTCCACACTTCCTATAAATATATCCAGTTTTAAAAAACGTTTGAGCGAATCCTTATCTTTGTCGCGTATGTTTCAAACGCCATTAAGTTGAAATTAGCAAAAAATATTCAAACCACAGCCAAAAATACTCTTCTCAAAGAAGCGGACGCTATTAGACAAATTTCTGAATTCATTGACGAGGGTTTTGAAGCCATCGTTTCATTGATTCTAAAATTAGAAGGAAGGGTGGTTATAACTGGAGTAGGAAAGAGCGCAATTGTTGCAAATAAGATTGTAGCGACCTTAAATTCCACAGGAACGCCTTCTCTTTTTATGCATGCCGCAGATGCCATTCATGGTGATTTGGGAATGGTACAGCCAAATGATGCTGTTATTTGTATTTCCAAAAGCGGTAATACTCCAGAAATAAAAGTGCTGGTTCCGCTGATAAAAAGAACGGGAGCAAAACTTATTGCCTTGGTGAGCAATCTGGATTCTGACTTAGCTAAACAAGCAGACCACATATTGAATGCAACAATTGATAAGGAAGCTGACCCTAATAATTTGGCTCCCACCACTAGTACTACTGCGCATATGGCTTTGGGCGATGCCCTAGCTGTTTGTTTATTGGAATGCCGAGGGTTTACCAGTGAAGATTTTGCAAAGTACCACCCCGGTGGGTCATTGGGAAAACAGCTCTATCTTAAAGTGGAGGATATTTACCCTAAAAACGGTTTACCAATTGTGAAAGAAACAGATTTGGTAAAAGAGAGCATTCTCGAAATTTCTAATAAACGTTTAGGGGCAACAGCCGTTGTGGGTAATAACGGAAAACTCACAGGGATTTTTACGGACGGAGATATCAGGCGAATGATCGAGAAAGACATGAGTTTTGAGTACAGGACTGTGGCCGAGGTAATGACTAAAAACCCTAAAACGATATTAAAAGGAGAGTTTGCTTTGCGAGCCATGAACCAAATGAGAGAACATTCAATCAACCATTTGGTAGTTTTAGATAATGCTGAAAATATCGTTGGGTTTATCCATATCCAGGATTTGATAAACGAAGGAATAGTATAGTATGGAACACAATTATGTAGTGATTATGGCTGGCGGCATTGGAAGTCGCTTCTGGCCGTACAGTCGTGCGAACAAGCCCAAACAATTTTTAGATGTTTTGGGTACAGGTCGTACTTTGCTCCAAATGACTTATGACCGATTTTTGGCCGTATGCCCTGAAGAGAATTTCTACATAGTTACCAACAAGCGGTACCACGATTTAGTAAAAGAGCAGCTTCCAATGCTTTCAGATGACCAAATTCTTTTAGAGCCAATTGGAAGGAATACCGCTGCGGCTGTAGCCTATCCTGCTTTTAAAATCAAGAAAAAAGACCCAAAGGGGGTAATGATTGTGGCGCCTTCAGACCATGTAGTTTTTAAAGAAAATCTATTTACTAAAAACTTAAACACTGCAATAAAGGCATCGACTGGATCTGATAAACTGATTACTTTGGGCATAGTTCCTACAAGGCCAGAAACGGGCTATGGCTATATTCAGTATCATTCTAGCCCTTTGAAAAAGGTAAAGAAAGTAAAAACATTTACTGAAAAGCCAGAGCTTGAATTGGCTCAAAAGTTTGTGGAGAGCGGTGATTTTGTTTGGAACGCAGGGATTTTTATATGGTCTGTAGAAACCATTGTTGCGGCTTTACATGAACACCTCACGGACTTGGCAATGATTTTTGAGGAAGGTAATGATGCTTACTATACCCCAGAAGAGCAAAAATTCATCAACAGTGCTTATGCTCAATGCAAGAGTATTTCCATTGATTATGGCATAATGGAAAAGGCCAATAACGTTTTTATGGTGAAAGGTACTTTTGATTGGTCAGACTTGGGAAGTTGGGATTCTTTGCATGAAATTAAAGCCAAGGACGACAACGGTAATGTAGTAGATGGAAAGGCGCTTTTATACAACTCTAAAAATTGCTTTGTAAAAGGTCCAAGCGATACCTTAATTGTAGCACAAGATTTAGATGGCTACCTCATTACACAAAATGATAATGTAGTGCTTATTTGTAAGAAAGATGCCGAGAAGAAATTCAGAGAATTCTTACAAGATGCCAAAGCCAAAGGCGAAGAATTTAGCTAAAGTTGAAAATTTGTATCAAACAAAAATGGCTACCCTGGTATAGAGTGGCCATTTTTGTTTTTATAAAACGAGCCCTTAACCGCGCTGTCTTACTACTTCGTATAAAACTACGGATGTCGCTACCGACACATTTAGTGATTCTATATTACCTTTAATTGGAAGTTTACAAAGCTGATCGGCAAGCTTTAGATACTCAGGCGAAATACCGTCTTCTTCCGAACCCATTAGTAAAGCGATAGGTACGGTAAGGTCATGTTGGTAAACCAAATCAGAGGCTTTTTCGGTACAGGCTAAAACTGTAATTCCGTTATCACGAATTTCTCTAAGGGTGGTTTTTAAATTATCGGCCCGGCAAACTGGAATAAAGTTTAAAGCACCCGCAGAAGTTTTCATGGCATCGCTACCCACTTGTGCGCTTCCTCTCGATGGAATTACAATACCATGGGCGCCTACACATTCTGCTGTTCGGGCAATGGCTCCAAAATTTCTGACATCGGTAATACGGTCCAATACAATCAAAAGAGGCACCTCACCTTTGCTGTAAGCTTCAGAAATAATATTATCTAAAGAAGCATATACTACTGATGAAACAAAGGCAACTGCTCCCTGATGGTTTTTTCGTGTAATGCGGTTCAGTTTTTCTATGGGCACTTTCTGAACCGGAATATTGAAGTCGCGCGCAGCGATTAACAATTCGGTGGTAAGTTCGTTTTTAACGTCTTTTTGTAGAAGCAGCTTATCTATTTCCTTTCCAGCGTTTATGGCTTCGATTATTGTCCGACTTCCGTAAATGAAGTCATCTTTAGGTTGGTCTATCATCATTCAATTACTTTTCCGCTACGCCAGCTGGTCACAGCATCTACCCACGATTCTTTAAACTTACTTTCTCTAATTAAACGGTAAGTCAAAAGGTTATTTTCTTCTGAAACGATTTCGAAATTAAAGCGTATTCGGCCTCCATTTGGAGCAGCATATACCCACAACTCTTGTTCTTCATTGCGGAATACCTGCAATGGGTTTCCGTAAATTTGGTACACCATTCCTCGATCGGTTTTCCAGCCTTCTTTATTAGAAGTGAATAAATGAGCCGATTTTCGAAGCCTCCTGTAATAGTATTTCACAAAATCTAGGGCTATTCTTCCTCCGTTTGAAATTCGAGTGGTAACAAAATTTTCGAAAGCCGACCGTGTATCTCTGGCTGTCCTCAAGGTTTTGTATTCATCGTTGGTAGTAATAAAAATTAAAGGCTCCACCAATCTTTCAAACTGACCGAAGTACGGAAAAAAAGGATCAGTTACCAGTACTCCTAGAGTATTTGATGGGTCCGTAGCTTCATTTATGATGTAATATCCGGGGGTTGAAAACTTCAGAACTTCATTTTCAACTGCACCATACAAGGTATCAATCTCTATTTTAGAAGGAGCCTGTATTCGCTCTTCATCAAAAGGAGGAATGGCAACCGCTTGATTATTAATCACGCCTTCTATTTGATATTTTCCTTCATTACCGAAAACATTCACCAGTCTTACCGATTGATCTAGGTTAATGAAACGAGAGAAATAGGGCACATTTCTTTGTGCCTCAAAAATAAGGAAGGGTTGATTTTGAGTGCTTCTGTTCCTTTCAATCGGTATGTCGATCAAAAATTTTCTACCTCGTAAAATATTGTTGACTTCTAATATTATCAGGCTTTGGTCAGCTGTTTTTTCAAATTCAAATGAGTAAATAAACTCGCGGAAGCCCGTGGCTACTAATGACGCAGAATCTAATCTAGTGGTAGAATTTACGTGCTTTTCATCAATGTAGCTATCACGAACATCGTATTGAATTTCGTAATCACTAATTTTAACCACCCCGCTATTCAGAATAAAGCGAATGTATACTTTTACTTTATTGCCGTCTTGGGCTAGCCTGTGGTCAATTAAAAATTCATGATCTGGGTTGTACAGAAAACTAACGTCTGCTGAACTCATTCGGCTTTGAGAATATAGCCACTGAGCGCAGATTGTAAGAATTAAAGTGAATACGAGCCTTTTCATGCGGTGTAAAACTGACGACAAATGTAATCAAATTGTAGCGAATGCTGACTTGATTAGCTCATTGTAAGCTAAATGGTTTATTTTTGAGCAAAAGTTAAGCATGGCTACGTACACAACTGAAATTGCTTCGGACAAAATTGCATCTGATAACCCCATACATCAAAGATTATTAAGGGCCTATTATTTGGCTGTACCTTATATAAAGGGAGATTTATTAGAGTTGGGTTGTGGCGAAGGGCGCGGTGTAGAACTGCTAGCGCCTTTGGCAGATAGCTACGTGGCTTTAGATAAAATTCAATCTGTAATTGACGAACTGAAGAGTAAATATCCAGCTCTAGATTTCCGTCAGGCGGTTTTTCCACCCTTTTCTGATTTGGCCGATAATAGTTTCGATTCTATTGTTTCGTTTCAAGTGATTGAACATGTAAAGAAGGATAAGGAGTTTTTAAAAGAAATCTACCGTGTATTAAAACCTGGTGGTAAGGCTATTTTGACTACCCCAAATATTAAGAAAACCCTGACCAGAAATCCTTGGCATGTGCGCGAATACACCGCCCAACAGTTAACGGATTTGGCTTCTGAAATTTTTAATAAGGTGGAAATGAAAGGGGTAACGGGCAATGAAAAAGTAATGGCCTATTACGAAGAAAATAAACGATCGGTGCAGCGAATTACCCGCTTCGATATTTTCAATTTGCAATACAATTTGCCAGCGCCTCTGCTTAGAATTCCTTACGATATTCTAAATAGACTGAACAGAAACAAGCTCAACAACGGAAACACAAAGCTTGTAAACGAAATCAGTCAGGAAGATTACCCCCTGACTGATGATGCAGATACTGCATTAGATTTATTTTTGATTTTAGAGAAATAACCGATTTCTCGGCTATTTCAATTCTTTATTTAGAAGTTACTTCTATCCATGGACAACATCGTGTTTTGTCCATCGAGCATCTCCCTTAGCCTTGCTGCTTGCTCTGGGTAGCCATATTGGCTAAAGATGGATTGCAAGTACTGAAGTCCATTTAAGTACTTTCTGAACTCGTAATCATAGCGCATCTTCTTTTGATGATAAGTAGCCATTTCGTTGAACATTTCTGCTATTTCCATCCCCATGGCAAGTGCTTTTTCTTCTTCGCCAATATTTAAATAAGCTTGAACAAAACTTACAGAAGCAATATCGTAAGGAAGCGACTCTTTAGGCATTACTTCCATACCATAGTCCAAAACAGTTTTTGCTCTGGTAGTGTCCCCCTCGGTAATTAAGGCATCTGCTAAAGTGGTAAACATAGACCTGTGGTTCTGAGCAAAACCTCTGTAGTCTCCGTTCAGGTTCGTACTTGGGTCGTCTAATCCCCTAAACTGGAACTTGTTCATCACATTATCATACATCAAATCTGTATTCACAATCTCTCTCATGCTTCCTGGTTTTTGAACAGGAAGAAGGCGGTAGGCCATTCCTTCTTGCACTAAGTAATCATCCAAATCGAATGGAACCGAGCTTACCGAAGTGTAATTGAAATAGATTGGTCTTTCCCAATTATTGGTGGCAATCAAATCAAGCATCATCAGGTGCGCTTTCTCTAAGAAGTTCTCGCCTTGCTTAAAAGTAAACGTCATTCTATCCGTCTGATACTTCTTAAGACTGTTCGGGATAATTCCAAGTTTTTCTACTTGTGCCGAATCCACATTAAGGAAGAGTGAACGGGCAGGTACTGTATTGATTACTGTGCCTGAGCCAAGCTGTCTTTGAATCACTGGGCTCTTGCGCTGTACTAAAGAAATATAATCTTTCAAGTCAATCGCTTTGCCTTTGTATTGAGGGCGTTCGTCTACATATAAATAGTCGTTTGTGCCCTGTCGATAGCTCTCAATATCCAAAGAATATGGGAAAGCCTCTGAGTCGTTCATTTTCACCTTGGTTTGGTCTACATACCAATCGGTGTTATAGTAACTCAGTACAATTACCCGCACATCGGTTCTAAAGCCTTCTACTTCTTGTACATACCAAAGCGGGAAAGTGTCATTATCACCTCCAGTAAATAGTATGGCATTTGGAGCGCATGAAGCCAAGAAGTTTCTTGCTGAATCTACAGAGAAGAACCTTCCAGTTCTGTCATGGTCATCCCAGTTTTCTGCGGCTAAAATAATTGGCGAAACTAGGCATAGCGCCAGCGCGCCATAAGCTAAAGTTTTACCGCGCTTCATTGCTGCACTGCCAATGGCCAATACCGCAAAACCAATCCAAATGGCAAAGGCGTAGTACGAACCCGTGTAAATATAATCTCGTTCTCTTGGTTCTATTGGTGGCGAGTTCAGATAGATTACTAGGGCCAATCCCGTAAGAATAAAGAACATCAGCGTGGCTGAGAAACGTTTTGGGTCTCGGTTAAATTGGAAGAAGAAACCTATGAGGCCGAGAATCAACGGAATCATATAATACTGATTCCTTGATTTATTATTCTTAATAAAATCAGGAACATCTTTATTGCCATCAAAAGCGGTTAAGTAATCGGCATCTTGAATGTCGCTTTCCCTTCCAGAAAAATTGAACATAAAATAGCGCACATACATGTGTCCAATCTGATGTGAGAACATGAAAGCCAAGTTGTCTATGAAAGTTGGTTTTTCACCTTCTCTCAAGCCAGTAATGGCCATATATTTTTGAATATGGGCAGGTGAAGAACTGTACATTCTTGGTAGAAACGTTGACCAAGCATCGTCATAGGTGGTTTCTACTTTATAATCAGAGATTTTATACTCGTCATTATCTTTATAATATATAGGAGCACCTTGTTTTGTTTGTGGCTGTGGTGCATTGTAATACTGACCGTAAAGGAGAGGTCGGCTACCGTACTGCTCTCTTTTAAGGTAAGAGATGAAAGTCATTACATTTTCAGGATTGTTTTGGTCAATCGCAGGGTTGTCTTTAGAGCGAATAAGGATTACCGCATAACAAGAATAACCTATCAACACAAAAGTGATTCCTAGGATCAAGGTGTTTAGAGTAACGTATTCTTTTCTTCTGGTCCATTTCAATCCAAATACAATGGCGGCAATGAGTAGGGCAATCATAAATAATGCGCCCGAACCAAATGGTAAGCCAAAGGTATTTACGAAAGTAATCTCAAACTTTCCGGCCAGAGTTGGAAGTCCAGGAATGATAAAGGAGTTGATGAGCATTACCAAAAACAATGAAATGCCCATTGCCGCGAAAGCACCTTTCCAAGTTGGGTTTTCGTATTTTTTGAAATAATAGATTAAGCCTAAAGCAGGTAAAGTAACCAAGCCTAAAAGGTGGGCACCTGTAGAAAGACCAAGCATATAAAAGATCAATACTATCCATTTATTTCTTCCACTTTCATCATCTACAATTTCCCATTTAAGCATGGCCCAAAACACAAAAGCGGTAAAGAATGAAGACATTCCATATACTTCGCCTTCTACTGCCGAAAACCAAAATGAATCAGTGAAAGCAAAGCTCATGGCGCCTACTACGCCTGCTCCAGCAAGTAATATTTTTTGAACATTGGTCTCGTTGCCCAGCTCAGCATTGATCAATTTTCTGCCCAACATCACGATGGTCCAATAGAGGAAAAGCACTGCAAAAGCACTGGAAACAGCACTTACCATGTTGATCCAATAGGCTACTTGAGTTACATCGCCAAAAGCAAAAAATGAGAACATTCGCCCAATAAGCATGTAAAGTGGCGCGCCCGGAGGGTGAGATACCTCTAGTTTATAGGCAATGGCAATAAACTCTCCTGAATCCCAAAAGCTCGCGGTTTCTTCGAGCGTCAAAATATAAACGATCAACGAAGCTATAAAAACCGCCCACCCAGTGAGATTATTGAATTTCTTAAAGTCTGTCATTTCAGTATTTTTAATGGCGAGTTCATTTTATAGAAAACCAGAATGAACCAAGCGCCATGCGCAATTATAAACCTATTAGCAGGGCGTGAAATTAGTAAAATTTAGATTGTAGAAGGGTTAAATTTTATTAATACGGTGAATGGCAAGTTGCAATGTGAACTTGAGGCTGAAAACCGATCGAGTTTCTCAGTCCATTTTATTTATACACACCTAAGTAAAACCAAAGCCAAAGCAAGAAAAGCGGAACATAAGAAGTGAATACAATGGCGTTGGCAATCGACTTCTTTTTGCGCGCAGCAAAATTAATTCCGTAGGTAAGTAGTATCCAGTAGCCCACCTCAAATACATTGAGGGCCGAATTTACATACCAATACTTTTCGGGTACTTCTTCATGATTAAAGAAGTTCATGTATGAAAGAGGCTCAAAAGCAAGAAAATCTTGGTAAGTTGGGTCTACATCAATAAAAAAGAACCAGAGAATCGTAAGAATCTCAGGAATAAAAAAGATCATTTCAGCAAACATGGCAATCTGCCAACATTGTTTATAAGTTACCTTGTAGCCCCATAGAAAACAGCCGGTCCATAAAATAAAACCTGTGACGGTAAACTTCAAGGCAAACATAATTGGTATTCCAAGGTATTTTAGTCCGGAAATTGCCTTTAAAATCATTAGGTCAACCCCGTCCATGAATTTAAATGCGGTAATTTCATACAAAATAAAAGTTTGCTGAATGTATAGTAGCAGAATAGAGATGATACACATAAGTATAAACACCATTGTTTTATTGATGGAAGTGTATTCCTTCATTTTTACTTCAAGCGGTGTATATTCTCTTGGCATGGCAAAACAATTTCGACAAATCTACGATTAATGGCTAAAAGCAATAATAAAATTAGTTAAGCGTATTGTGAATCGACTGTGTGGCAGTAGTTTTGCGCGTCTGTTGCACATAAATCAATTTGAAGGTTTTGAAGAAGGTAATTATAGGTGTATTCGTGCTGTTTTTAGCAGTACCGAATGTGGTAAATGCGCAGGTACAGAAGGAGAAGGTTTTGGGCGATACAGCCAAGTATCTGTTGCTCAACATGAACCTTCAGAAGGAAATTACAGATGCGGTTGACTATATGTATAACTTCGATTTTCGTAAAGCGGAAGTTGAGTTCAATTGGATAAAATACAATTTCCCAGAACACCCCCTCGGTTATTTCTTATATGGAATAAGTACTTGGTGGCAAATGATGCCCAATTTGGAAAAGGAATCTCCGCTAGGAGAGGAATTTTTGGCCCACATGGATACGGCTATTGCAAAGGCAGAGGCCATGATAGAAATTGATAAGGATAACATAGAAGCAAATTTCTTCTTAGCTGGTTCTTATGGTTTTCAAGGTCGATATCATTCTGAAAAAAAGAATTGGGGAAGAGCGACTAATGCAGGAAGACTTGCGCTAAAGTATTTAGAAAGAACACACGGTAACGAAAGTTTCAGCCCCGAAATCCTTTTTGGAGATGCCTTGTTTAACTATTATTCGGTTTGGATTAGAGAAGAATATCCACTTTTAAGGCCGGTTTTATTTTTCTTCCCAAAAGGCGATAAAAAGTTGGGGGTTGAACAAATGAAAACGGTAGCAACCAATGCTTTTTATACTAGGGTAGAGGCCATTTATTTTTTAATGCGTATCAAGGCATTTGAGTTGAACGAAACATTCGATGCCCTCAGATGGGCTGAATACATGAATGAGCAATACCCAAACAACCCGTATTTTCATCGCTTTTACGCGCAGATGCTATATACCGCGGGGCAGTTTCAAGATGCCGAAAGAGTCTCACTCGAAATTATGAGTAGAATAAAGGATGGTAGGATAGGCTATGAGGAAATGAGTGGCAGGTATGCCAGCTTCTTTTTGGCAGATATTAATAGGAAGAGAAACGAGTGGGATAAAGCAGAAGTTTATTATCTCCAAACCATTGCCTATTCAAATGCGTTGGAGCTTGAGGAATCTGGTTATCATATCTATTCCTTACTTCACCTATCAGAATATTATGTCCAAGAACAGCGGTACGATGAGGCCATACCTATGCTTGATAAAATAAGAGACAATACCAAGCGTAAAGAGGACACCAATAAAAAAGCCAGAGAGCTAGAAAAAGAAATTAAAAAGAATAAGCGTTGAAAATACTCCGTAGGTGTAATTTCATATTGCTTTTATTTTAACAAATAACTAGTATTCCGAATATTATTTCGTAAAAACACTTAGTAATGGGTCAAAATATCAAACTCGACAAAATAGACAGAAAGATCTTAGAGATACTTCAGTCTAATGCAAAAATTACCAATGCACAACTTTCCAAAGAAATTGGATTGTCTCCCGCTCCAACCTTAGAGAGAGTAAAAAAACTTGAGGTTTCGGGAATCATCAAAAGTTACCACGCCAAACTCGATACCGACAAAATCGGTCTTGGGGTGAGCACCTTTGTATATGCTACTCTAAAGGGCCATAACAGGGGAAATATTGATGTTTTCTTAGAAGAGATTAACAAAATAGATGAAGTTATCGAATGCCATCACGTAACCGGCTCTGGCGATTTCGTTCTAAAAGTGATTGCCGCTGATATTTCAGCCTATCAAAAACTAATGCTCGAGAAAGTAAGCGATATATCTGTGGTAGATAACTTGCAGTCTATGGTCATACTCTCTACTTTTAAGGATAGCAAAGTAATGCCTCTATCCTCTACGGAGTAGGTAAAAGTTTATGTCAAAAGAGAAAAAGCAAATTTTAGATAAAAGCCAGATTGAACAAAAAATCAGGCGAATGGCCTACGAAATCTATGAGCAAAACCATGAGCTCAAACAGATTATTTTGGTAGGAGTAGCTGAAAATGGGCTCAAAATTTCTTCAATGTTAAAGAAGGAGATAGAGTCGATTTCAAAAATTTCGGTACACGTGGCTAAGCTGAGCGTAGAAAAAGATGCGCCAGTACAGCCTCAGGTGCAGTTTTCTGACTTTCCAGAAATTGAACAGTTTACAATGGTTCTTGTTGACGATGTAATGAATTCAGGAAGAACCATGATTTACGCCCTCGATCCCTTCTTGAAAATGGGGGCAAAAAAAATACAAACTGCGGTTTTGGTAAACAGAAGTCACAAGCGCTTTCCAATTTCGGTAGATTATAAAGGTCTTGAACTGGCCACTACCATTCAAGAACATATACAAGTGAATTTGACGGACTCTGATTTCTCCGCATATTTGTATTGATTTTTAATACACAGTCTAAGTTCAAATTAGACCAGTAAAACCTTAAACGACTAATAAAAAACAAAATGGAATCTGATTTACAAGAAAGTGTAAAAGGAGTATGGGACCTTATAGTGGGCTATGTAGTAAGCTATGGCCTACAGGTATTGGGTGCATTAATAACCCTTATAGTTGGAGTTTGGCTTATAAAACGACTTGTAAAACTTGCTCATAAAACATTAATTAAAAGAGAGACTGACCCGATATTAATCCCAACCTTAGTGGGGGTAGTTAAAGTTGGTTTATATGCTGTTTTACTTTTTGCAGTTGTAGACCAAATTGGAATTGAAACAGCAAGTTTCTTGGCAGTTTTTGGTGCAGCTGGTTTAGCTATTGGTTTAGCGCTTCAGGGCAGTTTGGCTAATTTTGCAGGTGGAATTTTAGTGTTAACACTTAAGCCTTTTAAGGCAGGTGATTACGTAGAAATAGACGGTACAGGAGGTTCAGTAAATGGGGTTTCTATCATGAATACTGTACTGAAAACACCCGATAATAAAACTATTTTTCTGCCTAATGGAAAAGTAGCAGGCGCCAATATTGTTAACTTCTCTATGGAAGAAAATCGTAGATGGGACAAAGTTTTTGGAATTGGCTATGGAGATGATTTCGAAAAAGCTAAAGCCATTATTTTAAAAATAATAGAAAACGATAGCCGCTTTTTAAAAGAACCAGCCCCAATGGTAAGGGTAGGAAACCTAGGAGACAGCAGTGTAGATATTACTGTGCGCGCTTGGGTGGCAACTCCTGAGTATTGGAATGTTAACTGGGATATGATTGAGAAGGTGAAAAAAGCATTCGATGCTGAAGGAATTTCAATTCCTTTCCCACAAAGAGATGTACACATCTTCAATGAAAAATAACCGTAGATAGCCATCGCTATACTTTGCAAAACAAGAAGGGGTAAATGTTTATATTTACCCCTTTAATTTTATCGACATGTCAATACACAAATCGGAAATAAAGAAAGTAACTACCCACCAACTTCAAGCCATGAAAGACCGCGGAGAGAAAATCTCTATGCTTACGGCTTACGATTATTCAATGGCTTCATTGGTGGATGAAGCGGGTATAGATATAATTCTGGTAGGCGATTCGGCCTCTAACGTAATGGCTGGGCACGAAACTACTTTGCCAATTACACTTGATCAAATGATCTACCACGCCAGTTCTGTGGTAAGGGCTGTAAAGCGCGCTTTTGTAGCAGTTGATATCCCCTTTGGTTCATACCAAGGAAACAGCTCCGAAGCTTTGCGTTCTGCCATCAGAATTATGAAAGAATCTGGTGCACACAGTGTGAAAATGGAAGGCGGTGCCGAAATTAAGGAGTCAGTCACTCGAATCTTGAGTGCGGGTGTTCCTGTAATGGGGCATTTGGGCCTAACACCTCAGTCTATTTATAAATTCGGCACTTATTCAGTAAGGGCGAAAGAAGAAGAAGAGGCAGCTAAACTTATTGAAGACGCCAAGCTTTTAGAGGCCTGCGGTTGTTATGCAATTGTGCTCGAAAAAATTCCTGCCGAACTCGCCAAGCGTGTTTCTGAAGAAATAAATATTCCAACCATTGGTATAGGGGCTGGCCCACATGTAGACGGTCAGGTGTTGGTAATCCACGATATGCTGGGTATTACCACCGAGTTTAAGCCACGTTTTTTAAGGCAGTATGCCGATTTGGGCACTACAATTAAAGATGCGGTGACCAACTACGTGAAAGACGTAAAAGCAAAAGACTTTCCTAACGATAAGGAAAGCTATTAAAAGCAGGTGTTTAAATTGAAGGGAAAGTCCAAATTGAGGAACTTTCAACCTAGATAATTTCTTACCTTAGCAAGATTAACTCAAATTACGAATCAAATAACCGTTTAACGAAATGAGCGAACAAAAAATAACCATTAGTAACGGGGTTCTAAATGTACCCAACAACCCTACAGTTCCATTTATCGAAGGAGATGGCATTGGTGTAGATATTTGGCCAGCCGCCCAAAAGGTTTTGGATAGCGCTGTAGAGAAAGCTTACAGTGGTGAAAAAAGCATAGTTTGGAAAGAAGTTTTGGCTGGAGAAAAAGCCTTTAACCAAACAGGCGAATGGATGCCAGCCGCTACGCTAGATGCTTTTAGAGAGTATTTGGTAGGTATTAAAGGCCCATTAACTACTCCAGTTGGTGGAGGAATTCGTTCATTAAATGTTGCCCTTCGTCAAGAATTGGATTTGTACGCTTGTGTTCGTCCGGTAAGATGGTTTGAAGGAACGCCTTCTCCAGTAAAAGAGCCAGGTCTTACTGATATGGTGATTTTTAGAGAGAATACAGAAGATATTTACGCTGGTATTGAGTTTGAAAAAGGAACTGAAGACGCTAAGAAATTGAATGACTTTTTAAAGTCAACTTTCCCTAAAAAATTCGAAAAAGTAAGATTTCCTGAAACCGCAGGTTATGGCTTAAAACCAGTTTCAGAAGAAGGAACACATCGTTTGGTGAAAAGCGCCATCGATTACGCTTTCGAACAAAAAAGAGATTCTGTTACCCTAGTGCACAAAGGTAACATTATGAAATACACCGAAGGTGCTTTTAAAACTTGGGGTTACGAATTAGCTAAAAATAGCTACGGAGCTAAAGATTATGAAGGTGGCCCTTGGCAGATCATTGAGAAAGATGGACACCAAGTGATCATCAAAGATGTGATTGCTGATGCGTTCCTTCAGCAAATCCTTTTAAGACCAGCTGAGTATTCAGTAATCGCAACATTAAACCTTAATGGTGATTATATTTCTGATGCTTTAGCTGCTATTGTTGGTGGTATTGGTATTGCACCAGGAGCAAACATCAATTACCTGTCAGGAAATGCAATTTTTGAAGCTACCCACGGTACTGCTCCAAAATACGCTGGTCAGGACAAAGTGAATCCAGGTTCAGTAATTCTTTCTGGCGCTATGATGTTAGAATATTTTGGCTGGCAAGAAGCTGCTAATTTGATTTACAAAGGTTTGGAAGCTTCGATTGCTAAAAAACGAGTAACCTATGATTTTGAGCGACTGATGGACGGAGCGACACTCCTTAAATGCTCTGAATTTGGAGATGAAATTGTAAAGAATATGTAAAACAAAAAGCCCCGACAGGGGCTTTTCTTTTTTACTACCAATTGATTTATTATGGAAACATTTCTCCCCTTTTTTCCTTTAAAGCTTGTCGTTTTTCCAGACGAAAAACTCAACCTTCACATTTTTGAACCTCGCTATAAACAGCTGATTAAAGAGTGTGTAGCCGAGGGCAAAAGCTTTGGTATTCCTGTATTCGACACCGGAATTATGGAGTTTGGTTCTGAAATGATTGTTGAGAAGGTAGTCAAAACATACCCCAATGGGGAAATGGATATTGTGACCCGCTGTACTCGGGTTTTCGAATTGGTTACATTTCAAGAAATGGTACAGGGAAAACTCTACGCAGGAGGGAAAGTTACCTTTATAAAGAACAATAAAGACGGTGAAGCCAAACAATGGTCTCGCTTAAAGGAGCTGGCCACTCAATTAGTGGAGATTCTCAGGATGGATCACAAACTCAATGTTGCGGATTTGACCGAGGAATATGAGCTGGTTCATAAATTGGGCTTATCTTTGGAACAAGAATACGATATGTTGCAAATGGAAAACCAGTCGCAGCGATACGAATTTTTGATCAGGCATATGGAATTAGCTATTCCTTTTGTGAAAGAAATGGAGCGCGCCAAAGAGCGCATCCAGTTGAATGGTCATTTTCAGTATATCGACCCATTGAAGTTTTAAATTAGAATGATAGAGCCTAACCTTACAGAATTCGGAACGGTATTGATTTTTATCTTGGGAGCCATCACATTCGTGTCGGTAGGGCTTATTGCAGCCAGTATTATTCGTCCCAAAAAACCTAATTACGAAAAACTGACTACTTACGAGTCGGGTGAAGAAACCATCGGTACGGCTTGGGGTCAGTTCAATATCAAGTTTTACATTGTCGCTATTATCTTCCTGCTTTTCGAAGTGGAAATCATCTATCTATTCCCATGGGCTGTAATTTTTGGAGACAAAGAATTGATACAAGGCACTGATTATACTTGGGCTTGGTTCGCAATTACTGAAATGTTCATTTTCATTTTTATATTGGCCTTGGGCTTGGCTTATGCTTGGCGAAAAGGATATTTAGATTGGGTAAAGCCAGTCAACCGAGCCTCTGATTTTAAATCGCCAATTCCTGCAGAAGCATATCAAAAGTATAGAGACTAATGGGGCTTTTAGATCGAAACATACAGAAAGGTGGTATTGTCATTTCAAAATTGGATGACCTCATTAACTGGGCACGACTATCTTCCATGTGGCCTATGGCCTTCGGTACAGCTTGTTGCGCCATTGAATTTATGGGCGCTCAATCTACTCCCTATGATTTAGATAGGTTCGGTATTGTGCCTTTTGCAAGTCCGCGTCAAGCCGATGTAATGATTGTGGCGGGAACGGTCACTTTCAAAATGGCCGACCGTGTAAGAAGACTTTACGAGCAAATGGCCGAGCCACGCTATGTGGTTTCCATGGGTTCATGTTCTAATTGTGGAGGCCCGTATTGGGAACATGGCTACCATGTAGTAAAAGGGGTGGATAGAATAATTCCTGTTGATGTTTATGTGCCGGGTTGTCCACCAAGGCCAGAAGCTCTGATTGGTGGTTTGCTTAAGCTTCAAGAAAAAATAAGACAAGAAACCATTGTGGCACCAAAAGCCATTGAAAAGTTGTTGGAAAAGAAAGCCAAAGTAGCATGAATTTCGAGCAAATCGTAGCCCATATTAAAGCCAGTTTAGGAGAAGAAATCATTATTTCTACTGATGAAAATGCTTCGCCAAAGGCCATTAATATTAATGATGAAAACTTGGTAGAGGTCATGGATTTCCTTCAGAAAGATAATCAGCTTTATTTCGATTCGCTTTCCTGTATTACTGGCCTAGACAACGGCCCAGAATCAAATACAATGGAGATGATTTATAACCTCTATTCCATTCCTTTCGATCACCATTTGATGGTGAAGGTAGAGTTGCCAAGGGAAAAACCAGCCATCGATTCCCTTTGTGGTTTATGGAAAACTGCCGATTGGCAAGAGCGAGAAGTCTACGATATGTTCGGTATTCACATCAATAATCACCCTGATTTGAGAAGGATTTTAATGCCAGCCGATTGGGATGGTTTCCCGCTCAGAAAAGACTACCAAGAACAAGAATACTATCGCGGAATTAAAGTAGAATATTAAGTGGCGAATCAGGTACAGTATATTTTCGATCAGGAGAATTTGCGCAAGTCGGCTCCTCAAAAATTCAAGTCAGAAGATTTGAAAAGAGAGGAAATGATTATCAATATTGGTCCGCAACATCCTTCTACCCACGGGGTACTTCGTTTAGAGGTGTTGGCCAAAGGCGAAGAAGTCATTGAAGTGGTTCCGCACTTGGGCTATTTACATCGCTGTTTCGAAAAACATGCGGAGAAACTGCCTTATAATCAGATCATTCCTTTTGTAGATCGAATGGATTATTTGGCCGCCATGAACACCGAACATGCTTATGCAATGGGGGTTGAGCGCATGTTGGGTATCGATAAAATTATTCCAAAACGAGTAGAATACATCCGCGTTTTAGTAGCCGAGTTGAACCGATTGGCCTCTCATTTTATTGCGCTGGGTTCTTACGGAATGGACATTGGTGCGGTCACTGCATTTTTCTGGATGACCCGCGATAGAGAGCATATTGTTCGTTTGTTGGAATGGGCCTCTGGTGCTCGAATGCTTTACAATTACATTTGGGTGGGCGGCTTGTTTTACGATTTGCCCGTAGGTTTTGAAGAAAGATGTCTTGAGTTTACTACTTACTTAAAGCCTAAAATTAAGGAGCTAGAAAGAGTAGTCATCGACAATAAAATATTTATTGACAGAACCGCCAATGTGGGCGTATTGCCTGTCGATTTAGCGATTAATTATGGCATCACTGGTCCAATGCTGCGTGGCTCTGGCTTGAAGTATGATTTACGAAAAGTAGATGGCTATTCAGTTTATCCAGAAATAGATTTCGATATACCAGTAGGCAAAGGCGAAGCGGGAACCTTAGGCGATTGCTGGGACAGGACTTGGGTGCGTGTACAAGAATGTTACGAGTCGGTGAAGATTATCGAGCAGTGCTTAGAGAAACTGACGGGTGAACACAAGAGAACTCGTGATTTCGACCCTCGCGCACTAGCGCCAAAGAAAATCAGGCCTAAAGCGCAAGATTTTTACATTCGAGCCGAAAACCCAAAAGGTGAAACTGGTTTTTTCTTCCGTGCCGATGGAAGATCTGATGTGCCATTCCGCTGCAAAGCAAGAGGTGCAAGTTTCGTAAACCTGTCTATTATCAACGAGCTTGCCAAGGGCGGTTTAATATCGGACTTAATTGCGGTAATTGGGTCGATTGATATTGTTTTGGGCGAGGTAGATCGCTAAGAGAGAGAATAATTCATTACCTCTAAGGCAATTCTTTAAGGTTGTTTTCCCTGATAAAAGCCCTAGTGTTTTTCCATTTAATTTCTACCCAAATGTCCTTCTGACCCACAATTTCTACTTTGTGTCCTTCACCCGTGATTTCGATTAAATCGGCTCCGGCCGAAGGGCCGCTCATTAAATAAGCATTGGCCGAAGTGATAATGCCTTTGGTAGGCAACTGCGAAAAATTAAGCAAATAGGTGGCAAGTAAAAGTGTAAAAGCCAATCCTATGGTAAGCCCAGCAGATCTTTCTTCTAGTTTTTTCTTCCTTTTCAAAATCATGCTTAGAGTAAGAATACCCAGTGCAAGAGAAACCAACACAAAGTAATTCCTATTTTCATCAAAGAACTTTAAGAAGAGGTTGAAGTCACTGGTAGAGTAGCCTTCCAGATTATTTTGCTGCGCCATTTCATTCATTTTGGTGAGCACTTTTTTATCTGAAGTGAGTTTGTAATAGTTGTTCAAAGTGTAAAGAGCATTCCCTAAATCCTCTAAACTCTCATATATAAATGCCATCTTTAACAGCATAGCAGGTGATGCAAGCTGCTCTTCTCGTGTAATTTTCTCGTAAATGGTGAGTGATTGCGTATAGAGCTTCTTTTGGAACAAAGAATCTGCAATTTTTAAATCATTTGTAACTTCTTGAGAATAAGAAGGTTCTTGGAAATATAGAAGTCCCAGAAAAATGAATATCAGAATTTTAAAATTTCGCTCTTGCATTTAATTATTTACCTCTTACCTTTGCAGTCGCAATTAAGGAAAACGACCTTAATACAACAAGAAAAACATTTTGATTTGGTAGCTCAGTTGGTAGAGCATCTCCCTTTTAAGGAGAGGGTCCTGGGTTCGAGCCCCAGCCAGATCACTTCCTAAAGTCTCAGCGAAAGTTGAGACTTTTTTTATGCCTCTACCTTTCTGCTTGGTACTCGTGTTTTTTCTGTGATTTAGCATCCCTAAAGATAGTAAGGCAAATGGCAGTCTACCTGCCTTTCACATTATTTAACGGCTGGTAAAAAAATAAACGGTCGGATTCCCTGCCTTCTGAAAGTCAATAATAATTTAGCATAGCCGCGTTAAGTTTTTATTCGAAACAAATACCTTCGTAGTTATACATGACAAGAAATCAGCCCATAGGAATTTTTGATAGTGGAATGGGAGGCCTTACCGTGGCGCATGCGGTAAAGAACTTACTTCCAAATGAACAAATCATCTATTTTGGTGATAGTGCTCATCTGCCCTATGGGGATAAGTCTGCGGCTATCATTCAGGCGTATTCGGTAAAAATTTGTGACGTACTGTTGCAGCAAGGCTGTAAGGTGATTTTGATTGCCTGTAACTCGGCATCTGCTGCCGCATATGAA
This sequence comes from Roseivirga seohaensis, assembly GCF_001592945.1. GTDB lineage: Bacteria > Bacteroidota > Bacteroidia > Cytophagales > Cyclobacteriaceae > Roseivirga > Roseivirga seohaensis. The sequence goes on from NZ_LRPB01000049.1 coordinate 44,100, forward strand.
CTTGTTAAAGCCTATGTGGGTAGCAAAGCACAAGTGCTTAATGTAATCGACCCTGTGGTGGCTTATGTGGCCGAGAAATATAGTGATGATGCTAACATCGGTTTGATAGGCACAAAGCAAACTGTGGGCTCTGGTGTTTATGAACGGAAGCTGAAAAGTGAAAACCCAAAGATTAATTTTGGAGCTTTAGCAACACCGCTTTTAGTACCGATGATTGAAGAGGGTTTTTACAAAAACGATATTTCGGAACAAATCATAAATCAGTACTTGGGGCGAGAAGAACTCGAAGGTATCGAAGCATTGATTTTGGGCTGTACGCATTACCCTTTAATCAAAAAGCAGGTGTCGGCATTTTTTCAAGATAGAATCGAAGTGATTGATTCTTCTACCATAGTAGCTCATGCTTTGCAAAATATGCTCCAAGAAAGCGGTTTACTTGCCACTGAGCGTTCAGGAAAGAACAGGTTCCTTGTTTCTGATTTTACACCTTCTTTTCAGGCTGCTGCCGAACTCTTTTTCCAAGAAGAAATTAAATTGGAGAAACACGTTTTGTGGGAGTAGATAGGTTAAAAGGGAAGTAGAAGTGAGGCTTGTTCTGAGTTAATAACTGATATCCTACACATCTTGTAGGCTTTACTTTACGACTTAACGAATTATATACTTTCTTTGCAGTGAACAAGGGAAATTCGGATCGTGTACGCATTTTTATTCTTTTTAAATTTTGTGCTCATCTATACCATTTTTGCGGTGTATGCGGAAAGAAAAATCTCTGCATTCATTCAGGACAGGTATGGTCCAATGGAAACGGGACCTTACGGTTTGCTCCAAACCGTTGCCGACTTGCTCAAATTGCTCCAAAAAGAAGATATTATTCCTTTAGCAGCCGATAAAAGAATCTTCAAAGTAGCTCCGCTCATCATTTTCACTTCGGTATTTGCTGGTTTTGCCGTACTCCCGCTCACTTCAGATTTTGGAGGTTCTCAAATTGAAACTGGAATTTTCTACCTATTGGCCATCGTTTCGCTAGATGTGATTGGTATTTTGATGGCAGGTTGGGGTTCCAATAGTAAATATGCCTTGCTGGGCGCTATGCGCTCTGTGGCTCAAATTATTTCTTATGAAATTCCTTTAGGGCTGTCCGTGGTCTGCGTCATCATGGTTTCTCAGTCCCTCAACTTACAAGAGATCGTTTATCAGCAAGGAATATTCATCAACTCCATCGACCCGAATGCTCAGAACTTCCTTTTCGGCATTAAGGCTTTGGGAATTGAAACTACTCACATTGGCGGCTTCCTGACTTGGAACATTTTCAGAATACCATTTTTCTTCTTTGCTTATCTGATCTTCTTCATTGCCTCTTTGGCCGAAGCCAACCGTGCTCCATTTGATATTCCGATTGCAGAATCGGAATTGGTCGCTGGTTTTCATGTAGAATATTCCGGTTTCAGATGGGCCATGATCATGCTTTCAGAATATGGTATGATGCTCTTGATTTCATTTTTAGGAGCAATTCTGTTTTGGGGTGGTTGGAATACTCCACTACCGAACATTGGTGCTGTGGCCTTGGCCGATTGGACCAGTGGCGAACCGGGCACAATTGCAGGACATTTATGGGGCGCATTTTGGTTGGTGTCGAAGGCTTTGCTTACAGTAGGTTTGCAAATTTGGATCCGATGGACCTACCCTAGATTAAGGCTAGATCAGCTCATGAATTTAAGCTGGAAATACCTGACTCCGGGCGCTATAATTTTGGTTTTGGTGAGTGCTTTGTGGAGATTGCTGATGATATGAGTAAGTACTGGAAAAATATCGCCATTGCTACAAAAACCCTGAAAGAAGGGCTCAAGGTTACTTTTGAGCATATGAAGGATGTGAATACTCAGCGCGATCCATTGTATGTGGACGATGAAAATTACTTCGAGAAACAGAATGGAATTTTCGCCACACAATACCCTAAAGAAATTATTCCGGTGCCCGACAACGGGCGTTATAAGCTTCACAATGAAATTGAAGATTGTATTGTCTGTGACAAGTGCGCTAAAATTTGTCCGGTAGACTGTATTGACATTGAGCCGGTAAGGGCGGTAGAAGAAATAGGAAAAACTTCCGATGGCACTCCAAAACGGATTCATGCTGCCAAATTTGATATCGATATGGCAAAATGCTGCTTCTGTGGTTTGTGTACTACCGTATGCCCTACGGAATGCCTCACCATGACGAAGGAATACGATTTCAGCGCCTTTGATTTTGCGGACCATAATTTTGCTTTTGGCGAAATGACACCACTGGAAATTCTGGAGAAAAAGCAGGCTTTAGAAGAGTTCAACAAAAAGAAGGAAGAAGAGAAAGAGAAGATGGCAGCTTTGGCTAAAAGTAAGCCAGCTTCAGCAATGGCTGCAAAACCCGCAGGGGCAAAGCCAGCTTTCAGGCCTAAGCCAATGAAGCCAAAGACGGCAGCTACTTCCACTGAAGAAAAAAAGGATGATCCACCTAAGCCAGTAAGGCCAAAAGTGGTGATGAAACCAAAAATTCAGGCCAAGAAAACAGAGGAACCAAAGGAGGAAATTAAAGCAGACGAGGCTCCAAAAGCTACAAGACCGAAAATTCCGATGAAGCCTAAAGTTCCTGCTGGGCCTAAAGCTGAGCCTTCAGAAGAAAAGCCTGTGCAGCGTGTGGTGATTCGGCCTAAAATTCAGGTAAGAAAGAAAGAAGAGGAAGGTTCTTCGGAAGAAGCCAAACCAAAACCTCGCCCGATCATGCGGCCAAAAATCCAGCCGAAGAAAAAGGATGATGAAGATAAAAGTGAGACAAACGATTAACGGATGCCAATAGAGAACATCATATTCTATGCGTTTTTAGGACTTACGGGTCTGTCGGCATTGTTTATTCTATTGTCTAAGAATATTCTGTATTCGGCATTTGCGCTGATCGCCACCTTTATTGGGATGGCGGGCATTTTCGTATTGCTCGGTGCTGAATTTGTGGCCATCACTCAAATTTTGGTGTATGTGGGAGGCATCCTCATATTGATGGTTTTTGGAATTATGCTCACCAACCGTCTGTCGCAAGCCAAAGTGGAAACTGAGGTGTACAATAAGTTTTTTGGAATTTTGATCTCGGTCGGGCTATTTTATATTTTGGCCAAAGCCATTGAAATGGCAGATTTTGCCAATATGGGTTGGATGAAAAATGCGCCTTCATCCCCTTCAAGTGTTCGAGATTTAGGAATGAAAATCATGACGGATTATGTACTGGTTTTCGAAGTCATTGGCATTTTGCTTTTGCTGGCTTTAATTGGCGCAGTGCGCATCGCAGGAAATACAAGAGAGGAGGGAGCCGATGCCGCTTAATACGATTTTGCTGTTGGGTGCTGCCTTGTTCTGTGTCGGTTTGGCCGTTGTGGTTACCCGCAAAAATGCCATTGCCGTTTTGATTGGCATTGAACTCATGTTGAATGCTGCCAACTTAAACTTAGTCGCTTTTAGCCGTTTTGATGCAGTAGAGTTTCAAGGTCAAATCTTTGCGCTTTTTGTGATTACCGTGGCCGCTGCCGAAGCCGCAGTAGCGCTGGCAATCGTGATCAAAGTGTATCAACATTTCCAAACCGCCAATCTGGATAAAATCAATGAGCTGAAAGGATGATTGATTTGAATGACATCATATCGACCACGGAATTTAATCCTTTGATTTATTGGATCATCGCTTTGATGGCTATTCCATTGCTATCGTTTTTCACAACCACTTTTCTGAAGAAAATTGCGCCCATTTGGGGTACACTATTATTGGGAGTTAACCTTTCAATTTCCATTTATCTGGCTTCGCAATATTGGGACACTACTGGAGTGTCAATTCGTGGCAACTGGTTTAGCATTGGTGATACGCAACTCACTTACTCTTTCCTCATCGACCAATTAGCGTTGATTATGCTGGTGGTGGTTAATTTTATTTCGGTGTTGGTGCATTTCTTTTCCATGGAATATATGCGCCATGATGAGAATAAGCCACGTTATTTTGGTTTGCTTGGGCTGTTTACCTTCTCCATGTTGGGCATTATTTTGTTTTACGATTTGCTCTTTATTTTCATTTTTTGGGAATTGGTAGGCTTGTCTTCTTTCCTGCTTATTGGTTTTTGGTTCGAAAAGAAATCAGCCTCCTTGGCGGCTAACAAAGCCTTTATTATGAACCGAATTGGCGATTTAGGTTTTATCACTGGTTTGATGATTCTCTATTCGCAATTTCAAACTTTCGATTTAGAAGGCATAAAGTCATTGACAGTACTCAGCAGTATTGAAGATGGAAATTGGGTAGCCGAATACTTTAAAAATGGAGAATTGGTTAGAAATGGCCTCGATGGCCGATGGCTCAGCGCAGCCGGAATTGCCCTGTTTTGTGGGGCTGTAGGTAAATCTGCTCAATTCCCATTGCAAGTCTGGCTTCCCGATGCCATGGAAGGGCCAACGCCAGTTTCGGCATTAATTCACGCGGCTACTATGGTGGCGGCTGGTGTGTTTATGATCGCCAGAATCTTTGTGATTTTAGATGCTCAGGCGTTGGAAGTTGTGGCTGTTGTTGGTGCTATTACTGCTTTTATGGCGGCTGTTGCAGCCTTTTCACAATTCGACATTAAAAAAGTTTTGGCCTATAGTACCATCTCGCAATTGGGTTATATGGTTTTGGCCATGGGCGTGGGCGCTTATACCGCTGGGCTTTTTCATTTGGTAACACATGCCATGTTTAAGGCTGGACTTTTCTTAAGTGCCGGAACTATCATTCATCAATTGCATCAGCTTGAGGACAAGGATATCAATTTCGATCCGCAAGACATGCGAGTGATGGGTGGGCTTCGGAAGTACATGCCAGTCACCTTCATCTGCTTTTTGATTTGTGCATTGGCCTTGGCAGGCTTACCAGGTTTTTCTGGTTTTCTTTCAAAAGATGCCATTTTATTGAATACCGCAGTGTGGATTGATGAAAAGGGTGGAGGCTTCTATTTTATTGAAGTGCTGGCTTTTGCTACGGTATTGATTACTGCTTTCTACACTTTCAGAATGATTTTTTTGGTGTTTACGGGTGATTTCAGGTTACCAAAACTCATTCCAGCGAACACTACATTAAAGCCTTTGCAGGAAGGAAATATCTTCTTGCAGTTGCCGATGATTCTATTGGCCATTGGCTCGCTGAGCGTGATTTTTGGCTTTACTATGAAGGCCGAAAACACTTGGTTTTATAGCCTTATTCAAGATCCAATTTTCTTGGTGCCCGAAAGTTATGCGGCATTCAATCTGATGGATTTGCCTCACGAATGGTTCGAGAATTTACATTTTCGTGTGTTGGCCATTTCAATTGCATTGGCTTTGTCGGGTGTAGTAATTGCCTACTTCTTATTCAGACCAGGAGCAAAATTTTCAGCTTCTTTTGTTGAACAGCGCGAACCAATTGGTGTAATCGCTCAGATTTCATTTTATCACTGGTATCAGAATGCGCTTTACGAAAAGATTATATTGAAATTCATATTGTGGAAGGTGAAGCGCATTGCTTGGTTTGACCGTGTGATTTTAGACGGTTTCATCAATTTTATCGCCAAGTTTCAGGTGGTGTTTGCGCACCTCATTGCTTGGTTCGACAGGAATATCATTGATGGATTCGTACATTTGACGACTTATACCACAGGGCGCGTTGGGCAACTTACGCGTTCGGTGCAGTCGGGCAATGTACAAGCATATATTATGGCTGCTTTGGCCTTTTTAATTCTCATGTTAATCTGGCTTCTATTTTAGTGAAATGATAGAAAATCTTTTAACCTATATCATATTTACCCCGCTACTTGGAGCGCTTGTGGTCTTACTTTTACCACAATCTAAAACTAGTAGCTTTAAATGGGTGGCACTTGTAGCATTGGGCGTTACGCTTGTGCTATCCGTGTTGGCAGTGACTAGTTTTGATGCTACGGTAGAAGGACTTACCAATTCCGAAGAACAACTTCAGTTGGTAGATAAAGCCGAATGGTTTTCTGTAGAACTGGGTTCCCTTGGTAAATTCTCTGTCGATTATTTTGTCGGGGTTGATGGATTAAACCTGTCCTTATTGCTTTTAGCGGCCATTGTACTTTTTATTGGCGCCATTTCTTCCTTTGGAATTAAGCAAAAACAGAAGGGCTATTTCGGTTTATACTTGCTGCTTTCTACTTCGGTTTTGGGTTGCTTTGTAGCGCTAGATTTCTTCCTTTTCTACCTCTTTTTCGAGTTTATGCTTTTGCCCATGTATTTCCTTATCGGAATTTGGGGTGGGCCAAAAAGAGAATATGCTGCCATTAAATTCTTCCTTTATACACTAGTCGGTTCCATCTTAATCCTGATTGTCATGATTGGGCTGTACAATTCGGTTTACGATCCAGTAAAAACCGGTTTGGAAGCAGGAGTGATTGAAAATGTTTCTGAGGCTTCTCCGGACATGATCAGCAGTATACAGTATGCCGTACAAGCTGGGCAAATGGAAAGTGAAAATATTGTGAAGTCATTCAACATGATTTCAATGGCGGATGATGCCAATTACCTGCCTGATTCATTTTTAGGGAAAAACAGTTATGGTGAAATCTTCGGTCAATCTGCCCGATGGATTGCGTTTTTAGCCTTGTTGATCGGTTTTGCGATTAAGCTTCCAGCTTTTCCGTTCCACACGTGGTTACCCGATGCGCACGTGGAGGCGCCAACCGCAGTTTCGGTAGTATTGGCAGGAATTCTATTGAAAATTGGAGGTTACGGAATTATTCGGACGGCCTTTAGTTTCTTCCCTGACAGTGCATTTCATTATTCGTGGCTGATCGGCTTCTTTGGCTTGTTCTCTATATTGTATGGCGCGATGAACGCTTTGGCGCAAAAAGATTTAAAGCGATTGATCGCTTACAGTTCCGTTTCTCACATGGGCTTTGTGTTGCTAGGTTTGGCCGCCATGACAGTGGAGGGTGTTACTGGCGCGATTTATCAAATGTTCAGTCACGGATTAATATCGAGTATGCTCTTCCTTTTGGTGGGTGTTTTATACGATAGAACCCATGACCGTGGAATTGAAAACTATGGCGGCTTGGCTTCTAAAATGCCGAAATTCACTATTCTGATTACCATTGCTTTCTTTGCTTCATTGGGCTTGCCGGGCTTCTCAGGCTTCATTGCCGAACTGATGGTGTTTATCGGAGCCTTCAAGTCTTCAACCGTAATTGGCGCCATTCCTTATTGGATGCCAGTGGTGGCCACTTTAGGTTTAGTATTAGGCGCAGGTTATTATTTATGGACACTCCAGCGTATGTTTTTTGGCAAGTTTTGGGTGAAAGACAAGGCGTGGAGAGAGACTTTGGTAGATTTGAATGCCAGAGAATATGTGATGTTGGTTCCATTGGTAATCCTGATCATTTGGTTCGGTATTTACCCTGCCACCTTGCTCGATCTTATTAATAATTCAGTGGAAGGTTTCACACAGCTTTTAATCCTTTCGGTTGAATGATGTTGCTGCAATCCAATATGGCACTTGGGCTGAAAGAGCAAATTCAAGGCATTTCGGCAGATATTGCTTGGTTAGCGCCAGAAATTACTTTGGTCATTACAGCTGTGCTTTTGTTGATTTATGACTTGATTTTCAAAGAGAATAAGTCTGTTGGTTTGGCTGCCATTGCTTTTGTGGGGCTGGCTTTCTCCTTGGTTTTACTTATTGCTAGTTGGGGAAATGTTGAAGGAGATAGGATCCTTATGGGCGGAATGATCCGTTTGGATGGAGCCGCCATTTACTTGAAAGCACTTTTCAGTATTGGCGGAATGATCGGTTTGGTGATGATGCTTCGCTCTAAGCAAAAGGAGAAATTTTTTAAATCAAGCGAAACGCTATTGCTGTTCTTCAGCTTGGTGTTGGGTACTTTCTTGATGGCAATGGCCATTAATTTTTTAATGGTGTATGTGGCTATCGAACTGGTTTCAATCTGTTCTTACGTGCTTACGGGGCTTTTCAAAAGCAAAAGAAATTCTGAAGCAGCCATGAAATACTTGCTGTTTGGCGCTGTGGCTTCTGCGGTAATGATTTACGGAATGAGTTGGTTGTATGGCTTTACAGGTACATTAGACTTTACTTCAAATGCCTTTGTAGAAGGCGTTTCTCAAGTAGCAATATTGCCGCTTTCCTTGGCTTTAATAATGACTATTGGGGGCTTTGTTTTTAAACTAGGCGCCTTCCCTTTTCATATTTGGTCACCCGATGTGTACGAGGCCAGCCCAACACCAATTGTGGCTATTTTCTCTTCGTTACCGAAATTGGCAGCCTTGGCCATTTTGTTCCGCTTTGTGGCAAACCTTGATATAACCATAATCGATTGGCAGTTATGGTTAGGTATTATTGCCATTGCCAGCATGACGGTGGGTAATTTTTCCGCCATATGGCAAAAAGATGTCAAACGTATGTTAGCCTATTCTTCCATTGCCCACGCAGGTTTTCTCTTGGTGGGAGTTTTGGCTTTTTCTGAAAGTGGATCAACTTCGGCACTATTCTACGGAAGTATTTATCTATTAATGAATTTTGGGGCTTTCTTCTTGGTTCAGTTATTCGAAAATAATGAAGGCAAAACTTCTTTTGATGTCTTTAAAGGAATGGGCTCTAAAGTGCCTTATTTAGGAGTGTTGATCCTTATTGTAATGATTTCGCTCACAGGCCTTCCACCTATGGCCGGGTTCAATGCCAAGCTTTATATTTTCTCAAGCCTTTGGGAATCTTGGCAAACGGAAGGCTCTTCCATTTTAATTTGGGTTTTAATTTTCGGTTTGTTGAATACTGTTGTTTCTCTCTTTTTCTATTTAAAAATACCTTATTACATGTTTTTTAAAACTAGGAAAGAGGCAGAGAACCCTGTAACAGAAAGCTTAACTGACAAAATACTGGGCACTATTTTGGTTGCGCCCCTGTTATTGTTATTCTTTAAATCAGATTGGTTGTTGAACGTTTTGAATAGTATTAACTTTGCCCTTTGAATCGACTAAATGAGCGAACAGATTAAACACGAGTGCGGGATTGCTAAAATCCGTCTCAGAAAACCCCTCCAATACTACATCGACAAGTATGGCTCAGCCACTTACGCCATAAGTAAACTCTACATCATGATGCAAAAGCAAGCCAACCGCGGTCAAGACGGGGTTGGGGTGGCAAACATCAAGATTGGCGTAGACCCTGGAACCCGTTACATTAGCCGTTACAGAACCATAAGCCAGCAGCCGATTACGAATATTTTTGGGAAAATTTCGAAGAAATTTGAGAAGGCCCAAAAGAAAGAAGGCTACAATCCTAAAGATGCTAAATGGCTGAAGGATAATATGGGTTTTACGGGTGAAGTTTGGTTAGGTCACCTTCGTTATGGAACACACGGCAAAAATAGTATTGAAAATTGTCACCCATTTCTGAGACAAAATAACTGGAGAAGCCGAAACTTAGTAATGGCGGGTAACTTCAACATGACTAACGTTGACGAGCTTTTTGATTTGCTTCTAAAATTAGGGCAACACCCAAAAGAAAAAACAGATACGGTAACGGTAATGGAGAAAATCGGCCATTTTATGGACGAGGAAAACCAGCGAATTTTTGAGAAATACAAAAAGAAAAAGAACAACACCGAAATTACCGAAATTATAGAAAGTGAAATGAATATTCAGCGTGTGCTGAAACGTTCATTTAAAGACTTTGATGGCGGCTATGCCATGGTGGGAATGCTAGGGCATGGGGCATCGTTTGTGGTGCGCGACCCAAATGGAATTCGCCCAGCCTTCAAATACATTGACGATGAAGTGATTGTTGTGGCCTCCGAAAAGCAGGCAATCAAAGCAGCTTTCAATGTAAACTATTCCGATATTTCTGAGGTAGAGCCAGGCCATGCCTTGATTGTACATAAGGATGGTGAATGGGATGAAGTGCCAATCATGAAAAAACGCGAGCTTAAGGCTTGTTCATTCGAAAGAATATATTTTTCGAAAGGTACCGATCCAGATATTTATCGTGAGAGAAAAGAGCTTGGTAAGCTATTAATCCCTCAAATATTAAAGGCTGTTAATTTCGACTTAAAGAATACAGTTTTCTCTTATATACCTAATACTGCTGAAATCTCTTTCTTGGGTATGATGCAAGGGGTAGACGAATACCTGCTTCGCAAAAGGAAGGATATTATCATTGATGGGAAACCGCATATTGATGATGTTGAAGAACTTTTGAGTTTTCAGCCAAGGGTAGAAAAACTGGTAATTAAAGATGCCAAACTGCGAACGTTTATTGCTAGTGATGAAAGTCGCGACCAATTGGTAGCCAGTGTGTACGATACTACTTATGAGGTTATCAATAAAAAAGTAGATACCATCGTAGTTGTTGATGATTCGATTGTTCGAGGAACTACTTTGGAAAAAAGTATTCTAAAGATGCTCGATTTGCTCGAGCCTAAAAAGATTGTGATTGTTTCTTCAGCACCGCAAATTCGCTACCCAGACTGTTATGGAATAGACATGTCGAAAATGAAGGAGTTTGTAGCCTTTAGGGCAATGTTGCTGTTGCTAGAAGAAAAATATGGCAAAGGTCATAAAGAGCTTGAGAAGGCTTACGAAATGGCTGCGACAAACATTGATAATAAAGATCAGACCAATTATATAAAGGCACTTTACGATCAGTTTACTGACGATGAAATTTCGGCTAAAATCACTGAAATTGTTCGCCCGAAAGGCATGAAAGCAGAACTTGAAGTAGTGTACCAAACTGTTGAAAACCTGCATAAAGCTTGCCCAGATAATTCAGGCGACTGGTACTTTACCGGAAATTATCCAACCCCTGGTGGGCATCGGGTAGTGAATAAGGCATTTATGAATTTCTATGAAGGAAAAGAAGGAAGGGCTTATTAAGCCCTTTTTTTATGTCTGAATTTTTAAGGTAACAAGCTAAAATCAATTTTGGGAGCAACGCCCAAAGGTTCACGTTCAATCATGCTATCTATGGGTGTCCAGCCAGTAAAGAAGCCACAATTTTGCATAAAGAAAGATGTTCCTTCGGCTCCGCCAGCATAGTCCATTCTAGATTCTTTTCTGGCGGTAGCATCAGCGGTAAACTTGGCGGTGGTCATTTCATGCCAGTTACCTTTAGTGTCATACACCCATTGGTTTGAGTATAGTCCTTTTCTCGATTGATTACCCGTTTCGGTATGGAAGTTTTCTAAAAATGAATGAGGCCTCATTACATAAGTATCGGTTTTGGGTCTTCTAAAAGAAGCGATCAATTCCCACTCCCCAATTTCAGGAGCAAAGAAATAGGCGGTATAGTCTGTACTGTTATTCCCTGCTGGTTCTGCCTTTAAAAGAAAGCGATAGTTAGTTCCAGCTTTCCACATGTATTTGCGATAACTCTGTCCGCCTGATCCTTCATTGCCAAACTCACCAGTATAAACACCATCACCTTTTTTCAACATTTTAATCTGTTGGTCTTCAGGAATTTCTTTTGGGTTATCGGTTTTGAAGGGGCTCCACACTGAGAAGAGGATTCTTCTTTCATCAGCGCCATTTACTTGTATTCCAAAATAGCCTTCCGCAAATCCGTTGGCCATAAAATAACTACCCAATACATCTTCGCCTGCGGGTACATTGATTTCATTGTAGAAATAAAGCACGTCCGATGCCTCTTCGGGCACCTGATATGTTATATGAACTGAAGGGCCTCTTCGCCCCCAGTAAAAATCATCTTTGGCGAAATAAACTTTTTCTTCTGTAGCAGCCCCGCCAATGAGTATTTCAGAAATATCTATAGATGATGAATTGTCATCTCCTGTGATTTCGAGCGTATGATAGCCCGGTTTTTCAATATTGAAGCTGGCAATTGAAACTAGTTCAAGTTCAGTATTGGAGAGTTTTACCGTTTTCCTTTCACCATTGAAACTGACATTTACGGTTGTAGTGTTGGCCGCCTTTGCCTTCATCCCAATTTTAATTTCACCAATGGCCTCAGTATAAAAATAGGTTTTGGCGGTTGCTTTATTTGGATTCCAATTTTTCACACCATTATCAAGCAGTGCCCTATCTTGCTGAGAATCCAGTCCTTCAATCCATGTATTTCCCTTGGTGGGTATGGCAATAGGTAATTCCTCTGTGGTAAATTTTTCAGCTTTTGGGGCGCACCCCATTGTGAAGAGGAGTAGTAATGCCAGAATTGATTTTTTCATGTGTTTATTATTAGGTTCTGAAAATAGTATTTGCTTTCGAGTTTAAAAATGAAACTTACAATTTCAGTAAAGGCTCATCGTGATGTCTCCTTTCAAATAATGATTGAACTCAATCTCCCAATTTATTTCTAAGTAACACTTGTCTCTATTTTCAAAATGAGTGATTAAATAATTATAAAGGTTGTAATGGTCTCGTAAGGTAGTTTAGATAAGTATGTGTAAATGCTAATTCTTATTCGTTTTTAAAATGACTAACCTTTATGATGTTGAGCAAGGAAAAAAAAATGAGCTCTTCTATTTACAAAAATGAAATGTATCTTGAAATGGAATTCAAACTAGACTACAAACCATGCCTTTATCCTTGAAGACATTTATAAGGCTATCTTGCTTTTTATTTTTATTACTACCCTTTAGTAGCCTCTCCCAAAGTCTGGATTCTCTCAGAGCAACACTTAGAGTTGATATTCACGACACTTTGAAAATTCAAACCTATTTAGAATTAGGTAAGGCCTTTGAAAGAAAAAATTTAGACTCTAGTTTGATTTATTTAGATGAAGCACTACTACTTTCTGAAAGACATTTTAGCGAGTCTCCCCAATTTAAAGGCCTTGTATTAAGGGCAAAAGCAGAAGCCTATTTGGCCAATGGAGACGAAGAATGTTTTGAGTACTACCTGGAAGCAATGGACGTTTTTGGGTCTATAGAGTGGAATGAAGAACTGACGCTAACACAGTATGATCTTGGTAAGGCTTATGATAGAGCATCTCAATTTGATAATGCGATTGAGCAATATGAAGCGGTAATAAATAGAAACATAAAAGAAGGCACAGAATTTAAGATGGCTGCTGCTTATAATAATGCTGGTTTGCTGTATTACTATTTAAGAGAGTTGGAAAAAGCTTCTGGAATTTTATTGGACGGAATTAGATATGTAAAAACAACGCCAGATACCGTTAACCTCAGGGCCTTTTACATGAATTACGGTTTGGTATTAAAGGAGCAAAACAGATACGAATTGGCCAAGCAGTACATGAAAAAGGCCATGGTGATTAATGAGGCGATCGGAAACTTGAATTCAGTTGCTTTGGCGCATACCAATATCGGACAGATATTGATTAAACAAGATAGTCTTGATAGGGCCTTTGAATCGCTGACAAAAGGATGGGAGATTTCAAAAGAAATTAACACTTCTGGTTGGCCAACTGCAGACTATTATAGGAATGTATCCACAATTGAATTTTATAAAGGCAACTATCAGCAATCGCATGATTACATCGAGAAATCTGTGGCCAATCTTCCCGAAGGCACAGCCCCTCAGTCTGTTGGTGATATTTATGGGAGTTTGGTAGAGAAAAAGCTGGTTTTGGCTGATTCTGTTTTTGCCAACAATCCGACCAAACAAAGACAATTATGGAATGAGGCTTTGCCTTATGCCAGAGAAGGTTGGGAGTTAGCCCAACAATCAGAAGCAGGCAACGTACGATATCGGTTGGCCTTGGGGCAAGCAAATCTTTACGCTAAATTGAAAGACTACAAAAAAGCCTTTGAGTTTGGTAAACTAGCCTTAGAGATATCACAAGAGATTAACGATCAGGCCAAAACAGATGCCATAGCGCGAATGTCTGCCGAGTTTGAAACAGAGCGCATTGAAGCGCAAAATGACTTACTTCAGGAAACACAAAAACGACAAACAGCACAACTGAAGCAACAGCGATATCTAATTGCAGGTGCTTTAGTAGTATTGATATTGATAGTAGCTATTATGCTTATTATTCAACGTAATGGACTCAAGCTTAAAAAGGCCAATGCGCAAGTAGAGAAGTCATTGGAGCAAAAAGAGCTATTATTAAAAGAGATTCACCACAGGGTAAAAAACAACTTGCAAGTAGTTTCCAGTTTGCTCGATTTACAGTCGAGGGGAATTGAAGATGAAAAGGCACTGTATACCTTTATGGAAGGGCAAAATAGGGTGAAAGCGATGGCGCTTATTCATCAAAAGCTTTATCAAAATGAAGATCTTGCTACAATCGATTTTGCTGAATATGCAGAGCAGCTAATGACAGAATTGGCATCTATTTATGCTGGCTCTGGAAAAGTTAAAGGGTCTGTTAAATCTGCTCAGAAAGCTAATTTCGACATCGATACGGCTATACCATTAGGACTCATCTTGAATGAATTGATTTCAAATGCCTACAAATATGCCTTCCAAGAAGGAGAAGGAGAGTTAAGTATTTCGATTGAAGATTTGGGCAATGGGAAACATCAGTTGACAGTGAGTGACTCTGGCCTAGGTCTGCCGCAAGATTTCGACTTTAATAAGGCCAAAAGCCTTGGGTTAAGGTTAGTGAGAAGATTGGCAAAGCAACTTTATGGCAGTGTGGAGTATTCAAATATTGGAGGAGCAAAATTTGTGATTAACTTCACCGATACCTTACAGCGCAAGGCAATCTAAAAATGAGCAAAGTAAAAATACTGGTAGTAGAAGATGAAATGGTGATAGCAGATAACATCTGTCTGATACTCGAAGATTTGGGTTATGAGGTTTTAGAACCCGCTATTAACTACGAAGAAGCTTTGGAGATGATTGAATCTGAGCGCCCAGATATCGCCATTTTAGATATTCAGTTGGGGGGAAGAAAAGACGGAGTAGACCTGGCCTGGACAATTAAAGAACAGTTTGATTTTCCATTCATTTTCCTCACTTCCAATGCCGATGCAGGAACAATAGAGCGGGTAAAGAAAGTGGCTCCACCAGCCTACTTGGTCAAACCATTCAAAAAAGACGACCTATACACTTCCATTGAGTTAGCCCTTCATAAATATGCCGAGCAGAAAAATGAAGGAAAGGTTGACGAAGAATTGCTCATCAAGGATGCCATCTTTATTAAAGAGAAAAACCTATTTCATAAGATCAAGCTAGAAGACATACGCTTTCTAAAGAGCGATCATGTTTATGTGGAGGTTTATACGATTAAAGATCAAAAACACCTCATTCGTGGTAGCTTGACTGACCTTTCAGAAAGACTGCCCAATAATTTTTACCGCACCCATCGCAGTTTTACCATCAATGTAGACCATATGGACGCTATCAACTCAGCCTATGTGTTGATGAATGGTGAACAAATCCCTATCGGCAAAAACTACCGTGACGACCTCCTGAAGAAAATTCGGGTAGAGTAACTCAAAGCTAAATTGGTACGTCATGCTGAACTTGTTTCAGCATCTCCTGTTGAACTAAAAAGGCTCTGAAAAGAGTTTAGGGTGACGATTTTAGAGGGTGACGAATGCTTGAACTACCAACCTTCTGGTCACCGCCATTGAGAGAAGCAGCTTCGCTATGAGAATAAGGTTGTTATGAGGCAATGAACTGTCGGTCACGTCACCGCGAGGCACGAAGCAGTCTCAACAGCTCGAGATTGCTTCGTCTCAAACTTCCGCTAGTGCTCAGTTTTGCTTCCCGCAATAACAACCTAATAAAAAATCTTCCCCTTAAAAGGGAAGTGCCCATAGGGCGGTGGGGTTCCCAGAACAAAAAATCACCCATTCAGAACAATTTCAGGTTTCTAAACTAACCCTTCATTAACATCACATTCCCATTAGGGAACCTCAACACTGTCAACACTGATTTTGATCAAATAGATTTCTTTAGAAGACTTTCTTCCTCTCTATGTGAAGAGGTTTATCAACCATCCACACTTTCAGAACAAACCAGCCATAGTTCAGAACATAATTTTTCATGCGCAACGAACCATTGGTTTCTTCGCTGCTGACTATTGAATACCGAAACACTTGCTATATGAAAAGTCCCATTTTAAAAGCACTAATTCTTTCGTTTTCCTTTATAACTCTTTTGTCAACTTCACTTTCAGAAGCACAGACCCTAGAGCCAATTTTCAATCCATCAATGACACCAATAGCATTTGGGCCTTCTGAATCTGCTTTGGGCGAGGGGATAGGCAATGTGATTGATGGAAGTAAGTCAAACAAATTTCTGACTTTCGAAAAGTCTTGGGGTTTAAACTTCTATGTCGACACAGAAGAGATATCAATTGTTAAATCCTTGACCATTACAACTGCGAATGACCATCCAGAACGGGACCCTAAGTTGATCAAGATTTATGGAAGAAATGTTCCTGCAGGAACAAACAGTACAGACACAAAGCCCGGATGGACTCTTATTGACGAGGTGAGCTTTAGGTGCAGGGACTTGAATGAGGAGAGACATGCTGACAACACTGAAGATGTTGATAATGATTTGGCCTTTAATAGTTACTGGATCAGGCTTCATAACCCGTGTGATGCGAGTGAGGCAAATAGTGTTCAGATATCAGAAGTTCAGCTTTACGGTATATTTAATCAGGCACCTTCAATAATTTTTGATGAAACAGCAACAGGTGGCGCAGAGGTGGGAAAAGAAATCACAGCAATATATGAATATTCTGATCCTGAAGATGATCCAGAATCGGGTACTACATTTCAATGGTATTCGGATGATGTCGCTATTGAAGGAGCTACGAGTGCGAAATATACACCAACCATTGCTGATCTAGGTTCTGAGCTAAAAGTGAAAATTATACCAAATGATGGGACGTCCTTCGGGTCAGAGGTGCTTTCATCTTTAGGTACAGTCAATTGCAAGGCAGGCTTTACTTGTGATGTTCAAAACGTATCTGTTTGCGACAGTGATAAGTATCAGGTGCCTGGCGGAGATTTAGTTTCGATCAACGGAACTTATGAGGTCACAGAGGGAATAGTTAAAACCTACTACAATGTTACTTTCAATAGGGCAGAGGCAAGTGCTAATGTATTCTCTGATGGCTTAATTGCAGAATCAGGCTCTGTTGCCTACACCGCCCAAACCAGTGTTACAGGAGTGCTCACCTTTGATAAAGATCAGGATTATTGGGTAGACATGAACGCGCTTCAGGATGACCTCAATGGCACCAGCCGTTCCGTTTTTATGTGGGTAAAATCCGAGGCCAATGTGGCCAATGATAATCAGGCACTATTTGCCATTAATACTGGCTCAGGGGGCAATGTTGCCATTTTTTGGATTGATAATGACGGAGACAACCTGGAGTTATACGATGGAAACAATGCCCGCTCTGCGTCCTTTAATATGAGTGACCAGCTCTGGCATTATGTAGGATATACCTATGATGTAAACACCAATGAGACTGTGATTTATGTAGATGGTATAGAAAACCAGAGATTCACGAATAACCAAAGTACGGTAGCTGATTCCAAATACTCTCTCGGTCAGGAATTTGACAATGCCAATGATACTGACCATTTCAATGGCGACATGGCAGAAATTTCGGTATGGGACGAGGTACTCACCGCAGCAGAGGTTAGAGAAGCCATGAAGGCCAAAATCAATAATGGCCACCCCAAATTTGCCAATCTGGTAGGGTATTATTCAATTTTCGGAGATTGTGAAGATGCTACGGATGTACTAAAAGATCACTCAGGTAAAGGTAATGATGGAGTGATGCAGAACAATTTCACTGTTGACTTTAAAAATGTTCAGTCCGTTCCCGGCTTTAATGCCATTGACTGGTACGAACATATAAGTTGGAAAAAGGATGGAGCAGAAGTTTCAACTGATCCTGCATATACTTTCGATGTAGCTGCCGGAAGCTATGAGTTGGTAGCCACTAGAAACTTTGTGCAAAGCACCGACACATGGTCTATGACGGTCAATGGCAATGCCACTACGGTAAACCAAATTACTGACGAAACCCTGTGCTTAAACGGTCCCGTAACCCGGACGGTAACTACCAGTCAGGTGAATTACCTGGATTTTGAAGAAACGGAGAATAATTCCATTGAAGTGAATGGCTTGGCCGATGCGTTGGCCGGTAAAAGCCGCTCTGTGTTTATGTGGCTGAATAAAGAGAGTAACATTGGCAGTGGAGGCTTTAATGAGGTCTTGGTGTTTCAGGATTCAGATGTAGATAATCTGAGCCGCTTTTATTTCAGGGATACGGAGCGTTTAGCCTTATGGGATGGTACTAATGATCGCCTTAACTCTTCCGTACTGTCCAATGACACCTGGTATTTTGTAGGGTACACTTATGACAATGCTACAGGTGAGACAAAACTCTATCTAAACGGTAATGTGGAAGACAGCGGAACGCTGAATATGCCTTTGGGTGAGGGATGGTTTGCCACTTTAGGAGCAAAATATAACGATAATGGCCTGGAAGATTACCTGGATGGCAAAATGGCCGAAATCACCATCTGGGATAAGGTTTTAACTCAGGAAGAAGTAACCATCCTAATGGGCGCTGCCCCGGCACACGATGCCACTAATTTGGTAGCAGCTTATGGTACACATAAGAATATTGCAGACAACCAATTGCGAGACCTGACTGCTAATGGAAATAATGGTTTGGCCTCACACCAAACGATTATTGTCAATAACCTGGAGGAGGTGATTCCAGATTATGATGCTTCGGCTCATTACACTTTTTCCTGGAAAAAAGGAGGGATAGAATTTGATACTGATGCCATCGGCAATATTACTGTAGAAGAAGGCACCACAGCGTATTCTGTAACTTATGGTACACCACTGTTCCAAAAATCAGATGACTTTAGTCTAAGCTATACCAATCTGATACCGACACAGCCTGCTGGAAAAATAATTGCTGCATCTACGAATGTGACATTTGAAGTGGAAGAAATTCCAGGCGCGTCTTACCAATGGTATAGAAGAGAGGAAGGGTTTGATGAAGTCAAAATAGCCGGAGACCTTACAATCCGGGACGTATATCGGGGACCCGATGGCACCATCTACAACGCCACTTCAACCGCAGGTATTTATTATACTACTGATGAAGGAAATACTAAGGTGATAAGAACCACAGCCCATGGTTTGGTTGTAAATGATATTAATGAGATTCGGGTTTTTGACAATGACATCTATGTGGTGCAAAAAAATACCGCTGTGAGTATTTCAAAAGATGGAGGTAATAGTTTCCAAACACTTTTTCAACGTACCTCAATCACTAGCCCTATTCCTAATACGGTACTGAAAGCGGAAGATGGGTCTATTTATATCGGAGCTTTAAACGGCTTACTTGTTTCTACTGATGGGGGAGCAAACTTCAACAATCATACGGATGTTACAGGAACTGTTGATGTGCTCTATGAGGTGGGTGAAACTCTTTACGTAGGAAGCCGTGAAGGGCTATTTATTTCAAATGATAATGGAGCTACTTTTATTCAGAAGACTATTACAGATGGTCTTGCTTTCAATAGTATTCGAGATGTTTATAAATCTGGAAATACGCTTTATGTAAGTACACAAACAGCAGATTTTAAAGATGGAGCTATTTCTACTTCCACAGATGCTGGTGAGTCTTTTACCAAAACCATTACAGAAGCCAATGGTTTTAACGGGCATCTCGTGAATGCCATTTACGAATTCGCTGGTGACCTCTTCGTAGGCACATCCAGAGGTCTCTTTGTTTCTTCAGATCAGGGAGATACATTTAGCCAATTCTCCTCTCCGGACGCATTCACAAAAAGTGTTTTATCCCTTTCTGAATATAATGGACAGCTAGAGGTAGGTACAAGCGAAGGTCTTTCAACCTATAGAAGTAATCTGAAGCTCGAAGATGAAACCAGTGGCTCTACTAACCTGATTGAAGGGGCAAAAACCCGAAAGCTTACCATCAGTAAAGTAGCATTAGAGCAAAATGGAACGGTGTACTTTGTGGAGGTCACCAAAGGAGATTGCAAACAGCAATCAGATGATCTTTTGTTAACTGTTGTGGATGTACCAGGAGTCACATCAATTAGCCCTGCCAATGGCACTACAGATGTAGCCATAGATACCGAACTGAGCATCGAGTTTAGCAAAACCGTTTCCAAAGGCTCAGGAGGGCTAAAGATATTCAACTATGCTACCGATGCTCTGGTCCAAACATTCACAGCCGATGATTTAACCATTGATGGCACCACCGTTTCTATTACCTCGGGCGTTTCGCTAGACAATTCCAGCCAATACTACATCACCCTAGATGCCGATCTAGTAAAAGACAATAGCAATGCCGGCAACCTGGCCATGACAGATAAAGATGCCTGGTCATTCTATACCATTTGTGAACCTTTGGTGCTTACGCAACCGGAAGATCAGTCAGGCTTTGTGTCTGGCAGTGTTACTTTTTCTGTGCCTGAGGTTGCCGGAGCGAGTTACCAATGGTTCAAAAGCCAAAACAAAACAGAAGAGATTTATGATTTTTCAGGATTGCTCATTACCGATATTAATACAAATGAGTCTACAATTCACGTAACAACAGGCTTTGAAAGACTATTCACTTCTACTGATGGAGGTGAGTCATTCACCGAAAATGTAAACATCGCAGGAAGAGCAAGGAAGGTAGTAGAGTTTGATGGTGTGCTGTATGTGGCCACTTTCAACATGGGACTTGCCATTTCCACAGACAATGGGGCAACTTTCGATTACAAGAATCAGGCAAATAATGGACTTGCAGATGATAATGTAAATAGCATCTATGTTAACAATGAAGCCATCTATGTATCTACTGACTCTGGTTTGAGTATTTCAACAGATAATGGTGAAAGTTTTGTTACCAAGACAACAAATGATGGTTTGGGAAGTAATACCGTAGAAGAAGTTTATGCGAAAGGTTCTACTGTGTATGCTGCTAACTCCAATGGTGGGTTTAGTGTTTCCACTGATGGAGGAGAAACTTTTACATCCAGAATAGGTGGAAATAGTGGCCTCACTTCATCTATTTCAGAGTTGGCGGTTGCTTCTGATGGTACTATCTATGCAGGAGGCGTTAGTGTGTTTGTTTCGAAGGATGGAGGGGATAGTTTTACCGAACTGCCTGCTGCTGAACAGTTTTTATCATCACAAGTTTACGACCTAGATATAGAAGATGATATTCTTTATATCAATGTGCAGGAAGAGTCTTTGGGAGCCGCTGTATATTCCAGCGCTGATGAAGGTAATACCCTAACCACACTATCACAAACAGATGCCTCTGGGTATAGGGAAAGGACAATATCTGTTTTAAACGGACAGGTATTTGCTGGTGGATACTCAGGTACACTTGTGAAACACTCTGGTGTAACATCCCTGAAATCTGGAACAGACCCTCAATCCGATAATTATATTTCCGGTGCCACTACCGCTTCGCTAACCATCAGCAAGCTTACTGAAGATCTCGACCAATCCGAATATTTTGTGGTGGTCACTAAGGGTGAATGCGAGGAGACATCTCAGATAGCCAAACTTACTTTGGGCACACCAGCCCCGTTGGTTACAAACCTATTTCCAGCCGATGACGAATTAGATGTTGACATTTCTCCTGAAATCAGCATCACCTTCGATCAGGCCATTGTAAAAGGTACGGGAAATATTGAAGTAAGAAGAGCCTCAGATGATGAGCTGCTGGTAGATGTCGCTGTCAATTCTATATTGGTTACAGTAGATGATCAAACGGCTACCATAGTATTGGGCGATACCAATCTTGAACTAGATACGGAGTATTACATCACCATTCCAAACACCGCTTTTCAAAATGGGTCAGGTATTGCATTCGCTGGGATTTCTGACAAAAACACTTGGAGCTTTACTACAGAAACGGAAGAAGTAATACCTCTTATTGTAGCTGCCACTTCCCCAAGTGCTACTCGCGATGCCCAGATAGATTTTCCATTCTTAAATATTCAGTTCAATGAACAAATTGCTATTGGCTCAGGACAAGTTAGTATTTATCGTACTAGTGATAATAGCCTATTTGAAACTTTAGATATCTCTACTGCGAGAATAAAAAATAGTGGTAGGCCTTTGCAGGCTCAGTTAGAACTTTCACAAAACTGGGAGGCAGGGGTTGAATATTATATTCAATATCCTCAAGGGCTGATCACCAGTTTAGATGGTGCAAAAGTGATTCAAGCCATTGATGATAATACAACCCTTGCTTTCAAAGCAGAAAGTTTCAATGAAAACATCATTACCAGCTTTTTCCCAGCTACAGGAAGCAACACCTATGTAGCCGATTCTGAAGTTGATTTTAAACTCTTTACAAGCATAGGAGTAGGCCTAGAAAGAGATCCGTTGGGTTCCTTTAGAATATATAAAGCAGCCAATGACGAACTAATCAAAACCATTGAATATGATGGCCAGAATGATAGAGACTTAGACTATGGCGATGACGAAAACTATATCAAATTTGAGTTCGATGATGATGAACTGGAACCTGGCACAGAATACTATGTGCTCATTGATGACGGTTTTATTGTGTCATATGAAAACGCATTGTTTCATGTTGGCATCTCAGACCCTACTACATGGCGTTTTACCACATTGGCAGCGCCAACCACGCCAACATTAATAGGTATTGAGCCAGCCACGAGCGCAACGGGTGTTGCTGTAAACAGTAATATAGTGTTGACCTACAGCGAAAACATTCAATCTTATTTATTTGGAGAGAGTGGCACAGCCACCAACAATGTGGTGCTTTATGATGCCAATGATAATGTGATAGAGACTCTTGCTTCCGATAGATTGAAGTATAGCGGAGCTAGAATATTGATTAAACCAACCAATGATCTTGAATACAATACATCATATTATTTATTGATTGATGATGAAGCTTTTGTTAGTAATAATGGAGTGAAAACAGAAGCGATTACTGATCCTACGGTGATCAGCTTTACCACGGCAAGCCAGCCTAATACGGCACCAGTGGCTAGTAGCGTAAGCATTGCTGGCAGCTTAGAAGCCAATCTGGAGCTTACAGGTTCTTATAACTATAGCGATGCAGATACCGATGCCGAATCTGGTTCGGCACTCCAATGGTTTGTGGCCGATGATGCTACTGGTTCAAACAGAACGGCCATTTCAGGCGCAACGTCAAGCACGTTTACCCTGACTTCTTCTGAAGTGGGCAAGTATATCACGTTTGCGGTAACACCAAACGATGGAACCGATGCCGGAACAAGAGTTTTAGCGGCTTATGCCGGTCCTGTAGAGGCAGCTGTTATACCAACCTTGGTCAGCACTTCCCCAGTCGATGGAGCGATTGATATTTTAAAAGACGCCAACCTGAGCCTTACTCTGAGTGAAGATGTTACTGCGGGAATTGGAAACATTACCTTGACTCCGGTTAATGGAACAGCCACAGTAATTGATGTTACTTCTGCCGTGGTGACTATTTTGGGAACCGATGTAACCATCAACCCAGCTTCCGATCTTTTGGAAGGGGAGTTCTATACGGTCACCTTCGATGCTACTGCTTTTGTAGATGCAAATGGCAACAATTCTACTGGATTGACCAATGAGACCACATGGAATTTTACGGTAAAAGAGGCCAATGTAGCACCTGTAGCTCAAGGGGTAAGTATTAAAAAATCTTTGGTTGTTAATGGGGTACTGGAAGGTTCGTACACTTATTTCGATCAGAATGATGATTCGGAGTCAGGTACAACCTTCCAATGGTACCGTGCTGATGATGCGGTAGGAACTGGCAAAACAGCGATCAACGGGGCAACTTCGAATTTGTATACGGTCACTAATGACGACAACGGCAAGTTTGTAAGCTTTGAGGTAACTCCGAACGATGGAACTCTGTCAGGTACAGCAGAAGAAAGCACTTACTTTGGGCCAATTCTGATCAATGATGGAGTCACCAATATTCCACCAGCCTTTACTTCAGATGCTTTGACCTCTGTGTTGGATAATGCAGCTTATAGCTATACCATCACCTACGAGGACCTGAACAACGATGTGCCAACACTCACTAAAACCACTGGGCCAGATTGGTTATCGGTAAATGGGTTTGTGTTATCGGGTAACCCAACTTCAGCCAACATTGGTAACCATAGCATTGTCTTGACCTTAGATGATGGGAATGGCGGTACCGAAACTCAAAAGTTTACAGTAACAGTGCTGGCAAGCAATACGGCTCCTATCGTGAAATCTGTTGGTGTGGATGTTGTAACGAGTCCAACTATTGGTGCTCCACTACGCGGACTTTACAATTTCATCGATTTGGAGTCCGATCCGGATAACTCCAACTACAAGTGGTACAGATATGATGATCTTTCGGGTTCAGGCAAAACTGAAATAAATGGGGCAACCTCGGTTAACTATACTTTGATCGCAGCAGATGCTGGCAAATACCTTAGCTTCGAAGTGACTCCAAACGATGGTAAGGTTGATGGTGCTACCGTAGAAAGTACGGTTTTAGGACCAGTAGACAAGAAAACCCCGGCTTTATCTTTAAGCGATATTACCAAAACTTATGGTGATGCTGATTTCATTCTATCTGCAAACACTAATTCTTCAGGAGCAATTAACTACACTTTCAACAATGACCAGACAGGAGCAGCTATCAATGGTTCTACTGTGACTTTGGGCAATGCGGGTGAGATTACCGTTAATGTCAGCTTGGCTGAAGATGCAGAGTATCAATCAAGACAAGTTCAAGGCACTATAACCATAGGCAAGAAGGCCATTGAATTGACTGCCACTGATGCAAGCAAGAGTGTAGGCGATACTGATCCAATCCTGAATTATACAGTAACAACCGGAAGTATTGTAGGTAGTGATGAAGTGGTGACCGTAAGCAGAGATGCTGGTGAAGCACCGGGTACTTATGCCATAAACCTAACTGATGGTGCAGATGCAGACAATTATGAAATAACGGCTGTTCCAGGAGTATTCACAATTTCACAAAGAAGCCTGACGATAACAGCAGAGGTTGCAACCAAAACCTATGGCGATGCTGACCCTACTTTCAACTACAGCATTACTGAAGGGGCTTTAGAAAATGGAGACGAACTGAGTGGAGGAATTACCAGGGTTGAGGGGGAAGATGTAGGCATATATGCCTTGCAGGGTAGCTTATTCAATCCTGATTACAAGATCACTTTTGTTAGTGCGGACCTGACCATTGGTAAAGCGACTTTAACAGCCACTGCTGATGACAAGTCCAAAGCCTATGGTGAAGAAAACCCTGAATTAACCATTAGCTATTCAGGCTTTGCAAACGGAGATACCAAAGCAGATATTACAGAACCGACCGCTTCTACTGTAGCCAATGCGTCTAGTCCAATTGGGACTTATGACATCACGCTTTCTGGTGGTACAGCAACTAACTATAATATCAACTTAGTTAATGGCCAATTGACTGTTGAGCAGAGGCCGTTTATAACTACTTGGGAGATAACAAGCAATGATGTAAACCGTTCCAGAACATTCTTCAATACTCTTGGAAGTCACACTTATCTCTATGACATTGATTGGGGTGACGGTGCTGTCGAAACTGACCTGACCGGTGCTGCCTCGCATACTTACGTGGCAGAGGGTACTTACACGGTTAAGATAAGCGGGCAGTTTCCACAGTTTGAATTGTCTTTCTCCAGACTGAGGTCTGTTGAGCAGTGGGGTGATATTGAGTGGAAAAGTATGGAAGGAGCATTTGTCGCTGCCGATTTCGACATCAATGCCACTGATGCTCCAAAGCTTTCACAGGTTACTTCAATGAAACGCATGTTCGAGAGAACCTTCATCGGTAAACCAGACCTAACATCTTGGGATGTATCCAAGATCACCAATATGTCTGAAATGTTTAAAGAGAGCGATTTCAATGGAGACATAAATGGTTGGGATGTCAGTGCAGTAACCGACATGTCATACATGTTTGCCCAGACAGAAAACTTCAATTCATCCATTTCCAACTGGAATACATCGGCAGTGCAGAACATGTCTTACATGTTCTACTACGCTCAGAGTTTTGATCAACCAATTGATGCTTGGGATGTTAGTTCGGCAACAACAATGTCATCTATGTTTGCCGATGCAGCTTTGTTCAATCAAAACCTCAATTCTTGGGATGTGAGCAGTGTAACTAAAATGGATAAGATGTTCGATAATGCATTGCTATTCAATGGTGACATTACAGGCTGGAATGTGAGTAGTGTAACGGATATGTCGAACATGTTTGATGATGCCAAAGCATTCAATCAAGACATCAATGGCTGGGATGTGAGTAACGTTACCAGAATGAATGCAATGTTCAATGATGCCGATGCCTTTAACCAAGACCTTAACTCTTGGGATGTGAGCAAGGTGGAAACCTTCCAAGCCATGTTCCAGAATAACGATACGTTCAATGGCAACATCAGCAACTGGGATGTTTCCAATGCTACTAAATTGGAACGTATGTTCGAAGATGCCCATGCCTTTAACCAAGACATAAGCAACTGGCAGCCGACCAATGCCGAAAACCTAACGGCCATGTTCCGCGATGCCAGATCATTTAACCAGGATATTGGTTCTTGGAAATTCCCTAATGCTGATAGGCTAAACCAAATGTTCTATGAGGCAGCGGCTTTTGATCAGGACATTTCATCATGGGAGACAGGCAATATTGTGGACATGAGTTCCATGTTCGAAAATGCAGAAGCCTTTAATCAGAATATTGGAAACTGGGATGTAAGCTCAGTAACCAGTTTCGGCAGTATGTTCAGGGGAGCTTCCATGTTCAATCAGGACATCAGTGAGTGGGATATGAGTGCGGCCACAAGCATGAACAGCATGTTTAAAAATGCCACAGTATTCAATCAGGATATAAGTGGGTGGGTATTTGCCGATGGTTTGAGCAGCATGAGTAGTGTGTTTGAGAATGCCACTGCATTTAACCAAAACCTGAGTAATTGGGAAATAACTAACATTGAGAACCTCTATGCGATTTTTAATAACTCAGGTTTGTCCGTGGCTAATTATGATGCTACGCTAATCGGTTGGGCTGCGCAAGAGGTAAAGAACGATGTTGAGTTTGGGGTCACAGGCCTTCAATACTGCGCAGGTACCGAAGCAAGACAATCATTGATTGATGAGCATAATTGGACTATCGAGAATGATACCCAAGGATGTTCAGCCACAGTTACTATTCCCGATGTATCGGCCAATGAAGATGATGGTGCTATTACGGTTACCCTAACTTCTGACGCATTTGTAATAGGCGGCTTTACGGTAGATGTAAGCACAAGCAATGGAACAGCTGAGGCCGGTACGGATTACACTGCTGTGACTGCCGAAACCATCACTTTTGCCGGTACAGTAGGAGAGACCCAAAGCTTTACCATCACCCCAACTACTGATATCGATGTAGAAGTCAATGAGACCCTGACAGTAAGTATGGACAACCTGATAACAGGGGTCAATAATAGGGTGACCATTACTGATGAGGCGACAATAACCATTCTAAACGATGATGTGCCTGTAGTTTCATTCAACACAACGGCCCAAAGTAATGCAGAATCTGTGACCAACAGTAGCATTGTGGTGAACTTGGATCAGGCCGGTCTTTCTGCGGCAACAGTTGACTATACAGTAACTGGAACAGCCACAGGAGGAGGAGTAGATTACACTCTTGCCAATGGTTCGCTCAGTTTTGCAGCAGGAGAGCTAAGCAAAACGATAGACCTGACAATTGTTGACGATGCACTCATTGAGGAAAATGAGACGGTAGTGATTGCGCTATCCAACGTTTCTGGTGCTAGCTTGGGTGTCAATACAGTGTTCACTTATACCATTGTAAACAACGATGCAAAAGTGACCATCGAAAATATAAGCCAGTTTGAAGACGGAGAGTCTTTCTTAGTGTCAGCTACACTTGAAGGGACTATTGAAGGCGGATTTACAGTTGATCTATCGACTACCGATGGCACAGCTACGGTGGCCGATGGAGACTACACTGCTGTTAGTGGAACTACATTAACCTTCATCGGAACCGATGGTGAAGTTCAAAAGCTGGATATTGCACCAGGTGTTGATAGTAAACTCGAAGCCGATGAGACCTTTACAGTTTCCTTGAGCAACTTGGCTGGAACCACAGCCAATGTAGTGATCACAGATCAGGCCGTATTGACAATCAAGAACGATGATACCGCGGCAGTAACCCTTGCCGATGCCAGCGGAAATGAAGGAGACGGAGCCATTACAGTTACCGCTACCATAGACAATGCTGTTCAGGGTGGGTTCACGGTAGAAGTAAATACAGTGGATGGAACAGCAACACTAGCCAATAGTGACTACACAGCCGTTGCGGGTAAAACGTTGACCTTTGCCGGAATAGCCGGAGAAACACAAACCTTTACCGTAACTCCAACCAACGATTTGATTATAGAGGCTAATGAAACACTAACCGTTTCAATGAGCAGGCTAAGCACTGTCTTGGGAGTTGATGTCAGTGATGAAGCCACGGTAACCATCGTTAACGATGACTTCAATAACTTCCCAACCGACATCACTTTAAGTGCAAGTTCTATTGCAGAGAACAATGCGCTGGATGCTACAGTCGGATCATTGTCTACAACTGATGCTGATGTTACTAACACTCATACTTATGCATTGGTAAGTGGCGCTGGCGATTCGGACAATGCGAGCTTCACGCTAGCGGGTTCAACCTTAAAAACGAATAACACTTCGTTCAACTTTGAGGATAAAGCCAGCTATTCTGTTCGTATTGAAACCAACGATGGAGAAGGCGGAACCTTTGCCAAGGCCTTTGAAATTACTGTGACCAATGTAAACGAAGCACCATTTACCCTGAGCCTTACCAATGCCACCATCGAAGAAGCCGATGAAGCCCAAGAAGTAGGGCAGTTCATATCACTCGACCCAGACAATGGAGACAGCTTTAGCTATAGCTTAATTGCTGGTGCTGGCGATGCCGATAACGCGCAGTTTGCCATTAGTGGAAACACCTTGAGCAGTGCTGGAGCTATAGATTTTGAAGGTGGAGCAAGCCGAAGCATTCGTGTGCAAGTAGCCGATGCAGGCGGGCTTACTTTCGAGCAAACCTTCAGCATAACTATTGAAGATGTGGTGGCCGAACCGGTGAGGGAGTACACTCAGAACGAACCAGGTGCCGATGTGAAAAACGTATTCTCGCCAAATGGTGACGGAGTCAACGAAACCTGGGTGATTGAAGACTTGCTCGATAATCCGTTCAACCAAGTGAAAATTTTCGCCCAAGGCGGAAAACTCATCTATAGTAAGGTGAATTACTCCAACGATTGGGCAGGAACATTCAAGGACAACCCAGTGCCAGAAGGAACCTATTACTATGAGATTCTCATCTATGCAGATGCCCTGTCCACCACGCCAGCCAGAACCATTAAAGGCTTCTTAACTATAATTAGAAACAGATAAACATCAAAGTCATGCAAAAGCAAATGAAAAACTTAAGAAACATCTTCATCCTTGCGTTTACCTTGGCTTTGATTGCCAATAGCGCAAAGGCACAGCAAGTACCGCTGTTCAATCAATATTATTATTCAGGAAGCTTGGCTTATCCATCAAGCACAGTTTTTCAGGAGAACCGTTATGTAAGCTTTGTTTACAGAGACCAGTTTGGGGGTCTGGTGGGTTCTCCTAAGAACTTTGCTTTGGCTTACAGTACGGCAGTGAAAAACAAAATGGCCTTTAGTGGGAATGTTACCACAGCCGACATTGGCTTTACTAGCCAGGTAAAAATATCTGGAGGAATGGGCTATAAGTTTTTTGGAGAAGGAAAAGAAGGCCTTTCAATTGGAACACAGTTGGGGTTATCTCTATTTAGCTTGAACGAAGACAGAGTAAATCCAGAAAGCCCAGCCGATAATGTGCTGCTCGATCTTTTAGGACAAAACGGAAGCTCTCTCAGTTTAGACCTCTCGGTTAGTTATAGAAAGGGTAATTTGTGGATCGATATGGCAGTGCCCACACTTATCAACGAAAGCCTGTCAGACGATGCCTATGTGCGAATCAATGACGACAATGCCCCTGATTTTATTGGAGGAGTTCGGTATGCGTTCACACTTAATCCAGACCTTACTTTTACTCCCTATGGAGGTGTGAGAATCAGAGAAACTATTGGCGCAGAACTCGATGTAATAGGTGAAATGAATTTTAGAGATAAGTTCATGGCCACTTTGGGTTACCGCGACAACTTTGGTGTGTCGGCAGGGCTGGGAGTTCAGATTTTCCCGAAAATACTGTTTACCTACAATTATGATTTCGGGCAGAAAGACACTCCATTTTTGGCCGATGGCTTCAATGAGTTTGGGCTTCACCTTAAATTGGATACCAAAGTTAAAGAAGACTGTGCTCTAGCCGGAGAAGAAGTAGTAAACTACATTATTGACCAAGGTATTTATGATGAAAACTTGGTGAAACTGGAAGACCGAGAAAAGGCCCTTTGCTATTTCCGAAGCTTAGAAGAAGGCAAGCGGAAGGAAATAAACCTAAATGCTGAAGCCGCATATCAGGCGCTTTTCGCTAAAGTAAAGTCCGATGAGCTGGCCAAGATAGAAAAAGAAAGATTGGCCAAACTACAAGCCGAGCAGCAGGAACAGGAGCGATTGAAAAGAGAAAGGGAAGCAATTGAAATAGAGCGTTTGAGATTGCAAGAACTTGAAAGGTTGGCCAGAGAAGAAACGAAGAGAAAAGAAGCTGAAGCTCAGATTGCAAAAGTTTTAATTATGGCAACAGAGGAAATATCATTTAGTAGTGGCAGCAGCAATTTAATGGAAAGCTCATTGACTTCTTTAGATAAAGTAGCTGCTCTTTTTAGAGAAAACGACAATCTTAAATTAGCGGTAAGAGGGTACACTGATAATAGTGGGAATGCAGACTCTAACCTTCAACTATCCAAGGAAAGAGCTAATTCAGTAAAAGAATATCTAATTTCAAAAGGGGTTACTGAAAATAGGATTTCTGCCGAAGGCTTTGGTATAGCCAATCCAAGAGCTGATAATAGTACTAAAGAAGGTAGGGCAAAAAACAGGCGAGTAGAATTAGCCATAGTAAAATAGAAATACACCTTTTGTGTCTACGGACTCATTGGTTATGAAATCGAAGATGACTGACTATATATTGGTTGAGGTAATATAGAGTCAAATTTAGAAAGCCACCCCTTGGGTGGTTTTTTACTTTATCAAACCTCTATTATAAGGTAGAGCAGCTTTAACTTATGAGTCAAATCATCGATTTTGCTGACCAAAGTCACGAATGGTGATGAGGTTTTAAAATAGCTTTGAGAGTAATTCAGGATGAATGATGCTTAAACGAATCACTTTTATTCTTTTCGCAGTTGTTGGACTTGTATCTGGCCTCTTGTCGGGTTGGCTGCGTATTGGCTGGAACATTCCAGTATATGGCATGGCGGGTTTTCATGGCGCGTTAATGCTGGGTGGTTTTTTGGGTTCGCTCATTTGTTTTGAAAAGGCAGTGGCCACAAAAAAGAACTGGACTTTTTTTGCTCCGGCTTCTTCTGGCCTAAGTGTTTTGGCTTTTTTATTCAATCAAGCGTATCTAGGTTATCTACTTCAGATAGTAGCAAGTATTGGTTTAGTATGCATCTATATATTCTTGGCCAAGCAGAGCCAAGAAAACTACATACTTTTAATGTTAATCGGAGCCATGTGTTGGCTTGCAGGAAATGTGCTCCTGTTTCAAACTCATTTTTATCCTACCGTATTCCCTTGGTGGATCGCTTTTATCCTTTTTACTATTGTGGGTGAAAGATTAGAGTTATCGCGTTTTTTGCCTCTTAAAATGTGGAGTAAATACCTGTTGCTTGGATTGCTCATAGCGACTTTAATTGGGTTTATGTTGCCTTATCACGGCATGGGTAGAACTGTAGCTGCTTCGGGTATTGCAGGTTTAGCCTTATGGCTGCTTCGGTTTGATTTGGCCCGTATACTTCTAAAAAAGAAAGGACATTACTTATATACAGGCGCTTGCCTGACTTTGGGCTACGTTTGGCTTTTTGCCTCTGGCTTATTTATGATCTTCGTTAATTCGGGTGCTTTTGCTTTCGATGCCCTTTTACATAGCTATTTTTTGGGCTTCGCCATTTCTATGATCTTCGCTCATGGACCAATCATTTTTCCGAGTTTACTGAACAAAACCGGACATCGTTTTCATTCAATACTCTGGTTTTGGATGGTGATTTTTCAGACTTCAGTAGCCGTCAGAATTTTCGCGGATTTGCAGGAGTTCTTCCTTCTTAGAAAATGGGCTGGAATGATAAATGGCCTTATTATTCTAGTTTTCTTAGTTACAATGTTTGTCCTTGTTCAAAAAGACAGAACTTTGGGGCAAAGTAGAAATTGAATTTATGTATTGGGAAAGTTACTCACATCAGAAAATTAAGAAAATCGTTTTTGACGCTTTAGAGCAAAATTTAGACTACAGAGAAAAACCAGTTTTAGGCTTGCCTGCTTCGTACCTAGATACCGAAGTATTTTATAATGATGCTCCATTTTTGAAAGATGCTCCTTTTCTTTCTGCTCTGATTGCCAACCCAAATCATATTGGCTGCCATACTTTAAATGAATCGGAAGCAGCTTTTGAGGGCACTCATAAAATTGAGAAAGAACTGATTGACCTTTGCGCACAACAGATTTTTGAAGGTGGAAATGAAGAGTTTGATGGCTATGTGGCTTCTGGAGGAACAGAAGCAAATATTCAAGCCATATGGATTTTAAAGCGTTATTTCGAAGTAGAATTTAATGTAAAGCCCAGCGAAATAGGTGTTGTTTTTTCCGAAGACGCACATTATTCAATGCCGAAGGCTTGCAATTTACTGAGCTTAAAATCTTACGTTTCTAAAGTAGATGACACCACCCGAAGGGTAACCAAATCGAGTATTGAAGCTTGTGTTGAAAACGCTAGAAAGGATGGAGTAAAGCATTTTATTGTCATTATGAATATGTCCACCACCATGTTTGGATCAGTGGACGACATCAATGAAATCACTGGCTGGCTCGATGATTTAGGCGCCAATTATATGGTACATATTGATGGTGCTTTTGGTGGTTATATTTACCCTTTTGCTACTGAAAATCTTGACTATACTTTTCAGAACCCAAAGATCAATTCCTTTACATTAGACGGGCATAAAATGCTTCAATCTCCTTATGGTACGGGTATTTATTTAACCCGAAAAGGCTTTATGGAATATGCCCTTACAGAAGAGGCTAATTACGTAAAAGGAAAAGATTATACTCTTGTGGGGAGCCGTTCTGGCGCCAATGCCATAGCCGTTTGGATGATAATGCGTACTTATGGTTCTGATGGGTGGAAAGCCAAGATTAAGCAGTTGCTCTCTAAAACCGACCGCCTTTGCGGAAATCTTGACGAGCGAGGAGTAGAGTATTTCCGCAATCCAAAAATGAATATTGTCACCATTCGAGGCAAGTATGTATCTCCTGCTTTGGCCAACAAATACTTGCTCGTTCCCGATTCTCATGGTTCAGATGTAAAGTGGTGGAAGATTGTAGTGATGGACCATGTAAGGCAAGGTGTGATTGATAATTTTTTAAATGACTTAGATGCAGAGTTGAGGTAGTGTTGCAGGCAAATACCATATGGAGAGTAGCGTTGGGTTTCTTTATCATCTCGGCTGTCTTTGGTTTGCTGTTAAGGCTGCTGTTTTTTCAGCCAATTACAGGGTTGAATTATCAGTATTTACTACATACGCACTCTCATATTATTCTATTAGGCTGGATTTTTAATGCCCTAATGGCTGGAGTCCATTTTATGCTCTTCCAAAATAAGGTAAAGAAGAAGTTCAGCATTCTATTTCTCTTCTTTCAATTAGCGGTGTTGGGCATGATGTTTACCTTCCCTTTTCAAGGCTATGCTACACTATCTATTATCTTTTCTACCCTACATATTATACTGTCCTATTTATGGGTCGTTTGGGTTTGGCGTGAATCTAAGCGTTTGCCAGACTTGGTTAGGAAATCTCTAAGGGCTGGGCTTGTTTATTTGGCCATATCAACCATCGGCCCTTTTTCCTTAGGGCCAATTATAGCTCTAATCGGGCCAGGGTCAGATGAGTATTTTATGGCAATCTATTTTTACCTACACTTTCTATATAATGGTGCCTTTTTCTTCATTCTGTTTGGCTTGTTCTTTTGGCTACTCTTTAAATTGAATGTGTCGATTAATGTAATTGCTATCCAGCGTTTTCTTTGGCTAATGAACATTGGTTGCGTGCTTGGCATAATGCTTTCTGCCCTTTGGATGACACCACCTACGGTTATTTATATTATTGGCGGAATCGCAGGAATTGCCCAATTGGTGGGGCTGGGCTATTTAGTTAAAATGCTTAAAGAAGTTTGGCCAACCTTTAAACTGAAGATTGGGAACACGGCCAAAGTTGTTTTTTGCTTAGTGTTTTTAGGTTTTATATTGAAGATTTTACTACAAGCAATTTCCGCAGTTCCATCGGTTGCTACTTTGGGTTATGAGGTAAGAAATTATGTTATCGCCTATTTGCACCTTGTCTTCTTGGGTATTATAAGTCCATTTTTATTTGCTTGGTTTAATTCGGTTGAATTGTTTCCAATGCGTTCAGTGATTAGAAAATTGGGACTTATACTTTTTTGGATAGGGTTTGTTTTTACAGAAGTTATTTTGGTTTTCCAAAACCAATGGGCTATTGGAGCTAACTATTACCAGCTCCTGTTCGGCTTTTCTGTATTATTGCTAGTAGGTATTATGTTGTTGGCTATTCGCGTTCACTTTTCGCTAGAAGACAGAACAAATTGAGTTAAGAGTTTATACCAGCCTATAGAATAGATGCGTTCATAAGTCTAGAAATTCATTACATTTCAAAATGCAAAATCCGTTTAAGGGTTCTTTAAGTATTGACTTCTACACCAATCAATCCACTATAAAATATATTGTATTGGTGGTGGCGGCTATTATTGGAGTGGGATCAATTATTTACACCACACAGTTGGTGAATATTTTAAAAGAAAGAGAAAGAGAAAACATTGAGCTTTGGGCCAAGGCTGTTGAGTTTTCTACAGTAGCAGATATTGCGTCACTCAACTTTATTACCGACAATATTATTAGGCCAGATAACTCGTTGCCAGTTATCATCCTTGATTCAGCTACTAACGAGATTCTCACCACAAGAAATATTGAGGTAGAGGAATCTTATAACCAAAAGCAAGCTGATGATTATCTGAATGAGATGCTCGGTCAAATGAAGAGTGAAAATGATCCTCAACCTATTTTGATCAGAGACCGACCTGGAAGTAAAATTGTAAGTATTCAATATGTCTATTTTCGAAATTCTAGGCTTTTACGCCAACTGAGCGCTTACCCGTATATTCAACTTTCGGTAATTGCCATCTTTGCATTCATAGCCTATTTGGCTTTCAGCTATTCCAGAAAAGCCGAACAAAACCGTGTTTGGGTGGGGTTGGCCAAAGAAACTGCACACCAACTCGGAACCCCCCTTTCTTCATTAATGGCTTGGGTAGAATATTTAAGAGAGCTTCCGCAAATGGAGAACAGGCAGGAGATTATTACTGAGCTGAATAAAGATGTTCAACGCCTCGAAATGATTACCGCACGTTTTTCAAACATTGGTTCAAAACCAATATTGAAAGATGAGGAGGTGTCTGAAGTAATTGAAGGAGTGATTGCTTATTTGAAACCGCGTGTTTCTTCTAAAGTGCTGTTTGTTGTGGATGCTGATTCGCCACACTTGGTGGCCAAAATGAATCGACCTCTGTTTGAGTGGGTCATCGAAAATATTGTGAAAAACGGAATTGATGCTATGAGCGGGATTGGTAAAATAACCGTAACCGTTGGGCAAGAATCGGAAGGAATGGTGTTTATAGATATTGCCGATGACGGAAAAGGAATAGCGAAAGGTAAGATAAAGGAAGTATTTAAGCCAGGGTTTACTACCAAAAAACGCGGCTGGGGCTTAGGTTTAACCTTAGTAAAACGAATTATTGAAAACTACCACATGGGGAAAATCTATGTAAAATCATCTCATACCGATGTAGGAACGGTATTTAGGATTTCAC
The DNA here is from genome assembly GCF_001592945.1 of Roseivirga seohaensis. Taxonomy (GTDB): domain Bacteria; phylum Bacteroidota; class Bacteroidia; order Cytophagales; family Cyclobacteriaceae; genus Roseivirga; species Roseivirga seohaensis. The sequence goes on from NZ_LRPB01000049.1 coordinate 80,185, forward strand.
TCAAAAATTGATGATTCAATAAACCTAATTTCACTTGCAATTTGGGCGTCTGCTTTTCTATGAGGTAAGCGCCCATATTTTTGACTTCCATTTTCTTTATAAGCCTTTGGTTTAATCGAGATTAGACCTACCTTTGCGCCAAGAAAAGTAAACCGCATTTTTCCTATCTAGATAAAAAAATTAAGAATGGCAAATATTGGAAAGATCACCCAGGTTATTGGGCCAGTAGTGGACGTTAGCTTCGATGCTGAAGGATCAAAATTACCAAACATCCTTGATGCATTGGAAGTGACCAAAGAAAACGGTCAAAAAATTGTTTTAGAATGTCAGCAGCATTTAGGTGAAAACCGTGTAAGAACCATTGCGATGGATTCTTCTGAAGGTTTAACAAGAGGTACTGACGTTACAGATACTGGAAAACCAATCGCTATGCCAATTGGAGACGATATCAAAGGTCGTTTGTTCAATGTAGTAGGCGAGGCCATTGATGGTATTCCACAACCAAAAGGAGACAGAAGATTACCTATTCACAGGGCTGCTCCTAAATTCGAAGATCTATCTACTTCAACCGAAGTATTATTCACAGGAATTAAAGTAATCGACCTTATTGAGCCTTATGCAAAAGGGGGTAAGATTGGTTTGTTTGGTGGAGCTGGTGTTGGAAAAACAGTATTGATCCAAGAGCTTATCAACAACATTGCAAAAGGTCATGGTGGACTTTCTGTATTTGCTGGTGTAGGTGAAAGAACTAGAGAAGGAAATGACTTGCTTCGCGAAATGATTGAGTCAGGAATTGTAACCTACGGTGACGATTTCTTACATTCAATGGAAGAAGGCGGTTGGGATCTTTCAAAAGTAGATCAAGAAAAATTAGCCGAGTCTAAAGCAACTTTCGTGTTCGGTCAAATGAACGAGCCTCCAGGTGCGAGAGCAAGAGTAGCCCTTTCAGGTCTTACTATCGCTGAGTACTTCCGTGATGGTGATGGCGATGGACAAGGAAAAGATATTCTATTCTTTATTGATAATATTTTCCGATTTACCCAAGCGGGTTCTGAGGTATCGGCCCTTTTAGGTCGTATGCCATCTGCGGTAGGTTACCAACCAACATTGGCTACTGAAATGGGAGCCATGCAAGAAAGAATTACATCGACAAAGAGTGGTTCAATTACTTCAGTACAGGCCGTTTATGTACCTGCGGATGATTTAACTGACCCTGCTCCAGCTACAACGTTTGCTCACTTGGATGCTACTACTGTACTTTCAAGAAAAATTGCTGAGCTTGGTATTTACCCTGCAGTAGATCCATTGGATTCAACTTCAAGAATTTTGACTGCTGACATTCTTGGCGATGAGCACTACAATTGTGCACAGCGAGTAAAAGAAACACTTCAGCGTTATAAAGAACTTCAAGATATTATCGCCATTCTTGGTATGGACGAACTATCTGATGAAGATAAATTGATCGTATCACGTGCAAGACGTGTGCAAAGATTCCTTTCGCAGCCATTTCACGTGGCAGAGCAGTTTACTGGTCTTAAAGGAGTTTTGGTAGACATTAAAGACACCATTAAAGGTTTCAACGAAATCATGGATGGTAAGCATGACGATCTTCCAGAAGCAGCTTTCAACCTTGTAGGAACAATTGAAGAAGCAAGAGCGAAAGGTGAGAAATTGATGGCTGAGGCTTCTAAATCGTAATGACTATGTTGCTCGAAATCGTAACACCAGATAAAAAAGTATTTGAAGGCGAAGTGAGTTCTGCTACTTTTACTGGTGCAGAAGGCGAATTCCAAGTATTGTCGAATCACGCTCCAATGATTAGTGCTTTAGGCAAAGGGCGAGTAAGCATTACTGCCTCAGGTAAAGTAGAGAATTTGATCATTGACGGTGGTGTTGTTGAGGTTTTGAATAACAACGTAATCGTATTAGCCGAATCAGTAATAGAAGGTTAAATAACCTTAAGAATATTTGAAAGGCCTCTTTGAGAAATCAGAGAGGCTTTTTTGTTTTATTATGATAGAAAATAATAGCTTTGGTAAAAACAACTTTTTATTATGTCTGTTACTTTTCCATTCGGCCTTCCTCAAAACCAAAATTTTTCACAGTTTATTTATTATCCTAATTTTTTGAATCCTGAAGAAATAGATATGGTGCGAGGGCTGTGGCAGCGAAATGAAGAGTTGGAGGCTAAGCTGAGTAATGGTGAGGAAGCCTATGATGATGCTTTAAGAAAAACTAAATTAGCCTTTATCGAGCCTCAAAAAGAGAATCAGTGGCTCTATGAGAAACTTGGTTCTTTGGCCATTAAATGTAATCAAGAGCGGTATGGCTTTGATATTTTAGGCTTTCATTACAACCTGCAGCTTGCCAAATATGGAGAGGGTGACTTTTTTAACTGGCATTTAGATTTTGGTGTAGGTCCAATTTCTAATCGTAAGCTTAGTATATCCGTACAGCTCTCCGATCCTAGCGAATATGAAGGAGGCGAACTTCAGTTTATGATTAATGATGACATTATTAATGCGCCTAAAGAAAAAGGTACAGTTATAATATTCCCGTCCTTCATAATGCACAGGGTTACTCCAATAACAAAAGGAACACGACAATCAATTGTAGCTTGGATTGCGGGCCCCCCTTATCGTTAATCAGGTTTACTTAGCGTTGATTGTAGTAATTTGAACTACACCATAAAGACCTTCATCTCCATACCTTGAAGTGGCCTGCATGCCTCTGATTGTTTTGATACTTTTAACCATTACAGGCGTAAGTAATCCGTTGAGGTTTACCAATGAGCTTCCTACAGGAATGCCGTCTACAACAAATAATGGTTCCCGATTGGTGGCGTTAGTAGTGTTATATCCACTCATAAATACTTTAGCATTACTTCCACTTCCCATTACCCTTAGGCCTTGAACACTTTGAAGTACTTCTACTAAATTATTGTATTGGGAATAATCTTTTACTGCCTTTTGTCTATTGGCAGTGCCAGAGCTGCTACTGCAAGCCACAAGAAATAAGCTGAAAGCAACAGTGACAAATAAGAATTGAAATTTTTTCATGGACTTCGTTTTTAAGAGGTAAAAAAAGGGCTCACTAAAAATAGAGAGCCCTTAAATTAAAGATAAAATGGTTTATTGCTTAGTTAATCTTATTTGAGATCTAATGCTTGATAAAGCACCACCCCCTGTATCAGCTCTAGTGTGATAAAGGTAAAGAACGATTAAATCAGCGCATCCGTAATTTCTAGCAGCACTTGGTCCAGAAACAGCCTCGATTTGAGAACTTACAGGAGCGCCATCATAAGCTGAGCGTCCAGTGTCATCAACATAAGATAGTTGAGCTTCGGCACTTAGGTCACCAGTTTCAGGATCCTGAGTTACAATAAAGTCATTTCCTTGATTGTAGAAGTTTACAATTGTAAACTGATTTGCTCCAGGGCCTGCAACAATTTGGTAGTCGTTACCATTAAGAGTCTCACCTACACGGCTAGAGTGACTTACTTCCTGTGCTCTCCATGTACCTGCCAAGGCGCTTGGCTCTGTTACCGTACCACAAACCACTGTTACTGGAAAGCTCAATGCTTGAGGCGAACCTGTTGCCAATAGCTCATTGTCTGTGTTTCCACCAGTGATAATGGTTTCGCCATTGCCATTAGTGGTTATAGTATTGGATGTTGGGCCAAATACAGTCCCATCATCAGTTGTCACTTCACCAGTAATGTTATATGCTTCACCAAACTCCAAATCAACCCCTGTTGCAGCTCTGATATCAGAAGCTTTTATCTCCAAGGTAGTAGGGAAAGTAGTGTACTCATCACCTAACTGAACTCTAGTTCCGCCAACATTGATGCCCACATTATATGAAACGGCATTGTTGTTAGGGTCGTAAATTAACGCTGTGAAAACGCCTGTGTTTGGGTCGTCACCTTTGAGTAACTTCTTTTGTCTGATATCATCGAAGTCGATCATTCCTCCTCTTTGAAGGTTTGTAATAGCTTCGTTTCTGACTTTTCGAAAATCACTTGGGTCTTGACAACCCGTCACTATTGCTAACATCATCCCGATAGAAAGCAACATTCCGATATATTTATTTGTTATTTTCATTTCGATTAGTTTATAAATCCAGCAGGGTTAGTATCCCAAAATACTTGTATCTGATTGCTGCTTTTTTGAGTAATGTTTTCGTTTACATTTAGCTCATTAGCAGGGTAAAGGAAAGACCTCATAAATGGTCCCAGATCAATAATTGGATCCATTAAGAAAGAAGGATATCCCGTTCTTCTATAAGTATTGAATGGCTCGATGCCGTTAGTGTATGAAGCAATGTACCATTCACGAGCAATGATGTCCATTTTTCCGTCTTCGTCAGCGGCATCGTAATCTGTCAACACCTCATTTACATAATCATTTACCTGTGAAGCAGGTGCAACGTGACCTGTTTCGTCTGACTGGAAGTTGATTACTTTGTCAATGTGTTGTCTAACTGCAGTTTCTAAGTAAGTTCTTGCATTGCCTGTTACTCCAATTTTTAGAGCAGATTCGGCCAGCATAAACTGAACCCAAGAAGAAAGCATGATTGGATGAATACCATCACCACCAAGGTTATCAACAACAGTTATTGGTTCTCCTTGATCATTATCATAAGCACCAGCTGCAGGGTATGCACCATACACGGTTCTTAACAATCCATCTGCCGGAGCAGCAGAATCATCACCGTGGTCTCTACCCCAGTAGCCATCACCTACATAGCAGAAAGTGAAGTTTGGAGCACCAGCACAAGTAAGTTGAGTACCCACTGGTGCATCTAAGGTTTGTCTATAAAAGTAATATCTCAATCTAGGATCTTGCACTGAAGAAGAGTCTTTCATGTATGATATCAAATTGTTAGGTCTGTAACCCGAAGCACCCGTTGTGTAGCTAGATGACATTAGCGGATGTCTACTTTCGTTTACAACGGCCGTAGTTCCATACTGAAATTGCATGTCTTGGCTGTTGTTTTGAATGTATTCACCTCCTGCTAAGATTGCGTCAATCTTAGTTTTAGAATCAGCGGCTGTTACCAAACGTGTGGTTAACAACATTTTGATTTTAAAGCTGTTGGCAAATCTTACCCAGCCCATTGCGTCTCCATCATAGTAGAGGTCGTTTACAGGCCTTTTTGCACCAGATTTTAAATTGGCGATTCCTTCATCAATTAGGTCATACATTGCTGCATAAATTGATTCGCCAGAATCTAGTGTTGGCTTTGGAATAGATGGATCGTTAGCTTCTGTATAAACAGCTTCACCAATAAGGTCTACCATGTTTACAAATAGAGTAGCTTTCATAATTTGAGCCATTCCTAAATGGTAACCTAAACCATCTTCTTCAGCAATGCTCTCCAAAACCTTAAAGTTGGCATTGAAGTTATAAAGGCTCGTCCACTCCCCATTCATGGCAGTAGTTGAGGTTACAGCGTTATAGGTAGAAGAAAGCACTTCCATTCTCATAGAATTGTCTACTGACCCACCAACTGATCGATTCAAGTTTCTGAAATCGAGCTGCATTTCATTCAATATAAAGTCGGGGCTAGCAGAAGAAAGGCCCAATGAGTTTGGGTTTTCTATCAGGGACTCTAACTCCAAAGTTTCACAAGAGATAACTAAGCTGAAAGCCATGATCATCCCTATAGATTTTATTAGTATGTTTTTCATGTTCTTCATCATTAAAATGTTACTCTAAGTCCTACTGAGAATTTTCTCATAGCAGGGTCTGAGATACCTAGTTCACCAAATCCATTTTCACCAGAAGTGTTAGCTTCAGGGTCTAACTTAATTCCTTTAGGGAAATGTGGGGCATACCAGAATACGTTTTGAACGTTTCCAGTGATTGTTGCACTGTTAAGTCCAATTCTGTTTACCCACGTGTTTGGAAGGGCATAGTTGAGGTTAATCTCTCTAATTCTAAATACAGAGGCATCAAACATGCTATTCTCATAAGAGGTGAACGAGTTGGTAAAGTAGATGTCATTCATTGTTAACTGGTACCTGTTCGGTATTTTATTACCAGACTCATCTCTTAAAGGCTCACCGGTAGTAACATCACCATACACACCAGGTAGGTAGAAAGAACCTTCTCTGTCTTCGGTATCGGTAGTTACACCTCTTTCGTAAATGCTAGATACATAACTAGATGCTATGTCACCACCGTGTGTGTATTCTAACTGAACAGTAAGGTTAAAGCCTTTGTAGGTAACACCGTGGATCATAGAGTATCTGAAATCTGGATTAGGATCTCCTGTTACTTTTTGATCTAAACCAACATCGCTACTGATAATGAAATTACCATTTGCAGGGTTTATTAAAGCATTGCCTTCATCGTCTCTTACGATGTAAGTAGACCTGAAAACACCTAAAGGTTGACCTACAATAGCTGTATTGTTTCCTGAGTACTCAACAAGTTCTTCAGGCAGTTCCTTCACAGTAGTTTCGTAAGCAGTGAAGTTGTTAGTGATAGAGTAAGTTAAGTTTCCAGTTCTTACTGGGAATACAGTAACCCCTAATTCTAAACCTTCGGTATCGATTCTACCTGCGTTAATTGAAGTGCTGGTAAATCCAGTTGATGGAGGAAGGTTTGAGCTAAAGATTTGATCTTTACTGATTCGGTTGTAATAACTCATGTCAATATCCAAAAGGCCATTGAATAGAGTAGTTTCTATACCAAACTCAATTTCTTTTTGTCTTTCAGGTTTAAGATTTGGGTTAGGCTGAACGCTTGAAACAAAGTTAGCAGTGATATTGCCGTCAGTGTCTGACACAAAACGAATTGGGTCAGAACCAAGTACCGCTCTTGTTCTGTAAGAACCAGGGAAGCCCGCAGAAGAACCGTATCCTAATCTAAACTTCAAGAAATCTACAAAAGTTGGCATCATATCAGGCAATGCATCAGACATGATGAATGAAGCAGAAGCACTTGGGTAGAATAAAGAGTTATTTTCTTTTTCTACTTGAGAACCCCAATCATTTCTACCGCTTAGGGTTAGGAAAGCATAATCCCTATAAGAAAGCTCTGTTTGAGCATAAAGTCCCAGTACATTGGTTCTTTGTTTCGAATTTCCAGCAGGTGCGTAAGACAAGAAATTGTCATGTCTGAAGAACCCAAAAACTACTTGTTCCGTACTGTTGATTCCAAAGCTTCTCGTGTTGATACTTCTCATGTTGAAACCTGCCTGACTTGTAATGGTTAAGTCTTCATTAATTTCAAGGCCAGTAGTGTTCAACAAGAAGTTGTGGTCAAAGTTAGATCTTGTAAATGAAGACTGGTTGAAGAAACCAAGGCCAGCGTTGTATCTTACACCACCATAATTTTCTCTTTGGAAACTTTCAGTAATGTAATTGTCATAACCTACACGGTAGCCAAACTTCAAGAAGTCTGTTACATCATAAGTTAAACCAATTTTCATGAAAGTTCTATTGGCATCTGATCCAATCATATGGTTCTTCTGCTGCCATAATGGGTTATCTCTATCTGTTCTGTACCAAACACTAGAGCCATCAATAGGGTTTTCAAATGGAAGGCCATTCAAATCTAAGTTTCTAGGCAAGAACAAAGTTCTACTGAAGATATCATTTGGTGGATAACGAAGTACATTGTTCGTAAATGTAAAAGTACTTTGTAAATTAAGCTTATCAGCTAGTTGAGTGTTAGCACTTAATGAAAGATTTAATCGGTCTGATGTATTTGACTCTATATAACCTCTTTCACTGTTATAACCTACACTAAAGCCCATACTGGTTTTTCCGATTCTAGCATTACCGAGTAATGAGGTATTTCCGCCACTTCCGTTATTAAAGAAATCTTTAATTTGGTTAGGGTAGGCTTGGTAAAGCACCTCTTGTCCCTGGAATTGAGGGAATGCTTCAGCGAATCTAGGTTGGTCTAAATGGTGAGGTACCATAAAGTTATCATCAAATCTACCTCCCCAGTTTCCAACAAAGCCTACATTAGGAACATTATCTGAACCTTGGCCATATGTGTTTTGAAAATCAGGAAGCCCAGTGATTTGATTGATATAGAACTGTTGAGAAACAGTAATAGACAAATCTTCAACTTGGTTTGCTGATGCTGTTTTGGTAGTGAAAATGATTACACCATTTCTACCTTCTTGACCGTATAGTGAAGAAGCGGCAAGGCCTTTCAAAACTTGAACATCTTCAATGTTGTTCGGGTCTAAGTCATCAATTCGATTTCCTTCATAGAAAACACCATCCACAATGTATAGGGGCTGGTTGTCTCCGTTAATTGAAGATACACCTCGAATTACAACGTCACTTCTACTTCCGAGCATACCTCCAGTAGATGTAATCTGAACACCTGGAATTTTTCCCCTAAGAATGTTCTGAACATTAGACTCAGGTCGCTGTTCAATGCTTTCAGATTTCACTTCGCTTAGTGCAAATCCGAGTGCTCGCTTTTCTCTGGCAATCCCTTGGGCCGTTACAATAACGTCACCTAGATTAGTTGCTTCTTCGGTTAGTTGAATGTCAACTACAGTTTGACTACCGATGACTACCTCTTGAGTAACGTAACCTATAAAGCGAAAAACTATCGTGGTTCCGCTTTCAGGAACAGATAGTTCGTACTTCCCATCTGGGCCAGTAGCTACCCCAGTAGTGGTGCCTTTAATAACTACTGAAACATTTGGGATTGGTATCTGGTCAGCGGCTCCTACCACTCGTCCAGATATTGTCCGCTCCTGTCCGTTCAGTGCTGTAGTAAGCAGCATCAGAACAAGGAACCGAAACAATTGCAATGGTCTCTTCATGTTGTTTTGTTTTTGTTTAAAATAGCTCTAAACCTAACCAATAGAATATTATGCAAAAATTCATTATTGGAATATAAGGGCTCATTTATGAAGCTTGTCACCAAATTATATGTGGATTAATTTGGATTTTAAGGGAGCTGTTTAAGTGTAGATAAATGGATAGGAAGGGAAGAGTGTTTCGAGGGATGGTTAAATTGATATTTTTAAAATTATATCGAATATTGAAAAATGGAATTGAGATAAAATAATTAAGCTGGTTATTGAATTTAAGGGCTGTTTAAAGCAAAATTAATTTTGAAATTTGCTTTGATTTATTCACTTGATGATTACCCTTATTGGTAAAGTGAAATTTTATTTTTTACAATAATGATGATTGGCAGAGACCTAATGTTAACGGTATTTCCGTTCGTGTAAATATATAAACCGGAGTTAAACCTTTTAGCCTCTTTGTTGTCGGCATATTAAAACTTTATACCTAGAGGCTAAATACGAATAAGATTGTTTTGATCTTACTTACTTCAGATTGTCTATATTAATGTTTATACCATTATAAAGTATGTGATCCTGAGCGACTAAGGCTCCTGAAGAAAGTTTTAGGTAGTTTTCCCAAGTAAACTCCATTCCCCCAAGAGGTAAAATAGACACCCACATTTTTACAGATTTGGGTTTATTGTTTTCGTCTAGAATCCAGACATAGGAATCGCCTGGCGTTGAACCGCCTGAGGTGTAGGTAACCTTTAAACCTTCCCTTCCATCTTTAAGAGTAACAAGGCTTCTTTCCGTTCCCGGGTCGAAGGCTTTGAAAGGGGCACAGAGCCAGAAACTATCGTTATTGAAGTAGCCAAATGCTTGTTTGATCAATTCTTCTTTTCCTTCTTCTCTTATTTTTTCTGGGCGAATGACTTCACCGGTTTGGTTAATTGTATTGAGTAAAACCTCATTCTCATCCCACTTTACGAGCACCGAGTTTTCGGTTCTATTCCATTCATAATGATGAATTCCCTTGAAAGTCCATGAAACGTTAGCAGTACTATCCCAAGCAGATTTGTTAAGGGATTCCATCATTTCAAGAGCTAAGTTGTCGGCTTTTGACCCAGCAGTTCCTTCGGGTAAACTTTCATTCTTAACCAAATAGAATACGAAAAGCCCTAGGATTAGGGTGAGGAAAATTACTGCAAGGATTCGGAATAGCTTTTTCATACCCAAAGTTAAACGGGAAATTCATAACGGCTCAATTAAGAACTTCCTGTTTAACCAACTTGGTATGTGATGCTTCTTTATACGTTTTCTAAAGCCTGCTCAATATCCCAGATAATATCGTCTTGATGTTCTACTCCAATAGAAAGGCGGATAAGCTGAGGGCTGATACCATATTTCTCTCTGTCTTCTGGAGAAACTCCTGCGTGTGTCATTGATGCTGGGTGTTCTGCAAGTGATTCTGTACTGCCAAGGCTCACGGCAAGCTTCATTAGTTTTAAGCTATTCAAGAATTTAAAAGCTCCTTTTTCCGTTTTGTCGGCTTTTATTTCAAAAGAAACCATGGCGCCTGTACCTTCACACTGCTGGTCGAAAATACGTTGTTGGTTTTCGTCTTTGATATTTCCTAAATAGAAAACTTCGCCCACTTTTGGGTGGTTGATTAAGAATTCAGCAACGTTCTGAGCATTTTTTTCCTGAACATTCATTCGTGCTTTTAGGGTTTCTAAGCTGCGCATTAGTAACCAACCCGTCCAAGGCCCTGCCATATTGCCTAAGAAGGTACGCATGCCTTTTACACGGGTCATTAATTCTTTTGAACCCAAACAAGCGCCTGCTATTACATCGCTATGGCCACCAATATATTTTGTGGCAGAATAAAGCACCAAGTCGGCACCGTGCTTTAATGGGTGCTGCCAAAGTGGTCCCATATAAGTATTGTCAACCGCTACTAAGGTTTGGCGTTCTTCTGTACTATAGCGATTGGCCAATCGCTTGCACATCACCATGTCTATCAGTTGATTAGTAGGGTTGGCAGGTGTTTCTATGTAAATCATATTTACCTTATTGCCAAAGCCACTTTTTTCAACTCTATCGATAATGTCCTGCTCAGCATCTTTGGCATCGAAAGAGATAACTTTAATACCAAATCGGGTAATGATTTGCTCAATAAAATGACTAGTTCCACCATACACGGGTTGGCTATAAAGTAGCACATCACCTGGGCTTAAAAACTCCATTAACACTGTTGTAATGGCCGACATTCCGCTTTCAAATACAGCGCAGTCTTCGGCTTTGTCCCAAAGTGTTAAGCGGTTTTCAAGAATTTCAAGGTCTGGATTATTGAGTCTGCTATAGATCAAACCTAGCTCTTCGGTTTCGCCCTTTTCACGCAAACCGTAGGCTACTTCAAAAAAAGCTTTACCTTCTTCTGCGGTTTTAAAAACGAAGGTACTGGTCTGAAAAATTGGGCATTTTAATGATCCTTCGGAAAGCTCAGGCTTGTAGCCGTAAGACATCATTAAACTCTCTGGGTGAAGCTGTGGTTTGTTCATGCTGTTTTTTTTACAAAAATAGCATGAAAGCAGTCTGTTCTTTAATAGCTTGTATAATCAGAAAATATATCTACAAATTCTTTTTTGTTAGAATTTAATTCTGAATATTAACTCATGACAACTAGTATTTAGAAAAATTTGCTACACAATGGTTGATAAGATTGACAAACAGATTCTGCGCCTATTGCAATTGGACGCCAAAAAGACAACTAAGGAAATTGCTGCAGACTTAGGCTTAACCACAACGCCAGTGCATGAACGAATTAAGAAGCTTGAAAGAGAAGGCTATATTCAGCAGTATTCTATTCGAATTGATAGAAAAAAAGTGGGGTTGATGATGATGGCTTTCTGTAGCGTTTCATTAAAAAATCATGAGCGTGCTTTTATAGAAAAGTTTGAGCAGGATATTCAGTTGTTGGATGAGGTAATTGACTGTTACCACATTGGTGGTATGTTCGATTATTTGTTAAAGGTTTTAGTGCCTGATATGGATGCTTACCAACACTTTATTTCTAAGAAATTGGCAGATTTAGATAATATAGGTAACGTACAAAGCTCTTTTGTAATGTCTGAAATTAAGCATTCAGCTCAAATTCCAGATCAGTTTCTTTAGGTTAGAAAGTTCTTTTTCCAAAAAACTTCTGATCGAGCGAGTACTTTCCTGGGCCAGTAATGAATAAAAAGAAAAAGGTTAACAGGTACATTGCTGCTTTTTCTTGAGTGCCGAAAGGGTCGGAAATATGAACAACAAAGAGCGCAACAGCCATTGTAACCATTAGAGGTACAAGCGCAAAACGACTGAATAGGCCAACTATTAATAGAATAGAGCAAAGAAATTCGGCCAGTACAGCTAAGATAAGCGAAACTTCTACCCCCAAACCTATAGGGTCGCCAAACAGGAAGTTACCTGCAATGAGATTTGAAAACTTTGGGTAGCCATGGGTAAGCATCATAAGGCCTACGCCAGCCCTTAAAAGTAATAAACCAAAACTTGTAGATGAACTGTGATTTCCAGGGTTGAGTAGTTTTTTGAACATGGCAATAGTTTATTTCTCTAAGGTGAAAAATAAACTAGTTTTTGCAAAATTCTTTTATGTATTCGGCAGCAAGTTCATCGCCTAGTCTTTCTGCTTTTTTAAAGTCTGAACATGCGTCAGACAGGTTGTATTTAGGTGAGTTTTGCTTGGCCATTCCTCTTCTTGTAATGGCATCTGCATATTCTGGGTCAAGCTCTAAAGCTTTGTTATAGTTTTCAATGGCACCGTCCCAATATTCACTCATAAAAAACACTACACCTTTATTAAAATAGGCTACAGGTAAGTTCGGGTTGATTTTGATGGCCCTGTCAAAGTCGTTTACGGCTAGTGGAATTGCCCTGCCTCTTGCATATGCTGCCCCTCTATTTACGAGGGCCTGAACATTGTTTGGATTGGCCCTGATTACTTTGTCTAAATCGTCTACCGCTTTGTTGTTTTCAAAGAGTTTTACATAAGCATTGCCTCTTAATTCTAGGGCTTCCATATTATTCTCATCTCCCGCCAAAAGAGCGTTCATGTCTACTAATACTCCCTTATAATTTTGAAGCTCAAATGAACATTTTGCACGTGCAATCATAGCCTTTCGGATGTTTTGCTTGGCTTTAATTAATAGAGTAAAATCGTTATAAGCACCTTCATAATCTTCAATCTCCATGCGAGAAAGGCCTCGGTTAAAAATGGCAAAGTGATTGTCGGGCTCATATTTTATGACACTAGAATATTTTGCTTCTGCAGCCTCATATTTTGCTTCCGAAAAAAGCATATCGGCTTCTTCTTGTGTGGCTTCCATACTACAAGCGCTTAGCGCAAAAAATGCTATTAGGCAGAAAAAAGTTTTCAGGGAATTCATGCCTCTAATTAAACTAATATTTTAGTTTAATCAATGAATTTTTTACGGAAACATTAGGCTTAACCTTGTTGTGGGGGCTAATAACTGCCGTTGTATTTTCGAATGAACCATTCTGTTGAGACCAAAAGCAAGAAAAGAAGCAGCAACCAAGGGTTATTAATAATGGATTGCAGCTTTTCATCTGAACGTGTAATGGGTTTTGCAGAAAGATTTTTAAAGTAGTTTGAGGCTTCGTTAATTCTTTCTTGAGGAATAAATTCGCCCCCTGAATTGTTAGCTATATTTTTTAATAATTGATGGTTGGCCGTCAGGTTAATGTTCTCCAAATCTAATTTTTGAACTGAAAAAGTGCCTTGCGCAACCTCTCGTTTTCCGTTCACTGTTGCCGAAGCTTCAAAACTATAAACACCAGGATTTAGCCCCGTCACTTTATAATTGCTGCCTGCGTTATTTACATAATTGAGTTCCTGTTTAGCTCCTTGTTCATCAGTGATGGTCAGGTCAATGTTACGGTCATAAACTTTCTCGTAGAGCTCGTTATATACTTCAGTATTGAACTCAATGGCCTCGCTATCATAATATTGATTTCGTTCGGTGTTTACTCTGAAGTTGCGTTTGTCATCTTTCGTGGCTAAGTATTGAATCAACTTGCCCATTAGGTTATTGAACATTTTTTGGTCATTGTTCAGGGCATATTCCTGGAGTGACCATTTCCAAAAGTCAGAACCAGAGAATACCGCGGACTTTAACTCATCACCATTATAGATACTCAATAATGGGCGTTGGGTAGGTACAGAACCTATTCGCTGATAAAGTAAAATATCTGCCTGTGTTTTAAACATAAACTGGCCATAAGGAACGGAAATAGGAGGGTATTCCGCAAGTCGTTGGGTCAATACTTCATCAATTTTGAAAAGCTCAAAATTCGGGTTGAAATGAGGTCCCGCATTGTCCGATTGTCCTGCATTGTTATAAGACAGCACTGGGTTTTTTTCGTTGATGGCACTCAAAGAACTTGTTCCTGTAATGTAAAAGCTGTTCGTAGTTTTAAGCGCATTGTCTAACCAAACTGGTAAACTTTCTATGGCAGGTAGCTGATGTAAAACAATCAGGTCGAAAGGGCCCTCTGGGGTTTCTGAAGTTATTCCATCAATGTAAACTTGCACCTCGGTTCCCTCATTTTGATCGATTACATTTCTTAAAGCTTTAATGTCTGGGTGAGGCGCACGGGCAGCAATCAATATTTTTTGCTTACTATCAACTATTTCTAGAAAAGCCTGCTGGGTATTGTTTAAGGTTGAATTTTCTCCCTCTAAAGGAAGAATCTGTACTTGATAAGTTTCAATGCCTTTGGTTTCTGCGTTCAGAATAAACTCAAGTGAATTTATTTGTTCATCTCCTTTTGGGCTGAAAGATTTTTCTTCAATCACCTTTCCCTTTTTCAACACTTGAACCTTCACACTTTCATTCACGAAGCCATTATTAAACACTTCAACCACAAGTGGAAAGCGGTTACCTTCGTAAACAATCTTGTTATAATTAAGGCTCTTAATACTCAAATCTTTAGCTGGAATAGTGTCTCCCAAACCGATTGCGACTACGGGGAAATTTAGTTGTGTAAACTGAGGTGAAATGCCGTAATTATGAATGCCATCGCTGGCTAAAACAACACCCGCTAAATTTTGCTGCTCGTAGTCACTAGATATTCCCTTAAGTAAGGATTCAAGATTAGTAGCATTTTGGTCATAATTAACCTCATCAACACTGGCTACATAATCTTGTAAGCTTTTAACTTTTACTTCATAACCTGCATCAATAATTTCCTTTGAAGCTTCTGCAAGTTGCGTTTTCAACGACTCAAATTCGCTCTCTTCATAAGTGGCAGGCACAGAAGCTGAATTATCTACCGCAATTACAACCACAGGCTTTTCTTCAAAAAAAGTCACCTGATTGAGCAGTGGGCCCATGAGTAAAAAACAAAGCAGAGTAACGAGTACAAAACGTAGCCCAGCCAAGGCGCGGTTCGTATTTTTAGACCAAGGCGTTTTTTTAGAATAAAGTAGAAACGCATAGAGTGCCCCAGCCAATAAACAGAAAAGAATAAACCACGAAGGGACGTCTGTTTTAAGAAGAAGGCTAGCGAATATCAATTGACAAAAGCGATTATGGGGTGGAATCTAACTTGGATTTACAATAATGCATTTAAGTTAGGTAAGATACGAGAAGGTAATTAAATAGTTAGCGCCTTTATTTCAACGTGCAAAATCCTGTTTTAAGGGAAAGTAAGGACACGTTTTATACCATAAAAGCGCTAACTATTAGCAGTGTTTAAAATCAGGTAAGCATTCCGCCATCTACCTGAAGCGTTTGGCCAGTAATATAAGCCGACATATCTGAAGCCAAGAATAAACAAACATTAGCTACATCTTCTGGAGAACCACCTCTTTTCAATGGAATAGCATCTCTCCAGCCCTGCACGGTTTTTTCGTCTAAGGCGTCTGTCATTTCGGTTTCAATAAAACCAGGAGCAACCGCGTTTGAACGGATTCCTCTTGAGCCTAATTCCAAAGCCACTGACTTAGTGAAACCAATGATTCCGGCTTTAGAGGCTGCATAATTGGCTTGGCCAGCATTTCCTTTTAAACCCACTACAGAAGTAATGTTGATGATAGAACCTGCTCTTTGTTTCATCATGGTTCTGGTAGCAGCTTTCACGGTATTGAAGCAAGATTTGAGGTTAACGTTGATTACTTCGTCCCACATTTCTTCCGACATTCTCATTAAAAGATTGTCGCGGGTAATGCCTGCGTTGTTTACCAAAATATCTAGACTTCCGAATTCAGTCACTACAGCGTTCACCAATTCTTCGGCAGCAGCAAATTCAGCTGCATTCGATCTAAACCCTTTGGCTTTAATGCCAAAAGCAGCAAGCTCTTTTTCCAAAGCTTCACCTTTTTCAACACTCGATAAATAAGTGAAAGCTACATTGGCCCCTTCTTGGGCCATTTTGGTGGCAATTGCTCTACCAATTCCTTTCGATGCACCCGTAACTAGTGCAGTTTTTCCTGTTAATAAACCCATATTTCTTTTTAACAATTAAATCTGCTTGCGGTTAACTCGACAAGCGTCTTTGGTTTTTAATCCTGTTCAAAGAAAACGAAAAGGATTAATACCTCCAATTCGACTATTTTATTTGCGAACATTTGGCTTAACTTTGCCGCATTGAACAGAAAAAACCTCATAAAATATGGCTACTAAATACGATTTAATAGTAATAGGCAGTGGACCCGGTGGATATGTGGCAGCGATTAGAGCGTCTCAATTGGGTATGAAAGTTGGCGTGGTAGAGCGCTCAGAACTAGGCGGAATATGCCTGAACTGGGGTTGTATCCCAACCAAAGCATTGCTTAAAAGTGCTCAGGTATATGAGTATGTTCAACACGCGCAAGACTACGGAATCAAGATTGACGGTAAGTTTTCTGCCGATTTTGACGGCATGGTAAAACGTAGCCGTGACGTAGCCGCTGGAATGAGCAAAGGAATTCAGTTCTTGTTTAAGAAGAACAAGATCGATCATATCGAAGGCTTTGGTAAACTTAAAGCTGGTAAAAAAGTGGAAGTAACTGGTGCAGATGGTAAAAAAGTAGACTACTCTGCTGACAACATTATTCTAGCGACTGGTGGCCGTTCTAGAGAATTGCCAAACTTACCCATTGACGGAAAGAAAATTATAGGCTACAGACAAGCCATGGTGCTCGACAAACAGCCAAAATCTATGGTAATTGTTGGTTCTGGCGCAATTGGAGTTGAGTTCGCTTACTTCTACAACTCAATTGGAACGGAAGTAACTATTGTTGAATATATGGACAGAATTGTTCCGGTTGAAGACGCTGAGGTGTCTAAACAATTGGAAAGGAGCTTCAAAAAAGCAGGTATGAAAATCATGACCAGCGCTGAAGTAACTTCTGTAGATACAAAAGGTAAAACTTGTAAGGTTACGGTTAAAACCAAAAAGGGTGACGAAGTGCTAGATGCTGATGTAGTACTTTCAGCAGTAGGTGTTTCTACCAACTTAGAAGGAATTGGCCTTGAAGACCTTAAGGTGAAAACTGAAAAAGGAAAAGTAATTGTAGACGACTTCTACAAAACAAATGTAGATGGCATTTATGCCATTGGTGATATCGTTCACGGCCCAGCTTTGGCGCACGTAGCATCTGCTGAAGGTATTATTTGTGTGGAGAAAATTGCGGGTGAAAACCCAGAAGCATTAGACTACGGAAATATCCCAGGCTGTACTTATTGCCAGCCAGAAGTAGCCTCAGTAGGTTATACCGAAGCTGCCGCTAAAGAGGCAGGTTATGAGATTAAAGTGGGTAAATTTCCATTCTCAGCTTCAGGAAAAGCGAAAGCTGGTGGCGCTAGCGATGGTTTCGTAAAATTAATCTTCGATGCAAAGTATGGTGAAGTATTAGGTGCTCATATGATTGGAGCGAATGTAACTGAAATGATTGCCGAAATGGTTTCTGTAAGAAAACTGGAAACCACTGGCCATGAGATCATTAAAACAGTTCACCCTCATCCTACAATGTCTGAAGCCATTATGGAAGCAGCAGCTGCGGCTTATGATGAAGTAATTCATTTGTAAACCACAGTTTATAATAATATATTTAGAAGGTAAAGGGCTTGTTCATCGAGCCCTTTACTTTTACCACAAACAATAAACTAACCATAGCACGTACCCTAGATCATATTGAAGAGCAAGAATTGATCTTGAAATTAAAAAATCAGGACAAGGATGCACTATCGTATTTATATGATAAATATGGCGCAGCGTTGTATGGCGCTGTTCAGCGGATTGTACAAGATGAAGACGTGACCGCTGAAGTTGTTCAAGATATTTTCTTGAAAATTTGGAATAAGATCGGAATGTACGACCCCCAAAAAGGGCGTCTGTTTACTTGGATGCTCAATTTGTCGAGAAATGCTGCCATTGATAAAATACGTTCTAAAGAAATAAAAAGAAGTGCTAAAACTGATTCTATAGATGAGTACGTATATACCATCGACCGACAAAACAGCACAGAAACTTCAGTTGATGGAATTGGTGTAAGAGCGTTGATGGACGCCCTAGTTGAAGAACAGAGGTTTGTTCTGTTAAAGGTATACTTCGAAGGCTTTTCTCATTCAGAAATTGCTGACGAATATGATATACCCTTGGGTACAGTCAAATCTCGTTTGCGATCGGCTTTAAAACATTTAAGAAATAAAGTACAGTTGTAATTGGATATTAAAGAATACATAGCGTCTGGCATACTCGAAGAATACATCTTCGATACGCTCTCCCCACAAGAGCGTATAGAGGTAGAGTTGCGCCTAGCTGAGTATCCTGAATTGCGTGAAGAATTAAACGCCATTGAGGATAGCTTAGAAGGCATCGCCATGGCTACTGCAATCCAACCACCTGCCGATCTGAAAGCAAATATTATGTCGGCTTTGGGCGATAGTGAGGTGGGATTGAAAAATGAGAGTACGCAACAAAAGGAGGCACCAAAGGTGATTCCTATGCCACAAACCAATAATGGAATGTGGAAATATATGGTGGCCGCCTCAGTAACCATAGCACTGGTAACTTCATACTTAGCTTATGATTATCACGGAAAATGGAAGGCTTCTTCCGATGCTTTTGCCCAACTACAAGCACAGAATGCTCAAATGGCAGAGCAATACAATCAAGTAAATAACCGCTTAGACGACTTGGTAGCTGATATTGATATTATCACCAATACGGATTTTAAGCGCGTGAATATGGGGGCGGTAGACCCAACCCAATCTTACGCAGCAAGTGTGTATTGGAATGCTAAAACCGATGAAGCTTACCTAAACATTCAACAGTTAAAAACATTAAGCGAAGAGCAACAGTATCAGCTTTGGGCCATTGTAGATGGAGTGCCAGTAGATATGGGCGTATTTGATTTTGATGTGGAAGGACTGATGAAAATGAAGAATGTTCAGAATGCCTCCATGTTTGCGGTAACCATTGAGCCTAAAGGCGGAAGTGAAAACCCAACACTTGACCTAATGCAAGTAGCTGGAGCAGTCTAAACCTTAAAAGCTTTTATCAAAGAAATTGAAACCACCGGAAGGTGGTTTTTTTGTGCTCTTTCTTTTCTTAAAAATACGGGTGTCATCTTAATGGCAGACTGAAAGCAAAAGCACTGTCGCTTTCTTTTCCTGAGGAACGAAGGATCTATAATTGAGGTCTGTGTTTCTGAAGTAGAATTAGCTTCGAGAACTCTGTTGGAAATTACCGTCACTCTGAGCTATTTGTTTTTTATGCAAGAGCGAAAGAGTCCGTTTGATTAAACTATCTATAATTTAGTGCTTTCCCTCTTTAGAAGTGAGAAATCTGAATACATCTGGGTAATAAAATCTACAATCTACTAAACTAAAAACAGCCCTGATATGCTCTAAACGCATTGGAGCACTAATTGCCAATTAGTTTTCATTACCAAATCAAAGAAAAATGAAAACCATAGGAATCATATTACTCGTAGGCGGAATTTTAATGACAATTTTCACTGGGGTTAACTTAGTTACCAAAGAGGAGGAGGTAGTTGATCTAGGCATTGTTGAAATCAATAAGAAAGAAAATAATCCAATCTATTGGTCGCCAATTACTGGTGGTGTATTGGCCGTAATTGGTGCGATTGTACTGGTTGCTGGGAAAAAGAAAGGATAGGCTTTTAGTCTTCCACCTTAACCCTTGGAGGGTTAGAGAACTGAAGTCTAATACTCATGGCCGTTTTTAGCCTTAGTATTGTACTATAGAAAACCCTCCAAGAGTTTTCAAAAAAAAGAGCCTCACCTTACGGTGAGACTCCCATCAGAAAATCAATTGCTTGAATTCCCTTGTCAAAGATCAAGTTCATTTAGAATTTAACAGCAACAGATAATCTGGCTTGAAATGGTGTGCCTGGTGTAAAATGTATTTCACTTACAGGCTGAGCTTCATTTCGCAATCTCGACTCTGTATCGAATTGCGCTTCTCTCCATTCGGTGTTTAAAATATTTTCTACAGCAATTCCAAAGTCGAATGCGCCAACTTCATAGTTCAAAACAGCATCCATAAGAAAATACCCTTTGGCAACTACGCTATTGTCTTCATTGGCTGCTCTGTCATCTAAATAGCGGTAGCGTAAACTCCCTCTAAAGCCTTTTTTTCCTTCATAATTCAATCCGCCAATGCTAGTGAAAGTAGGGGCTAATGGAATGTAATTCTGTCCTTCCGCTTCATCTACCGATTTCGGGTCTGTATAATTCAAATCTATATTGGCGTATAAAGAAGGCGTAAGCTGATAACGAACAGTTAAGTCTACTCCCTGTCGCTGAGTTTTACCTCCAGCTTCAACTACTCCTTCATCTCCCACATACACAAACTCTTGAGCCAAATCCAGTCGCCATAAGGCTACGTTCACCAAAAGATTTTCGGTAGGTTTCCAAAGTGTACCCAAGTCAACGCCATATGCTTTTGGCAGAATATCGTTTCCGTTTTGGGCAACTACAACACGCGCATCGTTTGAATGGTAGCCAATTCCTGATTTTACATAGAAGTTTAAATTCTTACCTGCCTCATAGCTGATCTTGAATTTTGGAGTTAGTATTCCTTTATTTTCTACTTGTCTGTTATAAGTAGGGGTAAGTGCATCTACATAATCGAAAGTGAAGTAATCGTACCTTAAACCTGCGGTTAATGAGAGTCTTTTTGTTAGATCCAATTGCTCTTCGGCATAGAAGTAAACGCTTGATTCCCTAATGTCTCCTCGGGCCAAATCCGATAATACTTCTCTTCTGTTCAATGTTCTTGATAGGCGAATGTCATTCACCTGATCGTACCTAAAACCTGTTCCGAATTCGGTGGAGGCTTTTAACCCAAACAAACTCCAGTTATTCCAGTAGCTATTATTACTGCCATAAATCTGTCGGTCTTCGGTTTGCGTAATTTGATCACCATTGATCGGGTCGTTTAGGAAAAAGGTGAAATTAGAAACAAGTTTAAAATCATACTTCGACATAAAAACCTGATTTTCAATAATTCCCCCATCCGATAAATCGGTTGTGAGTTTGGCATTTAAATTTACTCTACTGGTATTTCCTCCTTCAGTATCGTCAATCGCTCCAAACCTTGAAATCTGTCCGCTCTCAATTGCTCTTAAAGGTATTTGTCCCGAAGCATCCCAACTGCTGGTAAAGGCAGAGGTAGATAGTTCTATGGTCTTGTTATCTGAAAGTCGTTGGTGGTATTTTAAAAGCGTGTTGAATCGGTTAAAATTCTGTGAGCTTTCAAAATAACCATCGGTACGAAAGTATTCCGTAGCCAAATAGAGGCTTGGGTCTTTGGTAGTTTTTGGTTCTAATAAGTTAAAAAGACCAACCGTTCTGAAAGTACCGAACTGACCGCCTTCAACTTTGAATAAATTAGACTCCAATCGTTTTTTAGTGCTGAAGGCAGCAAAACCCGCAGTATTAAAATCTCCTTTATTGGCATAGTATGGGCCTTTATCAAAAGCAACTCTCTCTATGGTTTCTGGAATTACAAAGTGCAAATCTGAATAGCCTTGACCATGGGCATGCGAGACCATATTCACGGGCATTCCATCTACAGAAAGGGCAATGTCTGTTCCGTGGTCTATATCAAAACCACGAAGGAAAATTTGCTCTGCTTTACCTCCTCCGGCATGCTGGGCAATAAAAAGACCTGGTACAATTTTCAGCACATCTTGCGAAGTACTAATGGGCCTAAGTTCAATGTCTAATGCTGAAATAATGGAAGCATTCTGCGCTAAGTTTTGAGTTACTTGAACATCGCCAAGTGAAAGGGCAGAAGGTTTAAGTGAGAGCTCAACTTGAGTTGTATTACCTTCTGTTACCATTACTTTTTTGCTGAGTTTTTCAAAGCCAACAAAACTTATTTCCAATTCATACTCACCAGTTTTAAGGTTTTGAATAGAAAATTTTCCGTAACTATTTGCGGCCGCTCCTAAACTTGTTTGTGCTATGGCAACGCTGGCACCTACTAAGGGTTCGCCAGAATCTTGATCTATGATTGTGCCCTTGATTTCTCCTGTTTGGGCAGCCAGACTGCTGGTAATTAAACACAGCAATACTATGATGAATTTAAATTTCATGTTGTTAATGTTAAAGCCTCATGAGCGACAGATTAATGTTATTAGACATTCGTATCCTATTCAGGACATGAAAGTTCTGTGCTCAATTAATGATTTGATTTAGTAGCCAACAGATGAGTTGGCATTTCGAGGAATTAACAAATGCTTGGAGGCGGAGGAGTAACTGGCTCTGTATCTAAACTTTTGTAAAGGCTTAAATAATGATGCTCAGTTTCTGAAAGCTTGAATTGGGTAGCAACATGCTCAGTTAAATTATTAGCCTGCGTATAAACAAAAATGAAAAGAGGATTTAAAGTTTTGGTTGGTGAAACATCTTTGTCCTGACTATTCAGTTTGTTAAACCCCAAAGTGTGATCTTCAATGTTGTGCTTATTGTTATTGGTTTGGGTTTCAACATGATCGTGATCATTGTCTACTGCATGATGGCTTTCATTTTCAGTAACTGCATCGTGTTCATGATGATGACTTTCGTCTTTTTCCTCCTCATGTCCATGGCCATGCTCGTGTTTATGAGCATGACCATGGCTATGAAATGGGTTTTCTATGGCATGTAAAAAACTATGGCCTGCTGTCGCTGCCCCATACCCAAAGAGTATGATCACGTAGGTGATTAGAAGTCCGGTGGCGACAAGCTTGGTCATTTAGCTTTTTAGTGCTTTTTCGATTTTTGCAGTAGTTAAAGGGCCTAGCTCAAAAGTGCTTTCTAAAGCTTCTTTTAAGTAAGTGTTACCTTTTTTCGCAAAATTGTTCATTTTGAAGATTACTCCCAAGTGATAAAGTACTTCAGGGTGAGAAGTCTTATTTTCAATATGAGCAGTAGCCAGTTCTAAGGCTTTTTTATGGTTGCCTTTCTGAAAATAAGACCAAGCAAGCAAGTCATACATCTCAGGCGTTGGCCTCTTTTCTTGTTCGGCAGTTGCCCTTGTTAAGGCCGCATCTGGCATTCTTAAATCTTCGGCCTCTAAAAGAATAAGGTACTTGTTATACATACCTAAATATTCGGGAGAAGACGCTTGCGCGTAGTATGCTTTTTTCAATTCTGTAGAAAGTGCTTCATTGTTTTCGTATTCGGCAATTTCGGCCAGAATAAAATTGATCTGAGGATCATTGATATGCGCTTTCACCTTGTTTAAAATTCTTTTGGCTTCACTCGTGTTTTTGTCATGTGCAAAGTTAATCCAAGCAATGCCCTGTAATGAATGCCAGTGTTCTGGATTCTTGTTCAATACTTCTAGGTAGGCATTGTAAGAGTCTTGTATTCTTCCTGCATGGCCGTACATATCGCCTAGATTAGATTTTGCCCAACTGAAAAGTGAGTTATCTGCTTTTACTCTTTCAAACGCTTGTTCCATAAGTACAATGGCCTGATCTAAATCTCCGTTATGATCTGCCAATTTTGAAGCACGTACTAGATAATCAAAAGAAGATTTGTTTTCCTGCATGTTCAAGATACCCGTTGCTCTTTGGTATTCTCCCAATTCCATTAGGGCATCAAAGAGTAAATAGTAAGTACTTGTTTTTTTATCGCCTTCGGCCAAGGCCATTTCAGCGTATTTTTTTGCCTCGACAAACTCATGTTTGGTAATGGAGTTTCCGCTAAGCGCTTGGTATAAACCCGCGTTGCTAAAGGGATTTAATTCAATAGCTTTTTTATAAAGGCTGTCTGAAATGTGGATATTTTCTATAGATCCATCAAGCCTGAATTGTCGGCTTTTTAAGCCTGCTAGCTTATTGATGTAAGTAACATTTTTGGGGGAACTGGAAAGTTTATTTTCCCAGAATTTAATTTCTTCATTTAAAGTTTCTAAAGATTGCTGTGATGGTTGCTCTTGTAGAAACTGATTATAATCTGCCGAATCGGCAATTTTTTGTTCTGACACTTTGCTTTGACAAGAAAGAACAGCGAAGCTAAGGAATAGCCAAATTAGATTTTTCATGATTATAGCTTTTGAGGTGAGAAAAAGAGCAGTCTTGAAATTCGATACAGTCACCCTGTCCCGACAATTCGGGATGTCTCAGGGTCTGTTGGCTATACTGAAATTAAAGACTGCTGCTATTTATTTATTGCTTACCAAGGTGTGGCCAAGTAAGGGAAAGTAGACAAGAATGCTTTGTCGTTTGAACTTACGTTGTCGTCAGTTAGGCCAGGGTTATCGGTCGCATTTGGACCACCAAAGATCAGAATTAACTCTACCGTAATTACGTCATCGGCCAAAGCCCTACCAGTTAACACGTTCGTTCCATCATAGAAAGTTGTTGTTCCATCTAATGATACACTCAAAACATCTGTTGCTAAAGCACCTGTAAAAGTAGCTGCATCAAAGGTTAATAAGTTGGTAGTGTAATTTGGGTTTAAAGCCAAAAGTTTAGCTTGAAATGCCGACTGGAATGCAGCGCCTTGCATAGAAGGAATTGTTGTGTTGAATTCGTCCTTCTTATCAGCCGATACAAATACCGTATTGATGGCAGGTCTACCCATTTGATCTTCTTGTACATATGTAGTTGAAGTTTCTGGAGTCATTTCTCCGTCATCGTCACCACATGATAAAGTTCCTAGGGCAAGTGTGCAAACTGCGGCTACTGCCCAAAATTTGTTTAAATATGTCTTTTTCATCTTAGTATCTTTTTCTGGTTAAAAATTATTGCTTTCTGTTACTGGTTACCCAAGTATTGATGGTTCCTGATCCACCTACAGCAGATTTTGGAACTTCAACTACAACAGACATTACATTCGTACCTGCAAAAGTATCTGCTCCTGGGTTGTTGAAACTTGTTGCGTTTCCTGCTATAATTTCACCATACTGAGCAAAGTCCATAAAGAATGGATCATCTCTTGGACCAGCGAAAACTTTCATTCCACCAGCTGTTCCAACTGTAGCATTTGAGCCATAGGCCGTAATGTTTGCTGATGCAGTCGGTGTCATGGAAGAAACAATTGTAGAAGTTAAGCCTGTTCTTGTTGGCGCCATTGGGCCATACACATAAACTTTACCGTCTTTGAAAGTACACTGGATCACTAAATCTTCAACCGCATCGCCAGTGTTGTCGATATTGAATTCAATCATTACGTTTTCATCAAAATTTGCCGATGCAGAAGCTGATGGAGATAACAAACCTTGAAGGTTGGCTACGAACACTACGTTCGAACTAGTTTCAGGGCTTTGGAAGGCGTAAAAGTCTGTGATATCCGAAGATGTACTTGCAACGCCAGGGGCATCAATATGATCCGCTGCGAAAAGGTAGACTGTGGCAATTAGCGCCAAACTACCGAGGGTGATTACTGCTTTTCTTTTCATAATGTTATTAATTTTTGACAATAAGAATCCCGGATTGATATTTTATCAATCTGATTTTTAAATAGTTATGTTAAATTTGATGGTTTACTTAGGAAGTACGACCGAGTCGATTACATGGATAACTCCATTGGACTGATACACATCGTACAGGGAAATGTTGGATGAGTTTCCTTTCTCATCGGTTAATGTAATGTTCTTCTCACCGTTCATTTTGGCCACTAATACGCCTCCGCTCACAGTTTTTAATTCTGCCATGCCATTGCCTTTTTTAATGGCTTTCATAATGGCCTTTGAGTCCATTTTACCTGCCACTACATGGTAAGTAAGTACCTGCGTCAGCATTTGCTTGTTTTCAGGTTTCAATAGGGTTGCTACTGTTCCTTCTGGCAATTTGTTGAATGCTGCGTTGGTTGGAGCAAAAACCGTAAATGGGCCTGCACCTTGCAAAGTTTCTACCAAGCCAGCTGCTTTCACTGCGGCAACTAGGGTGGTGTGGTCTTTTGAATTCACCGCGTTTTCAATAATGTTCTTCATAGGGTACATCTTTTCTCCCCCCACCATTACGGTGCTTTGGGCTTGAATTGAATTTGCTCCTATTGCGAAAAACGCGATCATCAGTAATTGTGTGATTTTCTTTTTCATTAGGTGTTTGTTTTTGATTATGGTCATACATACGGGGCTCTATGTACGACTGGATTTAGGGGGAGGGAAAATTTATTTTGTCTGTTGATTATTACAAGGGTGGATGCAAGTAAAAGATGGCTGGAAAATGTCGTAAATTGACGTATTCAACCAATTATTATTATGGCTTTCGATGATGCTCCTATAGTAGACAAAAGTGCAGAGAGATCTGAAGAATCGATTTTAGACACTCTAAAAGCCTTTTCTAGAAAAAATGGTTTTATCTCCCATGAGGTAAATGGTAGTAAAGATTATGGTGTAGATATAATTTGTCAGTTAAAATTTAAAAATAATGCCTTACCGTTTCAATTTCCTATTCAGGTAAAAAGTAAAGTGTCATATAAAGAGTCTTTGATTAATGGTGAAACTTTCAAATCATTTTCTTTTACCTCTAGCAGGCTTGGACACTTGATTCGGCATACGCCATATTCTGGCTTGATAATTATTTATGATGATAATACTCAGGAATTGTATTTCGAGACAGCTCTGGCCTTGTATACCAGGGTTAGAGAATCACACACTGACGACCTTTGGAAGGAGCAGGATAGTGTGACACTTCACATACCGATAACAAATGTACTGAATGAAAAAGCGCTTGATCAAATACATTCTTCAGCACTTAATTCTTTCTATAGAAATAATCAACTTTTGGTAGATCACAGCCCTAGTTATGATCTACCCTTGGCATCAGATGCATTACAAACGATGAGTACAGTTGATTTTCTATTAGAATACGGTGAGACATTATTCAATTCTAATAGCTACGGTCGGCTCTGTAACTTACTAGAGCGCCTCTCAAGAAATTCTTTTCAGGATAAAAATATCTGTTACTTAGCTGCCATCACTTATGTTGAAGTTGGGAATATGATAGATGCAGACTACTACTTCAAGTTATGTGAAAGGCAAATATCTGAGTACTCATTGGATAAATTAGAAATGTTGGATTTACAGCGCTACAAACTGGAGTATTATAAAGGAGAGAAGTCAAGGGATGAACTTAGGGAGATGCTTAAAAGTATCAATACTACAAAAACAACTTCAATAAGAGCTTTAAGCCTCAAAATCGATTTACTGGGTTTGGATTTGATAGACTTTATTCCAGATGAATATTACGATGAAGTATTTATTGACTCATTAGAGGATACATTAACTGAAATCGAAGAATCAGTCCAGTCTGAAACTTCAAGGCAATATCAATTGATGTATATATCTGATTTATTGAATAGAGCAGTTAGTGGTGTTTTAACGAGTATGTTACTAAACACCAAAATATCCGAAACTCTCGGTGTCAGCCCTGTAACCCAAGATAGAATTGAAAAGAAAGATAGAATTCTTTATTTGAATAATAAATGCCAGAAATATCTCGCCAATGGTTTGAAATATGCCGAAGATAATCAAGATGAATTAATGGAAGCATCTGCGAAGTATTACCTCTCTTTGGCATCCTTTAGTCTATGGCGATCTTATCACTCAGCCGATAGCAAATTGAAAATAAATAATAGTCTTAAAGAAGGCTTAGAAATAGCTTATATACACTCGATTAAGGCCTACAATATCTTCAACAAAAAGAATATGAGACCCATTGCATATAAGGCTATTCTTCTGGCTGATGAAATTTTCACCTTAGCGAAGGTTTGGGCTAATTTTAGCTTGGAGCATATTGTCCAGCAGTCTCAGGTGAAAAAAGTATTAGGGGAGTTTAAAGGTGTGGATTTTAGGAAGTTTGATGGCTCTTTGACAGAAAAGACAGAAGGCTTTTTAAAGGAAGTTAAAGATGCGTCTAATAGAAGGAATTAATTATTATTGTTACTAAACCTCATTTTAAGCTTATCCCATTCTGATTTAAAAAAGGAATGGAATAAGCAGAATATGGTTTACTTAACCATAGGCATATACTTGGCTCTATTTTCAAAAATCACCCAAAGGTTTACAATCAAGAAGGCAAGAGCCATTGGTAATCCAGATGGGGCATCAATAATATGGGTTAACATAATCCCGACCATTATGGGGAAAATGACTATTGCACCTAAAGCTCTATACTTTGGAATCATAAAGAGGATTCCGCCTAATATTTCGACAACGGCAACAAGTGGCATCAGCCAACTTATCTCCATCATGGCACCCATTATTTTTATCATGTTTTCGGGTAGATCATCTGGTACAGGCATGTAGTTGAAGAATTTGTTTAATCCGGCATTAATAAACATTAACCCAAAGAGTACGCAGAGAACGAGAAGGATTTTCTTTTTCATGGTTTAAGAGTTTTAAGGTTTAAGCCATTGAATATCAAAATTTTTCAACTCAATTTGAAATATATTTTGATCAACTCTTTGCCTTCACTAGCCGTGCTCAACCTTGAAAGATTACTAAAAACTCATTACCTCCCTAAACTTGATGCTTTGCCTGCGTGAAACTTCAATCTCTTCACCATCCTTTAAATAGACTTTGAGTGTACCGCTAAACCAAGGCTCAATACGCTGAATGTATTTGAGGTTGATGATCTGTTGGCGATTGGCCCGAAAGAACACTGCAGGATCTAACCTAGATTCCATATAATTGAGCGACCGCGGAATCATGGGTTTTTGGTCTTTGAAGAAAATACGGGTGTAACTGCCCATAATTTCTAAGATTCGAATTTCTGCTAAATCCACGAACCAGCAGGTTTCGCCATCTTTCACAAAAACTTGGTTATTCAAACCCAATACATTTTTGTCTTTTGCATCTGATGCCCGCTTTCTAATTTTAGAAGCGGCCTTTTCTAATGCCAAGGCCAAACGGTCGTCTTTGATGGGTTTTTGAAGGTAATCGAGCGCGTTATGATCAAAAGCTTTCATGGCATAATGGTCGAAGGCGGTGGTGAAAATAACTTCTGGCGCATCTTCCAGTTCCTGAAGCAGTTCAAAGCCATCTTTGCCCGGCATTTGGATGTCTAGAAAAAGCAGTTCAGGCTTTAGATCGAGAATTTTTTCTATTGCTTCATCCGCGTTTTCAGCTTCGCCAATTACTTGAACATCATCTCTGTGTTTGAGCAAGTGCTTAAGTTCTTGTCTTGCTAAATTTGAATCATCTATGATTAAGGCTTTCATGACAATGGAATTTTGAGCGATGCGGTTACGGTATTTTCAGATGAGTTTTCAACCTTGAGTTCGGCAAAATGGCCAAACAGAATTTTTAAACGTTCGATCAGGTTTTTCAGCCCAATTCCCTCGCGTTTACTTTTTTCCTTGAGCTGGCCGTTATTGCAAACTTCAATGCGCAAGTGGTCATTTTCAAGTACCGACCTGATCAAAATATTCCCCCCAGTTGTCATTTGAGAAACCCCGTGTTTAATGGCATTTTCTACCAAAAGCTGAATGGCCATTGGAGGAATTTTGATGTCTAAACTACTATCGTCTATTTCAAAAGCATATGTCAATCGGTCGTTGAACTGAATGGATTCCAATTGCAAATAATCTTTCACAATAGCCACTTCCTGCCCCAGTGTTACTTTTTCGGCCGCGTTAAATTGGATGGAATAACGCAAGAGTTCTGAAATGTGGGTAACCATGGAACGCGCTCTTTCGGGGTCGGAAAGAATTAGAGAACGGATATTGTTTAGGGCGTTGAACAAAAAATGCGGATTGATCTGGTTTTTTAAAATGGCCAACTCTGCCTCTTGTAAAGCTGTGGTAAGCTCAAGCTTTTCAATTTCACTTCTTCGGTTGCGCTGAATAAAGTGGTAAGCAAAATAGAGGGTGGCCCAGCTAGCCATTACAATGGTGACACTTCCTACATAGCCAACAAAATTTACCCAACTGAAAGCAGCAATATTATTTAGAGGGAGTAAGTAATAAATAAGTAAATGGATGAAAGATTGTGCTAAAAAAGCCACAACAATAACACCTAAAATCAATTTTGGGATTAAAGATTTCAGTGCTAGTCGTGTCCACGCATTCTTTTTTATGAAGGTTCTAAATAGATGAGAAAAAGAGATCAAACAAAGTCCAATAACGAGCTGTAGCTTTAATGTGTCGGGCGTTATGCTCTCTGTTCCGCCAAAAACATACATCATGCCTACAGAAAACAAAGTGTAAATGCCCCATCCAAAAATCTGGCAGATCCAGTAGAGTGTTGATTGCTTCATCTTTTTTCAATTGAAAGAATGGCATAAGAGTCACTGGCTCTTATGCCATTCTGCTAGGCTAATTTATAAGAACTTTTTCAACCAATTCTGAAAGAATTCAGGATCATCCCACATAATAAAGTGATTACCAATGTCGGTCATGTCTACCTGAACTCCTTTTAAGTTGGCATATTGGCCTGTATAAAGTTTTAAAGTACTTTCTCGGGTTGAACCAAATGATTTGTAAGCTACCCAAGCACCCAATACTAAGGTTGGTGCTTTTATTTTGCCAAGCTCGCCTCTAATGTCTGTCGTATACATTTCGTACATCGACTGCCCTACCGTTTCCTGGTCACTGTCAATTGCCCATTGGGTAGCGATTTCAATTTGAGCAGGATCATTAATCATGCTTGTCAGCATTTGGCGTTGATAGGCTTTTCTTCCTTCAAGTGGTTGACTGGCAGAAGCCACTACTTGCGTTTTCATTGATTTGGCCATAGGCTTGGCCTCTTCTGCTGTCATGCCGGGCATCATTACGCCTGTCATAAATGGTAGCGCATCTACAATTACTAGTTTTGAAGGAAGATCAGGATTAGCAATTCCAATGTTCAATGCTAAAAATCCGCCCAAACTATGACCAATAATGATGGGTTTCTTCAACTTTTCCTTCTGGATGTATTTCACTATTTCATCTTTCATTTTGGTTAAATACTTTCCTTCATGATCGGCAAGGGGTGCATTGCCCGCAAAGCCCGGTAGCGTTATGATGTGGTACTCGAAGTTTGCATCTAAGGCTTCGATGGTAGAATCCCATACTTCGCCAGAGCAAGTAAGCCCGGGAATAAGCACTACAGGCTGACCTTTGCCCACTACGCGAATGTTTAAGCCTGGCTCTTGTGCTTTTAGCTGAAAACTGATGACACTTAATAAGGCGACCAGAATTGTTGTTTTGAATTTTCTCATGTCTTGTAAATTTTGTTGTACCCAAAAGTACGCGGGCTACATACCCTTTTTGAAGACATTTAAGGGAGCGGAAGAAAATCCTCGGGAGTGGAATGGCTAAATACTACCGTCACCCTGAGCTATCGGCCAAAGTAAGAAAACGAAAGAATCTGTTTGGTTAACGTGAGAAACTGACGTTAACCGCTTTTCTCTTCAACAAAACCTTTTGTGGACAAGTGAAAATTAGACTGTGAAGATATTGATGATGGGTTCAATGCGTATTTAAATAGCCTGTACAAGCTGAAGAGTGCGGTATTACGAATTAAGCTCAGCCTCATAAAGGCCATTTTTATCTCGCTTCATTTGTATCTCTTTCATTAATTTTTTGGCTTCATCTTTATCTTGAAGCTTACGTGCTGTATCCTCACTCATAATATCTGGTGCGGTATTAAAAAAATCAACTAAAACAGATGTCATTCTGGAAACGGGATTGACTATAAATGATTTTATATTCATGACGATAAGTTTAAGTAGTACTTAATATACGAATTTATACTACAGGTTGTTGTCAGGTTCTTGATTATCTTCGGAATCATTATCAGTAGATTCTATTTCATCATTACCGAGGCGACTAAGTATTGAGGTAATAATGATACCAACTATAATACCAAGAACCCATCCTGCGAGCTTAATTGAGAAAAAGAATATTGCAAATATAATAACCAGTCCAAGAAGGGCTGTTAAATCTTCTTTATTTATTCTTCTAGGTTCAGTTTCTTTGAAATCGTAGTATATATTCAGATTCTTTATTTCTTCATATTTCAGAATAAAGTAGTGTTCAGGCATATAGTAGTATAATGCTTTATCGGGTCTTTCAGAATCTAATTCTTTTTGATCCTGGTCATCTGAATTAATATTTTCTGCCGGGTCTGCTTGTAACGATCGTCTATATGCGTTTGTAAGATAAAGAACATCCAAACCCCCGTCTTTCGATAACCTGTAATCCTCTAGTATTCCTGAGTAAAGCATTGCACCATCTTTTTCACTAACATCAACCAAAGCATCAATATAAACTGCACTCAAAACCTTACCATTTTTATTATAAGGACTTGTTGTTTTAACTCTTGGAAAGTCCAGTACTTCAGACGTTAGTACATAGTGCCATTCATTTTGAAATCGTAGAATTTTAATCGACCTATCTAGTTTAAGTTTACGAACGATAACTTTACAAAGGAAACCTAATACAACACCTAAAAGAGTTAGGATTAGATTATAGGAAATTATGTAGTCTAAATTTAGTCCGATTTCTTTTAAACCACTTAGTAAGTATTGATCATTCCCTTTCCCTGTCAGAATGATCCCAATTAGCTGAAAATTAACAGTTAGACTTGGGATGGATATTTCTGTGAATAGAAAGTTTAAAGATGTTGGAGTAAGCCAATTAATTAAGTGCAAACCTAGCCAGTGTAATAACAAGCTTGGGATGATTCCCATTACGAAGACTTCAGCACTTGAAGACTTGAAATACTCCTTTGAGAATTCACCAGTATAATAAAACCTCCTAAAGGCAAGTCCAGGAACAATAAATAGAAAAAATAGGATAGTAGAAAAAGCTATATTCATTTATAAGGGCTTAAAGAGCAATTTCTTTTTGAAGAAGGATTATGTTTATAGACCAATTCAATGCTTATTTCAGGGTTTAATCTAATAAATTTAATTTATAAATTATAGTATATTTTTGAGAAACACCTTCGGTTCTTAACATGAGATTTTATTTATCTGATATACAGATCATAAAACTCCTCAATACAAACTATGATAATTAACTTAAGCTAATCTATCAACTCTTCCAACCTCTTTGGCCCCCTCACAAAAACACCTTCGCCATGAGCAACGAGTTTTCCTGCTTGGTTATAGATTTCAGAACTGCTGATGATTTCTTTTTCATTAACAGAAACTACTTTTCCAATGGCCTTTAAACGATCTTCAAAAACAGGACGTCTGAAGTGGATAGTGTAAGATTTTGTAAGCAAGAAAAAAGTTTTCTCTATTGAAGCCGAAGCAAAATAAGCAGAGTCGTCTAGCAGTTTGAAGTAGATGGCGCCATGCATGGCATTGGCCGCATGAAAATATTGGCTCCCAATGGCGAGCTCCAAAGTTGCTTCACGGTCACTCACCTTCAATTCAGAATCAGCGAAAATTCCTTGGTTCAAGGGGGCAGAATCAAATAGTCGCTCTAATCGGTTGTAGTGTTCGAGATCATTCATAATCTGGAATAAGCTCAAACTGAATAAGATGATGTTTGATGTGTTTTTTATGGCAGAACAACCATTCTTGAGCCGTTAATGGGCCGCCATAAGGATGATTGGCGATAAACTCGGACTGGGCTTCACAAAACTTTATGAAGGTTTCTGTTTCTGCAAAGAACTTTTGTTTAGCCTCTTCAAGGTCAGCGAATCTTAGTGGCTGAAGGTCGCTTTTACCGTTGGGTGCTGGCACATTTCTACGCATAGGGCTGTCCTTCATTAAGTATTCTTTTAGCTTTGGCCAATCTTCTTCTTTAGAAACCACAGGTACACTAAACCTACCCATCGAAAGTTTATAGACCACAATCAAATGTTCCACCATGTGTTGCGGAGTCATTTTTCCCCAAAGAGGTTTTTGTTCTGGTGTAAGTTGAGCCAAAAGTTCAGCTACGGTGGAGCTTAAGTAATTTTCTACTTCTTTTCTATTGTGTTCCATAAGGTGGTTTTACTCTTTAGTTTTTGTTTGATTTTCAACCGCCTGACTAATTCTATTTTTCACATTCTCCCAAGTCGTATTATTCAATATCACAGGGCTCGGCTCATCTTCCGCATCTTGAAAATAGGTCATGGATTTGAGTACATAGAAGTAATTATCTTCGCTATACTTTTGACCATAAAAGGACAGGAGTTGGGAGAGTGGATAATGATTCAATAACTCAATCAAGTCAAAGAAATCTTTTTTACTTCCCCGTTGTGCTACTGCGGAAAGCTTCATGGCCGCAATATCTTGAGTACTCAGAAAACGGACCGATTCTATAATTTCGAGCGGTTCTAATAACGCGTATTGATGTGAAAGAACATCAACTTTGACCCCTTGAACGGACAGACTTAAGGAGTTTCTGTTCATGTTTAAAACAGATAGATCTTCAAATTTATGGCGAATGGCTGAAATTACTTCTTCTGTATCGAAAGGCTGCCTGGTAAATAAATCAAGGTCAACAGAAACTCTGTGACCAAATTTTAAGGCTAGGGCCGTACCACCACCTAATGAAAAGTCTTGAAGTGAATCAATCCCCTGCAGGTCAATTAGTAATTCCAGTGTTGCGGTGTCAACTGTTTTTCTTTGAAGCATCTGAATTGCTCTTGGTCTAGATTAAAATAAACACAGCAGAAGGAAAGGGTTTTGTTATCGAGGTATCGTGTATTGACAAGTTGTTCTTGGCAAACTTCTTTTCCATAATAAGTAACTACAGCCCAAAAATCATCCATTGTGCCCTTCATAAATACCCGAGGAATAATAAATGATTTGTGCTGGTCGTATGAAACCGTTTTCCGATCTACATCCCAAAACAAGTGACTACTTAATTTCATTTTTAAAGCTGTTATCAAGTAAAGCTCTACCGTTTAATTCGTTCAACTCTCAATTTATTAACTAATTTCTTTTCAAATGGTATTTATTAAAAATCAGAGAGAATATTTCTGTCGTACCCATATTGCAAATCGTAAACCTTAAAACTAAAAAGGCCTCACTAGAGGCCTTTTTAGATAGTTATTTAAGAATTACTCTCCCAAGAACGGGTATCTGTAATCGGTTGGCGTTACAAAAGTTTCTTTGATCAAACGCGGAGAAACCCAGCGCAATAAGTTGATCATTGAACCTGCTTTGTCGTTTGTACCAGAACCTCTAGCTCCACCAAATGGCTGCTGTCCTACAACGGCACCGGTTGGCTTATCATTAATGTAGAAGTTACCTGCAGAGTTTTCCAAGGCTTTAATTCCTACCTCAAGCGCGTACCTATCAGCAGAGAAAAGCGCACCCGTTAATGCATAAGGCGAAGTGTTGTCTACCAATTCTAAAGTAGCTTCGTAATCTTTTGGCTCGTAAACATAAATTGTAATTACCGGGCCGAAGATCTCTTCGCACATGGTTGTGTACTTAGGGTCTGTTGTTAACAGTACAGTTGGCTCAATAAAGTAACCTTTCGATTTGTCGTAACCACCACCCGCAATTACTTCTACTTTATCGCTTGCCTTGGCATCGTCAATGTATTTGGCAATTTTATCGAATGATTTTTCATCAATTACAGCGTTAATAAAGTTGCTGAAATCTTCTGTACCGCCCATTTTGAACGACTTCAAATCTTCGATTACATAGTTCTTCACATCTTCCCAAAGGTTAGAAGGAATGTATGCACGTGATGCGGCAGAACATTTCTGACCTTGGAATTCGAATGCACCTCTAGAAATAGCGGTCGCCACTTCTTTTGCTTTAGACGATTCGTGCACCATGATAAAATCTTTACCACCAGTTTCGCCTACAATTCTTGGGTAAGAACGGTACTTGTAAATGTTGTTTCCAATGGTTTTCCATATGTGCTGGAAAACACCTGTGCTACCTGTAAAGTGAATTCCACCGAAATCTTTATGTTCGAAAATCACCTCACCTGCTGTTGGGCCATCTACAAAGAAAAGGTTGATTACGCCATCAGGAACACCTGCTTCGCGGAAAACTTCCATCAAAACATTCGCAGAATAAATTTGAGTGTTTGAAGGTTTCCAAACTACGGTATTACCCATCATGGCTGGTGCCGAAGGAAGGTTACCTGCAATAGCTGTAAAGTTGAATGGAGTTAAGGCAAACACGAAACCTTCTAGTGGTCTTTGTTCTACTCTGTTCCAAATGCCTGGTGCAGAATCGGGCTGTTGCTTGTAAATCTCGGTCATGTACTGAACATTGAACCTTAAGAAATCTACAATCTCGCAAGCCGAATCGATTTCTGCTTGGTAAGCATTTTTAGACTGACCCAGCATGGTTGCTGCGTTCAATTTGTCTCTATAAGGTCCAGCAATAAGCTCGGCAGCTTTCAAGAAAATACTTGCTCTGTTTTCCCAACTTGTGTTGGCCCAATCTTTTTTTGCAGCCATGGCAGCGTCAATCGCAGCCGAAACATGAGAGGCATCTCCGTTAGAAAAGTAACCTAAAATATGTTGGTGATCGTGTGGAGGGCTTAGTGGAGATTTATTGTCAGTTCTCACTTCTTTTCCCCCGATAAACATCGGAATATCCACTTGTTTCGAACGCGCTTCGGCAAGAGCTGCCTGCAAGCTTTCACGCTCAGGAGAGCCTGGCGCATAGTTTTTTATTGGTTCGTTTCTAGCGGGAGGTACGTTGAAGAATCCTGTTGCCATAATTTCTTTTTTTGAATTTGTTTTCTGTTTTTTCCCCAAAGCATTTCAGGGTCATAAATTGACTTGGGCAAATATAAGGTTTCGCCTATGGATTAAAAACCCGATTAGCTAGAGTAAGTTCCTTAATTGGCTAAGCATTTGAATCTCGTATGTAGGCGGAAAATCGCTTGTTAGTTTGGTGGGGTTAAACCAAATATGATCCATACCAAAATTTCGTGCGCCTTGAATGTCAGATTCCAAGTTATCGCCAATCATGATGCTCTCATTTAGCTTGGCGCCAGCCCTTTGTAAGGCTTGTTCAAAAATAGGAGCGGAGGGTTTTCTGGAATTTGAGTTTTCAGAAGTTACGATCGCATCAAAGTAATGATCTAGTTTGGCGCTTTTCATTTTAATTGTCTGCACATCGTCAAAACCATTAGTGATAATGTGTAGTTGGTAGCGCTCTTTCAGGTAATCTAAAACATCGTGAGCTCCTTCGAAAACAGCCTCTTTAGTTGGGCAGAGTTCTACATATTCACAATCCAATTGTTGCGGTATAATGTCGAGTTTGGCATTTAATCTCTCAAAAATTGTGGCAAACCGCCTTTCTCTAATTTGTTCGCGCTGAATTTGGTGTTTGTTAAAAAGGCTCCAAAGTTCGTTGTTCACCTGAAAAAAGTGCTGTACAAAAGTGTCTTTGTCAAAATGAGTAATGTGCTCGAACCTATAATGGTCATAAAGTTCGTGTAGGGCCGTCATGGCGTTGGTGTCATAATCCCAAAGTGTATGGTCCAAATCGAAAAAGATATGTTGGTAGTTTTTCAAAATAAAGAATGGAAATTATGGAAACTCAAATTGACCAACCTTGTTTAGAAATTCTATTTTCGGCCAGTTCACGATTCGATTTAAGTATTTCGTAAGTCTCTTGGTCTTTTTGTAAACGAGCATCTTTATTTAAGAAATTGAAAATTTGTATCATCACTAGTTCCACTTCTTCTCTAATACTATAAAAAACCCACTGGTCGTGTTTGCGGGCATTCACAATATTTGAATTCTTTAAATAAGTAACATGTCTCGAAGTTTTGGTTTGGGTGTAATCTAAAATGTGTTCTAGGTCAGAGATCGTCATTTCTCCGTTTTTCAAAAGTAAGTGAAGAATTCTTACCCTAGCTTCGTCAGATAAGGATTTAAAGATTTGCGCCCCAAAGGGAAGACTAAAATTTTTGAGTTTCATTGAATTGACTTTGCTTTCATGGTTTTAAAACTGTTGTTAATCTATGATTTTTACCAAAGAAAGGCTGGGGTTAATTATTGTTAAATTGAGAAGAATAATTGGTTTAAGCCAACACAATTCCCCTTTTTGATTGTTAATATTGCGAAGCGAAAAAAAATAAGTTCTATCTTCTTATCTTTAAGTCTAAGTTCACGTAGAACACAATCAAAAGCACAAGTATATTGAAACAAACTGTAATCACATATTCTCTACGCGCCATTGTGCTTTGTGCTTTTCTTTTTTGCAGTGCTCAAAAGGGTTTTGCGCAGAATAACAATTCTGGTGTAGTTCAACTTTCGGGGCTTGTTATGAATGCCGATAGTACCGAAACGGTTTTTGGAGTTCATATTTTTGCCCTCAAAACAGGCCGGGGAACAGTTTCAGATTACAGAGGTTGGTTTAGCAAGGCTTTTTACGCTGGCGATACACTGATATTCACTTCCATAGGCTTTAAAGACCGTAAAATAGTTGTTCCTGATTCAGTGGGCGATCAATACACTATTATTGTGGCTATGGAAGAAGAGGTTACTCAACTTCCTGATGTAGAAGTAAGTCGTTTTCCGAGTGAGGAACTTTTCAAAGAGGCATTTTTGGCCATGAATTTAAATGAAGAGCAAGAAAGTGTTCTGAATGCTTTTGCGCCTGAGGCTGTACAGCGAATGGTGCTCACCATGCCTATGGGGGGTAGCCCTGATGCCAATTATAGGTACATGATGAATCAGCAATATAATCAGATGCAGTACCGTTCGGGGCCAACAACAAATCCACTGCTGAATCCTTTTGCTTGGGCAAAGTTTATCAATTCGCTGAAAAAGAAGAAGTAGCTTTTTCTAATTCCTCGTTAGCTTTAGGCTAATAAACCTGTCTGTTCCCAGCCAACAATTTTCATTATTTGTATACCATGCCCTGTGCATCGGAATTCGCATTCCATTCTGAATTTCTAAACCTTCAATAACAATGTATTCGCCATCATTTTCGGCTTCGTTATGAAAGAAACGATAACCTACTAAAGCATAAGTTTCTGGGTGGAAATAGAAATACCAAGTGTCGGAACCTACGTTTTTATCATAGGTAACTTTGAGTGCTAAAACAGGCTTTCCGTCAAAAGTAGTGCTTTGAACCACTGGGTCAATATTCGTTCCCTTGTCCTTTAACTTCATTGGTAAGCCGTATAAATAACTATAATAGTTTCTCCATCTTCTGGCCCTATCGGGGCTCAATTGTAACGTATCGACCCTTACGGAATCCGTGATTACTCTGTAATCCATAAATGATTCGGTTGAGTCTAGTCCATCTACTTTCCAGTTAAATAAGTGGTTGTCTTTTACAAACGATAACTCAAACGCTCCTCTCTGATTGTCAATAATAACATGTGAGGGGCGAACCGATCCATTTGGCATTTCCTGATCAATCACTAATTCCATTTTTACTTTTTGCCATTGCCCGCTGGGGTCATGAAAGGAAATGCTTCGATTTAAAAGTTCTGTACCAGAGATTTGCTCTTCTTGAGCACTCAATACCGAGCAGGAGATAAACAATAAAAGAAAGATGGGTGTAAAGTAGCGGGTCATAATGTTAAATGATGTTGAATTTAGATGGTTCTACACGTAAATGTAAGAGATGTTCTTATTTTTGCAATCTGACTCAACGGTAGCAACAGCATGCAAATTCCAATTTGGGACCCTTCCTTTTTAGAACCAATTTTAGCAATTGGCCTTCTCACTATTGGATTTAGTGTCTATCACTTCGTTTCTATTTCGCCAAAAGTTAAAGAGCGTTTTGCTAAAAAATATGGTGAAGTAAGAGGTAATACAAAGGCCTTGTGGTATTTCAGGTACTTAGGAGCCATGACTATCGGAGTAATTCCGGCTATAATCATGATGGTGATTTTAGATAAAACCCCTGCTGATTACGGAGTAACATTTAAGAATCATGCCACGTCTCTTTATTGGATTTTAGGTTTGGCTGCCGTGATTGTACCGATGAATTTTTTCAATTCTAAAAAAGAAAAGAACTTAGCCTTTTACCCAAATGTAAGGGAGAAGGAGTGGACAAAAGCCATGGTAGCCAAAAACGCCTTCACCTGGGTGTCTTATTTATTCGGTTACGAATTAATGTTCAGAGGATTGTTGCTTTTTGCTACAGTTCCCTTGCTGGGCGAATGGCCGGCTATTGTATTGAATGCGGCTTTATATGCCTTAGTACATGTGCCTAAAAACTTAGAAGAAACCATTGGGGCAGTTCCATTGGGGCTGTTGCTCTGCCTCATTACTTTAACAACAGGAACGATTTGGGTGGCTTTTTTCGTTCACATTACCTTGGCACTGTCCAACTTTTTCTTTTCGCTAAGGCATCACCCTGATATGAAAGTTATTTAATGAGTAAAAAGATATTTATTACTGGAAGTACAGGCTTTATCGGTCAAAAATTGACTCACACTTTAGCCGAACAAGGGCACAGAGT
The DNA here is from genome assembly GCF_001592945.1 of Roseivirga seohaensis. Lineage (GTDB taxonomy): Bacteria > Bacteroidota > Bacteroidia > Cytophagales > Cyclobacteriaceae > Roseivirga > Roseivirga seohaensis. Next base: position 120,761 of record NZ_LRPB01000049.1, read on the forward strand.
AACTGCTTTGGTTCGATCTAAGGCCAAGGCTGAAACGTTAATTCACCCCAATATTGAAACCGTAGAAGGGGACTTATTTCATACTGATGCCTTGCAAAAGGGTATGGAAAATTGTGATGAGGTTTATCATTTGGCGGCCTTTGCAAGCGTTTGGGCCAAGGACGATACCTTTAAAAGAGTGAATATTGATGGCACCACCAATATTTTAGATGCGGCCAAAAACCAAGGCGTTTCTAAAGTAGTGGTTACCTCAACTGCAGGCGTAATTGGTCCGGCCATTGATGGCCCGGTAAATGAAGACACACCACGACAGGTTGATTTCTTTACCGATTATGAAAGCACAAAACACCAATCGGAAGAACAAATACGTCAGCGCGCTGCTGATGGACAACATATTGTAATTGTAAACCCAACAAGGGTGTATGGTCCGGGGCCTCTCAATGTGAGTAATTCTGTAACCAAATTGGTGAAGCAATACATTGATGGTAAATGGAAGTTCATGCCAGGTGACGGGCTCAGCACTGGCAATTATGTGTATGTAGAAGATGTAATTCGTGGGCACATGCTGGCCATGGAGCATGGAAAATCAGGGGAACGTTACTTGCTTGGAGGCGAAGATGCTACCTATCATGAGCTCTTTGATATGATTGCTGAGATTGGTGGTAAAAAATATAAGCTCTATAAAATGCCCTTGGGAGTTATGCTTACCTTCGGCAAGGTTCAGTTATTTTTAGCTGAAAATTTTGGTAAACAACCTATGATAACGCCAGGATGGGTAAGAAAATACCTGTATAAATGGAGCGTTTCAAGCGATAAAGCTCAAAAAGAACTAGGCTACCAGATAACACCACTCATGAGTGGAATTCAGCAGACGGTAGATTGGTTAAGAACAGACAACAAATGACAAATTCAAAGAAATTCGCATTAGTAACAGGTTCTAGTAATGGCATTGGTCGTGCTATTGCAGAAAACTGTGCAGCCAGAGGCTTTAATGTTCTCTTGGTGGCACTACCAGAAGCTAAACTTGAAGAAGTAACTAATGCATTAGCTGCTAAATACCCGAAACAAGAATTCCACTGTTTGGGAGTAAACCTAATGGATGCTGAGGCACCTCAAGAGGTTTTTCAATGGTGCCAGAAGAACAATTTTGTAGTTGATATTTTGGCAAACAATGCTGGTTTGGGTAATTCTGGAGACTTCCTTTCTAAAAAAGCAGAGTTTTATTTTGGCCAAATGCAATTGAATATGGTGGCTATGGTAATGCTTACCCACCATTTTTTACCCGAAATGCAAAAGCTTGATAAGGCATATATTTTAAATGTGGCCAGCATGGCCTCTTACTATGATATTCCGTTCAAAGGCATTTATGCAGCCAGTAAGAAATTTGTGAGTTCATTCTCTCATTCGCTTCGTTACGAATTGAAGGACTCTAACGTTTTCGTTTCGATTCTTTGTCCTGCGGCTGTGCTTACCAACCCTGAAGTGATTAAGCGCGATGCAAACATGGGTTTCGTTTCTAAAATAACAAGGCAAACGGCTGAGCAAGTGGCCGAATATGCGTTAAGCCGAATGTTTAATAGAAAACCAGTGTCTATTCCGGGCGTTTTCCCTAAATTTTACAGAACCTTGGGGCGGGTAATTCCACACCGAATGCAATTGCGAATGCTCGCAAACGCTTTTATTAAGCAGTCGAGGGAGTGAGAGACATTAGATATAAACAAGGCAGCTTAACGGCTGTCTTTTTTATTAAAGTACCTCTAGTTGAAGCTTCTCGCTTCGACCTATATAACCCAAAGGGCATAAAAAAACCCGATCATTTCTGATCAGGTTTTCTTTCTCTGTAGCCCCAACCGAACTAATGTCGAACCTTTTTCTTGCAGATTTAGAAAGGCTAGGGAGATTATATAATATTTCAAAGACATGTTAACTTAGTGCTCTAAGACGCTTTAAAAGCATCTGAAACAGCAAATGTAGTTAATTTCTATTCGGACAAATGGGTTCTGAAGGTCATCTAGCTTTTCGTTTGTTCTTTTGTAATCCGACAAACTAATAATCTTCGCTAGATTCATCATCCGAAAATTCGTCTAACATATCTTCCATCAGTTCTTCTTCAGAAACATCATCATCTAACTCTTCGATGTCAAGATTTTGGTACACTTCTGTTTGGTCTATTAAACCGGTTTCATCCACTGACCGATCAGATTTTGAAGCTGCCTGAACTAGTTTACGCTTGTGCTTCTTTACGGACTGTATTAGATCGTCAAAAAAGATTTGATCAAGGCTTTCTTTGTGGATCTCTTTTTCAAATATCTCAACCGATGGAAGTTGAATATTAAGACCTTCTCTAGTTAAGAAGGCTTTAAGCTCCTTATAAGCTTCTATGTTAGTGGTATCAAGATTAATCGCCATCAAATTACATTCTAAGGAAAGGCTTTTGCTTATCAGATCGTTTTCTTCATTCTCCATTAGATAAGGGTTTAGAATCAGCGACTTCTGAAAAAAGTTTCTTGAATTTTGGATGAGGCTTAGTGCCTTGTCTATGATTTCTAATGACTCAACAAATTCCTTAGCGTACCATAGGCTCTTGGCTATAAAGTAATGTGCAATACTACAGTCATCGTGCTTCAAACAGGGTCTAAGGGTTTGAATGGCTGAGCTATGTTCTCCAGATAAAAACTGAACTGTTCCGCTTAAGAGGTTTAGCCTATATGATGGTTTACTCGTCTGTGAAGAGGCGTTTATGGCCTCACTTGCTTTCGACAATAAATTCAAAAAGATATTATTTCTTACGAAGTCCTGATCATTTGAAGTGTAGGCAAAGGCCTGCAAAAGGTGTTCATAACCCTTTGTGTAATCTGATTTAATTATGTCATTTAAAGCATTGTGTAGGTAATGATTTCCTACTAAAATTGGATTTGTATACTTAAGTAAGCCATACTGCCTTTTGCCCTCAATATTGAATGATTCCAGTTTGTCGCTTGCCGAATTCTTGAGAAAGTCTTTTATCGTATTGTCAACCTGTATATCAGAGAATTGAACCTTCTGGCTCAAATACAGCCCTTCAAAAGATGTCACTCTACTTAAGGCAACATAGGCCTGACCATAGGCAAAGGTACCATCACCAAAATCCACCCTCAATCTTTCAAAGGTCATGCCTTGGCTTTTATGAACAGTGATTGCCCAAGATGGCTTTAGTGGGAATTGTTTATAGGAACCAACCACTTCCTGTTCTACCTTGCCCGTATCTTTATTGAACTTGTATTTTACATTCTCCCATACTTCTTTTTCTACGGTACACATACCACCATGATCCAACTCTACTCTAATGATGGAGTCGGATAATCCAGCGACTATGCCCAAAGATCCATTGACCCATTGACCTTCTGGATTATTCTTAATAAACATGACCTGCGCACCAATTTTTAACTTAAGGTCTAAGTCAGAGGGATACGCCACTGAATCAAAATTACCTGATATTTCCGCTCTGTAAAGCCGCGATTCTCCATCAAGTTCTGATAATTTGGATTGATTGATCTTTTGGGAAGCGTCAAGCTTTGTGGTGAGAGTTAAAATGTGGTTTCCAGTTTCTGAGATTGGCACCGGTAGAACTCTGGAATTCAATTGATCCAGTTCTGCGTTAGTTAATGTTTTAGTTCTAATCTTATCAAGAAGGCTTACAAAAAGTGGGTCTTTTTGACGATATACCTCTTTTAACTCGATAGTAAACAGTTTTAAATGCCTGAAAACATGAGCTTGATAAAAACGTAGCCCTCCATAAATCTCATTAAGTGTCTGCGTTTCCTCATTTTTCCCTTGAACGATTGGTTCAAGTTGATATAAGTCACCTACTAAGACTATCTGCTTACCTCCAAATGGCAAATTAGGGTTTCCTCCATTTTTCCGTAAAGAAAAGTCAATGGCATCAATCACATCTGCCCTGACCATTGAAGCTTCGTCTAAAATTAATGTGTCAAGTGATTCAATTAGCTTTCTCTTCTCCGAACCCTCCCAAAAGGTCTTAATTCCTTTGTCTTTGGGTAAAAGAGGTCTTGGTGGAAATTGAAAAAACGAATGGATGGTAACCCCTTTTATATTAAGGGCAGAGATTCCAGTAGGGGCTAAAACAACAAAGTTCTTGTCTATTTTGCGGGTGATTTTGCTTAGGAAAGTAGACTTTCCTGTACCTGCCCTTCCGGTGAGAAAAAAGGATAGGTTTGTGTTTTCCACAAAGTCAAATGCAGCATCAAATTCCGTATTGTTCATTTTTATAGAAGCTCCTTATATAAATCAATTTCCAATACTCATCATGAAGGATAAATTTAACTATACTTCCTTCTTTAATAAGCTAACCATTTTCTGTTCATGTTCAGGAAAGCCAGTGGGGTTTTTCCAAAACTCTTTCCAGGCAGTATTCAATGTGTCTATTATCAGCGTATCTGTATTGTCAGAAGCTATCTTGCACCCAAGCGCTTTAATGCCTTCCAGGCAATAAGTAGCTGCACTTTTTAAGAAATGATCAGGTAGAGCAATATGATATTCGGTTTCGGGAGAAATATCCAGAACTCCAACAAAGTCATTCCATTCTTTTTCTATTGCTGCTTTCTCTTGAGTAAAGCCCATTAAATCTAGTGCATGAAACATAGTGGTCATTCTCGCACCAGCTGGTGGATGAGAGGTTTTTTGATAGTAAGGAACTCCAAAAAGATTCCAATCCATTTTCGCGCACATGTGAAGATTACTCCAGACAAAAGCTGGCCCCAGAGTATAGGTGGCAAACAGATCACAGAAAAACTCCTCAGCCCAGCTTTCTATCCAGCTGTCACGCCAGATATAATAAGGGCGTATGTTATTGCCATCACCGAACTTATTCAACTTAAGCCGGGCAATCTCTTGGGTAAAGTGTTTTTTTATATCTCGATTGAGTTGCCCCATACTGACCCTTATAGGTTCTGTAGTAGGGTTATCCACTGATATGAGAGGATGGCAAAGCTCGTGGTAGAGATCTGGAAGATGCAGCAGGAAGTCAGCTTCCAACAGCGGCATGCACATCAAATTATACTGTGGAAAAATTCTATAATAGTGCTGTGAAAGGCACGAAACCACAGGGGGCTGAATAGGGTATTCGATTTCTGAACAAACGCGTCTTACCAGCTTGTTGACATATTCATCATCATCATGTTTTCGGCTAATGGCTGCGACAATCACATTTTCCAAAACGTGAAGCTCGCTCAATATGGATTTGAACTTGCTGAATTTATGTAGTAAGTTCTGTGGTTTCGAATAGTCCTGATTGTAAAGCAAAGCTGAAAGCCTGTCTATCATCAATTCAATTTCGACCATAGCTTTAGCGATCAATGGGTCAAAATACAAGCTCGACTCCTTAGCTCTGGGGAACTTACTTTTGAGTATTCTCGATTTTTGGATGCTTTCCATTATTGCACCATCAATGTATTCAGTCATGATTCTTTGCTCATTTTAGCCAAGGCATGAGAATATTCACTGTCTAAGGCATTGACAACATGGTGTAAGTTCTTGGATAGCGATTCATATTTTTTTTGATTGATATCAGCCGCAATGCCATTAAAAAACTTGGACTTCGAGAAGTTCTTTTTCCTCAGCTCAGCCTCAATTATCACACTTAACACCTGAATTCTCGGGTCAATGCTCTCATCGTCTTTGAGCTTCTCAAACAACTCCTTAACTTCCTTATATTTCTCAGCAGGCACTTTTTCTGAGTCGTTCTTTATGGCGATCATAAAGTCGTTAAGTAGTCCCAAGTACTTACTTGTCAAGTAGTAGATATTGGCATTCAATCCTGTATCACTCATGTCTGTATGTCTATTGATTAATGGATTTCATTAAATTGATCTTTTGAGAATTATAGGAACTCCCCAAAAGGTTGATTCTCCTGTCCGTCATTTTGATGGTTATTGGGTTTCGCGAACAGTCATCAGGTTTGGTATAGGCAAGATGAGATAAAAAGAATATGTCCTCCAGTACATTTTTGAAAGGCATAGAACCAGAAACATGTTTTACGTATAATGGCTTGGAAGTTCCTTTTTTACTATACTCCCTGCCTGTAGTGCATACGTAGGCTTCATAATCGTTAAGGAGTGCATAGGTTCCCATTTGAGGATTAAGAACTTTGCCATTGTCCTCATGTTCCTTCCAGATGTCAAAAGTTTTTGTGACGTCAAATAAGCGGAAAGGCACTTTGGATTTTTTTGGTATTTCAACAACTGTATATGAGGTGTCGGGAGGCAAGGTTCCTGTTTCAACTAGAAGTTTGATAGCGCTCTCTATACCCGCTTTTTCGGTTTGAAAGATGCGTCCATCTCTATGGAAAGTGATTGTTTTGATTGGTTGATCTGAGAACTCCGCAAATTTTGTGATATTTTCAACAAGAATCCGGCTCACTTGATCTGAAGAAAGCTTTTCCTTGTTCTGTGATTTGTCCCAAGCGGGTAGAATGTTCTTAGAATACTTATCTACAAATGTGAATCCGGCTATATGTTGCTTAACATCAATTCCAATTACCAAATCGGCATGGAGAGGGGTGGCTAGAATAAAGGGCCACCGCTCATTGTTGAGAAGAACCTGGTTAACGGCCACTCCAAAAAGGTAACCTTGATATAGCCTTTCAAGTTTTTTGTTTTCACCTCTTTTGATATAATACTTGGACTCCCCATTTACCTCTTCATGCCCATAACATTTTTCGAGTATTCTGGTGTGCATAATGCTCGCACTAACATTGTAATCATTCAAGCATTCCGAGACTACCAATGCAGCGGTTTCATCATGCATCTTTTTATTTCTCTCCAAATGGCTTGGTAGGATTACTACAGCATAACCTTCCAGCATCATAGTGGTGTTTTCACCTAGTTTTGAAATAATTTCTAGGCCAATATCCAAGGAATTGGTTTTGTTTCTATCATCATACGGTACAACTATGGGTTTCCATCCCGAGCTCGTGGGGTGCATTTTATCTACCATGGCAGCAAGGTCTTTCAAGAAATACTTCTCGTTGCCGAAGCTGTTGTGTATGGTTTCTGGCACAAGTATATATTGTCTGGTAAATGGAGCATTGGTATAAAAACCGACTTTGGGCGAAAGCAATAATTTCTTCCTTTCCATTCCAAGTTTTTGCTTTTCTACGCGAAGATTGGCTTTACTGGAGGTTTCGCATCCCAGAACTATATCGTTATTGAACTGAAGGTCCGGAAAGTCAAACAGACCTAAGTCTGGGCTTAAGGGAGTTGTGGAAATCTGAATTTGTACATTACCATGCTTTAACTTATTCAAATACTTTGAGATTACTGTGCTGCTATACTTTCTTCTGAAAAACGGAGGTATGATGGAAGCCCTGTGTAATCTACTTACCTCTCTATCTTCCGTATCATAGGTAGCATAGCACATAGCGGCCACAGCTCCTTTAGGTTGTTTTTCATTGTTCCGATAAACTAAAACAGAGGCACTATCTGGAATCTTGGCTAAGTGGGGAGGCATAGTTCCATTGTAGATTTTTCGAATATCATCAAGTAAAGTCACAGAGCCCGATTCTCTTTTGAAACGATATTTGGAGATATCCAAGCTACTGAGTTCGTCTGGTTTGATCTCAAACCAGTTTTTGCCGTAGCGGTAAACCAGCCTTCTTTTCTGTCTTTTGAGGTTGTTGAATTCGGCATTGGAAAGGTGCGCGCGTAAGGGGTTTTTGGCCATGTACTTTTTGGTGATATCTACACAAATCCCATATCCACCAGTAGGCAATGCCACAACACGAGGTATAAATCCATTGAAGATAGCAACTTGGTTTGACCCTGCATTTCGTGCTGGTTCTTTGCTATAAAAGGCATCACCTGTTCGTGGCTGCCATAAGCGTGGGTCTTTTCTTATCTCACCCGAAAGGTCAAACTGCAAAAAGCGTAGGATGATCTGTTTTTCTGATTCATCCTCACTTTCAAAATCAAGAAACCTTACCTGATCGGTATCTTTAAAATAAACAAAATCACCATATTTTGCTTCCAAACCATCATTCGGGATAGCCCGTAAAATCTCTGCTTCATCTTTCACAATCAAGAAAGGTATGCCCTCACGGTGAATGACGATAACGGGATGTCTTAGGGAATAGGAAAGCTTTTTGGTGATATACTGTATGTTGATATCATAATCATCTCCTGTGCTGTTAAGGCCGATAATTTCCAAAAGTCTATAGTCAGCTGATAAGGCCGATAGATTCTCAATTGGGAAAATGTTGCTTTCTTTAATCATATCAATCGGGTTTGCAAATTGGTTTAAAAGAACAATTACCACAGGCCGATGGGTCGGTTGTGGTCGGGAATTCCTCTGGGGAACATTCACTAAATTTTCGATTAGCTCCTAATCGGTACATCTTTAAAAGACCTGTGGCGATTTCGTCTTCGGTATTCCTAATGTCATCTTGGGTGATTTCATAATCACGGGACTCATCGGTAAGCAGTTGAAACTCGGTCAACCTGTAGTCAAGCACGCTATAGCTTTTCAAATTCGCTGGAAAATCCTTATGAGGGTTTACTTTGCTCAGCGAAAATGCATAGGCCAGTAACTGATCTTGGTACGTTTTAGTAGCAAAAGTGTGAACCTTCCAATCAATAATGTGCGGTGGTTCATCTTCAAAAAACAGGATTAAATCTGGACGGCCGATTACCCGAAACCTACTGAAAGGGAGGGAAAGTGTCCGTTGGGTTAGCCATTGATCGGCCGTGCGTAAATACTCAATTAAATCTTCCCTTTCTATGAAATTCTTGAGGGCTTGATGTGTATCGTTTCTAACGCGTTGTAATTCGCTTTCTGCTATTCCTTTATCGTTATCAAAATCAATAATCGCTGAAAAATCATCATAATCTGAAAACACAATGTTGGGTTCACGGTATTTCTTTTTTCTGGCAAAATCGAGTCTTTCATCAAACTTTCTGTTGGCTACCCATAACAAGGTATCCTCGTGCAAGCTCTCTTTCTTACGAATTCTACTGATCGCTACCTGACCTATAACTTCATCAACAATATCTCCTCTCCAGGCATCAAGTGTCTTTAGTTTGGAAAGGATTGTCACTTCCCTGCGAAAAGGATCTTTGACCGTTCCGTGCGCTACAATATTTTTATAGTACCATTGACGGTTACATTTGAGAAATTGCCTATATCCAGAGTATGACCAATTCATTATTATGACTTTCTGTTCCTGATGAATTTTAGATACTGAAGAAGTTCTACTTCTTCTTCATTGCTTATCTCACCAAGTTTATTTTTAGCAGCTGATGAAATGCTCTGGTCTTTTGGCAGAGCATTGCTTTTAGAAACCGGATAGCCCACTTTTTCCATTAGCATTTCATAAGAAACCTGATAAAATTTGGCAAGTCTATATAGGGTATTGGGTGATGGTTGCTTGACTTTACCAGATTCCAATTGGCTCAGATAAGCATTTGACACATCTGTCTGACGTTCCACCTCTCTTAAGGTCGCTCCTTTTGATTCTCTGAGGGCTTTGAAATATTGACCATATCCATCCATTGCTTAAAAATTGTTTCGTTGCTAAATATCGCAAGCAAATATATGTAGCTTTGCTTGATATCGCAAGCAATAGATAAAATTATTTTATCAAAGGGTTGTGCTTTAAGGAAATATATGCCTTGCCACTGGCTAAATCCTTAAACTTAGTAGCAGTAACTCTCATAGCGTACTGCGCAAATCTCTTTACTATGGGTATATTCATGTTTATCATTTCATTAAAAGCAGACTAAAAAGGTTTACAAGGAATCTCTTAAAGCTTGGCTGTTTTTTAGGTTTTACTCCCTAACGTTCATCTTTCAAAAACGCTACCGGGTTTTTACAGATCACCCGAAATACCCGTGCACTCACATAGCCAAATAAGAGGGCTGCAAGTATACCAATGGGCAACAAAAAATGGGCGGGTGACAATGTTATGCGGTATGCATAGGCTTCCAGCCATTGCTCGGAGGCGTAATAAGCTACGGTAAGACCAATAAGGATGGCCAAGGCAAAGAGTAGGGCAATCTCGCGGCTCACAAAGCCAAACAGAGCTTTCCTTGAAGCACCCAGAATCTTTTTGATGTTCAGTGCTTTGGTTTTTTGCAGGATCAATTGGTTTAAAACCCCAACCAAACCGATCAGACTGATAAGCAAGCTTACCAAACCTGCACCCAGTGCCAGGTCTGATTGCAATTTTTCAGACGCGTACTGGGCATGGAGCTGGTCTTCCAAAAAGCTGTAGTGCAGTTCAGCCCCTGGAAAAACCTCTTTCCAGATACTTTCTATTTGAGGCAATACGCTGGCGTAGGATACACCATCGGCCAGTTTCAGACTGAAATACCGCCCTATGACCGGATTGAGCATATAGGCCACCGGTTGAATGTTTTCTTTGAGCGATTCCTGGTTGAAGTCACGGATTACCCCTTTAACTGTATTGCCCACACGGTTGCTGAATAGATACAAGCGCTTGCCAATGGCCTCTTCGGGAGTACCCAGGCCCAACTGGCGCACGGCCTGTTCATTCAAAAGGACATTTTGAGCGGTATTGTCCTTGGAAAGATGGGCATAGAGCTTTTCCCCTGCCACTACATCAAAACCATAGAGGTCAATGTAATCCGCTTCGATCACCGCAGCGCTGACCATAGTTCTGGAGGAACTTTCAAACCCATGTGCCTGATAGGTTTTCCACTGTATGGCACTACCGGGTATGGCGGTAGAATTGGCCATGTACTTAACCTGTGGCATCCGGCTCATCTCTTGCTTAAAACGTTCGACCTGATAACGGATGGAATCGCTGTTTGCCAAAAGGGGCTTTTGAAGGATCATCACGTTGGAGGGGTCATAGCCCAGATTGTGGTGCTGTTGAAACTGAAATTGCCTTATGGTGGTAAAAGCAAACAGGATAAACCCAAGGGAAAGGGTGAGCTGCAATGCAGTAAAGACCTGCCCAAGGCGGTTTTTACCACTTTCTGCCAACAGGCTGGAGGGCCTGCGCGAAACACCCGCCTGACGATGTGCTGTGCGGCCTAACAAAAGCCCGTGCAGCAAACAGAAACCCAGCACGATAACGGCCAACCACAAAGCCTGTATATAGGTTAAGGGCATTCTTTCACCAAGCCCCAAGCGTGTCAAAAGTGATCCGGGCAAGCTGTACAACAGTCCCAATGACAGCAGCAATGCCACACCCATATGGGAAAGGTTGTAGCGCACAAAAGACCGGACAAAGTGCTGTTTTGATGCCCCCAGAATGTTGCGGATTGCATAACTTTTTAGCTTGCGCCTGTAGGCAGAAAAGCTAAATACTGTATAATTTGCCAGGGCAACCACCAGCACAAAAATTGCGGCCAAAGACAACATGCGGATGTTGCTTTGGTCTATCATGGGGTTTTCTTCTCCTATATCCCCATAAGTCAAATGCACCTGTTTTAAGGGAGTAAGCGATACCTGCATATTGTCCGTGGTTTTCAGGGCGGAGCGCAAGGTCTGTTCTACCTGATTTTGGAGTGCCGAGGGCGGAACATGTGAAGGCTTTAAAAGATAGAAAGCATAATAGGCACGGTCAAGATCAGTTGCGGTTTTAAAGGAATCCCAATTGTCGCTTTCTGACAAAGGCAAAATCATATCGAAAGAGAGGTGTGAATGCGTTTGATCTTCTACCACGCGGGCAATCTCAAAATCACCCTTTTTATCGACATGTAGAACCTGGCCTTCTACCTTGGTATGGCCAAACATGCGTTCGGCAAGCTCTTGGGTTACAATAATCTGGGAAGGTTTTATGAGTTGGGCATACCCATTGTTGGGCAACAGCAGGGACACCGCAGCGGGGTCTGCATATAGGCTTTTGCGCACAATGAACATCTGTTCGCCCAATCGGACATACAATCGGGAGGTTTCGGTCAATATCCGCCCCACCTTATCCACCGCATCGGGAGATTCTAAATTATACAAAAGCCCGGCAGGTAAGGCAGGGTGTTTTTTAAGCTGACCATCACTTTGGGTGGTCACCGATACACGGAAAATGTCCGATTGTTTGTCGAGGTGGGTATCATAAGTGTTGTGCCAGCTGACAGTGTTGAAAAGGATCAGGCCAACGATGAAAGACAGTGCCAGTCCGGCCACAAGAAAGGTAGAATTAGGGGTGAGAAAACGCATAACTACAAGTTAATCAGATCATTGTATTGACACAAGAAAATAGCCATATATTTATACTAATCAAAAACAACAAGTCATGAATTATTCCATCACCGGGCAGCGTTTACTGTCCTGGCCTGCGCTTTTCTTAAGCGTTTTGTTGTTCTCTTCCTGTAATAAAAATGAAGTTTCTTCAGATCGGGAAGCACAGAAGTCTGCCATTGCCATGCAGGCCCCTGAAGGGTTTTTGGTACTGCAAAAGGAAAAGCAGCTTAAAGTGCGCTACCATGCTTATTTGACCGATCATTTTGTAAAAGCCGCAGAAAGAAGGTCAGAAATAATTTCTGAGGTGCCCATCTCGGGCCTGCGCTTAACTCAAATGGATATTATGGAAGGTGAACGTATCAATTATTTGACCTTCAACGCGGATTATCAAGACATCCACCTCAAGGCTGCTTTTCCGGTCTACAAGGATAAGAAAGGCATTTACCTCTATGGTAGCCCTACAGAAGCAGGAATAGATTCCCGCAAGGCCGCCATGTTTGAATGTCCGTGCAATGGTCACACCTGTGAGGGTTCCAACTGTTCGGAATGTGTTTTCAGGAAAACAGGGGATTGTATTACGGGCTGCCTGTGCAACCGGTCCAGCGGGGTTGGTCAGTGTGACCACTCGGTAAGCACCTTTCCGCCAGGTGCTTGCGACCCGCAATAAAAGCAATTTTTAAATCATGCCCACATCCTGATTTGTATCAGGATGTGGTTTTTTTACAGATGGCTTGGTAAGTGTTTTATTCTAAAAGTCAGGATAAAAGATGTGCTGGTGATTTGAGCAAGGTTCACCTCGAAACTCATGCTACTCCATAGAGCCCAATGTCAACCAGATATGAACCCATACATATTCTGACCAAAATAACAGACGCACCTATAGCTTCTCTATATCCCCGGGTTATCATACGGTTACCCCGGCCTGACCATACCTCAGCCGTGCTTTGCTGTTGGTGAATTGTAACCCATTTTGTAATATCCCAACTGGTTGTTAAGGACTTCGATCTTTGGAAAAAAGTAAATTAGTCTGTGTATGAATTTATCGCTTGTGATAGATTCCTAGTTGAAAATCACGAACTTTGATTATTCATGGCAGGACTAATTTAGAGAATCGAACCCTCCAAAAACCAAACTTGAAAGTTTCATTGTTTTAGCTAATGGCTTTGAAACTAAATTTACCTACTCTTAAAAGTCTATGAAACCACTTCCTCTTCTCCACATCAAAAACATGGTTTGCCCCCGCTGTATTATGGCGATAGAAGGAGTATTGAAAGAGCTAAATATTGATTACAACAAAGTGACACTGGGCGAAGTAAGTCTGAACAAAGAAATCACTCTGAGCCAGCAAGTGGCCTTGAATAAAAAGTTACAAGCCCTGGGTTTTGAATTGCTGGAAAGCGGTAAATCCGCACTGATCTCCCGTATTAAAACCCTGATTGTGGAGCAGATCCACCATAAAAAGGAAAATCTACAGGTCAACTTCTCTACCTTTCTGTCCGATCAATTACACCATGACTACAGCAACCTGAGCCGCCTGTTTTCTTCGGTGGAGGGCATTACCATTGAGAAATTCATTACCCGGCAAAAAACAGAGCGTGTAAAGGAATTACTTTTTTACAATGAAATGAACCTGTCTGAAATTGCTTTCCAAATGAACTACAGCAGCGTAGCCCATCTTTCCGCCCAGTTTAAAAAGGAAACCGGAATGACCCCTTCTGCATTTAAAAAAAATGCAAAGCCTGGTCACAATGCATTAGATTCACTTTGACAGAATTCTGATTAGTGTCAAAAGTATATTTATTAAGATTAGGAATAAAGGATGAGAAGATAAGAAGGGTCTATCGGTTTTATCTTAAAAAACGATACAGGATTAGGGTAAGTAATAATTATGAACGTAGGGTTTAAAATAAACTAATGTACTGACTACATAACCCAATCGCCATAATGCTAAATTTAAGGTGGTAATAAAAAATTTCTAAATTGCTACATTGGAATTATGAGTATATATAAAATTAGCATTTCATTTTAAGACTTGTTTAAAATTGATATAAAATTATGAGCACTACATTGTTATCTAAAGCATATCCTACAGCGGATGAATGGAAAAAACTTGTTAACCAATTTGCTCCAGAGGCTATAGCTCATAAATTGCTCCTTGCAAGTGTGCCTTTTGTTTTCAAAGAGGAGCCTTTAAAATTTGCATTGTTCAAAAGAAATATAGCTGACGCTTTTGGAGTAGCACCAACTGACGTATTTATTGTGGGAAGTGCTCTAGCTGGAAGAAGTCTGAAAGGAAGTAGCATAAATAAAGAATATTCTTCAGCCAGCGATATTGATACTTTGATAATCTCTGAACACCTTTTTTCAAAGTATGTGATGCATTCTTTTGATTGGGTTAAAAGAATTACTACTCCTGAGGATTATGATGAGATCTATAAACCGCCCAAACTAAATGAACAGGATATTACAAATATTGGTAGACTTTCCATGAATGCTTCAAAAGGAATATGGAGACCAGATAGCTTACCTCCAGGGGCAGCTGCAAGAGATGACTTTTTCAAAAAGTTCGGTGACGTATCCTTAAAAGTTTTGGGTCTACAACTTTCTGAAGACACTGTTTCAAAGGTAAATGGAAGGGTAGCACGCTCATTTGATGATGCTGTGGAAGACCTATCCCATAGCATCTATAAACTTAAAAAAGAATTTGAATTTATTGAAAAAGATAAAAATAAACTAAAGAACTAAACAAAGAGAACCTAGATGAAAGACATTTAAAATAATTTTGACTTTCACTCTTACTAATTAAAGCTACTGATGTTTAGCCTATCTTTCCGCTCCGTTTAAGAAGGAAACCGGCATGACCCCTTCTACATTTAAAAAATCTAAAAAGCCCGGTCATGCTTCATTAGAAAACCTCTGACAAAATCTTGTAACTCTTAAACCAGATTGTATAACAACCATTTCCTTATAGTGGGTGAAATTTGTAGTGTTTAAAAATTACAAACGCTTATGGAGACTATCACCCTTCCCACAGCCCCTGCACCCAAAGGGAAAACCGTTAAAGAATCCTTTCCCGTAACGGGGATGACCTGTGCCGCCTGTGCTTCAAGTGTAGAATCTATCTTGAGCCATACAGAAGGGGTGCATGGAGCCACCGTAAATTTTGCCAATAGTTCAGTATTGGTGGAATACAACAAGTCATTCACGCACGATGATTTACAAAAAGCCTTACAGTCTGGAGGCTATGACATCATCGTAGATGTAGAAGACCCTTCAACAGTACAGCAGGAGCTTCAGGAAAAGCATTATGAGGAGGTGAAAAAACGAACCATTTGGTCGGCCATTTTAACCTTGCCCGTATTCATTATAGGGATGTTCTACATGGATTGGGTGCCGGGACGATGGATTTCATTGGTGTTTACCATTCCGGTTTTGTTCTGGTTTGGTCGTAATTTTTTCATCAATGCCTTCAAGCAAGCCAAACATGGGAAAGCCAATATGGATACCTTGGTTGCGCTAAGCACAGGTATTGCCTTTATTTTCAGTTTGTTCAATACCTTATTTCCGGAGTTCTGGCACAGCCGGGGTATACATCCTCATGTCTACTACGAAGCGGCTACCGTAATTATCACGTTCATCTCTCTGGGGAAAGTGCTGGAAGAGAAGGCTAAATCCAATACTTCTACTGCCATCAAAAAACTGATGGGCTTGCAACCCAAGACCCTGAAAGTGATTGTGGATGGTGAAGAAGTGGAAATGCCTATAGCCTCTGTGCAAAAAGGTTATACCATCGTGGTTCGTCCAGGAGAAAAAATCCCTGTAGATGGTGAAGTGGCCGAGGGAAATTCTTTTGTGGATGAAAGCATGATCACCGGAGAACCTATTCCGGTGGAGAAAACCAAAGGTGAAAAAGTTTTTGCCGGGACAGTGAATCAAAAAGGTAGTTTCCGCTTTATTGCTGAGAAAGTGGCCGGGGAAACCCTACTCGCCCAGATCATTAAAATGGTGCAGGAAGCTCAGGGCAGTAAGGCCCCGGTGCAAAAGCTGGTCGATAAAATAGCTGGTATTTTCGTTCCCGTAGTCATGGCCATTTCAATTATCACCTTCATCACCTGGATGTTTATCGGTGGAGATGATGCCTTTACCCATGCGCTGCTTACTTCGGTGGCGGTACTCGTAATCGCTTGTCCCTGTGCATTAGGCTTGGCCACACCAACGGCTATTATGGTAGGTGTGGGAAAAGGAGCCGAAAACAATATCCTGATCAAAGATGCCGAAAGCCTGGAATTGGGACATAAAGTGAATGCTGTGGTATTGGATAAAACAGGTACCATCACAGAAGGGAAGCCGGTAGTAACCGATATCATTTGGGAAGATGAGGGTCAATCCGAAAAACTCAAACCCATACTGCTTGCAATGGAGTCGCAATCCGAACATCCGCTGGCAGAGGCTGTGGTTCAAAAGCTAAAGGAGGAAGGAATTAAATCTACAACCATTACCCGGTTTAACAGTATCACGGGGCGTGGTGTTGAGGCAATGTATGCAGATGACACGATGTTCTATATCGGTAATCAAAAATTGCTGACTGAACATAATATCAACGTCAGCAATGAACTTGACAAAAAAGCAAAAGCCCTTCGGGAAGAAGCTAAAACGGTTATCTTCTTTGCCAATCAAAATCAGGCATTAGCCGTACTGGCCATAGCTGATAAGATCAAGGAAACGTCCAGACAGGCCATTAAAACCCTTCAAGACAGAAACATTGAAGTGTATATGCTCACAGGGGATAATCAGCAAACCGCTCAGGCAGTTGCCAACCAGGTAGGACTGAAGCATTTCAAAGCAGAAGTGTTGCCCTCCGACAAGGCAGATTTTGTAAAAGAATTACAAGCTAAAGGCAAAATTGTGGCTATGGTGGGTGATGGTATCAACGACTCACATGCCCTGGCACAAGCCGATGTGAGTATTGCGATGGGGCATGGTTCTGATATAGCGATGGATGTAGCCAAAATAACCCTCATCACTTCAGACTTGCAGTCCATACCTAAGGCATTGAACCTTTCTAAAAAGACGGTTTTGGGTATCCGTCAGAACCTGTTTTGGGCATTTATTTACAACATTATCGGCATCCCAATAGCAGCAGGACTTTTGTATCCCATCAATGGGTTTTTGCTAGACCCAATGATTGCCGGGATGGCGATGGCTTTCAGTTCAGTATCGGTTGTGGCCAATAGCCTGCGGTTGAAGGCAGCTAAAATTTGATAGGGATGGAAAAGACGATAAAAAAAGCAGAGGTACACCTTAAAGGCTTGAAAGAGGGTACGATACAGCTAGAAGTATCTGAATCCCAAACTATTCTCACGAGTGGACTGGAAAAGGGACTCGAACTGCCTCATTCATGTAAGCAAGCCCTTTGTGGAAAATGTGCCGCCAAACTACTGGAAGGAGAGGTGTATATGAAGGCAAACTATGCCCTTAACGAAGATGAGCTTAAAGAATGTTCTGTATTGCTGTGTCAAAGCCTGCCCATGAGTGAATGCATCGTCCTGGCTTATACCTGATGGGTCAAAACTTCATAAAAAAAGAACAAAAATCTATAACGGTTGCCGGGGTTAGAACGGATAGATTTGAATCATTAAAAATCAGATAAAAATGGAAATACTAAAGTTTAAAACTTCGATAAAATGTAACGGCTGTTTAGAAAAAGTAAGCCCCCGCCTCAACGAAACGGAAGGCATTGAGAAATGGGAGGTTGATCTTAAAAACCCCGATAAGGTACTAACGGTAGAAAGTAATGGAGCCACTAAGGGGCAAGTGATTTCTACACTAGATAAAATTGGGTTCAAGGCTGAACCCATTGATTAATCCATAACCCTTAAACAAATATATTATGATAGATGAAAAATGTATAGACGAATGTCTGGCCTGCGTAAAGGCCTGCGAAATTTGCATTGATGGATGCCTGGGCGGTGATGCTAAAATGGAAGCCTGCTTGAGGGCCTGTTTGGATTGCTCTGACCTGTGCAGTATTACTGCCAAATTGGAAGCGCGTAACAGTGCTTTTGCATCAAAACTCAAGGCATTGTGTGCTGAAGCATGTGAAGCCTGTGCCAAAGAATGTGAAAAACACGCTGACCATCACGACCATTGTAAAGCCTGTGCTGAAGCCTGCCGTAAGTGTGCCGAGGCTTGCAGAAGTTAATGATTGGAAAAAATGTAGTTAAAAGGGAGCCATCAAGTGGCTCCCTTTTTTAGTATGAGAGTATTCTGCAAGACGACAATCACATACTTACTGTAAATGCTCGTCTAAATGGAAGAGTTGCAAAAAAGCTTTCAATGCCGATACCATAAGGCAAGAGGGTTTCTACATATTTAAACGGCTCTTAAAGCTCCTTTTTAAGAATTTTCAAGTTGAACTTTGCAAACCTATTGCATTGATTTTGTTATAGCTTTGCACTGTGCGAATCATATCGATCATATTATCTGTTTGGATTCTGGGTTTGTCAGTACTTCCATGTGCTGACAATCAACCAGCAAAAGAGCACATTGAAGTATCAACAAGTGATGTCGGAGATGATCAGAATCATAATTCTACTGAAGATTTATGTTCACCCCTATGCACATGTCACTGCTGCCACAGCCATTTGGTAGTGCATCAATCATACAGATTGCATTCCCAGCCCCTTTCCTTCGAAGATCCGCTGGCGGGTCATGCCTGTTCTCTGTCTGAAGGGTTTAAGGAATCTTTTTTAGAACCCCCGAAGGTTTAATATCAGTCTTTACCGGCCCCTTTTCTCCATGCAGTATTCATGCCTGGGCTGGTCATCCTATTTTTCTAACTGATATTAAATCATAATTAATGATCAATCAAATCATTTCTTTTTCAATAAAGAATAAATTCATCGTGGGCTTGTTGACACTGGCACTGATTGGAGTCGGTATCTACTCCATGTCCACAATCAATCTGGGATCAGTCCCGGATATAACCAACAATCAGGTACAGGTAATTACAGTTTCGGAGAACCTTGCAACCGAGGATATTGAGCAATTCGTCACCTATCCTGTGGAGTTGGCGATGGGCAATTTACCAGGCGTTGATGAAATACGATCTATTTCACGCTTTGGGCTTTCTGTCGTCACCATCGTCTTTGATGATGATATGGGTACTTACCTGCCCAGGCAATTGGTTCAGGAAAAACTCAATGAGCTTAAGGAGACTATCCCTCAGGAATTTGGAAGCCCATCAATGGGACCCATATCCACAGGCTTAGGACAGATTTATGAATATACTATTCAACCCAAAGCAGGATATGATACAGTTTATTCTGCAATGGAGCTTCGGACTATTCAGGACTGGATTGTTAAGCGGCAGCTAACCCTACTCGAAGGAGTAGTAGAAATCAACTCCTTTGGCGGCTATATTAAGCAATACGAAGTGGCTATTAATCCGGAAAAACTGAATGCTATGAACGTTAGTATTTCAGAGGTATATGAAGCATTGGCCCGAAATAATGTCAATACGGGAGGTGCCTATATCGAGAAAAACAAAATGGCCAACTTCATTCGAGGTGAAGGGCTAGTACGGACAATTGATGACATAGAGAATATCTCAATTCGCAACGAAAATGGCGTTCCAATACTCATTAGAGATATTGCTGAAAAAGTTCATTTCGGTCATCAAGTTCGATATGGTGCCTTTACTCAGGATGGTCATGAGGCTGTGGGTGGAATCATTATGATGCTGAAAGGTTCAAACCCAAATGCGGTCATTCAAAATGTCATCGAGCGAATGACAGAAATTGAAAAATCACTTCCTGAAGGCCTTGAGTTTAACGCATACCTTGACCGTAGCTCTCTCATTGAGCGAACTACTAGCACTGTTACCAAAAATTTAGTTGAAGGTGCACTCATTGTGATATTTGTCCTGGTTGTTCTTTTAGGAAGTTTAAGAGGTGGTATTGTCACTGCATCATTAATTCCACTCTCGCTGCTCTTTGCATTTATCCTCATGAAAGCCACCGGGGTTTGGGCGAATTTGATGAGCTTGGGAGCCATTGATTTTGGAATCATCGTGGACGGTGCTGTGATTATTGTTGAAGGCACAGTTCATGAAATTGAAAAGCGGATAAGGGCTGGCAAGAATAAGTTTGATCAGGCTCAAATGGACGAAATAGCCTATGAATCCGGGAGCACCATGATGAATGCT
Organism: Roseivirga seohaensis; assembly: GCF_001592945.1. Taxonomy (GTDB): domain Bacteria; phylum Bacteroidota; class Bacteroidia; order Cytophagales; family Cyclobacteriaceae; genus Roseivirga; species Roseivirga seohaensis. The sequence goes on from NZ_LRPB01000049.1 coordinate 141,165, forward strand.
GCTTTTTTTGGACAGCTCATTATTCTTATTGTATTCACTCCTATTCTTTTTCTAACCGGTGTTGAAGGTAAGATGTTTACCCCTATGGCCTACACGTTTGGGTACGCGGTTTTAGGAGCAATTATTCTATGCTTGACGTATGTACCAATGATGACCGCATTGCTAATGCGTCCAATAGGTAACCCGAAAAATTGGTTTGCAAGATTGGAAAACGGAATCCATAAGTTTAGTGAGAAGATCATCAATGCACTAAACAAGGTGTATCATCCATTGATTCTTGGTGCATTGAAATTGCGTTTATTGGTCATTGGTATTGCTTTGGCTCTTCTCGTTGGTGCAGGGTTCATTTTCTCAAGAATGGGAGGTGAATTTATTCCTCAATTGGATGAGGGAGACATAGCAATGCAAGCACTCATTCGGCCAGGTAGTGGTCTTACTGAAGCAATTGATGTGTCTATTAAAATTGAGAACATCTTAAAAGAGAATTTTCCAGAAATAACTACAGTAGTAGCTAGAATCGGAGTTGCAGATATACCGACCGACCCCATGCCTTTGGATATAGCAGATATGTATCTGATTCTGGAGAAGGATATGGAAAAATGGGTTTCAGCAGACTCTAAAGAAGAGCTGATTGAACAGATTAAAGAGAAGCTGGATATCCTTCCCGGTGTTAATCTTGTCTTTACACAGCCTGTTGAACTTAGATTCAATGAATTGCTTGAAGGTGTTCGGGAAGACGTGGCGGTGAAATTGTACGGTGAAGACCTAAACATACTCTCACAAAAGGTAGAAGAAATGGCTGCCATCATCCAAACAGTGCCTGGAGCAGGTGATGTAAATGCAGAACGGACGGCTGGTCTGCCCCAAATGACGGTAAGATACGACCGTAAGAAGTTGGCTCAATATGGATTGGATGTTCAAAAGCTCAACGAGTACGTGAGTGCCGCTTTTGCGGGAGGTGTTGCTGGGGTGATTTTTGAAGGCGAAAAGCGTTTTGAAATGGTCATTCGCTTCGATGAATTACATCGACAAAGCATAGAAGACCTCAGAACCCTGTACATCGATTTACCTGATGGTACTCAAGTACCAATTAAGGAGGTTGCTGATATCGAATATGTCCCAGGCCCTATGCAAATATCCAGGGAGAATACATTTCGAAGAACTTATGTGGGGGTAAACGTTCGGGGCAGAGATGTGGAGTCTGTGGTAACAGATATTCAGCAAAAACTGGATGCAGAGCTAGACTTACCACCAGGCTACTACATCACCTATGGAGGAGAATTTGAAAATTTACAACGCGCCAAGGCAAGGTTATCAGTAGTGGTACCGATTGCGCTCTTTCTTATTTTCATACTGCTCTATTTCGCCTTAAAATCATTCCCACAATCAGTAATGATTTACATGGCGATTCCACTTGCAGCCATTGGAGGTGTGTTTTTCATGGCCATGAGAGAAATGCCTTTTAGTATCTCCGCTGGAGTCGGATTCATTGTCCTCTTTGGTGTGGCTGTCCTTAATGGACTGGTTTTAATCAGTCGTTTCAATTCACTAAAAATCGAAGGTATGACAGATTTAAAAGAACGAATTCTCACAGGAACGAAAGAACGTCTTAGACCTATATTGCTAACCGCCACTGCTGCCATTATGGGTTTTACACCGATGGCGTTTTCAGCCTCTGCAGGAGCTGAAGTGCAGCGGCCTCTGGCAACTGTAGTAATAGGTGGTCTTATCAGTGCAACCCTGTTGACACTCATTGTACTGCCAGTTCTCTACTCATATATTGAAGGGCGTAAGTCTAAAAACCCGAAGTTAAATACCGGTTATTCGGTCAATGTAATTATAGCTCTGGCTGTATGTGGCGCACTTTTGGGAATTCCTTCCAATGTACAAGCACAGGAGTTGGAACAGAAATCAATTACTACTTTGGATGAGGCCATCGTGATAGGGTTGGCCAATAATGGCAATGTTCAAGTCGCGATCACCAACATAGAACTTCAGGAGCAAGGAAAGAAGGCAGCTTTAAATTTAGGAAAAACAAGTCTTGGTGTTCAATATGGTCAATACAACAGTTTTGAAAATGACTTCTCATTTAGTGTAGGTCAGTCGTTTGAGTTCCCTACTGTTTATGGTAAACAAAAGCTACTTGCTAATGAACAGGTAGTTGGCGGGCAAAAACGATTGGCCGTGACTGAAAATGATTTAAAATGGAAAATTCGTAAGGCTTGGTATGAGCTATCCTATCTGCATGAAAGGCGCAAGCTACTCCTGTATCAGGACACCATTTATGGGCGATTCCTAAATGCAGCAACCATACGTTACGAAACGGAAGCAACCAGTTACCTAGAGAAAGCTTCTGCTGAAACAGGTGTAATGGAAATTCAAAACCAATTAAAGCTACTTGAGGCGGACATAATTATTCAGGAAAAGCAACTTCAAGTCTTGCTGAACGATATGTCCAGTTTGGTCTTTGAGCCATCTGCTCTTAGCGAACGGGATATCATAAGAATTCAGGACAAAGCCTTGATTATGAACAACCCACTTCTTGGCTTGGCCAGGCAGCAGGTGGCCATTGCAGATGCCGAAAAATCCGTTCAATCAGCCAAACTGTTGCCTGATCTCTTCATTGGGTACTTCAATCAATCATTGATAGGGGGAGAAACGTCAAAGGGGGGAATTGCCACTTCGTCTGATAGATTCGGAGGGGTTCAGGCAGGGATTGCAATCCCTTTATTTTATGGCTCGTACAAAGCAGACATTAAGGCCGCTCAATTACGATCACAGATGGCCAAAACCAGTTCGGAGTATTTTTATGTCTCCCTTCAGGGGCAGTACAGCCAGCAATTGGAAGTGATAACAAAAACCAGGGGAAGCCTAAATTACTATAGACAAAAGGCCATACCTCAGGCTAATTTAATTATTAATAATGCGCAAAAAAGCTTTGAAAATGGTGCCATAGACTATGTGGAATATTTTCAGAACCTCAATCAGGCCTTGAGCCTTAAATTCAATTATATCGAGACCATGAACGAATATAATCAGGCCGTTATTAATCTGGAATTTCTTATAGGTCAATAAATCCAAAATTAAAAAACATAAAAATGAATAATAAAATCATATACATAATTGTGGCTATTGCAATGACAACATTCCTTTTAGGTTGTGGTGGTAATGAGTCACCCACTGAATCTGCTTTACCTGCTATACAAGGGAATACAGAAGATGGAAATAAAGTTGAGCATGAAGAAGAAGGCAGTGGAGAAGTTCATTTATCCCAACTCAAGTTTAACAGCCTAGGCATAAAGGTCGGTGAAATACCCACAAGGCCTCTATCAGGAATCGTGGAAGCCAATGGGCAGCTAGAGGTGCCTCCTCAGCATGAAGCTACCGTCACGGCCATATTGGGGGCAAATGTTACTTCTATTAAGGTAATAGAAGGTGATAAAGTAAAGAAAGGTCAAACCTTGGCCACTCTGGCACATCCAAATCTATCTCAATTGCAAACTAACTATGTGAGAGCCTACAATCAGATGCAATTCCTTGAAAAGGAATATGAACGTCAGAAGAAGTTATACGAAGAAAAAGTAGGGTCAGGCAAATCTTTTCAGCAAACTCAGGCTGATTATATGTCAATTAAGGGTGAGGTAAAGGGGTATGAAGCTCAGTTGCGCCAACTCAGTTTGAATGTTGAAAAGGTGAAAGGGGGTGATATTTATCAAAATGTTCCAGTGGTTAGTCCTATTGACGGTTACATCGAGAAAGTGGAAGTTCAGATTGGTCAGTATGTAGATCCTCAAAAAGGCATGTTTATGATTGTCAATAATGATCACATTCATGCTGATCTGATGGTCTTTGAAAAAGATATATATAAGGTAAAGAAAGGCCAAACTATATCTTTTACTGTAGAGTCAGTACCTGGTGCCACTTTAACCGCAAAAATATATTCGGTGGGTAAGCAATTTGAACAAAATCCCAAAGCAGTTCATGTGCATGCAGAGATAGATCAAAAAGAAGACTTTCTGATCCCGGGAATGTATATCAATGGTAAAATAAAAACCAGTAACAACTCTGTTAAAGCACTACCTGAAAGTGCTTTAATTGAAGAAGAAGGCAAGCCCTATATTTTTATAGTAGAAACACATCAAGAAGATGGAAAGACCGAATGGACATTTAGACCGATAGAGGTACGAACCGGTATAAGCGATGATGGTTGGGTAGAAATCAAGCTTTTGGAGTCTTTACCAAAAAACACCCAGGTAGCATGGAACAATGCTTATTACCTGATCTCTGAAATGAAGAAAGGCTCTACAGAGCATGGCCATTAATAAAGCTAGCTATGATAAAAGAACTAGAAGAAAATTTAAAGGTGCACAATATAAAACCCACTGCCATGCGGCTTTTGGTGTTGGAGTATCTCATGGATAAGGAGGCAGCTATTAGTCTTACTGATATGTATACGGAATTTGAGAAATCAGACAGAACTACCATCTACAGAACTTTGAAAGTATTTGAGGAAAATGGCATAGTACATAGCATAGATGATGGTACGGGTGTGCCTAAATATGCCTTATGCGAAGATGGCTGCAAATGCGATATAGGAAGAGACTTACACCTGCACTTTCATTGTAGAATATGCGGACAAACCAAATGTCTCACCAGCTATAAAATTCCTAAAGTAGAACTGCCCCCGAAGCACATTGCTGAAGAGGCAAACTTAGTAGTAAAGGGAGTTTGTAACCATTGCTCTAGTTAAAACTAATTCAATGAAAAAACTACAGATAAAAATTCCTCTGATACTTCCTGAAGTGACTGATGAAAAAGACCAATGCGTAGATAAACTCATCGAGCAACTTCAGGGTAAAAACGGGCTGGAAGAAGTGCATGTGGCTGATGAAACAGATAATGGTGTGCCACAGCTTTGCATTCATTATAACCACGAACTAATTTCGATTGATCAGATTCAAAAATTAGCTAAACGGGCTGGGGCTTCCATTATTGATAAGTACGGTCATCGATTAATCGAGGTGGAAGGGATTCGTCATACCCGTCATGCCAGAAAAATTGAAGAAGCACTCAATAGATTAGATGGAGTTTTACAGTCTTCCGTGTCTGCTTCTGGTATGATTGGATTAGAATTTGAAACAGTAAAAATAGATGAAGCGGAAATCTTTAAATCATTGCGTAAAGAAGGTTTGAACATTATTACCACAGAAGTGGAAGTCGAAAGATACATAAGAGAGACTGCCAGAGACGATGAACAAATGGGGCAAACTGAAAAAAAAGCGCATTCACATGAGGACGGTGAAAACCATGACCACTCACACGGTGGTATTTTCGGTAAAAATACGGAGCTGATCTTTTCCATCATTTGCGGGGTGCTGTTAGGTATTGGTTTTGGACTTTCTTACATAGAAGCTGTTCCTTCCTGGGTAAGCCTTTCCCTTTACATTACAGCCTATTTCTTTGGCGGCTATTTTACAGCTAAAGAAGCCATTCAAACAGTGGCCAAAGGAGGTTTTGAAATTGACTTCCTAATGCTGGTGGCAGCCATTGGAGCGGCTATTCTGGGCGAATGGGCAGAAGGCGCCTTGTTATTATTCCTGTTTAGCATGGGGCATGCTCTGGAGCATTATGCCATGAACAAAGCCCGTAAATCCATTGCTGCTTTGGCAGAACTCGCTCCTAAAACAGCATTGCTTAAGAGAAATGGTAAGACCGAAGAAGTCGGTATTGAGGAATTGAGCATAGGCGACATCATCGTGGTGAAGCCCAATAGCAAAATCTCAGCCGATGGTGTGGTTGTAAGCGGTACCAGCAGTGTTAACCAGGCTCCTATCACCGGAGAAAGTGTGCCGGTAGATAAAGAACCAGTAGATAATCCCGATAAAGACTGGTCGGAAGAAAAAGACATCAAAGACGAGAACCGGGCTTTTTCGGGTACCATCAACGGCAACAATACGCTGGAAATCAAAGTGATTAAGGTAGCGAAGGACTCAACACTCTCCCGCCTGGTGAAACTGGTCAATGAAGCCCAAACACAGAAGTCGCCTACTCAGCACCTTACCGATAAGTTTGAGAAATACTTTGTGCCTGCTGTTTTGGTACTGGTGGGATTGCTCAATTTTGCTTTTCTGGTGATTGACGAAACTTTTAGTGAAAGCTTTTACCGAGCTATGGCCGTACTGGTAGCTGCCAGCCCCTGTGCATTGGCTATAGCCACCCCGAGTGCAGTACTTAGTGGAGTAGCCCGAGCAGCCAAAAATGGGGTGCTTATCAAAGGTGGCCGCCCATTGGAAGATTTAGGAGTACTTACTGCCCTTGCTTTTGACAAAACCGGAACACTAACAGAAGGTAAGCCTAAGTTAACGGAAGTAGTAGCCCTGAGTGATGTAAAAGTAGAGGAACTATTGAAAATAGCAGTAGCGGTAGAGAACCTGAGTGATCACCCACTGGCAAAGGCCGTAGTACGTGATGGGAAAGAGCGACTGAAAGATGCTGACATACCTGAGGCGAAAGACCTAGAGGCAGTGCTTGGGAAAGGGGTAAAAGCTTCACTGGGAAGTAACAAAGTTTTCATTGGCAATCTGGACCTGTTTGAGTCGCTGGATGACAAGAAGCCATCAAAGGAAACAGAAGAAAAAGTAAGATCATTGGAATCTAATGGTAATACCACTATGTTGATCCGTCAAAATGACGACTACATTGGCATCATTGCTCTTATGGATACGCCCAGAAAAGAAGCAAAAAACACCCTGAAAAAATTAAAAAAACTTGGTATCAAGCGTATGATCATGCTTACCGGAGATAACCAGAAAGTGGCTGATGCGGTAGCCAAAGAAATAGGGCTTACGGATGCCTGGGGCAGCCTGCTGCCGGAAGAAAAAGTAGAAGCCATTAAGAAACTCAAAGAACAAGAATCTAAAGTGGCAATGATAGGCGATGGTGTAAATGATGCCCCGGCCATGGCGAATAGCACAGTGGGCATTGCCATGGGAGCTGCGGGTAGTGATGTAGCCTTGGAAACGGCCGATATTGCCTTGATGGCTGACAAGCTCGAAACATTACCTTTTGCGATTGGCTTAAGTAGAAAGGCCAAAAGTATCATTAAACAAAACCTTTGGGTTAGTTTGGGAATAGTAGCCTTGTTGATACCCGCCACGGTTTTCGGTTTTGCCAATATCGGTATTGCAGTACTCATCCATGAAGGCTCCACTTTGGTAGTGGTATTTAATGCGCTGAGGTTGTTGGGGTATAAGAGAAACTAAGGATTCTCTATTGCCCTCTTGAGGAATGTATTTAAGAATTTGCTTAAATAAGCAAATAAACTACCTTTGTAAGCATGGATCACAACTCTTGCGTAAGACAACAGGCAGACCCTGAACAAATAAACCGCTGTAAAGACAGGGTTTCAGAGCTTAATGACACATTCCATTATTTATCCAACGGACTGGCTTTGGTGGGTAACAATGTGAGGTTAAAAATCCTATACCTGCTTTACGAAGAAAAACGGCTTTGTGTCTGCGACCTGAGCGACATTCTTGGAATGAACATCTCAGCGGTATCCCAACATTTACGTAAACTGAAAGACAGAAAGCTCATTCAGACTGAACGGGAAGCACAAACCATTTTTTACTCTTTGACAAAAACTTACGAAGAATTGATGATCCCATTTTTCAAAATTCTTGATGAAAACCAAATATTGGAAACGATATGAGATCAAATAAAAAACTAGCCGGAGCCGGGCTCGTGACAGCTATTGCAGCTTCATTGTGCTGTATAACACCGGTCTTAGCCCTTATTGCGGGAACAAGCGGGATTGCTTCAACTTTCTCCTGGCTTGAACCATTTAGACCGTATTTAATAGGCCTGACGATTGTAGTCCTGGTTTTTGCTTGGTATCAAAAATTGAAACCCCGCTCCCAAGAAGAAATCGAATGTGCTTGCGAGGATGATGACCTGGCCGGCAAGGCAGGAAAACCTTCTTTTCGGCAATCCAAAACATCCCTGGGAATCGTTACTGTTTTTGCAGCACTCATGCTTGCATTTCCTCTGTATGCAGATGTTTTCTATCCAAAGTACAATAAACAAATAATGGTTGTTGACAAGGCGGATATACAAACCATTGAGTTTACAATCAGCGGCATGACCTGCAACGGGTGTGCAGAACACGTAAAACATGAAGTGAACAAACTTGACGGAATAATAGCAGTCAATGCTTCCTACGAAAATGGAAATGCAATTGTCGAATTTGACCAAACAAGGGCCAGCAACATACAAATTGAAAAGACAATTAACTCAACTGGCTATAAGGTTACGGGCCAAAGTAGAAGAAACCATTAACCTGTTTGCAATAGCAAAGAACACTGGCTTGAAAACCAGTCAACTGAAAAGCATGGTACTCTCTTACCCAACCCTTTCTTCCGGCATATCACATATGGTTTAAAAAGCTTACAGAAAAAATGAAGGTCATCTTAAAATCAAAAATCACCTGCCCAAACTGCGGGCATCAAAAAGTAGAGGAAATGCCAACTGACGCTTGTCAATTCTTCTATGAGTGTGAAAGCTGTAAAACCGTTCTGAAACCAAAGCAAGGAGACTGCTGTATATTTTGCAGCTATGGTTCGGAAAAATGTCCGCCCATTCAGCAAGACAAGGGTTGTTGCTAAAAAAGCTATGAAAAAAAGTACCTTCCATATCACCAAAATGGACTGCCCTTCTGAAGAGCAGATGATCCGGATGAAGCTGGAACCTTATAATGAGGTAAAGCAACTTTCATTTGATATCCCCAATCGCAAACTGGAGGTATATCACACTGAAGAAGTTGAAAAGATCCATCGAGCCATTAGCGAACTCAACCTCAAAGACAGGCTGGAGGCTACGGAAGAAGCTGATATGCCTTTAGTTGCTGACGAATCGCACCAGCGAAAAATACTTTGGTGGGTGCTGGGCATCAATTTCGTTTTCTTTGTAGTAGAGATGACTACCGGATGGATATCTCGCTCTATGGGCTTGGTGGCCGACTCACTGGATATGCTGGCTGATTCCATTGTCTACGGCCTGAGCTTACTTGCTGTTGGTGCAGCCATATCTCGTAAGAAAAAGGTAGCCAGAATCAGTGGTTATTTTCAAATGGGATTGGCACTCTTAGGCTTTTCAGAAGTATTGCGCAGGTTCTTCAGTAAAAGCGAAACACCATTGTTTCAATGGATGATTATCATATCAGTACTGGCCCTCATCGGCAATCTGATTTCGCTCTGGCTGATCAATAAAGCCAAAAGTGAGGAAGCCCACATGCAGGCCAGCGCCATATTCACCTCCAATGACATTATAGTGAATGGCGGAGTCATCCTGGCGGGGGTGTTGGTTTATTTTCTGGATAGCAAATGGCCCGATTTAGCCATTGGGGGAATTGTGTTCGCCTTTGTGATGAGGGGGGCGGTCAGAATATTGAAATTGGCTAATTAAGGATGATCTGATTTTAAGTTTTGAGCCTCTCCAATGCTCCCGGTAATTATCAGGATTACACCCTTTCAAGCTCTGTAAATCCCATTGAACCAAACGTATGTATCAGGAACACAGTAACCACAATCAGAGCACCAAAACCAAAACTTCATAACATTTAAACAAGATTTCATAAACTATCCCCCTTCGGCTTGTTGTACATTTGTTTTCAATGAAAAAAATATTCTCCATAACATTAGCCCTCATGTTGTTGCTAAGCAACATAGGTTATACTATGGCCACCCACTATTGTGGTGGGGAAGCTGTGGAGAGTAAGTTAATGTTAGTGAAGCACAATCTGGATTGTGGTATGCCTGACATGGAACAAGGGTGTGAAGAAGACATGCCTAATGGTCACCAATTTAGCTCCAAACCCTGTTGCCAAAACGAATACCAGACCTTCCAGATAGAAGACACCTTTAAAACCCCGGTAATACAGGCCTCCCCCAACTGGATGTTTGTATCCGCCTTTGTGCAGACTTTTTTAAACCCTGCGCTTTATACCCCCACCTCATTACCTCAATACAGGAATTACAGCCCTCCACTGCCGAAACAGGATAACCAAGCCCTTTTCCAGTCTTTCCTGATTTGATTTAATACTATTTGATTTCCCTGTGTGCCAATCTCAGAACTGGCGCAGCTTGTCCTGACCCTTCGGACTCAAATCAGTACTTCATCAAATTATCGTTTAAATGCTCAATAAAATCATAAAATATTTTTTGGAGAATAAGCTTGTCACCCTGCTTATTCTTATTGGTTTCATTGCCTGGGGTATCGTTACCGCCCCCTTCGGCTGGCAGGTAGGGGCTTTGCCTTCCGACCCAGTGCCCGTAGATGCCATCCCCGATATTGGCGAAAACCAGCAGATCGTTTTTACCCAGTGGCAAGGACGCTCTCCACAGGACATCGAAGACCAGATCTCCTACCCCCTGACTACTTATTTACTGGGAATACCCGGAGTGAAATCCATTCGTAGCTCCTCCATCTTCGGCTTCTCCAGTATCTTCATTATTTTCAGTGAAGACGTAGAGTTTTATTGGTCGCGTTCCAGAATACTCGAGAAACTGAGTTCCCTGCCTTCAGACCTCTTGCCGGAAGGCATACAACCGGCACTTGGACCCGATGCCACGGCTTTGGGTCAGGTGTATTGGTATACCATTGAGGGGCGCGATAAAGAGGGAAAACCTACTGGAGGTTGGGACTTGCATGAGATTCGCACCGTACAGGACTTCTACGTGAAGTATGGACTGAATGCTACTGAAGGTGTGTCCGAAGTAGCCTCCATCGGTGGTTTTGTCCAAGAGTACCAGATAGATGTAAACCCCGATGCTCTCAAAGCCTACAACATTCCGCTGCATAAAGTAATGCAGGCCGTGCAGAAGTCTAATAAAGATGTAGGTGCCAAAACCATTGAGATCAACCAGGCGGAATACTTGGTACGTGGCCTGGGCTACATCAAAAAAGTAGAAGACATTGAAAAGGCTGTAGTGGCCGTGCAAGACAACGTACCCATTCGCATTAAAGATATTGGGGTGGTTTCTCTGGGACCTTCCACCCGAAGGGGACTGCTGGATAAAGATGGTGCAGAGGTAGTCGGAGGAGTTGTGGTGGCTCGCTATGGTGCCAACCCCCTCCTGGTTATCAACAACGTCAAGGATAAGATCAAAGAAATTGCCCCCGGACTGCCCAAGAAGATATTGGCAGATGGCCGGGAGAGCCAGTTGACCATTGTACCCTTTTACGACCGTTCCGAACTCATTTATGAAACATTAGGAACTTTAGAGGAAGCTTTGTCACTGGAGATCCTGATCTCCATCCTGGTAGTGATCGTAATGGTGTACAACCTCAGGGCATCCCTGCTCATTTCCAGCATTCTGCCCATAGCCGTATTGATGGTCTTTATTGCCATGCGCTATTTTGGAGTTGATGCGAACATCGTTGCTTTATCTGGAATCGCCATTGCCATTGGTACGATGGTAGACCTGGGCATCATCCTGTCCGAAAACATTATTAAACACATAGATGAAGCCCCACCCGGGCAAAAGCTTATAGATACCATCTACAAAGGTTCTACGGAAGTAGCCACCGCCATACTTACAGCCGTTTCTACCACCATCGTCAGTTTTATCCCGGTGTTTACCATGCAGGCAGCCGAGGGTAAGTTATTCGGGCCATTGGCCTTTACCAAAACCTTTGCGCTGATTGCCGCATTGATCGTATCCTTAATCATTTTACCAACCCTGGCGCACTGGTTTTTTGGAACCCGCATCAAAAATAAGTCCATTGCAAAATGGGTGAATGTGGCCTTATTGGCGATTGGCCTGCTCGTGCTTGTTCCCGGGTACTATTGGGCAGGTATTATTCTGGTGCTCTACGGTCTGGCTGGTATCCTGAAAAACCGTTACCCTGAAGATCATACAGACTCCCGAAAATGGTATGTGAAAATTATTCAAAAGGCCGACCTCATTATTGTAGTGCTGGCTATTACCTGGCTCTTGGGCAAGTACTGGCTACCACTTGGGGCGGGCAACAGCTTATGGGTCAACGTACTTTTTGTTGCCTTATTGGTAGGATTGATCTTAGGGTTGTTTACGCTTTTAGAACATTTCTACAAACCCATTTTAAAATGGTGTCTGGATAATAAGGTCAAATTTCTATTGATCCCCAGCTTCCTGATCCTTTTAGGCGCTACTACCTGGATTGGCTTTAACAGCATTTTTGGTTTCGTAGCCAAAGGATTGGATACCGTGGGCTGGAATATACGCCCCACCAAAGTATGGTCAGGCCTGACCCATAGCTTTCCGGGTGTTGGTAAAGAATTTATGCCCTCGCTCAATGAAGGCAGCTTTTTGCTAATGCCCACCTCCATGCCTCATTCCGGAATGGAATACAACCGCAAAGTAGTAGGGCAACTGGACATGTTATTGACCAACATTCCTGAAGTAGACCTTACCGTGGGTAAACTCGGCAGGGTGGAATCAGCCCTTGATCCCGCCCCGATTTCCATGTATGAGAACATCATCAACTACAAACCGGAGTATATGCTCAATGAAAAAGGGCACCGGGTCAGGTTTAAGGTAGATAAGGACAATCGCTATATCCTTAGCAGCGGTGATAGCCTTAGCAATGAGGAAGCTATAGGGCGGGGTGTCACAGTAGAAGAACTCATACCTGATAATAATGGAAATTACTTCCGCAACTGGCGACCCTCCATTCAATCTCCTGATGACATCTGGAAGGAAATTATCAGGGTTACCAAAATACCAGGCGTTACCTCTGCACCCAAGCTACAGCCCATTGAAACCCGGCTGGTGATGCTCCAAACCGGAATGCGCGCCCCGATGGGTATCAAGGTGTATGGCCCCGACCTGAAAACCATCGAAAATTTTGGAATGCAACTGGAAGGGATATTAAAGGAGATACCTTCGGTAAAGGCCGAAGCCGTATTTGCTGACCGTATTGTAGGCAAGCCCTATCTGCATCTCAATATAGACCGGGACGAGATTTCGCGCTACGGCTTAAATGTAGAGGATGTGCAGCAGACGATAGAAACCGCTATCGGAGGCATGAAAATAACCTCTACCGTAGAAGGCCGGGAACGTTTCCCTGTACGGGTACGCTATCCGCGTGAATTGCGGGACGACCCCGCTTCCCTGGGCAAGATCTTAATACCTACACCTACAGGGGCACAAATCCCCATCAGTCAGGTGGTCGATTTTGAATACATGCGTGGCCCTCAGGCCATTAAAAGTGAGGAAACCTTTTTAGTGGGTTATGTGCTGTTTGATAAAAGGGACGGATACTCGGAGGTTGGAGTAGTTAATGATGCTCAGGCTGCAATTCAGGATAAAATAGACAGAGGTGATTTAGCAGTTCCTGCCGGCATCAGCTATAAGTTTTCTGGCAGCTATGAAAATCAGGTTAGAGCGGAGAAAAGACTCTCCATCATCGTTCCGCTGGTTTTGGCGATTGTCTTTCTGATCCTGTATTTCCAGTTCAAATCGGTGACAACCTCCCTCATGGTGTTTACGGGGATCGCTATGGCCTTCAGTGGTGGCTTTATCATGCTTTGGTTCTATGGGCAGGGCTGGTTTGCTGATTTCTCTGTCTTCGGCACCAATATGCGGGACCTCTTCCAGATGCACACCATCAACCTCAGTGTAGCTGTTTGGGTAGGGTTTATCGCCCTTTTTGGCATTGCCACCGATGATGGAGTGCTGATCGCCACCTACCTGGATCAGAGCTTCGGGCGCAATCGACCGACCAATTTAAAAGAAGTACGAGAGGCAGTAGTAGAAGCAGGATTGCGCAGGATACGGCCAGCTTTGATGACCGTTTCCACTACCATGATCGCATTGTTGCCGGTATTAACATCAACCGGACGTGGAGCGGATATCATGATACCGATGGCGATTCCATCCTTTGGCGGGATGGCCTTTGCGCTGGTGAGTATTTTCATTGTTCCCGTGCTCTACAGTATGAGAGAGGAGCGAAAATTTAAAAAAACACAATCATGAAATCAGTTGTAAATATTATCATACTTGTGCTGCTCGGAAACACTGTGGGCTATGCCCAAACACTGGACGACTATTTCAAAATAGCAGCCGAGCACAACCCGGGCTTGCAAGCCAAATACAAGGACTTTGAAGCTGCATTGCAACGGGTGCCACAGGTGAGCAGTCTGCCCGATCCCACCTTTTCTTTTGGCTATTTTATATCTCCGGTAGAAACAAGGGTAGGCCCACAACAGGCTCGGTTTTCCCTTACCCAGATGTTTCCGTGGTTCGGGACGCTAAAGGCGCAGGGCGATGCTGCAGCGTTAATGGCAGAGGCGAAATACCAATCTTTTGTGGATGCTCGGAATCGACTGTATTACCAGATGGCGGCTGCCTACTATCCGCTATACGAACTGCGGGAGTGGAAACGGATTGAACAGGAGAACATTGACATCCTCCAATCCTTCAAGACCATTGCCAACGCAAAGTTTGAGAACAGCAATGGCACTATGGTGGATGTGCTGCGGGTGGATATCATGCTCAAAGATGCCCAGACCAGCTTGGGCATTCTTAACAATAAGGAAAAGCCGCTGCTGACCGGGTTTAACAAACTGCTCAATCGGGACGAAGACAATCAGGTACTTATCATGGATTCACTGGGCATAGAAACTTTACCCGATCACTTCCGGAAAGATTCCCTGCTTACCAATCATCCCGCTTTAAACGCACTGGATTTAAGAATAAAGGCCAGTGAAGCCCGTGAGGAGGTAGCTTATAAGCAAGGTTTACCCCGGCTGGGCGTAGGGCTGGATTACGTGATGGTGGGGGAAAGAACCGATGCCGATGTGTCAGATAATGGCCGGAATGCCCTGATGCCTATGGTATCTGTCAGCATTCCGATTTTCAGAAGTAAGTACAGGGCTTCGGTAAAAGAAGCGCAACTGATGCAGGAAGGCTACACTTTGCAAAAGCAGGAGTATGCCAATAACCTGACTTCGGGCTACGAGATGGTTTGGTTCCAAATACAACAGCAATCCGATCTGATCGCTTTGTACGTGCAACAGACCCTGGAATCGGAACAGGCGCTTAACCTGCTGTTTTCGGCCTATGCCAACTCAGGGCAGGAATTTGAGGAAGTGCTACGGATGCAGCAGCAACTGCTGAAATATGAAAAAATGAAAGCCACGGCACAGGTGCAGTACCACATAGTCCTGGCCCAGCTTAACTATCTAACGGCAAAAACATATTAAGATGAAAATCAATAGAAAAACAATTATCGTCATGCTACTCACACTGGTCACCGGTCTGTTGATGGGGTGGCTGATCTTTGGTGGCTCGTCTGGCCAAAAAATGGAAGAAGACCACCAACACACCAATGAAATAGCAGGCGAAACTATATGGACATGTTCTATGCACCCGCAGATCAGGCAAAACGAGCCGGGAGATTGCCCAATTTGTGGCATGGACCTCATCCCTCTTGAAAATGATGATAACCAGGAACTTGACCCGATGGCCATATCTATGTCACCTACGGCCATGCAACTGGCCAGTGTCAGTACTGCTATAGTAGGCACTACTGCCCCTGTGAAAAGTGTAAGGCTCAATGGCAAGATACAGGAAGATGAACGGCTGGTATTTTCTCAAACCAGTCATATTCCTGGCAGGATAGAGCAGTTAAAGGTCAATTTTACCGGGGAATACGTGCGCAAAGGTCAGGTGATCGCCTCCCTTTACTCTCCCGAACTCGTTACCGCCCAGGAAGAGCTTTTTGAAGCCCAAAAGATCAAGGCCACCCAACCCGCTCTCTATCAGTCCGCTCGGGAAAAACTTAAAAACTGGAAACTTTCCGAAGCACAAATAGAGGAGATACTGGAGGAGGGAGAAACCAAAGAACAATTTCCGATTGTAGCCGATGTATCTGGTTATGTCATCAGCAAAAATGTCAATCTGGGCGATTACATCCGTAAGGGAGAGGCCATTTATGAAATTGCCGATTTGTCAAAAGTATGGGTATTGTTTGATGTGTATGAATCGGACCTGGCCTGGATAAAAAAAGGCGATAAAGTCAATTTTACTGTAGCCTCTCTGCCCGGTCAGGAATTTAACGGCACCATCAGCTTTTTAGACCCGGTTATTGATCCTAGAACCAGAGTAGCCAAAGCCCGGGTGGAAGCAACCAATAAAGGCAATACACTTAAACCAGAAATGTTTGCCAGTGGTGTAGTGCAGGCAGCACTTGAAAATAAGGCGAATACCCTGATTGTACCCAAATCGGCTGTGATGTGGACAGGCGAACGCTCGGTAGTATATGTAAAAACACCTTCCGATAACGGCATGCACTTTATGATGCGGGAAGTGGTACTGGGGCCGGAGATGGGCGAAGGTTTCATTATAAAGCAAGGACTTGAACCGGGCGAAGAAATTGCCGTACACGGTACCTTTAGCATAGATGCAGCCGCTCAACTCGCTGGCAAGCCCAGTATGATGAATCCGGAAGGCGGGCCCGCCATGACCGGGCATAACCACGGAGGTAGCGAAATGCCTTCCACAGCAAGTCCTGTAAAGCCAAAAACAGTGCAATCATTTACCATCGATCAAAAAGCAAAAAAGTCCCTGCGGCCACTTTATACCACTTACCTCGATTTCAAAAACGCATTGGTAGCGGATCAACTGGTTGAAGCGAAACAGTATGGTGGCCAGTTGGCAACAGCTATTGAGAAAGTAGATATGGCCTTGTTTACTGGAGCGGCACACAATGCCTGGATGGAACACAGCCGCACGCTGAAAAAAGCCCTGGAACATCTTCCGCATTTTAAAAGCATGGAAGAAATTCGGGGTGCTTTTCAACAGGTGTCTGAGGGAATGATCAATTTAACCCGATCCTTTACCCCGTTTGACACACCTCTTTATATACAGCATTGTCCAATGGCCAATAACAACAAAGGGGCGGATTGGCTCAGCATTAACGCTGAAATCAAGAACCCCTATTTCGGGGAAGCAATGCTGACCTGTGGAGAAATAACCGACACTATTAAATGAAAGACTGTTGTAAAACAGGGGATGAAATGCCCCAGTCAAAATTTGGAATATGGGCGAAACGCATCACCTGGGGGCTTGTAAGTCTACTGGTTGTGGTAATCGCCCTGATGCAAATTTTTAATCTCTAATCGAAATGTTTAATCCCGGCCTGACACTGAGCAGGCCACAAAATCAAGTAAAATGAAAAAAACAACCCTAATCGTTTGCATGACCCTGATAAGTTGGGGAGCCTTTGCACAACATGATCACAGCAATCATGATGACAAAAAGGAGATGGATCAGAAGGCTGAACCCACCTTCAAAGACAAGAATACAGGTATAGCCTACGGTCATTATATTCATCTTAAAGAAGCACTGGTGGCCTCGAAGACGGATGAAGCCAAAAAAGCGGCCACAAAACTGGAAGCTTCTTTAGGCACGGTAAGCAAAGGAGAAAAGGCAAAGACAGAAGCAGCAAAAGTAAGTGCTGCCAGCACCTTGGATGCTCAACGTAAAGCTTTTACGGCACTGAGCAATGAAATGGCCACTCTGGTGAAAGGCAGTACACTTACTTCGGGAGAAGTGTACCTGGAGTATTGCCCCATGGCTAACAAAAATACTGGAGGTTATTGGCTTTCCAACCAAAAGGAAATCAAGAACCCCTATTTCGGTGATCGGATGTTGAAATGTGGAAGTGTAAAGGAGATCATCCATTAGATCATGGAAGCGCTACTTCCCGACTGGGCACCCAATCTACACCCACTGATCATTCACTTTCCCATTGTGCTGTGGGCCGTAGCGGTTTTGGCCGATCTGACCTCCCTGTTCTCCGGTAAAAGCTGGCTGAAACATATGGCAGTGGCACTTTATACTCTGGGGGCACTGTCCGCTTTGGCTGCCTATTTTAGTGGAGAACAGGCTATTGACGGAGTATCCGTTCCCATGCAGGGCGAGCTTACTGCCGGTAAGCATTCTGACTGGGGCCATTACACCCTGTATTTCTTTGGGGGCTATACCCTCATCCGCCTTCTCTTTTTATGGAGAAAGTGGGATAAAAAGAAATGGGTGGCCATTGCACTATTTATACTGGGCACAAGTGGTCTGGGCATAGTAGCCAAAACAGCCGACCTGGGTGGGAAGCTGGTATACAAATATGGAGTAGGAATCAAAAAATAAATCTTTAAATCAATAATATCATGAAGAAGTTACAAGTAGTGTTTTACGCAATTGTTTTTATTGGGGGCACCCTGGTTTTTACCGGCTGTTCACAAGGAAAACAAGAAGAACAATCAGAAGAAGAAAATCACGATGAAATGATGGATGGAGAGGATCTTCATATGGGGGGCGAAGACCATTCTGGAGATGACCATTCTATGAGCATGGAAACCGGGGAGGATAAAACATGGACACCCAGCGGAAATGGTGCCGAGCTTATGCGGTCAGATTTTCACTTTTTGGCGGGTGCTGCAACAAACATAAAGCCTGAAGTTAAAAATGCAGAGGGAGCCATGGTGCTTGAATTAACCGCAGATGGCACACCAACGGCCTTTGTTTTTCATAATCAATACGATAATGTAGGAATGATCGCCACCCTTAAAAGACTCGATTTTAAAGGGTCTGTTAAGATAATCCATCACGCCAAAGACCTGTCCAACTATGAGTTTGTAGCCATTGATGGAGCCAATATGAAACTGGGAAGGGTAGTAAACGGCAAGGAAGAAGTATTTGATGAAAGTAACTTTGAGGCTGGTTCCGGCTGGATGCCGTTAAAGGTTACTGCCGCAGGTACTCATTTTAAAGGTTATATGGGCGACCAGACCATTACCCACGGACATGGCGATAAAATGGAAAAAGGTTTTATAGGCATAATGCTGGAAGGCACCGGCAAGGTGCAGCTAAAGTCTATTGAAACAGCCATTCTTGAAGATGAATAAGTAACAGATAAGAGATCACAACTCCCGTGTAAAATATGGGAGCTCATTATACTTTCTAAAAAATTATTTAAAAATAAACCTATGAAAAAGCTTTACACAATAGTAATTACCTTAGTTCTTTTTGTTTCATCGTTTACTGCCTTTGGCCAAAATGACCAGCAGCAGGTAAAACAGGTATTAAATGCCTATAAAACAGGAGTTGAATCTTTAAAAACAACTGACTTAGCAAACCTTTTTATGGAAAATTCTCAGGTATTTGAATCCGGTGGAGTCGAAGGTACTTTTAATCATTATCTGGATCATCATCTCGGGCCTGAACTCAAGGCTTTTAAGTCCTTTAAATTCAATGATTACAGTGTGGATGTAATTGTAGATGGGGATTATGCTTTTGCTACTGAAGCATACACGTACAGAATTGAGTTGGCAAAAGGAGAAAGGGTGATTGAGAAAAAAGGAGTAGCTACCTCTGTTTTAAAAAAAGTAGATGGCCAATGGAAGATCATGAAAACCCATAGTTCCTCAAGAAATAAATAACATAAGACAATTAATCTTAGCCGCTACAGAATCTCTACGAAATAACACAATAAGGAGAAAATAAGCATGATACATACCTATTGTAAATCCATTGTAATACTCTCTTTTTTACTTTTTAGTTTTTCTGCTTGGGCGCAGATGGATACCTCTACGTATACTATCACTCTCCGGCAGGAACGTGTAAACATAGGAGGAAAAGAAACCACTGGTATGACAGTAAACGGTGGTATTCCAGGCCCTACGCTTCGTTTTAAAGAAGGTGGCTATGCCGTTATCTATGTAAAAAACGAAATGGATGTGGAGACCTCCGTCCACTGGCATGGATTACTATTACCCAATTTTTACGATGGAGTGCCCTATCTCACCACTCCGCCCATCAAACCCGGGGAAACACAGAAATACGAGTTCCCACTTATTCAGTCAGGTACCTATTGGTATCATTCCCATACCATGCTGCAAGAGCAAAGCGGGGTGTACGGCTCCATTATTATAGATCCTAAAGAAGAAACCCTGGAATACAATAAGGAATTAGTAATGGTGCTTTCCGATTGGACACACCAAAAGCCCATGAACGTATTGCGCAACCTCAAGCGGGGCAATGAGTGGTACAACATTAAAAAAGGAACGGCCACTCCGCTGAACCAGGTAATAGCCCGCGGTGGTTTGGGCGCACAGCTCAATTTTTGGAAGCAGCGTATGGAAAGTGCCGATATAGCCGACATCTATTATCCCGCTTTTCTCAACAATGGGCAGGAAAGTCAGGAATATTCACAGTTCCAACCCGGTGAAAAAGTACGCCTGCGTATTATTAACGGGGCAGCCTCCACACAATTCTGGATGACCTTTGGCGGAGGAAATCCCTTGCTGGTAGCGGCAGATGGGCTTAATGTAGTGCCCGTGGAACGGAATAAAACCTTCATCGCCATTGCCGAAACCTATGATTTTATCATCACCATTCCCGACAGCGGAAAAATAGAATTCCGCGCTACTGCACAGGATGGTTCCGGTTATTCTACGGCCTATATCGGAAAAGGAGATGTACTACCTGCCGCTGAAGTACCCCGACCCGATAAGATCGGGATGATGATGCAAATGGTGCAAATGGATATGCGCATGGGTGCCCCTGCCATGAAATACAGACCCGGCAAAGAAGAACCCTACGAGCTCATGCAAAACTGGGGCATGCAGATGGACGGTGAAATGAAGGGGATGGATCATTCTAAAATGAAACAAGACACCACCCAAAAGATGGAAATGGAAGGCATGGATCACTCCAAAATGGACCATGAAAAGCAGTCTGAACCAGCAATGAAAATGGAGAAGGAAGATGCCTCAATGACCGGTATGGGGATGTTTTCAGAATACAATTACAATTACCTCCAATCCCCCGAACCCACTGATTTTGCAGAAGATAAGCCACGTAAGGAAGTGTTGCTCAACCTCACCGGGAATATGTGGCGCTACATCTGGAGTATGAATGGGGTGCCCCTGTCCGAAGCCGATAAGATCAAGATCGAAAAAGGCGAAGTGGTGCGTATTACCCTGAACAACCTCACCATGATGCACCACCCCATGCACCTGCACGGCCACTTTTTTAGGGTGATCAACGAAAACGGAGATCGCTCTCCGCTCAAACACACCGTAAATGTGCCCCCCATGCAAAAAACCGTCATTGAATTTGATGCCAATGAATCCGGAGACTGGTTTTTTCACTGCCATGTACTCTACCATATGATGGGCGGTATGGCCCGGGTGTATAGCTACGATACCCCCCGTGACCCGCGCATGAAACCCTTTCCACTTTCCAAACTCATCCATGAAACCGATCAGTACTATAGCTGGGGCATGGCCGATGTGGCCTCGCACATGACTGAGCTCAACCTGGTAACCTCGAATACCCGCAATCAATTTAACCTAAATGCCGAACTGGGTTATAATGAAAATATGGAAGCCGAATTTACCTACGAGCGCTACCTCTATGATTACTTCCGGGTATTTGCCGGGGTAAACATGGAAAACGAAATGGAAAACAGCCTGGAGGAGATATCCACCACCGCTATTGCCGGTATCCGCTTTTTCACTCCTTATATGTTTAACCTGGATGTCAGAATGGATAACAAATTAAGGCCTGAGATTAGGATAAGCCGAGAGATCATGATCTTCCCCCGCACTGCCATTTTTGGTAATTATGAATATCAGGCAGATTTTGGCTGGGTGAATGAACTTACCGAAGAAGGAACGGGTGCCCCATTGGATTTTAAGGGAGAAACTACCTGGTCAGCCGGGCTCGAATATTTTCTTTCCAGAAACTTTTCTCTAATGGGAAGCTATGACAACCGCTTTGGGGCGGGAGGAGGCCTCTCTATCAGATTTTAACAAATTGACTTAAATAAATAATATCCACATGAAATATTACTTCGAAAAAACATTGAAAGACACTGGCTTTGAAGAGGCCATTGATAAAGTAACCCAAGCCCTGAAAAAAGTTGGTTTTGGTATTTTAACTGAAATTGACGTAAAGGAAACCCTGAAGAAAAAGCTGGATGAAGATTTTCGTCCCTACAAAATCCTGGGTGCATGCAACCCTCCCTTTGCCCACAAAGCCCTGCTAGCCGAAGATAAAATTGGTGCGATGCTGCCTTGCAATGTTATTGTACAACAAACTGAAAAGGGGGTTGAAGTAGCAGCCGTAGATCCGGTAGCCTCAATGCAGGCTGTGGAAAATAAAGATTTAGAGGGAATAGCTAATGAAATACAGGCAAAATTGAAAGCAGCGATCGATAGCCTATAAGCTGGTTATAAGAACTCCAGATTATAATGTTTAACACCATAACATATAAAGCGACTAATCCATGGGACAATACAAAAAGAACAGTCTGAGCCTGAATGGGGCAATAGCCCTGGGTACTGGTGTAATGATAGGCGCAGGTATTTTTGCCCTGCTCGGTCAGGTAGCTGAATTATCAGGCAGTTTATTTCCCCTGGCTTTTATGGCCGGAGCTATCATTTCCGGCTTCAGTGCTTATTCTTATATCAAAATGTCTAATGCCTACCCTTCAGCCGGAGGCATTGCCAAGTATTTAATAAAAGCCTATGGCAAAGGCACTATTACTGCTTCGGCAGCCCTCTTAATGGCCCTTTCCATGGTCATTAACGAAAGCCTGGTGGCACGGACTTTCGGCACTTATACCCTGCAATTATTTGATGTAGGAGAAAATAGCGTTTTGGTTCCTCTGCTTGGTGTGGGTTTGCTGATCATCGCCTTTCTGATCAATATTTCCGGTAACACTATTATCGGTAAATCTTCCCTGATCATGGCGGTGGTCAAAATTGGTGGTATTGCCATATTTGCTATCGGTGGCCTGTGGGCAGCCGGTTTTTCCTTTGGTGCATCTCTTACGGCCAACCCTGCAAGTGACTATTCCATTACCAGCTATATAGGGGCACTGGCGCTTTCCATACTGGCCTACAAAGGCTTTACCACCATTACCAACAGTGGAGATGAAATTGTAGATCCACACAAGAACGTAGGCCGTGCTATTATCTTTTCGCTCCTTATCTGCACGGTGATTTACCTTTTGGTGGCCTTTGCCGTTTCCACCAATCTTTCTATCTCACAAATAATAAAAGCCAAGGATTATTCCCTGGCAGAAGCCTCGCGCCCTGCCTTTGGACAATACGGCCTGTGGTTTACGGTAGGCATCGCCATTATTGCTACCGTATCAGGTATCATCGCCAGTATATTTGCCGTGTCGCGCATGACGGCCATGCTCACCGATATGAATCTCATTCCCCATCGCCATTTCGGAATGCCCGGACGCATACAAAAGCATATGCTGGTTTACACCGTGGTAGTAGCTATCTTACTGACCGTGTTCTTTGACCTTAGTCGCATTGCCTCCATTGGGGCAATTTTTTACCTGGTGATGGACATTACCATCCATTGGGGGGTGCTCACCAAACTGCGCGAAGAACTAAAACCCAAAATAGCCATCGTCATTACAGCTATTGTACTGGATGTAGTAGTACTGGGCGCTTTTTTATGGATAAAGGGCAGCAGCGATATCTTGGTCGTGATTGTTTCAGCCCTATTGATGGGTGTGGTGTTTGCCGGGGAAAAATGGTTTTTGAGCAAAAAGGAGGAGTAAAAAAACTATCTTTTGGCTCATCGCTTAAAAGCCCCGACTTATCCCGGATTGGAATCTTTGTTTTTACCGGAAGCAGAGCGGCCAAAATATCATACATCTAAAACATAATCTTTTCCCCTTTTAAGGCCGCACAAGTCTATTTTTAGATATAGAACAAAACATTTTTTACTATGTCTGACATGAAGATTTTTACCCTGATTTTAGTGTTTTCCGTCCTGTCATTTTTGGCCTTTTCAAGCTCGAATACGCATACTTCAGATCAACAAAAAGGCCCTTGGAAATCCCCAAAAGAAGCGGATGGCCTAAAGAATCCATTTGTTGATAATACCACCGAATTGCTCAAAGGCAAGAAGCTGTATAATCAAATGTGTGCGGTGTGTCATGGAGCTAAGGGAAAAGGTGATGGTGTAGCCGGAGCTGCTTTGAACCCAAAACCAACCAACTTTACTTCAGCCTCCGTTCAGGCGCAAACCGATGGAGCCATTTTTTGGAAAATAACGGAAGGCAGAAGCCCGATGGCTTCCTACAAAACTATTCTCAAAGAAGAGCAAAGATGGCAGTTGGTCAACTATCTGAGAACATTCAAAAAATAGCGATATGAGACAATTTTTACTTGGGTTTCTGGCGGTGTTGAGTGCGCCTTTGCTGGCACAAACAACAGATAGTTCATTCTCACCAAAACCGGGCAATAGCCGCTACATGATCAGAGGCTATGCCGATGCCAACTTTATTGCGGGAGAAGGTGAAATCTCCTTTGGCAATGCCCGGCTTGTCCCACTCTTTATTTATAAGCAATCAGACCGTTTGCTGTTTGAAGGGGAATTGGAATTGGAAATAGAGGATGGGGAAGTAAAGATGGCTTTGGAATATGCCAATTTCTACTACCAGCTTACACCGCGCATGACGGTAAGGATGGGAAAAATTCTCGTTCCCTTTGGTACTTTTTTCGACAGGCTACACCCCTCATGGATCAATAAATTACCGACTGTTCCGCTGGGGTATGGACACGATGGCCTTTTGCCAACCTCAGACCTGGGAATAGAGGTACGGGGTGGTGCTTATCTGGCAGGTATGAGGACGAATTATTCGGTCTACCTTACCAATGGCCCACGTATCAATGATGGTGAAGAGGAGGCTGATGAGATCGGTATGATTGTGCCAGAAGCCGATATAGACAATAATAAAAACAAAGCATTTGGTGGGCGCTTTGGATTGTTTCCATTTGCCGACCAGTCACTTGAGCTTGGATTCTCCGCACAATCAGCCAAACTGGGTGATAAAGGATCTGATTTTGAAGATATCGGAGCATTCCTTTATTCCTTCGATTGGACTTTAGTGAAAACCTTACCTGCACTGGGAGGCCGGATTGATCTTCGGGGTCAGTTGAATTTTGTCAATATAGACAATAGACCTTACGAGGTTTTAGAAGATGGGAGCCTGGAAACCTTTGATTTTGACAACAAATCGAAAACTGCTTTCTACCAACTCGCTTACCGACCCACTTTCGGTAATCAGTTCGTGCAGAACCTTGAGTTGGTAGGGAGATATTCCACCCTTACTACTCCTGAAGAAGCCCCCTGGGAGTCACAAAGTACCCAATGGACACTCGGCCTGAACTATTGGGTGGATTGGAGAACCGCCATTAAAATTGCCTTACAATCAGATGAGGTTGAAGGAGGGCATGACTCTCCGGGGCTGACTAAAACCGATCTCTTTTTTATTCAATGGACTATAGGATTTTAATACTACGATCATGAAAAAGAACCCGATAATATTGACTATAGCATTTATGATTTTCATGGCCATGATGATCATAGGAGGTTGTGCAACTCCCGCCCATATATCCGCTAAGAGTGGTGCCCAACTCTGGGGAGAGGCTTGCGGAAGATGCCACAATACTGCGTCACCTAGCACTTTCAGTGATGTGGACTGGGATATTGCTGTGAAACACATGCAGTTTAGAGCACAGATTACAGAAGACGAGGCCAATAAGATTGTTGAATTTTTGAAATCTGCAAATTGATAAGGCTTTGAAGTGGATTATTAAATATACCACTGGTTTGATACTGGCTTTTGCACTTACCTTTCCGGTTAACGCTCAACAGATTGACGGAGAGGCCATATTCAACGGCTATTGTATGGCTTGCCATACGATAGGAAGTGGTAATTTGGTAGGCCCCGATCTCAAAGGAGTTAACAGCAGATATGAAAAAGATTGGTTATTGAATTTTATCAAATCTTCTCAGACCATGGTCGCTAATGGTGATGAAAGAGCTGTTAAAGTATTCAATCAATTCAGTAACATTCCCATGCCAGATCAGCCGTTGAGTGATGATGAGGTTAAAGCATTGCTGGCATTTATTGAAGTTCGTACAACAGCCCTGGACGAAGAAGAAAAAGTGGCCAGTCAAGTAGCAGAACCAGGCGAGAATACCCCAGATAACCCTGGTTCTGCCCTGGCCACCTCCAAGGATCCATTCCAGCCATTTATGTGGGTGATTTTTGGATTATTTTTCATAATCATCACACTCCTGGTTACCTTTATTATGGCACTACTCCACTTGAAAAAAATAATTTAGTACCTCCAAAGTTTAAAGTACCAAAGGGGTTGAAACTTAAGAACAACATAGATCACCGGTTCGTATAGATACGTATGGATTACATGATCAAGCCATAGTGCGTATTAAAAAATTATCCGAAATGAAAAGTTACGATACCCTTTACGAAGCCTTGAATGACCTGAAAAAAAGAGGTTATACCCTCGATTTTAACCTGAAGCCCCACTGCATTGAGTGCCCCACCTACAAACTGGAATTGCACCCTGAGAATTTTGAGATCAAGGAGACCTATCGCTTTGAGGGTATGAGCAGCCCCGATGACAATTCCATTGTGTATGCCATTCAATCCGGAAAAAGTTTAAAAGGCGTACTCGTGGATGCCTATGGGGTATATGCCGAAGCCCTATCTGATGCCATGATCGCTAAACTGAAGGTGAGCCGCGGGAGTTCTGACTAAACCACTTTGCCTATTCCATGATATAGATCATAATATTTCAGACAAAGGTTTCTTACCTTTGTTTCATAGCGTATTTAGCTAAAGAGTATGATGAGAAAATTAAACCAGCATAAATCCACAATTGTAGGTCTGTTCCTTACGGGCTTCATTAGTGTGTTTGTCTGCGATTTTCTTTGTGATATAGGACTAATTTTTCCTAAACATTATAACGTGAGTGAGGTGGCTCTTTCCGACCACCATGCAAATCGCGAAAGCCAGCAAGAAGATTCTGGTCATGACCACGATCACGGCACCCAATCACACGAGCATAAGGACACCGATAAAGATGACTGCTGTGATGATATGGTAAACAGCATTTACGCTTCACTGATAAAACGAAGCGCTGAAAAAGCCATATCCTTTTCTGTAGCTTTTTTATTCGTCCAACACCCGGTTTTTGAACTGCGCCCCCTTTATTTTTACAAAAGGTTTATTTCTTTCCAGGCCACAGACCTTCCACCGCCCCTTGGCGGATTTGGTATACGTGTGCGGATACAGTCCTTCCTTAATTAGCCCTCATCTGTCAGAGGTAGCCTTGCTATGCCCTTAGATCAGGCATGGCTCTTCCGGCTTTACCTCTATTTTGCTTTGTACATCCATCCTCTGTTCTTTTCTACCAGAGACTTGTATAAAGACCGTTTTTCTATAGTTCACCAATAAAAAAAGACAGATGAAAACGATAAATCTAAATATTAAGAATATGGTATGCCCAAGATGTATTCTGGTCATACAGAATGAACTTCAAGAACTTGGAGCCACCGTTTCAATGATTCAGCTCGGACATGCTACCATACAAATTCCCGCCACCTTAACGAGAGATACCATTGCATCCAGATTAAAGACGTACGGATTTGAATTACTCGAAGACAAAGAGAAGATTCTGTTGGAGCAGATTAAGCTCGGAATCCAACACTATATAGAACTACTGGAAAGTTCTAATAAAGAAGTAATGTTGTCTGATTTTCTGGCACATGAAATTGGTAAAAATTACAACTCTCTCAGCAAACTTTTTTCAAAGGCTGAGGGACTTACTATAGAGACCTACTATATAAATAAACGCATAGACAGGGTAAAGGAACTGGTGCAATATGATGAACTGAACCTGAGTGAAATTGGCGAAAAACTTGGATACAGTTCGGTACATTATCTGTCCAGCCAATTCAAGCGGGTTACCGGCCTTTCAGTATCTGATTATAAAGAAGTGATAAAAGATGAGAACCGCTACTACCGGAACTTAACCGAAGCGCTGGATGACCTTAGGGAAAAAGGCTATACCTACAACTTCAATAGGAAGGAAGATTGTCTTGAATGTAAGGACCTGTGCACCAGTTTTCAAATTGAAGATTTAAACGTTTCAGAATTCTATCGTTTTGCAGAAAACGAAGACCCAACAGGCAAGTCTGTTATTTATGGTATAGAAACAAAAGATGGCCTTAAAGGACTGCTCATTGACAATAGCAATCTCCAGAACAAGGCATTGTTTAAAAAGCTTTCTAACAAGTTGAAAGAAGCGTCTAATGCTAAGAAATAAGGGTTGATATAAACAAAATATCATACATCAAAGACAAAATTTCAAAAATAAAAGACCCGGTATCGGTTTAAATTTGAGTAGTAATATAAATCGTTGACAGGATATTATGGAGGAGCCCATTTTCACCTGTCATATTAAATCATAAAATCATGCATTTATACGAAGGACATTTTTGGGGCATGCACTTTATCTGGTGGATCATCTGGCTCGTTTTTCTCTTTTGGATCTTCCTTACCCCTTGGGACGTACCTGGCCAGAAAACCAGAAAAGAATCCCCTTTGGAAATTCTTAAAAAGAGACTGGCCTCAGGGGAGATCGATCCTCAGGAATTTGAAGAAAGGAAAAAGTTGCTGGAAAGAAAATAAACAAGCCTTTAAATTACTTTGATGTGAACACTTCAGGAAGCGCTTTGGCTGGTTTTGCAGTTGCCCAAGATAGTGTATTGGCCGATTGGATCAGCCGCGAAATTACCCAAAGCCCGGACCTCATGTTGATGACCGTACATCACTTTATGCCGGTGATCAAGGAACAGGGCCACTTAGGCGATGTCTTTTGCTAACATGCCTTGACGCAACCCGCCACCATGTGCAAAAAAATGAAAGAAGGAGAAAACGGGTGCCATTAAAAACTAGAAAGTAAGCATGAAAAATATATTAGTCCCTACCGATTTTTCAGATACTGCCAACCGGGCTTCCGAAATAGCCATTTCCATTGCGGAAAAGGCACATGCGGAAATTCACTTTCTGCATTTACAGGTAACTCCTCTGGAATGGGTAAAATTGGACAAGCAAAAGGAGAAACGTTACCCCCACATCCTGAAACAAATCGGGCATGCCCGGGGAGAATTACACAAATGGGTGAAAAAGGCTGAAGAAAGAGGTCTTGTCGCTAAAGACTTTCTGGTGTTTGACGTATCTCGGGATGAAATACTCAAGCACATCCCCCACCATCACCACGACTTTGTGATAATGGGTTCAAACGGAGCCTCCGGAGTCAAAGAACTGTTGATAGGATCTAATGCCCAAAAGATTTTACGACATACCACAGTGCCCGTGATCATTGTAAAAGAACGGTCTGCGTGGCCCATGCAGAACATAGTTTTTGCCTCCAGTTTTGAAGAAGATGTACAAGCTGCTTTTCATACTGTGGTAAAGTTTGCTGATCTCAGTGAAGCCAATATTCATTTGCTTAACGTGAATGTACCCACCGCTTTTGAGGAGACTGAAAAAAGCATTGAAAAAATGAAGGCTTTTCACAAATCTTGTCCCCGTAAGGGCACATGTACACTTAATATTTACAATGCTCTTAATGAAGAAAGCGGGATACTCAGTTTTGCAAAGTCTGTCAATGCCGATTTGATTGCAATGATCACGCATGGTAGAACCGGCTTTTTAAATCTGGCAGGGAAAAGTATTGCTGAGAGTGTGGCAAACCATTCCGAAACATCTTTACTGAGCTTAAACCTCAAGGAGTAGGTAAAATAAAATGGGCAGAGCTTTTTTAATCGTTAAACTATAGGACTATGAAAAATCACATGTTATGGATGCTGGTAGGATGCTTGAGCATTTTCCTGCTCCTCTTCCTCTTACCTGTTTTCGGCTTCAACGACAGTAATTCCCTCTTTATTTTCCTGGTTGTTTTCTTCCTCGGCCACCTCTTTATGATGGGCAGGCACGGAAGCCATTCGGAACATAACGACCATAGACTTGAACGAGACAATCAATCCCAAAACAAAAAAGATCATGCAACACATCAGCATTAAAAAATTTGCCTTCGCCTGGGGCGTGGCGAGCCTTGTGTTATATCTGGGCTGTATTATCCTTATGAGTACCGTAGGTCATGAAGGTACTGTGTTGTTTTTCAACAGCCTCCTCCACGGCCTGGACACCAGCACCATCATCCGCATGGACGTACCCCTGAGCGAAGCCCTTATCGGCTTGGTTGAAACATTCATTTTAGGCTGGCTCTTTGGGGCATTGATCGCCTCCGTTTACAATTTTTCCTTTAATAAGAAATACAATTAAACTACTGTGATATTCTGCTGCCAATGATTGATCACTGCGATATAGGGGAAAAAGTTTGTCTTCCTTCGGCAGATGCCCCCCGCATAGTGATTATCGGAGGTGGTTTTGCAGGGCTTGCCCTGGCAAAAGCTTTAAAAAAGACAAAAGCGCAGGTGGTATTGGTAGACAGGCATAATTTCCATCAATTTCAACCCCTCTTGTATCAGGTGGCCACCAGTGGGTTGGAGCCGGATAGCATCGTTTTTCCCTTTCGCAAACAAATCAGTGACAACAGAAACACTATATTCCGCTATGCCACGGTAGAGCAAATAAACGCAGATCAAAACCGGGTATTAACGGATAAAGGGGTAATTGACTATGACTACCTGGTGATAGCAACCGGCACAAAAACCAATTTCTTCGGTCTGTCTGATATCGAAAATGGGGGGCTGGGGATGAAGAGTATCCAGGATGCTTTAAACATTCGGCACATGATGATCCAGAACCTGGAACAGGCCGCGATCACCTGCGATGAACATGAAAAAGACCTTCTGACCAATTTTATCATTGTGGGAGGCGGCCCTGCCGGGGTGGAAATGGCAGGAGCTTTGGCAGAATTCAAAAAATACGTACTGCCTGGAGATTATCCTGAATATTCCTCTGAAATAATGGATATCTATTTATTGGAAGCCGGTGATCAACTACTGGCCTCCATGTCGGATAAAGCTTCCGAAAAAGCACTGGAATACCTGACACAGCTTGGTGTGAATGTGATACTGAACGAAGCCGTAGCGCACTATGATGGCTCAATGGTCTCTACAAACTCCGGAAACAAACTATATGCAAAAAACCTGATCTGGACAGCCGGTGTTACGGGCAGTTTTCCCAAAGGAATAGATAAAGAAAGCGTGGTTCGTGGCAACAGGCTCCGGGTAGATCATACCCTGCGGGTGAAAGGCTACCCCAATATTTTTGCCATTGGAGACATTGCTGCGATGATCACTGAAAAAACTCCCAAAGGGTATCCGCAAGTGGCTCAGGTAGCTATGCAGCAAGGCAAATACCTGGGTAAAGTAATCCGCAATAAAATAGCCGGCAAAGAGCCCACTCAACCATTTGAATACCGGGATAAAGGCTCACTGGCCACCATTGGCAAACGAAGGGCCGTAGCCGACCTGGGCAAGTTCAGGTTTGGTGGATATATAGCCTGGATGCTATGGTCTGTAGTTCACCTGTTTTCCATTAGTGGTTTCCGAAACAAGTTGATGGTAGCCCTGAACTGGGTTTGGAATTATTTCACCTATGACAAAGGCAACCGGTTGATTATACGGGATTATAAGAAGAAGGCCATGGAAAATGAGGGTTCCAAATGATAGGCAAACTCAATACTACCCTGAACAACCTCTTTAAAAATCAATCTGCTTCCGGCATTGCGATTTTTTTGGCAGTTCTGGCCGCCATGATCTGGGCCAACTCTCTCTTTCAGGGAGCATATCAGGATTTCATTCATACCGAAATATCCATAGGCGTTGGTCAGTTCTCCCTATCCGAGTCTTTACTGATCTGGGTAAATGATGGCTTAATGGCCATCTTCTTTCTACAGGTAGGCCTGGAGTTGAAAAGAGAAATCATAGGCGGAAAACTATCTTCTTTCAGAAAAGCCATTTTACCTATCGGAGCCGCTGTTGGTGGCATGGTCGTTCCGGCTCTGATCTACCTCGTTTTCAATTTAAATGCTCCCACAGAACAAGGCTGGGGTATCCCCATGGCCACAGATATTGCCTTTGCCATCGGAGTACTTTCTTTATTGGGAGATCGCGTACCGGCAGGACTTAAAGTGTTTTTAGTGGCACTCGCCATAGTGGATGATCTGGGTGCAGTACTCATCATTGCTGTTTTCTATACTTCCGGTATTTCGTATGTGGATCTACTTCACGGTTTACTGTTCGTTCTGGTATTGGCAGGTGCTAATTATATTGGAATTCGAAAAGCATGGTTTTATGCCCTTATCGGGGTCGGAGGGGTTTGGCTCGCATTTTTCTTCTCAGGAGTACACCCTACCATCGCAGGTATTCTCACCGCTTTTGCCATTCCGGGTCGTGTAAAAATCAAGGAAGAAGACTATCTGAAAAACCTTCAATATCTTCATTTGCAGTTCATAGAGACGAAAGCGATCAGCGGCAGCTTTATTTCAGAAGAACAACTCGGTATTCTGGAAGAGATCAAACAAAAATCCGATGATGCCGAAACACCCCTGCAAAAAATAGAACATCATCTGGCGCCCATTGTGGGCTTTTTTATTCTGCCGCTATTTGCCCTGGTCAATACCGGAATTCACATTCACGGCAATATGTTGGAAATTTTGAGTCATCCGGTAAGCATGGGGATCACTTTTGGCCTTTTGGTGGGGAAATTCACCGGTATTTTGGGAGTCAGCTGGCTTTTAGTCAAGCTTAAGCTGGCAGAGTTGCAGCAAGGCATTTCCTGGAGGCATCTTTCCGGAGTAGCCGTTATAGCCGGTATCGGTTTTACCATGTCGCTGTTCATCACGGAACTCGCCTTTCAAAAAGAGGAGTATAGGTTCATTGCCAAGCTGGCCATTTTGTTTGCTTCAGTACTTGCCGGGCTCATTGGGGTAATTATTCTCCGTCAATCCGGGCAGACAAATCCGGTTAATAGCAGCTTGGGCACTAATTAAAAGATAGGATAATGACCACTAAACTAAACTCAGGTAATTTCTTAAAGCAACTGCTGCTCAGGATGCGTCCAGCCCTTCTGTTGGTGGGCATCGTGGCCATTGCCTATGTCTATCTCATGCAGTTCGTAGATCATGCGCTAAGCTGGGTGCCTTATCTCGTTATCTTTCTGGCCTTTATCAAGACCGGTTACTTTACCTTTTTTACCTTCAGGCAGGTCAATAAATCCATCAAGCAATGTCATTCCTTTGGGCAACTTCTCTGGATCTTCGGGCTGCTCGTCATGCTCATTATTTTCTCCTATGCGGCAGATTTCACTTGTCTGGTTGCTGCCGACACCTCCTCTTTTCTCGGATTTAAGGCATTTGATGGTTTCAGCTACTTCGAGTATTTATTCGAAACATTTTATTTCAGTGTGGTCACCTTTGCGGCCATCGGTTATGGAGATATCGTGCCTGTGACTACCCCCGCCAAAATTTTAGTGATGATGGAGATCGGTCAAAGTTTCGTATTGGTCGTATTCGGCTTATCAAACATAAATAATATTCATACCTCAATTAAAACTCAATAACAACATGAAAAAGAAAATAGCACTTATTGGATATGGCGTAATCGGCAAAAGAGTGGCCGATGCCATTGCGCTGCAAAACGATATGGTACTCAGTGGAGTTTGTGATGTGATCAGCGACTGGCGCATCCAAGCTGCTGTAGATAAAGGATATTTGGTATATGCCGCTACCAAAGAAGCTGCACTCCAAATGGAGCAGGCGGGAATCCCGGTAGTCGGTAATATGCAAGACCTGCTGGATATGGCAGACCTGGTGGTAGATTGTACGCCCAAGAAGATAGCCGCACAAAATGTAGAAACCTATAAAGAGCGGGGAATAAAATTTATCCTGCAAGGGGGCGAAAAACACAAAACCACCGGTCACTCTTTTAGTGCAGAAAATAATTATGCTTCTGCCCTGAACCGGGACAGCACACGGGTGGTCTCCTGCAACACTACCTCCATTTTGCGTACGCTTACCGCGCTTAAAAAAGCAGATCTGTTGCAAAGTGCCCGGGGCACACTGTTGCGCAGGGCAACCGACCCATGGGAGAGCCATTTGGGCGGGATCATGAATACCCTGGTTCCTGAAAGAGATATTCCCAGCCACCAGGGGCCGGATGCACAGAGTGTAGATCCCGAACTGGACGTAGTAACCATGGCCGTAAAGGTGCCGGAAACGCTGAGCCACCTGCACTATTGGAATGTGCGGCTAAGCCGTAAAACCACTAAGGAAGAAGTGCTGGAAGCCTTTCGTTCATCCACGCGCATTACTTTCATTAATTATTCGGATGGCCTCGTTTCCAACAATACGGTAAAGGAAAAATACCTCGATATGGGCCGCCCTTGGGGCGATATGTACGAAGTGGCCCTTTGGCAGGATATGCTGAAAGTGCAGGACGATGAGTTGTTTTACGCCTACTTGGTGGACAATCAGGCCATCGTAATTCCGGAGACCATTGATGCCATTAGGGCACTTACGGGAATTGAGACCGATGCCCATAAATCCATTTCCAAAACCAATGAAAGTTTGGGGATTCATTAATTCGTATTAAAATGAAAACAGATATAAATATCACAGATCTATTAGAAGAAAAAGCATCCTTCTACCTGGATCACGTATGTGAAAAAATAACAAAGGATGAATTGCAAACTCCAGGCAAAAATAGTCTTGACAAGGTATTTGCAAATAGCAACAGGAATCCACAAGTGCTGCGGAGTCTCTCACAGTTGTACAACCACGGGAATCTTGGTGGCACAGGTTACTTGAGTATTCTGCCCGTGGACCAAGGGGTTGAGCATAGCGCGGCTTTTTCTTTCTATAAAAATCCAGTTTATTTTGATCCCGAAAACATCATAAAACTTGCCCTGGAAGCCGGCTGCAATGCAGTGGCTTCCACCTTTGGTGTGCTGGGATTAAATGCTGGGAAGTATGCTCACAAAATCCCCTTTATCGTTAAGATCAACCACAACGAACTGCTTACCTATCCCAACAAATATGACCAAACATTATTTGGAAAAGTAAAAAATGCCTGGGATATGGGAGCCGTTGCCGTGGGAGCCACCATCTATTTTGGTTCCGAAGAAAGCGACAGGCAGCTTAAAGAAATAGCTGAAGCCTTTGAAGAAGCCCACAATTTGGGAATGGCGACCATCCTGTGGTGTTATCTGCGCAATGAAGCTTTTAAGACAGAGAAAGGAGATTATCACGCAGCGGCAGATTTAACAGGGCAGGCCAATCATTTGGGTGTGACCATCCAGGCAGACATCATTAAGCAAAAATTGCCGACAAACAACTTTGGTTTTAAGGATATAGGTTTTGGCAAATATGACGATGCAATGTATGAAGCGTTAACCACAGACCATCCCATTGACTTGTGCAGGTTGCAAGTGGCCAATTGCTATATGGGTAAAATAGGGTTGATCAATTCCGGGGGTGGTTCAAAAGGTGAGTCCGACTTGGTTGACGCGATAACGACAGCAGTTATCAATAAGAGAGCCGGAGGTACAGGATTGATAATGGGAAGAAAAGCTTTTCAACGCCCGTTTAAGGAAGGGGTTGAATTAATTAATGCGGTGCAGTGTGTCTATCTCCAAAATAAAATAGGGCTTGCCTAATAATTAAAATATGTTTAGCACAGAAATTAAGTCTTTAAAATCACTGAATACCTACCTGCAAAAGCTGGTAGAAAACCGGCTGTGGCTAAAGGTGATCATTGCCCTGTTTTTGGGAGTAGGCCTTGGTCTTTTGCTCAGCCCCCAAAATGGCTGGTTGACCAAGAGTACAGCCGATATTTTGGGCAACTGGCTCGCCCTGCCGGGTATACTGTTCCTAAAGCTGGTGCAGATGATCATGATCCCCCTTATTGTGGCTTCCATTATCACCGGCATTGCCAGCAACGATAAGGAAAACCTGAAGAAGCTGGGAGGCGGTGTGCTTCTTTATTTTGTGGGTACCACCACCATTTCCGTAACCATAGGCGTGGTACTGGCCACACTTTTCAAATCGGGCAGCTACCTGCACCGGCAAGCGGTAGCCGAACATGCCAATGAACTGGCCGGAGCTGTTCAGGGAGGCGCGGAGCTTTCCTTTGGTATCAACAGCATACCCAGAGCTATCTCCAACCTGCTGCCTGAAAACCCGCTGGCGGCTATGGTCAGTGGCGAAATGCTCAGCATCGTTATATTTACCATTATCATAGGTGTGGCAGTACTGGCCTTGCCAGATAATTTACTGCGTCCGGTAAAACTGCTCCTCAGTGCCATTCAGGAAATTTGTATGACAGTCGTAAAGTGGGCTATGAAACTGGTACCTCTGGCCGTATTTGGCCTGATGGCACAACTTACCTCAAGTGTGGGGCTAAGTTCGTTGGCCGGATTGGGGTATTACGTGCTGGTGGTATTAGGCGGATTATTAGTACTGGTGGGCGTTTACCTTACATTGGTAGCCGTTTTAGGCAAAAGCAATCCCTTTCACTTTCTGCGTAAAATCAGGGATGTACAACTACTTGCCTTTTCTACTACCAGCTCGGCAGCCGTAATGCCACTTTCACTTAAAACAGCGGAAGAAGAGCTAAAAGTAGACAAATCCATCAGTAACTTTATTATCCCCATTGGAGCCACGGTCAATATGGATGGTACTGCCCTCTACCAAACGGTTACCACCCTCTTTATTGCTCAGGCTTACGGTTTGGAAATGAGCCTGCTCAACATTATTGCAGTGGTCATTACCATTGTGGCTGCCTCCATTGGTACCCCGGCCATTCCAGGCGGTGGAGTGGTCATTTTGGCCTCGGTGCTCAGCAGTGTAGGCATTCCTGCCGAAGGCATCATCATCATTATTGGTGTAGAGCGCTTGCTGGGCATGTTCCGCACAGCCGTAAACGTAACCGGAGACCTAACCGCCTGTATGGTATTTAACCGCTGGTACGGTAAAAAACCGGCCATTGCACCCCATTCTAATTTTAAAGCAGCAACACAATGAAAACAATGAATCTGATCCTGCTGATGGCAGGAACAATAGCTTTCGCAGCCTGCAACAACAACCCTCAAAACGAGCATAACAACCACGACCATTCCCAAATGGAAGAACGCCAGAACGGCATAGATAAGGCAGGTAATCCCAATCACCGGGAACACGAACACAAAATGAGTGCGCAGGGCGGAACCGGTAATTATGTGGTGGGCGACCAGGTGCCTGCTAAGCAGGTATGTATGGTGAACGATGCCTATATGGCCAAAGATCAGATTCCTGTGCCGGTAAATGGCAAAACCTACTACGGCTGCTGCCAGATGTGTGTAAAAACACTGAACGAACAGGAAACTGCACGCATGGCCACCGACCCACAAACAGGTGAAAAAGTGGACAAGACCGAAGCCTACATCGTGCTGCTGGACAAAGAGGGAACGATAGCATACTTTAAAAACGAGGCCAACGCCACAGCTTACGCCAAAAGCGGAAACTGATCAAAATCTAAAAAATAAACAGCAATGAACACGATGAAATCAATTTTGATGGCAACTACCATAGCAGCTCTGATGCTGCTAGGTGCCTGCAACGGCAATCAACAGAACGAACATGGTGACCACGAACACCATGATGAAATGGAAGCCACAGAAGCAGGGCATGACCATTCCATAATGGAAGAACATCACAATAAAATGGAGCAGGGAGAAAATATCCATCGCCAACACACCTCCATCCGGGATAATTTTGCCAATCAGGACATCATTATTCTGGACGATCCTTACCGCGCAGATGCTGCTGTCAATCAAGACTTAGAGGAAGTAGTGGACGCTTATCTCGAAATGAAAAATGCTTTGGTAAACAGCAATGTTGCAGCAGCAGATAAGGCCGCAGTGGAAATGGCTGAAAAAGTAGCGGCAGTGGACGGTTCTTCCCTTAAAACCAAAGGCACGGAAGCCTGGGAACAACACTCCTCGCTTTACACCGCTAAACTGGCAGAGTTGCAGCACGTAAAGAACCTAGAGGAGAAGCGCTCTTACTTCAGCCATATCTCCGAAATAGTGTACTGCACAGTAAAGAGTTTCGACCTGAAAAAAGATATGGAGCTCTACGCCACCTATTGCCCTATGGCTTTTGAAGGCAAGGGCGCTTATTGGATGGCAGAGGCCAGGGAAGTCCGTAACCCCTACTTTGGTGAAAAGATGATGCAATGTGGTGAGGTAAAAGAAGAATTATAAGGAATGGACAAAAATGTAAAACACATTGGCATTTTTACCTCAGGGGGCGATTCCCCGGGGATGAATGCCGCCCTCTATGGAGCGACCAAAGCAGCCATATCTGAAGGTATCAAAATTACCGGCATCCGCAGGGGCTATGAAGGAATGATTGATGGAGACTTTGTGGCACTTGATGGGAAAGTACTTCAAAAAGCGGTGCACCGGGGCGGCACCCTGCTCAAAACAGCCCGCAGTGAACGCTTCCGTAAGTTGGAAGGCCGAAAGGCAGCCCTGCAAAAGCTACAAGAAAAAGGAATAGACGCCCTTATTGCCATAGGCGGAGACGGTACTTTTAAAGGACTACTGGCATTTTCTGAAATATACAAATTCCCTTTTATCGGAATTCCGGGAACTATTGACAATGATCTTACAGGCTCTGACTACACCCTGGGTTTTGATACGGCTGTAAATACCGCCATTCAAAACATTGATAAGATCAGGGACACCGCTGAATCGCACAATCGGGTATTTTTGGTAGAGGTGATGGGGCGCGACTCGGGCTACATTGCCATCCACAGTGGTTTGGGTACAGGGGCCGATGGTATTCTTATACCCGAAAGTGCTGATGACTTTATCCGGCTGCTTGATAAGGTATGCCATTATCAGAGTGAAGAAACATTGATCGTAGTAGTCTCCGAAGGAGATGAACTGGGCGTAGATCTGGTGGCTTCCAAAATTAGGGAGGTGAACCCCACAGTGGATTTACGGATAACCACCCTAGGTCATGTGCAACGGGGTGGCAGCCCCTCGGCTGCTGACCGCGTGTTGGGGATACGTTTGGGAGCTGCGGCAGTAGAAGCCTTAGTGAAGGGAGAGAGCAATGCCATGGCGGGGCTTGTCAATAATCAACTGAGCCTGACCTCTTTTGGAGAGGTTGTAAAACACCATCAGATAGATGATGGACTACGTGGGCTTTTGCAAATATTCTCTCAAAATAATATATGATGAAAGTAACCAACTACAGCACCCATAAATTTGATAAACCCAGCCTGGAAAAAGCCAATGCAGGCAAACATGATATCCAATGGCTGGATGTACGACTTACAGAAGAAACCGCAATATTAGCTGAGGGTAGCCAGGCCATATGCCTATTTGCCGGAGACGATGCCTCAGCTTCCGTCCTTGAAAAGCTTCAAGGGTTCGGTATCAAATACATCGCTTTGCGGTCGGCAGGTTTTAACCACGTGGACCTACAGAAAGCCAAAGAACTGGGCATACAAGTGGCGCGTGTACCCGCCTATTCGCCCTATGCCATTGCCGAGCACGCAACTGCCCTTATTTTGGCTCTTAACCGCAAGCTGATCCGTGCCAACCGCAGGGTAATGGAACAAAACTTTTCGCTGGACGGCCTGACGGGTTTTGACCTCAACGGAAAAACCGTAGGCATTATAGGCGTAGGTAAAATAGGTGCCGTGCTGGTTCGTATTTTGGATGGTTTTGGCTGCCGCATCCTGGCACACGATCTTGAGCCAGGTTTGGAATTACAACAGAAATTCGGACTGGAATATGTAAGCTGTGAGCAGTTGTGTACCGAAAGCGACATCATCAGCCTGCACGTGCCCCTTACCGAAAAAACCAGGTACATCATCAACCAACGAAAAATTGAAAGGATGAAGAAGGGGGTGATGCTCATCAACACCAGCCGGGGCGGACTGGTAGATACCAAGGCTGTAATTGCAGCATTGAAAACCGGCCACATCGGTTATTTCGGGATGGACGTGTACGAGGAGGAAGAAGGTCTTTTTTTCGAAGACCATTCCGAAGATATTTTGCAGGACGATACCATTGCGCGGCTGATGACTTTTAAGAACGTGCTTATCACCAGCCACCAGGCCTTTCTTACCGAAACCGCCCTTCAGAATATTGCTGAAACCACTATTTATAATCTTGACTGTTTTGAAAAGAAAATCAACAATAATAATGAACTGATTCTTTAAGGTTTAAGGAGTCTCTTACACTGTCTAAAAGCGTTTTTATAATTTTAGTTGCTCATCGTAATTTCATACAAGGAAAGCGGGATATCATAAATACCCCCTGAACTGATATTCTAACTTTAACATTCCATTGTTAAAGTAGATTTAATGCCAGAAAAGACCGTTTTTATCACCAAGGCTTCCGGAGAAAAAGCACCCTTCTCTCCTGCAAAACTCAAGCTATCCCTTGAAAGAGCCGGAGCCGGTTCATCCATGATTGATCGGATTGTAAGTGAGATTGAAGCGCAGCTTTTTGAGGGCATGTCCACGAAGAAAATCTACAGCCAGGCGTTCTCCA
The DNA here is from genome assembly GCF_001592945.1 of Roseivirga seohaensis. GTDB lineage: Bacteria > Bacteroidota > Bacteroidia > Cytophagales > Cyclobacteriaceae > Roseivirga > Roseivirga seohaensis. The sequence continues at coordinate 181,638 of NZ_LRPB01000049.1, forward strand.
TGCTTCGGAAGCACTCAAAACCCGCTGCGGGCAGGTATAAGATCAAGCAGGCTATTTTAGAGCTGGGCCCTACCGGTTATCCCTTTGAAAAGTTTGTAGGTGAAATTTTGAAACACCAGGGATATCGTACCAAAGTGGGGGTAATCATTCAAGGGCATTGTGTTTCTCACGAAATAGATGTGGAGGCTCAGAAAGACAACCGGCACTTTATGGTGGAATGTAAATTCCATAACCGTCAGGGGTATAAGTGTGATGTGAAAATTCCACTCTATATCAAATCCCGCTTTGAGGACGTGAAAAAACAGTGGGAAAAGCGTAAAGACCATACCAATAAATTTCATGAAGGCTGGGTGGTGACCAATACCCGGTTTACCGAAGATGCCATTCAATATGGTAAATGTTCAGGCCTGAAGCTAATAGGCTGGGATTATCCGCAGCAAGGAAGCATTCGCGACCGGATAAATTTATCTGGACTGCATCCTGTTACCTGCCTTACCAGCCTTACTAAGGCTGAGAAGCAAAAACTGATTGATAAGATGATTGTGCTCTGCAAGGAACTATGCGAGAAACCCAAAGTACTTGAGGAAATAGGGATTTCACGTACACGGATCAAAAAGATCATAAAAGAAGGAGAGGAAATTTGCTCAAGTGGTATTTCCCATAACAACTGATTTGTATTGAATATATGAAAGATAAAATGACATTGAAATTTCTGGGAGCAGCGGGTACCGTTACCGGCTCCAAATATTTACTGGAAACAGCCGGCAAAAAACTAATGGTGGATTGTGGTGTATTTCAGGGATTAAAAGAACTGCGTTTGCGCAATTGGGTACAACCGGAGTACGACCCGGCATCTATTGATGCGGTGGTGCTTACCCATGGGCATCTGGATCATACCGGCTACCTGGCCCGTTTGGTAAAGCTTGGTTTTAAAGGAAAAATATATGGGAGTACACCTACACTTAAGATCGCTGAAATCATACTGAAGGACAGTGCTAAAATTCAGGAAGAGGAGGCAAAACGGGCAAATAAAGAAGGTTACAGCAAACACAGTCCGGCAGAAGCTTTCTATGATTTAAAAGACGTTAAAAATACCCTTCCGCTTTTCCATCCGGTTGCAGAAGGCAAATGGCACGTCATTGAAAACGACTTTAAGGTAAGGTGGCAATACAATGGCCATATCATCGGATCAACTTTTATTGAAGTAGAGACCAACGATAGCCGCCTGGTGTTTTCAGGTGATATTGGCAGAAAAAAAGATTTGCTTTTGTATACGCCAAAAAAGCCTGAAAAAGCGGATGTCCTGCTTATTGAATCCACCTATGGAGGAAGGGTTCATCCTGAAGAAGAAAGTATTATCCCAGAACTGGAACGTATAGTCAACGAAACGGTAGAGCGTGGAGGAAGCCTGTTCATTCCCAGTTTTGCCGTAGAGCGTACTCAGCTCATGATGCTGATGCTTTGGAGGCTTTTGAAAGAAAAAAGAATCCCCAATATACCCATGATTATGGATAGTCCCATGGGAGCTAATGTGCTAAACCTCTTTCATGCCTCACGGGATTGGCACAAGCTCAAACCCGAAGAATGTGATGAGATGTGTTCCTATTTTGAGATTGTACGCAGTTACCGCGAGACCCTGTTCCTGCGGGATGATAGCACACCCAAAATTGTAATAGCCGGTAGTGGTATGATGACGGGCGGACGAATACTCAACTACATGGAAACAAGATCAGGCAATAGTAACGACACCCTACTTTTTGTAGGCTATCAGGCAGAAGGAACAAGAGGAAGAAAGCTACTTGAAGGTGCAAAAAAAATTAAAGTGTATGGCAAATGGCTGCCATTCAACATGCAGATGGAACACATTGAAGGACTAAGTGCCCACGGAGATCAAAACGATTTGATTGACTGGCTCTCTGAAATCAAAGAGCAACCCGAAAAAGTCTTCATTATTCACGGAGAAACCGAGCAGGCAGGAGCATTATCAAAAGCCCTCGAAGAAAAGAAGGGATGGCAAGCGCAAATCCCTCAACTAAATCAAACGGTAGAATGGTGATGGAAGAAGATACCCGGCATGACGTATTAAAATTAGTGATATTGGGCATTGATGCCCGCAATGAATATATGGTATTTATGCGCAAAGACTGTCCCGTGTGTATATCGGAAGGGTTTGAGGCTTTAAATCGTATAAAAGTTTCAAAAGGAGAAAAAACCATTGTAGCGTCTCTTATCGTTTGGGATGATGAGTCACAATTAAGTCATGACCAATTGGGCCTTTCTGATGCCGCTATTGAAGCCCTGGAAACTAAAGAAGGTGACTTACTTAGGCTGAGCCATTTAGATGCGCTTGATTCCATGAGTGATGTCCGTAAGAAAATTTATGGACACCGACTGAACCAGGCCGAGTTTGACAGGATCATTGGCGATATCGTCAATCGTAACTTATCTAATATTCAATTGTCGGCTTTTCTGGCTTCCAGCACAGGGAACTCATTAAATCAGGACGAAGTGATTGCCCTGACCCGTTCTATGATCAATGTGGGTTTCAAATTGGACTGGGGCAAGGATAAAGTTTATGATAAACACTGCATAGGTGGCTTGCCTGGTAACAGAACTACTCCATTGGTAGTGTCTATTGTTGCCGCAGCTGGGTTGACCATCCCTAAAACTTCTTCCCGTGCCATTACTTCTCCTGCCGGTACTGCTGACACCATGGAGGTAGTCACCAACGTAAATCTCACCACCGGGCAAATGAAAAATGTCGTGGAACAGGAAGGCGGTTGCCTTGCCTGGGGCGGATCAGTACAGCTAAGTCCGGCAGATGATATACTCATCCGTATAGAAAAAGCTTTGGATATTGATAGCGAAGGGCAGATGATCGCTTCCGTGCTTTCTAAAAAGGCGGCAGCAGGTTCTACCGATGTGGTGATTGATATTCCTGTTGGAGCTACGGCTAAGGTACGGTCGCAGGAGGCTGCTGAGCATCTGTCAGAAAAGATGGTTGCGGTAGGCAAAGCCATCGGGCTGAATATTGATATCGTGCTCACCGATGGGTCACAACCTGTGGGGAGGGGTATAGGGCCTGCCTTGGAAGCTAAGGATGTTTTATCCGTCTTGAGAAATGAAAACAATGCACCTGATGACCTGCGAGAAAGAGCAGTAATATTGGCAGGCAGATTATTGGAAGTGGGAGGAAAAGCAGCCGAAGGGTCAGGCACTCTTGAAGCTTTGAGAGTTTTGAAAAGTGGAGCCGCCTACAAAAAATTCACTGCTATCTGCGAGGCACAAGGTTTTTTCAGGGAACCTGAGGTAGCGCCCCATAAGCATAGGATTAGATCCGCAGCGAGTGGAGTAGTTTCAGAAATTGATAATCGCAGACTGGCCAAAGTGGCTAAGCTGGCCGGTGCTCCTGGTGCTATGACAGCAGGCATTTTGCTGCTTACACCATTGGGTACTCATGTGGAAGAGAACGATACTCTGTTTGAAATCCATGCTGAGTCACAAGGAGAGCTTGAATACGCCCTTTCTTACATGGATGCACAAAAACAAATTATTAAAATCAAAGCGACTTAAAATATGGAAATGATAGTTTTTGCCTTACCGGGCAACGAAGAACTTACAAAAAAAATAGCAGGACACCTTAAGGCTGAAAAGGGAGAGGCAACCATCCGGCAGTTTCCCGATGGGGAAAGCTATGTGCAGATTCACTCTGAGGTTAAAGATAAATGCGTGGTAATGGTATGCACATTACACGAGCCGGATGCCAAATTGCTGCCCCTGTACTTTTTAAGTAAGACGGCCAAAGAACTTGGTGCTGCCTGTACGTGCCTGGTAGCGCCTTATCTGGCCTACATGCGTCAGGATAAGCAGTTTAATCCGGGAGAAGGTATTACCTCTACGTATTTTGCTGAATTAATATCAGGCTTTGCAGAAACGTTGACCACCGTTGACCCACACCTTCACCGTAGAAGTTCGTTAAGTGAGATTTACACCGTACCTAATAAACTGATCCATGCGGCATCACACATTTCAAAATGGGTGAGCGATAATATTGAAAAGCCGGTATTCATCGGCCCGGATAGTGAAAGTGAGCAATGGGTTTCTCAGGTAGCAGAAGAAGCCGGAGCACCTTTTACGGTGTTAGAGAAGGTGAGGCACGGTGACAGGGATGTGGAAGTGTCCGTCCCCGATGTAGCAAAATACAAAGACCACACCCCGGTACTGGTGGATGATATAATTTCCACCGCCAGAACGATGATAGAGACAGTCGGCCATTTAAAAAAAGCCGGAATGCACCCACCGGTTTGTGTTGGGGTACATGCCGTATTTGCTGGCTCAGCCTATGCGGATCTAAAAAATGCAGGGGTACAACAGGTCGTCACGTGCAACACCATCCCTCATGAAAGTAATCAGATTGACCTTTCAGATATTCTGGCAAAAGAGATTAACCAACTGATGAAGCATCATGCGTAGTGCGCTACTCACCTTAATAGCGTGTCTGCAACTTGCCCCTGCAATTTTGTATGGTCAGGAGAAAGAAATGTTCATTCAGCAAATAGCGCAAAAAAGAATAGTACGTGAAAACTATGATCAAAATGGAGACCTGCAGGGCAAGCAGATATTTTTAACGGGTGAGTTAGAGCAGCAGGGTAAAACTTATCGGATAAAGGTAATAACCGAGCTCTATGACGAAAGCGGCCGGCTTACGGAAAAGTACTGGACCACATATAAGTGCAATCCCAATGAGTTTGATGTGCTATTGAATGTATTCCCTTTTACTGATCCGGATGACGAGAAGATAAAAGTGGATGTCACTTCAGAAGACTTTCAGCAACTGTATGAACTGGGTAAAGGAGAAGAATTAAAAGATATTCATTTGAAGATGAGTGTTGAATCGGGGGTATTAAGTTTTTTCGGATCCAAAAGCCTGGTCACCATAAAAAACAGGAAAAAGGAGGTAGTGAACCAATCAGTAAAAATCAGTAGTGAGGCTGTTATTGAAGCATACATGATGGGAATCCGTATTAAAACGATAAACTATGTCGTGGAAGAATACCTGACTAACGATTTCGTATTGCAACGTCAGCAGTTTACAGAGGATGATGGGGCCTGGTTTACCATGAAATATGAACAGAACGCAAAAGAAATTGAATAAAAGCAGATGGTTGAGTTAGAACACATATCAACACTGCCACCGAAAGATGCCGATAAGGCGGAAACAAAGAAAGCCTTGAAAAAACTCCGAAAGGAGCTTTTTCAGTTGCAGAATAAGTTCTATGCCGATGGAAGATACAGCATGCTCATTGTCTTGCAGGGGCTTGATACCTCCGGAAAGGATGGTACGATCCGTCACGCTTTTAGCGGCATGAACCCGCAGGGCGTGCAGGTAACATCGTTTAAGAAGCCCACAATTGATGAGCTCAAACATGACTTTTTATGGCGTGTTTATCCACATTTTCCCGAGAAAGGGATGATCAGGGTATTTAACCGGTCATACTATGAAGACATTCTGGTTCCGGCTACAAACAAGAGCCTTTCAGAAGATGTCTTGCTGCACCGCATCAACCTCATCAATGAACTGGAACATCATCTGTTGGCCAATGATACATTGATTTTAAAGTTTTATCTGCACCTATCGGCTAATGAGCAGGTAAAGCGTATTGAGGAGCGTAAAACAAAACCGCACAAACGATGGAAATATGCCAAAGAAGATGAACTTATCCCAAAAAAATGGGATGACTACAGGAAAACGTATCATACCATATTGAATGCCTGTGATCACTTGCCCTGGCACATTATTCCTGCAGATAAGCGATGGTTTCGTAATTATACAGCAGCTAAAATTTTAGCCGAACAGCTTGAAAAACTAAATCTGAAATACCCGAACAAATAAAAAATAGTCATTATGGAAAATCACAAAGAGCATAATCACACACACCATAAGCACGAAGAAAGTAAAAAGCATGAAGATCACGGCCATGGTAGTCATTCGGGTCACAACCCCGGGCATGGTGAAATGGGACATGATCATCATAAAATGATGATCGAAGATTTTAAAAAACGCTTTTGGCTTACCCTTATCCTAACCATTCCCATTCTGGCCTTTTCTCCCATGATCCAGAATTTTTTGGGTTACGAATGGTTGTTACCCGGTAACTCCTACATCCTGTTTGGGCTTTCTACCATCGTGTATTTTTATGGAGGTTGGCCTTTCCTTAAAGGACTGAAAAATGAGTTGAGTCAGGGAGCCCCCGGTATGATGACCTTGATTTCCATGGCCATTAGTGTCGCCTATTTTTATAGTTCCGCCACCGTTTTTGGCCTTGAAGGGGAAGATTTTTTCTGGGAGTTAGCTACCCTGATAGCTATTATGCTCCTGGGCCATTGGATTGAAATGAAGTCTGTACTGGGAGCCTCCAAAGCCTTAGAGTTACTGGTAAGTATGATGCCTTCTGAGGCTCACAGGATGAGGGGCGATATAGTGGAAGATGTAAAACTGGAAGACCTGCAAAAAGATGATATTATCCTGATCAAACCCGGTGAAAAAGTTCCGGCTGATGGTGTTATCGTAGAAGGAGAAAGTTATCTGAACGAATCCATGCTGACCGGGGAATCCAAACCGGTCAAAAAAGGCCTGGAGAATAAAGTAATCGGAGGTTCACTCAATGGCAACGGCTCATTAAAAGTAAAAGTAGAACATACCGGCAAAGACAGCTATCTCAATAAAGTGATCACTTTGGTGCAGGAAGCGCAAAAGTCCAAATCAAAAATGCAGAATTTGTCAGACCGTGCCGCCAAGTGGCTTACCTATATTGCATTGGCCATTGGTTTTGGTACGCTGGCTACCTGGTTGTTTTTAGGCTTTCCTTTCGTATATGCCCTGGAAAGAATGGTTACCGTCATGGTCATTGCTTGTCCGCATGCGCTTGGCTTAGCCATACCATTAGTGGTAGCCATATCCACAGCAGTTTCGGCACAGAATGGCTTGCTGATCAGAAACAGAACAGCCTTTGAAGAATCCCGAAAGATTTCAGCCCTGGTTTTTGATAAGACCGGAACCCTGACCAAAGGCGATTTTGGCGTTACCCGTGTAGAAGCGGTAGATCAGCAATTTGAGGCAGACGAACTACTGAGGCTTTCCAGTGCTTTGGAGCAAAGTTCAGAACATCCCATCGCTGTTGGCATCATTAAAAAAGTAAAAGAGAAAGACATTTCAATACCTAAGCCGGAAAACTTCAATGCCATCACAGGTAAAGGAGTTGAGGCTGATGTGGAAGGAAAAAAAGTCAAAGTGGTGAGCCCCGGCTATCTGAAGGACGAGAACATTTCAATACCTGATGGTGCCTATAGCAGTGCTGCCGAAACAGTCGTTTTTGTTCTCATAGATGATAAACTGGCCGGGTACATCGCCCTGGCAGATGAGATCAGACCGGAAAGTGCGGAGGCGATTAAAGTATTCAAAAAGAACAACATCAAAGTGATGATGGCCACCGGTGATAATGAAACAGTCGCCAAAGCAGTAAGTGAAGAACTAGGCCTGGACGGATACTACTCAGAGGTATTGCCACACCAGAAGGTTGAAATCGTAAAAGACCTACAAGCTAAGAATGAATTTGTCGCTATGACCGGTGATGGGGTGAACGATGCGCCTGCACTGGCACAGGCCAACGTAGGTATTGCCGTGGGCTCAGGAACCGATGTGGCAGCCGAAACAGCCGACATTATTTTGGTCAATAGCAACCCGCAAGACATTGCCAATCTGATCCTGTTTGGAAAAGCTACTTACAATAAGATGATCCAAAACCTGATATGGGCTACGGGATACAACGCGGTTGCCATTCCGTTAGCAGCAGGTGTTCTTTACACTTCCGGTTTTGTATTGGGGCCTGCGGTAGGTGCGGTATTTATGAGTTTGAGTACCATTATAGTCGCCATCAATGCCCAGTTGTTGAAAAAGAAAATCGGTAAGAAATAATGGATAATCAAAAAATGCTTGGCAGGATAATAATTGTCCTGTTGAGTATTTTTGTGGTCATGAGCGGGTATGGCGTACTGCTGCCCGTTTTACCCTACTTTACAGAAAGACTTGCGTTGAAGTCCGGTGTAGTAGCGGATGAGGATATCAACTATCACATCGGCATACTTACCAGTATTTACCCGTTTTTTCAACTGTTATTTGCGGTTGTCTGGGGCAGGCTTTCCGACCGTTTTGGTCGGAAAGTACTTATTATTATGGGGCTGGCAGGCTTTGTCGTCATGCAGCTCCTGACAGGGCTGGCTACTTCCTTAAGCATGTTGTATATAGCCCGCATCCTTGGAGGTATATTCTCCTCTTCCATTATTCCGGTGGGCAATGCGTATCTCAGCGATGTAACCAATAGCAGTCAGCGCAAGAAGGTATTGGCATGGTCGGGAGTAGCTGTAAGTACGGGTGTAATAGCCGGGCCTATGATTGGCGGATATCTCGCTCAAACCAACCTTCACTTCAATACCACATTTGGGCACCTGCTTTTAGATAAGTTCAGTGTCCCGTTCCTGGCCATTGCACTGTTGGGCATCATTACTTTAGTAGTCGTTGTCCTGCGGCTCAAAAACCCAAAGAAGCAACACGCAAATAACCAACAAGTAAAACTTAAAATGACCGGAATGCTGGCCAACCCTGTCTTTTTAAAACTGCTGCTTTTATCCCTGGTGCTGCAATTGGCCATCACTTTATTTGAGACCGTTTTCTCCGTGTATGCCAAAGATATTCTTGTCTTTGATACCAAACAGGTAGGTTTGGGTTTTATGCTTTGTGGTTTGGTTATGGCTGTTTTGCAACCCTTCTTCGCCAGTTTTAATGAAAATACGCTACCCCTGAGACTACAGCTTATTACGGGGTTTTTACTAGCTGCTGTCGCATTAGGTGTTTTTCCGCTGATGACCACCGATTTCTATGTATTTACCATGATCGTAATTTTTGCAACGGGTGCAGCAATCATTACCCCAAACCTCATTGCCTCTATCTCATTTATAGATGAGCATAATACTGGAGCCTACTTATCGGCTCAAACCTCTGTGAACAGCATTGGTCAGGTACTGGGGCCCTTGTTGGGAATGTGGATTTATTCCTTTGGGAGTTCATGGCCGTTCCTGAGTATCGGGGTGATCCTGTTGTTCACTACCCTCATTCTATTTCCGAAACTGAAACTAAGAACTTCCGAAGCTTAATTGATCAAGCAAAGACATGGCTACAGCCTGATCAATTCATTTTTGAGGAGCTTCGGTTATATTTGTCAATCTTTCAATCATACGGCTCAAAAAAGGCTTCCCCATCTAAGCAGACTATGAGCTTTTGAATATAGATAGCCAGAACCCAGGCCATAATTAAGGCCTTAAACATTTACAAGGACAGGGACAAAAATGATCATGGCAAAGGGTTCTATAATATTACTACAGAATTGGGTATGGGATCAGCAAAAAAAAACTTAGGGAAGATTTATATGGATTTATAAAGGCTGGCTGAGGTATTATATATTTCAAAGATGTGTTAACTAGTTGCACTAAAGTGCTTTATAGATTACTTACACAAACGAAAATATATCATTTTTTCGATTGCACCTCAAATATAAACTTGCGGTGCATCTGTACTTTTTTCAAACTCTGATTGTCCAACAGTCAAAGTAAATAATCCGGTTTTATTGAGAGTCCCAACAAGATAAAACATTTCAATTTACTATCTAGTAATATTCATCATCCGAAAATTCGTCTAACATATCTTCCATCAGTTCTTCTTCAGAAACATCATCATCTAACTCTTCGATGTCAAGGTTTTGGTACACTTCTGTTTGGTCTATAAAACCTGTCTCATCCACTGACCGATCAGATTTTGACGCTGCCTGAACCAGTTTACGCTTGTGCTTCTTTAAGGACTGTAATATATCGTCAAAAAAGATTTGATCAAGGCTTTCTTTGCGGATCTCTTTTTCAAATATCTCAACCGATGGGAGTTGAATATTAAGGCCTTCTCTAGTTAAAAAAGCTTTAAGCTCCTTATAAGCAGTAATGTATCAAAGTATCTGATTTTCACTTTTTAAGAGTTAACTGCCTGCTGGTCAACAAGCGTGTGTGGGGTTCGGTACACTTTTTACGTGTGCCGGACTTTATTTTTTGACAAAACAGTCTCCCTATCAGTCTTAAATCCCGTTTTAACAAACCTCATGTATAAAAGTATCTGATGGATTGTAAACTTGTCTAAAGTATCAGAACCGAGCTTATGATATTGAAATGGTCAAAGAGAAGCCATTAGACTAAAAGAGCCTTGTTCCAGTAAACCTTAATATCACCAGCGCATATCAAACCTTGAGGGTGGAAAGAAACAGGCCTAAACCAAACCTTTGGAAAAGGCAGGGAATCTGGTCAACTTATTAGCAGATAGCCTCTCTCCTTATATTTCTCAAAAGAATACTGCCCAATTAAGAAACCCTTTGCTTTTTGTCTCTTCTGCACCGGTTAACCCCACAAAGCTTCATGGCCACGCGCTTCACCATGGATTTTCCCCTGACAAGCAGGGTTCCTCCATGGCTTGAGCGCCAATGCCCATGGTTTACGCTGTGAGTTTAACCCAAATGCAGAATTATGGACAAAAAAGCAATAAGCAACCCCTTTCAAAGCACAGCAGCCCCCTTCAGCTCAAAAGTCAATGAAGTAGAGCTGCACTATTGCAGGCCAAGGATCAACACCTTGCCTGGAGTTTCCAAATCGTCTGATGTGGCCGCTATTTTCAGAAGTATCTACCCACCGGGCAAAATGGACCTAAAGGAATATTTTTATGTGGCCTACCTGACCCGGAGCAACCACGTATTGGGAGTGGCCAGGCTCAGTGAAGGAAGCCTGACAGGAACAGTGGTAGATATCCGTGAGGTTTTTGTGCTGGCCCTAAAGCTCAATGCCATCGGAATGGTGCTTTGCCACAATCACCCTTCCGGAACCATGCGTCCTTCACCATCCGACATATCCTTGACCAATAAGGTCAAACAGGTGGCCCAACTGATGGACATGGCCCTGTTGGACCACATTATACTGAACTCAGAAGGGTACTATTCTTTTACCGATGAAGGGGATCTGTGAGCCCTTATAATCCTGTCCGAAAGGTAGGCTTTTGGCGTGGGCACAGGAAAGCCCATTGCTTTTCATTTGTTTCAAGGTAGACCAAAAAAACAAGGTTTCCCCCGTTGGGTGAGCCTCCTGATTTTTTCGCCTCCACCTTGCCTTTAACCCCCACCAAAGCCTTTGACGGCTTCCATAATTAAATGTTCAACAATTAAAATTAAAGACTATGGAAACGTACGCAAAGTTGGTTATCAAAAACCAAAAAGAATGGAACATCGAAAGGGTCAACCAAGAACTACAGGCGTTGGGATATCCTTCGAAAACTTTTAACAAGGGGTTGTATGGAGCTTTCATAACAAGAAAAAAGCTCAAGGAAGACGCCCGTTTAATGAATCTAGACCCAGAGAGTTCAAGGCAACTTGTACATATGAACCGCCTGATAACCCCGGAGCTATTGGAACAGTTTTTCTGGAATAAGCTGGGTACGTTTGTCGTAAAAATATCCTGTTTTGATAAAGCCGGGAAAGAACGGTGGGAGATCGTTTTTAACTATGCCCTTAACCATACAGAGGACTTCGACTGGGCAGCTTCCGAAAATTGCAGTAGAGAAAACCTAAGAAGCTGTGGTTTCAAAATTAAAGGGGGATAAGCTCCTTTTTTTGGTCGGTTCAAATTCCTGATCAAACAACGGGACACTACCAAAATTCACCTGCTCAATTCGAGCTTAATACACCGAGGGACAGGTATGGCCCAAAACGCTAAAATATCCTTTCTGCCCGGGCTTCAGCCGGTTCGTTTCACGGCTTATGTAAGCCTGGGAATTATTTGTTTCAGTGAGTCTTACAACGTCCGTTCCGCTCACCCGCTTCTGGCCTAGCGCAGCATAAGTTGGCGGTCCCGGTCTGCCTAGGCCAAACCCCGAGTCACCAACCCATGCTTTTTCCCTACACGCCATTTAAATAGACGCCATGTTACTTTTTGTCAATACATGGTTGACCCCAAAAAACAGGCATTTTAAAGGATGCCCCAACTGCTGTTGGAAAGTTGCCGTTTTCTCCTTCTGTCCATTGACCGTGTATAAGTTGTGGTGTAATCTGTCCCGGACAAAAGAAATGAAATTCTGGATAGACAAAAACTTACTTTCTGGTAATAACTCAAGCATTTAAGAGCAAAAGCAATTAACCAAAAAAGGCCACTTGTAAAAGCGGCCTTTTTGATTGGTGCCCACAGCCAGCTAAAAACAATTTTTCTCACAAGCTAACAACCGGCTACGGGACTTAAATCTTAAATTCGGTGGTATAAATTCGGGAGACGAATATAGGGAAATTCATACAAAATGTAAACACCCAAACCCGGGCTTTAGCCGGTTCGTTTCACGGCTTATATAAGCCTGGGAATTATTTTTTTTGGCCGGCCTTATAACGTTCTTTTTACTCACCCGCTTCTGGCCCAAGCGCAGCATGAATGGAGGTGTCCCGGCCAACCAAACCAACCCCGGTTTACCTCACTCATGCTTTTCCCTAACGCACAAAAAAAATGGAAATTTATTTCACCCAAGTGGGGGCAATAGGGTGAAAAATAACTGGGGAAGTCCAGCACTTTTGATCCGTACAAAACAAAAAAAGGATCATGGACACAGATGCGAACAACCCCGAATTCAGGAAGGGTATGCCCCCTAAACTCGATCATGTGAAAATCTATTTCTCACAAAAAAACATACCACAAGAAGAGGCCGAAGTGTTCTTTTATTACCATCAGGATTTGGACTGGAGAACAGAGTCAGGTTTGCCCATTATAGACTGGAGGGCTGCTGCCAATGAATGGATGTGGAACCTTGAAAACTAACAAGAGATCAACCTTTCCCCTTTAGAAAATTACTTCATACCCTTTAGCAACAAGAAAGAAAGATTGCCGCGTTTGCGCAATCAGCAAGATGTAGGATTGTCTGACGCCAATCCGATCTTGCCCCTGCTGCCGGAGTTGCAGGGGTGCGAAAATTCTTCGGAACTCGAATTTTACGTACTTGATCATGACAAAAGAAAACACCCTCAAACCTGACCATAGGCTGACGGTCAGGTTCAATAAAAACGAACTGGCCAAGCTTGAAAACTGGCTTAAAAAAAGTACTTATCACCGCAACATGAGCGAGCTGATAAGGCACTTGCTTTTTAAGAAAGAGATTACCATAAATACCTATGACGCCTCTTTGGATCGGCTCTATGAGGAATTGGTTTTGGTCAAAAAAGAACTCAATGCCATTGGGGTAAATATCAATCAGGTGACCCACTATTTTAATGCCGACCCTGACCCCTCACAGAAGTTGATCTATGCCAAGAAAATTGCTCCACTTTACGAGGGGACGACACAGAAAATCGAAAAACTTTTTGACCTGCTTTCTGAATTAGCCCAGCGATGGTCGCTCGAATAAGCACCGGAAAAAGCATTGGCGGAATTATGAACTACAACGAGAATAAAGTGGGACAGGGAGAGGCGAAATTCTTATTGGCCAAGGGCTTTTTAACGGACCAAAAACCGTTGACTTTTTCCAGTAAAATCAACCGCTTTTTAAAGCTGACGTCAAAGAACCAGCGTGCCAAAACCAACGCCTTGCACATCTCCTTAAACTTCTCCAATAAGGATGTACTTACAGAAGAAAAATTGACCGCTATAGCCGGACATTATATGGAGCGGATCGGGTTTGGCAACCAACCCTTTTTAGTCTATCAGCACTTCGATGCTGCCCATCCGCACATACACATTGTCACCACCAATATTGATCAAAGAGGCAAACGTTTGGAAACCCATAACCTCGGTAAAATACAATCCGAAATTGCCCGAAAAGAAATAGAAAAACAGTTCGGTTTGGTAAAGGCGGAAGACCAGAAAAGGACCAAGGAATTTTTGCTTGCCCCTTTGCAAAAAGCAGAGTATGGCAAGTCTGAAACCAAGGCGGCCATTTCCAATATCGTTAGAAACGTAGTACGTGCTTATCAGTTCACTTCAATGGCAGAACTCAATGCGGTGCTCAGGCAGTTTAACGTTACGGCAGACCGGGGCGAGGAAGGCAGTCGGATGCATCAAAGACGAGGATTGGTTTACAGTATCTCAGATGAAAAAGGCAATAAACAAGGAGTGCCCATTAAAGCCAGCTCTATTTATTCTAAGCCCACTTTGGCCAAGCTGGAAGAAAAATATGCCCTGAACAAAGAAAAACGAAAAACCAATAAACCCCGCTTACAGCGAGTAATAGACAAAGCCCTGATTGATGCCAACACCAAAGAAGCCTTTACAGAAACCCTTCGAAAGAAAGGGGTACGGGCATTATTCCGGGAGAACGAAGCAGGACGGATTTACGGGGTAACCTTTATTGATAATGTAAACCGCTGTGTTTTCAATGGTAGTGCATTGGGCAAGGCCTATAGCGCTAACGCATTGGCCACAAAACTTTGGCCGGAACAAACCGCACCAAAGGATGAAGAAAAATTTCCGACTGCCCCTATCCGGGAAGTGAGTAAAGGCGAAAGCACCTTTCCCCCAAAGGGCCGAACGCTATCCACACAGGATATTAAGGTCGATCTGTTGGGGGAAAATCCAGACGACCCGCTACCTTATCCCTTACGGCCCAAAAAGAGGAAAAGGAAAAAACGCAAACCCAACAATTAATTGACTCAAGTATATGAATACCGGAGAGAACATAGAAGGGCTCAGGAAGATCATCGACCTGACCCGTAAGATCAGCATGGGGCTTTTAGGCCTGCACCTTTATGTCTATTGTTATCCGTCTTTCAAAGGTTGGGGACTTGCCCACGAGGTTTCAGACCGCCTGCTTCTAAGGTTGATGAGTACAGGGCTCTTCAAAGAATACTGGATAAGTAAAGGATTGGCACTTGTGTTATTGGTTATTTCATTATTAGGGAACAAGGGCAAGAAAGATGATAAGATAAAGCTCTCTCATGCGCTGACCTATATGGGTGCGGGACTATGCCTTTATTGGACAGCTTACTTTTTGCTCAATACAGCTCTTTCTTTGGAACTGGGCACATGGTTGTACATGGCAACGACTTCCCTTGGATACATACTGGTTTTGATCGGAGGCGGCCTATTGTCCAGAAGGCTGAAACTCAGTTTTGACAAGGATGTATTCAATGCCCTTAATGAAACTTTTCCACAAGAGGAAAGGCTCCTGGAAAACGAATATTCGATCAACCTGCCTGCCCAGTATAACCTAAAGGGCAAAGCCCGTCAAAGCTGGATCAACATCATTAACCCTTTTCGTGCCTTGCTGGTCATCGGGACTCCGGGAGCCGGAAAAAGCTACTTTGTGATCCGTCATGTAATTACCCAGCATATCAAGAAGGGTTTTGCCATGTTCATCTATGATTTTAAATATGATGATCTTTCCCGTATTGCTTTCAACACGCTTGAAAAGAACAAGGCCGCCTATAAAGTGACTCCAAAGTTCTATGCGATCAATTTTGACAACCTTTCCCAGACCCATCGCTGTAACCCTCTAGAACCCGCAAATATGCTGGATATTACCGATGCCAGTGAATCTGCCCGAACTATTATGATGGGGCTCAATCGGGATTGGATAAAGAAGCAGGGAGACTTTTTTGTAGAATCCCCAATTAATTTTCTCACCGCGGTGATCTGGTTTTTGAAAAAACATTGTTCGGGAAAGTATTGCACCCTGCCCCATGTGATAGAGCTCATGCAAATCGAATACGACAAGCTCTTTACCGTGTTGCGTACCGAGCCAGAGATAGAGGTGCTCATCAACCCCTTTGTGTCTGCTTACTTAAAAGGGGCTGTGGATCAATTGGAAGGTCAAATTGCCAGTGCTAAAATTACAATGGCCCGTCTGTCCTCCCCGCAACTTTACTACGTGCTTTCTGAGAGTGAATTTACATTGGACGTCAACAATCCAGATGAACCCAAGATTGTCTGTATGGGCAATAACCCCCAAAAGCAGCAGGTCTATGGAGCAGTATTGTCCCTCTATATTTCCAGGATAACCAAGCTGGTCAACCGTAAGAACCAACTTAAGTCGAGCCTGATCTTTGATGAGTTTCCCACCATTTACTTTAACGGGATCGACAGTCTTATTGCCACGGCAAGGAGCAACAAGGTGGCCACTACACTGGGCGTGCAGGACTATAGCCAGCTTAAAAAAGACTACGGCAGGGACCAGGCCGAAGTGATCATGAACACCGTGGGCAATTTCGTGAGCGGGCAAGTACTGGGCGATACTGCCAAACAGCTTTCCGAGCGTTTTGGTAAAATCCTGCAAGATCGTGAAAGCGTTTCCATCAACAGCTCAGAAACCTCAATCAGCAAATCCAACCAACTGGAATTGGCCGTTCCGCCTTCAACGATTTCATCGCTTTCTTCGGGGCAGTTCGTAGGCATGGTAGCCGATGACCCCACCGAGAAAATAGAACTCAAAACCTTTCATAATGAAATCATAAATGACCATGATGCGCTCAAAAAAGAAGAGGAAGCTTATCGGCCAATTCCCGATGTACGGGAATTATCACCCGGTGAAGTAGAAGATAATTACCGCCAGATAAAACAGGAGGTGAGGGAGATTATTGAACGGGAGATGGAACGCATTTACAACAGCCCTGAACTAGGGCATTTGATTATTGAAGATGATTAGTCGTTTAATTTACTTCTACCAAGGTCATCTAGGCATTTCCATCCAAGCGCGAAAACCACGTGCCCTGCGTTGACTCACAAATATCTGCTTATTTACAGGCGGGGATAAAAACAGTTCCAATTTCCCATAGGAGGCAGGCTCAAAATGCTTCAATGCCTTGTAATGCACTATAGTTTGACGGTTCACCCTAAAGAACATTCGGGAGGGCAACATCTTTTGAAGATCATCCAAGGCATGCGGAGTCAGGTAACTATCTCCTTTATAGGAATGCAAGTAGTTGTAGCTGTTTTCCCTTTGAACATAACATATATCCTCAGTCTTTAGAGCCATGTGTTTGGAGCCCTGATGCACCATAATCGTCTGTATTTCTTCAGAAGCTTTATTAAAACCTTGCTTTTGCATTTCAGAAATTTGTCGTGACCTCAAGAAGAAATAGTAGCTCAAATAATACAGGTTGAATAACACGAGCATTATCATAATGTAGGGAAAAGCGTACACCATGTAATTGGTGTCTTTTAGTATACTCAACCCAAAGACTTTAAAGTATATAGCGGCCATAAAAAAATCAATGAGGCCAGGTAGTGCCACTCCTAAAATGATCTGTAAAACTGTCCGCATAACGGGACGCTTCTCCCAGTCATATTTTGAATCTAAATATCGTGTTGCCCTGGCGATGCACTCAATAAGGGTGAGTGCAATAAGTAAGCTGGAGAAAAACTCCTGATAAAAATACTTGCTGAGCAAACGGTCAAAAATACTTGCATTTCCCCCAAATTCTGTCACCAACAGTGCACCGATCACAGCGACCATTAGCCTGAAATATAAATCGTTGTATGAAACCTTCGGTCTGTATGTTGCCATATTGAGATATTTTAAAGACCACTTTAGTCAGTCTGGATTATAATTTTTCAATGGTTCAAAAGCTGTTAGTATTCAATGTTAAATCTTGTAATACGTATGGAATATCGTGTTTTTTGTTGTTTAAAGCTGTATGATGATACTGCTATTGATTCACAATTTTTTAAACAGTTAATCGTAATTATGTTATCTATAAACATTATCAATATTCTTATTTTAACAAAAAAATTATGGAACAGTTATCACAACAAGGGATCCAACAGAAGATAAATGCACTGTATAACCTCTCGGACACAGATCTGATGGAAGAAGCAAAAAAGATGTGTGCCGACTTTATGGCCTGGCTCAACGATAACTTTGAACTGACCCCAGAACAAGAGCTATATTTTGAGGGTGTACCAGAAACCTTGCTTTTTGGCTGGGGAGCGCAGTTCGCAGGGCTCATTATTACACGGGGAGCAATTAACCTTGATGTGAGCGATCCGCCTGAAACCAGGCGTACTAAGCAAATTCGGACTCAAACCACTATAGAATTTGACTTTGACCCCGATAACACCCTTGTTCTTAGTGGAAATGGTGCGTTGACCGCTGTATATAAGGATTAACTTTTTATATCCAGATTTTATCCTCAACCAATCCATTTTTAGCAGTTTGAACAAGTAGATTTCTCTTATAAGAAATATGTTTGTTTAAACTGCATTTAAACTTACCGAAATACTTCGGCCATTTCATAAGTGCTTTCAGCACCTTTCTTTGCTCTTTCGGCTGGTAACAGAAGTCCGGAATATTCAATTCCCATATTTGACTATATACCTTTGCTATACACAAAGGTGCTTATGCCCCTTTAAGAATAGCTGTGCACAGGTACGGCTTCAGGTTTAAAGCAATAGTCCTATGAAAGTATTCAGTAACAGGTTATACGAACAGATGAACAGTGCTTTGGGCACGATAAACATTGAGGCCGACAGCATGCTCAAACAAACCGAAAGCTCCTATAGAACCGTACAGGAAGCTATGCAGGAGTTAAAGGGGTTTATCATAGAGTATTCCTTTAAAGACCAACAAGAAGAAATCCACTTCTTTAAAAACATAAAACCTCGTTTTTTAAAAGAATTGATATTTTTCGAAGAACTTTATTATATCGAATCAGGCCGGCCTGTTGCATCAACAAAAGAAGTTCAGCGGTATTTGAATATCCATCTGGCGCACATTAACCGGTTTTTCAGGCGCAACCACAACCTGCACACCTATTACCTGATGGGAGAAGATCACAAAGACCATCAGTACTTTACACGCCAACCGCCCGGTTTGCGCCTGAAACCCGATAAGTACTATCTGGACATGGACATCCGTTTCTCAACGCTCCACAGCTTCAAGTTTGGGCGCATACAAGCCTATCAAAAGCTCAGTGAACATCTACAAAGGGCATTTGCCAATCTGAACCAAAAACTGCCAATCCCCGAAACGGCTTTAAAGCCCAAACTCAAATGGACTGCTCCCAAAGTCTCTTTGGTAGAACTGGTTTACGCGTTTAAGGCTGCAGGGGTGTTCAACAACGGTACGGCCAATATCAATGAGATAGCCGCTCTTTTGGAAGAAGTCTTTCAGCGGGACCTTTCCGATTTCTACCGCACCTTTCAGGAAATCCGCATCCGCAAAAAAAGCCGTACCGCTTTTATGGAACTTTTGCAGTCGCGCCTGTACCAGTGGATGGAGGATGCGGACCAAGCAGGCTAGCAGGCTTTTTTTGGTTTTGTGCTTTGGAGAAAATTTTCCCCCACTTGGGGTCATAGGGTGAACAACCCGTAGCAGAAGCCTTCACTTTTGCCTCTATCATGTTTCATCAAAAGACATCCCAAAATGCTTAAAGCCATACCCTGGACACAGCTGGCCATTGCTTTTACACTGCTTGCCGCTGCCTATTACCTATACATAGCTTGGAAGTACTACCCCAAGGAGATCAAGACATATCTAGGTATGGACACAATAAAAAGACTCCTTGGTATAAAGGGGCAGAAAGTCAAAACCACTTCGGTTATCCTTACCGAAGAGCAATTTGTAGAAGCCTACCGAAAGATAGAGCAACTCCTCTATGAGGTGAGACAAAAGCTATTGCCCAAGGCCGAAGGTTCCAAAAAAAAACTACTGCAGCTATTGGCCTTGCACCTTGGAAACTTTCAAGGGATGGTCGTCCCCGCTTTCAGGCTTACCATAAGCCGTGAGCTGATCAAAATTGCTTCTCAACGAAATATTGCGCTACAGGAAATTGAACTGGAGGAATTCTGGAAAAACCTGATTACCGCATACCAAGCTTCAAAAGATCCTTCAAAATGAGACCTATGAAAAACATCCCATTTACAATCGTCCGCTCTGTCGGCTTACTTCTACTTATAACCGTAATGATATGCCTTAGTTATGAAGCCTTTGCCCAAGATGGTACTGCGGGCATCAATGAGGCGACCAACAAAGTAAAGAGCTACTTCCAGGCCGGAGCCAATCTAATGTATGCCATTGGAGCTGTGGTCGGGCTGATCGGAGCGGTCAAAGTCTTTAACAAATGGAACTCCGGTGAACCCGACACGGGTAAAGTGGCCGCTGCATGGTTTGGCTCTTGTGTATTTCTGGTGGTCGTGGCCACGGTACTCAAAAGCTTCTTTGGCATCTAAAACCCCCATTCACCTAAACAGCTCAAAAACATGCAACAACGCTTAGTAAGCAAACTCCATAACCATCTACAGCAATTCTACCCCGAACTGCTGATCGGTCTGGAAGACCGAGGCGAAACAAATACCTACCTGAATCAAAAAACAAATAGAGTAGAATCCCTGATCCAACGACTCAAGGCTACTGGTACTCCTAACTATATCATTGAAGAAGAATGCCTGCACACTTTAACCGCAGACCTTGGCGTATCACGCTACAATTATCTGCAAGCACTTTTGGAACAAGAGTTTGAGACGGTTTACTACCGAATGTGGGGAACTGGGACGCTCCATTATGAACTGATCAACCTGATCAACTTCTGCGCCTCCATTTTTGAATCCTTTGACTTTTGTGAAGCCAACGAAGACGACCGGATGTTGCGCTACGCCATAATCGGCACCGTGCAGGAATATTTGGACACCTTAAACCAGCCGCATGGCCTATAACCCCCGTCAAAAGTTATCGGATAACATCCGGGCCATTGACGTGGCACTGCGCTTTAAAGAAGGTGCCAAGGTCAATGCCGATGACCTTGGCCTTTTGGAGCGCTACGCTGGCTTTGGAGGGCTAAAGGCTATTCTGTATCCCTATGGCCCTAAAGAAGAGTGGGAAAAACTCGGAGCCTCCAAAGCTGATATGGGGCTGCATGAAGATTTTCAGAAATTACATGAACTCCTTAAAACCCATCTGGATGAGCAAACCTACAACCAAGCAGTAGCCTCGCTTAAAAACAGTGTGCTGACTGCCTTTTATACCCCCGAAGTAGTTCCCCAAGCACTTTTTGACGTGCTGAAAAAACAAGGTATTCATCCTGAAAGCGTGTATGAACCTTCTGCCGGTGCCGGAGTGTTCGTAAAAGAAGCTACAAAAGCATTTCCCAAAATTCAGCACATAACTGCTGTAGAAAAAGACCTCGTAAGCGGCTATGTTTTACAAGCCAGAGCTTCACGCCTGAAGGTGGACAAAACCATCCATGTATCAGGGTTGGAACAGACCAGTGAAAACGAGTCAGGGCGCTTTGATCTTGTTACCAGCAACATTCCCTTTGGTAATTTTCAGGTACATGACCCGGCTTTCCCGTCTCAGATAAACGGTAAAATACACAATTACTTTTTCGCCAAGGGGCTGGAAAAACTTAAAAACGGAGGCCTCTTGGCCTACATTACCACGGATGCCTTTTTAAACAGCCCCTCCAACAAGGGCGCGCGGGAATATCTTTTTGGCCAAGCTGATTTTGTTTCCCTAACGGTGATGCCAGACTCTTTGATGTGGGACACCGGTGGAACACAAGCCCCCAGCCATTTACTTGTAGTACAAAAACAGGATATAAAAAATGAGCTATCCCCTGATGAGCAGCTCCTTCTAAGTACGGTAAAAAAGCAAAATGAATTTGGATCATTTTCTCTCAATAGCTACATTGAACATCATCCGGAAACCTTTTTGGGCAATAGCCTAGAAGCCGGAACAAACCAATACGGCCAGCCACACCAAAAGGTCACTTTTAAAGGTGACCTACAAGGCCTATACGTTCCATTGACCCTTCAATTAGAGCAAGACGTTAAAAACCATCTTGACCAGAAAGCTTTTTATGGAAAAGCTATAGTCGCCATACAGGATGAAAAGGCCAAAAAACTCACTTTCCTAGATCCGCCCGAAAGCCCTCAGCAAATCCCCGAAATGCAATTGGGTCTCTTTGACCTGCAACCTGAGCGCAATATCAACCGGGCAATGGCCTACCTGAGCGATGCGGACAAACGTATGGTGGAAGAGCGTTCCGTAAGACTGATAAGCAGCCTGCACCCAACAGAAAACCCCAAACATGAAAGTTTGGTACTGCTGATTGCCAAAGGAAAAAAAACCAACAACTACCTCTATCGGCTCTATTCCAACCTGAAAGAAATTTCCGGTACGCAGAATTGGATGAACAGTACTGTTCTGAGCCGCGAAATGCAGCGGGTATCAGATGCATTACAGCCCTATGCGCATGATTACATAATAGAAGGTGAAAAACATTTGCAACCGCTCTTAGCGGCCAATGACACCTACATCGCCCGTGACCTGCCCGTTCATTACAAAGAAGGTACGCTGATCTCATTTAAAGGAGCGTTGGGGATTCTGGGAAAAATAGACCCAAATCAGCATCAAGCACCTGTGTATTTGATAAAGTCCAAACCGGGTGATAGTAAATTCTTTGAGGATTATTTGAATTTAAGAGACATCTATTTTAAGCTGATGGAACAGGGCGATAACATGCCCGAGACGACCATGCTCCGTCAAATGCTTTCTGACCAATATGGGCACTTTGTGTCCAGCTATGGCCCCTTAAACCATAAACCCAACAAAGACCGGATTTTACAGGATGCCGCCTTTGGCTTTCAAATGTTAGCTTCCTTGGAACTGAGACAGGGGACAAGTTTTGTCCCTTCTGATCTTTTAAGGGAAGACCTGAGTGTCAAGGCCGAACCCCTGAGTACCGATGATCCGCTGGAAGGTTTGGCCATGAGTCTGAATGAAAAAGGTAAAGTCGACCTTGATTTCATAGCGGCCACCACGGCTATGGATTCCAAGGAAGTGGTAGAGGCGCTGGGCGATCATATCTACCTTAACCCTGCTAACGGAAACTGGGAACCCAAAGACCTGTTTTTAAGCGACCACGTGCGCGAAAAATTAGTAGCTGTTAAAAAGAAGGCCAACCAAGAACCAGCTAACCCAGAGTTTCAGCGTAGCCTGAAAGCACTGGAAAACGTGCAGCCCACTGCAATCCCCTATAAACTATTGGATTTTAACCTTGGAGAGCGTTGGATTCCACTGGAATATTACAACCGCTTTGCCCGAGAGTTATTTGATCTGGATGTTAACGTGCATTACCTATCCTCACTGGATAGTTTTAAGGTTACCGTAAGGGGAAGCAATGCCAAGGTCAATCAGGAGTTTGCTGTAACACCCAAGAGCGGGCGCACTACTTACGGCTATACACTTTTGGAACATGCACTGGAAAACACGACCCCATTTTACACCTATACCATCGAAGATACCTTCGGGCGGGAGATGCGCAAGCCCGATAATGAAGCCACCCAACTGGCGCACCAGAAAATCGAGGACATCAGGGAACGCTTTGTAGAGTGGATGGCCGAGCAACCTGCGCAAGAGCAAACGACTATTGAGCTGCTCTACAACAAAATCTATAATGGCTATGCCCCGAGGGAGTATGATGGAAGCCACCTGACCTTTCCCGGCTTGGACAAGGCCGCTCTGGGAATCGAAGACCTGTACTCTTCCCAAAAGAATGCCGCTTGGCGCATCATACAGAACAGGGGCGCCTTAATTGACCATGAGGTGGGCTTAGGTAAAACCCTGACCATGGTGGT
Source organism: Roseivirga seohaensis (assembly GCF_001592945.1). Classification (GTDB taxonomy): domain Bacteria; phylum Bacteroidota; class Bacteroidia; order Cytophagales; family Cyclobacteriaceae; genus Roseivirga; species Roseivirga seohaensis. The sequence continues at coordinate 205,317 of NZ_LRPB01000049.1, forward strand.
AGCTGCCCACGAATTAAAAAGGCTTGGAATCGTTGAAAAACCTACGATTCTGGCTTTAAAGGCCAATGTAGGACAGGTTACAGAAACCTTTAAAAAGGCCTATCCCAAAGCGAAAGTACTAGCTCCCAGTGGAGTGGACTTCACTCCGCAGAACAGGCAAAGGCTCTTCCATGAGATTAAAAACAACCGTTGGGACTGCATCATCATGACCCACGACCAGTTTGGGAAAATCCCACAGGCACCTGAAATACAACAGCAGGTTTTACTATCAGAACTGGGCAATCTGGAAAAGGATTTAGAGGCCATCAAAAATTCGGGCGGGGATATTTCCAGAAGAATGCTCAAAGGACTGGAAATCCGCAAAGTCAATCTACTTGGTAAGCTTAAAAAACTGACGGGAAAGATCGAAAGCAAAAAGGATGATCAGGTTCATTTTATGGATACGGGCATAGATCACTTGTTCATCGATGAATCCCACAAATTCAAGAACCTCACTTTTACCACCCGACACAGCCGTGTAGCGGGACTGGGCAATCCGCAAGGTAGCCAAAAAGCCCTCAACATGCTTTTTGCGATCAGAACCTTGCAGGAGAAATTTGACCAAGACCTTTGTGTGACTTTTTGTTCAGGTACGCCTATCTCCAATAGCCTTACCGAAATGTACCTGTTGTTTAAATACCTGCGCCCGCGTGAACTGGTACGTCAACGCATTGATAATTTTGATGCTTGGGCGGCTGTGTTTGCAAAAAAAACGGTGGATTTTGAGTTCTCCGTTACTAACGAAATACGTGCTAAGGAACGCTTTCGTCATTTTATCAAAGTGCCCGAACTGGCCTTGCTCTATAACGCCATTACCGATTATAAAACCGCCAAACACATAGGGCTGGATAAACCCGAGTTGGAAGAAAAGCTGGTGCCGATTGCTCCCGATGCTATGCAAGAGGATTTCATACAACGGCTGATGGCCTTTGCCCGCAATGGGGACGCCAAACTGATTGGAAGACCACCCTTAAGCGCAACAGAAGATAAAGCCCGTATGCTGATTGCCACCAACTATGGCAAAATGATGGCGACCGATATGCGCCTGATCGACCCTGAAAAATACAAGGATAACCCGGGTGGAAAACTTATGGAAGCTGCCCAGAACATCGAAGCATGGTATACCAAGAGTGCTGCGCAAAAGGGAACACAAATTATTTTTAGTGACATCGGTACACCCAAGGAGGGGTTTAATGTTTACGATGCGCTAAAACAATTATTGGTAGAGACCTATCAGATTCCTGCCCACCAGATCAGCTTCATTCACGATTGGGCAGATCATAAAAAGCCCCAGTTGTATAAGAAAATGAACAGCGGAGAAATCCGCGTACTGCTCGGCAGTACTGAAAAAGCAGGTACTGGACTCAACGTACAGGCCAGAGTAGTGGCGATACATAATTTAGATATACCCTGGAAGCCTTCTGAATTGGATCAGCGCCATGGAAGGGGTGCCCGTCAGGGCAATTTTGTTGCCAAAGAACACTTCGGTAACAAAGTGGTCAGCTATATCTATGCCACCGAAAGGTCGCTTGACAACTACAAGTTCAACCTGCTTAAAAACAAACAAACCTTTATCAGCCAGATGAAGGAATCTTCCCTGAGCGTACGCACCATTGACGAGGGTGCCATTGATGCGCAGAGCGGCATGAATTTCTCGGAGTACATCGCCATTCTTTCAGGAGATAACACGCTTTTGGAAAAGTCCAAGGTGGACAAGAAACTGGCGGTTTTGGAAAGTCTCAAAAAAATCCACTACAAAGAATCCGCCAGAGCTGAGGCAAGCCTCAAACAACTTGGTCTTGATAAGCAGAAAACCACAGAAATCCTTAAAAATTTAAAGCAGGACGAAGCCCATTATACCGCAAAGCGCACCTTCACTAAAGACGGGACTAAAAACAACCCCGTCCACTTAAAAGATCTGAACAAAGCCAACGCAACTTCCATAGGGCAGTTCCTGAACGAGCTTCACAAGCACTGGAAACCCAAAGGACAACAGAGTGAAGAAAAGATAGGAAGCCTATACGGATTTGACCTTTACATCCGTCAGGAAAAAACCGCTTGGCTGGAAAAACACGGTATTGATTACCACACTTCAAATGGCTTCTACGCAATCCACCCCAAGGGCAGTATCAAGTACACCTACAACAGTGGGCAACCCGACAGCGAGAACCCAAAACGGGCTGCCCGACATTTTCTAAATGCCATTGACAGGGTAAAGCTCTTAAGGGAAAAAAGCGAGCAAAAACTAAAGGACATCGGCCAAGAAATCTTACAGACCAAAGCACTGATCGGGAAGCCTTTTAAGCGAGAAGAAGAACTACTGGCTTTAAAAAAGGAAAGTACCCGCTTGGAGCATAAAATTACCACGAACATAAAAGCCGCTGAATTAAACCCTGAATCAACCGAATTGAAGGCTCCAGATAATCTTCCCGCCCTTAATGGGCACACCCAAACCAAAAAAATGAACGGCCATTCCAAGACCGTGCATAGAACTAAAAAGAAAACTACTTCAACCCTGCGCAGATGAACGAGCTACCCATTAACAAAGGCATTAACAAACCCATAGAATTTAAGGGACTGAAAGCCCAGTATATCGGCTATCTGGCTGTGGGGCTGATCGTGCTGCTTATCCTCTTTGCCATTCTCTATGTACTGGGTGTGCAGGTGCTTGTCTGTGTGGGCATCGCCTTTGGACTGGGTACGGCACTCTTTGTTCAGGTATTCCGCCTTAGCCACCGCTACGGGGAACATGGGCTTATGAAAGCAACAGCCCACAGACAAGTGCCCGAAACCTTGGTGTTCAGAAGTCGCCAAGTATTTCTCAACCTAAAGTCCAATAACACATGATCAACACAAGAAAAACCCGATCCATCGAAAAACTGATGCCCTTGTACAAGGTTGAAAATGATTGTATACTCTCCCGTCAGGGAGATGTGACCTTGGGCTTTAAAGTGGAGCTCCCAGAGATTTTCACCCTCAGCCCTGAAGAATACAAAAGCCTGCACCATAGCTGGGTGAAAGCTATACGTGGCTTGCCTGTCAATACCATGCTGCATAAGCAGGATTGGTTTACAGAAAAAAAATGTCAGGCAGATTTTGAGCAAGCGGATCAATCGTTTCTCTCCCGTGCAAGCGAACGCTTTTTTAATGAAAGACCATTTCTTGATCACCACTGTTATCTGTTTATCACCCAACGTACCACGCGTTTTAAGCTGTCCAAATCCTCGCTTTCCAATCTTTTGCGCAGTTCACTTGCTCCAAAAGAAGCCATAGATTCCAAAAAAGTGGATGCGTTTTATGACACTATTGGGCAATTCATCCAAATCCTGCTCGATGGAAGGGTTGAACTCACCAGGCTTACAGCCGACCAATTGGTCGGAACACCTTCTACCACGGGCATACTGGAGCGCTACCTCTTTTTACAGGATGAACAAACGCCTCCTTCACTTTGTGACATTAGTTTTAAGCCTGAGTGGAAGATCGGGGAAAAATATTGCCAGCTCTACAGTTTGGCGGATGTAGAAGATCTGCCCGGCAAGTGCAGCCCCTACATACATTATGAAAAATATTCTACCGATAGAACCAACTACACCGTAGGATTTGCTTCGCCCTTAGGTCAGCTTTTGCCCTGTAACCACATCTACAATCAGTACATTTTCAGGGAAGACGTGGCCAAGACCATGAAACGTCTGGAGGCCAAACGGCTGCGTTTGCAATCGCTTTCAGCCTATTCACGCGAAAATGCCATTGCGCGGGATGCCACGGCCAGCTTTCTAAACGGAGCCATCAGTAAAGGCCGTCAGCCTGTAAAGGCACATTTCAATGTGCTGGTTTGGACAGAAGATGCTGCCAAACGAAAAGAACTGCGCAATCTGGCTTCTTCATCACTGGCCAAAATGGATGCCCACCCCAAACAGGAAACCAAGGGAGCACCGCAAATCTATTGGGCAGGTTTGCCTGGTAACGCAGGGGCTTTTCCTGGCAATGATACCTTCGATACTTTTGTTGAGCAGGCCACCTGTTTTTTCAATATGGAAACCCATTACCGCTCTTCGGTAAGTCCGGTGGGTATCCGTTTGGGTGACCGCTCCACGGGCAGGCCCCTGAACGTGGATATTTCAGATGAGCCTATGAAAAAAGGGCTAATCACCAACCGCAATAAATTCATCTTAGGGCCTTCGGGCAGTGGTAAAAGTTTTTTCACCAACCATATGGTACGTGCTTATTATGAACAGGGCACCCACGTAGTACTGGTAGATGTTGGCCATAGCTATAAAGGATTGTGCGAACTGGTAGGCGGCTATTACTTCACCTACGAAGAAAAGAATCCCATCTGTTTCAATCCCTTCTATATCTCAGGTATACTGGACACCGAAAAGAAGGAAAGCATCAAAACCCTGCTTTTGGCACTTTGGAAAAAAGACGATGAAGTATTTACTCGCAGTGAATATGTCGCCCTCTCCAATGCCCTGACCCAATACTACCAGTACTTGGGTAAAAACACCGATACATTCCCGGGCTTTAATAGCTTTTATGAATTCTTGAAGGGTGAGTTTGTAAATGCTTTAAAACGGGATGGAGTTAAGGAAAAAGACTTTGATGTAGAGAATTTTCTTTACGTGCTAAAGCCTTACTATCAGGGTGGGGAGTTTGACTACTTGCTCAACGCCACAGAAAACCTCGACTTGCTAGAGCAGCGCTTTATTGTTTTTGAACTGGACAACATCAAAGACCACCCGATCCTGTTCCCCGTGGTCACCATCATCATCATGGAGATTTTTATTTCCAAAATGCGCACCCTCAAGGGCATCCGTAAAATGATCCTGATCGAAGAGGCTTGGAAAGCCATCGCCAAAGAAGGCATGGCGGAATACATCAAATACCTCTTTAAAACAGTGCGTAAGTTTTACGGAGAAGCGATAGTAGTGACCCAAGAAGTGGAGGATATTATCAGCAGCCCCGTGGTCAAACAGGCCATTATCAACAACAGCGATTGTAAAATCCTCCTGGACCAGAGCAAATACCAGAATAAGTTCGATCAGATACAGGAACTATTGGGATTGACCCAGAACGAGAAAACCTTGATCCTCTCTATCAATAAGGCCAACGACCTGACCAAAAAATACAAGGAAGTCTTTATCGGGCTGGGCGGACAGGCCAGTAAGGTATACCGCACGGAAGTTTCTTTGGAAGAATACCTGGCCTATACCACCGAAGAAAGTGAAAAAATCAAAGTCCACCGCTATGCCGAGAAGTATGGCGGAGACATAAAAAAAGGCATTGCCGCATTGGCCGCAGAAATGCGTGAAACCCTTTAACCCACATCCATTATGAAACGAATATTCAGACCCCTGACCCTGTTTTTGATTTTTACCCTGTCCACCGTTACGGTGCAACCCGCTAAAGCCGTTCCTGCGGTGATCATTGAGATCATCCGTCAGGGGGTAAAAAAGGTAATCAAAGCCATAGACCTTAAAATACAGCGCAACCAGAATAAGATCATCTGGCTACAGAATGCCCAAAAGACGTTGGAGAATGCCCTGTCCAAACTCAAACTGGAAGAAATAGGCGAGTGGACAGAGAAACAGCGGGAGCTTTATGACCAATACTTCCAAGAGCTTTGGAAGGTCAAGAGCTACATCGCCCAATACCAGAGGGTAAAAGACATTGCCAAAAAACAAGGTCAGCTAATGGCAGAGTATCAACGGGCGTGGCGACTGATACAAGCAGACCCGCATTTTACAGCCGTGGAGCTTCGCTACATGGAAGATGTGTATGAGGGTATCCTGCTTTCCAGTGTTCAAAATTTAGAGCATGTACTGTCCGTAGTGGATGCCTTCACCACTCAAATGAGCGATGGACAGCGCTTGGAAATTATCCATAAGACGGAGAAAAATGTGGAGAAAAATCTGTCCGATCTAAGAGGGTTCAACCAGCGCAACATGCAGTTGAGCCTGAACCGAACAAGCTCACAAAAGAACCTTGAACTTTTAAAACAATACTATGGCATCCAGTAAACATTCTTCAAAACTTCTGGTGCTTTTGATGCTGATGGTCTTTGCAGCACCTGTATTCGCCCAAAACACAAACGAATGGATCAGGCAAAAAAAGACCCAGAAACGCTACTTGATCGAACAGATCATAGGACTGTATATTCAGGCAAGCCGTGTCAAAAAGGGCTACGACATCATGCGTAAAGGCTGGAATACGGTAGAGCAGATCACCGATGAAGATTATGGTCAGCACAGCGATTTTTTTGCTGCCCTGAACACGGTGAGTCCTGCGATCAAAAAGGACTATAGGGTGCTGAAAACTATACAGCTGCAAAGCTGGATACTCAAAAACTCTGGGAAGGTGTACCGGCAATTGCAAGATCAAGGCCAGTTGCAAGCCTCCACTTTACTCTATACCGACAAACTGCTCAGGGGAATCTTGAGCCAATCAAATGGTCTGATAGATGAGTTGCTCCAGGTTTTGTCCAACGACCGCCTCGAACTGGACGATGCTGAGCGGATGGAACGTTTGGAAAACATCTATCAATCCACTATGCGCCTCTTTGTACTGCAAAACGACTTTACCCGGCAGGTACTCGGCTACAGCCAAAGCCTCATTAAAACCAAAGAAAACCTCCAACGCCTTAAATATCTAAACGATGACAACTAAAACCCTCCAACAAAAAAGTAGAGGATTTGCCCTTTGCCTTTTATTGCTACTGGCCACTCAACCGATGGCAAACGCTCAAAGCCATGAAGCTGCCCAATTGCTTTTGAACTATGAGAAACTCGTCCAGTTCAAAAAAATCCTTCAGAATATGTACCAAGGCTACAAAATTCTGGACAAAGGCTACAACACCGTAAAGGACATTGCAGCGGGTGAGTTTTCCCTACACGAAGCCTTTCTGGACGAGCTTTTAAAGGTCAACCCACAGGTGCGCAATTATTACCGGGTTGCGGAAATCATCCGCTATCAGCAATACATCACGCGTGAATATAAAAACGCCCTGCAAAGTGCCCGCCAAAACGGTGGGTTCAGCCCACAAGAAGTGCTCTATCTGGGTGAAGTCTACCACAGCCTCTCCACTCAATCCCTGCGGAATTTAGATGAGCTGCTTCTTGTGATATCCGCTGGAAAATTGCGCATGAGCGATCACGAACGCATACAGGCCATCGACCGCATTTTCAGCGACATGGAAGGTATGCTCGTTTTCTTGCGCCAGTTCAACACTGAGGTGTCCATTCTTCAGCAGCACCGCTTGGCACAACAGCAACAACTCAACCGCCAAAAAGAACTCTACGGAATCCAATAAAAAAATGATTATGAAAACAAAACACTTCCTTATCCCATTGATTTTTCTGACTCTCCTTGTCTGCCCCAACATGCTTCAGGCACAAAGCGATATGCAAGCCCTAAACAGTTTGCACGGCATCCTTGACCGTCTTTATGATGAAATGATTCCCTTGAGCAGCCGCCTTATCAACGTTGCCCGTGCGTTGGCTGGCTTTGCTGCCCTTTGGTACATCGCATACCGCGTTTGGGGACACATTGCCCGTGCCGAGCCGATTGACATGTACCCTTTGCTTAGACCGTTTGCCCTGGGGCTGTCCATCCTGCTTTTCCCAACTTTATTGGCGCTCCTCAACGGGGTAATGCAACCCATTGTAAATGCTACGGCCAACATGGTGGAGGGTTCTAACCAGGCCATTGCCCGTCATTTTGATGAACAGTTCAAGGCACTATATGAAGGTTCTGGATCGGCAAGCCCGGGTAACAATGAAGATTGGCAGGTGTATGCCCAACAGGAAGATAACAACTCGATGGTCGGAAAATTTTTCTCTTGGTGGATTATGGACCAGATAAATACGGTGGTCAGCGCAATACTGCAACTGCTCTATGCTGCGGCAACCTTGTGTATCAATACCATACGCACCTTTAACCTTATTGTATTGGCCATATTGGGGCCTCTGGTGCTTGGTATTTCCATTTTTGACGGCTTCCAGCATACCCTGACTGCTTGGTTTTCCCGCTATATAAATGTATCGCTCTGGTTGCCGGTAGCCAATATTTTCGGGGCTATTCTGGCCAAAATACAGGCCAATATGATGATCGGTGATCAAAATATCCTTTCGGGAACCGCCTACATCGTCTTTATGATCATTGCCATAGTAGGCTATTTCACCGTGCCCAGCGTGGCCAATTACATCATCCAGCCAGGAGGTCGCGATAACCTTTTAAACAAGACCAATAATTTGGTACAGACTACCGCGAAGGCGGCAGCAACGGCCATTATTTAAAACCCTTTTTCCAATACAACTATGTTTAAACAACTTCTCAATATTGATACTGCCTTTAAGCACCTGCGCCTTTTCACCTTGGTGGTTGTACTGGCGGCAGCCCTTATAAGTTGCTTTTCTATTTATAAGAGCTTTCAAATGGTGCACCGTATGCAAGAACGCATCTACATACTGGCAAGCGGAAAAGCATTGGAAGCATTTTCTGCTGAACGAAAGGACAACATCCCGGTGGAGGCCAGAGATCATATAAAGATGTTTCATCACTATTTTATGACCTTGAGCCCCGATGAGGAGCTGATCAAAACAAGGGTAACCAAAGCCCTTTATCTGGCCGATGGATCGGCCAAAAATGCTTACGACAACTTGCGGGAAAGCGGGTATTACACCCGTCTGGTTTCAGGGAACATGAGCCAGGAAATTCTGATGGACAGCATCCACATTCAGACCGATAACTACCCCTTTTACTTCCGCTACTACGGCAGTCAGAAAATTGTGCGCTCCACAAGTATCGTCACTCGCAGGCTGGTCACCCAAGGGTATCTGCGCGAGGTAATGCGCTCGGACAACAACCCGCACGGCTTCTTGATCGAGAAGTGGAAGACCTTGGAAAACGAAGACATAACGGTAAAAATAAGATGACCATGAAAAAAATGGTAAGCCACTGGAATGACAAGGCCGCAGCCCTTCTGGCAGGACGCATCCTTAGCTGGCAACGAAAACTGGCAAACGTGCTTCAGGGCTGGGAAAAAAGGCTCAGCATCAAACAGAAAAAGCGAGGGCTGTTCCTGTTTTGCCTTTTAGGTGCCAGTGCCTGTTTTATTCCCCTTTACAATGGACTCTATAATACCCCTGCAAAGGCTTTGGATAGAGACCCTCAAATCATAACCAGTCCACCTATACTCCCCGATATAGATGGGCTGCAACCCGACACCCTTTCACTTAAAAAAACAAATGAAAAACCCCAAAACAAGCAATATGATGAAGACACAAAAAAATGACAAAAAACGAAGATTGCGCAGGTTGCTAATAGCCCTGCCTTTCCTGACCCTGCCCTTTATTTTACTGATATACTGGGCACTGAGCGGAGGCATTGCGGACAGCAATGCCCTGAAATTACAGGATGGCCTGAACACCAATTTACCTGAACCTGCTTTGGAGGAAGAAGCCTTGGATAAAATGGACCTGTATAAAAAAGCCGATAGGGACTCCATCAGCAAACAAGAAGCCCTGCGCAGTGATCCCTATGTGGATATGGATGAAATTTTTGACAAGAGTAATGCCAACACCTTACTTACAAAACCTACAGGCCTGCAAGAGTCAGATGAAAAAACATCCGTAGAAGTTGAAAAAGAGGTAGAGGAGAAGCTTTCCAAACTTAACGCCATCATTGGCCGCCCGGACAGCATACAAACACCTTCTAAATCAGAGCCGTCCAGCCAAGCCCAAATTACGGATACGGAGCTTGGTCAAGACATCAAGCAACTGGAAGCCATGATGCAGCAAATGAACGAGCCCATGGCAGAAGATCCGGAGATGCAGCAGATTGAAGCTATGCTGGAAAAATTACTGGACGTACAACACCCGGGAAGGGTGCGTCAGCGGCTTGCCGAACAATACGAAAAACAGCGGGGAACGATATTTTCAGTCGAACCTTACCCAACTGACGATATGCCCATTGTAGAGGGATACTTGCCAACAGAAACCAATGGTTTTTACACACTGGAAGATGGCGCCAATACTACCTACGGCATAGGGGTAAAAACTAAGCCCGCGATCAAAGCCGTAGTGCATGAAACCCAGACGCTGGTATCGGGAGCAACCATAAAAATGAGGCTCCAGCAAGAAGTCTTTATCAACGGTAGCCTAATACCCGAAGGTAGTCTGGTTTTTGGACAGTGCATTGTAGAGGGGGAACGCCTTCGGGTTACAATAGAAAGCATACGGCATGAAGACCGCATCCTCCCTGTAAGATTGGAAGTCCATAGTCTGGATGCTCTGCCAGGCATCCGCATCCCAGGAGCAATCGCACGCAAAGTTGCCAAAGATGGGACAGGCGCAGCGGTGCAGGGCATGCAAATGATGTCCCTTGATCCTTCTCTTGAAATGCAGGCCGCTTCTGCGGGTATAGAAACCGCTAAAAGCTTTTTCAATAAAAAAGTCAAACTCATCCGCGTCACCGTAAAGGCCGGACACCCAGTCCTGTTGGTGGACAAAAACAATTAAAATCAATAATCATATAAACCTTTCTATTATGAAACGAAATATCTTTTTGCTAACGCTAATCCTGTGCACCATGTTCTTTCAAAAGGGCAATGCACAAACCACTGAAAAAGCACTCTTTGAAGAAGCTTTTGTCCACGGCTACCCGATCGAGATCAGCTGGGACAAAACAACGCTGCTCGTATTTCCTACAGCAGTGGAAAGTGCAGACCGGGGCACCAAACACATCCTTGCCCAAAAGGATAAGAAAGCTTCCAACATACTTAAACTCAAAGCGGGCATGCGCGAGTTTACGGCCAGTAATTTAAACGTGATTACCGCAGACGGGCAACTGTATCATTTTAAGGTGAGCTACTGCGAAGACCCCTCGGAACTTACCATTGATATGGGCAAACAATTGGCAAGAGAAAAAGAAATGGCGCTCTTTAAAGATCTTAGCCTTAACCCGGATCAGGTCAATGCCTATGCCCAAAAGATAGCCCCCTTGAAACCTTTTTTACGAAAAAAAGAAAGGGACTACCACATGAAGCTGCACTTGCAGGGTGTCTACATTGTCGAGGATATTTTGTTTTTCCAGTTTGGTCTTTCCAATACCTCTCGTATTGACTACCGTATTGATCAGCTTCGCTACACGGTAAAAGACCGAAAGCTGGCCAAGCGTACAGCGGAACGCCAAGAGGAAAAAATGCCTTTGCTCAACTGGTTTGAATCGGGTGAGGGTGTGAGCGGGCAGCACTCCAATACATTGGTAGTTGCCTTTGAGCAATTCACCATTGCCGATAAAAAGGAATTTGTCGTGCAAATTCTCGAAAAGAGCGGAGACCGTCACCTGACCCTGCGCATAAAGGGAAAAGACATTTTAAAGGCACGTCCGTGGCTGAATACTAATATTAAAAGATAAACATTATGAATACTGAAAATTTAGAAAACTTAGAAAAACAACTGATGTATGCCGGTTTTGGACAGGATTTAAACACTGCCCTCGAACGTCAGATCAGTCAGGGGGTAGAGGAGTTTCAGCTTACCAAGGATATGGAAATCACAACTCATTCGCTGGATTTTAAGCTGTATTTCCGAAAGTCCGATGACAACGATACCTATTATTTCAATAAGTACGATGTGAAGATGGAAGATGCCAACGGAAAACAAAAGGAGCATACCTTTTACAAAAACCAGAACATCTCCGCCAAAGAAGCATTCAACCTCTTGCAGGGACGGGCTGTAAACAAAAACCTGTTTGACAAAGAGGGCAAGATGTACAACGCATGGCTGGAACTAGATTTTAAAAATACCGATGACAACGGACGGTATACCTTAAACTCCTACCACGAAAAATATGGCTACGACATGGAAAAGGCACTCGCGAAACTCCCATTGGCGGAGCTTAAAAATACCGAGCAGCGCGATAAATTGATCTACTCTCTTAAAAAAGGAAATTTGCATACCGTAAGGGTAGTGGATGGCGATGAAAACCAGAAGTTGTTTTTACAGGCCAACCCTAAATACAAAGGCTTTGGGTTGTATAATGATACGATGCAGCGTTTGGGCAAAGAAGACATTGCCCGGCTCAAAGGTTTGAAAGAAAAAGAAGTCCCTGATGTGACACAAGACCAGAAACAAGCCAAGCAAGAGGCACAGGACAAAAAGGAAAGCAGCGGCCAGCGTAAAGGGCAAAAAGCAACTGAAAAGAAAGAGCCGTCAGGAAAAAGGCAAACGGCAGCCCAAAAGAATGCCGCGAAGCCCCGTGGACAAACCCCTCAAAAAAGAACAAGGGGAAAAGGAGCTAAAGTGTAAATGATTTTAGCTCTTTCTAAAAGTAAGCCACTTCTGTTTTACAATGGAAGTGGCTTTTTGCTTTATAGATTTCCGCTTTGGTTGTTATGAAAAATGATTAAAACGCAATAAGGTCGGGGTAATTTTTAGATTCTGCTCCTTTTAAAGCAAGTCTATCAAATTCACTTCTTCCCAAATCAGGTTTTCCTTTCGGTCGTTTCCCCGTCCAAGGCCGGAGCCGGGCTATACGCTTTTACTCCTCACCACCGATGGCGGCTGCGGGGTAACCGCTGCTATCCCTAACGCAAGGCCAAGCCTGTCCTATTTAAAATCTCCATTGAACCTTTGTTGTTAAAATGCCGACCTGTTTGACCCCATAAAATGCCAATCCTTGAAGAGGTTTAGTTTTTTAAAAGAACGGCATAAAAGCGCAGCTAAGATAGTGGCTGCTTTCCTCAACCTTTGTAAAGGGAGTCCAAAAGGGACGTCATAAACACATGCCCTGCGCGCCTCCCATCCTTTAAGCCGTTTCCTTTTGTCCCAATCCCAGCCCCTCCTTTATCGCTTTCTTTTTTGCCGTTTTTTCTTTTAAAAAAACAGTGTTTTTGATGAGTGAGGCTTTGTAGCTAAAGGAAACTAGGGCAATCGGTAAGAAGTGTAAACATTTAAAACTTAAAAATTATGGGACACAACATCCATTTTAATGAAAACACTGGAAAGCACAGTTTTTTTAGTGTACAACAAAAAGCATGGCACGGGTTGGGGCAAATCGTCAGCGATTACCCAACCAGTGAACAGGCCATGCGCTTTGCAGGCTTGGACTATGAAGTCATTAAACAACCGCTCTTTACTGTGGGCAGCGAAGCACCCGAAGACGATATAAGTATTCCTGAACTTGTAGTACCAGACCACTATGCCACCGTGCGTACCGATAATCACGAAGTATTGGGCGTAGTGGGCGAAAGCTACCAAGTAGTGCAGAACCGTGAGGCGTTCAGCTTCTTTGACACCATAGTTGACGGGGAAGGAATCCTGTACGAAACAGCAGGGGCGTTGGGCAAGGGCGAACGTATCTTTATTACCGCCAAACTGCCCGGCTATATCCGTGTGGGCGATGATGATTTGGTAGAGAAATACATCTTTCTGACCACCTCCCACGATGGAATGGGCAGCATAACCGCAGCCTTTACCCCCGTGCGCATCGTCTGCAACAATACCCTTAATGCAGCACTGAAAAACCATACCAATTGCGTTAAGATCAGGCACACCGCCAGTGCATCCGAACGGCTCAAGCAAGCCCATAAACTTATGGGCATCTCCAATGCTTTGGCCGATGAACTCGAAGGCCTGTTCAACAACTGGACTTCTGTGCGCATTACCGACAAGGAGGTAAAACGCTTGATACAAATGGCTTTGGCACCCAATCGGGAAACCCTCGCACACCTGCAAAAAGGTGAGGAAGAAGAACTCTCTACCTGTTTTAACAACATGGTAAACGCAGCTTTTACCTATGCCATGTCCAATGAAACCCAACAACTGGCCACTACCAAAGGCACTTTGTTTGGGGCGTACAATACCGTTACAGGCTATTTTCAGAACGTGCGCAGCTTCAAAGATCAGGAAGCCAAGTACACCTCAATTATGAGTGGTACGGGCAAACTACGGGCGCAGTCCGCTTTTTCTATCTGCAACGAGTTTGCCCATAGCGGTAAGCAAGCCCTTTTTCTCAATTAATCAAAAAGGGGGCGGGATTTAACCGCCCCCTATATAAACCACTATTAAAAAAACACATTATGAAACCCCTTCAAGAACTGGATAACGTAACACGCGCTCACCTTTTACACCAATTGTTCCCTAGTCAAATGCCACGCTTTTTGGAGTTTGCCGAAGACTTGGGGATTACCACCTTAGAGCGAAAAGAGCAATTGGCAAAAACATGGGACAACTCCTTTATATCCCTTGAGCTGTGGATAGGGTTTGCCCGTCATACCGCCCACACCATACAGCGGTATGGCAAGAAACTGCACAAATCCCCACGGTTGTTTGCAGACCAGCTTTTTGATGGGCTGAACGCTTGCTTTATGAGCCATTGCCTGTACCAGTTTACCCATGTCAGGGAAAGCACAGACCCCAAGTTTAAACAGGCCGTGCAACTGCTTTTTGTCTATCAGTCCAGTGAAGAAAAAGGGAAATAAATAAAACAATGGGCAGGACAGTCCCAAGCTGGCTGCCCTGTTTTCAAAAACGGTACGGATTACCATAAAAATATACGATTATGAGAACAGCAACATACTTTCAGAACCATTGGGATAGCCTGAACAGGGAACTCGAAGCATGTATAAACCATACCGCACAAGCCCTTTTGGGCGGTGCGAACAGTATAGAAAGGGACGTAGCCCATTACGGGGTATGTTTGGGCGCTCACGAGCCAATCCTCAACGGCCATCCACTATTGGAATCTCTACAGGTTACCACAGATGGTCTTTTTATACAACTCGAACTGATCGAGGAGTATGCAGCCTTCGGAGAAATTACAACCCTTTCCATGCCCGACAAGATTGTACTGCTCAGCGTACTCCAAAGCGAACTGCCCGAACCTCGATATACCTAAAATTAAGGCCTTTGAAAACGGATTCTTTTTGGCCTAAAAGGCGTGAATAAAATAGGGTGTACAGCCGATCGCCAAGAGCTCAACTATATAATTATTTCACCCACCTTGGGTATGCAGGGTGAATAATTTCTAGGAACAACCTTGACTTTTACCCCTTGGTAAAGGTCAAGGAATGAAGAAAGCAGGAAGGGTTAAACCGAAGGATGTCGTAGAAATTATGAGCAAAAACAACTGCGATATTTCACTTAATGAAGCCGCAAACATACTGGATTTCATGCGGAAATTCGCTATTTTAGCTATAGATCAAGCTTTGAAAAAATGAAGATAGCAGACCTTTACATACGTGTAAGTACAGACGAACAAGCAGAAAAAGGGTACTCCCAAAGAAATCAGGAAGAAATGCTGTTGAAGTATTGCGGCATTCACAATATTCAGGTGCGCAACCTGATCTTTGAAGACCATTCGGCCAAAACCTTTGAACGCCCTGAGTGGAAAAAACTGCTGATTAACTTGCGCACGGCAAAGGCCAAACACAGCAAGGCAAACCTTATACTGTTTACCAAGTGGGACCGTTTCAGCCGTAATGCGGGAGATGCCTATCAAATGATTGGAGTTTTGCGCAAGCTTGGTGTAGAACCACAGGCCATCGAGCAGCCCCTTGACCTTGCCATACCCGAAAATAAAATGATGTTGGCCTTCTATTTGGCAGCCCCAGAAGTGGAGAACGACAGGCGTGCCCTCAACACATACTTTGGCATGCGCAGGGCAAGAAAGGAAGGCCGCTATATGGGCGTAGCACCAGTAGGGTATAAAAATACCCGTGACAAAGTAGGCAACAAAATCATTGCCTTTGACCAGCCACAGGCGTCCGTGCTGATATGGGCTTTTGAAGAGCTGGCAAAAGACAGGTTTGCAGCAGATGAAATACGAAAGATGGCCAATCAAAAAGGGCTCAGATGCAGCAAGTCCAACTTTTGGACAGTAATCCGCAACCCTGTTTATTGTGGTAAAATTAAAGTAGAGCAGTACAAAGACGAAGAAGCCCACCTTGTGGAAGGACAGCACGAAGCCTTGATTTCCGAACAATTGTTTTATACGGTACAGCAAGTATTGAATGATAGAAAAAAGAAATTGCGCACAGGAGCAAAAATCACCTCCGATGAAATGCTGCCTTTAAGGGGGTTTTTAAAATGCCCCAAGTGTGACCGCATGTTAACGGGCAGTGCTTCCCGCAGCAGGTTAAAGCGCTATTACTATTACTATCATTGTATATCCTCCTGTGGCATCCGCTACAAGGCGGCAGAGGCCAACGCCCTGTTTGAAAAAGAACTGGGGAAATTCAGGCTGAAGGATGGAATGGAAGAGGTGTATCGAAAGCTGGTCAAAGAAGTATATCTGGACGCTACCTCAAACCATCGGGAATCAAAGAAAAAGGCCATTGGGGAAATAGAAAGGCTAAATCAAAAGCTCACCAAGACACGTAACCTGCTTATTGCAGATGTCATTGACAGTGATGATTTTCAGGCGGTCAAAACAGACTGTCAGGAAAAAATAAGAAGGCTTGAAGCCACAGTAATAGCCTCAAATGAGCAAAGGCCAAACATTAATGCCACATTGGACAAAGCTTTGAGCAGCCTTTCCAACTTGGATATGCTCTACACCAATGCCCCTGTCAAAGAGAAACGTATCATAATAGGTTCAATATGGCCTGAAAACTTGACCTATGATGGAAAGTGCTATCGAACCCACAGGGTGAACACCGTTGCTTCTTATATATATACTGTAAATCAAGAGGTTATAAAAAAGAAAAGCCGTGCAAAATCAAGTTTTGCACGGCAGTTCGGTGTAGTAGCGGGAACAGGACTCGAACCTGTGACCTTTGGGTTATGAGCTTTAACATTATCGGTTTCATCTGGTTCAAAAAGGCTAATATGAGTAAATAATGGCCATTTAAGTCTCAGATTGAACCGAATAATTCGAGTAAAAACAGCAAATGTTTTTACTATGTTTTTACAAAAATCGAATCGCATTTCGTATCTTAGGGTATTGAAAATCACTTCAAATGGCATCAACTAAGCTTGTTCTCTGGAAATATAGACAAAAGAAAGATGGCACTTGTTCTCTGGCAATTCGTATAACCAAAGACAGAAAGACTCAGTACATCCATACTGGATACTTCATTCATGAGAAAGACTGGAACCCAGAACTTTCCAATGTCCGAAAGTCATACCCTAACTCGGCTCGTCTGAACAACCTGCTCTTAAAGAGATTAAGTGAAGTGAATGACAGCATGCTTGAATCCGAGACACTAAACAAGGATGTTTCAAGCCGGGAGGTTAAGAAAAAAATTAAGAAGAAAAGTCGAACGAATTCATTCTTCAAATTTGCTGCAGATCGGATCGAAGGTAAGTTTCTAAGTGGTGTTTTCTCGGTTGCCAAATCTGAAAGATCATTGCTTTGTAATATTGAAGAGTTTACAAATCTCAAAAAATCTCAATCTCTAGAGACAGCAAAAGCGGAAATCCTTCAGCGCAAACGAGAAAGAATATCTAAAGGCCGACAGCCAGGCTATTCATTCCTGGAAGAAGTCAAACTCATAGGCAAGAAACAGAACTTGTTTTTTGAAGACATTAATGAGGCATTTCTCAACCAATTTAAAATTTTCTGTGCTTCTCATTTGGGAATGAAAACCCGCTCCATCACCAATCACCTTATGTTCATCAGAACTTTGTTCAATGATGCCATATCGGAAGGCATTGTTGAGGCCAAATATTATCCATTTGCTGGAGACAAGGAAAAAATACGTTTAGGAACAAGTCAGAAGATTGGGCTTACCAAAGAAGAGGTAAGAAGAATTGAGGCTTTGAACTTAGAACCAGAAACGCAGATATGGCATACTAGAAACGTATGGTTGTTTGCATATTATTTTGCAGGTATTCGAGTCTCAGACGTTGTAAAACTCAAGTGGTCTGATATTAAAAGTGGGCGCTTATACTATGTAATGGATAAGAATGAAAAGCCGGTTTCCTTAAAAGTACCAGACAAAGCGAAGGCCATTCTCGAATGCTACAAGGATAGAAAGAATAAGAAGACAATATTTGTATTCCCTCACATGGATAAGGCAAATTTGAAAGACGAATTTGACGTTTTTGTTAAAGTCAGAAACGCAACTTCCCTACTCAACGATTACCTAAAACAAATTGCTTCAATGTGCGACATAGATAAAAATCTATCCAACCATATTGCTCGACACACTTTCGGGAATATAGCAGGTGACAATGTACATCCTCTTATGCTGCAAAAACTCTACCGCCATACGGAGTTGAAGACTACCATAGGTTACCAGGCAAACTTCATCACCAAACCTGCAGACGATGCTCTAGAGAGTGTTATTGGATAAATTGGAGCATGGTTGAAGTGATAATTTCATGTATAGCTTGTAAAATATATCTCTATTCTTGAGCTTTAATATCATCATTACACAATAGAACATGCAGGTTATTTGCCTAGAAGAGCAAGCATTTTACGAATTGATTGAGCAAGTTGTGGAGCGACTAAGTGAAAAACTTAATGTTCCAACTGATCGATGGATAGATGGTGAAGAAGCGATGAGCTTACTCAAAATCAAGTCTACTACCCTCCAGACATATAGAGATGAGGGGAAAATCAGATACTCCCAGCCATCCAAGAAAGTCATTCTCTATGATCGACTATCTATTGAAGAATTTATCGAGAATAACGCCAAAGAAACGTTTTGAAAAAGGAAGCCCCAAATAAAGTATCAGAACTCTACAAGAAGGCTTATAACCATGCCGACATGATCTGCAACTATATGCCTCATTTACTCGATGGAATGCACACTCCAAAAGAAGGCTCTTCTGAATATACACGCGGTTGGAACGACAGAGTCAGGGAGTACGAAAAGGAAAGAAGCCTGCTGAGAGATATGCCAATCCCTCCCAAAAAGGAGATTACCAAAAGCCCAAATAAAAACCTGGATATTGACCCGGATCTCCACTAAACACCCCCAACCTAATGAGTCTATTCCGCAGAGAGAGCAAGATCAATTCCGCACCTGGTGAAAACCGTATAGAGGCCCTACTCGACCAAGAACTTATAAAAATGCCCGGTACAAACACCAAAATATCCTGGGGTGATTGTGTAGAGGGGATTTTGATAATGGGATCGACTGGTTCCGGGAAGTCGAGTGGCCCTGGAAAACATATTGCCATGGCCATGCTAAGGCAAGGGTTTGGATTTTGTATTCTATGCGCGAAAAATGATGAACGAAAGCGCTGGGAGGAATACGCCCAAAAAGCTGGCCGAACTGATGATTTGGTCATCATGAACAAAAGCACAGGTCTAAAGTTCAATTTGCTCGAATATGAGATGAATAGAGAAGGCGAAGGAGCTGGTGATGTCCTAAACATCGTCAATGCCCTGATGAACCTGAATGAGCAAAATAAGGTGCATTTATCGGCTGCTAGTGGAAGTGAGGATCGTTTTTGGGACAACGCACTCAGGCGATTGATAGCCAGAATTGCTTCATTTCTTAAGCTTGGCGGTGAAACTCTGAGCATTCTTAAAATGCGTATCATTCTATCAGAGTCTTTTAATTCTGAAGATGTAAAACTTTATAATCATTTAGTAAACATTTCCCTCACCAAAGAAAAGATTGAAGCCACAGAAAGAAAGGAAGCCATTGACCAACTCGAAGCATGGAGAAAAAGGAGTTTGTTTTTGAGGCTCTTTGAAAAAATCAAAACAACCAACTTCGATACAGAAGAACAGCAATCCGAAGCACATATGGTTATTGATTTCTGGATTAAGGAGTTTGCCAACTTATCTGAACGCCCACGCAGTATAGTACTGGAATCCCTAATGGGTGTAATAGAGCCATTTCTAAATCCAGGCATTTTAAAGAGTCAATTCTCGGAAGGCGTCAGCGAAGAACTTGTTCCTTCAAATATTATCAAGAACAAAAAAATCGTGATCATCGATTTCCCGATCAAGGAATTTGGCATATCGGCCATATATGCATCAACGCTTTATAAGACAGCCTTTCAAGCTGCTCTTGAGCGAAGGGATATCACAACAGAAGATGACTTAAAGCCCATATCACTCTGGATAGACGAGTATCAGAATTTCTGCAATCCTACCAACGACACCCTATTCCAACTTACAGCAAGAAGTTCATGGGTATCTTCGATATTCATAACTCAGAATTTGAACAACATTTATTTTGTAATGGGTGACAAACAACCCGAGGCACGCACAAAAAGCCTTTTGGGAAATCTCAACTTAAAAATATTTGCTTCAAACTCTGATTCAGATACTAATCAATGGGCTTCTGATATGATTGGACAACATCTCTCAGTGCTCGAAAATTTAACAGTGAGTCCGGAAGGCAAAAAGACCAAAGCCTTTAATCAACAGCTCATGCCAAGGATACTTCCTGATCACTTTACAACTCTAAGAACTGGAGGGCTAGCAAATAAGCTGAAAGTAGATGCTGTGGTTTTCAAACCCGGGAAAAGTTGGATTTACGATGATAAGGTGCAGAACTATGGCATTGTTGAGTTTGATCAAAGTGACTGATTTGGGACAAATTACAGGTCAAAACACTAAATCAAGACGAAGTCACAGGTTTTTCCTATCTTTGCAGTCGCTTTCTGCGATGGCACTTGACTTGTTCTGGAAACTGTGATTTTTTAAACTTTAGTGAGGTAGCATGGAAAAAATAGAGAATAAATTCAATTCGGAAACACATTCATATCAAGACGACCTCTTCTATCAAGAAGGGATTATGGAGTATATTGAAGACCTGTGCTGGAAGAATGAGCCAAAAACATGTCCATCTGAGTTCAGTAAAAAAATAGAAGATATTCTAACCAAATTCCCTTATCAACAAACCCATCTGGATAAAGCCTTGGAGTATGAAATTAATCATGGTAAAGGCTCCTATAGAAGCTATGTGGAAAAAGGCTTAGAATCATTGGATTTCCATTCCCTAGCCGATGAACTATTCGGCCCCGAACGTTAATGTGGGTATTTTGACCAAATCGTAAAGAACTCAATCAACTTTTCTTTTTCAATTTTCAACTCTATAGAAACGGCTGAAAAATCGATTTTCTCATTCATATATTCAGCCCAATCGAACAATTGAACGGCAGCCAAAAATGGCCTAGCAGCATTTTTGGCTTTGTTGATGCATTCCCCGACATTGCGTATAGTCGTATTCAAAACATCTGCAATTTCCTTATAGCTCTGGCCTTTCAATCTCAGCATCAAAACAGTATATCTCTTTTCAGTTAGCACATCCTTCAGGCCAGGATGCAGATATAGAGGGGAATTGATCCCCTCCTCATTTGAAGAAGCTAAATAATATTGCTTCCTCAGTGGGGTAAATCTCAAATCCCTTCTTTTCAGTTTCCTTGCACCATACCTAACCCCATTAAACAAATACCCCTTCACTCTATCTTCATTACTTTTTGATGCATCATCATGAGGTGCCGAAAGAGGGATAGCTTCAACCAATAATATCTCTGAAAGCTTTAAAACAGCATCCATGTATAAATCATTACCATCTTGAGTATCATACCCATACCTAAAAGCAATATTCATCAGTAGCGCTCTGAATTTCTTATCCGAGGGCTTTTTCATACGCATAATATCTTTGAGGATCTCAATCTGGCGATCGAGATCTCCTTGGCTTCCGTATGGCTTTGAATCGATGGACATAATGAAATATCTAAAAGTAACTATTTTGTTCTTAATAACAAACAAAATGTTTTTTATGTGAATATTTCTTTCACTTAAAACAAATTATGACCACATTCTGAAATTTAGTAACTTCCATTATGGAACCAGACATGAATTTGACAGAGTACATAAATTGCTTAGAATTGGAATTGAGCAAAGCATACCCTAGAAAAAAGCAAGCGGATATCGCAACTTCTCTAGGTTTTGGGCTTACTACATACCACAAGATTTTTGGCAAAAAGCAGGTTTCCTCAAGTACACTTGATGACATTGCCAAAAAAATATCCTTTGTTACTTATGAACAATTTATAGCTCGAAGACCCCTCCTTTTAGCCTTTGAAGAACATCTTCTTGATGAAAGTAATTCTTGGAAATCTTACTGTTTCAATAAGCGCAGAAGAATGTATGAATCAAACTGGACCTTTAAAAAAAGGAAAAGGAGGTGTGATGAAAAGAATGAAAACTGCGAGGAATATATTGAAGTAACTAGAGAGACAATTGATTACCATTATAAGGGAGAGATGGTTATTAATCCTGATCTTACTATCTCCATTTCCATTCGAACCAACCCTGATTTCCGCGTAAACTATTTCACCAAACTGCCTGAAGTCAAGCACTCCGATTTTTTCGACAATTTGAATTTCCTAATTCTTGAAGCGTCCGCGGTTAGAAGGAAAGAAACCTTTACCACAATGGAACTGCTTGTGCGATCCGATAAAGCGATAAAACCTAGGGTTATAGAATATGAGAATATCCATCCAATAAGCAATGAAAAAGGCATTCCACAAAACCAATCCTATTTGGCCTTTAACTATTTGACGAGGAATGTATCAAAATCCAGAAGGAACATAGATAACTACGACATCAATATTCAAAACGAATTGGGTGGTTTTTTAAATTACACTCATCAAATTTTTATATCCTGTCCAATTGGTTTCATCACCAAACGTGAACAGTTTGATCAACTAAAATTCACAATTGATCAAATCATCGAAGTGCTTATTTCCAACTTTAGATTTACTCGTGATAACATCTTTTGCGAAATCGCCAAGTATAAAACCTTTGATGACATTCGCGTAGATGATCGATTTGTTTTCTTCGAAACAAGGAAATTCATAAAAGCAACACATTTCATATCTGTTCTTCCAGAAGCCTTACTCAATCATAATTCTGGGGCTTACATGGAAATCTATTTTAGAATACTGAAGAAAATGCCTGCCATTGTATTCGTTGAGAATAGAAAAATCCTACCGTCATTGTTGCAAGGGTTACTTGACAACCCAGATAGGCCAATAAATTTTGCCGTTAAAGATATCGAACTGAAAGAAATCCCATCATATATGAAATCGGCAACACAATACTTGTTCTCATTTTCTCTTTAGTAAAAAGTTTAGTTGACCAACTAATAAAATAGTCACATCTGGATATAGTAGTGAATGCCGACCAGGAGGTCGGTGCTTCAATTCTAAATACTATATCTATGAAAACGCTGAAATCATTCCTCAAGAACATTCTCGGCTTTCTGGGCCAGTTCTTCTCTGCAAGAGAAAGAGCCATCAAGAAAGAGTACAGATTAATGCTCCTGAAATTCAAGGAGACTTCCGAAAAGGCCTTTGAATCAGGCCTTAGGGGTATTCACGACACCATTGAATTTCAAGAGATTGTCAAGAGTGTCGCCAACGCAACAAAGAAGAAACTGGAAAGCTTCTTCCCTAAGATCACCATTTTCAATGCAAGACTTGATGAAATCGTTAAAGAGCAGCAGGTCAGTTTGGATGAAATGAGAGAGCAGGAGAAAAGAAGAATTATGCCGACTGTTTATGCAAGCATTTTTAAGGTTCTCGCTAGCATAATTCCAGCCCAAGATCGACTGAACGTAGTCAGGACTAAAATCACTCTCCTGAGAGCGAAAGCACGAGTTTCTAATGGAGCTCTTAGAAGAATGATTGTAGATACGCCAAAAGCAATTTTTGTTTCACTAGTCATTATAAACATTCTGGAGGTAATTTTTTCGACTGCAACATTCGAATCAATGGGCTACTGGCAGATTACCGGAGCATTGATTGCCTTTGGCCTATCTTTAATGTTGGGATATTCAGCCTTGATGACTGCAAAGTCCTATCATGAGTTTGAGACAAGAAAGGCTATCGCATGGTTGAGCATTGGCAGCTTCATAGTTTCAATTCTCAACATTGCCCGTATTCGTGAAGGGTTAGATATTTTCCCAGGACTAATCCTTATTGCACTGTTTGCTACGAGTATCATGCTCATGTTAGCCTACCTCAAGAACAAAGAGCATTTTGACATTGTAGATGAACTCCTTAAAACCGAACGAGAAGAAGCACAACTTGAAACATTCATATTTGGGCAAAAAAACTTGGTTATACAGCTTCACTTAGAAGGAGTGGCTCAAATTGAAGAAGCCGTCCAAGGCCGTGTAACTCAAAACAAACAAGACTATTCGACTTATTACCTGGCCTTAGAAGCAGAGCAGGCTAGATTGGATACGGCTTTAGATTTTGTTGATACCTTAAAAGACAGTGCCTTAGCCTATGTTGCCCAACTCCATTCAGAAGGACTGTCCTCCACCACATTTCGTGATGATATGTTCAATGACTCTGAGCCAGCGAGCGAGGCCAAGAATTTTTGGCGAAATGCCGCAATGACATTGATCACGATTATCGCTTTTTCGTCACTATCAAGTTGTAGCATAATCTCAGATGATAATAATAATAATAATAATAATAATGATGATGATCACATCTCAATTTTTATCAACACCGATGAGACCGAATCAATTCCTGAGGGGCAGACAACCGCAAAAAGCGTTTACGATTTTATCGTTAACGAGAAACTTAACCTTGATGAGGAACCAATAATCAGCTCTCGTGTGGATGTTCACCTAAGCCACATCAGTGATAGCTCATTGCCTACAATAGTAACCGTATCCTTGAGCAAAGGCAGTCATCGTTTATTAACCAACGGACCGAGCCGAAAAAAGGAAATAGAATCGTTCAAGTTGAAATTGATGGAAGCCATTGAACAAAACTTCGAGGCTAAACCCACCAAAAGCAGAACCATCATCTACAGGAACATTTTGAACCAGTTTGAAATGCTCAGGCAAGTTAAAGGTCATAAATCCATGATCCTTATCACGGATTTCATGGAGGAAGGTAGTATCACCTTTACGGCTTATGAGGAAGCTCCTCAACGACTGAGAAATGAAGCTGAGAAAATCAGGGAATTGTTTGAAAAGCAAAGCAGTCCATTAGGAGACTTAACAGGTATAGATATTTACATGGTCTATACAACTCATGGGAACGGTGAGGATCTGTTATACTATTCTCGCATGTTCTTTTATGACTGGTTCAAGGATGCAGGAGCTAGTACCTCATTAAGGCCAAACTTTTGAGAGATGAGAACCGAACAAACTCATTTCGAAGATAAATCTCGTGGCAGGTGTTATGGAGACAAGGCACTTTACATGGGATTTAAGCAGTCTAGCCTGATCAGGGATTTGTGTATTGGGAAGAGAGAAGCACCTTATCAGGTTGCTTCTCTCTGGATCAACTTTAACAGAGCCATATTCACTTATAGTGGTTACATTGTCACCAGGTTCAACTTTGGTTCACAGAAATTTGGCCTCATTTTCTTTTGCTTCATTCTACTCATGCAGTTATGTATTGGAAGTGGAGCCATCCCGATCATTCTGAAACCACTTGTTCCATATAGCTTTGCCCTGCTGCCCATCTGGTATGACCATAGTGAGCTTTTTGACATTTTCATTGGACGTACAAGGTCGTATGCATTGCTGTCTTATTCGGCACTCACCTTGCTCTTCGGAGCCATCCATTTGGTGAGGCTGTGGTTTGTAAAGGACATTGACTTGAACAGCTCTGGAGAAAGCTTTCTATACATAACACTTGAAAAGACCAAACTTAAGGTGAGTGAGTCCTCTGTAGCCTACATAGAGGCCCTACTCTTTCTTGTCATTGGTGTGCTTAGTTGGAGATATTGGAATGATCCCTATTTCGGCTTTTTTATGATCATGGTGGGCATTTGCTCTTGGTCATCAGAATTCGACAAAAATTCGGATATCGATCACCAAAAGTCGATTTCATCTATATGAATAAAATTATGTGAATAGGATTTTATTCTTGAATCATAACGCAGTTTCAGATAAAGCTACTAGTTGAAAATACGATAAAAGTGTCTCAAATGACTTCGGTTTTATCACCTGAATTCCAACTAAAATTTAAAGACCACCCATGCTTCGCATTACTACATTCATGGCAGAGGCCATTTTTCTATATCTAGGTTCTGATCTAACCAAAGACAATGACTATTTCATAACCAAAGATATCAAGGTTCTATTTGAGGGAGAGACTTCAAAACTGCTGAATCTCCATAGTACGCAAGTTACCAAGGAACTGTTTAGAAAAATCGCTTATAACATTGACCCCAGAGTACCAGGAGATATTACTCTCACCGCCAGAAATGTCGCCAATCGAAAAAGTGCTTTTGACTTTTGCTTTTCAGCGAGCAAGTCTGTCTCAGTCATGCATTTTGCAACTCAGGAGCCCGCAATCCTAAAGGCGCATCAGCTTGCTGTTCGAAAGGCAATACGTTTTGTCGAAGAGAACACGATTACGCAAGCCAATTCTCAGAGGAATCGTGGCTATGAACACACCGGCAATATCATGCTCATGGTATTTGATCATTTTACTTCGAGACCTGTGGAAGTGGAATTAGAGGGTAGAAAATTTATCCCGGATTGCCAAATACACAGCCATGCAATTGTGCCCAATATCACCTGGAATCCACATAAAAACAGGTTTCAAGCTTTGGAAATGGGGAAAATACACGAGATAGCCCCATATGTGGAAGAGGTGTATCATTCACACCTGAGTAAAGAATTGGTCAAGGCTGGCTATGCTCTTCGGAGGACAAAAGACCGTTATGAAATCGAGGGAGTATCCAGAGAAATTATTGATCGCTTTTCAAACCGAACAGCGCAGATTGAAAAAATCGCAAAAGAACAAAATATCACTGACCCGGTTGAAAAAGCCAAATTGGGCGCTTATTCAAGAGCCTCAAAGGCCAAAGCTGAAAAAGACCTCGATCTAGATAAAATCTGGTTGGACAGGCTTTCAAAGGAAGAGTTAGAAAAGCTTCGATCACTTAAAGGTAAGTCACAAAAGCCCAACAGGACAATTACTGCGAAGGAGGCAGTAGACCTATCCCTTTCCCACCATCTCCAACGCAATTCGACAGCAAAGGAAAAAATGGTACTCGCCCATGCCCTAAAATTAGGTTATGGACAATTGCTCCCCGAGGATGTCTCTGCAGAACTGAACAGTAGGGAAAATATTCTCAAAAATGATGTCGATATGGTGTCCCATATAACGACCAAGGAATTGGTTTTTGAAGAAAACCGGATGATCAGTCTGGCCTCGGAGGGCAAGGGGAAATTCAAACCCTTGAATCCAAACTATGTTCCTGATGTGGATTACCTCAATGACCAGCAATTGGCGGCCATCCATCAAATCCTCCATTCTAGGAGTCAAACGAATATTTTACGCGGATATGCTGGGGTCGGTAAAACCAGCCTTCTTGTTCAGGTCAAACAAGCCGTTGAACAGACAGGCATGTCTTTCTTTGGGGTAGCTACGAGCGCACAAGCTTCGCGTGGGGTAATGCGTCAAAAAGGTTTCGATGCAGATACGGTGGCAGCACTGCTTAACAATCCTCAATTGCAGAAAGAAAAACTGACCAATGGCTGCCTCCTGGTGGATGAGGCAGGGACTCTGGGTGTGAAGAATATGGCAGAAATTCTGGCTCTGGCTAAAAAATATAATGCGCGACTGATATTAAGTGGTGACACTCGACAGCATGGTCCTCCTGGTCAATATGGAGACTCTTTAAGGATTCTTGAATCCAAAGCGAAAATAGAAACTGCCACGGTACAAAAAATAGTCCGTCAGAAACAAACTGATCTTAAAAAAGCAGTTGAGAGGCTCAGTACAGGTAAGACAGATCAGGCCTACCGCATTCTTGATAAAATGGGGGCCATTCAACAAATCCCTGATCGTGACAAACGCCTGGCAACAATTGCTGAGGACTATACTAGGTCAATCAAAGCGAAAAGGAGCGCAATGATCATCAGTCCAACCAATGCTGAAGGAGACGCTATAGCACAGGTCGTACGAGCGCGCCTGAGACAGGAAAAAATTTTACAGGGTAAGGAAAGGCTTTTTGAAACTCTCAAAAGCCTTTCACTTACAGAAGCGCAGAAAAAAGATGCCGTCAACTATGATTTGGGGCATCTGGTACGCTTCTCAAAAAACCAGATAGGGGGGCTAAAAGCCGGAAGTCATTATGAGGTCAAAACCATAGACAAGAACGGAAATATCATGATTAGGGAGCCCAAGTCGGACAAAATGTTCCGCTTGCCGGTAGAGACTCCAGAGTATTTTGAGCTCTATGAAAAACGTCAGACGGCTTTGAGTAAAGGCGACATAATCCGGTTGACCAACAACCTGAAGACCATCGAGAAAACAAAGGTCAATAATGGTTCGAATTATCAGGTAAAAGGATTTACCCGAACCGGGGATATCAAGCTGAGCAATGGGAATACCTTATCCAAAGACGCCATGCATTTTAAGCAGGGCTATGTAGAAACCTCACATAGCAGCCAGGGCAAGGACTGTCAGGACATATATATCGAAATGTCTGATAAATCGATAGCTGCCGTTAATCAGCAGCAATTCTATGTGTCCGTTTCAAGGGGTATTCATTCAGCCAGAATATACACACACGATAAGGAAGAAATGAAACGTGCGGCAATGCGCAGTGCGGATCGTATGACGGCCAAGGAAGTGGCTAAAGGACATCAGGAAAGGCTGATGAGAGAAAAACAGATATCGCATTATCAGGATTTAAACCAGAGACAGCAAGACAATGGAAGAACCCAGAGAAAACAACCGACCATTGAGCTCGGCCTTCAGGCAGGGTCATACGGATCAGGAATCGACAGAAGCTGATTTCCTAATTGGAGAGGAACACGAATACTATGCTGTACATGCTAAGGAAAGTTCGCCTAAGAGACTAAAGCTGTATTTGCGCACCTCCGAACGTATCAGCCTTCCCTACTCCCTTCTACCTATCATTATGTTGGTAGACGGCTCAAAGCTATACATTAAAGCGCATGAGTTGCTGGTAACGATCCAAGGAAGAAATCTAGACCCCTTGGAAGAAGCCCTATCATTGGAACACGTCAAGTGGATTAAAGAAAGCCCTTCTGGAACAGATACCTTAGATGCCGAAACCTTTGTTGAGAGCATTACGGTTGAAGGCAAAGCAATAGAAAAATATGTTGAACCATAAACCCAAAAACCTTGAAAAAGAAAGATCAAAATGGGCTTTCCAATCAAAAGCCCGTTAAGGATGAATTCTCATCCAGCACGAAAAAAGAGTACAGTTCTAAACATAAGGAAAAAGCAGTTGAAGATCCGGATTTATCTCATCATGCGCTTATCGAAAAGCTTGATACTTACAGCAAAACCAACATTGAAGAGAATGTAGACGACTATTTTGCATTTCAGAGGATGAAAGACAAATACATGGATGAAATAAAGCAAAAGGATGCAGACAGGATAAAAGGCGCAGTTCATTACGCTCAAGGACAAAGAGCAGGACTACCGCAGGCCGACTATGACACCCTTAAGCAGGGTCATGAACTTCAGGACCAAAACCTTCGAAATAATGTGGTGCGTGAAGCTGGCGAATACTACAAGAAAAATAACAACTTGAATAAAATTTATAATCAGGAAAGTCAGAAGACAAATGAACCTGATCAATCAAAAGATAAAGGATTGGACATTGAGAAGTAGCCGATTTTGAATAACGATAATGCTCGCGGTTCATCCGATTTTCTGAAGGTGATATGAACGTTTCTCTTTTTGGCGTTCCCCTTCGGGTCGGGCTATCGCAGCTACATGGTAGCCTTCTCTATCCCTAACGCTAGATATCCATCAATGAGGAAATTATTCTAATCGTTAAGTGCTTTATAGATTCACTATCGAATTCCATTTCTTTCCGAATAGGCAAAGCTAGCCCCGCCCAAGTAAACACCAAGAGACTACGGCATAAAGCCAACGCTCAAAAAAGGCCATGCATGTTTATTCCGTTTCCTCTTGGCTTATTTCTTGGGCTTAGCAATTGACGGCCTAAGGAAAGATAATGGGGAGGTGTGAAATACTTAGGACGTCAGTGATCCAAGACAGTTTTGCGATAAACTTTTATTTTTGATAAAAAGCTTGGCTTATGTGTTATTCAATGTCTGCAAATATGTCCCATCAGGAATGGTCGGACATTCAGGAAATCTATCGAACGCTTTCCGGAAACGAGTTTCAGGAAATGTTGGAGAGCGGAACGAGAGCCTTCTATTTCCTCGATGCCTATGGCGATTGGCATCCTGAATTGCCGGTCATCGCTCAAAGCCGACCTGGTGAAGTCCAGATGATGCGGTGGGGATTGATCCCTCCTTTTGCAAAATACATTGAGAAAAACGGCAGAAAGCTTCATCCCTATGATTTCGGGAACTATTACTCCAAGACGGCTAATGCCATGGCAGAGGGATTGGCTGAGAAAACAACATGGAAGAGGCTCTACAAGAAAAACCGTTGCCTGATCCTTGCCTCAGGCTTTTACGAGTTTTATCATCTCTCAGGAAAGAAGGTTACCTATCCCCACTACATCACACTGAAAGACTATCCCGTATTTGCCTTTGCAGGCTTACATGACACCTGGACCGATCCTGAGACTGGAGAAGTAGTAGATACCTGCACAATCATTACCACACGGCCCAATCCCATGAT
The DNA here is from genome assembly GCF_001592945.1 of Roseivirga seohaensis. Classification (GTDB taxonomy): domain Bacteria; phylum Bacteroidota; class Bacteroidia; order Cytophagales; family Cyclobacteriaceae; genus Roseivirga; species Roseivirga seohaensis. The sequence goes on from NZ_LRPB01000049.1 coordinate 235,892, forward strand.
GAAGGTCATTCATAACAACCCGGATGCACATAGCGGCCCAAGAATGCCTGTAATGCTAACGCCTGAGGAATGGTCAAACTGGCTGGATGGTGAAATGAACTATAAAGATGTCCTGAAATTTTGTGAGCCATTCCCTATGGATGGGATGAATGCAATTACTGTTAGACAAGGCCTCAAAAGTCGTAAAGTGAATTCTAATATCCCGGAAGTTCAGGAGCAGATTGCTTATGAGGAGCTTGGTACAAATTGGGCCCAATACCCCGGCACTGAAACTCAGGGCACTCTTTTTTAGGCACTGGCTGTATTTGTAGTATTTTTAGTAAACTAAATATATTAGCTAACATCTAATTTATTTAGCTTTGTCCAATGAAGTTTCAGGAAGGCAAATTCTTAGCCAAGCTCAGATCACCGGATAATATCGATGAGAAGGAATTCTTTCTGAAGATCACTTTCGATGCTGGAAAGCATTACGTTTATGTCGATGATGGAGGAAAGAAAGAAATAGATGAAAGCGTACGAGATTGGCTTTTGAATGACGTTCACCTCATCAGACCACTCCATGAGACACATCGCCCTGAGTTTCGAAAGGTGCAGTTCGTTGTTAGAGCCGAAAGCGAATTTGGAACTCATCACGAGTGGACAACAACCAGTTGGGAGAGGCTTGAACAGATATTAAAGAAGTTCCCAGGGCTCTTGAAAGCTTACGTTAATGACTCCAAACGCAGATCATGGCTTCTAGAGTTTGTACGAAATGCCAGGGAATTGAGAAACCAGAATATTTTTGGCAAGAAAGCTTCAAAATAGTCCCTCCTCTATTTCATGCCACTATATTTTTAAAAGCACCGATAATCCCTTTGATAATCTCTGGATCGGCACTCTTCGTCCTTCCACTCTTCCAGGCCTTCACCACATGTGGTTTGACATCAACCCCCGCTTCTTTGACCAAGTCTTCGGCCTTCACTCCAGTCCGCAGCTCTTCCCTTTTCAGCATGTCCAGAAACTCAATTGTAATTGGTTCATAGCCGTATGATGGTGGCTTATAAATAGCTATTGGTTCGGTTTTCCTAAATTCTGAGCTTTTAGGCTTCGCCTCTTTTATCTTCTTATCTGGTGTGTCCTGCCATAACTCTAAAGCCAGCCTGATATGGTCTTCTCTGGCAGTGTCAGCCTTCCCGTTCTGTCCAGTAATGCGGTAAATAATGCCGGAGGTCAGTCCAAGCTTACGGGCTTCTTTATGACCCTTCAAAATCCTTTGCGGCCCTATTCCCGTGCGCTTGATCTCGGAAAGGATATGGTCTCTAACAGCCTGCTTTATCTGTATATATTCGGGCATTTCTCATCCATAATGGATAATTCGTATTACCAGGAAGTATAGCAGGATAACCCCAAATATTTCAAACCAACAACGCCACAGTGAATAGATAAAATTTTAGACAAATACGGTGGTTTAATAACCTTTTGTAAACCATTGAAAAGTATATACAATTTTATCTAAAGTTAAATCCGTATTTACCCTGTTTTGCTATCCTTATTGTGTCTGAAAGGACAATTGGGGGCAATTGAAGGGGTAAACCGTGTCTGACAAAGAAATAAACAAAGTTCATTTAGAAGCTGAGCAAGATAACCGGCACCGCTTTGACCTTACCTTAAAAGGTGAGGCTGATAATGCAGGTGTTCGTTCTGTTGGATCGGCAGCAGATGGTCAAGCGGCACTTGCGGAAAGCAAGGAACAGAAAAAGCAAAAAGAATTGATGGACTTGCTTTATATCCAAGGTCTACAGGCGAAAATGGGGGATATTCTTGATGACATTAAAGACAAGATGGATGAGTACAGACAAAGCCGTGATCGTCAAAAAAGAATGAACAATTGTGTTCAAGATGGAGATTTTGCGACCTTAAGATTGATCTTCATTGAAGATTATCACATGGATGCGGACGAAGTTGATGCCATGAATCCTGAAGAATTGATTGAAGAAGCACAAAGGCGCAATCAGGGTGAATTGGATACGCAAGCCGTGCTTAGAGCTGAAATCAGAGAATTGGCATTGGAGTATAAAGAAAGAGCACAAGAATTAGGACAAGAGCGCCCAGCACTGGCTGAGGCCGAGATGGAAAAGTTGGATGCGATTAAATATAGAGCAAGCGCATTGGGCTTTGATTTTGATGGAATGCTAAAGGACGTGGCTATTGAGAATGATGCGACTGCCTTTCATTCTATAAACAATAAAGCTGAACGGACGAATCTTTTAAACGAGACATTCAATAAAGTAGCTCCAGATTTAGATAGTCAGCCGAGTCAAGAACTGGAAAACAACCAAGATGCAGGTTTGTTCGGTCAGAAGAACTCTGCGCCATCATTATTCAACTAGTTCAATCCAACGATTAGTGTTGGGCTAACACCGTCTTTTAGAACGTTTTGATCTCCGTGTCTTTCAACGAAAATATTTCCTATCGCCTGAATAGCGCCAGCACCACCTATTTGTTCAGGTGTAAATAGGTTATAACCCTCTTTGGTTTTATAGGAAAGGCCATCCATATAGATTGAGGCGAGGGTCTTACCATCTTCGTCACGCTCTTCATAGGTCACGGTGATGTACATGGGCTTGTCTGTAAATTTTCTATCAGCAAATGCATTGGCCAATAATTTGGCATATTCTTCGGCAGACATTTTACCTTCATTGCGCCCAATAATATGGATCGCCATCTTTTTGTCGTAAGACGCCAGTGTTGCATCACCGGCATCACCTTCAAAAATAACAGGGGAGTTCATGACCTGCTTTTTAGCGGCCTCAACCTTGGATTTACCAGAGGCATCATTGAAGGCTACACGATTGTCATTCGCAGTGTCTTGCGCCTTGGCATTCAGGGTGAATATCAACCCTAATGCGGCAATTCCTGTGGCTATTTTCTTTGCTGGTTTCATATCTTGATCCTATTATTACCTTTCTTTTATATCATTTAATGTTCGTATTGCGCAATCAAATGCTTAACTTCCGTTAAGATTTTAATAAATAGTATCCGTGTGCATTAGAGAGAAAGGAGGAGCGCAAACGTGCCCTCTTTTTTTTATACATAGTTGTATCCTTTGCCTCCACAGTCCGGGCAAGTAGCCATACCTGTTGAAGGGCTATGAATCCCACCCGTTCCACTGCACATCGTACATTTCACCTTTTTCATGATTTTGCGTTTAAGGGTTTATAATCAATTGCGTTCTATAAGACGCAATATAGTTAAAAATATGAAATAGCGTTTTATAAAACGCTGATTTTAAAGACGCTTTTATACTCCTTTAGCCATTCTTATGAAGGAAGGGGAAGCGATAGATGATGCATTAAAGGCAATAGGTGAACGCCTGAAAAAGCTACGTGAGGAAAGCTTTGAGGGAGGCTATGTCAAATTTGCAATCCATCATGTCAACATGCAGCCCAAGCAATATTGGAAGCTGGAAGCAGGAACGGCCAACTTTACAATCAAAACCCTTCTTCGTGTCTTGGATGTCCATAAAATCACACTCGAAGACTTCTTTAAGGGCACATAGTCTGTGTGCACCAAGTACATAATATTTGAACCTATACAAAATATCTGTAGTTTTACTACAGTAATACTGTACTATTGGTGCACTATTTGTGTATAATGAAAGAAGAAAGGAGTTACTTATGGCACGTATTGATTTGAGCGATCCTTATGAGCGTTATCTAAAAAGTCAGGTGGATGCCGGACTATTCAGGTCTATCACAGCTGCTGTAGAGCATGCTATCTTGAACCAGATGAAGGAAGAAGAAAAGCTTCGTTTGTCGGGCATTCAGGCTGCTTTGGCCAAGGGTGAGGAAGACATTGCCAATGGCCGTACTTTTTCCTACACACCTGGCCTTATTTCTGAAATCTCAAAAAAGGGCAAGCAAGCTGCTCTGTCCGGAAAGTCCGTGAAGCGTGAAGTCAAAGGCTAAATTCAATCTGGAACTCTCCCATGAAGCCTATGACGATTTGATCGATATTCAGGCCTATACCTATTCGGAATTCGGTGAAGCCCAATGGAAGAAATATGAGGGGTTATTGAACGGTGCTTTCGAGCATCTTATCCAGAACCCCTACTCCGGCCATAAACGCAGAGACGTACCTGAACCCTATCTTTCCTGGAATGTCGGAGAGCATGTGATGGTTTACCGTGTAGAAGAAGACACCATATATGTTGTGCGTGTCCTTCATGGCCGTATGAACTTCCTGTACAAGCTCTAGTCCTCCCCACACCATAGTAGGAATTTATTCCTTTTTCTCCTTGACTCCCTGTTGGCAGTCAACTAATGACTTGTTCCTGGCCTAGCAATAGGAATTTAATCTTATAACATTCAAGAAAGGAACAAAGGATGAACAATACACTGTACTATGGAGAAATGGTAGCCCGGATTTCAGGTTTTATACACCACGACCCAATTACCCTCTCAAGGCTCGAAAACAAGCTGAGAATGAGCGGTGAAATGCCTGATAAAAACAACCTATGGACAATCTGTGCCGATGCCGCCCAGGTGTTTGATAAAATCGAGGACCTTTCAGGTGAGCACTATATCGACTGGCACAAGGCCCTTGATATCTATTCCAATAAATTGCGGGAAGTTCTATTAAACGGCACTACGCCAAGCATGGCCGATCTTATAGCTTTGGCCTCCTCTTCCATTCAGGAAAGCCGGGCAGTCAATGCAGACCTAAATTCAAATTCCCTTGAAGACGACTATCCAATGCATGCTTTAGGGCGTTCCCCCTCGCGCGGGCAAGGCTAATACGAGCTGTTCAAACCGTATCCCCGCTTTTCCGCACCCTTCGGGCTTGTGCAAAGCGGGTGATCCCCCTCGGTTTGTCCAGGCCTTGTCCCTTGCTCACCCCCTGTTCGCCACATGGCAGGGGTTATGGCGACCCCATAACCCTTTTCCAAAGGGATTTTTAACCAACGACATAAAGGAGATAAAATATGTCAAACACTGAAACCAACGAAACACAATCAACTGAAACCCTTTTTGCTGATACCAATATCAGCATGAAATCTGGCCACCTTGTGAAGGATGCCGAGCTGATCGGTGATGGAAAATTTGCCAAGTTCAGAATTGCCACAAACAAGGAGTTTTTGGACACCAAAGGCGAAGTTCAAAACATGGCCAACTATTTCAACATCATTGTATCAAGCAACCTTAAAGATGCTTTCGCCATAGCCCAGAACCTCAAGAAAGGCGATTGGGTCTATATCAAAGGCGAAGACAGTTCCCGATCCATCGACACGGTCGAAGGCTACAAGGATACAGCCGTCACCACATTCGCATACAAGGTGGTTTTGAAGAAAGAGAAAACCGAGCAAGTGCCTGAAGAAGGCCAAGCCTCAGAAGCAAACCCACAACCAGCCTAAACCTAAAAGGGAAAGTCATTTCAATGGCTTTCCCTCTTTTTTTGATGGAGCGCATTCATGTCTTATGCAAAGAACAAAACAGATATCCACCAGCAGGTCACAGATCAGATCATAAGCCTGCTCGATCAGGTTGACTTGAACAATTACCAGCCACCATTCGCCAGCCTTGCAGCCAAAGGCCTGCCGGTAAACCCAACCACAAAAAACCACTATCAAGGGATCAACATTCTAAACCTTTGGTTTAACCAACAAGCCAAGCAGTTCAGCTCGAACCATTGGGCGAGCTTCAAGCAATGGAAGGACAAGGGCGCGAATGTCAAAAAAGGCGAGAAAGGCACACAGATCATTTTTTACAAAAGCCTGATAAAAACAGAAGAAAACAGCAAAGGTGAAACTGAGACCCATAAAATCCCGATGCTCAGGCTCTACACTGTTTTCAATGCCAATCAGGTCGAGAATTTTGAGCCGGAATCGACTCCAGCAGATATCCAGACAGACAATGTTGAGCGCATATCTTTGGTCGATGAGTTTTGCAACGGCACAGGGGCAGACATTCGCCATGGTGGAGATGAAGCTTATTTTAGCCCGATGGAAGACTATATCCAGATGCCCGAAACACGGCTTTTTCTGGATAGTGAACAATCCACCGCCACAGAGAACTACTATTCCACCCTCCTCCACGAATTGACCCATTGGACAGGTGCAAAGCATAGGCTTGAGCGCGACTTGGCCCACAACCAAAAGGAGCGCGAAAAATATGCGTTTGAAGAGCTGGTTGCCGAACTTGGCGCAGCATTCCTTTGTGCGCATCATGGCATTGCCCAGAGCCATCCCCCAAATCATGCGCTTTATATCAAGAGCTGGTTGAAAGCCTTGAAGGATGACAAAACCTTCATCTTCAAAGCATCTGCACAGGCAGCCAAAGCGGTTGATTATCTGGATCAATTGGTCATGGGAGAAAACTAGCCATGACCGATTACTTTAATGAACTTACCAAGCAAATGAACCAAATGGGCAGAAGGCATGATTTAGCCCGTGTATTCAACGACCTTTTGACCATGGGGATTTGCTCATATCATTCCACCAATATCAAAAGCCGGCTGCAGGAAAAAGACGAGGTGAATGAACGCCTCTACCTTGAGACGATCAAGCCCTACAAAAAGGAAGAGCTTGAAGAATTCAGCAAGGCCTTAGGCCTCTTACAGTTGAATGTCTATGAAAATCCCTATTCCGATATACTTGGCGAATTCTTCATGCAGCAGATCACAAGAGGCCAGAACGGGCAGTATTTCACGCCTGAGCCTGTGTGCGACATGATGGCACGAATGAACTTGGCAGGCATTGAGGGCGAGGGCAAAAGGATTCAAGATCCTGCCTGCGGATCAGGGCGCATGCTCTTGAGTGCAGCCAAGATCAACTACCGCAATTATTTCTATGGTGCGGACAATTCAGGCACCTGCGCAAAAATGGCAACCCTCAATTTCTTTCTTAACGGGCTAAAGGGGGAAGTCGCTTGGATGAACTCTTTAAGCATGGAGTGGTTTGGAGGCTGGCACATCAACATGGATGGGCTTGGCATTACACCCATTGAAAAGGAGCAATCTCAACTCTGGTTTGAAGCCCCGAAAATCAAGACACCTGAATTTGACAAACAAGCACGGGGCAAGACCACAGAGCCAGCCCATCAACTCACACTTTTCTAAATCAAAACGAAAGGAAAATGAATGAAAACCTATAAAGCCATAGCCGAAATGCGTACCTATCTACAAGTCAAAATCACAGCCAATTCGGAAGAGGAAGCCTATCAAAAAGCAAAGGAGTTATGTGGTAGCGAATTCATAGAAATTGAAGATGCTGGAAGTTGGGAGATTTACAATGTCGCAGAAGAATAAGGGAGGTCCGTTTGGTGTATTTGAAGAGGTGAGGCTTGTTTACAGAAACAAAACAAGAGCCGATGACCGACCCAAGATTGATTGTGCTGAGAGCGCTTACAAGATATTGAGAGCCCACTGGGATGATGATCAAATTTCCCTTGTTGAGGAAGCCAAGGTCATGTTTCTCGATACACGCTTTAGGCTCATGTCGATTTCAACCGTATCCAAAGGCGGCTTATCTGGAACGGTCATTGATCCCAGAATAGTGTTTGCAACTGCCCTCAAAAGACGATGCTCAGCTATCATCCTGTCCCACAACCACCCTTCCGGAAACCTGAAGCCCAGCCATGCCGATATATCCCTCACCAAGAAATTCCATGAAGCCGGTCGGTTATTGGAAATCACTCTGGCTGATCATTTGATCATCAGTGAAGAAGGCTATTACTCTATGGCAAATGAGGGACACATACCATAGTCCGGCCCACCCTTGACATTAGAAGCCATCAGAATAATCTAACATCAGCCTGAATTTGTTTCAGACTCCCACCACCTGAAGTTGCCATGGAGAAAAAATCTTCATGGCAATTTTTCATCCAAGGGGTCAGATAATAATGCTGTTTAAATATGGAATAGCCAACCTCAATTTTTGTCTAGTGATTGGTCTTGGTTCAAGCTCAAAATCCAAAGTTCATTGACCTCATAATGCACCTCTTGATAGGAATACAATCCTGCTTCAGTTTACTTACAGACATCACGTCTAAGGCGATCAAACATGAACTATTCCTTATCGTAATCAAGTTCAACCTGAACCCCTAACAGTTTGTGAGCTTCTGACTCATCTGTCAGTTCAAGAACAGTATTTTCTTCGATAATTTCAGAATACTTTTCCTCTCCAAGATATTGTTTAGTGGCTTCCAGTACATTTTCATTTGCCGAAATAATGTATTGAAGGTTAAATTCTTGAGTTTGCTTATGTGCTATTTCGAATAAAGTGGCTACCTGGCGAGGGTCAATTTCAGATAACAACCTTCCATCATGAAATAGAAACTTAACTGTATGATTATTTTGGCCTTTCAGCATTGTCCAATCGTAGCAGAAGATCTTAATATAGTTAACACCATCCCCCTTATCGTCATCAATTTTCGCTTTAATATCAAACCTATTTTTATTCTTACCATCATTGTTGTGAATCTCAATTCCAGCTCTTTTCTTTCCATAGAATTGATCAGCAAAAAACTTAAATAATTTGATGTTCTTTCTTATCAGGTCGGACTGATCGTTTAGGTAGTTATTCGTTTTAATATTCTCATCGCTGAATTCCTTTGTAAATTCTTCCTGTTTATTTTTGAATTCATTGATTAGGTTTTTGTATTGCTCTAATTTCTCAAGCCTTAATTTGAAACTCCTTAATTGATCATTCATGTTGGTGAATTCATCAAGAGCGCCCTTGGTGTTTAAGTAGCCAAGTTTTTCATCCTTTTTCCTGCCTAGGGTTCTTATTATTTCACTTATATCATGTAATTCCTTTTCAAAACTTTGCTTCTCCTTAAATAACCTCCGCCCCCGATTATCCGTTAATTTTTCATTGAAGCTCTGTACCTCATCCAGTCTTTTTATAACCATTTCCGGCAACTCCAGTCTTGCCTGCTTGTAAAAATTTTCAATTTTTGTTCTTGAAACATCTGGCTGGATTTCTAAGCTCTGATCAATATTGTAGATAGCTCTCTTTATCCTCTCAGCTCTGTTCTCGTATTCTTGTATTTGCCGCTTCAAATGGTCTGCTTCTTCAACTATTTCGTGATAATCTTCTGCGACTTGAAAGCCTTTAAGTCTATTCTCTAAAAGTTCAATGTTTTGCTTAAGGTCATAAATGTCTATTTCAATGTCTTCTCCTTCTTCAAAGAAGGACTTCATAATTTCATCGTTCTCAATCCCCTTTCTTCTTTTATCTATATCGTCTATTTCATCCTTTAATTCAGCCTTTCTTTGAACCAAATAAGGATCCAAACCCAGTAAGAATGCATTATTCAAGAGTTGGGGGTAATCTTGTTCTTTATTGATGAACTTATAGTAGCTGTTATACCCAAATTTATTCGGGCGAATAAATCTTGAAATTAGACTCCTAAATTTTAGGAATTTGATTGGCTCTGGAAGCTTAAAGACTTTCGATTCTAAATAGTCCTTATAGTCTTGTAGAGAATATTCTTTCTCATTTAAAAAAACCTTATTTTGTTCTTTACACTTTCTTGTTGCGATAAATTTTTTCTCACCAATTTCAAACTCAAGTGTAAATTCCCAATCATTTAACTTTTCTTCAAATTCTAAGTTAGGATTAGACCCTAGACAAAAATGAACTAAAGCGATTGAAAGCGACTTACCAACGCTATTATAGGTGTTTTTGCGGTTAACTAGGGTCTCGTTTGTTTGATGTTTTTTGCCGACAATTAAACTAATCCCAGTTCGATTAAATGGGATAGTCCTAAAAGACTTCTTATTTGACCTTAACTCAATTAATCGCATTGTAGATTCTGTCTTCTGTATCTAAATCAATAGCACCAATTGCATAGAGATAATTGAGGGTTAATACAAGATCATCAAAACCGTGATAAGCATCAAAACTCTTACTCTTATTCAGCTTAACGACTTTTTTCCAGAGTTCGTCAATATTGAGAGGTCTGATTTGTATGTAACTGAGAACATATGCCCCTAAGCCAAACAACGATTCAGAAACTCTAATATGTTTAGTGGGTAAAATCATTGTTCAAAAAAGCTCAGCTTGAGTTGGTGTTATTGGTTCTTCAAATATATCACAGTAGGAGAAATAATATGCCATTAAAACCAAGACAGCGCTCTGTATACTCTGCGTTCTAACTTTACAAGCTTTGTCGAGAATATAGAAAAAGACTTTGTCAGAATCTTGATCAGCCGGAAATTGTAAACGGCCTTCCTTATAATAAGATGAGAATATACTTCGAAGTTTTTCTTTGATAATAGGGTCCTCATATTTGAAGTATTTTTTCAGATCACCCTCTTTGAAAGATGCCGATCTCAATAATGTTTCAGTATGTTTAGAAAGGCTATTAAAGTTTATCTTTTGATCAAAGTCTGGGTTATCTGGAAAAGAAACATTCAAATTATCAACTTGAGCATTTAGCAGGTAATTAACAACATCCTGCATAACTACGTTATTGAAAAGGTCTGTATTAGGACTAGGTATGTGGCCCAGAACTGAGTAAATATCATCTACATCCAATTCAAAGCACATCTTTTGCAGTTCACTTGGGATAGTAATTTTAAAGTGAATATTCGGGTATTCTTTTTTTAATTTTTCAATCTCCAAAGCGAGATCCGGGTGAACCCCTTTATACTTGTCGTTCAATACAAAAGAAAATGTACTAATTGGCGAGGCATCATTCCACTGATCATACAATCCTTTAAAATCAGTTTTTAACTTTTTTACAGCATCACTTACTTTGGCATTAGAGTCCTCAGGTGCATAAACTTGGTAATAAGTACCGCTAGATGGGTCGAACCCATCATTCTTTCTATCACCAATTCTACCAGAAGGCTTTATGCTTCTGAAATTGGGATACTTTTTATTCATTATTAGACTAAAGAAATCCTCAAAAGCCTGGCCGTTTCTTTTATGTACTTCTAGTTCAAACCATTTTTTGGCTATATATCTCTGAGCGTCATCCATTGTTGAATTCTTACAATCTGCAAACTAATTATCAAAATCAATTATTACCAATTTTTGCATGTATTACCACATCCTACTTTAAAAGAATTGGAACAGAAACTGTTGACCGATGCATTGAATAGGACTATAGTCCTATGTGTTTTAAGGAGTGAATTATGAATAAACTGGAAATGATGCTTTTGATGAAGTTTGAGTCTCCAATTATCCCTCTAGAGGAAATATGTCGAGATTACTTTGGTTGTAGCAAAAATACGGCAAAACAAAGGGCCAAATCAGGCACTTTACCAATCCCTGCCTTTAGGCTTGGTAAATCCCAGAAATTACCCTGGATGATAAACATCCAGGACCTCGCTCACTTTATTGAAAAAAACTCTAATGAAGCGAAGAAAGAATGGGTTGGAGTTATTTCAGAATGAGGCGATCTGGATTGAGGTCTGTATAAATCCGCCACAATGTGTTTAAGTCTCTGTGTCCTGTGACTTGCGCCACCTGATCGACTGAATACCCTAACTCGAACAATCTAGATGCCCCTTCTCTTCTCAAATCATGATATCTCAAATCTGAGATTTTAAGTTCATTTCTTACTCTCTGAAATCCAGCCGTTACTGAACGAGGGTTATAAGGGAAAATTCTGTTATCCTTTTCATTTCTCTTCTGTTGCAGCACAATCTTCAGTGCATCCCCCAAGAGAGGTACTTTCATATGATTGCCAACTTTCTTTCTGGGGTCCTTTCTATTGCGCACCCAAACCCAACTTTCATCAACATTCAAGTCTTCCCAGACAATCGAACATACCTCAGATATCCTCATGCATGATAGAATTGAGAAATCCAGAATATCTGTGAAAGGTATAGTTGAATAAGTATGTTTCTGCCTTTCGGCCAATCCTTTTCTGAGCTTTTGAAGCTCATTGTTTGACGGCCTTCTTGTTCTAATGTTTGACTTCCCAATTAACCCAAGAATTCGTAGTGTCGGCATTGCCTCAACGATTGATGAGGTATTAACGTCAATCTCATATAGTGCCTTTGCAGATCGCAAAACCGCTCTTATATGGCTTATGTCACATGCAATAGTTGCCGGAGATGCACCACCCGATTTTCTTTCCTTACAAAAATCCACGATATGCTTTGGTTTAAGATTTGAAAGCTTTGTGTTCGCTATATCAAATTCTTTGATTGCTTCTAAAGAGTATCTTTTAGAACGACCCATACCAATGTGTTCATCAGATAGATATTTTTCCAATAAGTCTCTAAGAAGTAATAATGATGTATGATTGTTTGAGAAGTCTTGACCTTGGGAAATGCTCTTTTCAATCAGATCAACCTGGAGTTTTCCCCATGCTTTTGCGGATGCTTTATTTTTAAAGGTCTTGTTTTTGGATTTGCGCTCATCACTTTCTGGCTGAACCCATCTAACCTGACAACAATATTTACCATTTCGAGGAGAAACACTAAAGTACGGCACTAGCTAATTTCCCTTCCCCAATTAGCGGTTATTACATTGCCTACTGTAGGCAATATGTAGGCAAATTGTCAAGAAAATGTACTAAAATGTGTGAAAATGTATGAAAACGGATAAGAACGAAAAATCTCAAAAACCCCAGTATTCCTGCACTTTAGAAGGAAATCTCAAGCACAGGCATATTTCCGTTGCCCCTATGATGGATTGGACAAATTCTGGTAATATCCCATTGAAATAAAACAATTCTGAAAAAGCTGTAGGCAATATGTTGGCAACTTCATTTTATTGACTATTTGTTATCTTGATCAATCCTTCAAACTTTTAAGCTCTATAAACTCGACATACACTATGGAAGACGAAAAGGACAACTACGATGAAATCATGAAAATAATGCAAGTGGCAACAAATGCTTTTTGGGGAGCTAATATCCCCAAACATGAAATTCCGCACGTATTGGCTGACTATATTGTTATTTCTATAATCGGCATGTGCGAAGAAGAAGGCGAAGAACTGACTGAGAAAGCCGTCATGTCGGTAATTGAAAGAATGAAAAACACACTTAATGATTGGAAACTAGGAAAAGGTGGATTTGACTATCGAAACTGGAAAATGAATTAAAATAACACTCAATTTCACACACATAATGAAAGGCAAACGCAAATACAACAATTCAAGACGGGATCAGATGATTTTTGGGCTCATCCTTTTAGGGGTGTTCGCCTTGATTTACTTAATCAATTTTGCTTTTGACCTCGGTTGGTTTCCCGAGAATTAGCCTTTAAAAGGTGTCAAAAAATTCTTCATCAATTTTCTTGATGTGGAGGATCTGCTCATCTTCACAACCTATGTTATATTTGATCAATAGCCTAGATAACCTCTGTCCATCAATCAGAACAATTTTTTTACCCATTGCTTTTGCCGTGTTATGAGCAGAAGTGCTAAAAGTGGAAGTGGTAAAGAAAATACCCTTTTGAGTTTTCTTCATATCCAATGCACCGCTAAAGTCACGAATAGCACCTGAACCGACACTATTCCCTTCTCCATATCTTTTGGCCTGAACATATATTTGATCTACTCCTAACGCATCTTGATCAATCACACCATCCACCCCATCATCACCACTTTTCCCCAAAAGTCTGCCGGGGTTATCTGATGCCCCTCCATAGCCCATAGCCAATAATAATTGAACCACCACATGTTCAAACAATATTGGTTTGGCTTCACGAATACGACTTAGGAGTTCATCCGCAAGAGTATCAGTAATTGTTTGGTGCGAAGAACGAAGTAACTCATCCGGTGTAGATGAAGCTTCAATTACATTAGACTTTTCAATCTCATTAGAATTGTCAGTTCTTGTACCCCTTCTACTCTTAAATTCCTGGAATGCTTCAAATTGCTCAAGGAATTTATTGTCAATTTTTTGAGGTGCGTTTGCTAAAACTCTCCTGCCGTCTTCAGTAATAGTAAAATAACCTCGCTTAGTGTATTGAACCAAGTTAGCCTGCTTTAAATAACCTTTCGCCCAATGAACTCGATTCGAAAAAGTTGTTTGTCTTCCACTTGGCAAAAGCTCCTCTCGTTCCTCCTGTGTGAGTGAATATTCTTCTGCCAAATCATCTATAACCTCAGATGTTGAAATCTCTCCGTTAGCAGAGGATTTTAGAACTGGTAGCATTAGGGTTTGGTAATCTGGAATCATAATTAATTTGCTCTTTTTTTTAATTTTTGAACTTTGGTTATTGGCTACACAAATTATTCCCATGTAAGTTTTAATATCCCCAATCCGTATGCGATACGGGTAGCTTGTTTAATTCGTCTCTGTGTGCCCTCCATTTGGGCATGAACTTATTCATCAATGCAATGAAGCGGTCATTGTGGCTTCTTTCGAGTAGATGTACCAATTCATGCACGATGATGTATTCCAGGCAATTCTTAGGCTTCTTCGCTAATTCCAGATTGATCCAAATACGCTTCTCAATGGTGTTGCAGGTTCCCCATTTGGTGCGCATGTGTTTCACACCCCATGCCTGGGCTTTTACATCCATTACTTTTTCCCATTTCTCTATGATTTCAGGAATCTGAGCCTTTAGTTCTTTTCTGTACCACTCTTTGAACACCTTAGCTTTTTCTGATTTGCTTGCACCATTCTTTACAAAAAGGTTGATCTCCTTATGGTTTTTGATTTCCACTTTGTTACGGCCATCATGCTCTATCACATTGATCAGATAGCGTCTGCCCTGAAAGTAGTGGCTTTCACCTGAGACAAAATCCCTTGGAGTTTCTCTGGCCTGGGACTTGAAGTTTTTGATGTGGCGTTTGATCCATGCCAGCTTAGAGATGGCAAATAAACGTATCACTTCATCATCCGTACGGGAGGGAGCCGCAAGGCGAATCCTTCCGGTAGGAGGATATACCGCAAGGTGCATGTTTTTGATGTCTTTTCTGATGACATCAATATCAAGGTTAGCGATATGTAATTGCTCGATGCTAGTACTCATCTTGTGCCTTGATTATTTTCATTAATTCATCTGTCTGAGCCTGGTCTTTGATCAGATCCTTTACGGCCAACATGAGCTTCTTTTCACGGATGCCACCATCTCGCCAATCGTCCAGCTTGGTGCTTTGGATCAGGTTGTCCAATGCTAAGGCCAATACTTCGTTACCGTCCAAATTGTCGTAAAGTGCTCTTTTTGCTCTGGTGGTTAATGATTTTGGATAGCTGTTGGTTTCGGATGGTTTGTCGATCATACCAGCCAGTTCCTTTATCTTTTTGAGGTAGGCTTCATAAGCCATTGCTTCCCGTTTGCGTTGTTCGATGAGTTCATCCAACAACTGAGACATTTTCTCAAAATACTTGGGGTTGGTAGGCTGCTCCTCAATGATCACTTTACGCATGTTGTTTTCAATGATTTCAGCGATGGCCTCCTCACGCTTGCGATCCGCTTTTGATTTGTAGTCACCAGCAGGGTCATTCCAGGCATTACCTTCTGAGTCTCCCTCTGTGACCTTTACAATCAAGTCCACCAAACTCTGGTTGTCAAAGTCGGAGATTTTGCGGCTCGGATTGGCTGCCAAATACATGTCCATCAGCTGGCGCATACCCGGTTCAAAGCGTTTTAAATCCACTTTATCACCACTGGCTACTTTGATGGTTTCTCTCAAATTGGCGTAGAAGTCAACTTCCTCTTTGATCTTGTCTGCTTCTGCCTTGGAGTAACCTGCCTTATGCATTTCGTTGGCAAGGTTGGCATAAGCACGAATGAGTGAAACTGTGAGCTTGTAAAGCGTTAAACGCTTTTGTTCCGTGTTTTTCAGGTCATCCTTGTTTTCGGTATTACCACAGAAGAAACGAATGAAATTCGGTTCGTCTTTCGGGTGTACTGGCTCGCACAATGCACGAACAGCATCTAAGGCATCATCCAGTCTTTCCCTGCTTTTTTCGTAGCGGTCAGACAGCAAGCCATGCACATCATCCAGATCAAAGTCATCAAAAGCTGCGGAGGTATAGTCTTTAATGGACTTTCTCAGACTGTCGAATAAATCTTTGTAATCCACTACATAGCCGTAATCCTTATCATCTGTATCAACTCTGTTTACACGGCAAATGGCCTGGAATAAGCCGTGATCCTGCATTTTCTTATCAATGTAGAGGTATGTGGCGGATGGAGCATCGAAGCCTGTCAATAGTTTATCTACCACGATGAGCAATTTCATCTTTGCAGGTTCTTTGATGAAAGTGTTCTTTATCGTGTCTTCAAATTCTTCAGGGCTTTTGCCATTGAGCATTCGCTGATACACATCGTATTGCATCAGCTTATCTGTGGGTGCGCCTTCTCCGGTTTCCTCTCCTTTGAGGTCTTTGACCGAAGGCTCATATGAGGTGATAATGGCACATTCCTTAAATCCTGAGTTTTGGAACAACTCATAGTATTTACAAGCCTGGTAAATGCTGCCTGAAACCAGCATGGCGTTACCGTCACCACTGGAAAGGCGAGGCTTGATTTTGAAGTCTTTGACAATATCAAAAACGATCTTTTCTAATCTGGACTTGGAACCGAGCACTTTTTGCATGGTTCCCCATTTCTTTTTGAGTTCGATCTTGGCCAGATCGTTCATGCCTTTGGTTTCGGCATCAAACCAATCATCAATGCTCTGCTGATCGGTGATGAACTGCTCTACATCTCGGGCTTCATAAAGTAAATCCAATACCACTCCATCTTCTACAGCCTCATCGAATTTGTAGGGATTACCGATGTAAGGTCCAAAGACCTCAATGCTCTTTTGCTTGTCTTTTTTGAGTAGGGGTGTGCCAGTGAAACCTATGAAGAGTGCATTCGGCAATATGAGCTTCATGGCTTCATGGAGCTTGCCTGACTGTGTACGGTGGCACTCATCTACAAATACATAGATGTCTCCTTTAGCTTTGAAATCGCTGGAAAGGCTTTTTTTCAATTCCTCGATGTATTTGTCCAGGTCTTCATCAGTTGCCTCTGCCTGTCGGCCAAACTTGTGGATCAGGCTACAGATCAGCCAATGGTCTTTTACATTCAGCTTGTCCAATAAGTCTTTGCCGCTTTTGGTGCGGTAAATCTTTTCTTCATTGTCAATGAACTTGCCTTCAATCTGTTTATCCAGCTCGTCACGGTCTGTGATGATGAGTACACGGCTGTCCGTTACATTTTCATGAATCCACTTGGCCAGCATCACCATCATCAAGCTTTTACCACTGCCTTGTGTATGCCATAAGATACCGCCTGCACGGTCTCTTACATGTTGCTGGGCGGCTGTGATGCCAAAGAATTGATTGGGCCGTGATAGCTTCTTAGTTCCTTTATCAAATACAACAAAGTCGTGAATGATGTTGAGGAATCGGCTTTTCTCACAGAGTTGGAAGAGTTGGCGATCTACGGAATAATCAAACTCCCTTTCACAATCTTCTTTCCATGCCAGGTAGTACTTCTCAGGTGTTTCGATGGTTCCGTAGCGTAAACCCTCAGTATCATTCCCGGCCATCACAAACTGCATGGTAGTGAAGAACTTTTGGATGAACTCAGCCTTTTGGTTGTCGAGGTTCTGACGAATGCCTTGCTCAATACCTACTTTGCTACGCTTTAGTTCTAACACTCCAAGTGCAATGCCATTCACATAGATGACAATATCCGGGCGTTTGGTGTTTTTGCCTCTTACGGTCACTTCCTCGGCTATGGCAAAGTCATTGACAGATGGGTTAGACCAATCGACCAGCCAAACAGTTTCGTTGAGCTGACCCAATTCTTCTTTGACGGTAACACCGTAGCGCAAGAGACGGTAAATCTTCTTGTTGGTGGTGTACAATCCCTCTGAGAGATCGGAGGCAGTGAGCACCAGCTTTTCAATGGCTTTCTTGGCCAACACCGAAGAGTAGCCTTGCTTATCTGTTAAAAAGCGATAGAGCCGATCCTCCTCAATGGGAAGGGCACGCACTTCTTCCTGCCAATCACCTAAATAAGTGTAGCCCATTTCCTTGAATAGCTTGACTATTCTGTCTTGACTTGGCCGTTCTGTTTTGCCGATTTTTTTGCTCATACTAATCGGGTTTTACCTGTTAAAAGCTCCTGCATCATGCCCTGTTTGATGCGGAGGTATTTTGATTTTTTCGTTTCTAGTGATTCGATCTCTTTGTCCATATCAGAAAGGATTGAAGCAATTGCCTTCTGTTCATCTATTGTTGGAGGTAAAGGAATTTCAAATGTCCTAATTTGACCAATATTGAGGCCTTCACGATTTCCACCTGATTGGAAACTGTCTATTTGTTTTTGTCCGTCTTTTGAAAGAAGAAATGCACTAAGAAAAGTTGGATCTAATTGTTCCGACTTAGGTCGAATTATGCATACATGCTGATTCACGTTACCACCTGAAAGAATTTCATTGGCCATGGCACTTCTACCAATGGAAGCTCCTGATATATTTAAGAAAACATCGTTCTCAAATATTTCAGTATTCGGAAATGTTGCATGGATTTCATCTGTAATAAATACTAAATCATTCAACAGTAATTTCCCCCAACCAATATTTTGACTTCTTACAAATGGTCGACCAAACTCTTTGTAAACGGTTGAGCCACCTTTAGGTGTGATACCACTGCCAATCTTCGTAGTTAGTTCACCTAATGATTGGAATGTCCACTCACCCTCAAAACCCGGCAACCGCTGACCACCTTGAGCGGGAGATTTAAGCAGTCGTTGCATGGCTCCCTGTTTGATGGCTTTCTTTTTGGCAATGAGCTTGTCTAGATTGGTGATGAGGGTATCTACATCACTGAGGGCAGTAGCTATGGCTTTTTGTTCCTCAGGAGGTGGAACGGGAACTAAGACGGTCTTCAAATTTGCTTTTGAAACACCATACACTTTGAGACCAGTAGCCAAGCGATCCATGCTTTTCTTGACTGGTGCCATGCTGTGGATGTAAGCTTTAAATCCGTCTTCAAAATCACCATTCTTATCTCTCAATAAGAAGGTGTGTAAGCCTGAAATAGCTAGCTTATCGCCTAAGTTTTTTACCTCAACGCTTTTGCCAATACCAGAGTAATCCTCAGAAGCATCCGCCATGATAATATCCCCATCTTTAACAAATGGATATTTCTTGCCTCGATCTAAATCAATGAAAGAATTGAAGCCATTACTGAAGTCTAAGAACTGGTGATACTTGGTGTGTAAGTCACCGTAGTGTACACACCGAACATCACCTTCCTCGGAAAGCTCATCTCTTGAAAACGAAGAGGTGGTTAGAAATTGGAATAGTTCTCCGTAGGTTTTTGGAGTCCATTCATTCGGGATAATCCCAACTTCCGTTTTTTTATAGCCTTCTCTTAGTTCCATGCTATTCCCATTTTTAAGAGGTGTTGGTTTACCTTACTTTCATAGTCAGTCACGGACTTACCTAAATCGCCCAGCGTACTGTCATAGCGTTCTGCCAGTTCCCTGATCCTTCCGGTCAATCGCTGAGAGATTTCATCTATCTCGGCTTGTATGTTGGTGCTAAGGGTAGTCATCCACTTATCATCCACTACCAAGGTTTGTACTTCCACCTCAGTGAGTTCTCCGTATTTGCGGATGGTCTTATCCTCCAATGCAGCGTAGGCTTCTTTGATTTTACTGGATAGCTGATTGATTTCTTCCTGTAAGGCCATCAGCTTTTCAATGGTCTTGATTTCCGGTATGTACTCACCATCAGTTGGCATGATGCCTTTCAGCTTGGTGAGGAGTACATCACGCTGCTTTTTGGCTTCTTTGCGCAGGCTCGCCTGCTCACTCAGCAGGGATAGGTAGTGGTAGTGTACATCCAGTTCCTCGAACCAAGGGTGTTGAATGCCTTTTTCCCAAGCTAAGGACTCAAATTTGTTCTTCTTAATCGGGGCTACTTTTTCCTTGTATTGCTCGGGCAGGTCAGAAATCGTTATTTGTCTTTGCAGCTCAAGAATGCGCTCCTGAATGCTTCCTTTTACCAGCTTGCCTTTAGCATTTGTGAGCTTTTCGAAGAAGGTTCCCCAGAGTTCACCTTCCAGCATCTCTCGAATGGAAGTGGTGCATTTTTCCAGGTCTTCCTGTGTGGCCTGATATTCTTTAAAATGCTCAGGGAAGTGAGTGGCAAAAGCTAAGTCCTGGTATTCGTCCAGTTTCTCATTGAGTTCCGCTTTGGAGACTTTACCGTTTTCAACATCTTCAAAAATGGCTTCCTCACCTGTATTGTCCGCCAAGAGGGTAGTAAAGTCATTCTCCTTCGCTTCCTTTTCTGATTCCTTGGCTTGTATGGCTTTCAGGTCTACAGGAAAGTATCGGTTGACCACTAGATGCTTTGGCACAAGGTCGCAATCGTACACCGTTTCCTTTTTGGTCTGCTTCACAATGTGGAGTTTGGCTATCCAGCCATCTTCAATGATCATGTAGGTATCATCCTTCATGATGTCCAGCCAAAAGTCCATCAGGTGCTGGTACATGTCGTAGCGATCTACTAATGCTTTATCTGAGTATTCGGTTAGCAGATCCTCCGCAATAGCGTGTATGAGTTGCTTAGGAGAGGTTTCTTCATTGATGCCTTTCAGCGTGGGTGTGTTTTTGGTTTTCCAGCTCTCGAAGAGTTTATCCATTTCCTTGCGGTACGCTTTAAACTCCTGATGGCTGAAAATGGCCTCTTTGATGGCAGTTGCTTCTGCTTTCAAAGCATTGTAACCCGGTCTCACTTCTTCAAATAGCTCGGTTTTTAGGCTTGGATATACTTGCCAATATGGATTCATGCCATCCACATCTCGCTGCGGAATACCACCGTTGATATGTGCATCCAAATCCTGAATATCCTCATCTTCCTGCGTATCGATGTATCGAGGAATGTTCAAGTTGTACTCGTTGGTTTTGATTTCATCAAATGGAACAAATCGAGAATATTTAACAAGCGGCTTTTGAGAGTTAAATACATCTACAATCTTATGGATGTCCTGCTCTCTGAGCCTGTTCTTGTTTCCGTCTTTCAAATAGCCTTTGCTGGCATCTATCATAAAGATGCCTGTGCGTGTGTCGGTATTCTCTTTGTCTATGACAATGATGCATGCCGGAATACCCGTACCGTAGAACATATTTGGGGGTAAACCGATGATGCCTTTGATGTATTTGCGTTCAATAAGGTTTTGGCGAATGTCGGCTTCCGCATTGCCTCTAAACAATACACCGTGAGGCAAGATCACCGCTGCTTTACCTGTGCCTTTGAGCGAAGCGATAATATGCAGTAAGAAGGCATAGTCACCGTTTTTATCAGGTGGCACACCATAGTGAATGAATCGCTTAAACTCATCATCCAAAGGTGTGATGCCCTGACTCCAGTTCTTTACGGAGAAAGGAGGATTAGCCACTACACGGTCAAAGCGTTTGAGTGAACCGTCTTTTTCTTTGTGATCCGGTCGGGCAATGGTGTTGCCTTTTTTGATGATAGCATCCTCGTAGCCATGCATCCACATGTTCATGATGGCCAGACTTTTTACTGAGCTTTCTTTTTCCTGACCGTAAAGCGATAAGTGTCGGTCGGATTCCATAGCGACTTTTAGGAGCAGTGAGCCTGAACCACAGGTAGGGTCATAAACAGAGAAATCAGAAGATTCGGCTTTCTCAATGTCAATGATCTTGGCCAATACTCTGGAAACCTCAGCAGGAGTATAGAAATTCCCCTTACTCTTTCCAGACTCAGAGGCGAAATGTCGCATCAAAAATTCGTAAGCATCTCCAAGGATGTCATCGTCTTCTGCCCGGTTGTTTTTGAAGTTGAGGGCTGGGTTTTCGAATATCCTTATAAGGTCATCAAGAAGGTCAACCTTCTCTTTGTCGCTCCCCAGCTTATCATCATCATTGAAGTCAACCAGTTCTACAGAACCTTCCAATCCATTTTCGCGGAAAATAGGGCGGATGATTTGCTTGTTGATCTTATCACCAATGTCTTTCTGTCCTTTGAGTGCAACCATGTCTTCAAATGTTGCTCCCTCAGGAATTGTGATTAGCCCATCCTTGCCAGCGTATTTATCAGATACGTATTTGATAAAAAGCATGGTCAACACGTAATCCTTGAATTGGGCATAATCCATTCCACCGGATGCCCTCAAGGCATTACAACCTTCCCAGAGTGTGCTGTATAATTGTGATTTCTTTATTGCCATTTCAACTCTTTACACTCATTTTGTTTATGAACAGATTGCATTTTTATTTCTACCGAAACAAGTTTTTTAAACTAATTAGGCTTTGGCCCTTTTTAGCCCGTTAAGCCATCAAATCGAGATCAACCTCTATTATTAAATCTTCAATTTCAATGTCATCACCCTCTACAAAGAGAAATGTCCCTCTTCCATCGGCAACTTTAAAGCTACTATGTTTAATACCATCGCTAGTACTCATGAGATTTAGTGTAAAGTGAAACTGAGCATTCTTAAACGTAAATGATCGTTGTGGTATGTTAACAAATACGTCACCCGAGTTGAGTTCAACCTCGCTGTCAATTATACCATAGTGGCCAGGTTCTGAATTGTTCAGCTCTTCTTCCCAAGCAGGGTGAAACTGAAGGTCTTCCGCAATTTTTTCTCTTATCTTTTCTAGTGTCATAGAACTTCCAGTTAATTCAAATTCAAATATTTCATTCAGGGCTTCCAAGTTGATTGACGAAACTTTAAGGCCGTGCATGTACTTGAAGAGATTGTCTATTGTATAATTTGACTTCCCTTTCTCAATTGCAATAATCTGGTGTCTCAACAAACCGGAGTTTTCTGCAAGTAAGTCTTGTGAAATCAAGTGTTCCTCCCGGATTGACTTGAGAAAAGCTCCAAATTCAAATCTTAGTCCCATACATCAAACATAAGAAAAAGTATCAATATTAATACGTATTGTTTACGATACTTTGCGAATAATGATTACCTTCAATCTCAAGAGTACTATGGAGAGAAGAAATGGGGCATAAAAGGAGAATTGGATAGAAATATTTGTCATGAAGATAACAAAACTGAAAATTGAGAATTTCAGAGGCATTGAGAAAGCCGAATTATATTTTAATGGTAATACAGTGCTTGTTGGAGATAACAATACTGGAAAATCCACTGTTCTTGAGGCAATTGACCTAGTTTTAGGACCTGAGCGGTTATCTCGCTATCCGGTAATTGATGAACATGATTTTTATGCTGGAAAGTATATTTCTCCATCAGAATTAGAAGATGAGGATATTGAAAACCCGAAAATCAAAATTGAGGTAATTGTAAATGACCTTAATGAAGATCAAGAAACTCGTTTTAGTAACAATCTTGAATGGTGGGATTCCAATTCTAAAAGTCTACTAGAAGGCCCGCCTGCCAATGCTACGGATCAAGATAATGTCAAGGCTGCTTTAAGGATTCATTTTATTGGCTACTATGATGAAGAAGAGGACGATTTTTTTGGAGAAACATACTTTTCATCCCCGCAGCTGGAGGATGAAACATTTACAAAGTTTGGTCGAAGCGATAAGCGCATTTGTGGTTTTCTTTTTCTTCGAACTCTTCGCACAGGATCACGAGCATTAAGTTTAGAAAAAGGATCTCTATTAGATGTAATACTGCGCCTTCAAGAATTAAGACCCAAAATGTGGGAAGATATCTTAAGTGAATTAAGACAAATCCCAATTGCTGAAAACCCTGAAATTGGAATATCCCCTATCCTAGAAAAAGTTCAAAAGAGTGTGCGCTCATTTGTACCCTCTGAGTGGGCTGTTGATCCACATTTGCGTGTTTCTGACCTTACACGAGTCCATCTAAGAAAGCTTTTAACAGTATTTATGGGAACAGGGGCTATGGTTGATGATGAGACTGAATATGCAGCGCCATTTCAACACCAAGGAACGGGAACAATTAACACCCTCGTTTTATCTCTCCTAACAATGATTGCGGAACTAAAACAAAATGTAATTTTTGCTATGGAAGAGCCAGAAATTGCAATCCCACCACATACCCAAAAGCGCATTGTAAACAGTGTAACGGGTAAGTCAGCTCAAGCTATTTTCACTTCTCATTCTCCATACGTATTAGAAGAGTTCGACCCTCAAAATATCCTTGTGGTTAAGAAAACAGGCGGTGAATTAACAGGATCAATAGCAAAATATCCACCAGCAGTTAAACCAAAAAAATATAGAGAAGAGTTTAAAAGGCGATTTTGTGAAACCTTGTTAGCTCGGCGTGTTTTAATTGCTGAAGGGAGAACAGAATATGAGGCTTTCACTACCGCAGCAAGAAGACTTAATGATCTCGACTCTGATAAATACACTTCTCTAGAGGCTTTAGGCATAGCTGTGATTAATGCAGAAACAGATTCCCAAATTGAACCACTAGGAAAATTTTATAAAGACTTAGGTAAAGAGGTCTTTGGTGTATTTGATCAGCAAACCGATGAAAGTAGAGCCGCAATTGAAGCTGTAATTGATCATCCATATGAGGCTCCTGAAGATAAGTTTGAAAAGGTTGTTTTAAATCAAACTGCGGAAAGTGGATTAAGAAAATTTGCATTATCCTTAGTTGAAATTGATGAGTGGCCTCCTCATTTAACTGACCGGACTCCAACGGAAGAAATGTCATTTGAGGACTTAAAAGAAACTCTTAAAAGATATTTTAATTGGTCTAAGGGTTCGGGAACTGCAGCTGATTTGTTCAGCATATGTAGCATACATGAAATACCTGAATATGTAAAAAGCACCTTAGAAGCCATCAAAAATATTGTTGATCCCAAGGCTGAAGATGCTGCTGATCTAGATCATGACGAGGCTCAAGCGGCTGAATAAATATGCCAGAAATATTTGATCTATCTGTAGAAAAAAGAAGACTACTAGACCAGGATGGACATCTATTGGTTTTGGGTGGACCGGGTTCCGGTAAAACAACTATTGCATTGCTTAAAGCTGAAAAACTCATCACAGAAGGCTTAGGCAATCATCAAAAAATCTTGTTCTTGAGCTTTGCAAGAGCAACCATTTCTAGAGTTGAGGAAAAAGCAAAAGGAATGCTTAATCCGATTAACAAAAAATGGTTGGAGATCAATACCTATCATGGCTTTATCTGGGGGTTATTAAGAAGTCATGGTTATTTGATAAATGACTCAAGGCTAAAATTATTAACTCCTCCTGAGGCCGGAGCTATATTAGCTCCATTTACCAATGAAGATCGGGATAGAGAAAAATTGCGATTATTAAATGAGGATGGCTTGCTTCATTTTGATCTATTCGCCCATACGTGCGCCCAACTTCTAACAAGAAGTGAGAAACTTTCCTCCATTATATGCAAAAAATACCCTGTAATAATCCTTGATGAATTTCAGGATACAAACGGAGATGAATGGAGTTTTATACAAGAGCTTGGAAAAAGAAGCACCTTAATTGCTTTAGCAGACCTAGAACAACGAATTTATGGGTTTAGAGGGGCAGACCCAGCAAGAGTAGGTCAATACATAGATGTCTATGCCCCCGAACAGTTTGATTTTGGTAACGAAAATCACAGGAGTTTTGGTACTGATATTACACGCTTTGGGAATGACCTTTTAACGGGAGCTAATAGAAATAATACGTACAACAATGTTAGGTGTATCCAGTATAGATATTATAACCCCCCACATATACCTTTAAAAACTGAGGTCATAAGCCGTATTCGAAAGTTATCAGTAGAAAATAGGGAAAGCTGGTCCCTTGCTATTCTGGTTCCTACAAAAAATCTTATGACAACAGTTTCAGATTTTTTGAGTGAAGAACAGACATTTGGAAATCGAAGGCTTCCAATAATTGGACACGATGTTCTCTTGGAAATGGCTGGACCTTCTTTAGCTGCAGTTTTGATTGCACGTTTAATAGGAAAGGAAAGCCTCCACGATGGTTTAGTAAAAAATTGTCTTGCCGATTTAGATGCACATATTCGAGGTAGGGGTGGAAATACCGCACCTGCACAAGCCAAATTGCAACTTTCAGAGGCAATAAGAAATTATATTGAAACAGGAAATATCAGAGGAAAAAATCGTCAGCTTCTCATAGCTGAGGTTACTCGTATAGCGGAGGAAGTACAAGAATTTCGATTTTCTGGAATTCCAGGTGATGATTGGATTTTAGTTAGAAAATTACTTCAGAATTCCACCAGCCCAGAGATTAAACAGGTTGGCGAAGATGCCAGATATTTACGGTTGTTAAGAAAAGGTACAGTTCTAAATTCAGGTCTAAGTGATCTTTGGCGCACAAATGGTAGCTATAATGGTGCTTCCTCACTTATTAGCAATGCTTTAATCCAGGAGCATTTCTCTTCGACGATCACAACTTGGAAGGGTGTTCATGTTATGACCATGCATGCAGCTAAGGGCAAAGAATTTGATGAAGTCATTATATATGAGGGGCCTAGCAGATATAGAGATAAAATTCTTAGACAGAATGCAAATGATCGAGACACTGATCAAGCCAAATTGGCACTGAGAGTAGCTGTTACCAGAGCAATGAAGAACACGACCATACTCACCCCAAGCTACGATTCTTGCCCATTATTGTAATTGTACACCCGATTCAGAAGTATTTTTGCACTAAATCAAAATGGCCTTGAGAGAGATTAAATAGGTTTAATGTTTTTACTATGTTTTTACAAGCTTCGATCAAGCTTTTCATAAAGGCCTTAAAACAACAAAACCCTCTGATAATCAGAGGGTTTTTAGTAGCGGGAGCAGGACTCGAACCTGCGACCTTTGGGTTATGAGCCCAACGAGCTACCAACTGCTCCATCCCGCGATATATCCTTCAGCTTTTCTGAAGTGGAATACAAAAGTAGGTGATAAATCCATTCTAAACAAGTACCTTTGCGAACTAATTTAAAAATTCATGGAGAGTCGTCCGCACAAGGCTGGTTATGTGAGCATTATAGGTAAACCAAATGTTGGTAAATCTACTTTAATGAATGCGATGGTAGGTGAAAGACTCTCAATTATTACTTCAAAAGCGCAGACTACCCGTCATAGGATTATGGGAATCTTGAGTGGAGATGATTTTCAAATCATTTATTCCGACACTCCTGGGATTATTAAACCAGAATATGAACTCCACGAAACTATGATGCGTTTTGTGACCAGTTCTTTCGAAGATTCAGACCTTATTTTATTTGTTACCGACCTTTACGAGAAATATGAAGGTGAAAAAGTGATCGATTACTTGAAGGAAGTGAAGGTGCCGGTGATTTTGGTGATGAATAAAATTGACTTGGCTAAAGGATCTCAAGCTGAAGATAAAGTAGCTTATTGGAAAGAGCTCATGGACTTCCATGATATAGTAATGGTTTCGGCTTTAGAAAATATTGGAATTGAAGGCGTGTTTGAGAAAATTATTGAGCACTTGCCAGAGCACCCTGCTTACTTTCCGAAAGATACTCTAACCGATAAACCTGAACGTTTT
Source organism: Roseivirga seohaensis (assembly GCF_001592945.1). Classification (GTDB taxonomy): domain Bacteria; phylum Bacteroidota; class Bacteroidia; order Cytophagales; family Cyclobacteriaceae; genus Roseivirga; species Roseivirga seohaensis. Next base: position 263,256 of record NZ_LRPB01000049.1, read on the forward strand.
TTCGTGGATGAAATGATTCGTGAAAAAATCTTCAAACAATACAAAAAGGAAATTCCTTATAGTTGCGAGGTGGTGACTACTTCTTTTAAAGAAGACGAAAATATTATTCGCATCTCGGCCGATATTTATGTAGAGCGCGATAGTCAAAAAGGAATCGTGATTGGGCATAAAGGCGAATCGCTTAAAAAAGTGGGTACGGCAGCACGAGAGGATTTGGAAATTTTCTTTGGGAAGAAGATATTTCTTGAAACCCATGTGAAAGTAGAGAAGGACTGGCGAAAAAAGGAAGCGAAATTAAAACGCTTTGGTTACTTAAATTAACGAGTAACAAAGTAAGAATAACAGTTTGGGGTGGTTGGCGATAAATGCATAAACCCAAGATCAATCTTAGATCGAACATTAAAAATTTGAAATCAAAATGGCAAATATAGTTGCAATTGTAGGGAGGCCTAACGTAGGTAAATCGACTTTATTCAATCGTTTGGTAGAAAGACGGCAGGCGATCATGGATAACGAAAGTGGCGTTACCCGCGACAGACACTACGGTTACGCAGATTGGATCGGTAAATATTTTACAGTGATTGACACTGGAGGTTATGTTACTGGATCAGAAGATGTGTTTGAAGGAGCCATCAGAACCCAAGTAGCTGAGGCCATGGAAGAGGCATCAGTAATTCTATTTATGACCGATTGCCATTCGGGCTTAAACCCGTTAGATAAAGAATTTGCTAGAATTGTGAGGGGGTTGAAAAAGCCTGTTTTGGTGGTGGCTAATAAGGCCGACAACACCGATTACCACTATATGTCCAATGATTTTTATGCACTCGGATTGGGAGATATTTTCCCTATTTCTGCGGCTAGTGGTGCAGGAACAGGCGAACTTCTTGATGAAGTGGTAAAACACTTTGAAGAAGATGGTATCGAAGGGCCAGATGATGGAATTCCTAGAATTGCAGTTTTGGGGCGTCCAAATGCTGGAAAATCTTCTTTCATCAACGCCTTATTAGGTAAAGAAAGAACCATCGTTACGGATGTTGCTGGTACTACGCGCGATTCCATCAATACACGTTATACTCTGTTTGGTCAGGATTTTATTCTGACTGACACTGCCGGAATTCGAAAGAAATCTAAAGTTCACGAAGACATTGAATTCTATTCTGTAATGCGTGCTTTACAGGCCTTACAAGATTCAGATGTTTGTGTAATTATGATTGATGCCGAACGTGGTTTGGAAGCGCAAGACATGAACCTTGTGAGCTTGGCAATAAAGTACCGAAAGGGCATTATGCTTATGATTAACAAGTGGGATTTGATTGAAAAAGATTCAAATACCATGAAGAAATTCACGGCCGATTTAGATGATAAACTGGGTCAGTTAACTTGGATTCCAAAGATTTTCACTTCGGTTACAGAAAAACAAAGAATATTTCAGGCCATAGAATTAGCGGTGAAGGTAAATGAAAATCGTGAGCGTAAAATCTCTACTTCTAAGCTGAATGATATCATGCTTCGCGAGATTGATCATTATCCGCCACCAGCCTTGAAAGGCAAGCACATCAAAATTAAGTATGTTACTCAACTGCCTACAAGAACACCAACGATTGCGTTTTTCTGTAACCTTCCTCAATACATTAAGGAGCCTTACGAGCGCTTTTTAGAGAATAAACTCAGAGAGCATTTCGAGTTTGATGGAGTACCTATGAAGCTTGTATTTAGGCAGAAATAGGTGAAAAATGTGAGGTCAAAGTTGGAGGGTAAGGTTCCTGAAGCCGCAATCGAGTATTGTATTAAGCTTTGGAAACTTTACCCTTTTCAATTTAAGGTAAATAGAAAAAGGCTTTCGAAATTGGGGGATTACCGCTACGACCCAAGAGCACAATCGCATACCGTTACCGTTAATACCGATCTTAATCCTTATCAGTTTCTGATTACCTACATCCATGAAGTGGCGCACAGGGTGGTGCATAAACCTCGGTCGCGACAGTTGCCGCATGGTGTGCAGTGGAAAAGCAAATATCAGGAGTTGATGTTACCCATGCTCAATCCAAGCGTTTTTCCTGACGATGTGCTTCGTGTTTTGGCTAAACATATGAAGAACCCCAAAGCGAGCACAGCAGCCGACCCGAAATTGGTGAAGGTACTCGCACAATATGATGTTCATACTGCTTCGCAGCCAATTCTTGAATCTGTGATTATAGGTGAGGAGTTTTTCTTGAGAAAAAGGAAATTCAGAAAGCTAGAGGTGAAAAGAACACGGGCTTTATGTTTGGACTTGGCCAATAATAAGCGATATCTTATTTCTCAAATTGCTGAAATCAGTCCGGTCAATAAAGAAGCAACTTCCGAATCGCCAAAAGTAGTTCCTACTAAGAAATCAAAGAAGGTCAATTCTACGGCTAATAATCAAATCAACCTTTTCGAATAAAAGTTCTGGCTTTAGGGTTCGCCAGTTTTCAATATCCAAGTCGCCACCAAAGTTTAAGTAGTTGTCTACATTATATACTCTCATTTCGTCCACTACAAAATCTCTGAAGTTGATGCCGCAAATCCATCCTTCTTCCACATCTTCAAACCACTCTTCGTAATAACTATCATCAGAGCCATGGAAGTTGAGTACGTTTTCACCAATTAAAATGTATTTATTAATCCCTAAAGGGGTAAAATGATCGATGATATTTCGTTTGAGGTGCATAATGTCGTTGTTCAGCGCATCATTCCATTCCCCAATAAATTCAATCACCATAAAACCTCTATCGTAATCGGCATAAAGCACTTTGATGTAGAGCGTTTCCGATCCCATAAAGTCCCAATGCGGATCGATATAGTAGCCATAAATGGTATCGGAATACAAATCGAAGTTGTAACTTTTTCCATCGTATGGAGAATTCTTGTCTTCCGCTACATTGTAGTATTTGAGCCAGCCGTAGTGAGGTTCAATGGTGTGCATAGGAGCAAAACAACCTTAGGAGAATTTTGTTCCAAAAGTGGTGTTTAATCCTCTCTACTATTCATTTCCATAACTACTTTCCAAAGAGTGCCTAACAGCATCATTGTGAAACCAATGATTAAAAGCGTATTTTTTTCAGAAGTTTCAATATGGAAAATTAATCGAGAAAGCAGCGTACCTATGACCAGTAGGACACCTGAAATAGCGACAGCAGAAGCTAGCTTTACAATGGTTTGTCGTTTCATGAGAATTTGATCTTTGGAAAAAGTGCAGGGGTGCTTTTCTTATATTCAAGATATTCATCCCCAAATTGTTGAATGAGTTTTTTTTCTTCCAATCGAATACCAAAAGGAAGGTAAGCCAGCAGTGCCACTAAGCTGACGAGGTTGACCAAAAGTGGATTATAAATAAAATAGCCTAGAAAAAGCAGAATTGTGCCGGTGTATAAAGGGTGGCGAATTTTTGATTGAAGCTTATCTTTTTTTAGTGTTTGGTCTGATTGACTTTCTTTTTTTAAGCCTAAAAATACACGAAGACTATAGTTTCTGAATGACCTTTTGATGACAAAAAGGCCAAAAGTTGCTAACATTAAGCCTATGTATGTAGTGATTGGGCTGGGAGGCAAAACAAAGGCGCTGTAAATGCTGGCGCCCAGTAGTAAAATAAAAGCAAAACTGAGGGTAGAAAATAGGCTGTAAATTAGCCGGTATGTTGTAGGGTTTAAAGCTACTTTGTTCTTAAAACCGTTTGAAGCCAACAGGCTATGGATTGTATAAAACAATGCCCAGCAGCCAAAAAAGATCAAATGGTTAAGTAACATACTAGGCAATGATAGTCATTATTTTTTGCCCTGAATAACCGTTTAAAACCTTGTGCGAATTATGTTATTTTTTCTAGAAAGGGTCTTATGAGCTGCATTGATTATCTTCGTTTTACTAATTTTTTTAACAGCCAAACCTACCTATGAATCGTATCGACAGACTTACTGCAATTCTTGTCCAACTTCAATCTAAGAAAGTGGTTACTGCCCAAGAGATTGCCAATCGTTTTGAAATTAGCTTACGAACCGTTTATCGTGATGTGCGTGCTTTGGAAGACGCTGGTGTGCCTATTGGTGCAGAGGCTGGAAAAGGCTATTTCATAATGGAGGGTTATCACTTGCCTCCGGTAATGTTTACGCAGCAAGAGGCCAATGCTTTGGTATTGGGGGCAAAGCTAATTGAAGGGCAGACTGACGTGTCTATTAAAAAGAATTTTACCGAGGCCATGTTGAAAATTAAATCGGTGTTGAAGAGCAGCGAGAAGGACGAAATAGAAAAGCTCGAATCCCAAATTGTTGTGCGGCACTTGCCTCAGGTAGAAAAGGAAGGTTTCCCAAATAATTTTTTAGCCACTATTCAGCAGGCCTTGATTGATAAATCGGTATTGCGCTTTCGGTATTATTCTAGCTTTTCAGGTGACTTTACCACCCGCGATATTGAGCCGATTGGCTTAGTGTTTTATGCAGGAAGATGGCATTTGCTTGCTTATTGTAGGTTAAGACAAGCGCCTCGAGATTTTCGGGTCGATCGGTTAGTGAAATTGGAAAAGCTAGATGAAACTTATGATACGGGTCATCAGCCTAGTTTTAGTCAGTTTTTAGAAGAAATTGCCTTTAGTACTGACTTGCAAGAAGTAGTAATTAACATTGATAAAACCGTGGCGCGCTATATTTCAGAACAAAAATACAGTCAGGGTTTTGTGAGTGAGGAAGTGGGTATAACGCACATTAAAATGAAATTTCTGACGCCAAGCCTAAACTACACTTCCCGATGGGTGCTTACTTTAGGTGATGCGGTCGAGATTATTTCTCCAGCAAAACTTACAGCTATGGTAAAGGAGCGGATTGAAGAATTGAGGAAGTGTTATTCGGTTTAATGAAATAAGAAAAATCAACCTTTTCTAAAATCTACTGACATAGGGTTGTCACTAGTGGCCACTTACTTTGATGCATAATCAATTTTTTAAGCCAAAAATAGAACCCTATGATCATGTCGAAATTAAACCTCACCGAAGCTTACCCAGAATATTTCAAGGCCAAGGCCAATCCTCAGTTGGTAGAATTGGAGCCCTATCAGTACATCACCATTCAAGGCAATTCTGCACCAAATGCACCCATTTTTTTAGCCGCCATTGACGATTTATATAAACTCGTTTATGGTATTAAATTCTTTCACAAGAATGAGGGAATGGACTTTGTTGTTCCGAAAATGGAAGCTTTTTGGTGGGTAGAAGGAGAGTTGCCTTTTGAAGAAACGCCTCAGGAAGAATGGTATTGGAAAATTATGTTCCGTATGCCCGATTTTGTTGGGGAAGGGGAATTCAAACTCGTTGTTGATCAATTGGTGAAAGAGGGCAAACTGGCCAACGACCACCAGCTAAAATTCGAGTCCATCCATGAAGGAAAATCAGTTCAAGCATTACACATCGGGTCTTACTATGACGAGCGCAGAACGCTGGAGAAAATCTTCGCTTTCATGAAGGAAAACGACCTAGAAGTGAATGGGTATCACCACGAAATCTATATTTCTGACCCAAGAAAAACAGCAGAAGAAAAGCTTAAAACCATTCTCAGATATGCAGTGAAATAACAATCAGTTCAAAACAACACAATTCTAATACTTCATTGGCCCAGAGCAGACGGCTTTGGGCTTTATTCTTACCCCTGATTCATTACAAAATCAATCACCTTTCTTACGGAGCCATGTGTTTTAAGTAGCTTTTCTGCAGTGGGGCTGTCGATTTGTAGCATCTCCATAATCATTCTTGTACCACGGTCTACCAGTTTATTGTTCGAAAGCTGCATATCTACCATTCTGTTACCTTGCACTTTGCCTAGTTTGATCATTACCGAGGTAGAAATCATATTCAGTACAAGCTTTTGGGCAGTGCCAGATTTCATGCGTGTGCTGCCAGTAATAAACTCCGGACCTACAATGGGTTCAATCGGGTACTCCGCTTCCCAAGCTACAGGGCTGTCTGGATTACAAACAATACAGCCCGTAAGTACTCCGTTTTTTCTGGCTTCTTTGAGCCCACCAATTACATAAGGGGTTCTACCCGAAGCTGCAATACCAATTACCGTGTCTTTATGGTTGATGATGTGTTCTTGCAAGTCTTCCCAAGCTTGATTTTCATCATCTTCAGCATTCTCTACGGCTTTACGAATGGCAGTGTCCCCACCAGCAATAATGCCCACTACAACACCGTGTTCAACCCCGTAAGTAGGAGGGCATTCCGAAGCATCAACCACACCCAAACGCCCACTGGTACCAGCACCAATGTAAAAAATCCTTCCGCCCATTTGCATACGAGGAACAATCTGATTGACCAAAGCTTCGATTTGAGGAATGACTTTTTGCACAGCCAAAGAAACCGTTTGATCTTCCTTATTAATATTAGCCAGCAAATCGGCTACCGACATTTTCTCAAGCGAGTTGTAATTAGATTCTGATTCGGTGATGTTCATGGGTTTGTTATTGAAATTTCAGATGATGCAAAGAAACCAATTTCGGGTTGGCGAATTCTATTTATTGGTGAAAAAGGGTAAGACCAGCAATAGGATGTTCGGTAATATGTTTAATATAAATGCCTTGGTCTACCGCCACTTTTCTTAAAATATTGTTGAAATAATAAGCCACCGAGCCTGTAAAGTGAACAGGTACTTCCTTGAATCCTTCATACTTCGAAACATTTTTGGTAATGAAGATGGTAAAGGCATCGTACACTAATTTATACATATAAGGCTCGCTGATGTGCTCGTTGATAAACTTCGCAAAGCTAGCCAAAAAGCGACCTGGCATGGGCTCTTGGTAAATGGCAGTAAGAAATGCATCCTTGTTCAACCCGAAACGCTCTTTAAAAATAACCCTCAAATGTTCGGGCATATCTTTTCTGTAATAATCCGTTACTAAGGTTTTTCCTAAGTAGGTTCCGCCTCCTTCATCGGCTATGGCCCAGCCCAAGGAAGGCACGTTGCTAATAATTTTACTACCATCGTAAAGGCATGAGTTTGTGCCAGTGCCTATAATACACGCTATACCTTTTTCGTCACCACACAAAGAGCGAGCAGCGGCCAATAAATCATGGTTCACATCAATCTTAGCCTCTTGATAATAGCGGTTCAAGAGCTTGGCTATTTTGTCGCGGTTAGTGCCTGAAGAGCAGCCCGTTCCGTAAAAATAGATTTCGTCTACCTTATCGGGCAACTGGCTGTGGAGGTCTTGAATCACCAATAGAATTTCTTCTTCGGTTTGGTAATAAGGGTTAATCCCTGTGGTTCGGGCCTGTTCAATACTGCCATCGGCACCAATCAGTCGCCAATCGGTTTTTGTAAAGCCGCTATCTGCTATTAATACTTTGGTCATGCTTTATTATGGAAAATCAAAAATAGCAATTCGAACGAAACCTTAGAGTGATTCAGTTCGTGTATGTATTTGGTTTATAAAATAAACTACTTTACATTTGAAAAAATAATTTAACATGGAAGAGAAAGAATTAACCCCTCATGAAAGCATGGCGCTTATTCAGTCGATGATTGGAAAGGCACGAAAGCGCTACTCAGATAACAGTTTCTTTTTTCTCTTATGGGGCTGGATTGTTCTAGTGGCTAGTGTTGGGCATTACTACTTATCTACTTTTACAGACTTTGAATACCCGTTTATTGGTTGGTCGCTTACTATCATAGGGGCGATTGTTTCTGGCGTGGTGGGAGCTAGGCGTGGTAAGAAAAGCCAGGTAAAGAATTATACCGATAAGATGTATGCTTGGCTATGGTTCAGTTTGGGTATGGCCATGTTTACCATTGTTTTTAATGGTCAGCTTATTGGCTGGAATACTGTTCCTTTCATATTACTTTTGGCGGGCGTAGGCACAGCAGTATCTGGGGCCATGATGGGCTTTAGACCTTTGCAAATTGGCGGACTGGTATTCTGGATTTTGGCGTTTATCGCCTTCAGACAACCAGAAAACTATCAAATGCTAATTTTGGCAGGCGGTATTGCTATTGGTTACTTGGTGCCGGGGTATATTATGAAAGCAAATTTCAGAAAACATGGGGTTTAATCAACTCGATCCGCTTTTACATTCGCAGCTTAGGTTGGCCGTAATGTCATTGCTGATTAGTGTAGAAACTGCGGATTTTGTATATATAAAGGAGCAAACGGAATCTACTGCAGGCAATTTGAGCGTGCAGCTAGATAAGCTTTCCACCGCAGGTTACATAGAAATTACCAAGCAGTTTGAAGGCAAAAAGCCTAAAACCACCTGTAAGATAACTCAGAAGGGAGTGGACGCATTCGACACTTACGTAAAAGAAATTCAACAGTATTTGAAGCCATAATTTTTTTGCAATTATGGTTTATAATATAAACTAGTTTGTAAAACTTAAATTTAAAATCATGGAAACAGAATCAATCAAAATGAAGACAGTAAAGGCAATTTTTATTTTTATCGTAGTGCTTTATGGTGCACTTGTAAATCACGTAGCAAAGGCCCAAGAAATGAGTACAACAAGTGTAGCGGCCATGGAAAAACTCTCTACTTGGGTTGGTAAATGGAAAGGCGAAGGTTGGTCTATAGATCAAACACAACAAAAAACAGAGTTTACTGTAGAAGAGCATATTCAACTTAAAGTAGGAGGTAACGCAATTCTTGCAGAAGGAATTGGACGCAATAAATCTGATGGACAGATAGGTTTTGAGTCTCTGGGGGTGCTATACTTTAACAATGAAAAGAAGCAATACGAAATGAAATCCCTGACTGCTGATGGAAATCAAGCCTTATCGTCAGGTAAAATTAATGAGCAAGGTCAGTTTATTTGGGGTTTCGATGTACCCGGAGGAAGTATTCGTTACACCATTACACTAGGTACGGATGCTTGGCATGAAATAGGAGAGTTTGTAATGGCCAGTGGACAGGCCTTCACCATTCTGGAAATGAACCTTACTAAACTCAAATAGCTATGGGGTTCTTAGAAAGCTTAAAGGTGTTTAGTTCTTATTTAGGGCTTTTTCATACCTGTTGTGCCGTGTTGGCCATGATTTTTGGAGCATTGGTAGTGTTAAATGCAAAGGGAACCAGTTTACATAGAAAACTAGGTTATACCTATGTAATAGCGATGGTATTCATGAACCTCAGTGGTTTTGGTATTTATAATTTCGGAAGCTTTTCACTATTCCATGCCTTTGCGCTTATCAGTTTAGTTACTGTGCTTTTAGGCGTAATTCCGGCCATAAGAAGAACTAAGGATTGGTACAAAAAACACTTCTATTTTATGAGTTGGTCGGTAGTGGGGCTTTATTGTGCTTTTTGGTCCGACGTAGGAGTGCGCTTTTTCGACATGCAGTATTTTTGGTGGGTGGTAATGCTGGCTACAATGTTAACGGGCTTGATAGGAATGTCTGTTATTAAAAAGAAGGCAAAGTCGCTTTTTGTGAATTAATCGAGAAACTTAAACCAAATCGTATTTAAACATCGTAAGTGATTACTAGTTTAGTGGTTATGAAGAAGATAAAGTCAGGTATATATTCTGTTGCCCTCTGTTTGCTTTTGGTGGCTTGCGGAGGCGATTCGGATCCGAATGGAGGTGGAAGCGGAAATTTAAATAACCGAGCTGTGGGTGAGTCGGCCAATGACCTTTTAGCGTCTTCAAATTATAATCGATTAGAAGTAGAACTGGTGTATGCAGCAGGTTTTGAACCACCATCTGCCAGTGTGGATTATATCAGAAACTTTTTAGCCGAACGATTGAATAAGCCGGGAGGGATTTCTGTGGTAACCCGTCAAATTTCTGCTCCAGGTAAATCCCGATATAGCCTTCAGGAACTGGTGGATATTGAAACGGCCAATCGCTTGAAGTTCAATAATGAGTCGACTTTGGGTGTTTATCTCTTCTTTGCCGATGGCAGTTATGCCCCTAACGAAAACGTATTGGGTGTAGCTTATAAGAATACCTCCATGGTGCTTTTCCAGAGTAGAATCGAAGAACTTTCAGGTGGAATTGGTCAGTCTTCTACATCGCTTTTAACCTCTAGTGTAATGGCACATGAATTCGGCCATATTCTGGGCTTAGTGAATACAGGTTCAGCATTACAAAGTGATCATCAAGATGTGGCGAATGGACATCACTGCGATGTAGATGATTGCTTGATGTATTTTGCAGTGGAATCTACTGCGGGTTTGAATGATTTATTGGGAATGAGTGCTCCTCCAACTTTAGATGCCCAATGCTTGGCCGATTTAAAAGCAAACGGAGGAAAATAAAGGGATGAAAGTAAAAGCCCTTCAAAAGTTTTTGTTTCAACTGTTGAAGGGCTTTTATTAAGTTTATTTTGTTTTAGTTGCAGCTTCTGAAAGTACTTTTTCAGGTATAATGCTCTTCCAAGCCTGCGGCCTTTGAGGGTCAAAATCTACTAAGTACCAATCGTTACCCAGTGCTTTTTCCTTCACCCATATTACGTTTTTGGCACCCTTGGCGGTAATTAGATATTTCGAGGCATCATAAGTTACATTTCCAGCACCAAACTCACCTTTTAATCCATTTACAATTTGATCGGCAAAGGCTTTGTTTTGCTCATTTAAAGTAAGTTTCAAATCCATGGAATAATCGGCTAGGGCATATTTGTTATTCCCTTGCGGACTCAATCCATTTAACCTTCCTACTTCTACATTTTCCATTTCCAATTTAATCCTCATTAGCTGTAGCATCTGAGCCATTTCTTTCATGCTTACAGAGGAATTACCTTCGAACTGTTTCGGGTGTAAGAAATTCAGAAGTTTATCAAACTCTTGTTTAGAAGTGTGTTCTAAAAACTTACTAAACCTTGCATTGATGGCTTCGGAATCGGTTTTGCTTAAAGGCTGTGCCATAAGCCCTGAAGAGAGCATTCCAATGGCAAACACTATAATATATTTTCTCATGTTCAATTCTTTTCTTTCTAATTAACAAGTTTCAGGCCTTTTTTGATTTATCTCTTAGGCTAAAAACGGAAGACGATCATTCAACGTGATAAGTTGCAGTTTCAGTCTTTAACTAACTCTTTTGTTTTTTTAATCACCTCTTCAGGAAACATCATGTTAAGTAGCATTGGGTTGCTTTGGTCAAATTCTGCGAAATACCAATCTTTTCCATAGTCGCTGTTTTGAATGGCCATTAAGTGCTTCTTTCCTGCAATTTGGAAAGTGTAATTTTCTTTGTCCAAGCTTACGGTTCCTGTGCTATACACCATTTTGAATGCCTCTAGCATGCTATTGGCTACTTCTGGATTTTGCATTTCTTTATTAACCAACGCAACTTTCATTTTCATATCATAAGGGCAAAGTACGTAGCTGGCAGATGTACTGATTGAAACGGGTTTCAAACTCGTAATCTTCATTTCTTCAAAAATCATATCGAACCCCTGTGCTTCTAGGCTATTAAAAACTTCGATCATTTGGTCCTTTGTTGCTACCTCAAATATTTTTGGATAGATAAGGTTCATTAAGGCATTATAGTCTTCTTTTTTTATGAGTTTGACATAAGAGTCTAGCCTTTTATTAATGGTTTTTGTTTCTTTTTTTGAAAGCTCTTGAGCAGAAAGTGATAAACAGCTGAATGTTATTAAAACAGCCAATAGAATTCTAATCATATTTGTTTGGGGTTAGTTTTTGATGTCTTTGTCTTTTGATTTTTCACTCACAATTTCGGCAAAAGACTGAAAGTTTTGAGTAGCCAGCCAGAAACCATCACCTTGTTTCCAAATGGCTTTGTTGCCTTGCCAAACGCCTTTGTAATAATAAGCTCCACAGCCTAATTGAATAGCTTTTTCACTAAAAATTGCTTTGGCATGTGGAGGAGAGTCAATCCATTTGTCAACAATATGATCGGCCAGTGCTAAGTAAGACCCAAAGTATACTCCTCCAACAGCCGATATATTTTCCGAAATGCTAGGGTTGGTAATTCCTGCCAAAGCGGCTCGCTCTTCTGGCGTCCTTCGTTTTTTATCGCTTTTATTAATGTGGTCGAAAAAATCTTCTTCACCCATTTCAACAGAATGGTTCCAAGCCATAATTTCTAGGTTGGGCTGATAGGCCAAGGGCTTCATGCCTTTTTCTATTCTGGCTTCGTTGGTAACAAAAAATAAGGCCGCATTCAGTACCTTATAGTTAATCTTATCTAAATCAATTGGTGCTTTAAAAAGTTTGAATGACCTGAAATCATTGTCATTCAATTCTTTATAATATTTATCATCCCATTTTCGCTGAGCGCTTAAGGTTGAGCAAAAGCACAACATTAAAGCCAGAAGAATATAAAATTTGTGGGATTTCATGCACGAAGATATACGTTAATTTAAGACATAGCGGGATTTCAATCCGAAAATCGTTCTACTTTAAAATCATTTTATATTAGTTTTACTCAAACAGAATATTTTTAAGTGAAGTATAACAAAGTCTTAATTTTATCAGCCCTTCTAGTTTTCTCGCTGTTTTTTCTGACCGACTGCGCAGGAACAAAGAAAGGAAGAGATCAAAAAGTCAACACCGTAATTCAAACCGCGCGGTCTTATGTAGGTACACCCTACAAATATGGAGGAACCACTAGGGTAGGTTTAGACTGCTCGGCACTTCTTTATCACGCTTATTATAGTGTCAGAATTCAATTGCCAAGAGTATCGGAAGATCAGGCGAAAATTGGTGAGAAGATTAAATTAAAGGATTTAAAACCAGGCGACATGGTGTTTTTTGCTACGGGTAAGAAGAAAAATGAAATTACCCATGCCGGCATTGTTACTGCGGTAAGAAGTAAATCCGACATCCGTTTTATCCATGCTTCTACCTCGCTTGGTGTAACAGAAAGCAACCTATTTTCACCTTATTATATACAAAGATTCAAACGAGCCAGAAGAGTGCTTTGATTTATATACTTGGCCTTGTATATTTGCCGACCTTTTGGGGGATTAGCTCAGCTGGCTAGAGCGCTACACTGGCAGTGTAGAGGTCACCGGTTCGACTCCGGTATTCTCCACCAGAAGTAAAAAGCTTCACAGAAATGTGAGGCTTTTTTGCTGTTAGCTCAGCTTGCTAGAGCGTCCCGAACTTGCTTCGGGAATGACATCGGTTCGCCCCGAGGCTTCGGGGCGGTATTCTTCACAAAACTTGAAGCCTTGCAGAAATGCGAGGCTTTTTTGGTTTCTAGTAGAGCATTTTAACCAAACAGTTCTACTTCTTTATCCTTAGTCTATCAGGTCCATGATTCAACTTCTAGTTTCTAGAATCTAACTTTTTGCCTGTGCAACTTTCGGCTATATTATTTATCTTTAACCAGTTAAGCTGTCTCAGGTCTGAAAAAAGTGGTTTAACGGATAGAAACAAATTCAAATCTCAAACAACAACACAATGCTTAAAAGCTATCTTAAAATTGCTTTGCGCAGCTTAAAGCGCCACAAGGTTTTTTCCATCATTAATGTTCTGGGTTTGTCAGTTGGGCTTGCCTGCTGTATGCTGATTGGACTTTATATTTCTGAAGAAACCAGTTATGATAAGTTTCACGCCAACTCAGATAATATTTATCGGTTTACACGTGAGTTCATTAGTCCCGATGGCTCTACATCTCTTCATCTGTCACGATTGGCACCTCCGTTTGGGCCATTGGCCAAGGAGGATTTTTCTGGAGAAATAGAGAAAATTGGCCGAATGATGTCGGTGGGCGGCCCAGTAAAATACAACAACAGGCTCTATGATGAAGACAACTTCTACTTTGCAGATGCTGAAATAGCTGAAATTCTAACCTTCGATGTAATTGAAGGAGACATAGTACAGGCATTGACTCAACCAGGTTCTGTAGTGATTTCAGACGAAATGGCTTATAAATATTTTGGAGATGAAGATCCCATTGGTAAGTCGATTAATTTTCTTTCTCAGGCGGATTTAATTGTGAAAGGCGTTTTCAAAAAGCTTCCTGAAAACTCTTCTTTTCAAGTAGATTTTCTAGCTGAAATGACTCCGCTTGAGGCATTTTATGGAGGTAGAGAAGCGATGATGCAAAACTGGGGGAGTAATAATTTCTCTACTTTCTTTACCCTAAAACCTGAGGGGCGGATCAGTGAAATCGAACGCAGATTGGGTGATTTTTTAAATAAACACATTGATGAGGAGGCTACCACTTGGACAGCCTTACACGTTCAAAAACTTACAGATATCCACTTACATTCTAACTTGGATGACGAACAAGGACAGAACAGTGATATTACTTATGTTTATATTTTTGCATCCATTGCTTTCTTGATTTTGGCCATTGCTTGTATCAATTACATGAATTTGGCCACTGCCCGTTCTGCTACGCGCGCTAAAGAAGTGGGAATGCGCAAAGTTTTTGGGGCAGGAAAAGGCAAGTTGATCAATCAGTTTTTAGTGGAGTCCATTGTATTAGTGTTCTTCGCCTTGTTTTTGGCCGTTGGAGCAACTTCTTTGATACTTCCTTATTTTAGGGCATTTACCGGCCTACAACTTGAGTTTGACTTGCTTACTAACCTTCCGATGGTAGCCGTTATTTTAACCAGTGCCGTTGTGGTGGGTGTGCTTTCGGGCAGTTACCCAGCTTTCTATTTGTCTTCTTTTCAACCTTTAAAAGTTTTAAAAGGGAAGCTAACAGGAGGAGCCAAAAGTGGCAACTTAAGAAGGTTTTTGGTAGTGGTTCAGTTTACCATTTCTGTAATCTTAATAGTTTCTACCATTGTGGTATTCAAACAGCTCGATTTTATTCAGAATAAAAAATTAGGCTACGACCGTGAGCAAATGATGATTATGGGGGTAAGTCAGCAAGTAGCCGATCAGTATGACGCCTTTAAAAATGAATTGCTTACCATTCAGGGTGTGAAAATGGTTGGCGGATCAAGCCGAGTGCCTTCAGGCCAGTTGTTAGATTCGCAAGGAGCACAGGCTGAAGTAAACGGAGAGATGTTGCCAACTCCGGTGGTAATAAAAAGTCTATCTGTTGACCCTGACTTTATTCCAACCTACCAAATGGAAATGGCCAGTGGGCGCAACTTTTCCGATAATTTTGCTACCGACTCAGCTTCATTTGTTTTAAATGAAAAATCGGTGGAGGTGATTGGTTGGGGTAACCCAGAAGATGCCATAGGGCAAAACATGATTTACGCAGGGGTGCGTGGCAAAGTAATAGGGGTAGTGAAAGATTTCCATTTCGAGTCGTTGCAAAGCGAGATTTCTCCTATAATTATGGTCAATCGCCCTAACCAAATGCGTAATCTTTCTATCAAAATTGAGGGTACTAACATTAGAGGTGCGATTCAACAAGTAGAAGAACTTTATGCAAACTTTTCACCCAATGCACCATTGAATTATAATTTCTTGGACGATCGTTTCGAGAACCTTTATACTACAGAAACGCAACGTAGTCAGTTGTTTACTTTGTTTTCAGGCTTGGCTATTTTCTTAGCTTGTTTAGGCTTGTTTGGTTTAGCATCGTTTACCGTGTCGCAACGAAGTAAAGAAATTTCCATCAGAAAAGTGCTTGGTGCTTCGGTGCAGCAAATTGTGGGCATTCTTTCAAAAGAGTTTGTTATTCTTATTGCTGTGGCCATGCTTTTGGCCTTCCCTGTGGCCTGGTATTTTATGAACGACTGGTTGGCAGGTTATGCTTACAGAACTACGCTAGGGGTTTCGCCATTTTTACTGGCCGCGCTTATAGCAGGTGCCATTGCTTTTGTCACCATAAGTTTCCAAACCTTTAAGGCTGCGGTTTCAAATCCTTCGGAACGATTGAGAGACGAATAGAAATCTTAAGTTAGGGGAAAGAGTGCCTTTCCCCTAACTTATTTTGTTACCGTATTTTTGATGCGTTCCAGCTGCACCAAATGTCGCTGCGTATGGGCAACGATAAAACGAAGCGCTTCGCCCAATCTCAGTTTCACCATTGAGCCTAAAGCGGTAGGTATTTTTATACGGTCAATATTCACCCCACGACTTTTATCTACCAAGGCGATCATCTGTTCATGAACCTGTTTGAATTCGGCCATTACAGTATTTGAATTGAGTTGACTTTTGGGCTCTAGAAATTTGAAGGTTTTCAACTTCATGGGGATTTCTCCCTCGGGTTTTGGAGCGTTCATTTTGGCAAACATTTTACCCTTCCAATGACCTTTATAATTATCTGCTGCTGCCGGAAGCTGCTGACCATTTAGCTTCTCATTGAAGTTTTTCACATAGACCGCTGTGGCCAAAGTAATGTGCTCAATACATTGTAGCATACTCCATTTGCCATCTGATTCGGGTTGGTTTAGGGTTTTCTCATCTAAATTTGCTGTGAGTTTTTCTACTCGGCTAATTGCTTGCTCAAGTTCGCTTATAACCCCATCTAGATATTTCTGAGTGCTTATTGCCATGCCTTTAATTTTTTACAAAGTTAAACTGGGTGCTCGAACGAAAACTTGATTTAAATCAAGAAAGAATTACATCGTCTTTTTTCTCATTCGGCTAAAGGTTTCGGCAGACATGCCTAAGTAGGAAGCCAAATGTTTTTGCGGAACCAGCTGAAAAATGTGAGGGCTTTGCTGCATTAATCGGTTAAAGCGCTCTTCGGCTGAATCGGCCAAAATAGACTGAATGAAAATACCAAAACCTACTAATACACTTTGGTTGAAAAGACGTCCCCAACGCTCAAAGACTTTATATTGATCAAATAAGGGCATTAAATCACGGTATTTAATTCGTATTCCAGAAGTTTCGGTGAGCGTTTCAAGCACATATTGAGATGGTTTTTGTAGCATGAAAGAGTCGTAAACACCACTGTATTCGCCATGGTAAGAGAAGCCGATGTTAAATTCTTCTCCATTTTTTATAAAGTAGCCACGAATGACTCCCTCTGAAATAAAATAAAAGTAAGGCTCAACCTGGCCCAGGTTGGTCACTCTATGGTTTTTATCGAAGGAAAAGGGTTTCCATTTTTGAGTGAAAGCTTGCCATTCTTGATCATTGGGCTGGGCAATGCTTCGGACTTTCTTTTCTAATTGCTGCAATACTTCTTCCATGAATCTAAAATAGCACAAGCGTTTTAAATCGGAGTCATTTTTGATAGCTTTAGGTATGGGTAAGTCAATCCGTATTTTTAAGTCTCATGAGGAATCAGAACGTTATATGTTGGAGCAGTCGTTAAACCGAACTCCAGAAGAGCGTATTCTTTGGTTGTTGAACCAAGTCAAAATCATGAACAAATTTCAGCCTAATAAAAAAGAAGCTAGGGGCTTTCAATTGAAGAAGAGAAATGGATGATTTTTATCTAAATGTGATCAAAGCCTTTAATGTCAGTGGTGTGCGGTACATGGTCATTGGAGGATTTGCCGTGAACTTTTATGGCTACAACCGTTCCACCGGAGATTTAGATTTATGGGTATCGAATGAAGAAAGTAACTTGATTAAGCTTGGAGATGCTTTTTACAGAATGGGTTATGAGTTTTCAGAAGAAGCGGAAAATGAGCTGAAGCAAAATAACATTGTGAGTTTTTCAGAAGGAAATTACACCGTGGAATTACTTACAAGAATCAATATCAGTAAGGAAATAAGCTTTAATGAAGCGCTAGAAAAAGCCGAAACCCGAATAATTGAAGAAACGGAGATAAAAGTCATTTCTTTCCAAGACTTGAAAAATGAAAAATCCCGATCGAAGCGATATAAAGACTTAGATGATCTTTCAAAATTGGAAGAAGCTGAAGCTTATTATGCCAAAAAACTAAAAGAAGAATAGCTTAATCGCAAAGGCTGAAGCAGTGACCATCACAAAATAGCGAATCCAATTGTCGCCTAATTTTACACTCCATCGGCTCGATAACCAACCACCAACCGCTTGGCCAATGGCCAAAGGAATACCAAATTCCCAATTGATGATGTCATAATAAATGAAGATAGCCAAGGCTACCGAAGTATAAGTAAGGGCCACAAATACTTTAATACTGTTGGTTTTTACCAAACTAAAACCATTTACCAGAGTGAGCGCCATAATCATTAGGTAGCCTACTCCAGCCTGAATAAAGCCTCCGTAAATACCTATAAAGAAGAAAATGAAGATAGAAGTTAAGGTTGCCTTTTTGCTCGTGTTTTCTTCCTTTTTGAAATATTTGAGCGGATTGATGGCCATGTAAACTACAACCCCTACAATTACGAAGGCGAGTATTTTATTAAAGAGCTCTTCATTGATATCGACCGCCAAGAAAGCACCTACAATTGATCCAAAAAAAGCAGAAATACCCAGCCAAACATTAAATGGATACACGGAAACGCCCTTACTCTTAAAGCCGAGTACGGCAAAAATATTCTGCAAAACTATGGCTACTCTATTGGTGGCATTTGCTACGTTATGCGGTAGCCCTAAAAAAATCATGAGTACGGGTAATGCAAGCAAAGAACCACCGCCAGCTAGGGTATTCAAGCAGCCGGCTATTAAACCGACTGCTAGTAATACCAAGATAATTTGATAGTCCAATGTTAGTTATCCCATCTCCAATCGCCACCAATTTGTAGTTTCAGCTTAAGGTCATGACCTTCTAAAAAAGCTTTGGTTTCGGCATCGTTTAGTTTTTTGGCAGGAAGCGTTTCGGCATTGGCCAAAGCGTAAAGCATCATTGAGCTAAAACGCACATTGTTTACCATATGCTCTTTGTTTACTAAGTCGAAGGAATCACAATCGGCATGGTAGCAACCATAAATGGCACGGTCCAATCTAGAGCTTGGTGCAGTGTAAGGAATTCCTTGCAGCATAAACGGCTGATGATCGCTGTGCAGTCCAGCACCATTACTAACTGCGTTAGTGTAGGTAGTAGAATCAATCGCCATGATTTCTTTTCCAACAGCCTTAAAGAAAGCTTCGGCTTCTGGTCTTCCGCCTGTGCCAAATCCAGCAGGATTACCCGACATGTCTTGATTCATTACATACTTAATTTGATCGATGGTGCCATCTTTAATGGCTTCGTCTACCATAAATCTAGAACCCAGTAAACCTTCTTCTTCGCCCATAAACATTACAAATTGAACAGTTCTTTTTGGTTTCAAATTCAAGGCTTGGAAAGTTCTAGCCATGTCTAATACAGCAAATGAACCAATACCATTATCGATTGCACCGGTTGATAGGTCCCAAGAATCTAAATGTCCGCCTACAATAATTTTCTCCTCAGGAAACTCTGAGCCCTTGATAGTGGCAATCACATTTCTCGCTTTAATTAATCCCGATTGGTTGGTCATTTTAATAGAAGCAAATTGGCTTTTTGAAGCCAAAGTTTCTTTCAAGGCCATACCGTCTTCTTTTCCAATACACACCGCAGGGATTGGAATAAGGCTACCCGTTACCGAAGCTGTTCCGGTAAGTAAAACGCCTCCGTCTACTTGGTTAATGATAATGATACCAATAGCGCCATATTTAGTGGCTAAAGCAGTTTTTTCAGAACGGTGTAAACCAGGAGTTCCTTTTGGACTATCTGGCAAAGTACCAATATACACCAAAGCGATTTTCCCCATTACGGCATCAGGTCTTGCTTCGTAGTCAGCATCAACGCCATTGCCCATGTCTACAATTTCAGCAGTAACATCTGCCGAAACAGGAGAGTGTGCCAAAGTAACAGCAGGCACAGTTTCCAATTTACCTTTGGCGCCAATCTGCACATCAATATCTCCTCTCGACCATGATTCTACTTCAAATGGTTGAAACTGAACGTCCGTCATGCCATAGCCTTTCAGTAGGTCATAAGTGTATTGTTCGGCCTGAGCGCCATTTTCAGAACCTGTAAGTCTGTGGCCAATGGTTTCAATGGCATCTCCTAAAGTTTCGTAGGCTTTAGAGTTGGCCAAAACTTCTTCATTAATTTTTTTGAAAACCGTGGCTTGGTCATCGGCTTTTGGTGAGCAGGCCGTAAAGACTAGCGCAGCGCTAAAGAGTATGCAGAGTGTTTTTTTCATAGTCATAAAAATTTGGAGGCGGAAGTTAAAAAAGAAATCGGAGCAGTGTAGCCACTTTTACACGATCGTTCAGAATTAAATGATGCAATCTATAACTGGCTAGTGCTCAAATCCTTTATTCCTTCCCCTTTGAGTTCCTTTAGATAGATTAATTTTGTTTCTTTGCCCAAAAATTAACCAGCATAAATTTAAAGAAATGTCAAGATTCAGAAGTGGTGTACTTTATGGCCAAGAGCTTAAGGATTGTTTAGCTTATGCCAAAGCGAATGAGTTTGCGTTACCAGCAGTAAACGTTACTGGTACAAACACAATCAATTCAGTTTTAGAGGTTGCGGCCAAAGTGAATTCACCAGTAATGATCCAGTTTTCAGTAAGTGGTGCCGCTTTTTATGCTGGCAAGTCACTTGCAAATGACGACTACAACGCATCTATTCAAGGTGCTATTTCTGGTGCTATGCACGTGCATCAAATGGCCAAGCATTATGGTGTTCCTGTAATTCTTCATACCGACCACGCTGCCAAAAAATTATTGCCATGGATTGACGGCCTTTTAGAAGCCGGTGAAAAATATTACAAAACTCATGGTCAGCCATTGTACAGCACGCACATGCTCGACCTTTCTGAGGAAACACTTGAGGAGAACATTTCTATCAGTGTTGAATATTACAAAAGAATGCATGCCCTTGAAATGGGTATTGAAATAGAGTTAGGAATTACGGGTGGAGAAGAAGACGGTGTAGACAACACTGATGTAGATTCTTCAAGACTGTACACTCAGCCAGAAGAAGTTGCTCAAGCTTGGGACGCTTTAAGACAAGTGGGTGATATATTCACAATTGCCGCTTCTTTCGGAAACGTACACGGTGTTTATAAGCCAGGTAATGTTTCTTTGAAACCTGAAATCTTGAAAAATTCTCAGGATTATATCAAAGCTAAATTCAATACGGAAGACAAACCCGTATTCTTCGTTTTCCACGGTGGGTCTGGTTCAGCACCATCAGAAATTAAAGAAGCTACATCTTACGGTTCAATCAAAATGAACATTGATACAGACATTCAGTGGGCATTCTGGGATGGCGTTCATAACTATTACAACGATAAGAAGGATTACCTTCAGGGCCAGATTGGCAACCCAACAGGCGATGATTCTCCAAACAAAAAATTCTACGATCCACGTGTTTGGTTAAGAAAAGGAGAAGAAAGCATTGTGAAAAGATTAGAGGAAGCCTTCAGCGATTTAAATTGCATGAACAGAAACTAAACTTTATTTCAAAAACTAAGGTTAAGAGAGCAACTACAGGTGGTAGTTGCTTTTTTTATGCCCTAATTATCGGGTGCGCAGTATTATAATTGTTAGAATACTTGTTATCTTAAAAGGATGAAACAGTTTTCCGACCTTTTGTTTCTGGATATAGAAACAGCCGCAGCCTATAAAAGCTTTGATGAATTACCCGAAAGAATGCAGAAGCTTTGGACCAAAAAAGCTGCGTTCTTACGAAATCCAAATGAACTATCTCCAGCCGAGTTGTATGGCCAAGCAGGGATTTATTCAGAATTTGGAAAAATAATTTCCATTGCGGTGGGCTATTTTAAAGAAGAAGAAAATGGATTTTCGCTTAGGGTGAAGGACATATCGAGCCACGATGAAATTGAAATTTTAACCGAGTTTAAAACCTTGGTAGAAGAAAAATTTAAATCGAAGAAATTAAGGCTTTGTGCACACAATGGTAAGGAGTTCGATTTTCCATATATCGCCCGAAGAATGATCATAAACGGTATTGAGGTGCCTAAAACACTTCAAATGTCGGGTAAAAAGCCATGGGAAATTCCGCATTTAGATACCATGGAAATGTGGAAGTTTGGAGACTATAAACACTTTACTTCATTGGATTTGTTGGCAGCCATTTTAAACATTCCCACCAGTAAAGACGATATTGATGGAAGTCAAGTAAATAGAGTGTATTACGAAGAAAACGATTTGGAGAGAATTGCGAAATACTGTAAAAAGGACGTTATTGTGCTCGCGCAGGTATTTTTAAAGCTCAATCAATTTCCTGCAATAAAAAATGATGACATTTTCATCATCTAGAAAGATTCGTGTTCTCCCCACCTTTGCTTAATTTCTAGCATATTTTTAAACATTATTAAATAACCCCTTTATGGGTAATAGAAGAAAAAAACAAACAAATACAAATGGCTCCGATCGCGGAGCTAAACAAGTACAGCCCCTCATCCTCGATTTCCTCGGTGAACATCCGGGTAGAGGATATCAGATCAAGCAGATATTAACGGCCCTTGGGGTCAGAGATAAGAACTCGAAGAAAATTGTAACTGAAGCCATTTTCCGATTGGAAGATATAGGCGCGATTAAAAAACTACGTAACGGCTCTTTTTCCCTCGATAAGAGTGAAAAGGAAACCATTACAGGAACAGTCGATTTTGTGAACGCAAGGTTTGCCTACGTAACCCCCGATGGTGGTGATGAAGATACCGCTGATATTTGGGTGTCGATAGACGATACCAATGGCGCCATGGATGACGATAAAGTCAAAGTGGTATTGAAGAACAAAAAGCATGGAAAGCATGCTGAAGGCAAAATTGTTGAGGTACTGGAAAGAAACCGCGATGAGTTTGTGGGCCGACTGGAAATGTCGAGCCGATACGCTTTCGTGATTTCCGATTTCAGAAAAATGTTTTACGACATCTTTATCAATTTAAAAGACTTAAACGGTGCGAAACACAATGATAAAGTCATTGTGAAAATCACCCAGTGGCCCGAAAGGAATAAAAAACCTGAGGGAGTGGTTACCAGAGTGCTTGGAAAAGCAGGTGAACACAATGCCGAAATTCACTCTATTATTGCCGAGTTTGGCTTGCCTTTGGAGTTTCCAGAAGGGCTAGAAACCGCTGCCGAAAGCATTTCAGATAAAATTACCAAAGCAGAAATTGCTAAACGTAGGGATTTTAGAAATGTGACTACCGTAACGATTGACCCTTTCGATGCAAAAGATTTTGACGATGCGTTATCGGTTCAAAAACTGCCAAACGGTAATACGGAAGTCGGAATTCATATTGCCGATGTAACGCATTACGTAACGCCAAATTCGGAACTCGAAAAAGAAGCCGTAAACAGGGCTACTTCGGTGTATTTGGTAGATCGCACCATTCCGATGTTGCCTGAAAGGCTCTCGAACGGGCTTTGTTCACTTCGACCTAATGAAGACAAACTTACGTTTTCGGCTGTGTTTGAATTGGATGAAAACGCCAATATCAAAAACGAATGGTTTGGCCGAACCATCATCCATTCCGATCGAAGGTTTACTTATGAAGAAGCCCAAGAAAGAATTGAATCTGGCGAGGGTGACTTTGCTGAAGATATCAATCACTTGAATAAGTTGGCACTTCATTTAAAGGACAAACGCTTTAAAAATGGCGCGGTGAATTTTGAAACCGTGGAAGTAAAGTTCGTACTTGATGAAAACGGTAAGCCGCTCGGAATTACTCCGAAAGAAAGAAAAGATGCACATAAGCTGATTGAAGAGTTTATGCTCATGGCGAATAAGCGTGTGGCTGAATTTGTGTTTAAAAAAGGAACAAGAGACAAACCAAAAACTTTCGTTTACAGAACCCACGACAACCCAGATCCTGAAAAGTTGAACACCTTTTCAAACTTTGCCGTACGCTTTGGGCATAAATTGGATGTAGAACGTCAAGGGATTTCTAAATCACTCAATGCATTAATCAGTGAAATTGAAGGAAAGCCTGAGCAGAACGTGTTGCAACAACTGGCCATCCGTACTATGGCGAAAGCAAAATATACCACGGCTGAAAATGGTCACTTTGGTTTGGCTTTCGATCATTATACGCATTTCACTTCGCCCATTAGGCGCTACCCCGACATGATGGTGCATCGTCTGCTCCAGCATTATTTGGATGGCGGTAAATCGGTAGACAAAGAAGAAACTGAAGAGCTCTGTATTCACGCTTCGGAACGAGAAAAACGCGCTGCCGATGCGGAACGTGCTTCTATTAAATTCAAACAAGTTGAATTTATGGCCATGGCCGAAGATAAAGTTTTTGCAGGGATTGTTAGTGGTGTTACAGAATGGGGTATTTTTGTGGAAATCACCGAAACCAAATGTGAGGGCATGGTAAGAATGTCTGACCTCACAGATGATTTTTATGAGTTTGATGAACAAAACTATCGAGTGATTGGTAAACGAAACAAGAGAATCATTACCCTTGGCGATAATGTAGATGTTAGAGTAAAAGCTACCGACATTGACAGAAGAACCATCGATTTAACATTTGCAGAGGATGACCGAAAATCACCTAGAGCTGGTTCAGCTCATAAATAAAAGACTAGAAGAACGAGATTACGGTAGCGAGCCAAAGGAGCTTTATGATCCTATAAGATATATTATGTCTTTAGGTGGAAAGCGAATGCGCCCTTTGCTTGTGCTTTTGGCTTATAAGCTTTTCAAAGACGATCCCGAAACGGTTGTGGATCAAGCCTTGGCTGTGGAGGTGTTTCATAATTTCACTCTAGTACATGACGATATTATGGACAATGCCCCTTTGCGAAGGGGTAAAGCCACCGTGCATGAAAAGTGGGATGCCAATACCGCCATTCTTTCAGGTGATGTAATGATGGTAAAAGCTTACGACATGCTTTTGGACGCTCCGGCCAACCTTAAACAAATAGTACATGATTTTAACGCTTGTGCTGCTGGAGTTTGTGAAGGACAGCAACTGGATATGAATTTCGAAACATTAGCTACAGTAGATGAGTCGGCTTATATCAATATGATTAGGCTAAAAACCGCAGTGCTTTTAGGTTTTAGCTTGAAGCTAGGCGCCATGCTTGCTCAAAGCTCAAACGAGGATGCTGAGTTGTTATATGATTTCGGAGTGAGTATTGGCATTGGTTTTCAATTGAAGGACGACTTACTGGATGTATATGGTGATCAGGCCAAGTTTGGGAAGCAGGTAGGAGGAGATATCATTTCTAATAAAAAGACTTTCCTTTTGCTAAAGGCACTTGAATTGGCCAATGAAGATCAAAAAAAGCAACTCGATTATTGGTTGGGGCTAGAAAAGTTTGATGCTGTGGCTAAGGTGGAAGCGGTGCGTACTATTTATGACGCCATTGGCATTGAAACTTTAACCAAAGCCAAAATGAACGAATACTTCGATCATGGTTTTTCAGATTTGGAACAACTTGATATTGAAGAAGAAAAACGAGTTTCGCTGAAGAGGTTTGCAGAATACTTAATTGATAGAGAACACTAAATGCAGGTTACCTACATATTGATGGCCGTAATTGGCTTGGTCACGTATTTTGCTTGGGAGCGACCGGAATTGCATAGGCGTTTAATGCTTAATCCGTACACTGTTGTTCATGAAAAGAAGTATTACCAACTCATTACTTCGGGCTTTGTACACAACAATGGTATCCATTTACTTCTCAACCTTTTTACGCTTTACTTTTTCGGTCTGGCAATAGAGCAAATATTCTATACCTACTTTGGAGAGTTAGGCCTTGTACTGTATATCCTTCTCTTTATTACAGCTGTTATTGTGGCGAATATTCCCACAACGATAAAACATAAAAATAACTACAACTATAATTCACTTGGGGCATCCGGTGGGGTTTCGGCTTTGGTAATGGCCTTTATTCTGTTTGACCCGATTAGAGATTTGTGCCTCTACGCGATTATCTGTTTGCCAGGCTATATTCTAGGCGGACTCTTTATTGTTTACTCCATTATTATGAGTAAGCGAAATACAGACAATATTAACCACGATGCTCATCTTTTTGGTGCCATCTATGGCGTTATCTTCACATTACTCCTTCGCCCTTCTACCTTTTCATATTTTATAGAGGCTATTTTTTAAATCAATTAAGTAGGAATAGAGATATTTTTTTGTGTTTTAGCTATGAATAAATTTATCTTTATGGCTAAGCATTATTTTTAATTCTATTTCTATGAAATTTATTTGGCTGTGCTCCCTATTTCTGTTGTGTGCTTTTATAAATACAAATGCTAATGCAGACATAATCACATCTGATTTTTATTCTTCATCGGCAAAGAGCTATAGCTCTGATTCCTTAATCTTTAGATATGGAAAGGAAGCCTATTTGAAGAAGATCTGGAGTCTGCAATACCCAAGAGAGGCGATTATGTCAGAGAAACAAGGCACCATGATCTTTAAGATTACTATAACTCCTGAAGGGAATATGAAGGCCATGCTCCTCACAGATTTGGGAAAAGAGATTAACGAGGCGGTGACGGTTCTGATTGGAAGTTTAGATGATCAGTTCCTTGTTCAACCTGAGGAGTATTCTATTTACCAGACAATTTTCTTTAGTCTACATAATAATTTTCAAGACGCTTTTGAAGGTGTCGTGGATGGTTTTAAAACTGAATATAATGGTTCATGGATGGAACCTGCTAAGTCCTTTGTTATGATGATGTCTCGTACATCTAGCGTACCAATGGGGACTACGAGTGGTGTAAGAAAGGCAATAAGTGCATCGGAGGCTCCTACAGCTTTTAATGTGTCTAATAAGCGAGGTACTGATTACCAACTTAAAAACTACAATTCAAAGCTTAAACAGTACGAAAAGTATGTGGCAAAAGGAAAGACAAAGCAGGCATACAACGCAGTTTCAGAATTGATTCTTTATAATCCTTTTGATATAAAGCTAATCCAGGCGAGAAGAAGAATGGAAAAAGAACTGGGAGTGGATACTTACAGGGCTTTTGATATTCCTTTGGCTGTGGCCTTGTCTAGCGAAAACTAGGATATTTTTCTATTAAGGTAATGTAGTTTCAAACTTAGTTATGTCAAAAATTAGGCTCATATTTCTATTACTCGTCACTTCTATATGTTGTTATGCTCAGAAAGAAAGCACTTCTGTAAGACCTATCTTGAGAAATGAAGCTTTTGAATTGAGGTATGGGGAAGATATGGACAGTTGGCCACTCTGGGCAAGAGATTCGGTAGACTTGAGCAATGGAATGGACTTGAACTCCCTTAGCATGAATGCTTTAACCTGTGATGGGGCTAAGATTGAATTTGATGAGACTTTAGGCTTTGAAAGTATGGAGTCTGCGTATGCAGTTAAAAAAGTAATACAAAATGGCTTTTCCTTTGCTTATGTGAATGACCAATGGGTTTTCGACTCAAGTATTATGAAAATTGATAGAACAGCACCAATTCAGTGCCGCATAGAATCAAAGGGAATAGCATTGAATGAGTTATCTACGATTAGAGAAAAATTCCCTAAGTCATACGATTGGAGAGACGGGATTCCCAATATGTTACTGAGTGTTATCTCAGAAGAATATTGGAATGACATTGTTTTGGTCATCTTTAGTATCGTCAAGTCTGATGATACCTTGCAGCTATTTTATTATAAAGAGAAGCTATTCTTTATGTATAAAGGGATTTCTACCTCGGATAAATAGGCTTTGTCTAATAAGAGCGCTTAGATTAAACAGAAAAAGCCCAATCCTTTTGAGATTGAGCTTTCGTTTTTTGAGAGTTTATTTAAAAAGAATATACTCCATAAATCGGCCAATCGTAGAAAACCAACTTGATTTGTCTTTGCCTATTTCTTCAAGTTCTTTCAATCTTTCTGAGTCATACCAACTAGAATTGTGAAATACTCCAGAAATTCTGCGCAAGTTTCGGGCATCTTCTAAAGGGTTTTGGTCCACTAAAATAAAGTCGGCACGCTTGCCTATTTCAATAGTTCCAACTTTATCGTCAATATCGAGTGCCTTTGCCACGTTGATAGTGCCTGCTTTCATAATTTCGTAATCTTTAATCCCCACCTTTTTCCAAAGTTCAATCTCGGAATGAAGAATATACCCAGCAACCGTTAGGTTAGGCCCTAAATCTGTGCCGAGCAGTAATGGAACGTTGCTCTGATGAAGAATGGATAGAATTTCAGAGAGAGCTGTATTTTTGGAAGCGGAATATTTTTTTCCTTTCTCATCCATATTTAAGTAGCCCTCTAGCTGTTTATTTCCAATAAAACGAGTTAGAGGGTTAATGTACTCTTGCGGAATACTATCTAAGAATTCTCTATCTTCATTCATCGTACGATATAGGTAATTGTAAATAATTAGTGTAGGCGTAACATAAATTTCCCTTTCAGATAAAATCTTAGCAATGCTATCGGTCTTTTTAGTCGAATATTTGTAGTTCATCATGCCTTGAAATATTTCTTCCACATGTTCTATTGAAACTATATCCGAATTGGCTAAGGTTTCTAGATTAACTGCCCTAGGTGGGTGACCTGCAACTTTTATAGACTGGAGTTTTGCTTCGTCCATGATAGCTTTAAACACTTCTTCAGTAAGCCCATCATAGATTTTGACAAAATCATAACCTTTAGATTTAGTGAGTTTTACAGCTTTTCTTCCCTCATTAGAATTTTTTAATACTTTGTGAAATGGCCCACTATCGCTGCCCATATTAAGTGTTGGGCCAGCGGTGTAAATTGATGCGCCTGGAAATAAGTTATTATTTACTTCACTCCTCCATCGCAAGTGCATAGGAAAACCCATCATGTTTCGCACAGTAGTTACACCTTGCGAAAGGTTCAGGGCTAAATCAGATCGATCAAAAATATGGGCATGTGCGTCTATTAAACCTGGTGCAAGGTATTTAAGCTGACCGTCAACCATTTTAATATTTTGTGAGGTTTCAAATTCGTCATAAATGCCTGTAATAATTCCGTTTTCAACCAATACAGTCTTGTCAGTAAGTACATGATTACTGTCCATAGGGATGATATTGACATGGGTAAATGCCACTTTAGATTCGTTTGGAACGATTGGACCTGGTGAACCTAATTCCATTCTTCCCACGAGAATGGCTGCCATTACGTAGACAACAATGCCGAGTACAAGGAAGAGAAAAACCTTCCCAATGATTTTAAGAATGCGTAAAATGAGTTTCATACTTATGACCTTTAAATATGCTTCAAAGATAGTCTCAGCTAATACTCAAGTAGTCCAGATTCCTGTTTTCGGACTGATTTTATTAAAATTTATTGTTGAAGTGTTTTTTTGAATTCGCTTGGGGTCATTCCAGTTTTTATTTTGAAGGCAGTATAAAAACTGGATTTGGAATTAAAACCCACTGCATAGAGTATTTCCAGCACTGTAGTTTTATCATCATTATTTTTCAAAAGAGAAATTGCCTCTTGTATTCTGTAGGAATTGACGAATTCAGAAAAATTTTGGTTAAAATAACGGTTAATCACTTCGGAAATCGTTCGATTATTCATGTTCATCGATGTGGCAAGTTTTTGAATGTTGAGGTCAGAGTCTCTATATGGTTGGTTGGAGTTAAAATAACTTTGGATCAATTCGGCCAGAGAGTCGATTTCCTTCTGAGCGAGTTTGGAAGAAGTGTAACTCGATGCCGCATCGTTGACCAATGCTTCATCTTCAACTGAAACACCCTGAAAGAGTTCAGGTTGCCTTAACCCATGAAAGACCAAGCTTGTCACAAAAAAGAGTAATGATGTGATAAGAAAGCCGTAAAATAGATTCTCCATCACCAAATTATTAACAACAATCAGATTATGTATGGTATCAACCAGTGTGATAAAAATAAGGCCATATAGAAAGCGTTGCATCCATAATAGTGCAATGCTATCGAAGCGGGATTGCGTGTTTTTTATGATAAGGTGAAAGTGCTTAATGAGCCTAAACGAAAGAACTAGGTAGGTAGAAAAGCTGATCAAAATAGAGATTCCAGAGAGTTGAATTGGAATGATGGTGAAGTATGTAGCGCTAAGAGTGATTAACCATGGAAGTAAATGAAGAGCATTTCGAAGCGATAATTGAAAATCTTTATAAACTAGGCTTTTGATGTAAAGAAAAATGAGGGGTCCATACAAAAAGCCATAGGAATTGGTCAAATCAGGAATTGGCCACGACAAATTGAGATCAAAAGCAAAATTACTGACCATATGAACAGCAAGTACAAATAGAAAAATAGCTAAGAGACTGTTGCTAATGTATTTGCCCCTTCTTTGACTTAGCAAGAAAGTCATAAATACTAGGCTCTGAAAAACCAGTAATAACTGAAGAATATTGATGATAGACAGTTGCATACTTTGAGTACTGAAAAGTAGCGCTTAAACAGAAAAAGCCCAATCCTTTTGAGATTGAGCTTTCTTATATTTTAAGAACTTTATTGATTAAGCTTCAGCAGCTTCTCCTGAAAAAGGAACAACAGAAACGTATGATCTGTCTTTTTTACCTTTTCTGAATTCAACCACACCATCAGACAAAGCGAATAGGGTATGGTCTTTACCAATGCCTACGTTTGTACCTGGGTGATGCTTAGTTCCTCTTTGTCTTACAATGATGTTACCAGCAATAGCGGCTTGTCCACCGTATATTTTAACACCTAGTCGTTTACTTTCCGATTCACGACCGTTTTTCGAACTACCTGCTCCTTTCTTATGTGCCATGGTAAGTTGTTATTTAGATATTGTTTCGATTAAGACTTTGGTGAAGTTCTGGCGATGGCCATTTTTCTTCTTGTAACCTTTTCTTCTTTTCTTCTTGAAGACGATTACTTTATCACCTTTAACGTGTCCGATAATTTTACCGGAAACTTTTGCACCACTAACGGTAGGTGCGCCTACCTCGACTGTGCCATTATTGTCTAACAATAAGACTTTGTCGAACTCTACGGAAGCGCCTTCTTCGCCTGCCATTAATGGGGCATAAACGAATTGGTCTTGTGTTACTTTGAACTGCTTTCCTGCTATGTCTACAATTGCGTACATTATTTTGAATCTTTTCAAAAACGGACTGCAAAGATAACAGTTTGATTTCTAAAACCAAACCAAATGTTCGGCATAAATGCAAGAGATTTAACAATATTAAATTTTCATTTTTTTTGATCTTCAATTACGTTGAATACAAGTGTAAGTTATTAATGATGATGGTGGTGCTAATAATTTGATAATAAGAAATATATGTGATCATATTGAAGGTGCTACATATGAAAAATGATCAAAAAAATCACGTTGATTTTTACGCAGTTTTGTGTAATATTTGTTTCAGGTTACGACCCCAAAACAACAACCTATCTTTCTGCTAAAGTCTCATTCCCAAGAATGCCAGACACTTATAGTAGAAGTACCTTATATTGTATAGGAATACTATCCCAAGGTGATGCCTCAAGGATAAAAATTTGCGTCAGGCAAAACTTGATGCAGCGTAATCTTTTTATTTAAAAAATAAAACCGATATCGAGAGATGAGTGAGCGAAGAGCAATAACAGAAGAACCATTATTGAAAGAGAACAAGGACAGGTTTGTGCTTTTTCCAATCAAGCATGATGACATCTGGGGTTACTACAAAAAAGCAGAAGCCAGTATGTGGACTGCTGAGGAAATAGATTTGCATCAAGATTTAACCGATTGGGAAAATAAGTTAAATGATGACGAGCGCTATTTTATTAAGCACGTGCTTGCGTTTTTTGCAGCTTCTGATGGTATCGTAAATGAAAACTTGGCAGAGAACTTCATTAATGAGGTTCAATATACTGAAGCAAAGTTCTTCTACGGTTTTCAGATCATGATGGAGAATATCCATTCTGAAACCTATTCGCTTTTAATAGATACTTATATAAAGAACCCTAAAGAGGCGGATGAGCTTTTTCATGCTATCGAAAACTTCGATGCGATTAAGAAAAAAGCAGAGTGGGCTCTGAAATGGATTGAGTCTCCTTCTTTTGGTGAAAGGCTGATTGCTTTTGCGGCAGTTGAAGGTATTTTCTTCTCTGGTAGCTTCTGTTCATTGTTTTGGTTAAGAAAAAGAGGCCTAATGCCTGGACTTACCTTTTCGAATGAACTGATTTCTCGTGATGAAGGTTTGCATTGTGATTTTGCAGTACACCTTCACAATCAGCACTTGATTAACAAGGTGCCGAAAGAAAGAATTAAAGAAATTATAGTTGATGCTTTAGATATAGAAAGAGAATTTATTACTGAATCTCTTCCCGTGCGTCTGATTGGAATGAACTCCGATTTGATGACGCAATACTTAGAGTTTGTTGCAGATCGACTGTTGATGGAATTGGAATGCGAAAAAGTATACAACTCCACCAACCCTTTTGATTTCATGGAAATGATTTCACTTCAAGGTAAAACCAATTTCTTCGAAAGAAGAGTAGGTGAATACCAAAAAGCTGGCGTGATGAAGGAAGGAGATGACGCGGATGCTCACAAGTTTAGTATGGATGAAGATTTTTAGTTTATATTTATAGACACCCCCAAAACCCCAAATATGTTAGTAGTAAAAAGAGATGGCAGACACGAGTCGGTAAAGTTCGATAAGATCACTGCCAGGATAGACAAACTATCCTACGGATTAGATCCCGCTTTCGTTGAGCCTGTGGAAGTAGCCAAGAAAGTAATTGAAGGATTGTATGATGGAGTAAGCACGCTAGACTTGGATAACCTAGCAGCAGAAATTGCGGCTACCATGACCGTGAAACACCCTGATTACGCAAAACTTGCAGCAAGAATTGCCATTAGCAACTTGCATAAAACTACCAGTAAGTCGTTTTCAAACACTATGAAAAGGCTCTACACTTATGTAGACCCTAAAACAGGTGAAAACGCTCCATTGATATCGAAAGAAACTTACGGAATAGTGAAGGCCAACGCTGCCACACTAGATTCCAACATTATCTACGATAGAGATTTTAGCTACGATTACTTCGGTTATAAAACCTTAGAGCGTTCGTACTTAATGAAAATCGATGGTAAAATCGTTGAACGTCCACAACACATGCTCATGAGAGTAGCTGTGGGTATTCACGGAGAAGACATTGAAAAGGCAATCGAAACCTACAATCTGCTTTCAGAAAAATGGTTTACACATGCCACTCCTACTTTATTTAATGCAGGTACGCCAAAACCACAGCTTTCATCTTGCTTTCTACTAACAATGAAAGATGACAGTATTGATGGTATTTACGATACCCTAAAGCAAACTGCTAAAATTTCGCAGTCGGCTGGTGGTATTGGGCTTAGCATTCATAATGTGAGAGCAAAAGGTTCATATATCAAAGGAACAGGTGGGGTTTCCAATGGTATCGTTCCTATGTTAAGAAATTTTGACATGACGGCTCGTTATGTAGATCAAGGTGGTGGGAAAAGAAAGGGGTCTTTTGCCATTTATATGGAACCTTGGCATGCCGATATCTTCGATTTCCTTGACTTGAAAAAGAACCACGGAAAAGAAGAATTAAGAGCAAGAGATTTGTTTTATGCACTTTGGATTTCTGACCTCTTTATGAAAAGAGTTGAGAATAACGAAGAATGGACACTTTTCTGCCCTAACGAAGCACCAGGTTTGGCCGATTGTTATGGTGAAGAGTTTGAAAGATTGTATGAAAAATACGAGCGCGAAGGCAAAGGTCGTAAGACAGTAAAAGCGCAAGATCTTTGGTTCGAAATACTAGAATCTCAAATCGAGACGGGTACACCTTATATGTTGTATAAGGATTCGGCCAACAAAAAATCAAACCAGAAAAACTTAGGTACAATTAAGTCATCCAACTTATGTACTGAAATTATAGAATACACTGCTCCTGACGAAGTAGCGGTTTGTAACCTTGCCTCTTTGGCATTGCCAAAGTTTGTGAACGAAGAAACCGGTAAGTACGATTTCCAAGCTTTGTATGATGTTACCTATGTAGCAACTAAAAACTTGAACAAGGTAATTGATGTGAATTATTACCCTGTTGAAGAAGCTAAGAATTCAAACATGCGCCACCGACCAATTGGTTTGGGTGTACAAGGCTTGGCCGATGCATTCATTTTAATGAGAATGCCATTTGATTCTCCTGAAGCGCGTAAGTTAAACAAGGACATTTTCGAAACCATTTATTTTGCAGCCATGACGGCTTCAAAGGATTTGGCGAAAGTAGAAGGTCCTTACCAAACGTTTAAAGGTTCGCCAGTATCTAAAGGTATCTTCCAATACGATATGTGGGGCGTTACGCCAGATTCAGGACTTTGGGATTGGGATAACTTGAAAAAAGAAGTGAAGAAGCATGGTGTAAGAAACTCCTTGCTAGTGGCGCCAATGCCTACTGCTTCAACTTCTCAGATTTTAGGAAACAACGAGTGTTTTGAACCTTATACTTCAAACATTTATACAAGAAGAACTTTGTCAGGTGAATTCATTATTGTGAACAAACACTTAATGAAAGACTTGATCGAGCTAGGCTTGTGGAATGACAACATGAAGAATAAGTTAATTGCAGCCAAAGGTTCAGTTCAGGCCATTCCTGAAATTCCTCAGCACATCAAAGACCTTTATAAAACAGTTTGGGAAATTTCTCAGAAGAGCATTATTGAAATGTCTGCCGATAGAGGTGCCTACATCTGTCAGTCTCAGAGTTTGAACATTCACATTCAGGATCCGAATTTCGGAAAAATGACTTCTATGCACTTCTATGCTTGGAAGAAAGGCTTGAAAACAGGAATGTACTACTTGAGATCGAGAGCAGCAGCCGATGCTATTCAGTTTACAGTAGACAAGGCCGCAGCCAGTACACCAACTGCAGCACAACTAGAGCAAAAAGCAGCCGATATGGCTTGCTCGCTAGATAATCCAGATGCTTGCGAAGCTTGCGGTAGCTAATTAGAATTTAATATTTGATAAAGAGCCCTTACAGCAATGTGAGGGCTTTTTTTGTATCTTTAAAAGATTAATGGGTTGTAAATGAAAGTCTTAGGTTACTTTTTGATGTTGCTGAGTGTTTTTGCTGGGGTGCTTGTCTTTTTTGTTTCTGGAGCTATTGAAATAGAACTGTTCGATGGGCTATGGAATTTACCCATTAAGGTATTTACCCTAATTCTTTCGGTGACCTTGCTTTTCTTTGGAATAAGAATTTTGAGAAGAAAAAGCAGGAGGCTAGAGGTTTAGCCTAGCAAATCTTCATACACCATGTTGTAATCAGAGTTCTTTTCAATAGAAGTAACGCTCACTGTTTGTACTTTGCCCTCACGGTTCATTACAAAGTCATTCCATTCATCGCCTTTGCCGCCAGTTTTATGGAAATCGATAATCTCTTTTTGAACAAATGTATTGTGCGTTTCTAGCCAAAGTTTGAACCAATGTCTTCTTTCCTCCCTAACTGCTTTAGGGTAAAGTGTGCTCGAACTCCAAATGTGAGGTTGAGTTGCATCTAATGGCTTTACATGCAAGTCATTTTCGTCCCAAACCAATTCAGTAGCGCTTAAATTTCCGTTCTCTTCAATTAAAATTAAGGTGAAGGGTTCTATTCCTTTGAAGTTGTATTGATCTACAAAGTGTTGAACATTACTGTATTTGAAAAAATCGAGCAGCATAATGCCGCGGCTAAGTTTGTAAGGCGGTTTGTGATGGTGCTTTTCAAACGCTCCGTTCAATAAACATAAGGTAAATTGCTTCTTGTCCGTAGCTATCCAAGTTCCTCCTGCAAGCGGATCTTTAGGAAAGAATATTTCTTTACCATGGACTTCATAAGCTTGTGGCGCATGGGCAGCCCGCTTAGGGGTTTCGTCCCGGTTAGAAGTTAAAATGTATGATGAAGCTCCTTTAGGAAGGAAGGTTACTGTGCACATTCAGAATCTCTCTGATATTTTATAGTAGAATAAGCTACCCCAAAACTTTCAGGGATTTTGACCTCAGAAAAGGCGTTCAGTAATGCAATTTTAATGATGGCCATATGGTGTACAGCATGTTCAATATTGTATTGCAATTCTCTAAATAAAGTGGTGTTGATTGTTACGGGTTCATTGCCATCAAGAGAATAGTTGGCGTACATTGTTACAGGCTGATCTTCTGAAATGGCCATGATTTCTTGCCCTAAGCTATTCATTTTTTCAATGGCCAAAACACGATTTTCTTCTAATACTTTATCATGCGAGCGCTTATCGTAATCTACTTTTCCAGATATGTGCCCCACCATCATTAGGTCATAAAACTCAATGATATGTCTGATGTGTTTCCCAATAGAATTCTTAGATAGAATATTCAAAGGAGACCTAAACTCATTATCCTTAAGTTGATTTGAGATGGTAATGAGCTGGTTGAGTATTTCAACCGAAATTTGCTGTAACTGCATTTAAAGTGTGTTAAAATTTAGGCCACTAATAGGCAAAGTTACCAAAATATTCAATTATGTACATCTGCCTAAGTCTAAAGAAATTAAGCCTGCGTTTAAAAAGCAAGAAGATTAATTTTTAGAAATAATTTTTTCCCATTCGCTTTCTGCTTTTCTAAAAAGGTGTGCTTCGTCTTTATTCCAATCCTTTAATGTGTTATTGAACCTAAAGTTATAGAAAAGGAAAAGTCGGTTATTCTTTATTTTAAATGTTTCTGGGTCAATTTTAACCTTATCGCCAAAAGCCATAGCGTATGCACAATAGCCTCCATAGGCAGGCTCATATTTTGATGGATCGTTATCAAACAACGTTTTGTGTTTGATATTGGCGAAATAGTAAGTTGCCCCGTTGTGGGTTGATGATATGCTTTTATTGCCTTCTAGTGCTTTATTTTCTGTAAAGTAGGCCACAGGGTCGTAGCCCTGTATGGCCAAGCCCTTTTCTAAATTATAATTTCCTGAATTAGTAGTCTGAGCATTCAGTCTGTTGATGAAACAAAAACTGACCAGTAGTAGCAAGGCGAAGTTTAATTTTTTCATTCATTTTTATTTTGTCTGTCAGGTAACGCTAGCTACTGTTCAGTAGTTGCTACATCCACTTACGTAATTAGCTAAAGTGTTAGATCGCAGACATTTTCAATTCGTAAGAAATTGAGAATTAATTATTCTTGTCTGGCTCTTTTTCTTTAGTGGTGATCAGCACTACACCGCCTGTTCCGCGTTCACCCCATCTCATCACTGCTTCAGGGCCATTAAGTACGCGAATAGATAAAATATCTTTAGGAGTAACTAAGGATGAAACTGCTCCATAGTCTTTGCTATGATCGATACCATTTACCACATACAATACACTCCCTGGGTTAGACATAAAGTTGGTGTTGGCGTACCTTCCTGCTATAAGATTAACGGTATACATACCGCCCTGACCTGTTACTTTTAGTGTGCCTAAACTTTGAAGGGCGTCTCCTAAGGTTTGATAAATGGAGTAGTCTTTTTTGGGAGCTCGGGTGCGCGAGTTTTGCATATTTTGAGCACAAGATGAACTCAATAGTAGGATTGAAAAAATGGCTACTGATTTAATTAAGTGCTTCATGGTAAGTGTTTTAGCTGATTGTGACGGGCGGTAATCAATAAAAGCCAGATTATGGTGCGTTATTGGTCGATGTCTTTATTTCAACAACGCCTCCAGTACCTCTTTCTCCCCACCGCATAACGGCTTCTGGGCCATTCAATACGCGTATGGATATGATGTCTTTTGGAATCACCAACGATGAAGCATTGCCGTAGTCTTTCCCTTGGTCAACTCCATTAATTACATATAATACGCTTCCAGGGTCTGCGCCAAAATTGGAGTTGGCAAACTTTCCAGCTACGAGTGTTACAGTAAATGCCCCACCTTGTCCAGATACCCTTAATGTGCCGACACTTCGCAATGCATCGCCAAGGGTTTGGTAGATAGAATAGTCCTTTTGCTTTTTACTGTTTGACCCAGAACTACTCGCGCATGCTCCTAGAGAGAGAGATAAGATAATGATTAAGAAGGGTTTAATAAGAGGCTTCATAGTTAGTAAAGGTTGATTTTGTTCAACTAAATATACAAGAATGGAAAGGAAATCCCTTACTTAATTTTAATTCGTAGTTGAACAAAATTCTCAAGAGATGCTTTTTTGCGTTGTAAATCCAATCATGACTATCTCCATTAAAATTCAGATTAGCAATAAATTGACGATATTTCGTGAAAAATTGCTTCGATGGCACAACGAAAATATAACCTAGAGGATCTTACTCGACTATCATACTTTACCCTAGAGCGAGCTTTGGCTTCTATTTTTTGGATGGATCGTGAAGGTAGAATTGTGTATGCCAACGATACTGCCTGTAAGAATTATGGCTATACAAAAGAGGAGTTTCTTAAAATGCTCATTTATGAGGTAAACAGAAACTACACAGAAAGTAGCTATAAAGAGATGTGGAAGCGTTTTCCTGCTGAAACTAGATTTACCATGGAATCTACACATTTCACTAAAAGCGGAGATGAAATTCCGGTAGAGATATTTTTAAACTATGCCGAATTTGAAGGCGAGGCCTATAACATCAGTTTTGTTCTTGATATTAGCGAACGAAAACGAAAGGAAAAGCTATTAAAATCCATTACTCAAAATACAACTGCAGCTATTGGTGAAGACTATTTTAAACTATTGGTAGAGAATATTACCGATGCCTTAGGAGTAACAATGTCCATTGTAACCGAATGTACTAGCGAAGAAAAAACCCGCTTGCGTACTTTGGCTTACTACGAAAATGGGCAGCTACAAGAAAACATTGAATATGATGTGGCAGGAACGCCTTGCGAAATTATTCTTAAGACAATGAAACCTTACCATCAGAGTAATAGTGTAGGTAATGATTTTTATAAAGATGAAGGTGTAGAAGGCTATATCGGTTTTCCTATTGTGTCTAGAATGGGGGAGTGCATAGGCAATTTGGCTTTGTTTAGTGACCATGAACTTCATATTTCTGAAGAGGAAATTCAGATCTTAAATACCTTGGCCGAAAGGGCAAGTTTGGAGATTGAGCGAAATGCGGCAAAAACTAAACTGATTAAGGCCTTAAATGAAGTTGAAGACTTGAAAGATCGACTCGAGGCAGAAAACTCATACCTACAGCAGGAAATTAAAACTGAACATAACTTTGAAGAGATCATAAGTCAGAGCCTAAAATTCAAACAAATTTTAACTCAAGTTGAGCAGGTAGCCAAAACAGATGCGACAGTCTTGGTTTTGGGTGAGTCGGGAACAGGTAAAGAGTTGCTTTCTCGAGCAGTGCACAACATCAGTAACCGAAAGAATAGGCCATTGGTGAAAATTAATTGTGCGTCACTTCCTTCCAACCTAATTGAAAGTGAACTTTTTGGACACGAAAAAGGAGCTTTTACTGGAGCATTTACGCGCAAGTCGGGTAGGTTTGAATTGGCCGATGGTGGCACTATTTTTTTAGATGAAATTGGGGAGTTGCCTATTGAGCTTCAGGCCAAGCTATTGCGCGTATTACAAGAAGGGGAGTTCGAAAGGCTTGGCGGCACCAAAACAATTAAAGTGAATGTTCGAATTATAGCTGCAACCAACCGCGAGCTGGAAAAGGAAGTGGCAGAAGGAAGATTTAGGGCCGATCTCTATTATAGATTGAATGTATTTCCAATTTACAGCATTCCGTTACGAGAACGTAAAGAAGATATACCTTTATTGGTCAGTCATTTTGTAGATAAGTATGGTGCAATATTGGGTAAGAGAATATCTAATATTCCGAAAGGTGTAATTAAGGCGCTGCAAACGTATCATTGGCCCGGTAATATTCGCGAATTGGAAAATGTAATAGAAAGAGCAGTAATTATTAGTGGTGAGCAAAAGCTAGAACTGGCAGGTTGGATGCCCAATAAAACTACTGAGCAATCAGAAACAGAATTACTAACCTTGGAAGACTTTGAAAGAAAATACATTCTCAAAGTTTTGAACGAAGTGATGTGGCGTGTGAGCGGAGAGAAGGGAGCCGCAAAGATTTTAGGAATGAAGCCAACTACATTAGAATCGAGAATGAAAAAACTCGGGATAAAAAGGTAGTTTAGGTGAAATTTGTTTTTCACGAAATATCGTAATTATTTTTCTGATTGCTATCTGCTGAAGGGAGTTTAGCTCATAACTTTCTGACTAATTGATGTTTGCCGAATAAGTCACTCAAATTACATTCTTGAAATATGATTCCGCTTATTTCATGATATTCACTTTATATCGGGAATATTTATCAGTGTTTTTAACATGGTATTTTTGAAAAAACGTAGTCAATTAATTGTATATCAATTAATTAAATAGATAAGTTATTGCTTGGCACATTCATTGTCTTAATGCAGACAATTCTGCAGACGGCAGAATGACAAGTATGGCTTAGTAATTAAAGTAGGGCTAAAAGTGTCTAAGGTTTTAATCGGTTGTTTATCTTTCAACCCGCAAATGAAGAAGAAGAAATTACCCCTGTTTATTGTTAAGTGGTTGAGCTATGAGTATTGGCCCTTTTGGTTGTTTTTTATGCCATTAGTGCCATGGTGGATTTACCTTGCTATCAGAGCTCGGTCGTTCACTTACTTTACGGCAGCCAACCCAGGTATAGAACACGGAGGTGTTTTTGGCGAATCTAAAATTGATATTCTTAAGAAAATTGATTCAAAATATTTACCTAAAACCCTTTTCTTCAAGAAGCTAACCCCTTGTGAAATCGTAACTCAGGAGTTGAAAAACATCGAATTGGAGTTTCCGATTATTGTGAAACCCAATGTGGGTGAGCGGGGTAACGAGGTGGAGAAAGTTGAAAATGTAGCGGCATTGGATCGGTACATCAAAAGGTCGAAAGAAGATTTTATTATTCAGGAATTTGTGAGTTATGATATCGAGTTGGGCGTTCTGTACTATCGTTTTCCCGACAGCGATAGAACCGGAATTACCTCGGTTGTAACCAAAGAGTTTTTGACGGTAACGGGTGATGGCAAATCCACTATTCGTGAATTAATGGAATACGATGACCGTGCACGACTTCAGCTAGAAAGCATGACGAAAAGACTAGGTTCTGCGCTGAATGAAGTCCTTCCTGAAGGTGAAAGGAGAAACTTAGAGCCAATAGGAAATCACTGCAGAGGCACCAAGTTCTTAAGCGGAATGCATTTGTTGAACGATCAATTGGTAAACGTGTTTGATGATGTAGCTTCTGGAATTGATGGTTTCTATTTTGGTCGGTTTGATTTAAAAGTGAAGTCGGTGGAAGACCTATATCAGGGTGAAAACATCAAAATTTTAGAACTCAACGGAGTAACTTCTGAACCAGCGCACATTTACGACCCGTCTTATTCATTGTTCAGGGCTTATAAAGAAACGGCTGAGAATATGATGATGATGTACCGAGTGAGCAAGGCCAATATAAAACAAGGAGTAAAAGTGACTCCAGTTTTTGAGATGGCACGTTTGATCAAAACGCACTTTGGTCGTGAGAAAAATGAAACTATAAACCAAAGCATGACTACATGATTTGGCACATATTTCAAGCTTTAATTTTAGCAACAGCAATTAGTTTCGCAGGGTCGATTCAATTGGGACCGGTTAATTTCGGTACCATCAGAACAGCCCTTCGGTACAATAAAAAATCAGCCATACTTTTCGGTTTTGGGGGAAGTTTACCCGAACTATTCTATAGCGCTTTGGCCTTGGGTAGTTCAAATTTACTCAGTCGTTACGAATATCTTGATGACTACCTCAAATACCTGACAATCGGTGTTTTATTCATTTTTGGAATATATCTGATATTTCAAAAGCCCACTGAGGCAAGTGAAAAGGACAGTCCAGATAAAGGCAACCACGTATGGCGCGGTATGGGTTTCGGAATTCTAAACCCTCAATTATATCCTTTTTGGCTCTTCATTATTACAAACCTCAGAAGCAATAATCTGCTTACGGATGAGCGCTGGCCTGTGCAAGCGGCATTCGTAATTGGTACTGCTGCAGGGGCTTTTCTGCTGCAATATTTAGTGGCGGTAGTTACCTCTAAAAAGAGGGAGTTTGTATACATGAAATTAACGAAGAACTACAACAAAGTACTCGGGGCAGTAATCCTCGCAGTGGCAGTTTTTCAACTGGTAATAAACCTGTAAGAGCAATGCAAAGAGAAATTAAGTACTGGTATTTGAGGAATTATGACCTTTTCTCAAACCTCACAAAAGAACAAATCAATGACCTTTCGGGCATTTCTAAATTCGTGAGAATGAAGAAAGGCCACACCATTTATTTTGCGAACGACCAAGTAAAACGCGTTTACTTTCTTATTAACGGCAAAATAAAAATCAGCGAAATGGACCAATCGGGCAATGAAATGATCAAGGACATTTTGCTTACTGGAGACCTGTTTGGAGAAATCTCTTTCAATATGCTTACGCTCAGCCATGAGTATGCTGAAATACTTTCTAGCGAAGTAATTCTCTGCACTTTCACCATGGACGAGTTTGAAGAACTGATGCAAAAACACCCAATGCTTTGCTTAAACTTTACTAAAAAAATAGGGGATAAACTACGCAAGTTAGAGCACCGCCATGCCAATTTGGTGTTTAAAGATGTAAAAGAAAGGCTTAAGGACTTTCTTAAAATGTGGGGGATTAACGAAGGGAAAGACACTCCTGAAGGTGTGTTGATCAAGAATTACTTAACTCATAATGAAATCGCCAGTTTGATCAGCTCTTCTCGCCAAACCGTAACTACCATTATCAACGAACTTAAAGAAGAAGGCGCATTGTCTTACTCCCGCAGCCAAATTGTAATTCCGAATATTGCGGTGTTGAGTTGAGTGAGGGTGATAAGATTAACAGCCGCAACGCTTCTTTTTTACTCAATGGGCTGAGTTCTGTTTTGTCCACAAAGTCAATAAGTTTTGCTGCATTTAGCAAGTTTATAGGGGACTACTTCTTTAATTGGCCAGAATAGATATGCTGTTTTTTAGAGACTGTGAAGTATTCATTTGAAGTTTTAGGTAGCAAATGATGATCTATGATTTCAAAGTTCTCTTCTGGGAACAGCATCTTTAGGTCTTGTAGTTTTAAAGGGTTGATTTTTGGTGTTAGTCCTAATTTATTTAGAACAGAAAACAGGCCATTCATAAATGGTTTTTCAGCCATACATGGTGTAACCGAAACTATAAGACCTTCTGGCTTTAACAATTCATGCATTCTTGAAATTACTTGCTCTGCAGACTCGAGTAAGTGAAGTACATGGAAACATAAGATGACATCGTATGAAGCTGGCTTGAGGTAATTATCAAAAATGGTTGCCTGCTTGTATTGAACGTTTGTTATTTGCTGCTTTTGAGCTTTTGTTTTAGCCAAATCGACCATCTTCTGAGAGAAATCAATGGCGTCAATCTGCTTAACTAATGGAGATATTTCATTAGCTATAAGACCAGTTCCACAACCAAAATCTAAGACCAGATACTCAGGTTTTAAATATTGGGCTAATTGATTTATAGTCTCCTGATATTTTTCCTTGTCCTTTTTTTCCTCTCTGTCATATGAGCTGGCCGCTCGATCCCAGAATTTTACTGCTTTGCTTAAAGTGTTATTTTTCATCAACAAAGTAATTTATTTGAAACAGGTAATGACATCTTGCTCGAAGTATGGGACTTGATTTACCCAAAACATGTAACTCACTTTCAAAAAGTCTTTTGCAAAAGCATGTAAAAGAGGTACAATATTACTTCTTCCGTCATCTCCTTTATCTTGCTCTTCATTATAATCTAAGTCTGCGCCTGTTTTGCCAATGTAGTTTCCATCTTGAATTGCAATACCAAGGGGTACGGTGAATGCACCTTCGTGCATTTGGGCGAGTGCATGATTGAGTTGCCCTTTTCTGGTTACCATTAAGTCTGGTCCACCAAGTCCCACTCCAATTTCTTCTCCGTATTGATAAATACTTTTTAAGTAACCTTTATCATCAAAAGGAAGCCATTCTCCGGGAATGAAATTAGCGTAAACCATAGTTGTGGAAGTTGGAAAAGCTTTTTTCAAGGCTAACATATTCTCTTTAATTCCTTGAACATAGGCTTCTTCTGAAAAATCAGAGTCGCTTTTAGTAACTCCAATGGCTGTTTCTTGGAGGTTGATCCCTTCAATTTCACCATCGAATTCTTTGCCAAGTGCAGTTAGCAATAGGGCGTATCGCTCCCTTACATTTACATTCCAGCGCTTGGCTACCCATCCTTCTGGTTCTCCATTTTCATCATGTTGTAAAATGGCGCCACCTTTATATTCTTTGGTGGTTAAGTATGAAGGGACAGCTTTATATTTGGGGTCAAATGTCACATCTTGTAATTGTATAAAAAGCTTTTTACCAAATTGTTTTAAGTAGCGGACGTCCTCTTCAATAGCCGTAAAATCGTATTCA
Source organism: Roseivirga seohaensis (assembly GCF_001592945.1). GTDB lineage: Bacteria > Bacteroidota > Bacteroidia > Cytophagales > Cyclobacteriaceae > Roseivirga > Roseivirga seohaensis. The sequence goes on from NZ_LRPB01000049.1 coordinate 307,356, forward strand.
TTTTTATTTGCTTCTAGATCTTTCCAAGCATACATAATCTGTGCACCTGTAAAAGAAGAATGTTGAAGTAATGGATGACCTTTTAGTGCTTCTCTGTCTCTTGCAAAGTATACAAAGTGTTTAATGCCATCTTCAGGGATAGGACATTTGGCATTCAGGTGTTTTTTATAAGCATCAGTGTATCTTTCTGAAGGGTTCTGCCAACCTTGAGCCTGAGAAAAGAACGGCAGAGATAACATTAAGTAAAGAATTGACAGGGATTTAATATTGTATAAAGTCATATTTAACGATCAGGATTTGTTTATCAATTAGCTTTTGTCAGCGTGCTTACTTTACCTCCTTGCTTCAATATCATTTGTCCCTTTTCAGGAATGAATTTGATTTGAATTCCTGCCAGGTCGTATTTAAACTCTCCTTTTGCTGTAGCTTGTAAGTTCATTTTGGAGTCTCCAGTTGCTTGTATTTCTAGCTGTTTACCACGTTTTATTACCATTAGTTCTACAGGAAATGTTTCGCTAGAATACACACCCACATATTGGTTTAAATCTGAAGGCTTTGGGTTGTAGGTTCTAAAATCGGGTATGTCAAAATGCTGGTTAAAGAGCGCGTTAACTATGGTTACGGAGATCAGGTTGAGGCTATAGTCCATTGCATTGGCGGTGATGGCAAAAGCATATTTGCTGTCTTCAAAATATCTTAAAGCAGTCTGAAAACCATCTATTTCTCCATTATGGCCATAACTGACTTTATTGTAGTAAAGTGTTTTGAATAGCCCCATTCCAAAGCCGTCTTGAATGGTTTTCATCGTCTCCAAACTCTGCTCCGATAGTATTTTATGATTGAACAAAGCATGGGCAAATAAAACTAAGTCGGTGGGTGTGGAGGTGATACCGCCAGCTCCTAAGTCAATCGAACTGTGTGTCTCGTCCATTTTCATCCATTCTCTACCTAATGTATAAGCATAACTTTCGTTGTTGTTAATATTGATTGGAGTACCAAAAAAGGTATTCACCAAATGGAGAGGCTCGGTAATATGCTCTTTAAGTACAGTGGAAAATGAGCTTTGAAATACTTCTTCAAGAATATAAGACAGAAGAACATAGTTTGAATTGCTGTAGGCCGCCTTGGTATTTGGTACAAAATCACTACCTCCTTGCGCGATGAGTGCTACCATTTCTGTCTTCGTTTTTGAATTGGTGTGGTAACTCAAAAATTCATCTTTATCATCTGTGTAATTATGAATACCACTTCTATGGTTCAGTAGGTTTGAAATCGTTATTTGCTCAGAATTTTCAATACTTGGAAAATAGTTGTATATGGTTTCGTTCAGTGATACTTTGCCCTCCTCTATGGCTTTAAAAATTAAGGTGGCAGTGAATAGTTTTGAAACCGAACCAATTCGGTACTTTGTGTTGTTATTTGGTTCTTTTTTAGTCTCTAATTCAGCAAAACCTACCTGTTTAGTGTAAATTATTTGTCCCTCTTTTAACAGAGCTACACTTCCCATAAATTTATTATTGGCAGCTAGCGTATCGAAATACTCACTGAGCCTGGTGGTATCTATTCCTTGGGTCCTTCCTGTTTGGACTAAAATGACAAAGGTCAGAAATGAATAAAAAAATCGTCTTAGCATCATTCTCTATTTTTTAGTAAGTTCATCGTAAGTACTTTGTATTTCAGACAAATCGGGCTCTTGCTGCATCCACTTTACTCGCTCTTTTTGTGTAGGCATCCACCTGTACAGCCAGCTAATTCCCCATTTTTTGTAGTACGTGTCTTCTTGTTGATAGATAGGGTCGGTTAGCGATTCTTCTAGGCTTATAATTTCGTAATTTTCGTTATTCAGCCTTTCAATAATTTTAGATAAATAGTCTGCATTAATGGCGTTGTCATGGCATAAATAAATATGCTTTACTGGGCGGTTGTAAATTTGACTTGCCAGAGAATCGAAGAAAGTGACAAGCTCAACGGTTTTGTTTACATATAATTCTCCAATTTTATGGGCTTTGCTGGTTTGGCCATTTTTTAAATAATGCTGATATACGGTATCGAACATCCAATCAGAACTTTCAATGGTAAATGGTGTAATTATGTACCCCTTTTTGCTTAATGCACTTTTTACTTGTGTATGCTGAAGTGAATCCAAGCCCAAGTCGTTAAAGGGAAATCTAAAGTACTTTAGGCTCTTTTTATGTTTTGATGCATAGGTTCTTGTCAGCTTTTCTCCTTTTTCAACATCACTCATGAAGTTTTCTAGCCCTACATCTGAATATCTAGGATGCCTGAAGGTATGATTTCCAATAAGTGCATTTTCATTCTTGATCCAGGCTTCTAAGAGCTGCTCATTTTTTTTTGAATAATCTGTTTTAGAGATTTTGGTCTCATTAATAAAGATTGTAAACGGAATATCTAAGGAGTCTAGCACATTCATCAATACAGACCTGAAGCTGTCTTTCTCAAACTTTGAGGTATTAGGTACATCATCAATTGTAATAGAGATTGATTTTCCTTGACCAAAGGACAATTGATGAGTAAGCAGGGTTAAAAGAGCGATGGTTAAGTTTTTAAGCTTACTAAGTTTCATGTTGTTTAATGATTGTTTTGAGTTGGTTTAAAGGTTTGAATTATTTTACTGTCGACCCAGTAAATATCTTGATTGCTAGTAAAAAAGAAGTATTTGCCATCTTTACTAACGAAAGGGCATAATTCGTGATTTGGCGTATTGATAAGCCCACCCATATTTTGGGCTTTTGACCATGAGCCCTCCTTATTCTTAAAGCTTATATATAAATCACCTTGGCCGTAACCTTCTTTTCTTATGGCACAAAAAATCAAATATTCTTCATTTGGATCGATAAACACATCAGCTTCATAAGCATTGGTGTTAATTGTGTTACCAAGTAGTTTGCTAGGCTGAAAAGCGCCATTTATATTTCTGGAAACATAAATATTAAAATCGTGCTGCCTTTCATTTTTGGCTTCTCTATTCGAAGCAAAGTACATATCTCCGGTAAGAGTGAACGAAATATAATACTCACTTTTATCTGAGTTTATAAAAGGCCCTGCATTAATCATTTCTAAGTTCCATTCCGAATTGTTTCTTTCGATATACCATATATCATAGTCTTCTTTAGCTTGGAGGCCATCCACTGTTCGTTCTGAAATAAAGTATAACCTCTTTTCGTCTGGAGATAAAAATGGATCGTTGACACTATATTTTGGGTGTGAAAGTAATGTCCTTGGCATACTCCAGGTATTGCCTTCTAACTTGGTAAATCGAATTTCAGATTTGCCATTTACGTCTACCCCGTAGTAAAATTCAGTGGCCTGTTGGTTGAAAACCGACCCAAATTCTGATTCTTCTTGGGTAGAAATAAGGTTAGGAGCAAATATTTCGGGGCCTGTTGTAGGTGGCGCTTGCCCTAGATATTTTAGCTTGTTATCTACTTCCTGTGAATAAATAAGGTTGGTGAAGAATAAACAGAGAATGAATATGGAACTGATCAACGTTTTCATGTTTAGTCAATCCCAAATTTACCGTTCATTTCGTTTAGAATTTTTTCTGGGTCATAACCTATACCCTTTTTAAATACTGTTTCTACTCTTTCAATCACATCAGCATTGGTTTTTAAATCTCCGTTAAGAATTACAAAGTCGGCTCTTTTGCCAACTTGTATTAATCCTATATCGTTACGCCCTAATGCTTTAGCTCCATTGCTGGTCATTACCTGAATGGCTTCTTCTGCTGTAAAGCCAGCTTCCACTAACAGTTGATAATTTCTTTGATCACCAAAACCAGGTAAAATGTGCCTTCCGGCATCCACACCGCTGCACAAAAGCCCTCCCATTTTAAAGTATTGATATTCAAAAGCCATAATTCGTTTAAGCCTATTTTCTCTTGTTAAATCTTCAGTTTCTTTATCAAAACTACTTCTGCGTTCATCGTATTGGCTTTGCAAATAGGGGGACATTATTTTTAATGATCTATCGTCAACAAAGGCCCTATTGGGCACGCTGGCTTCGTAAATGGCTAAGGTTGAAGTTAAAAATACTTGATTATCAATCATTAGTTGTTGAAGGTTTTTGACGGCTGAGCTGTTGATAACCAGTTCATCTAAATATTCTGTGCTTCCATTACAAACGCCATACGATTTATTGGATCTAAAATCGCTAGTGCTGTTTAACCCATGTTCTATACCATCAATCCCCAACTTTGTAGCTTCTTCAAAGGTAATCGAACATAAGTGACCTCTTACTTTGGCCTTGTTTTTATGAGCTTCGTCAATAATGATTCTCAGGTCGTTTGGATTAGTATTTCTATACACCTTAAACCATTCTACTCCTTGCTTTATCCAATGTTGCATGGTATCGCGTAGGTGTTGTTCATTTCTAGGAATTATCATGTTAGGGTTACCGCCAGCGCCAGTGATAAAGGGAGCGCTAGGGATAATTTCTGGTCCAATAAGTTCTCCTTGAGTGATTTTCTTTGCAAGAATAATTTCATGCTCTGGAGATGCTGCCCCACAGGTTTGAATGGTGGTAACTCCAGAGGCTAAATAAAGCTTTGAGGCTTCAGCTCCAACGTTTGGGAACTGCGGAATATGTAAATGGTTGTGCATGCCTACAATGCCAGGAATAATTGTTTTATCTTTTAAATCTATTACCAAGGCATTTTGAGGTACTTGAATGTTTTCTCCAAATTCTTGAAACAGGCCATTGTTGACAATAAGTGTTTGGTTTTTCCTTAGTGAGCCTCCCGTGCCATCTATTACAGTGGCATTTGTTAAAGCAATGACTTCTGCATTGTATTCTATATACGATTGAGCTATTTGAAGTGAGTCAGAATTTTTATTGGAGTTGTACGGTAAAAATGTACTATTGGCAGTTTTTGGTATTGCGCTGGTATAGATTAGACTCGCAATCACTAATTCAAAAACGGGAAGGAGCAAATTGACTTTGAGTTTTTTAATCATTGATGGTTAAGGTTTAATTTGATTGTCCTCAATGCTGATTTTCAAGGCCAAAAATATTTAATACACCAAACCTGGTATTGTAAAAAATGGACATTCTAGCTACTTAGTTTGTAAAAATCACTAGGGTTAAAACCAGTAAAGCACTTAAACTCATGAATAAAATGTGCTTGATCGTAAAAGCCATGGGTATAAGCCTCTTCTAGAATTGATTGGCTATTTGGCTTTTTTATGATGGATTCAAATCGAATTATTCTTGAATACATCTTGGGATTGAATCCAGAGAACTCTTTAAATCGTCTTTCAAACTGTTTTTGCGAGAGACAAAAATCACTGGCTAGATTCGATATTTTAGTTTTTCCATTACGTTTTTTTATTTCTTGTATAGCGTTGACTATAAGCCTGTCTTTATACCGTTGTTTTTCTATTAGCGATTTAAAGAAAAATGTAATGACGTTTATTCGTTCTTGAGTCGTGGCAGCCAAAGCTACTTTTTCTGTCAGTATTTCCCCTTCCGAACCTAGAAAGGTATTTAGGGAAATAAACTGGTTATTAAGTTCTAAAGCTGGAATATTAAAAAGGGTTGGAATAGAATAAGAGTAGATTGATACGCCAATAAGATGGTAAAAGCCATCTACTTGGAATTGATTGGGTTGATTGGTGTGGCCTTGTACAACTGAAAAAAGTAGCTTAGAGCGGGGAGTGTCATTTTCAAATGCAAAGGTAAACTCAGTTAAACTGTTTGCTATAACATAGTATCTTGAATTCGGACTTTGATGCTCTGAATTCCATGTTCCTACCCAAAAGTGGCTTATTATGTCTTTTAATCCTTCATCAGGTGGTATAATTTTATATCTCATCCTTACTTTTTATCAATTGGTAATTAACCGCATAAAGTTGGCAATACAACCAATCTAAGGCTAAACGAACTGAAATTGAGGGATATTTTTTGGGATAGCAAAAAACTATCAGTACGACTGATTAAAGAAAAGTAGGTTATGTTGCTAAAATTATTTCAACACCCCTCACAATGTTCATCTTTCCCCTCGAATTCAAAGGTGGCGTGGTCGATGTGTTCTTGTTTGAGTAGGGATTTGGCTTTTGACTTTATGTTGGCCATTTCGACCATGGAAATTTCCTTTTCAATGACAAGGTGTGCAGAAAGCACATTGTATTCTCCGTCCATCGACCACACATGACAATCGTGTACGCCAGTAATTTCCGGAATAGAAAGTAAGGTGTTGTGAATTTGTTCAATATCTACCTCGCTAGGTTTGGCTTGAAGAATAATGAGTGTGCTTTTTCTAAGGTTTCGGAAGGCATTGTAAATAATGTACACTGCGATGAATAGTGAAAGAATCGGATCTATAATAGGCAAATCCCAGAACATCATTACTAAGCTGCCAATTAACACGGCCACCCAGCCTAACACGTCTTCTAATAAATGGAGAGAAATGACTTCTTCATTAATGGAAGAGCCCTTTCTAAGTTTTAGCACCGCAGCTCCATTAACAATTACCCCAAAAATGGCGAGGAACATCATTCCTTTTGCGTCTACAGTTTCGGGGGCAAATAAGGCAGGAATGGCTTTACTAAGAATAATGCCAGAGCCCACCAAAAGTACTACTGAGTTAATGATGGCACCTAATAGGGAAAAGCGCTTATAACCATAAGAAAATTTCTTGTCACGGCCTTTTTGAGAAAGCTTTTGAAAATACCAAGACAGCCCAATGCTGAGGCTATCGCCTAAATCGTGAAGGGCATCGGAAAGAATAGCCAAACTGCCAGTGTAGATTCCACCTACAATTTCTACAATTGTAAAAAAGAGATTTAAGAAGAAGGCAACGCGTAAGTTACCTGTTCCATGATGATGGTGGTGATGTCCGTGATGATGATCGTGTGCCATGCCTCAAATGTATAAGACAAAACCGTGCAACAGGGCTTCAAGAAGGCTTTGGTTTATGAACCCATATTTATTGAGTTACTTTAAAAAATCTAAATTGAACCTCATCTTCATTTTGTTGGTCTTTCACTCGAAAGAAAATTCCTTCGTTGCTGACAAAAAGATTATGGTTTATGTCGATTTCCTCAATTGGCAGTTCATGGTAGCTCAATTCTTCTGTTTCAGTATTAATTACAATAAGAGTTGCTCCGAGAGGGTTGGGGATAGATTTTTCATTACCGTCTACAAACTTTGGTTTAGCACCATGATAAAGTACCCTGTATAGATGTCGACCATTAGGAGACATTAGCATTTGTTTGTAATAAGCTGGTTGTTTTGGGTTTTCATGAATGCTCATTCCTCCTTCAAAGTACTCTGCTATACTGATAGTTGCGTAATCAGTATAATTAGCAACCTCTATTGTAGGAACTCCAGCATAGATTGCTTTAACCAATTCTCCTTTATTAAAAATATAAAGACTATCAGAAATTGAAGTGCTACTATAGAGATGATTTTTATTGCGGTTAAAGAATCGAAAAATATTGGAGTTCCACTCACGCCTTTTTTTTGCTTCTTCCTGTACTTTTAACACCTCATCAAAACTGTTGATTATCTCTTCTGTTTGAACAAACTCCTTGATGATGGAGTCCTTCTCAAAATCATAAATTGCGTATTCATAACTTTTGCTATTTCTACGTATTTGAGAGATCACCATTTCTATTTGGCCATTTTTAAAATATGAATCTTGGTTGAAGCGGTAGCTTTTTGAATCAGGGCTTACCATAACAACTCCATTTTTATGCCTAGCACCCTTGCTTTTCTTTGTAAGTACTTCTCCTTTATTGTTGATGAGATGGATGCCCATTGACCCGTCAACAAAAATTGAATCTATGGTATGTATGAAGAATTTGTTGGCATTTTTTACTGCGTTAGGACCATCTTTTTCCATGCTAATCTTTTTGAAAAGATCATTAGTCTGATAATCATATAGGTAGATGGAGTGGGTAATTCGGTCGTAAAAAGTAATGTATTCCTTGTTATCGATGGTGGACAATTTGAGGGCTGTTAAACCTTCAAAATTCACCCCGTCTTCAAGAGCTAAGGTTTTAATGCCACCATCAGAAATGGTTAAAGCCTGAGTTTTGCTGCTTTTATTGGTGTCCTCCTTTTCCTGCTGGCAAGAAAATAGGGTAAGAATACAGGTAGATAAAAGTAGTATCGTATGACTTGATCTATTCATTCCATTTATTTGAACTATTAATTTAGTTAAAATAAATTTAGACACAACCATTCCGTGAAATTCTTAACCAAGGATTTCACTCTTAACTAATTCACGGATCGCTGATTTCTGTTTAGTGACTCGCTCCTTCCTTAATTGCTTCTACTACCTCTGGGTTAAACAGCGTTGAAATATCTCCCAAATTGTCACCGTCTCCAGAGGCTATCTTTCTCAGGATTCTACGCATAATCTTGCCTGAACGGGTTTTAGGCAAGCCTGGTACAATCTGGATTTTATCTGGTCTGGCAATTGGCCCAATGATTTTATTAACCGTTTCTTTAATTTCCTTGGTCAGACCTTCTTCAGTTCGGCCATCCATATCGCAAATAACAAAAGCATAAATGCCTTGGCCTTTAATATCGTGCGGATAACCTACTACTGCAGATTCAATCACTTTAGGGTGCTCGTTAATGGCATTTTCAACCTCGGCTGTGCCCATTCTGTGTCCAGAAACGTTGATCACATCGTCCACTCGCCCTAGAATTCTGTAGTAACCGTCTTCATCTCTTTTCACGCCATCGCCAGTAAAGTAATGGTTAGGGAAAGTAGAAAAGTAGGTTTGTTTGCAACGGTCGTGGTCGCCATAAGTGGTGCGCAGCATAGAAGGCCAAGGGAACTTGATGCAAAGATTTCCTTCCACAGAATTGCCTTTTAATTCGTTTCCTTCATTGTCTAAAATCACCAACTGAATGCCAGGTAATGGCAGTGTGGCATAAGCTGGTTTGGTTGGAGTAATTCCTGCTAAAGGTGAAACCATAATTCCACCCGTTTCGGTTTGCCACCAAGTGTCTACGATTGGGCATTTTCCTTTTCCAACATGGTCGTGATACCAGTGCCAAGCTTCTTCATTGATCGGTTCACCTACGCTACCCAATACTTTTAATGAATCTAGTTTATAAGGTTCAATTGGTTCGGTGCCATAGGCTTGCAAAGCCCTGATGGCCGTTGGTGCGGTATAAAACTGATTGACCTGATGTTTGTCGCAAATGGCCCAGAATCGACCAGCATCAGGAAAAGTAGGCACGCCTTCAAACATAATGGAAGTGGCGCCTGCCAACAATGGCCCATAGACAATATAAGAGTGGCCAGTGATCCAACCGACATCGGCCGTACACCAATACACATCGCCTTGGTTGTACTGAAATACATTTTGAAAGGAATAGGCAGTGTAAATCATGTAGCCACCGCAAGTGTGCACCACACCTTTGGGCTGGCCTGTCGAACCAGAAGTATAGAGGATGAAGAGCATGTCTTCTGAATCCATTTCCTCAGCTTTGTTTTCGGTAGAAACTCCTTCAATGGCATCATGCCACCAAATGTCGAGGCCTGAAGTCATTTGAATGTCTTGACCAGTTCTTTTTAATACGATTGTGCTTTCAACGGAGTCGCAATTCTTTAGTGCTTCGTCTACCACTTCCTTTACGGGAATCTGTTTGTTGCCTCTGAAATTACCGTCCGCTGTAATTACCATTTTAGCTTTACAGTCATTAATGCGGTCACTTAGTGCATTGGCAGAGAAACCCGCAAATACAATAGAATGTATGGCACCTATTCGAGCACAAGCTAGCATGGCGATGGCTGCTTCAGGCACCATGGGCATGTAAATAATTACACGGTCGCCTTTACCAACTCCTTTGGCTTTAATAGCATTAGCAAACTGACAAACTTTGGCGTGGAGTTCTTTATAGGTGAGGGTGATATGCTCTTCTTCGGGGTCATTCGGTTCCCAAATAATTGCCGCTTGGTCGCCTCGGGTGTACAGGTGGCGATCTAAAATGTTTTCGGTGATATTCAGTTTTCCGTTAACGAACCACTTTACATCTGGTGTTTCAAAATTCCAGTCCACAACCTTATCCCATTTTTTCCTCCAGTGGAAGGAATCGGCAATTCTAGACCAAAAAGATTCTGGATCTTGAACACTCTTTTGGTATTCGTACATATAACCGCTTAGGCTGTGGATTCTGTCGCTCATATTTTCTGGTTTTACAGCCCATTTTAATCATTTATGCGCTTAACTGAAAGAGGTTTTGTAGATCAGTTATGTAATTGTAGATTTGTTAAGAGCCATTAATCATTATGAGTGAAAAGATTTACAAGTTTGAAGCTGTTATCCAAAATGGGGGAGAAAAATGGCCAAATGCAGCTTGTGTTACGCTTCCGTTTAATGTAGAGGAAGAGTTTGGAACTAAGGGTCAGGTGAAAGTAAATGCTACTTTTGATGGGGTACCATACCGCGGCTCTATAGCCAATATGGGAACTGGCCATATTTTAATTTTAAGAAATGATGTTAGGGCTGTCATTGGAAAAAGTCATGGAGAAACAGTAATTGTAACCGTTCAGAAGGATACTGAAGAAAGAGTGGTAGAAGTGCCTGATGTATTAAAGGCAGAGTTTAAGATTCACCCTAAAGCCGAAGCTTTTTACAACTCGCTCTCGTACACCAACCGCAAAGAATACGCTCGATGGATTGATACCGCCAAACGTGAAGAGACTAAAGCCAAGCGTTTAGAAAAAACGATTGAAATGCTCTTGACTGGGGTGAAACACCCTTAAGTACTGAGTAAAAATATTATTGATTTTTTACTTTTTTGCATTGAAAATCAGTATTCTTGCTATATGTCGTCAGGCAAGAATCACCTTACTATTTCAATAGTTTTATATAAGAATAACCTAATTCACATTAGGAAGTTGATGCACAGTCTTTTAGGATGTGGTTTGTGCCCTGAAGTCTATTTTGTTGATAATTCTCCTACAAACGAATTAGAGAGTTACATACATAGTAACTTTCATTATCAGTGGGCAGGGGAGAATATCGGTTTTGGAAGAGCGCATAATATTATTATTGATAAAGTGATGAATTATGGAGGGTACCATATAGTAATGAATGCAGATGTTTTTTTTGATAAGGGGGTAATTGAGAAAATAGTTGAATACATGAATCAACATGATCGCATTGGTTTGTTGTTGCCACGAATTCTTAATCCAGATGGAACCCCACAGCCACTTTTTAAACTACTTCCTCATCCACAAGACCTTTTTACACGGAGATTTATACCTAGTTTATTTAAAAAAATTTTAGGACACAATAACCAAAAGTACAGTATGTCATTTGCTGATGATAAGAGCACTTTTGATGCACCCTACCTTTCGGGGTGTTTTATGTTTCTTAGGAAGGAGACCCTTAGAGAGGTTGGCGGTTTTGATCCTAGGTTCTTTTTGTATTGTGAAGACATAGACTTGTCAAGAAGAATAAGGATGACCTGGAGAACGACTTACTATGCTGATGCTTCAATATATCATTATTTCTACAAAGGCTCATATAAAGAATTACGTTTACTCTGCCTCCACATAATCTCTGCAGTAAAATATTTTAACAAACACGGTTGGTTTATTGACTCAGATCGTGAACGAATAAATAAAGAGACTCTTGAAGGGTTTACGTCAAAAAGGAAAGTCAACGTTCTACCTATAGCTAAATGATTATTGATGAAAAAATAACGTCTCAGGTTGAGTTAGAAGTGATAAGAGTTCTGGCCTATTATCAGCTTTTTCACCATCCATTGAAGGCAAGTGAGATTACACGGTTCGTTAATGTAACTCCTATGGTTACCAAAAATATTAATAATGCGTTAAGCACTCTTTTGCACTTGAATGTTGTGTTTCAATTTGAGGGATACTTTTCTCTGGAAAATGATCCCTCATTAGTACATGCTCGTTTGGAGGGAGAAATAAGAGCCAAATCATTATTGAAGGTAGCGCAAAGAATGTCCAAACTGATATATTCTTTCCCTTTTGTTAGGGCAGTATTTATTTCAGGCTCACTATCAAAAGGCGTTGTACCAAAAGATGCCGATATTGATTACTTTATAGTTACAAAGAGAAATAAGCTATGGATTACTAGAACCTTGCTCGTTATGTTCAAGAGAATATTCTTGTTAGGGTCTAAAAAATTCTTCTGTGTAAATTATTTTGTTGATGAGAATCATATGGAAATACCAGACAAAAATATTTTCACGGCAACCGAGATTGTTACGCTTATCCCTATGCAAGGCAAGAGTTGTTGCGAAACTTTTTTAAGTTCCAATCATTGGTTTAAAGATCATTTTCCGAATGTATCGTTACAAAAAGAAGAGATTGGACAAATGGGCTTAATTAAAAGATGTTCTGTATCAATACTGGAGCCTCTATTTTTTAATAGTCTTTCGGAAAAGCTCGATAAGTATTTCATGAAAAGAACCTACAAGCGTTGGAAAACACTTTACAATGAAGGCTACTCTGATAAAGAATTTGAGTTGGCTTTTAGGACTCACCGGGGCACTTCGAAAAACCACGATAAGAATTACCAAAAAAGAGTTTTAAACTCTGTAGAGGAAAATATGAAGGCGGCATTGTCTAAAATTAAGGATCAACAAGGTTATGGGTAGAATTTTAGTTACTAATACATATTTTTATCCCTTAGATGCCAAACAGTGGCACTTTAAAAAGCCGTACCCACCATTGGGCACAATTCAAGTTTCTTCATTACTGAAGAAAGAAGGGCATGATATTCGTTTTTTCGATAATTGCTTAAACGATGATCCTCGGAAAATCAATACTATTATTGAGGCGTTTAAGCCAGATTATTTGCTTATTTATGATGATGGGTTCAATTACCTCACCAAAATGTGTCTTACGGTTATGCGAGATGCTGCCTATACTATGGCAAGGTTAGGTAAATTAGCTAATGCAAAAGTGATTATCAGTAGTTCAGATTCAAGCGATAGGTTTGATCAGTATTTACAGAACGGTATCGACTACGTTGTTTTGGGGGAGGGAGATGCTACGGTGGTAGAACTTCTTTCAAAGTTAGATAAAGAATTAGACCTTGATGAGGTATCTGGTTTAGTATACCTAAATTCTGAAGGGCAAGTAAACAAAACACTAAAAAGGTCTGTACTACAGAAGCTAGACGATTTGCCTTTAGCTGCTTGGGATTTGGTAGACATGGAGGCTTATCGGAAGATTTGGGTCTCTAATCACGGTTATTTCAGCATCAATATTGCGACTACTAGAGGGTGCCCCTACAAGTGTAACTGGTGTGCAAAACCAATCTATGGGAATAGATACAATTCTCGCTCTCCAGAGCATGTAATTCAAGAGATTAAAATACTGGCTGAGAATTATGATGTGAATCATTTTTGGATGTGTGATGATATTTTTGGTCTTACACCGAATTGGGTTCAGCAATTCAACAAGTTGGTCAAAGAAAATGACTTGAGTTTTAAATACATGATTCAATCTAGGGTTGATTTATTACTCAAAGATGACACAATTGATGTTTTGGTAGAGTCTGGTTTGGAGACCATTTGGTTGGGGGCAGAGTCAGGCTCACAACACATTCTGGATGCCATGGGTAAAGGAATTACCGTTGAGCAAATTTATGAAGCTGTTCCAAAGCTTCAGAGAAAAGGAGTGAGTGTGGCACTTTTCTTACAATTCGGTTATCTTGGAGAAACCCTTGAAGATATTTATAAAACCATTGACATGGTTCAGAAAATTATGCCTGAAGAAATCGGTATTTCTGTGTCCTACCCTTTGCCAGGTACTAAGTTTTACGAAAAGGTGAAAGATGATTTGCAGGGGAAAACCAATTGGGTGGACTCGGATGATTTAGACTTGATGTTTACTAATAAGTATTCACCTGTTTTTTACAAAAAATTACATCGATACGTTCATAATAGGCATAAACTCAAAAGAGGCTTATTAGCACTCAAGTACGGAGTTAAGTCACCTTCTACCCTTAATAAAAAGAGTTTGAGGCAAATATTGACAACTGGGTATCATCTACCAATGGCTATACTTAATGGTGTTCAGCTTAAAATTCAAGCCAAGAAATCGGTATGACTGAGCAATTTGATACAGCGTCAGGGACTTACGACCAAGACTTCACAGATACGCTGATAGGTAGGTTGCAGAGGGGGTTAGTATGGAAGTATCTTGACGAGACAATATCGAACAGAGGCACTTTAAATATACTTGAGATGAATTGTGGTACTGGAGAAGATGCTCTACATCTAGCCGAGAAAGGACATAGGGTAACTGCAACTGATATTTCGTCTGAAATGCTTACCCATGCTCAGAAAAAGGTTTCTGAAGTTAATGTTAAACATAAGATTGTATTTAATAAATTGGATATCACTCAATTGAATGACTTCGAATGCGTTAATCAATTCGATTTAGTGTTTTCTAATTTTGGTGGGGTCAACTGTGTTAATGGAAAAGAGATAGGTGAGTTTGGGCGTAATTTAAAAAGACTGCTTAAGCCAAACGGAACTCTTATTATGGTAGTAATGCCAAACATGTGTCTGTGGGAAAGCTTTTACTTCTTTACCAAGCTTAAGTTTAGGCAAGTCTTTCGGAGAATGAGATTATCGGTTTTAGCTGATGTTTCTGGGGTTCAAGTTCAAACTTGGTATTATTCTCCAAAAAAAATAACTGAGATCTTTAAGTATGAGTTTTCAAAAATTAGGGTAAAGCCAATTGGTTTTTTTGTCCCACCATCTTACATGGAAACTTTTGTAAAGAGGAATAAAAAGTTCTTCTGTGTTATTTCATATCTGGAAAATAGATTTTCAAAATTTGCTTGGCAAGGAAGAATGTCGGACCATTATTACATAGAGCTACAAGTCAAATGAGAGTGCTTTTAACGCATGGTTATTTTATAGCTGAGGATGAAAAGGAACAGCAGATTATGCGACCATATCCGCCTTTGGGATTGTTGTATATCTCTGGTTTTCTAAATCAGCAAGGAGTTCACAATAACGTTTTTGATAGTACCTTTTCAGACAAAGAAAGTCTATTTAAGCAGATTGAAGAGGAGAAGCCAGACATACTGGCGATTTATGCCAATTTGATGACCAAGGTGAATGTTCTTGAAATTGCCAAGACTTGTAAAAAGCTATCTCCTAAAACGACCATAGTACTTGGTGGCCCAGATGTTACTTATAATATAGAAAACTACCTAAAGCATGGTGCTGACTTTATTGTAATAGGAGAGGGGGAAAACACAATGTTCGAACTCGTAGAGTTTTTATCAGAAAGGAGCGAAAATTTACCTCATGATGTTTCAGGATTAGCTTTTATAGATAGAAATGGGGTGCTTGTAAAGACTAGCCCTAGGGTGAAAATGAAGGAAATTGATGAACTTCCTATCCCCAATCGTGATGCAATTGATATTCATAAATATATAGATGCTTGGAAGTCCCATCATGGAGAGAGTGCTTTGAGTGTAAGCACCCAAAGGGGCTGCCCTTATACTTGCAAATGGTGTAGTACGGCTGTCTATGGACAAAGTTATCGTAGGAGGTCACCAGAAAAGGTAGTAGTAGAACTCAAGGAAATCCAAGAGAAATACGCGCCTGATACGATTTGGTTTGTAGACGATGTTTTTACTGTAAGTCACAAATGGTTGGGTGAGTTTGTTGACGCTCTAGAAGAAGCCAAAGTTAAGGTGAAGTTTGAATGCATAAGTAGGGCAGACCGAATGAACAAAGAGGTGATTGCCTTACTCAAGCGTGCTGGTTGTTTCAGGGTTTGGATAGGGGCAGAAAGTGGCTCTCAGAAGATAATTGACGCTATGGACCGCAGAGTTTCTGTAGATCAAGTACGTGAAATGATAATTGAAACACGAAGACAAGGGATCGAAGCAGGTACTTTCATTATGTTAGGTTATCCCGGAGAAACCGAAGAAGATATTGAAGAAACTATTCATCATCTTAAAGTTTCAGATCCAGACCATTTTACTATTACAGTGGCTTATCCTATCAAAGGCACCGATTTGTATGATGAAATAGATAAGAATATTACCACCAATCATGATTGGGCAAAAAGCACAGATAGAGAGATAGATTTTAAACGAACCTACAACCGAAAGTTCTATGAACAAGCCGTTAGCTATGTAACTTCAGAGGTTACTATATATAAACTTCTAAAAAAGAATACTATATCTTTTTCCCTTTTCAAATTAAGGTTGAGAAACATTAAGTCTCGGGTAATGATGAGTTTTTATCGATTATAATCCTATGCGGAAAATATTAAATCATATAATACTAACCTTCAGTTCCATAATAGTGGCATTGCTAATAACAGAAACTACACTGAGGTTTATGAAGCCGCACAATGACTTTTATCCCCTTGAACCTAATTTAAATGTTAAGGAGACCTTCAATGGTACTCATTTATTCCCAGGATTAACCGATGTTTTCACATATACAACTAATAATCAGGGCTATAGGTCGGATAGTAAATTTGATGAAAGCAGATTTGGTATTTTAGCTTTAGGAGGCAGTACTACAGAGTGTTTAACTCTTGGTGATCATAACATTTGGACAAATCTTTTAGAAGAAAAATTAAACCTTAATTCAGATCTTAAGTTTACAGTAGGTAATATTGGAGCATCTGGCTTAAATTCTCGACATCATTTACAACAACTACTGCAGTTACATAAAAAATATAGCGGTTTAAAGGCCGTAATGCTCTTAGTAGGTATAAATGATTTTCTTTTAGACCTGCATTTTCCAAATAAAGAAATCGATAGCCTGAGTATAGCACGAAGTGCATTTAAGCAATACCCAAGACGATTTAATATTCACTGGTATGAACGTACTGAAATATACATGCACTTGAAGAAGGTAAAACACAATTGGATAAACAATCGGTTTGATGATAAAAACGATATTGTTTTTACAGTTGAGAATTATAGAGAACGGTTAAAGAATTTATCACCAACCCTAGCACTTCCAGACCTATCGAACAATCTAACCAAATACAAAAATAATATAGCGGCCATTTACAGCTATTGTATAAAGAATGATTTAGAGTTAATCTTAGTCACTCAACCTGTATTATGGCATAAAAATATGAGCAATTATGAGTGGGAATTGACTGCAACAGCGATAAAACAAGAAGGCACTACTACCTACTCTCCGCAGGAATATGAAAAAGGAATGGAAATGTATAATGACGTATTGAGAGATTTTGAAGAGAAGGACAAAGTTACCTTAATTGACTTATCTTTTGAGCTTCCCAAAGACACTACTGTTTTTTTTGACTTTTGCCATTTTAACATTCAAGGAGCAAAAAAAGTGTCAGATGTAATATTTGATAATATATCGGCTAAGTTTTTACCGTAAAACTACATGGGGCTTTCAGAAACTGCTATTAGTCGTATTGCCTTAAGTCACAAAACTCGCTCATGCTACATTAAGCTATGAATACCAGTACTAAAAAGGGGGTAATTCAAAGAATTGCATACCTACTTTCACCAAAAGAGAAGAGGAGCTTTAATCAAATAGTTCTTTGGCTGTCATTAAGGGTGATTTTCGATCTTGCATCTATTGCTTCTCTCTTGCCCTTAATTCTCAGCTATTTTAAGCCGGAAATCCTAAGAACAAACAAGTTATGGCTTAATATTACCTCCTTTCTTGGTGTTGAACTGGAAAGGACAACAGCCATCTTAATCCTATTTGTTGCATTTTTTTTTCTTATTAAGTTTATCTATTTCTATATTATTGAGAAAAGAAAAGCCCACTTTTTAACCAAGACACAACATAGGCTTGTGGTTGAGGTGTACGATAATATTCAATCTATTGTAATGACTGATTTTAGTCATTACAATACAGGGCATTCATTAGAAAACATTGCTCAAGTACCTAGTAAATATGTCTTTCAATGTTTGGCTACAATTCTAAGAATTATTCCGAATGCTATCACAATTACCCTAATTTTGTTGAGCTTAGTGCTGTTTCAATGGAAGATATTTTTAATTGTATGTTTAGTTTTTGTACCGATACTGATCTTGTATCTACTTTCTTTAAAGCGTCCAATAAAGAAGGTTGAGCAATCATTTTCACGATTGAACCCCGTTTTTCTCCAAAGAGTTGCAGAGGCCCTTACTGGTAGAATTGAGATAGCTCTTTTTCAAAAGGGCGACTTTTTTAGAAAACGAATTGAAGAGAGTAGCAAAGAATTAATGAAAACTACGGCAAGGCTTCTAACACTGTCGAATAGTGCGCCTTATTTTTTAGAGCTTATATCGATAACAGGTATAGGTGTTTTCTTTTACTACATAACTACGACTGAGTTTACACCCGAAAAATCAATTACCATACTTTCAGTCTTTATTCTTTCAATAGCTAAAATCATTCCCTCTCTCAATGGAATTGTATCGGCATCAACCAACCTGAAAGCTTATATTTATACGGTAGATTTACTCAAAAATATAATAAGCAAAGAGGCACAAGAAGGTAAACCTGTTCGAAATGTTGGTGCTGACATTACATTTAAAGGTGAAATTAAGTTTGACAATGTTAGTGTTAAATACCCTGAATCTGATTTCACTTTACCTGAGATATCCATAATATTAAAACCAACGGATAAACTTGCAGTTGTAGGGGAGTCTGGCTCAGGCAAAAGCACTATACTAAAGCTAATGCTCAAGCTAGTTCCAGCTAACTCAGGTAGCATTACAGTAGATGGTAAGCTTTTAGATGATATTGAAAGTCAAAATTGGTGGAGTCAAGTCGCATATGTTCCTCAATCATCATTTATTTTTAGTGGAACATTATTGGAGAACTTGACTTTTGGTAAACAACTGTCAACCTCAGAAAGGAAAGACATAGTGTTGCTTTTACACGAACTTAAGCTTCAAAGTTTGTTATCTTCGCGTTCAGATGGATTGGACTCAGTAATTGAAGAAAACGGCTTAAATCTCTCGACAGGGCAAAGGCAAAGAATCGGTATAGCTAGGGCTATTCTACAAAACAAGCTTATCTACGTTTTTGATGAAGCAACTGGTGGATTAGATGAATCTACTAGTGCCGAAATTATGGATTCCTTAATCGAGGGCTACTTGAAAAACCGATTATGTGTATTTGCAACACATGATTTATTGGTTAAATCTAAATGTACCCAAGTACTAAACCTCTCATAAGAGCATGAATGTTATTATGTAATAAGGGGCTTTGTAGGTTTTTTTGAAGTAAATTAGACCTTCATTTAAAGATAAGATTTTGTAAAAAAATAAATTTTAACCTCTGTTCTTCAACTGAAAATGCTTTTCAACTCTATCGATTTTGCAATTTTTTTCCCACTTGTATACCTCATTTACTGGTATCTTCTTAAGAAAAGTGTAAAGAGGCAAAATATCTTGATTCTGGTCTCAAGTTATATTTTCTACGGTTGGTGGGATTGGAGGTTTTTAATATTAATAGCCTTTAGCACCTTGGTTGATTTTATAGTTGGAATCTACTTGGGGAGATTCCAAAATCTAGCAAAACGAAAGGTGCTTTTATATGTAAGCATACTAGTCAACTTAGGGCTTTTATTCTATTTTAAGTACTACGGTTTTTTTGTGGAGAATTTTGTTGAAGCATTTTCTTTTTTAGGAAAAAATATTTCTTTTGATACTCTAAATATAATTTTACCAGTTGGGATCAGTTTCTACACATTTCAAACATTAAGTTATTCTATAGATGTTTATAAGGGTAAGATACAGCCGACAAAAGACCTAGTGGCTTTTGCGGCCTTTGTAAGTTTTTTTCCTCAACTAGTAGCTGGCCCGATTGAAAGGGCTTCCAATTTACTTCCTCAGTTTTCAAAAAAACGCTCATTCGATTATCACCTTGCAGTAGATGGGGTTAGACAAATTTTTTGGGGATTATTCAAAAAGGTAGTTATTGCCGATAACTGCGCCAGGTATGTAAACCTAATATTCGACCAACCTGAGAATTATGGCGGTATTACTCTGATTGTTGGGTCAATGCTCTTTGCTATTCAGATATATGGAGATTTTTCAGGTTATTCTGACATAGCAATTGGCGCAGCTAGGATCTTGGGCTTCAATCTGAAGCAAAATTTTGCCTTTCCTTTCTTTTCGAAAGACTTTGGTGAGTTTTGGAGAAGGTGGCATATTTCTCTTACCACATGGTTTAGGGATTATGTTTACATACCTATGATGGTGGCCAGCAAAATGAATCTTAGGAGCATAGTTTTCAATGTGCTCGTGCTTTTCTTGGTAAGCGGCTTTTGGCATGGTGCCAATTGGACGTTTATAGTTTGGGGTCTTGTAAGTGCTTTACTTTATCTGCCAGAAGTTTTTTTGAAAGATAAGAGACGATCAAGGTCGCTTGAAGATGGAGGATTGCACCCAAGAATAAGGGAGTTTCTTTTGATTTTCAGAACCTTTAGTTTGTTCTCGCTGAGTCTTGTTGTCTTTAGAGCTCAGAGTATTAATCATGCCTTTCAATATTTTTCAGCTATTCTTTCAGATTCCTTTCTGAGGTTTGACTTGGGTATTTTTGGGAGGAATGGAGTAATCCTTGCTGCTTTTCTCTTATTGTTTTTTACAGTGGAGTGGTCGGGAAGAAATGGACAACATGCGCTAGAGAAGTTGTTGCTCAAATGGGGGATTTTTAAACGATACTCATTTTATTATTTTATCATTTTTCTTATTCTATTCTACGGAGGTATTCCTCAAGATTTCATTTACTTTCAATTCTGACCATGAAGAAGTTTAACATTAAGTTCCTTTTATGCGTTCTACCCTTGCTAGTATTGTTGTCACTTATGGAAGTGCTCTATAGACGAATACCTAACGATTACTCATTTAAGGCACAATACCTAAATGAGCATGCAGGCGAAATAGAAACGCTGTTGTTAGGTAACTCTCATAACTACTATGGTTTAGATCCTAATTATTTCCATGACTACAACACCTTTAACGCGGCATACATTGTTCAGCGCACCTATATGGATTTAGAAATATTGAAGAAGTATAAAAATGAGCTTACTAATTTAAAAACCATTGTAATCCCCATTATACCTATGGAGCTGTATTTTCAAAAGATTGAAGATGCCCCATTTTTTTATAATCCATCCATTCACAAGTATAGAATTTATTACGACTTAGATATTCCATGGACATATGGTGATTACTTTGAGATAAATTCTAAGATGTTTTTACTAAGAAACATGGCCAACACTTTAACGAATTATTATTTACGGCACATACCGCAAACAAGCAGTTCGGAATTGGGTTGGGGTACAAACTTTCGCTGGGAAGATGCACGAGACCTAGCCCTAACAGGAAGAGAGACAGCGCGCCAACATGAACAGATATCCTTTCCCGAATATGAATTGGAAAAAGGGATAGCATATAACAAACAAATTCTTGAATCAATTATTAAAATTGGACAAGAGAAGGGAGTTATGGTTTATCTATATTCACCTCCAATTTATAAGTCTTATCGTGAGCTGATTGATGATGAAAGAGTAAACCGCGCAATAGGGGTTTTTCAGGAATTAGACTCTACCTATGCCAACTGTGTTTATGAGAATTATTATGATGACGAATCTTTTGTTTCCAAGGATTTTTACGATGCGGATCACCTTTCTGATTTAGGAGCACAAAAACTTTCCAAAATAATTGACCTAAGATTAAGGGGGCGTAGGAAAAACTTTGAAGAGCAAGTAAATTAGCTTTTATAATTTAAAATCTATCTTCATGCCGAAACGTTATCTCAAAATAATTTTATATCTCCTCTATTTACTTGTTATTTCTGAAGTTTCTTTGAGGATTTATCTTGTACACTTTGCATCAGAACCGATATTCAAAAAGTTTGGCTCTAGGGCTATGTTAGAGACCCGCTACAAGCAACCACGCCTACAACCACATCCCCTTTTATTTTACATAAATACACCTAATTATGAATTAGGAAGCAACAAACATAACTCATGGGGCTTTAGAGGAGAAGAAGTAAGCATTGAGAAGGAAAAAGATAGAATAAGAATAGTATGTATCGGTGGATCAACCACTTATAGTGATGGAGTTAAAGATTATAAAGAATCATATCCATATTTGGTGGAAAAAGAACTGCTTAATCAAGGAATAAATGCAGAGGTTATTAATGCAGGTACTCCTGGTTACTACTCAATTCAAAACCTTCAAAATTATTACTTGAAAATCCATGAACTTCAGCCAGATTATGTAATCATCTATCATGGAATAAACGATTTACACACCAGGCTAGTGTGGCCTCCTGAGTACTATAAATCAGATCAGTCAGGCTCTATTGTAAGAGCTCCATATGCCACCAGGTCTATTTTCCGTTTTCTTAGTGTAATACGTGTCTCCATGGTGTTTTTTAAATTTTGGGAGTCTGAATCTTCATTGAATGCTATGGTAAAAGGGACAGAGAGTAATGTTAGCCAACTATATTACGAACAACTCAGAAAGGGCACATACCCCGAAGGGTTGTTTAGACAAGTATCAGCAGACTCTATTTTTAAAACCAATAAACCAATATATTTTCAAAGAAATACAGAGTATTTAATCAAGCTGATGAAAGAACAAGGTACTCAGCCCATACTTTCAACTTTTGTCTATTCAAGCGAATTTCCAGAAGAAGCTCCTTATTTAAAAGCACCAACCTTTCAACAAGCACTTGCTGAGCATAATCAAATAATGATTGATTTGAGTAAGACTTATGGATTGGAATTGATAGATTTAGTTAAAGAGTTGCTTATTGAAAAGGACATGTTCACGGATGGCATACACTTTACTTTAAAAGGAAATAAGCTAAGATCTAAACTTATCAGTGAGAAGTTAATCAACATCATTAATAAATAATTTGGCTGGAGATTAAGTCTCTTTCTTAGGGCTGTATCTTCAATTGGTTATCATGATGATTGCAATGGAACTCATCGATAACTATAAGCTATAACTCATTATAAAGCCTTAAATATTTAACAGTGATATTTTCTAAGCTATTATGTCTTACCCAGTTCAAACCGTTTTGAATTAGAGCTTTTCTAAGTTCTTCATCTGTAAGAAGTGTCCTAGCATTTTTTGCAAGTTCTTTGGGGTTTCCTACAGCAGAGGTTAGACAGTGTGAGCCTGTCAGTTCAGCCATGAGCCCAACATTTGTACTACAAGTTGGGATACCAAGAGCCATCGCCTCTATAAACACTACTGACAGGCTCTCGCTCTGTGAACTTATTACATGTAAATCACTATTTTTAATATATTCAATTGCCTCTTGATTAGTTTTTTGGCCAGTAAACTCCACGTGGTGCTCTAGCTCAAGTTTTTTAACAAACTCGTGTATCTGACCGGAATAGAAATCGCCACCAACAATAGTGAGCTTTGCAGGAAAGTATTGGAGTAACTCCTTGAACATTAAGAGCAAAGTAAAATGATCTTTTATTGGATTAATATTGGCTACCGTAACTAATTTATATGGCTGAATGCATCTTGTTTTTTTTGGGGGGCTTAAAAGGCCATCGCTAACGCCAAAGGGAATTACCTCAATATCCTGCCTTTTTAATCCGTTTTCCCTTAAAATTTCTAATTGATATTTAGAGAGCACCACCACTTTTGTAACATTCTTGATAGCCCAAAATATAAGAACCTTAAGCCGCCTTTTTCTTAACATACCAAATGATGAAACTGGAACGTTGGCAGATTCCCCTCCCATTAAAGTTAAAACAGTGGGTAATCGCAACATCTTGCCTAAAAAAGAAGCTATAATACCAGCAGGAAAACCATAAAATGCATGTATTATATTAAAAGGCTCTTGTCGATGATGTCTTTGAAGATTACAAATGAGGTTAAAGTATTTTCGAAACTTACTGCCTTTTGATTCTACAAGTTTATAAGGTGTGTCAGTTGCTAGGGCAGGTTGAATACTGAATATGACAACTTCATTCTCTTTGGTAATGCATTTAAGGAATGCTGTTAAAGCAGGCACCCCTTCCAGCTTATGGCCTGTATTCACTCCACCATTTAAAATAATTGCAATTCTCATTCTATGTATTTAAGAGCTGAAAGGTTTTTTCGAGTACAATCTGAGGGGTATACCTTGTTAGGCATCTATTATCGCCAAACTTACAGGTGGGCAACATACAATTGCCACATTCCATATCTGAGGAATCAAGAAGGATTGAATGTGGACCTAAAGGACCAGACCAATCTGATCTGGTGGATCCAAAGATCGCCAATGTCTTTACACCTGAAACCCATGCCATGTGCATGAGTCCTGAGTCCTCGGACAACATAAAGTCGATTCTTTGAATTAAAACAAACGCCTCTGAAAGGCTCGTTTTATTAACTAGGTTAACTGTATGTTCAGGAAACTGTAGTGAAAATGAGTTTGCAAACTTTTCAACCCTATCAATACCAATAAGCACAAACTGGACTTTCTTTTTACTGTGCTGTAAGAAAGCTGTTGCCCATTCCACATAGTATTTGTACGGCCAATTTCTACTACTATAAAAACCCGCGGGGTTAATCACAACTTTGAGGGTATCTTTGTCAAATTCATAGATTGGGGGTTTATTGAGAACATAGGGTCTAAAATTAGGCTTAGAGAAATTCAACCCAAGCTCATTAATTGCATTGTAGACTCTTTCGCCAGCAGGAATTGGAGAGTAAACATCAAAGGCACTATACTTTTTAGGGAAAAGTAACCGCCTAATCAATCGGCTCTCTCTATTATTTTGAAGGTCACAAACAACATCAAATCGTTGCCATAGTAAGAGCGGTAACAATAAACTCACGTAAGGTAGGCGGTGAATTGGTCTTCTTTTTCCCTGTAACACCCATACTCTGGTAAAGAACTTTAGAAATTTTGGTATATCAGATGCGGAGCTTCTGGTTAAAAAATGAACCTCGAAACTGGGGTTTCTATCAGTAAACTCTCTTATGTAGGGATAAGTAATAATTGAGTCACCAATGGCCTGCAATCTAATAAAGAGTATTTTTTTTAAAGGTTTACAAGAATTACTTTCTTTGAAATGCTTAGCCACGATTATAATTTACTCAATATTAAATTAGTCTTATATAATTTAACCAGTAGGAAATGGTGCAGCCTAAAACAGACTGAACTTAATGTTTTCAACATTTGCAAATTAATCAAATATATGCTTTTAAATAAACTATTTTTATGGCAAAATTGATGGTAATTTAAGCAAGTAATCCAACTTATTAAATTATCGTATGTGACTTTTAAGCCGTTGAAAATCGTTTCGTAAACGAGAATTAAAAGTATTCATGATTTCAAGCCTCTCCTGACAAAGATATTTTATTGATCATAAATAGGATGGAATATTTAACTTTTTCGTTTTCACTTAAAAAATGCTGATTGAATTTCTTTTGCAGCCCACTCATGACCTTTAGAGTTCCAATGATTATCACAGGTGGAGCTGTAGTATAAATTAGCCCAATTGTTAATCGGCTTTGTTTGAGTGAGTAAATCAAAGTATTCAAAGTTTAATTGTTTGCCCAGGCTTTTCAAGCTATCAACCAACAGTGGTTTCTTATCGTCTTTTAAAAATGCATCAAAAGCTAATTTGCTTGGGACTGTGGTTATGTAAAGCTTTTTGTCACCTAGAAACTCAATCATTTTTTCCAAATTGTAGCGGACTCTAAACCATTGGTCTTCTGTAAAAGTAAAGTAACCCGGTTCCTTAGTCTCATCAAATTTTGCTGGCTCAACAGAATGATAATTATTTTTAATCCATTTTAGTAAAATATAGGTGTAAGTGAAGTTTCTTAAAAACATCTTGACTTTACTAAATTCCTGAACTTGATAAGCAGATTGTTTTAAAGAATCAAGGCCATGTGTTAAGGTGTAGTTAGGGTAAGAACCTGCCCAGTAAGCACGGTACCTATCACTTGAATAATCTGCATGAAATTTAATGTCATCTTCTACCAAGTCATTTGCTGGGAAAATTACCCAAAGAACTGCATCATGTTCAAACTCCCTTGTCTTGTTTTTATAAATAAGATACTCCTGAGTCATGCCTACACTTGCAATACCAAAATTCAAAAACTGTAGATTGGTAGAATTTTCTAACCTATTTGTAAACCGATCTTTTAGACTCACGCCCCATCCTTCGGTAAAAGAGTCACCTATAACCACAACTCTTTTATCTTGAGAAGTACGACTCCGTTCGGTATCTCTAGCTCCAATGGAGTTAGTTTCATAGGACACATCAAAACATTCCTTTTTATGTCTAAAAACATATTTTGCTGGCCGCCAAATTCCAAACGTAGAGTCAGTCTCTACCCAGTATCTTTGAGGATTTTCAAATGTGTAAAGTGGCCTTTCCAGATTAATAAAACCTAAATGGCTAGCCAACATTAAACCTAGTTCAAAAAGCACTAATGATAGCACTAGCTGAAAAGCGATTTTAAAGAGCTTTTTTTTCATGTTCTATGTGAAATTTTAAAAACGAATAGATCACTCATTATTTTTTTTAGACAGTAAGTAGTAACTCACTTAGTTTTCGACTCTTCTTAAACTCATGGAAAGAAGCATTTAATAGATGTTTTGAGTTTTAAAAACTCCTAATTACCTAATGAATTGATTTTTCTTAACATAAGTAAGTAATCCTACAAAGTAAATAACTTACTAAAAGCGCCTTCAATTTTTTTACATGTTTAGTAGAATATGTTTATTCTATTAGATTACTAACACTTATATTCGAGTATCTAAATCACCCAGAAACTTCCTATGAAGTAATGAACAAAGCTACGAGTCATATCATCAGGCAAATAAATAGTAGGTTTTGGCCAAAGCACTTGTACTATCCGCCTAAATGGATTGTACTTGGAGTTAACAATATTTGCAATCTGCATTGCAAGATGTGCGATGTGGGAACCAAAAGTTTAGATACAAACTTTGCTACTAACCTTGTGGGTACTCAGCCGATGAATATGCCAGAAGAACTTTTTAGAAGAATAGCGGATCAAACTCATAATTTCTTTCCAAAAGCCAAACTTGGCTATGGCTTTACTGAGCCTTTGGTTTATCCATACCTACTAGAAACACTAGACTATGCCAATAATAAGGGGTTGTATACATCTATCACTACCAATGCGCTCAATTTGCCACAAAAAGCTGAGCAACTGGTGAGGGCTGGATTAAACGAGGTTTTTATTTCCCTTGATGGCCCTCAGGAAATTCATAATTATATTAGAGGGCACAAAAGTTCTTTTCAAAGAGCTATAAAAGGGATTGAAATGCTATTGGAGCACTCTAAAGAACTTGAAATTGGAGTGTTCTGTGTTATAACCGAATGGAATATTGGTCACCTAAAAGCTTTCGTTGATTTTTTTAAAGACTTCCCTTTAAAAAGATTAGGCTTTATGCATACCAATTTTACTCCTCAAGGAGTTGCCGATATACATAACATGCTGTATAGCGATTCCTATCCTGCAACGAACTCCAATGTAGATGAAATTGATATAAGTAAAATGGATCTTAATATACTATGGGAGGAGATTAGATCGATTAAATCGGAGCAATATAGATTTCCTGTAACTTTCTCTCCTGAGGTTGAATCTTACGAAGGACTACTTGATTTCTACCAAAAGCCGGAAAAGTTGATAGGAAAGAGATGTCATGATGTTTTTAATAATATAATGATTAAGTCAGATGGTTCAGTCATTCCAGCACATGGGCGCTGTTACAATCTTACAGTTGGTAACCTTTATAAAGATGACCTTAACTCTATTTGGAACTCATCTGAGATTTCTCAATTCAGGGACACTTTGAATAAAGCTGGCGGATTACTGCCCGCTTGTAGTAGATGTTGCAGTGCTTTTGCAAGGTAGGTTTTTATGAGGCCAATATTTCGAGGGTAATGTTGAACGTAAATTCAGAATTGTATCTAAGTAGTGTATGTTATTTCTTGGAATATAAACTCTTCAAGCGCACTGTTGCCACATTCCAAATCAAAAGAAGTAAGGTTTTGGGTATACCCAAAAAGTAAGAATGGTTCAATCTGTTCTTCATAGCTGGAGCAAAATGATACAATTAAAACTCCATCAAAAGCCTCATGACCTGAAGACGGCAGAGAGCGTAAATCAACCAAGTCTATATTTTATTTTGGAGGATATTGAATAAAAACATATCATTATAGGAAATGGCGGAAAATATTCTTGATTATTTTGGGGAGATTCACACCCCCTTTTTACATGCGAGAGGGAAAATAGCAACATACAAACTGATAGAGATCTTAGACTGTGAACCCGAAGAAAGTATTCTTGAAGTAGGCTTTGGGACTGGAGCAACACTTTGTCAATTGTCCTCAATTCATAAATTTACAAACTTTCATGGTGTGGAGGTTTCAGAGGTTATGCACAGACAAGCCATAAAAAGACTGAAATTCTGTCGACTTCAGAAGCGAGTCCAACTCCAATTACTGTTTGACGAACAATGCTATCCGTTTGAGGATAACACCTTCGACAAGGTTTATGTAGAATCTGTTTTGGCAATCCAAGAGGGGCAAAGCCTACCTCAAAACCTCAAAGAGATTAAACGAGTACTAAAACCCACTGGAGTCTTGTTTTTCAATGAAACACTTTGGCTTGAATCTACACAGTTATGCCTAATTCATGAAATGAACAATGCTTGTAAGAAATTATTTGGAGTGATCCAGTCCAACTCTGAGTTTCCTTATTTGTCTGATTGGAGACGGTTACTTGTGGAATTAGGATATGAACTAGAGGAAGTTATAAGAGTAGATCGTATTCTACCGGCTAATAATCACTCAAGTGTCACATTCCACATTTTTATGTCTAACCTTTACACGTTTTTGGGGAAAATGAAACTTCTATTTATGAGTTCACTTTGGAAACATAGAAACTTTTATAATGCGGCAATGCGAGAGGTGAATCATAATAATATTCGAATTATGGAAGGAGTAATTATAAAGGCGGCAAAGAAAAAAATGAATCACACCTAATTATTTGGTGTGGCTAATTTGTGACTTTTGAGAGCTGAAAGGCCAGTTATGGTTTCAGCTCTAATTGAGCTCAAAACGGCCAGTGAAAACAGATTCTGATAAAATCAATTATCTTTAAAAAAAACGAATTTTGGAATTCCAACAATACTTTACTTACCCCAATAACTTTGAGGAAAGTTATAACCTAATTAGAAAGAAGGAGGAAAGGATTCTTAATCTTGATGAGATCAAATTGTTGCCTCAAACCGATCCGCAATACATACATCATAAAGAATGGAATCAAAGAGTTGGATCGACAAATAAGTTTCTGAATTATATCAGAACAAAAAGAAAACCCAAGGTTCTTGACCTTGGGTGTGGAAATGGCTGGTTAACACATAAAATTGCCATTGAGGCAGATTACGTCACTGGAGTGGATATTAATAAACTTGAACTTGAACAAGCAGAGCAACTGTTGAGCGAATTCAAGAATGTGAAGTTAATTTATGGCAATATATTAGATATCAATTTTGAAGATAAATATGACATTATCTTGCTGAATGCAAGTATACAATATTTCGAAAGTGTACCTCTTTTATTAAATAGGCTTCGTTTAAATTTAACTAATCAGGGTGAAATTCACATACTCGATTCTCCGGTTTACGGCAGTAATCGGGAAGCAATGAATGCAAGAAAAAGAACTGAGGAATATTATAATAAGAATGATGCTCCACATATGGTTAAATTTTATTTTCATCATACCTTCCAGTCCCTAAAGGGGGTTGATTATACAGTGATGTATAATCCTAAATCAATTGTTAACAGGTTATTAAAGAGATTTATTCCCATCAGTCCTTTTTTTTGGGTTTGTATCAGGAACAAATCAAACAATGACATCAATTATTAATGCTTTTAAAAAAGCATAGAATATTTACAGATCGTACAAGTTAATTAGGTGAAAAATTGAAATGAATAAACTACTCCTTTTCAACCCCAGAAGTGCAAAATGGAAGCATCGCATTCCTAACTCTATTCTTCAAGTAGGAGCCTCCATTCATGGCAAGTTTGACTATGTTTTCGTGGATGGTAATATGGAAATTGATCCTTGGGCGAAAATTGAGGCATATTTTAAGACTGGGAATTTTAAGTATTTTGGTGTAACGGTTATGCCAGGCCCCCAACTTAAAGAAGCTATTCCATTTACGAAACGTATCAGGAAAGAGTATCCAGAAATAGTCAATATATGGGGAGGTTATTTTGCTTCAAATCAGTACAAAGTATGTTTGGAAAGTGGCTTCGTTGATGTTGTGATCAACGGCCCTGCTGATGATGTATTCCCTAGACTTTTAGAGTCCATAGAATCAGGTACTTCTTATGAGCATATTGAAAATCTGATTTTTAGAAATGGAAATGGCGAGATAGTAACTACTAAAAAGCAGGGGCTGTTGAATCAAGATGAATTACCAGATTTGCCTTATGACTACTTGGCTAGTTTTTATCCATTAAAGCGATATTTTGGAAAAACTTTCCTTGGTAAACGCACTCTATCATATCATTCGAGTTTTGGTTGTCCGTTTACTTGCTCCTTTTGTGCTGTAGTGCCTATCTACAATGCCAGATGGAAAGGGAAGTCAGCGCAGAAAATTTATAAAGATGTAAAAAAACTGAAAGACGAATATCAGATTGACGCGATTGAATTTCATGACAATAACTTTTTCACATCCCGAAAACGAGTGGTAGAGTTTTCCGAACTCATCATGGATGATGGCATTAGTTGGTGGGGAGAGGGAAGAATAGATACGCTGGATCAATACAAGGATGAGGACCTGGAAACTATGAGCAAAGCGGGCTGTAGAATGATTTTTTGCGGGGCAGAAAGTGGAAATGATGAGGTACTTAAACAAATGGATAAAGGAGGCACTCAGTCTTCTGCTCAGATTCTGGCGTTTGCTGAAAGAATGAGTAAGCATAATATCATTCCTGAGTATTCTTTTGTTTTGGGCTTGCCTGGAAAGGATGAGACAGCTGTGATGGATCAGATTGATAAAGATATCGATTTCATCAAAAAGGTAAAAAAGGTCAATCCAAATACGGAGATCATCATTTACCTCTATAGTCCAGTGCCAACAGAAGGTTCTGAATTGCATAAACAGATTATTGAAGAGGGGTTTAAGTTTCCAGAGAAATTGGAAGACTGGCTTAATCCAGCATGGGAAAACTTTGATTTGCGTAAGAATCCCCTTACCCCTTGGCTGACTCCTCAGATGATAGATAAAATCAAAAATTTTGAGACTGTGCTGAATGCTTATTATCCAACGGTTTCGGATTATAGAGTTACTCCGTTTAAAAGAAAGGTAATGAGAGGTGTATCAGGGTTTAGATATAAATCGAATATCTATAATTACCCTTATGAGTTAAAGGCATTACAAAAGTATTGGCTCAAATATAGACAGCCCGAGATTGAGGGTTTTTATCAAGAATAGTCTGCTTTATGAATGTGATCGCCCGCAAGTTAAAATCACTGCTATTCAAACCACTTAGTTATGCCTATCGGAAGTATAGTCGGAAGGAACGGACAACCCGGGTAGCAGGCATAAAACTAACCGTCCTACCTGGTGTTTTTAATCCAAGACTTTTTTTTAGTACCAAATTTATGATGAGGTATATTGAACAATATCACCTTCAGGATAAACATGTATTGGATGTAGGTTCGGGCAGTGGGGCATTGGCTATTGCTGCCGCAGTAAAGGGAGCCAAAGTAGTGGCTATTGACATTAATCAGTTAGCTGTGGACAATACTGTTAAAAACGCTCTTTTAAATAAGTTAGACTTACAGGTACTTCGATCAGATTTATGGAAGGATCTGCCTCTACAAACCTTCGATATGGTTTTGGTTAATCCTCCGTATTATCCGAAAAGCCCAACTAACAAGGAAGAGCTTGCTTGGTATTGCGGAGATAATTTTCAGTACTTTGACTGCTTTTTCAACGGGCTTGGTTCCTTTATTCATTCGAAAACCAAGGTGATTATGATACTAAGTGAAGACTGTGAGATAGAGAGTATAGGCAGCATTGCTGAGAAAAACTCTTTTGAAATGGTACTCGCAAAAAGAAAAAGAGTTTGTTGGGAGATTAACTATATTTTTTACATCCGCCAAAAGTCTCATGGCTAATAAGAGTTAACTGTAATATTTAGGGTAATAAATGGTTTAGTGTTTTTTTTAAAAACCAATTTGTTTCTATTACCCTTTATCTACTTTAGCCTAGATTATTAATTTCGTTTGCGTATTTAATATGCTAGTCCCCCCTTTATTAGTGAGTCGGGATTTATGGCTTCGCTTCTATTGGTAAACCCTGCTTATTCCTTCAAAAAGGAATATGGTGATTATACCCACCAATGAGCATTGTATTGCTACCTTGGATATTTGCTTAGCTAGCTTATTGAACGTTACCACAGCTCCTCTAAATCCTCTTTAATGAAAGCGTGTTGTCTATCATGCCAATTGGTTTGACTTGATGAGTGGTTTGTGAATTTTCCTTTTCCGCTAAATACTTTTTGGAGTTTTGAAATAGGAGTGAGAAACACAAAAAACACTATTGACAAAAGTATAGCTCCTGTTACTTTACCTAAGGCCTGACCTAAATATATCCAGCCATTGGCAATTAGATTAGCGGCTTTTCTTGAAAGTGTTGAGACTAAGCCGATAGAAACGGATAGGTAAATCAGCAAGTCTGCGTCTTGCTTCCATTTCCATTGTATTAGAATGTAAAGCCCTATTAATCCAGAAACTAACCCTAAAATTATTGCCTCGGATGACTGCTTGATTTTTGGAACTTTCAATGTGTTAAAATAAAGAATAGATAAATGGAGATAATGCAGAACCTCCTCCGAAAACAATTAAAAAACCCAGAAGCAACAGCACCAATACTATTGGCATTAACCAATACTTTTTGCGTTGCATGAGGAATTTCGATAAATCTCTTAGCACTGACATATTATTTTTTCTTAGTTAAAAGGAATTCCCCTAAAAATAGATAATCCATTTCCGTTTTCATAAAACAGCGATAAGCATCTTCAGGAGAACAAACTATGGGTTCATCTTTAACATTAAAACTTGTATTGATTAAAAGAGAGTTACCTGTCAGTTCTTTAAAGGCTTTCAGAAGCGGCCAGAAGTTTGGATTTGTGGTTTTATCTACGGTTTGAATGCGAGATGAATAATCAACATGCGTAATGCCAGGGAAATTGGATTTCTCTACTCTGCTTTTCTCTACAATAGAAAGTTGCTGAAAGTTATCGGGGAGCTTTTTCTGAAACTCATCCTTAATCTGAGTAACTAAGCCCATGTATGGCGAAACCTCAGACATCTTAAAATAATTCACTAAATCCTCTTCCAACATTACAGGTGCAAATGGGCGGAACGATTCCCTGAATTTTATTTTTCGATTTACGGTTCTCTGAATATCTGGGGACTGTGGGCTGGCTATTATACTTCGCGCTCCAAGGGCTCTTGCTCCAAACTCCATTCTACCTTGCATCCAACCGATAACTGCTCCTTTTACCAATAGACTGGCTGCTTTTTCATAAAGTGTTGTTTTGCTTTCAATCCTTTCAAAGTCAACGTTTTTAGCTAATAAGAATGCTTCAATATGTTGAGTGGAGTATGCTGGCCCTAAGAATGAAATTTTGTTTTTTAAGAACTCTTCTTTTACTCTAGGTACCTCATTTTGCAAATAATAGCTTGCTAAGGCTGCTCCACCTGCGCTGCCAGAGTCACCAACTGCTGGAGGTACAAATACGTTATCAAATATACTCTCTTGTAAAAGCCGTCCGTTCGCTACACAATTATAGGCAACTCCCCCAGCAAGGCATAGGTTTTTCATTCCTGTAATCTTTTTGGCTTCGCGGGCCAAGTTCAATACGGCCTCTTCGGTAATGTCCTGAGCGGCAAGTGCAAAATCGCAATGTTTTTGCTCAATTGGTTCGTCTTCTTTTCTAAGCGGTATTTCGAATAGTGTCTCCCATTTTTTAGAAGAAATCATTCTTTCGCCATAAAGAAATTCGAAGTAACGCATGTTAAGCTGAATTGAGCCATCTTGATGTAGATCAACCAACTCTTTCTCTATTCTTTGTCGGTAAAATTTATAGTTGTCACTTTTATGATCACCGTATGGAGCCAGCCCCATCATTTTATATTCTCCATCATTTACCTTGAACCCGAGGTACTGGGTGAAAGACGAATAAAGTAGGCCTAATGAATGAGGAAAATGTTGCTCTTTCAGGACTGTGATTTCATTGCCTTTAGCACGAAAAATTGAGGTAGTGGTCCATTCACCTACACCATCGATGGTTAGGATAGCGCTTTCGTCAAATTGAGAGGTGTAATATGCCCAAGCAGCGTGCGAGAGGTGATGTTCAGAAAATAGAATTTTGCAATTCTTGTGCTTCCCTCTTGCTACCTCATTCAAACCTTCTTTCAATAACTTTTTGAAGAAGATTTTATCTTTAATCCATTCGGGTATATGCTTTACGAATGCACCAATTCCTTTGGGAGCAATCGCATAAAACGTTTCGAGAATTCTTTCAAATTTTATAAAGGGCTTGTCATAGAAAACTATTTTCTCCACATCCTCAAAACGTATTTGGGCATGGTCTAAACAGAATCGAATAGCATGAATAGGAAATGAAGGGTCGTGTTTCTTTCGAGTAAATCGTTCTTCTTGGGCGGCAGCCATAATTAGCCCATTACGGATTATGCATGCTGCTGAATCATGGTAATAAGCGCTTATTCCTAGTGTATACACATCGCGAAGATATTAAATAATCAACTGCGCCAAAACCGCAGCAGCCGCACCCAATAAAGAAACCGAAAATTTCTTCCAATTAAGTTTGTGGTGCGGGTCACTTTCAATAAAAATAGTAGTGGAAATTTGAAGAAAACTACCCGCAACTACAGCGAAGAAAATGATCAAGTATTTTTCGGGCAATAGATTGGAATGACTAAAATACTCTGAAGTAATTAAGCCCAAAGGAGAGCTGATAGCAAAGATGAACAATAGGCCAAATGCCTTGTACTTGTTTTTAAGTTGAGCTACCAATAATGCCATAAGCGCCAATGAGGCAGGTATTTTGTGCATTACAATGCCTAGCAATATTTTAGGGGAACTACCATGACTATATACCGAATCAGGGCTGTGGTTAGAGTGCAACGAATCCGTTAGAATAGAACCTTCCAAAAATGAATGCAGTACTAGTGCAATCAGCAAATAGGTTACAGGAACTCGCGTATGAATATGGGTGTGACCATGTTCTACTCCGTTAGAAAAATTTTCTAATATTTTCTGAATAAAGAATCCGATAAGGATATAAAGCCCAAGGTTAAATGGGTCTTCTCCGCTCATAAATATATCTGGAATCAGATGTATTACTGTAACAGAGAATAAATATGCGCCAGCAAAAACAAGAAAGTAGCGGATTTTGGTTTCGCTGAAAGTTGCATTACCTAAAATGAAAAGGCCCGGTACAAGGGCGCAAAGCAATAAAATCGTGACGTTTATTAGCAAATTTGAAAATCGTTAATGCAACAGCATTGCAAATATGATAAAGAAAATCGAATTTTCATTTAAATAGTTCCCGATTGGTTATAGTCTTATTGTTGGTTTATGGTTTTTCCTTTTAGGCCAGGTGAAATGTAAGTTTGAGTATTTCCATCTTGGTCGGAGTATATAAAGTAGGCTTCCAAGTTCGAGTTACTTTCTATCATTTCTTTTGCTTTCTCTAAACCCATGGCCATTGAGGCGGTAGCATATGCATCGGCATACATACAAGTGGGAGCAACTACAGTAGCGCTTAGAAGAGTAATCATTTTCGGGTAGCCAGTTTTCGGGTCAATGGTGTGGGCTACTTTTTTTCCATCTACTATTTTGTAATTACGGTAGTTACCAGAAGTCGCCATTCCGTGATCTTCTAATTGAATGGCATCGAAAACACCGCCAACGCGATTTTCATCCGGTACTTCAATGCCAATGGTCCATGTTTCACCAGAATCGTTTTTGCCTTTGGCGCGTACTTCGCCACCAATTTCAACCATAAAGTTTTGAATGTTCTGTGCCTTTAAGTACTCCGCTACTACATCAATTGCTTGACCTTTTGCAATAGCCGAAAAGTTAAGTTTCAGTTCAGGAATGGTTTTGATTACTTCTTCGTTAGTGAAACTTACTTTTTCAAAACCTACATATTTCAAAACTGAATCTACTTGACCGCTGTCAAGCGAAACGCTTTTCCCATCACCAAAGCCCCAAGCGTCAACCAATGGGCCAACCGTTGGATCGAAATAACCTCCAGATGCTTTATACACTTCCTTACTGGCAATAAGTACTTCTGAAAAGTACGGATAGCTGAAAGTTGCCCTTCCTTCTTTATTGAAGATTGAAATTTCAGAATCGGGGATGTAAGTAGAAAGCGACTGGTTGAAGTCGGCCAAAAGTGAATCAATTTCCTTTTTGAAATTCCTGAGGTCTTCGTCAATATACTTAATGTTGTAAGCAATAACGCCCATTGTGGTGCCTTGAACCAACACCATTTTTGGTTTTTGGCTCTCACGGTATTTCCAAACTGCAAAAATTGCAATTACTAACACGAGTAGGTATATTCTAGACCTTTGATTCTTGTCCATTATCTCAAAATTTGAGCAAAGATAATGAGTGCTTTTGCTCTAAATAAGGTTAAAGAGTAAAAGATTGATTAAGTGAAAAAAACTAACTGCTATCTTAGCAAAAAGATTGGTGAATGCGCGAAGACTATTTAAATGCTGAAGATGACCATCTCAACCCCGAAGAAAAGGATATTGAGAGAGCACTGAGGCCGCTGAGTTTTGAAGACTTTACGGGGCAACACAAAATTGTTGAGAACTTAAAAATATTTGTTCTGGCAGCGAAAGGGCGTTCAGAACCTTTGGATCATGTGCTATTACATGGCCCTCCGGGGTTGGGTAAAACCACCCTATCACACATTATTGCCAATGAACTCAAATCCGATTTAAAGATTACTTCTGGGCCAGTGCTCGATAAGCCTAGCGATTTGGCTGGTTTACTGACCAATTTGGAACATGGCGATGTGCTTTTCATTGATGAAATCCACAGGCTGAACCCTATTGTGGAGGAGTATCTGTATTCCGCGATGGAAGATTACCGCATCGATATTATGCTTGATTCTGGGCCAAATGCGCGTTCAGTTCAAATTGCATTAGAGCCATTTACATTAATCGGAGCCACTACAAGGTCGGGTTTATTGACTTCGCCACTGCGTGCGCGTTTTGGTATAAATGCCAGATTGGAATACTACGATGCGAAATTATTAACCACCATTGTACAGCGTTCCTCGGATATTCTCAATACACCAATTGACGATGATGCAGCCTACGAAATTGCTCGAAGGAGTAGAGGAACCCCGCGTATTGCGAACAACCTTCTGCGCAGAACAAGGGATTTTGCTCAAATCAAGGGAACAGGAACGATTACCAAAGCCATAAGTGAAATGGCATTAAACGCCTTGGACGTTGATTCGCATGGTTTGGACGAAATGGATAATCGTATTTTGCTCACAATTATCGAGAAATTCAAAGGCGGGCCAGTGGGGATTTCAACCATTGCTACGGCAGTAGGTGAAGAGGCCGAAACCATAGAAGAAGTTTATGAGCCTTTCTTAATTCAAGAGGGTTACCTTAAGCGAACCTCCCGCGGTCGCGAAGCAACAGACTTGGCTTATAAACATTTGAATCTTAAACCCCTTGGCGGACAAACAGGTAATTTGTTTGATGCTTAGTTAAGGTTTATGCTGTTTTAACAACACACCCCTAGCCCCTCTCGAGAGGGGAATGGTTTTGAGGTATAGCAGATATTTTCAGCCTAAAGCGGAATGCTTTTTATGTGTAAAGGCTGAGTTATTAACTGACAAATTATTCCCTCCTAGAGGAGGGCAAGGGAGATGAGAGGTGACTGAACACTAAAAACAGAAGCTCATTTTAAGAAATTTAGGATTTAAACTAATTGCAAAATATTAACACAAATACCACCATCGTCAAACAAACGGCTCAAAAACTAGGCTTTGATTTCTGTGGTATTTCCAAAGCAGAGTTTTTGGCCGATGAAGCCCCACGCTTAGAAGCTTGGCTTAAAAAAGGTAATCATGGTGAAATGCACTATATGGAAAACCATTTCGATAAGCGTTTAGACCCTAGTAAGCTGGTGCCGGGAGCTAAATCTGTGGTTTCACTACTCTATAATTATTATCCAGAAAAGGATTTGGCCGAACAACATCCCGATCACTTAAAACTCGCTAAATACGCTTATGGAGAGGATTATCATTTTGTGATTAAAGATCGACTGAAAACCTTTATGTCGATTTTAAAGGAAGAAATTGGTGATGTAGAAGGGCGCGTGTTTGTAGACTCGGCTCCCGTAATGGAACGCCAATGGGCAGCTAAAAGTGGTTTAGGTTGGTTAGGAAAAAACACTTTGCTTATTAATAAAGGGCGAGGCAGTTATTTCTTTTTAGCTGAATTGATTATTGATTTAGAGCTTGAGTCTGATGGTCCAATCAAAGATTATTGTGGAACCTGCACTAGATGTATAGACGCTTGCCCTACAGATGCAATTACCCCTTATGAAGTAAACGCAAACAAATGCATTTCTTACTTAACCATTGAGCTGAAAGATCAGATTCCCGATACTTTTCAAGGTAAAATGGATAACTGGGTTTTTGGCTGTGATATTTGCCAAGAGGTGTGTCCATGGAATCGGTTCTCAAAACCCCATTCAGAACCTGCCTTTCATCCTAAAAATGAGCTGTTAGAATTATTTAACAATAATTGGCAAGATTTAACAGAGGAGGTTTTTAGGTCAGTTTTTAAAGGTTCGGCAGTAAAACGGACTAAGCTAGAAGGTCTAAAAAGAAATATAATAATGGCAAAAAAATAGCCCATTGCTAAGGCTGCAATGGGCGGTGTTATTCAATAATTTTATTTAGCGAGTAAAAACTGTTCTTCGAGAACATTTCCGTATAAGTGCCCAAATTTTGCGTAGCACCACCGTTTTAATTCTTCTAATTCATCTCCGATTACGGAATGAATAGCCTTTCTCAACTCTTTTTCAAACAGCTTCTTGTCGAAGCTCACCTTCGCGAGGATAGTTTTGAAATATTCCAACATGTCAAGATCGTTTAATTGGTTATGAATCTAATGTGCCTGCCGCACGTAGTTACGAACGAAGCGATGAAGATTTAGTTACCCCAAAAATTTAAATTATCTTTAAATCCTCTTCGTTTGAGGAGAAGCGAATATAATAAATAGACATGAGAATTACCAGTTCAAAATTCATTCTTGTCGCCTGTCTCATATGTTTTGGCTTGGTGGCAAAGGCGCAATCGACTACTATTGAATTAGGGCCTGATGAAGTGGGCCTCAATCAGCTTTTTACAATTAAAGTAACGGTGTTGAATGGAAAGCTGAAATCGTATACAGACTTCCCGAATATTGATGGTTTTGCCAAAAGAGGAACTTCTTCTAGTAGCAGCACGAGCATAATTAACGGGCAAGTGAGCTCTTCTCAGAGTATTATTCAACGTTACCTTCCTTTAGAAGAGGGTACTTACCAGTTAGAAGACTTTTCACTTGAGGTAAACGGAGAAACGGTGTCTTCTAAAGGTAAGAAAATCAAAATTACACCACCAGTGGAAACAAGAAGAAATACGGGCAGAACGCCATATGGCCATAGTCCGTTTGACAATTTGTTTGGAGAAGACAAAGATCCTGAGTTTGTGGATATAAAGGAAGATGCCTTTTTGGCCCTTACCACGGATAAAGACGAAGTATATTTAGGAGAAGGCTTTACCGCCACATTTGCTTTTTACGTTGCCGATGATAACAGAGCTCCTTTACAATTTAGTGATCCCGGTACTCAATTATCTGAAGTGTTGAAAACCCTACGCCCTACAAATAGCTGGGAAGAGAACTTTAATATTGAGAATATTGCTCCTGAGAAAGTGAATGTTGGTGGAAAGGGTTATACAAAATACAAAATCTATCGGGCCACATATTATCCGCTTAACCTCGATCCAATAGTTTTCCCTTCCGTGCCTTTCGAAATGATAAAATATCAGGTAGCCAAGTCACCATCTTTCTTCGGAAGAGACAGGAAAGAAGACTTCAAAACCTTTTATACTAAAGAAAAGACCGTGAAGGTAAAACCTCTGCCTCCACATCCGCTTAAAGAGTCAGTAGCTGTAGGGGAGTTTTTCTTAGATGAAAAAATGAACAAAAGAACGTTAGAAACTGGTGGTAGCTTTGAATATACCTTCGGAATTTATGGAGAGGGAAATATTTCGGGAATTACTGCACCAAAAATTCCTAGTAATAAAGCCATTGAATTCTACCCTCCAGACGTGAGCCAAGATATAAGTCGTAACAATAGTAGAGTAACGGGCTCAAAAAAGTTCACCTATTATGGTTTGCCAAATGAACCGGGCGAGTACAATATGGGAGATTATTTTAGTTGGGTATACTTCAACCCAAAAACAGCGAAATACGATACGCTTAAATCTGAAGTGAAGTTTGAAGTGACTGGTGAAAGCAAAAAGAACATTTCAATTTCTTCAGTCGATTTAGGCTCGTTTTACGACTCAATCGAAGATAAATCGAATAAATTAGAGAGTATGACTGAAGATAAAACCATGCAAATACTGGCTAATATTTTAATATTGGCTATGTTCGCGGGCGCTGGTTTTATCTACTTTAAAAAATAAATGGGAAACAGTTTCGGTAATCTTTTCAGAATCCATACCTACGGTGAATCGCATGGAAAGGCTTTGGGTGTAATCATTGATGGCTGCCCAGCGGGTTTGCTTATTGATGAAGCGTTTATTCAATCAGAATTAGATAGGAGAAAACCTGGTCAGTCTAAAATTACAACCCAAAGAAAAGAAGCAGACGAGTTTGAAATCGTTTCAGGTGTTTTCGAAGGGAAGTCTACAGGAACACCCATTAGTATTATTATCCGAAATCAAGATCAGAAGAGCAAAGACTACTCGCACATAGCGGATAAGTTTCGGCCTTCGCATGCCGACTATACTTTCCATACAAAGTATGGTATTAGGGATTATAGAGGCGGAGGAAGAAGCTCTGCGAGAGAGACGGTTGCACGTGTTGCGGCCGGAGCCGTTGCTAAACTTTTTCTCAAGCACCACAGCATTTCATTCTATGCTTATGTGTCTCAAGTAGGCCACTTAAAACTCGATAAAGATTATACTCAACTCGACCTCACAAAAATCGAAGACAATATTCTTCGTTGCCCTGACCCGGAAATGGCCGATAAAATGATCGAGTTAATTGACCAAACACGTAAAAACCGCGATACCATTGGTGGAATTGTTACAGGAGTGATTCAAGGGGTTCCGGCCGGTTTGGGCGAGCCAGTTTTTGATAAACTTCATGCCGAAATAGGCAAGGCCATGCTATCTATAAATGCGGTAAAAGGCTTTGAATATGGAAGTGGTTTTGAAGGAGTAAAACTCAATGGTTCGGAACATAATGATGAGTTCTATATGGACAATAACTTAGTGAAAACCAGAACAAATTACTCTGGTGGTATACAAGGGGGCATATCGAACGGGCAGGATATTTACTTCAATGTAGCTTTCAAGCCAGTGGCTACCATCATGACCGACCAAGAGAGTATTAATGAGGCGGGCGACAGGGTTACGGTTGAAGGGAAAGGCCGTCACGATCCTTGTGTAGTATCGCGTGCAGTACCTATTGTTGAAGCAATGGCTGCTTTGGTAATTGCTGATTATTTGCTAATTAGCGAGACTAATCGAATTTAGACTATCTCCCAATATATATGAAAAAGCTTCCTCTTCATGTCAAAATAATGATCGGACTTTTGGCCGGTGTTATCTGGGCATTTATATCAAGTGCATTAGGTTGGAATGAATTTACCACTAATTGGATCGATCCTTTCGGACAGATCTTTATTAGAATGTTGAAGTACATCGCTGTGCCGTTGGTGTTATTCTCAATCATTGGCGGTATTTCCGGGTTAAAGGACTTGTCTAAGTTGGGTCGAATGGGTGGGAAAACTTTATCCTTCTATTTGGTAACCACTATTTTTGCTGTAGGTATTGGTTTAATTCTAGTAAATGTTATCAGACCAGGTGATTTTATTGATGAAGAACAAAGAATTAAAAACCGTTTACAATACGAAGAATGGGTTTCTGCTACGGATGGAGTAGAAATTTTAGATGGGAAACACTACTTAGATGATCCTAAGTATAATGGGCTTGATTTCCGCAAGGAAATGACCGAAGCCGAAAAGAAACTGGTAGAAGAAAAGAAAGCAACGGCTGAAGAAAAGAAGGATGAAGGACCGCTTTCGTTCTTAGTCGATATGGTTCCTGAAAACATTATTTTATCCCTTTCTAATGATAAATTGATGCT
The DNA here is from genome assembly GCF_001592945.1 of Roseivirga seohaensis. GTDB lineage: Bacteria > Bacteroidota > Bacteroidia > Cytophagales > Cyclobacteriaceae > Roseivirga > Roseivirga seohaensis. The sequence continues at coordinate 349,802 of NZ_LRPB01000049.1, forward strand.
TCAAGTGATTTTCTTTGCCATCTTCTTTGGAGTTTGTTTGGCGCTAGTGCCAGACGAAAAAGGGGCAGGCTTAAAGAACTTTGTTGACGCCACAAATGAGGTATTCCTTAAAATGGTAGACCTCATCATGAAGTCAGCACCATTCTTTGTTTTTGCATTATTGGCTGGTGTTATTTCCAAAATGGCCGATACACCAGGAGAGGTTCTGCAAATATTTAAAGGCCTAGCCTCATACTCTGTAACATTAGTAATTGGGCTTCTTTTCTTGATTTTTGTTTTTTACCCTCTAATTGTCAAGGGTTTTGTTAAAAGCCTGACTTATAAAAAGTTCTTTCAAAAAATTAGTCCAGCTCAGTTTTTAGCTTTCTCTACCAGTTCTAGTGCTGCTACTTTGCCAGTAACAATGGAGTGCGTTGAAGATAATCTAGGGGTGTCTAAAAACGTTTCAAGTTTCGTGTTGCCTATTGGTGCAACAGTGAATATGGATGGTACTAGTTTGTACCAAGCCGTAGCTGTTGTGTTTATGGCGCAAATGCATATGGTGGATTTATCTGTAACACAACAGCTTACCATTGTTCTTACTGCAACTTTGGCGTCAATTGGTTCGGCAGCAGTGCCAAGTGCAGGTATTGTAATGATGGTTGTGGTACTTCAATCGGTAGGCTTGAATCCTGCTTGGATCGCTATCATTTTCCCTGTAGATAGGCCTTTGGATATGCTTAGAACAGTAGTGAATGTAACTGGTGATGCCACCGTAGCTACTTTGGTAGCCAAATCTGAAGACGAATTAAAGGAAGACTGAGAAACTTTTCGAGTACCTTTGTAGTTCAAAAGGACTAGACAGTTAGATATGAAAGCGGTAAATATATACATGGAGGCTAACCCCAACCCAAATTCAATGAAATTTGTGGTGAATTTTATGCTTCTGCAAGAAGGCGTTAGTTTTGACTATCCAAATATGGAGTCTGCAAAGGATTCTCCATTGGCTCAAGAACTATTTAAAATTCCTTCAGTAGAAAGAGTTTTCTACATGAGTAACTTTATTACAGTAACTAAATCTGAATCGGTAGAGTGGCCAGAAATTCAGAACGGAATTAAAAATGTAATTAAGCCTTACTTAGAAAATGACAAGCCTTTAATTCTTCAGGAATTAGATAAAGATCCATTGTTTGATGAGAACGACTCTGAAGTTGTAAAACAAATAAAAGGTATTCTGGACGAATACATTCGCCCTGCGGTTGAACAAGATGGTGGAGCTATTGGCTTTGCTTCTTTTAATGATGGAGTGGTGAAGGTAAACCTTCAGGGTTCTTGCAGCGGATGTCCAGCCTCAGCGGTTACCTTAAAATCTGGTATTGAAAACTTGCTGAAGAGAATGCTTCCAAATGATGTGAAAGAAGTGGTTGCAGAAGGCGTTTAAAAGAATTAAACATATTGAAGTTATATTTAAGGTGATTCGAAAGGATCACCTTTTTGTTTGAGTATCACTTAGATTTTGAAACTCTATTTAATAAATAATATGAAAGCGAACATCAAGAAAATAGCAGTGTTAACCTCTGGGGGCGATGCCCCAGGAATGAATGCAGCTGTCAGGGCAGTGGTTAGGTCTAGCGTCTATTATAACCTCGATGTTTATGGAGTATATAAAGGCTATGATGGTCTTATTAATGGAGATATAGAACAGCTTCAAGTACGATCAGTATCCAATATCCTAAGTAGAGGAGGGACGTTTTTGTTATCTGCCAGAAGTGAAGAATTCAGAACAAAAGAAGGGAGATCAAAGGCCTATGATAATTTCAAAGCAAATGATCTAGATGCGTTAGTGGTAATTGGTGGTGACGGTTCATTTACTGGTGCTGATGTTTTTAGCCAAGAATATGATGTGCCTGTATTAGGGATTCCAGGCACTATTGATAATGACTTGGCGGGCACAGATTTCACTATTGGATATGATACTGCCTGTAACACAGCTACTGAAGCTATTGATAAAATAAGAGACACTGCCTCTTCTCACGAAAGACTTTTCTTTGTAGAAGTCATGGGCAGAGACGCTGGCTTTATAGCCGTAAACTCGGGGATAAGCGGTGGTGCTGTTGCAATGCTATTGCCAGAACACAATTGGGGAATTGATGATTTGATCAGAAGACTCCAAAGAGGGGCGTCTAGCGAAAAGGCCTCTAACATTGTCATCGTAGCCGAGGGTTGTAAACTTGGTTCTGCTTATGACATAGCAGCCAAAGTAAAAGCTCAGTTAGATTACTTTGATATTCGTGTCACAGTTTTAGGGCATTTACAGCGAGGTGGTTCGCCTACAACCTCCGATAGAGTTCTTGCTAGCAGGTTAGGTGTTGCGGCTGTTGAGGGCTTGTTAAATGGGCAATCCAATGTTATGGTAGGGGTGGTTAATAGTAACGTGGTTTATACGCCCATCAGTGAGGCGGTTAAAACCATTAAGAAAATTGATGCTGAGGAATTTAGGATTGCTAAAATTCTTTCGATCTAGTTAAGCTTTTTCTTCATGAGTTCTTTCACTCGAAGAATTTAGAATTGGGCCAGCTTGCTGGCAAACTACCTCCTAAATATTCTACATAAGGCAATTAAACAAAAAAGCCCAGCAAATGCTGAGCTTTTTGAAGTAGTCCGTAGGGGAATCGAACCCCTGTTGCTGAGATGAAAACCCAGTGTCCTAACCCCTAGACGAACGGACCCTTAATAGTGCAGAGGAGGAGGGATTCGAACCCCCGGTACCTCGCGGTACAACGGTTTTCAAGACCGCCGCATTCGACCACTCTGCCACTCCTCTGTGTGTGATCTCCCGTTTGGGACTGCAAAGATAGTGGTAATTTTATTTTTGCAAATAGCCAAGGCAAAATTATTTATCATTTGCTTCACGAATTTCCATTTTGGCCTTGTCGATAGCCGCATTCATTTCAAATCCTACTAGTAAAATGAGGGAAATTATGAATAGCCAAAGCATTAACACCAACAATGCCCCAATCGAGCCATAAAGCTTATTGTAATTGCCAAAATTGTTAACGTAATAAGAGAAACCAAATGAAGAAACAATAATTGCCAAAGTTGAAAATACTGACCCTATGCTCAGGAAATGCCATTTTTCGTGGATTGCCGGAGCCCAATAGTATATGGAAGATATGGCGATTTGAAATATAAGGTAGAGAAATACAAACCTCAAAATAAAGACTAAATCTACAGAAATATTGTCATTGATGATGGCTCTGATTTCCGAATCAAGGATCATTTGTTGGCCTACAATAAGCAGTGCAATCGAAATGATAAAAGATAGCGCAAGAATGAAAATTAATATAGTAGCAATGAATCTAATGGAGAAAAAGCCTCTAGTTTCATTGGTTTTATAGCAAGCATTAAATGCACTCATTAGTGAGGTCATACCATTGGTAGACAGAATTAGTGTAAGAATAAAACCGACTGAAAGTAGTCCGCCACGCTGTTTACTGATAATGTCGTGGATCGTGGTTTCTGCTGCGTTGTATAAATTCGAAGGTAATATGTCTTTCAAAAATCCTATGATCTCATCGTTGGTGAGTTCAGGGAAGAAGTTTTGAATGTAGGGCGTTAAGGTAAATAGAAATATAATTGCCGGAAAAATGGCCATCGTGAAACTAAATGCTACCCCGTTGGCGCGATCTAGAATTTCATCATTTGACATTTTTCTGATAAAGATCAGAATGGCGTCATAAAGACCAATTTTGTCTTTCCCTAGCTTTATTTTCTGAAGAAAGGCTACCAGTTTAAGGTAATACTTGTTTTCAAATACAAATTTTAGAATTCTATTTTTCATCAAAATAGGGTTCTAATACTTGAACTAATTCTTTTGGTGCCTTGGTAAGTTTATTGGATTCCATATTCACGAAAACCAACGTAGTCATGCCTTCATTAATAAGGTCATTTTGTTCGTTTCTTATTTCGTAATTGAAGCGCATTCTTACTTTCGGTATTTCTGGTATGGTCACTTTAATAGTAAGCAGCTGGTCATATTTAGCTGGGCTATGATATTTGCTGTAGTTTTCATGTACAGGCATCATAATTCCCGCTTTTTCCAATTCACCATAACTGAACCCGATTTGTTTCAACGCTTCTACTCTTGCTACTTCGTAATACATAGCATAGTTGCCGTAATAGACATAAGCCATTTGGTCTGTTTCGGCATATCTTACCCTAATTTGGGTGGAAGCAGTATACATTATCTGAATATTCTTCTTTCGTTCAGTGCTTTTTGGAACAAGGCTGCATTCTTATTATGCTGAACCAATGTTTTGGCGAACCTGTGATACCCAGAAAAATCTTCTTTGGCACACATATAAATATAATCATGCTTTTCGTAATTCAATACAGCATCTATAGAAGAGATGGTGGGTAAGTTAATTGGCCCAGGAGGTAAGCCTCTATTTAAATAAGTATTGTATGGGCTTTGAACTCTCTTGTGCTCATTCAACACCCTTTGAATTGTAAAGTCACCCAAGGCATAAACTAAAGTGGGGTCGGCCTGAAGCGCAATATTTCTTTCAAGTCGGTTGAGGTAAAGCCCTGCAATTGTTGGGCGCTCGTCATTTTTTATACTTTCGGCCTGAACAATAGAAGCTAAAACGGATACCTGAACAGGCGTTAAGTCTAATGTTTTTGCTTTTGCCAATCTGTCTGCCGTCCAAAATTTCTTATGTTCTTCGGCCATTTTTGAGAATAATTCCTCAGGCTTAATTGTCCAGTATACCTCATAGGTATTGGGCAAAAACAAGGTCATTACATTTTCTGTATTTACTCCATATTTTTCCAAGAAGGCATCATCATTTAAGAGTGTTTCAAATTCAGTTGGTTGAATACCAGTATTGTCAGTGATTTTTTCAGCCAGTTCATGTTTCAACCTAACATTATTGAAAGTAATTCTAACAGGCATTTGATCGCCTGCTCTGAGCATTCTTACCGCTTCAAGGTTCGACATACCAGACTTCAAGTAATAAACTCCAGGTTTTACCAAATCTTGGTAACCCATGGTTTTTGATACAAAACTGAATGATATAGGATCATTGATGATGTTGGCATCGTAAAATTTGTTTCGTACTTCATCAAATCCTTCACCATATTCAATTGTAATAGAAGTATCGGCTTGCTCAATAAGAATATTGGCCCCGTAAAACATTTGGTAGAAATAAAAACTAAAGGAGGTGAGGAGTACCGAAAACACCACCATTGCTAACAGGAAAATCTTTCTTTTCTTCATTGGGTTACAAAAATAGGGTTTTTGTCATAACTTCGATTCGTTAAATGAAGACTAATGCAAGCCGAATTAATAAGACTTTATCCTGAGAACCCTGAACAGGAAAAAATCGATTATATCGTATCGGTTTTGAGAGACGGGGGAGTAATTATTTACCCAACCGATACAGTATATGGTATTGGTTGTGATTTTTCGAATACCAAAGCAGTAGAGCGGGTTTGTAAAATCAAAAACGTAAAACCCCAAAACCTTTCATTTATTTGTTACGATTTGAGTGAGATTTCTGAATACGTAAAACAGCTTAGCACTCCCGTGTTTAAAATGATGAAGAAGGTACTTCCAGGGCCTTATACCTTTATTTTAAACTCCAACAGTAGTGTGCCGAAAATCTTGAATGCCAAGAAGAAAACGGTGGGGATTAGAGTGCCTAACAATAGTATTCCGCGTCTTTTGGTAAAAGAACTAGGGCGGCCAATCATTACTTCTTCTATTCAGGGTGAAGACGATGTGATTGAATACTCAACTGATCCGAGTTTGATTTTCGAGAAGTACGAAAACCTTGTAGATATTGTAATTGATGGGGGTTATGGAGGTAATGTGCCTTCAACCGTTATTGATTGCTCTAACGACCAATTCGAGATTATTAGAGAAGGTTTGGGAGAGACTGAAGGGTTGTTTTGATGCAGAACATTCTCATAGAACTTCATTATTTACCCTCTATCGCTTACTTTTCTGCGCTTTATAAAGCAGATGAGATATACATCGCAAGCCAAGGGCGGTTTGAAAAAAGAACTTATTTAAATCGAAGTACAATTTTAACCTCGAATGGCCCGCTTGACTTATCGGTGCCTGTGTTTGGTGCGAATAAGAGAATTCCAATTCAGGAAGTTAAAATCGACTATCACGAAAAATGGGTGAACAATCATTGGCGTGCCATTCAGTCTGCCTATGGTAAATCGCCTTTCTTTGATTTCTATTCAGAAGAAGTAAAGGATATACTGTATTCTAGCCCAAGTCATTTATTTGCCCTTAACAAGTCATTACTGACAATGTGTCTCAAGTTTCTGCAAATTGACAAACCTGTGATTTGGCAAGAAAACATTGAAAAAATTACTAAACCCGATTTAATGGATATGAGGGGGGATATTCACCCTAGAAGGCCAATCTCGGAACTGCTTTGGTTCGACCCAAAACCTTATCAACAGATATTTGGCAGTAACTTTGTTTCAAACCTTAACATCTTAGATCTTTTGTTTTGTACAGGCCCAGAAGCCTTAGAGGTTTTAAAGCGGTCAGTTGTTAGTTCATTGAACAAATAATCTTTTGATTACGTTTTGTGTTAGATCGTAAATAGAAAATACTATATTGATCTATCCTATAATAATTAGAACAAGCCATTCAGAAAGGAATAAATGGAAGCTAAATTTTCGAATAGAGTAAAAGAAGTCATTTCGCTGAGCCGTGAGGAGGCGCTTCGTTTGGGTCACGATTATATTGGCACGGAGCACCTTTTGCTAGGAATGATCAGAGAAGGAGAAGGCATCGCGGTGGGTATCTTGAAAAAACTTGGTACTTCGCTAGAAGAATTGCGAGAATCAGTGGAACGTGCAACCAAAGGTACGGCCAATCATAATGTCAAGAATTTGGCAAATATTCCGCTTACCCGTCAATCAGAAAAAGTACTTAAAATCACTTATTTAGAAGCAAAAATCTTTAAGAGCCAATTGATTGGTACTGAGCATTTGTTGCTTTCTATTTTAAGAGACGAAGACAATATTGCCACTCAGATTTTAGAAAAATTTGATGTGAACTACGAGGTTGTAAAGGAAATGCTGGAATACCAGACAGACAATGAAACACCATTGGCATCATCTGACACAGATGATTCTGATGACGATTCTTCAAAAATGTTTGGAGGCGGATCGGGAGCTTCTTCCGATAAGCCAGGCCAAAAAGGCACTGAAAAATCGCGCACGCCTGTGCTCGATAACTTTGGTCGCGACCTGACCAAATATGCGGAAGAAGATAAGCTCGACCCGATTGTGGGGAGAGAGAAAGAAATTGAGCGTGTAGCTCAAATCTTAAGTAGAAGAAAAAAGAACAATCCGATTCTTATTGGAGAGCCAGGCGTGGGTAAATCTGCTATTGCCGAAGGTTTGGCTTTAAGAATTATTCAGAAGAAAGTGTCGAGAATACTGTTCAATAAAAGAGTAGTAACGCTCGATTTGGCATCTCTTGTAGCTGGTACTAAATACAGAGGCCAGTTTGAAGAGCGAATGAAAGCTGTAATGAACGAGCTTGAAAAGTCGCCTGAAGTGATCCTGTTTATTGATGAGCTGCATACCATTGTTGGCGCAGGTGGGGCATCGGGTTCGCTAGATGCTTCTAACATGTTTAAGCCAGCCTTAGCTCGTGGCGAAATTCAATGCATTGGAGCGACAACTTTGGATGAGTATCGTCAGTATATCGAGAAAGATGGTGCTTTAGCGAGACGTTTTCAACAAGTAATGGTGGATCCAACTACAGTTGAGGAAACCGCTATGATTCTTGAAAATATCAAAGAAAAGTATGAAGAACACCACCATGTAAATTATACTCCAGAGGCAATTAAGGCCTGTGTAGCGCTTTCTGATCGTTATATTTCTGATCGTTTTCTGCCAGATAAGGCCATAGACGTTTTAGATGAAGCGGGTGCAAGAGTACACATCAACAATATCCATGTACCAGATGATATTGTTAGTTTAGAGGCTGCCATTGAGGATATTAAGAAAGAAAAAAATCGAGTAGTTAAAAGTCAGAAATACGAAGAGGCTGCTCAATTAAGAGATAAAGAAAAGAAACTCATTGATCAGCTTGATAGAGCGAAGGCCAAATGGGAAGATGAAAGTAAAGCGAAGCGCTATACAGTTGATGAAGAAAATGTAGCCGAAGTTATCGCTATGATGACGGGTATTCCTACAAAACGAATTGCACAAAAAGAGCAATCAAAACTGGTAGGAATGGGCGAACAACTTAAGAAACGCGTAATTGGTCAGGATGAGGCAATTGCTAAATTGACCAAAGCGATTCAGCGTACCAGAGTTGGCCTAAAAGACCCAGGAAAGCCAATAGGAACCTTTGTTTTCTTAGGTCCTACTGGTGTTGGTAAAACAGAATTGGCCAAGGAGCTTTCAACCTATTTATTCGACAAAGAGGATTCTTTGGTAAGAATAGACATGAGTGAGTACATGGAGAAATTCTCGGTATCTCGCTTGGTAGGAGCGCCTCCGGGCTATGTGGGTTACGAAGAGGGAGGTCAGCTTACTGAGAAAGTAAGAAGAAAGCCTTACTCTGTGGTGTTGCTCGATGAAATTGAAAAAGCACACCCAGATGTTTTCAATATTCTATTACAGGTATTGGATGATGGTATTCTTACAGATGGTTTAGGCCGAAGAGTGGATTTCAGAAATACCATCATTATTATGACTTCGAATATTGGAGTACGTGACCTGAAGGATTTCGGAACTGGAATTGGTTTTAGCACTCAGTCGAGAAAGGAAAACGAGGACGCTGTAATGAAAGATACCATTCAACGTGCTTTGAAAAAGACTTTCAGCCCTGAGTTTTTAAACCGTTTGGATGATGTGATTATTTTCAATTCTTTAGGAAGAGAAGACATTCACAAAATCATCGATATCACACTCAGTAAATTATTTACCCGTGTTGAAGAAATGGGTTATAAAATTGAGTTGACCGAAAAAGCTAAGGATTTCTTGGCCGATAAAGGTTTTGACCCTCAGTTTGGTGCCAGACCTTTGAACAGAGCAATTCAGAAATATTTGGAAGATCAAATTGCTGAAGAAATTCTGAAAGGAAGCGTGAATGAAGGTGATACTCTTGTTGCCGACTACAGCGGAGAAGGTGAGGCCTTAACGTTGAAAACAAAGAAGAAAAAAGCGAGTAAAAAGAAAGAAGAAGGGCCTAAAGAATAAATAGGTGTACTTCGCTAAATATATGAAAACCCCGGCCTTTGGTTGGGGTTTTCTTTTGTTCGTCTTGGGGTGAAAAAAGAAAAGGAGCCCCGTATGAACTCCTTATCAACCAAAACATATTTGTATCAAATCATTTTTACGAAGGGATTTGAAAACTTACAATTCTGTAACGAACCCTAAATGCTCTAACGTATTTAAAAAGTTCGATAATTTATTAACGATAACCTCCCTCTCCTTGCCAAGGGCTTACAACTTGAGGTTCGTTTCCGCTTGGTCTTTTGCGGAAAACTTCGTGAAGATGATTCTGTCAAAAAATTGCTGTTGCTCTAGTGTACTTATTGCCCTAATCGAAGCATAATAACTTGCTTTGACCTGCCATTAATGAAGGTTAAAAAATAAGCAGGTATAAGTGACTTTTGCCAAAAAGCCTGTCATAGATAAAATGATTTGCCATAAGACTGAAGGGCTTTTTAAGTGAAAATATTCTTACTATCAATCATTTTTTATTTGAACATTGCAGGCATTTACTATCTTAATAAGATATGAGGGAAATACAGAAAATTGAACTGAGACAACTTGAAATTAGTGACTTCAAAAACTTAACCGAATCTATGAAAGCGGCCTACGAAAATTGGTCGGGAGGCTGGTGGGACGAACATCATATTCAGAAACTCATAGATATTTTTCCTGAAGGTCAGTTGGTGATTGTAGCCGATGATGAAATAGCAGGTTGCGCGCTAAGCTTAATTGTAGATTATGACAAGTTTGGGGACAACCACACTTATGCGAAAATAACTGGCAACTACACTTTTTCTACCCACGACCCTAATGGCGATGTAATTTATGGTATCGAGGTGTTTATAAAGCCTGACTTTAGAGGCTTGCGCTTGGGTCGAAGACTTTATGATGCCCGTAAGGAGCTTTGCGAAAACTTGAACCTAGAGGCGGTTGTTTTTGGTGGTCGAATTCCGAATTATCATAAATACTCAAATGAGCTTACCCCAAGGCAGTACATAGATAAAGTAAAGTTAAAGGAACTATACGATCCAACCCTGACCTTCCAGCTGAGCAATGATTTTCACGTAAACAAGGTGATTAAAGGCTACATGCCGGGTGATGACGAGTCGGAGGATTATGCAGTACTTTTAGAGTGGAACAATATCTATTATGTTGAGCAAGAGCCGCAACTTAGTGATCAGAAGACAGTAGTTCGCTTAGGGCTAATTCAATGGCAAATGCGCCCGTACAATGGAATTGATGAGCTTTTCGAGCAGATTGAATTTTTTGTCGATGCCGTTTCGGGTTACAAAAGTGATTTCGCTTTATTTCCTGAATTCTTTAATGCCCCTTTAATGGCAAAGTACAATCATCTTTCTGAGGCTGAAGCCATTCGTAAGCTAGCAGAGTTTACCGATGAAATTAGAGAGCGATTTTCCAAATTGGCGATTAGCTACAATGTAAACATCATTACAGGCAGTATGCCTAAAATGGATGGTCCTAAGCTATATAATGTTGGCTTTTTATGCCGAAGAGATGGTACTTTTGAAGAGTATACAAAAATGCATGTGACTCCAGATGAGGCCAAGTATTGGGGCTTAACGGGCGGAGATACCATTAAAGTTTATGAAACTGATTGTGGCCCAATCGGTGTGTTGATTTGTTATGACGTGGAATTTCCTGAGCTGCCAAGAATTTTGGCCAATGATGGCATGAACATACTTTTCGTTCCGTTCCTGACTGATACCCAAAACGGATACTCCCGTGTACGCTATTGCGCTAGAGCAAGGGCAATTGAAAACGAATGTTACGTGGCCATTGCGGGTTCGGTAGGTAACCTTCCTAAGGTTGAAAACATGGACATTCAGTTTGCACAGTCAGTGGTTTTTACTCCCTGCGATTTTGCTTTCCCAACCACAGGAATTAAAGCCGAGGCCACGCCAAATACAGAAATGATTTTAGTAGCCGATGTAGATTTGGACTTGCTCTGGACGCTACATAACAAGGGTGCAGTTCGTAACTTGAAAGACAGAAGAACGGATGTTTATGATATTCAACTGAAAAAGAAATAAGTATTGAGAACACCATTAGTAATCGGAGGCAAGCAAATATTGCCAGGTCAGGAGACTAAAATCAATATTAATATTGCGCGGCTCCCATCACATTCACCAATTGATTTACACATTACTGTGGCTCGGTCGGAAATTGACGGGCCTACTTTGCTCCTCAGTGGAGGCATGCACGGTGATGAAATTAACGGTACCGAAATTGTCCGCAGAATTATTGAAAAAGACCAGCACATACCACGAGTGGGAACGGTGATCTGTATTCCCATCATTAATATGTTTGGCTTTATTCACTTTAGCCGCTATGTGCCCGATGGCAAAGATGTGAACAGGTCATTTCCGGGAAATAAAAATGGTTCTTTGGCCGCTAGGGTAGCCCATTATCTCACTACAGATATAATTCCTAAAATAGATATGGGTTTAGACTTCCATACGGGAGGGGCCGACCGCACGAACTATCCACAAATACGGTGCGCACTGAAGGAACCTAAAAATCAAAAGATTGCTGAAATTTTTCAACCTTCATTTATTTTAAACAGTCCGTTTAGACCTAAATCTATGCGCCAAACTGCGGCTAAAATGGGCAAGCAAATATTGGTGTATGAAGGAGGCGAATCGGCCCGATTTGATGAATTTGCAATTCAACAAGGTATAAACGGGGCTTTAAGGGTAATGAAACATTTAGGTATGCGCGAACGCGCACCAGAAGCACCACATGTCACCAAAACTATCAATAACTCATCGTGGATTAGAGCGAAAACCTCAGGTGTTTTCTTAACAATGGTTCCGTATGGTTCCGAAGTAGAGAAAAACCAGCTTATCGGTCATATCAGTGACCCTTTTGGGGGTTCGAAAATTAAAATTAAAAGCCCTGTTTCAGGCTATGTGATAGGTTTGAATAACAATCCAATCGTTCACCAAGGAGATGCCCTAATGCACATAGGGGTAAGAAAGTAAAAGAGAAAAATCAGCATGGAGAAGGAAGTGAAATCGTGGGAGCAACTGGCTGAATTAATTGCTTCTTCCGATCAAGAGGGTATTCATGATTACATGGATGAAAATAAGTCGGAAGACATTATTCATGCTTTTAGCCATTTGAACAGAGCCGAGCAGAATGATTTGCTGGGGTTAATGAGTGCCGAAGATGGCGCAAGCTTACTGGAGCGAATTCCACAATCTCAAGCAGTTCAACTGATCGAAGATGTTGAAACTGAAACAGCGGCTTCTATTCTAAACCAACTCTATTCCGATGAGCAAGTAGATATTATTTCTGAACTGGATGACGATGATGCACACGCCATTTTGGAGGAAATGTATCCAAAAGAAGCAGAGAACATTCGTAGACTGATTCATTACGACTCAGACTGTGCTGGAGGTGTAATGATCACGGAATATTTGGCCTTTGAATGCACCGAAACGGTGGGTGAAATCACCACCAAACTCCGTGATAATTCTGAAGAATACGAGGGCTATAATGTTCAATATATTTATGTGGTGGACAACGGAGTGTTTGTGGGTGTACTTCAAATGCGTGATTTACTGCTTTCAAAAGCCTCAGTTCCTCTTTCAAAAATTGTGATTAAAAATGCACTTACGGTAAAAGATACCGACCATCTCACCGACCTCATCAGTTTTTTCGATAAATACGATTTTTATGGGGTACCTGTAGTAAACAATGATAATGTGCTACTCGGTATTGTAATGCGTAAGCATGTAAGAGAGGCAGAAAACGATCGTTTTAATACGGAGTTGTTAGAAACTCAAGGTATTGTGGGCGGGGAAGAACTGCGTACCATGCCCGTTTTACTTCGTTCACGTAGAAGGCTTTCTTGGCTGAGTGTTAACATTCTATTGAATATAATTGCCGCCAGTGTAATCGCTTTTTATCAAGACACTCTGCAAGAAGTAATTGCTTTGGCTGTTTTTCTTCCTGTGATCTCAGATATGAGTGGCTGCTCTGGTAACCAAGCCGTAGCCGTAAGTTTAAGAGAGCTTTCGCTTGGGGTGGTAAAGCCTTATGAGTTAATGAGGGTGCTTTGGCAAGAAGTGAAAGTGGGCTTGATTAACGGAGTAGTGCTTGGTGCACTGATTGGTTTGGCAGCTTTCTTTTGGCAGGGCAATGCCTATTTGGGTTTAGTTGTAGGTGGTGCTTTGGCCATTAACACCGTGGTAGCTGTGGCTATTGGAGGTACAATTCCATTGTTTTTAAAGAAAATGAAAGTGGATCCAGCTTTGGCTTCCGGCCCAATTTTAACCACTGTTACCGATATGCTCGGTTTCTTCCTAGCCCTAACTTTCGCGGGTTTGGCGCTGGCGCATTTGGTTTGATAACTCAGAAAATACCTTAATCTTCTTAATTTTTGTAAACAGTAAATATGTCTCGCACATCTTCAAGCATGCTAGCACTGGGAACAACGGCTCCTGACTTTAAATTGCCAGATACTGTTTCTGGTAAAATACTTTCTTTGGCTGAGTTGAAATCTGACAAAGCCACAGTGATTATGTTTATCTGCAATCACTGCCCTTTTGTAAAGCATATAGACGAAGGAATTGTAGCTTTAGCGAAAGATTATAAAGTAAAAGGCGTGTCTTTTATAGCCATTAGCTCAAACGATGTTGAAAACTACCCGCAAGATTCTCCTGAGTTAATGAAAGTAGAGGCCGAAAAAGTGGGTTATACTTTCCCTTATTTGTACGATGAAAGCCAAGACGTGGCCAAAGCATATCAAGCAGCCTGTACGCCCGATTTCTACCTGTTTGATGCCGAATTGAAATGTGTGTACCGCGGCCAATTAGATGATTCCCGACCAGGGAATAGTCAGCCTGTAACGGGCAAAGATTTACGCTCTGCCTTAGATTGCGTGCTGAATAACGAGAAAATTGATTTTGAACAGCGACCAAGTTTGGGCTGTAATATCAAATGGAAAGTAGGGTAGAAGGTATCCATTAATCAACCCTCCAAGGGTTTCAAACCCTTGGAGGGTTCTTTGCTAACGACTGCGACTATGAAGCAGGGTTCTTAGCTTGAATAGCCTTAATAATCATTTCAGAATGCACTCTTGTGTTTTCAATAAACAGCGTGCTCGTTTGCATTCCAGAATTGATTACTCCAGCCACATATACATTTGGCAAATTGGTTTCTAAAGTGTCTGCATTATGCACAGGGACTTTCAATTCATCTTCCGAAACATCAATACCCAACGCTTCGAATAAAGCATAATTGGGTTTGTAGCCAGTCATGGCCAAAACGAAATCGTTCTCAATCGTTAATGGTCCGTCTGGCGTATTAATGTGAACTTCGTTTTCTGTAATTTCAGTAACAGTGGAATTGAAATAGGCTTTGATTGCACCTTCTTTAATTCTGTTGATGATATTCGGTCGAATCCAGTACTTCACTTTAGGGTAAATTTCTGACTCACGAATGACCATCGTCACTTCCGCTCCTTTGTAATAGGTTTCTAAAGCCACATCGCAAGCCGAGTTGGCCGAACCAATTACCACCAGCTTTTGGTCTACATAAGGATGAGGGTCGTCATAAAAATGCTTCACTTTCGGTAAGCTTTCTCCTGGAATATTCAAGAGCCGGGGCGTATCATAAAAACCAGTAGCCACGATTACATAATTAGCGGTGTAGATGCCTTTGCTTGTCTCGATGTGATACACTTCGTTTTCAGGAGTCATGCGATCTACTTTTGTGTAGGGTTTTATGTTCAATTTCCAGCTTTCCTGAACCCTTCTAAAATATTCTAAGGCCTCTCTTCTTGTAGGTTTATCGGTATGCGAAATAAAGGGTACGCCACCAATTTCTAACAAATTGGAGGTGGAAAAGAATGTCATATTGGTAGGGAACTGATAGATGGAATTCACCAAAGTTCCTTTTTCCAACACCACGTAATTTAAGTTGGCTTTTGTGGCTTCAATAGCGCAATTAAGTCCGATGGGGCCGCCTCCTATAATTACTAAATCAAAATGGTTTTGCATGGTAATCAAACTGCTTCGGGAATAAGATGGTTCATGGAATTCTGGGTTTATAAAGCCAGATGGTAATTCCTATTGTAATGCAGTTTCTAATCTAGAAATGGAATCACAATAAGTTTTTATTCGATGATATCGATCCCAATGGGTGGAGTCTTTTTCAATCAATGATTCCGCGTCTAATATAGCTGATTTGTAATCTTTCAAATTAATATAGGAATAGGCTCGCCATTCTAATGCTGACGGACTTCCATAAGGTGACTCCCTTATCGCAGCGGAGAATGACTCAATTGCATGCTTAAAGTTATCCATTGAGAATAATAGCTTTCCTTTCTCTAACTGATAAACCGACTTGTGATCTGTATCTTTCTCAATAAGAATGTCTAAATACTTGATTCCTTCAGTTAAAGACCCTGAGGTTTTAAGAGTTTCCAAAGTATCCATATAAGAATTGTGATTCTGTAGTCGATCATTGGCTGAACTCGGAGAATTATTTCGTATATCATTAATTTCCTCTAGCAAATCAATAGGCTGATGGAGTTGTTTGTATACATAAGCACAACCGAAAATAGCAGCTAGCAATAAAACCCCAATAAATATACTTTGCTTTTTCATTACTCTAATTACTCACGACTAGTTCATTGTCTAGCTGTTACCAGACTACTATTGAAAAAACTCAAACTTTTAATTTGGCTGGATTTTGACGGCTATCCCAAAAAACCAACAGTTTTATTTCTTTCAGTTTAATCCTATAATACAAACTGATTTGTTTGGTGACAACGGCACGGTAGACTTCTTTCTTTTTGGAATATAGATATTGTTTGGGATTACGTGATATAAAACTGATGACTTCATCTGTTCGGTTTAGAAAACTATTGATTTCATTTGCTGTCCAGTTTTCTTCAAGATATTCAATCACCATAGCATAAGTTATTTCTGCTTCTGGCAACCATTTAACAGAATAATTCACTTTTGGTGTTTTGCTCTGATCTCGCTCATTACCTCGTAATGTGGTCTTCCTTTTCCCTGTTCTGATTGGGCAATGGCGCGGTCAATTGATGCTTGTATATTAGGGTCTAAGTCATCCCACCAGTCTTGTTTTTTATCGGCATCGATCATTTCATTGACAAGCATTAAAAAACGTTCGTTTGCTTGATCAATATAATCATGTATCCTTTGTTTTATTTGTATGCTGTTCATCTTTTTCTCTTTTATTCAAGGTAACGAATTATCTTAAAATTTGATTTGCACCAAAGTTTGACAACTGCTCGGTGTGATCACAAGTTTATAAACAATTTAATTCCTATGATTAAATCGGTCCTGAGGAATGTTTTTAAAATGGGTATATACTGTATTGATAAAGGTAAGGATGAGACCAACTCCAATAACGATATAGATTATAGTGAAGATTTTACCCCAATCGGTTTGAGGTGAAAAGTCTCCGTAGCCTACGGTGGTCAAAGTGATGATTGAAAAATAGAGTGAATCTAACCATGTCCATTGTTCGAGGTAATGATAAGTAACGGTGCCGATTACCAGCACCGTTATAGTTGCAAAAAGCAAATTTCTGTAATGTTTGTCCCTTAGGAAAGAAAGTATGGTTCTAAGTATAATCACCTTAGAATTTTATATCTACCGTTTTTAATTCTTCGCCTCTTTTAAACTCCACTTTGGTTTCATCGCCAAGCTGTAAGGCAGCAAGTGCTCTCATATAGCTCATCATATCTACAATGGTAGAGTCACCAAGTTTCATTACAATATCGCCCTTTTGCATACCTGCTTTTTGTGCTGGTTTATCTTCAGACACACCATCTATTCTCATGCCTTGGCCATCGTATAGGTAATCTGGCACCACTCCAAGTGAAACAGTGAATCGTGGGCTATCGCCAGATTCATCTTTTGTTTTAGTAAAGGCGATTTTCTCTTCTTGGTCAAGCGATAATACGAGTCGTTCAATAAGTCGAACTACTTTCACTATGCCATGGTAGTTGATTTTATCAGCATCATCCGAAGGACGGTGATAGTCTTCGTGTTGGCCTGTAAAGAAATGCAGTACAGGTAAATCCTGTAAATAGAACGAAGTGTGATCGGACGGTCCAATCCCAGATTCGGAAGTCACTAACTTCAAAGTATCCGTATTTGCGGCTTCGATTTTGTCCATCCATACCGGACTAGTACCTACACCATTAATGGCCAAAGTTTTTTCCTCGTTCATTCTGCCTACCATGTCCATATTAATCATGTAGTCCACGCTGCCTAAATCAATGGTTGAGTTTTTAGAGAAGTAATTTGAACCCCAAAGGCCGTTTTCTTCTCCAGAAAAAGCCATAAAAAGGTAATTTTTATCTTTCCCTTTATTCTTAAGAATCCTTGCCAATTGAATCATGGCTGCTGTACCGCTGGCGTTATCATCGGCTCCATTGTGAATGGCCTTTTCACCTCGGTAAAGAGAACCTTCTTCTCCATATCCTAAATGGTCGAAATGTGCACCAATGACCACTGTGTTTTCAGCTCCGTTATCAATATAGCCCACTACATTTCGCCCTGTTATTCCACCTTCTGCATCGCCAATTACGGCTTCTTCATGTGGGTTTGTGGCCTTTTTTACGTTGAATGGCTGCATATAACCATCTGTGCCTTTGGGTTCAAGTCCATACTTTTTAAAAGCTGCGGCTATGTATTCAGCTGCCAGTTGCTCGCCTTCAGTTCCAATAGCCCGTCCTTCTAGTTTGTCATCGGCCAAATAGGCAATGTCTTTTTCTATACTTGTGCGAATTTCTTTATCGGTAGTATAGCTAGTACAGCTACCTAGCCCAATAAGGCATATGATGCTTATGTAAAAGGTGATTTTTCTCATGTTGTAGAATTTAAGGTCAAAGATAATAATCCTTATCTTCGCAACTCTAATTTACGACATCATAATGAAGAATAAGTACTGTCTGTTATTAACGCTAGTTATTGTATTTAGCTGTAATTCATCGAAGCAGAAAACTACGGAAGTAGAGTCGCAAGAAAATTTAGATTCACTTCTTTTAAAACCAGAGGAAATGAAATTCCTTAAGAATATTAAGCAATTGACTTTTGGAGGAAATAATGCTGAAGCCTACTGGAGCTTTGATGATAATTACTTAGTCTTTCAGTCTGATTATGCCGAATGGGGCGCTAGTTGTGACCAAATGTTTATTACCGATTGGCGTAATGACGATTTAAAGAACAATAAACCAGAAATGGTGAGCACTGGTATGGGAAGAACAACATGTGCCTATTTTCTACCAGATAATACCTTCGTTTACGGTTCTACTCATTTAGGAGACGAGAATTGTCCTCCTGTTCCTGGGCCTCGCGCTGACGGTAAATACATTTGGCCTATTTATCCTGACTACGACATTTTTACGGCCAATATGGATGGAGAAATCATTGCTCAGCTTACTGATAATCCTGGTTACGATGCTGAGGCTACGGTATCGCCAAAAGGAGATAGAATCGTTTTTACTTCTATGAGAACTGGCGATTTAGAGCTTTTCACCATGAATATTGATGGCTCTGATGTAAAGCAAATCACCAATGAGTTGGGTTATGATGGTGGTGCTTTTTTCTCTCCTGATGGTGAGAAATTGATTTTCAGATCTTCTAGACCTAAAACAGAAGAAGACATTAAGGTTTATCAGGACTTACTCAAAGAAGGTTTGGTAATGCCTACCAACATGGAGCTTTACATTTGTAATGCAGATGGTTCTGACCTTAGAAAACTTACAGATTTAGGGCAAGCCAACTGGGCGCCTTTCTTCCATCCTTCAGGTGAAAAAATCATTTTTGCTTCAAACCATACCGCTACGCGTGGCTTTCCATTCAACTTATACATGATCAATATTGACGGAACGGGCTTAACTCGAATTACACAAGACGATACTTTCGATGCTTTCCCTGTGTTCTCGAATGACGGAAAATATTTAGTGTTCTCTTCCAACAGAAATAACGGAGGTACAAGAGATACCAATCTCTTCGTAGCCGAATGGATTGGAGGTTGATTAAGTAAAGAGCTTTAAAACAGAAAAGGTAGAGTTTGCGCTCTACCTTTTTTTATCTCTATATTCTGTTCCCCAACCTTTAATAATAACTGTGAGTGGACAGATAATTCTTCACATAATCTTCAACTCCATCTTCTAAAGAAGTAAACTCTTGCGTAAAGCCAATCGACTTTAACTTGGCCATATTGGCTTCTGTAAAGTACTGATACTTATCACGAATGTCGGCTGGCGTATCTATAAATGAAATCTCTTCTTTCTTGTCCATTGCCTTGAAAGTAGCCTTTACAAGGTCTAAGAAGGTTCTGGCTTTGCCACTTCCTAAGTTATAGATGGCAGAGTCTTTTCGGTGGTGCATTAAGAAATAACAAACGTCAACCACATCTTTTACATAAACGAAATCTCTCATTTGCTCACCATCCTTAAATTCTGGATTGTGCGATCTAAAGAGTTTCATTGCACCTGTTTTATCAATTTGGTTGAAGGCATGCATAATCACTGAAGCCATTCTGCCTTTGTGATATTCATTAGGACCATACACGTTAAAGAACTTTAAACCAGCCCAAAAGAAAGGTTGTTGCTCTTGTGTTATTGCCCACTTATCAAAATCGTTTTTCGATTCACCATAAGGGTTTAGCGGAATCAGGTTGGGAATGTTTTCTTGGTTATCATCATAACCATATTCGCCCAAACCATAAGTAGCCGCAGACGAAGCATAAACCAATGGAATTTGGTACTGAATACATTTCTCCCAAATCTGTTTGGTGTATTCTGTATTCATTTTGCTTAACAAGTCTTTGTCAAACTCAGTGGTATCTGTTCTGGCGCCAAGGTGAAAAATGAATTCTACTTTTTCCCCCACAGTATCCAGCCAAGTGAAGAAGTCGTCTCTATCGATAGACTCAAGAATGCGTTTACCTTCTAAGTTTTTGTTTTTTTCTTCATTGTCGAACTTATCAACCACGATGATGTGATTAAAGCCTTCGCTATTCAATTTGCTTACTAAACAACTTCCTATAAACCCCGCTGCTCCCGTTACTACAATCATAAAGTATCTGAATTTGTGCTTGCCAAAGTTAAGCAAATACCCATTATATTTGCAGCGAAATTGAAGAGAAGGTATGATCTACATCAGTAGGAAAGAACATTTTAATGCGGCACACAAGCTGTACAATCCTAATTGGTCGGAAGAAAAGAATGTTGAGGTATTTGGCCCTTGTGCGAATGCCAATTGGCACGGGCATAATTTTGAGTTAATTACAACTGTAAAGGGAAAACCAGATCCTGAAACTGGTTTTGTGGTAGATTTAAAACAGCTTTCAAATGTAATTAGAGCAGAAGTGATTGAAAAATTGGATCACAAAAACCTCAACATGGATGTAGATTTCATGCAAGGTAAAATGGCTAGTTGTGAAATTTTGGTTATGGAAATCTGGAAGATATTGGAACCAGAGGTAACCAAAATCACCAGCACAGGAAAACTGCACAGCCTTCGCCTTTACGAAACCCCAAGAAACTTTGTAGAATATTTCGGAGAATAAAAACCCCGAAAACAACAACTCTATTTACGAACTAAAGTTCGCATTACCTGATTACCTGATTACCTGATTACCTGATTACCTGATTACCTGATTACCTGATTACCTGATTACCTGATTTAAGCCACCTTCAGCTTCTTAAACTTCGATTTCTCTAGCTTTTCTTTAGCGTATTCTAAATCGATTTCGAGTCTATTGTTTTTAGTGTCAGAGGGCATTTCAAACATTGCGTCTGTCATAATTGCCTCACAAATTGACCTTAAACCGCGCGCACCCAATTTATACTCAAGTGCTTTTTCTACAATATAATCTAGTGCCGAAGGTTCGAAAACAAGTTCTTTTTCTTCCATTTCAAACAACTTGGTATACTGCTTTGTAAGCGCATTTTTAGGGTTCGTTAAAATGTCTTTAAG
The DNA here is from genome assembly GCF_001592945.1 of Roseivirga seohaensis. Classification (GTDB taxonomy): domain Bacteria; phylum Bacteroidota; class Bacteroidia; order Cytophagales; family Cyclobacteriaceae; genus Roseivirga; species Roseivirga seohaensis. The sequence goes on from NZ_LRPB01000049.1 coordinate 371,041, forward strand.
AATCTCGTTGGTCAGAGGATTCAAGAAGGTAACAATTGGTAAACGTCCAATTAGCTCTGGTATCAAACCAAAGTTCTTTAAATCTTGAGCATTGATGTACTGATGAAGGTTTTCTCTATCGTAATCCTCTTTGTCATCTTGAGCCGAAATAAAACCAAGTGGTTGTGTGTTCAGTCGGCTAGCAATATGTCTTTGAATACCATCAAAGGCCCCACCACAAATGAAAAGTATGTTTTCAGTATTTACCGAAATCATTTTCTGATCAGGATGTTTTCTTCCACCCTGAGGGGGAACGTTAACATTTGTGCCTTCTAATAATTTTAAAAGTGCCTGCTGAACACCCTCACCGCTTACATCTCTCGTAATAGATGGGTTGTCCGATTTTCTAGCAATTTTGTCAATTTCGTCAATGTAAATAATGCCTCTTTCGGCAGCTTCTACATCGTAATTGGCAGCTTGTAGTAGTCGGGTAAGAATGCTTTCTACGTCTTCCCCCACATAACCGGCTTCTGTTAATACGGTAGCATCGGCAATACAGAATGGTACCTGAAGAATTTTGGCGAGGGTACGGGCAATGTAAGTTTTACCTGTGCCCGTTTCCCCAACCATAATAATATTTGATTTTTCAATCACGATTTCGTCATCAATCTTTTGTTGAGTCAATCGTTTATAGTGATTGTAAACCGCTACAGAAATAACCTTTTTAGCCTCATCTTGCCCCACAACGTATTGATCGAGATGTTTCTTCATCTCCATCGGTTTTATTACATTGAATCTAGGCGTAGACTCTTCAGCATTTTTTGTTTTTAATTCCTCTGAAAGAATTTGATTCGCTTGAGTAATACAATGATTACAAATGTGCGCATGAATTCCTGAAATCATCAGGTCTACATCTTTCTTATTTCTTCCACAAAAGGAACAGGTTACTTCTGCCATAATCTTATTTTTTTGGTCTAATCAAGACCTCATCAATTAATCCGTACTCTTTAGCTTCTGAAGCTCTCATCCAATAATCTCTGTCTGAATCTTGCTCAATCTTCTTGTAAGTTTGGCCAGAATGACTCGATAGAATATTGTATAGGTCTTTTTTTACTTCCAACGTTTGTTTCAGTGAAATCTCCATGTCAGAAGCTTGACCCTGCATTCCACTCATTGGTTGGTGGATCATAATTCTAGAATGCGGTAAAGCGGCTCTTTTGTTTGCTGCCCCACCTGCCAATAGCACCGCTCCCATAGAAGCTGCTAAGCCAGTACAAATAGTAGCTACGTCTGGCCCAACATAGTGCATAGTGTCGTAAATACCTAAACCAGCGTAAACCGACCCGCCTGGGCTGTTAATATACATCAACACATCTCTTTTAGGATCAACAGACTCTAAGAATAACAATTGAGCAGTAATAATATTGGCGATATTATCGTCAACACCCATCCCTAAAAAGATGATTCTGTCCATAATTAATCGTGAAAACACGTCAATTTCGGCAAATCTCGTTGGTCTTTCTTCAATAACCGATCGGGTCATATTCTGGATATAATTAGAATAATCGTCAATCGCTGTTCCACTCACACCTTGGTTGTGAATGGCATATTTTCTGAATTCGTTTTTATCTATCATGTTTTAATTAGAGAATTGAACTGAACAAATTTAAAAAAAAAGCCCTTCGTTCAAAGGACTTTAATTTTAACAAGGTTGTTATTTGTTTAGTTCTGAACGATGTCCTTAAATTTTTCTACATCTACTTCTTTAGATTTGATCTCAATTTTTTCTTTGATCAACTCCATAACTTTTGCCTCTTGTACTTGCTCGGCCATTTTCATGTAGTTCTGACCGTTTTCACCTTTAAGGTAATGTTCCACAAACGAATCCATTTGCTCAGCAAACTGACCCATTCCCGAACCTGCAAACTGTTGAGCGATCATAGCTCGTGTAGCCTCTTGAATATCGGCATGCTCTGGCTTTAGCTCATTCTCTTTGGCGATTTGACTAGAAATCAAGTTCCAACGCAATTGATCAGCATAAATTTCATACTCGTTTTCAATGTCTGCATCAGTTACTTTGCCTTCGCCTGTTACTTTCAACCATTCTTTCAAAAACTCATCTGGCAAGTTAATTTTGGTAACTTTGATTAATTCGTCTTGAATAGTTTTGTTTAAGAAAGCATCTGTTTCGCGAGCGTAATTAGCTTCGATGGTTTCTTTTACTTTTGTTCTAAACTCTTCTGCTGTAGAAACAGTATTAGGGCCGAAAGTTTTATCGAAAAGCTCTTGATCTAACTCGGCTACCTCTTTTCTATTGATATTTTTCACAACAAAAACGAAAGCGTCATCAAGGTCTGCTACTTCATCAGCAGTTTTTCCCAAATGAGAAGCTACTTGAGCGTCATCCTTGAAGAGTTTCTTAAGGTTGACTTTAATTTCATCACCTGATTTTTTGCCTACAAATTTCTTTGCGTTGGTTTTAGTGAAATCAGAAGGGTCAATCGTGGTGTCGTTTTCAATATCACCATTCTCTTGCTTCAGGGTTCCGTAAAGTAAATCACCTTCTTCGCTTACTTCAGGATTGGTCATTTTACCAAACTGAGCTCTTACGTTGTCGATTGATTCATCAAGAACTTTATCGTCAGCTGTAATCGTATAAGATGTTACTTTGATTTTCTTATCAAGTGCTAAAGCGAACTCATCTACTAATCCAACGTTGTATTCAAATTCGAAATCTGTTTGAGTGTCCCAGTCTACAGATTCGATTTGTTGTTGATTTGGAAGTGGCTCTCCGAGAATCTTCAAGTCGTTCTCACGAATGTAGTCTTGAATAGCATGTCCTACTAAATGATTGATTTCTTCTACTAGGATAGACTTTCCGTACATCTTTTCGATAAGGCTTTTAGGTACTTTTCCAGCTCTAAAGCCTTTAATCTGTGCCTTTTTTCCGTAGTCTTTAATTTTGTCTGCTACCTTTGATTGGTAATCTGCTTCATTTAATTTAACTTTAATTGAAGCGACATTTGAAGCTTTTTTGTCTAACGTGATATCCAAAACCTGTCAATTTTTGTTGGTACGAATAAAAAACCCCCAATCGGAAGATCGAGGGTTTATTTGTGCGGATAGAGGGACTCGAACCCCCATGCCGTAAGGCGCTAGATCCTAAGTCTAGTGCGTCTACCAATTTCGCCACATCCGCGTGCGATTGTTAAATGCGACTGCAAAGGTACACTAAAAGAGAAATAATTCAATAGCTAAAAATATTTTTTTATAAATATTATTGATCGAAAATTACGGAGGCTAATTTTAACATATGATAGCGGTTGATGCAGAAGAGGAACGAAAGGAAATTATTAGAAGATATCGTAAGCTATTACGCAGAGCAAAGCCTTTTTTAAAGGATGATGATGCCAAACTGATTAAGAAGGCATTTAATACTTCGCTGGAAGCGCATAAGGAAATGCGAAGAAAATCGGGTGAGCCATATATTTATCATCCATTGGCGGTTGCTCAAATTTGCGTAGAAGAGATTGGACTTGGTACAACTTCAATTGTAGCTGCACTTCTTCACGATGTAGTAGAAGATACAGAAATCGAGCTAGATGAAATCAATGCCGACTTTGGTCCCAAGGTGGCTAAAATCATAGATGGGCTTACCAAAATATCGGGAGTGTTTGATCACGGTAGCTCTCAACAGGCCGAGAACTTCAGGAAAATGCTACTAACGCTTTCCGAAGACGTAAGAGTGATATTGGTAAAGCTTGCTGATAGGCTTCATAATATGAGAACCCTAGAGAGCATGCCTCGCCACAAGCAATTGAAAATTATTTCGGAAACCATATATATATATGCACCGCTTGCTCACCGATTAGGCTTGTATACAATAAAATCTGAACTAGAAGATCTTTGGTTGAAATATACCGAAGAAGATGTGTATGCTGAGATAGCTTCGAAAATTGCAGAGAGCAAGTCTTCTCGGAGCAGATTTATTAGAAGCTTTGTAGCGCCAATTCAAGAAGAACTTAACCGAACTGGTATTAGCTTTGAGGTAAAAGGGCGTCCAAAATCTATTTATTCCATTTGGAATAAAATGAAAAAACAGAATATCCCTTTCGAAGAGGTGTATGATCTGTTTGCTATCCGAATTATTGTAGATACCGATCCCGAACATGAAAAAGCAGCCTGTTGGCAGGTGTATTCTATTGTGACTGATTTTTATACTCCGAACCCTGATAGGCTTCGTGATTGGATTAGCACTCCAAAAGCCAATGGCTATGAATCACTTCATACTACAGTAATGAGTAGAACTGGACGATGGGTAGAGGTGCAGATTAGGGCAAAGCGCATGGATGAAATTGCTGAGAAAGGATATGCCGCGCATTGGAAGTACAAAGATGGAGCACCTACATCTCACGAGTCTGGCTTAGAATTGTGGATACAGAAAGTCAGAGATATGCTCGAGCAAAACGATACAAACGCGATTGAGTTTGTTGATGACTTTAGAGCAAATCTTTTCAGTGATGAAGTTTTCGTATTTACTCCTAAGGGCGATTTAAAGATATTGCCAGCTGGCGCTACAGCACTAGATTTTGCTTTTGATATTCATACAGAGGTTGGTGCAAAATGTTTAGGTGCGAAAGTTAATAATAAACTGGTTCCGTTAAATTACGAGATTAAGAATGGAGATCAGATTGAGGTACTCACTTCTTCTAAACAGAAACCGAATGAAGATTGGTTACGGTTTGTAGTTACTTCCAAGGCCAGGTCTAAAATTAAAGACAGCCTAAAAGAGTTTAAAAAACAGGCGGCCATTGATGGAAAGGAGATTGTTCAGCGCAAGCTTAAACAAATGAAAATTCCTTTCGATGGCGATGTGGCAAACCAGTTGCGCGCTTTTTTCGAAGAAAAAACCGTTACCGAGTTTTATTATAAAGTAGGTAAGGGCATTATCGACCCTTCAGAAATCAAGAAATACAAAGAGTTTAAGGTCAATACAAAATCTCAGCGCGCCAAAACAGAGGAGTTGAGCGATTTTAGTGATGACTTCAGCAAAATAAAAACCACCGGAAAAGACATTCTTCTGATTGGTGAAGATATGGATATGGTAGATTATCGTCTTGCTAAATGCTGTAACCCAATTCCAGGAGATGATGTATTCGGCTTTGTAACCGTAAATGAAGGAATTAAAATACATAGAACCACTTGTCCAAATGCTCCAGAATTACTTTCTAATCATGGCAATAGAATAGTAAAAGCCAAATGGATGTCTGAACAGCAAAATGCGTTTTTGGCGGGGCTTCGTATTATTGGTACCGATAGGGTAGGCCTAATGCGCGATGTAACAGATTTAATTTCTAGTGAATTGAAAGTAAACATGCGCTCTATCAGCATCGATACCGAAACCGGAATCTTTGATGGACAAATCATGTTGTACATCAATAATACAAAACACCTAGACGACATGAGCCGTAGGCTAGAAAAAATCAATGGAGTAATGAAAGTGACTCGTTTCGAATCAAAAGATTTAAAATAATAACAATACAGATTACTTCCTTGTTGTGTCTACTAATCTCTAATGTTTAGACTCTTTTCATTCCATATCTATTAGAGTTAATTTCCGATAGATTCAATCCTAATGAGTTAAATAAGTTTAGAGTTATATATTTGCACTTTGATGCGCGAGAAGTATGTCGTTAAAGCCTGAGGTATTTGAACAAGTAAAAAAGATTTTTACTGCTTTTTTGGAAAACAAAGCACTTAGGAAGACGCCTGAAAGGTTTGCCATTCTTGAGGAGATTTATTCCAGAGGAGGGCACTTTGATGTAGAATCGCTCTACATTTCAATGAAGAACAAAAACTATCGTGTTTCAAGGGCCACAGTATATAATACATTAGATCTATTGGTAGAGTGTGATTTAGTCAGTAAGCATCAGTTTGGAAAGAATCTGGCGCAATACGAAAAATCCTACGGTTTTAAACAACACGATCATATCTTAATGTTAGATTCAACCGAAGTGCTTGAGTTCTGCGATCCACGAATACAGAACATCAAAAACACACTCGAAGAAATGTTTGATATTGAAATCATGCATCATACGCTCTATTTTTTCGCTAAACCAAAAAAGAAATCAGAGTCCGATAATTAAAATTAAGTTAGTATGGATTATAGTTCAAAAATAGATTCTGAAACCCTAATACTTTCATTAATGGGAAACCTTATTGGAGAGGAAGTTGGAGTTGCCTTACTCAAAGAGGCCGACAAAGCTATTAGTGAGGGAGTAAAATACTGTATAATCGATATTAACGAAGTAAAATATATTAACAGCAGCGGAATCGGTGTCTTAATCACTATTCTTACTAAGTTTAGAAATCAAAGCGGAGAAGTATGCATTGTAAATCCTTCCGAGCATGTGAAAAAGTTATTAATAATAACCAAGCTGAACGCCATATTCAATATTGAAAAAACTGTGGACGAGGCAATATTAAAATTAAAATCAGAAAACTAGAATGAAGGTTGATGTACTCTTAGGCTTGCAATGGGGAGACGAAGGCAAGGGAAAAGTAGTTGATGTACTAGCTCCAAAATACGATGTTGTTGCCAGATTCCAAGGTGGGCCAAATGCTGGTCATACGCTTGAATTTGACGGCCATAAACATGTATTGCATCAAATTCCTTCAGGTATATTCCGTGAAAGAATAAGAAACATAATCGGAAATGGAGTAGTACTCGATCCAATTGTTTTCAAAAAAGAAATTGAAGGTCTTTCTAAATTCAATATTGATTTAAAAAAGAACCTTTTCATCTCCAAAAAGACACAACTTATTCTACCAACACATAAGCTTTTAGATGCGGCTTATGAACAATCAAAAGGAAAAGATAAAATAGGGTCTACTCTAAAAGGGATTGGCCCTTCTTATCAAGACAAAGTTGCACGTAATGGAATTCGTGTAGGTGATATAGTGGCTCCAGATTTTGAAGGTAGGTATCGTAACTTGGTAAAGAAGCATCAAAACATTTTGAGCCACTACGATTTCGAGTATGATCTAGAAGAGGCAGAAGCACCATTCATTGAGGCAATCAATTTCCTTAGAGATTTTAATTTGGTGAACAGTGAATATGTGATTAATGAATGTATTCGTTCAAGCCAAACTGTTTTGGCAGAAGGGGCGCAAGGCTCTTTGCTCGATATTGACTTTGGAAGCTATCCGTATGTAACAAGTTCGAATACCATGACAGCCGGAGCTTGTACAGGCCTTGGCGTTGCACCAAGAAACATTGGAGAAGTCTTTGGGATTTTTAAAGCATACTGTACTCGTGTGGGAGGTGGGCCATTCCCAACCGAACTGTTTGATGAGGTTGGAAAAAGAATCCAAGATGAAGGCCACGAGTTTGGAGCTACTACTGGCCGCCCAAGAAGATGTGGCTGGCTAGATTTACCAGCACTTAAATATGCCATCATGATCAATGGAGTAACGCAACTCTTTATGATGAAGGCCGATGTTTTAAGTATTCTAGACGAACTGAAAGTTTGTACCCATTATAAACTTTCAGACGGAACACTAACTGAAGAGATGCCATTCCAACTTTTGGATGAAGAGATAACACCAGTTTATAAAACCTTTAAAGGTTGGGCTAAGGATGTGAGGAACGTTAAAGAGTATCGTAACCTGCCTTCCGAGTTAGTTGCTTATATTGAATACATTGAAAAAGAAACAGGAGTGCCTATCACAATTGTGTCTTTGGGTCCTGATAGAACAGAAACTATCGTGCGTTAATCGATATATTATAAATTATAACAAACCCCTGTTAGGCTTAGATCTAGCAGGGGTTTGTTGTTTAGAAATACTATTCTGTCTGGTGACCTACCCTTTCTCATTTCTATTTTAAGTTTTTTTAACGTGCTCATGTACGGAGAGGCATG